>NZ_JAJHUO010000009.1:280085-288966 GCF_020859565.1 Saccharothrix luteola | reverse complement strand
AGACGACCCCCCGGCCGCCCGCGGGGGAGTCGCCACCACCACGGCACCGGACCGCGCCGGCGCTGGTACCCGGCTACCAGCGCCGGCGCGGTGGTCGGTCCTCGAAGTGTCCGACCGGTGAACTCGGGAGTGCCGGTTCTTCGGTCTCGGGTGGCCGGTTGCTAGCGTGACGCGGTGTCTGAGCGAGAGCACACCGGGCGGATCCTCGACGGCCGGTTCGAGCTGCTGGAGAGGTTGGGCAGCGGTGGGATGGGCACGGTCTGGCGTGCCCTCGACCTGGGGTTGCACCGCGAGGTGGCCATCAAGGAGGTCCGACCGGCCGACGCCGACCAGATCGACAGCGATCCCGTGACGGCCGCCCAGCTGCGCGAGCGCGTGCTGCGCGAGTCCCGGGCGCTCGCCCGTTTGCAGCACCCGAACGTCGTGTCGATCTACCAGATCATCGAGTCGGCCGACTCGCCGTACCCGTGGATCGTCATGGAACTGGTCCGCGGCACGTCGCTCGACGCGCGGCTGGCCGACGGTGTGCTCAGCCCGAGCGACGCGGCGAGGATCGGGCGGGACGTGCTCGCGGCGCTGCGCTCGGCCCACTCCGCGGGGGTGATGCACCGCGACGTCAAGCCGGGCAACGTGCTGCTGCGGACGGACGGCAGCGCCGTGCTCACCGACTTCGGCATCGCCGCCCTCCAGGGCTCGACCCAGCTCACCGCGACCGGTGACGTCATCGGGTCGCCGGAGTACATCGCGCCGGAGCGGCTGCGCGGCGACGAGACGCACACCGCGTCGGACTTCTGGTCACTGGCGATGCTGCTGTACGTGGCCGTCGAGGGCTACCACCCGATGCGCCGCGCGTCCACGATGGCGACCCTCGCCGCCGTGATGACCGAGCCGGTGCCGCCGCCGCGACGTGCGGGCGCCCTGGCACCCGCGCTCAACGCCGCCCTGCGCAACGACCCGGCCGCACGGCCGACCGGCGAGGTGCTGGACCAGATGTTCGCCGCGGCCGAGCGCGACTCGCCGCCGCCGCCCCTGGGACCTCCCACGCCGGCGGGGTTCGCCGTCCCGGGGCCGCCGAGCGGTCCCCAGCCCCAGTACCCCCACTGGCCGACGCCGACGCCGATGCCTGTCAGCGGGCCCCAGCCCCACGGCTACCCGCAGTCCTACCCCACCCCGCTGCCCAAGGCACGCAAGCGGACGGGCGCCGTGGTGCTCTCCCTGGTCGGGGTGGCGCTGGTCGTCGCGACCGTGGTGCTGGTGAACCACCTCCGGGACGTGGACAACTCGGCGAAGTCCCCCACGGGCACGACGACGACCGTGGCCACCCAGCGGGACGTCGGCCTGCCCGGCGGCCAGCCGACCACGGCGGCCGACGCGGGGAAGACCGACCTGCTCACGCCGGCCGGCGCGCGGGAAGCGGTCGCCGCCCTCGGCGGGGTGATGGGCGGCACGATGGTGTCCGAGCTGACGCTGTGGCCGGACCACGCCACGGCCGTCGCCCCGACCGCGGCGGTCGCGAACGGCTTCGACGACTTCGAGTACCAGGGCGGCAAGGCGACCAGGAAGGGCGCGGACGGCGTGGACGCCGACCGCCCGCTGATCGACCTGAACCAGGTGAACTGGGACGCCATCCCCGCGCTGCTCGACCAGGCGAACAAGGAGCTCGGCGTCCCGCAGCCGACCCTGCGGTACCTGATCGTCGACAGCGACATCATCGACAAGACGCCGTCGATCAAGGTGTACCTGATCGACGCCTACGGCGGCGTGTTCCTGGAGGCGAACCTGAAGGGCGAGGTGCAGAAGACCTACCCGCGCGGCAAGTGACGCCCCGTCGCCGGGCGGCTCCGGGAGGCGCTGCCCCATGAGGACGCCGGCGGACCCGCCTCACCGGGCGGGCCCGCCGGTCGGCTCAGCGGTCGGCGCCCCTCGCGGGTGCGGTCAGACCTTGCAGGTCGAGCAGGAGGTCGCGCACGTCGGTGGCGGCGATCCGGCCGGTGCGCTCGACCCCGTCCGGCGCGGCGGGGTCGGAGCACAGCAGCACCGGGCCGTCCTCGGCGCGGTCGGGGAGCCTGCCGTGCGTACCCCGCACGCACGACGGGTCGACCGGCACCACGTTCATCGAGTAGCGGAGGCCGAGCTTCTTGCGCGCCAGGTTGAGGCCGGCCTTGGCCTTCACGAGCGGGTCGCGAGGGTCGAAGAACAGCTCCGCCGGGTCGTAGCCCGGCTTGCGGTGGATGTCCACGCCACGCGCGAAGTCCGGCGCGCGGTCGTCGTCGGTCCAGTAGTAGTAGGTGAACCAGGCGTCCGGCTCCGCCACCGCGACCAGCTCGCCCGACCGTTCGTGGTCGAGGTGGACGCCGGCCTGCCCCTCGCGGTCGAGCACGGTGTCCACGCCGGGCAGCTCCGCCAGCACGGCGCGGGCGCGGGGCACGTCGGCCGGGTCGGCGACGTAGACGTGGGCGATCTGGTGGTCGGCCACCGCGAACGCCCGTGACGCCCACGGGTCCAGCAGCTCCATGCCGGCCTGGGTGTAGACCTCCAGCAACCCGGCCCGGCGCAACGCCCGGTTGACGTCGACGGGCCGGCGCGCCGGCGTGAGGCCGTACTCCGACAGCGCCACGACGGTCGCGCCGGCCGCGTCGGCGTCGGCGAGGAGCGGGGCGAGCGCGGCGTCCACGTCGGCCGCCGCACGTGCGGCCTCCGGGCCCGAAGGCCCGAACCGCTGGAGGTCGTAGTCCAGGTGGGGCACGTAGACGAGCAGCAGGTCCGGGTGTTGCGCCGCCAGCACGCGCCGGGCCGCGCCGACGATCCACTCGCTGGACTTCAAGGTCGCGGTCGGTCCCCAGTACTGGAACAGCGGGAACTCGCCCAGTTCGCCGACCAGCTCGTCGTGCAGCGCGGGCGGGCGGACGTAGGCGTCGGGCGACTTGCGGCCGTCGGCGTGGTAGATCGGCCGCGGGGTGACGGTGATGTCCGTCGACGCGCCCATGGCGTACCACCAGCAGATGTTCGCGGCGGTGTAGCCGGGTCGCGCGCGGCGGGCGGTCTCCCACAGCTTCTCGCCCTGGACGAGCCGGTTGTGCTGGCGCCACAGGTGGACCTCGCCGAGGTCGCGGAAGTACCAGCCGTTGCCGACGATGCCGTGCTCGGCCGGGGTGAGCCCGGTCAGCAACGTCGACTGGGCGCTGCACGTCACGGCGGGCAGCACGGTGCCCAGCTCGGCCTGCCAGCCCCGCCGGCCGAGCCGGGCGAGGTTGGGCATGTGGGGCAGCAACGCCGGCGTCATACCGACGACGTCGATGACCACCAGCGGGTTCATGCGGTGCCTCCGTCTCCGAGGTGGTCCGCCGCCCAGCGCAGTTCGGCGGCGATACCGGCGGCCAGGTCGTCGCCCGCGCCGGGCAGGACGGTCCACGTGTAGGTCTCGACCTCGACGTGCGGCATCACGTCCGCGGTCGACCGGACCGCGTCGACCGCCGTCAGCAGCACGTCCGTGGTCGAGGTGAGCGGCGCCGCGGGCCGGTCGTGCAGCGGCACGTGGAAGTGCACCCGCCAGGGGTGCGCGGCGGGCAGGTCGGTCAGCGCCTCGGGCAGGTCGTCGGCCGCGAGGACGCCGGTGGGCGCGTTCTCCCGGACCTGGTGCAGGTACCGCGGCTCGACGAACGCGGCGATGGCCCGCCTGCCCTCCTCCGTGCCCGGTTCGGCGACCTCCAACGCCGCCGACGCCTGCACCTTGACCACCGACAGCCCCGTCTCGTGGATCCCCTTGACCGCCTCGACCGGGTCGGCGAAGGACACCGCCAGGTGGCAGGTGTCCAGGCAGATCCCGACGTGGTCGTGGTCGACGCGGTCGGCCAGCCACGCGACGGCGTCGGCGACGGTGTCGAGCACGCAGCCCGGCTCCGGCTCGACGGCCAGCCTGATCGGCCTGCCGTGCCGCACCGCCTCGGCACGCAGGAAGCGGGCGACGGCGTCGAACGCGGCCTGGGCGCGCACGTCGTCGTCGCCCGCCCACGGCTCGCGCCAGGCCAGCGGCAACGTCGAGATGCTGCCGTAGGACGCGGAATCGGGCAGCAGGTCCGCGAGCACGGTCGCGCACGCGAGGGTGTACGAGGTGCGTCGCGGGTCGGTCCACGTCGGGTGGTAGACGGAGTGCTTGACCACCTCGTGGTGGAACCCGCCGTAGGGGAACGCGTTGAGGGTGCTCACCTCCAGCCCCCTGGCCCGTAGGTCGGCCGCCAGGCGCCGCCGCGCCGCCCCGTCCTCCGCGAGGCCGCGCGCGACCGGTTCGGCCAGCCACAGCCCCAGCGCGAGGGTGTCGACGCCGAGCGCCTCCCGCACCCCGACGGCGTAGCGGTCGAGCTGGGCGACGACGCCGGCCAGGTCCTCGGCCGGGTGGACGTTGGTGCAGTACGCCGGGATCACGAGCCACCCCGCAGGATCGAGTTGCCCGCGAACGTCGGCGACGCGGCCGGCTCGTCCGGCTCGTCGAGCGCCAGCCGCCCGCTCTGCCCGTAGAACTCGACCGGGTTGCGCCACAGCACCTTGTCGACCTCGGCCTCGTCGAACCCGGCGGCCAGCATCGCCAGCCCGGTCTTCTGCGTCTTGAGCGGGTCGGACCGGCCCCAGTCGGCGGCGGAGTTCACCAGGACCCGGTCCGTGCCGTACTCGGTCAGCAACGCCACCATCCTGACCTCGTCCATCTTCGTGTCCGGGTAGATCGAGAAGCCCATCCAGCACCCGGACTCGGCCACCGCGCGCACCGTCATCTCGTTCAGGTGGTCCACGAGCACCCGTTCCGGGGGCAGCCCCGATTCCCGGACGAGGTCGAGCGTGCGCGCCGTGCCGGCGGCCTTGTCCCGGTGCGGCGTGTGCACCAGCGCCGGGAGGTCGTGCCGCACGGCCAGTTCCAGTTGCCGGGCGAACGCCTCGTCCTCCTCCGGGGTCATCGAGTCGTAGCCGATCTCGCCGACCGCGACCACGCCGTCCTTGGCGAGGTAGCGCGGCAGCACGTCGAGCACGGCGGTGCAGCGCGGGTCGTTGGCCTCCTTGGGGTTCAGCGCGATGGCGCAGTGGTGCCGGATGCCGAACTGCGCCGCCCGGAACCTCTCCCAGCCGATCAGGGCGTCGAAGTAGTCGGTGAACGAGCCGATGTTCGTGCGCGGTTGACCCAGCCAGAACGCGGGCTCGACCACCGCCCGCACGCCGGCCGCGTGCATCGCCTCGTAGTCGTCCGTGGTGCGGGAGGTCATGTGGATGTGCGGGTCGAAGATGCGCATCAGGTCTCGCTCCTCAGCAGGTCGAGCGCGTCGTCGGGCACGGTGCGGCCGGCGGCCCGTCGTTCGTCGGCGAGCGCGGCGACCATGCGCCGCAGTTCGGCGTCCGCGCGGCGGTCCAGCCCGGCCACGGCGGCGAGGGGTATGTCCAGGAACAGGCACTTGAGCACGCCGTGCCGCCACGAGTGCGCGTCGAGGTGATCGGCCGCGAACGGCCCGAGCGCCGCGGCGACGAGCCTGGTGTCGTTGGTGCGCAACGCGTCCTTGACGAGTTCGAGACCGGCCGCGGGCACCTGGTCCCCGACCGAGGCGAGCCCGCGCAGGACGCCGCGGCGCTCGGCGTCGTCGCCGAAGCGGTAGAGCGAGACCAGCTCGGCCGCCAGCTCCTCCGGACCGGTCGCCGACGCGAGCGCGGTCAGCAGGCGGGCGCGGGCCGCGTCGTCGACGGTCCCGTGCACGACGCCGAGCGGGTCGGCCTCGCCGCGCAACGCCTGCCTGCCGACGGCCCGGCCGACCGCGGGGAAGATCGACCGGATCGCCGTGGGATCGGCCCGCACCGCGCGCTCGGCCTCGGCCAGCCACGGGTGCTCCGGCTCCGGTCCGGGCGACGCCTCGCCCAGCGCGCTCCCGGCCGCCGACCACGCGTCCGGCTTGGGGGACGCCTCCCGCAGGGCGGTCATGGCCCGGCGCGCCACGTCCGGTGCGGCGTGGCTGTGACGGGGCAGCTCGACACCGGCCAGCCCGGTGTAGCCGATCTCGTCCAGCGCGGCGAGGGTGGCGGCCAGGTCCAGGTCGCCCTCCCCGAACTCCAGGTGCTCGTGCACGCCCGGCAGCATGTCGTCCAGCTGCACGTTGAGCAGGAGGTCGCCCGCGCGGCGGACGCACGCGGCGGCGTCCTCGGGTTCGACCGCGACGCAGTGCCCCACGTCGAGGGTGATCCCGAGCAGGGCGGGCGAGCCGAGGTCGGCGCGCAGCCGCAGCGCCTGGTCGAGCCGTTCGACCAGCATCCCGGGTTCGGGTTCCAGCGCGAGGGGCACGCCGTGCCGGGCCGCGCCGTCCAGCACCGCCGCGACACCCGACCGCATCCGCCGCCACGCCTCGTCGTCGTCCACGTCCGGTGGCACGACGCCGGACCAGAACGACACGCAGTCGGCGCCGAGGTCGGCCGCGATCTCCAGCGCGCGCAGCAGGAAGTCCACCCGGACCTCCTGCCCGTCGCTCACGAGCGTCGGGTGGTGCTTGCGCTTCCGGTCGAGCAGGAAGCGCGCGCCGGTCTCCACCACGACGCCGAGCCCGAGCCGGTCCAGCCGCGCGGCCACCTTCTTGACCTGCTGCGGGAGGTCGGGCGCGAACGGGTCGAGGTGGTGGTGGTCGAGCGTGAGCGCCACCCCGGTGTAGCCGAGGTCGGCGATCACCGCGAGCGCGTCGTCCAGCCGGTGGTTGGCGAACCCGTTGGTGCCGTAGCCGAGGTGGAACGTCATGTCGGCCCCACCTTCCGGCCCAGCTTGCGGGCCAGCGGCAGCACAAGGGCGAGACCGGCGGCGACGGCAGGCGACCCGCCGCGCGCCACGAGGGCGCATTGCAGCGGCACCATGCCGTGGATGCCGTTCTTCGTGGCCGACCTGACCACGCCCGCACCGGGGTCGCGCACCGCCGCCAGCTGCGCGCGGCCCACCGTGACCGCGTACGTGGCCACGCCGGCGAGCGCGCCCAGCCGGTGCCGCCACGTCCGCCCCGGCCGGGCGATCGTCGCCACCGCCGTCGCCACCGTGCCGCCGAGCACGGCCTTCGCCGCGCCGGAGGACGCGCCCCGCACCTCGCCGCGCGACAACGCCGTCACGCCGAGCGTGTGCCCGGCCATGACGGCGGCGGCGGGCAGGGCGCTCACCGCCCGTTCCCGGCCCGCGCCGAGCACCACGTCCAGCCCCCGGCACGCGGCCATCGCCAGCGGTCCGGCCGCCGTGTCCTTCAGCACCGTGTCGTAGGACCACACCGCCACCGCCAGCGGCACCGCGACCGCCAGGGCGTCACGCCCGCCGGCCAGCGCGGCGAGGCCGAGCCCGGTCGCGCTCAGGCCCACCGCGAAGGTCAGCGCGGCCCGAGGGCTGATCCGGCCCGACGGGATCGGCCGCTCCGGGCGTTCCACCGCGTCGAGCTCGCGGTCGGCCCAGTCGTTGAGCGCCATCCCGGACCAGTACAACGCGACCGACGACAGCGGCAGCAACAAGCGCCTGCCCCGCAACGGCACGCCGGCCGCCGCCGCGCCGGCCAGGGTGTCACCGAGCACGGTCAGCGCGGCCGGCGCGCGGACCAGCTCCGCGTACGCCCTCACGCGAGCCCACCCGCCCACCGGTACAGCTCACGGGTCTGCTCCGCGAACCGGTGCTCGTCGCTGCCCAGCGGGTCCTTGAAGAAGAACCCGAGCGCCCCCAGCGCGCCCACCTCGCCGGCCGCGTGCGCCGCCGCCACCAGCCGGGTCAGGTCCAGCACGAGCGGCGCGGCCAGCGAGGAGTCCAGTCCGGTCCAGGTCAGGTGCAGGGACATGCGCACGCCGAGGAACCCCTCGAACGACACGTGGTCCCACGCGGTCTTCTGCTCGCCCAGGTCGGGCACGTTGTCGATGTGCAGCGGCGCGGTGACGTCCTCGCCCAGCAACGCCGCCAGGCCGCGCGCCTTCGACTCCAGCTTGCTGCCCGCGTGCGCCGGGTCCTCCAGGGTCGCGCCGTCGCCGCCGCCGAGCAGGTTCGTGCCCGCCCACGACCGCACCCGCAACGCGCGCGCGGTGAACATCGGCGCGAGCACCGTCCGCAGCAACGTCTCCCCCGTCTTGCCGTCACGCCCCGCGTACGGCAGCCGTTCCCGGTGGGCCAGCTGGTCCAGCGCGGGCAGCGCGATGCCGGTGGACGGGGTGAAGTCCACGAACGGGCAGCCCGCGCGCAACGCCGCGTACGCCGCCACCGAACTGGGCGGCAGCACCGCGCGCGCCGGGTCGGCCAGCGCTTCCTCCAACAGCGCCAGGTCTCCGTGCTCGGGAGTGGCGGGCACGGGCGGTTCGGTCGAGGACACGTTGACCACGACGACCCGGGCCAGGCCGTGCCGCTCCCGGAACTCGGTGATGTCGGCGGCGAGCCGGCGCGCCGCCTCGGCCTGGCTGCCCCGGTGCGTCACCGGGTGGTAGCCGGGTCGGACCTCGGCGTCGGCCGCGTGCAGGCCGTCCACGATCGCGCCGAGCAGGCGGTGCGGCAGCACGCCGCTGTCCACCAGCTGCTCGGCGCGTTTGACCAGGGGTGTGTCGACGACGTCGTGCCCGCCGACGACCAGGTCGTGCCAACCCGGCAGCGGGACACCGGCCAGCTCTGGCCGTTCGGTCACGCAGCCGGTCGGCGGCGCCAGTCCGGCGCGCAGCGCCAGCAGCCCGCCCATCGCCGTCGTCGCGACCGATCCGCGTGCCCCGATCAGCCACAGCCCGGTGGGTTCGTCCGTCATTGGCCACCCTCCTTCGCCTGCTCACTCGAACATCCGGTCACCGACCGGTGGGGGGGGGGGGGGGGGGCCGGGCCCCCCCGGGGGGGGGGGGGGGGGGGGGCCGCCCCCCCCCCCGGGGGGCG
>NZ_JAJHUO010000009.1:0-280075 GCF_020859565.1 Saccharothrix luteola | reverse complement strand
CCCCCCCCTCCGCCGGCACACCCAACCCCCCGGCAACCCCCGGGGCCGGGCCCGCGCGCGCCCGGCCACCGGTCGGGTGGGGGCGGTCCGGCAACCGCCCCCACGCGCTGGTGGCCGGATCGCGGTGGCGCCGGCCATCGCCCGTCAGCTACCGCCCGACTGCTTCCGCAGCGCCGAGATCACCACCTCGGCGTCGGCGACGAGCAGGTCGCGCACGGCCCGATCGGTCACCTTGCGGGAGACCGCGTCGCGGAAACCCTCCAGCTCCTCGATCGCCTTGGCGGGCTTGCCGTCGAACAGCAGCCGTCGGGCGTCGTCCAGGTCGCGGTCCAGCCCTCGCGCGACGGACGACGGGATGCGCCGTTCCGCCGAGAACCGGTCGACCATGGCCTGCAGGTCGGGCAACGAGGTCGTGACGGTGAACGACACCACCACGTCACGCTTGTTGCCCGCTTTGTCGGTCGCGGTCAGCGCCAGGGTGTGCGCGCCGAGCGCGAGCGTGTGCATGGGGATGGTCGTGCCGGACGTCACCGGGCGGCCGTCGAGCGCGACGGTGACCGATCCGACCCCGGACGTGGCGTCCTCGCCCTGCCAGGTGACCACCTTGTCCTCGGCGTGGCCGTAGCTCACGCCGTCGTGCAGCCCGGTGAGCTTCACGGTCGGCGCGGTCGCGTCGACCTTGACCGCCACCGAACCGGGTTCGGACCGGTTGCCCCGCGCGTCGGTCGCCCGGTACTGCACGGCGTGGGCGCCGTCGCCGGTCACCGGGAACGGCGCGGTGTAGGGCTTCCAGTCGCCGCCGTCGATCCGGTACTCGGTGCTCGCCACGCCGGAACCGGCGTCCACCGCGGCGATCGCCACGGTCGGCGCGGTGGTCCACCAGCCGTCCGCGCCGTCGGGCTCGGCCGGGTTCACGTTCGCCGTGACCTCGGGGGCGGTGGTGTCCACACCGGACACCCGGAACCAGTCGAAGTCGACCGTCACCGGGCCCATGGTCTGCGACGGCCCGATCGCCATCAGGCCGAACTTCGCGTTCGGCACGTCGTTCGTCACCGGGGCGCCCATGGACGTCCACGTGGTGCCGCCGTCGCTGATCTCGCCGCTGTAGGTGTTGCCCACCTTCTTCAGCCGCAGGTGCCACCACCCGCTCTCCGGCGTGCCGATGGTGATGCCCCGGTTGCCGCCGTCGCCGAACGAGCCGTTGTTCTCGGAGACGAGCTCCGCGCCCAACGTCACGGCCTGGCCCGGCGCGTTGCGCGCGACGACGTCGAACTTCACGTAGTCGTCGTCGTTGGCGTAAACCATGAAGCCGGCGAGCTGCCACTGCTCGACCACCGGCGCGGCCAACCTCGTCTCCACCGTCCAGTCGCCCGTGGGCGCGTTCTGCAGGACGAAGTTGCGCGGGTCGCCGTTGTCGCCGCCGTTGATGTCGCCGGGCAGCGTGTCGATGCTCAGCAGACCGTCACCCATCCGCATCGAGTCCAGGTCCGGCCGCAGGACGGCGTTCCAGCGGCACCCGTCGAGCCGGTCGCCGTCGAACTCGTCGCTCGGCGCGACGGTCGGGTTCGGCGGGTCGCAGGTGATGGGCGGCATCGGCGGGTCGCGCACGAGCACCGGCGTGGACACCTTCTTGGTCCGCCCGGCCGCGTCGGTGACCGTCACGGACGCGTAGTAGGTGCCGTCCTCGGCGTAGGTGTGCTCGACCGCGGCGCCCGATGCCGACGTGCCGTCACCGAGGTCCCACGAGTAGGTGAACGGCGCGTCGCCCTCCGCGTCGGTCGCCGTCGCGGTGAGCTTGGTGGTGAACGGCGCGGAGCCGGTCGCCGGGTCCGCCGTGACGGTCACGTGCGGCGCGGCGTTGACCGAGACGCCCTTGCCGATGAACGTGAACGAGTCGAGCGTGAACCGGTTGGCCGGGCCGCGGAATACCGCGACCAGCTTCACCGTGCCGCCGGGGTCGGCGACCGCCACGTCGGGCGCGGTCGCGTACCGGCCGATGCCGCCGGTCTCGGGCACCGCGATGGTGGCGAGGAGGTCACCGGTGGGCGAGCCCGCGCGCAGTTCGATCGACCCGCCCGCGCTCGCGGACGCCACCCGCGCGGTGACGCGGTCGATGCGGTGGAGGTTCACCGGGTGGAAGGCGATCCAGTCGCCGTCGCCGATGTCCGAGACCCGCTTGCCCGACTCGGCGGCCGGGTCGGGGGAGACCAGCACGCCCGCGGACTCCTGGTGGAACTCGGCCTGCTTGTGCTTGGGCTGGATCACCGCGAGGTCGCGGCCGACCAGCGGCGGCAGCGCGCCGGCGCCGCGGTCGGTGTAGGAGGCGTCCACGGAGTAGAAGATGTCCGCGTCGGCGTGGCCCTCGTCGACCAGGGTGGTGAACTTGCCCTCGCACGCGTTGATCTGGTCGATCGGGTGCGCGTGCGCCTCGTGGCCGAGCGCGGGCTGGAGGACCGCCTTGGCGCAGTCCGGTTGGCCGTCCTCCGGGTCGGTGATGTCGAGGTCGAACGCGACCTCGTCGCCGAAGTCGAAGAACCCGCCGTCGACCGGGGACGCCATGGTCACCGACGGCGCGGTGTTGCCGACCGTCACCTGGACGTTGGTCACGCCGCTCTTGCCCGACGGGTCGGTCACGGTGAGCTGGGCGTTGTGGACGCCGTTGGCGGTGTAGGTGTGGGTGGGCTCGGCCTCGGTGGACGTGCCGCCGTCGCCGAAGGTCCACGCGTAGGTCAGCGCCGCGCCTTCGGGGTCGGACGACTGCGTGGCGGAGAACCGCACCGGCAGCGGCGCCTGGCCCGAGGACGGGGTCGCCGTCGCCTTGGCTGTCGGCCGCCGGTTGCCCTGCGTGTAGTCGATCCGGTAGACGCCGGAGTCCGGGTTGTCGCGGCCGTAGCCACCGCCCCACTCCACGACGTACATCGCGCCGTCCGGACCGAACTTCACGTCCATCGGCGCCAGCGGCGCCGCGGTCTTGAACCACTCGTTGATCTTGAGCAGGCCTCCCTGGTCGTCCTGCGAGAACGTCCAGAACTTGTTGCGCGCCCAGTCGTAGAAGAACGGCTTGCCGTCGTAGTACTCGGGGAACTTCACGTCCGACACCAGGTTCGGGTCGAACTCGTAGCGCGGCCCGGCCATCGGGGCCTCGCCACCGGTGCCCATCTCGGGGAACTCGTCGCCCTCGGCGCCGTTGCCGTACCAGACGTCGGCGGCCTTGGCCGCGGGCAACGTGGTCAGGCCGGTGTTGTTCGGCGAGTCGTTCACCGGGTTGGCGCAGTCGAACTTGGCCTTGGACGTGTTCGTGGCGAAGTCGAAGTCGTTGAACGGGGTGTTGTCGCCCACGCAGTACGGCCAGCCGTAGTTGCCGGGCTCCTTGATGACGTTCCACTCGACCAGGCCGCCGGGGCCGCGCGACGGGTTGTCCCCACCGGCGTCGGGGCCGTAGTCGGCCATGTGGAGCGTGCCGTCGGAGGCGACGTTGAAGCGGAACGGGTTGCGGAAGCCCATGGCGTAGATCTCGGGCCGGGTCTTCGCCGTGCCCGGCGCGAACATGTTGCCCGCCGGGACGGTGTAGGTGCCGTCCGGCTCCGGGTGCACGCGCAGGATCTTGCCGCGCAGGTCGTTGGTGTTCGCCGCGGTCTTCTGCGCGTCGAACAGGTCGCGGCCGGGCCGCTCGTCCACCGGGGCGTACCCGCTGGACTGGAACGGGTTGATGTCGTCGCCCACGCCGATGTACAGGTTGCCGTTCGGGCCGAACTCCAGGTACCCGCCGGTGTGGCCGGGTTCCTCGCGGCGCGACGCCGGGATCTCCAGCAGGACCTTCTCGCTGTCGGGCCGGATCACGTTGCCCTCGGCGGTGAACCGCGAGACCCGGTTGACCTCGGCCGTGCCGACCGGTGAGTAGTACACGTAGAGATGGTGGCTGGTGGCGAAGTCGGGCGCGAGCGCCAAGGACACCAAACCGTCCTCGCCGCCGCTGTAGACGGGCAGCGTCAACGCGGTGGACGTGGCGTCCGACGCCGGGTCGTGCACGCGGATCTGGCCGAGCAGCTCGGTGTAGAACACGCGGCCGTCCGGCGCGACGTCCAGCGTCGTCGGCGCGTGGGTGGCGTCGTCGAGCGTCACCTTCTCGAAGTTGGCGTCGACGGTGGCGCCGCAGTCCGCGGGCACGACGCCGGCGGCCGTGCGGATGCCGCCCAGCACGTGCGCGACGAAGTTCGGCTCGGTGTAGTCGGCGGCGTTGTGGCCCATGCCGGTCGCCCAGACCCGGCCGCCCTCGGCGTCACGGCACCAGCTGATCGGGTGGTCGTGCCCCATGGCCTCGGAGCCCGGGTTGTAGGTCTTCTCGTCGACCTCGACCAGCGGGTGCACCTTGCCGCGCATGCTCGGCTTGAAGTTGTACCACTCCTCGGCCTTCTGCCAGCGGTCCGGCAGGTGCCTGGTCGACTCGTGCACCTCGTCGACCTGGTAGGAGGTGGCGGTGAGGCCGTTGGCGGAGTGCGCGGTCATGTGCGCGCCGCCGTTGACGAAGTCGTCCCACCACGGGAACGAGGACTCGATGTTCATGTCCGTCGCGTTGTGGACGGCGACGATGCCGCCGCCGTCGTTGACGAACTTCCTGACGGCGGCGCGCTGGGCGTCGGTGTCCCAGACCATGCCGCCGTTCTGGAGCATGATGACGACGTCGAACCCGGCGAGGTTCTCGTCGGTGAACTGGGTGGCGTCCTCGCTGTGCACCACCTCGAAGTGGTGGTCGGCGGCGAGCTTCTCGACCATCGCCACACCGGCCGGGATCGAGTCGTGCCGGTAGGCGCCCGCGGCGGTCTTGGTGAACAGCAGGGCTCGGAACTCGGCCGGCGCGTCGTGGCCGGGGTGTGCCGCGGCGGTCGCCGGCAGCGATCCGGCGGCGACGAGGAAGGCCAGCACGAGGACGAACACGGTGCGCAAGCGGAATACAGGGGTTCTCACGATCCTCCACACGCTTTCTGTTCCGCCCGGCGTGCCGGCGCCGGTGAGTGGTGGGTGACGCCGGTCAGCTGGAGCCGATCACCTCCCTGAGGAACTTCAGCCCGTCGACGGCGAGCGCGTCCTGGGTCGGTGCGAGCGGGCGCCAGATGGACGCGGCGGTCGCGATGCTCGCGTTCTCGCCGGTGAACGACTCGATGCACAGCGGCCCGGAGTAGCCGGCCTCGGCCAGCGCGGCGACGACGTCCGGCCAGTCGAGGTGGTCCTCGCCCGGTGTGCCGCGGTCGTTGCCGCACACCTGGACGTGCGCGATCCGACCGGCGGCCGACCGGATCGCGTCACCGACGTGCTTCTCCTCGATGTTCTGGTGGTAGACGTCGACCGCCACGCCGCACCCGTCGACCGGCAGCCCCTCCAGCGCCTCCAGGGTCTGCCCGACCGTGTTGAGCAGGCTGGTCTCGTAGCGGTTGAGCGGTTCGACCGCGACCCGCACGCCCGCCGCGCGAGCGTGCTCCACCACCGGCGCCAGGTTGTCGCGCAGCTCGGCGATCCGGTCGCGCCGCTCCCGCGCCGCCATCCGCCACGTGCGGCCGACCGACGCGTAGGCCGGGCCCGCGACGACCGGCGAACCGACCTGCACCGCGACGTCCACGACCCGCCGCAGGTAGTCCTGGGTCGCCGTGACGGTGGCGGGCTCTGCCGCGACCAGTTCCCGGCCCGGCGGCATCACCAGGCACACGGTCGCGGCGAGCCCGTGGTCCGCCAGCACCCGCGCGGCGTGCGCCGGGTCCCAGTCGCCGACCTCCTCCACCGGGAGTTCGAGCACGTCGAACCCCCAGCCGGCCACCCTCGTGGCCAGTTCGGCGAGCGTCACGTCGCGCAGCGGCGACGTCCAAACCCACGTGCTCACACCGATCGCGTGCACCGTTCCTCCGTCCGGGCCGGGCTCCGAGGTCACTTCCAGGGCGCGGGGTAGCCGGCCATCGACTCGCACCCGCACATCGCGTAGTGCAGCGGCGGCATGTCCTGCTTCAGGAAGCTCTGGAGGGTGTCCTGGGTGACCTTCGGCTGCGGCAGCACCCACTCCTTCGGCACCTGCTGACCGTTGAGGACCTTGAGCGCGGCGATGACCGGGGTGCGCCACTGGTAGGTCGGGTAGGTCGGCGCCACGGCGGTCATCTTCTCGTCGGCCCACATCCGCAGGAAGTCCTGCTGGTCCTCGCCGACGAACGCCGGGATCGGCACGCCCGCGTCCTGGAACGCCTCCACCGCGGCCACGGCGGTCGCGCCCGCGTCCATCCACACGCCGTCGATCTGGCCCTCGCGCTGGATGTAGTCGTTGACCACGCTCTTGGTCTTGGCCGCGTCACCGTCGGTGAACTCCACGCCGACGACCTTCAGCTCGCTGTCCGAGAAGATCTCGTCGGCCGCGGCCCACCGCTGCTCCAGCACGTCGACGCCGGGCAGGATCCGCAGGGCGAGGATCTTGCCACCCGGCTTCACCTTCTCCTTCAGGAACTCCGCGCCGTCCGCGCCGAACGCGAACCCGCCGATCGGGTGGATGAACGTGACGGGGCAGGTGGAGTTCACGCCGCGGTCGAACACGATCACCGGCACGTTGGTCCGGCACGCCGCCTCGATGGCGGGCGTCAGGGTCGCCGTCGTGTTCGGCGACACGACCAGCGCGCTGCACCCCTGCGAGGCGAACGACTGGATGTCGCTGATCTGCTTGTCGTCCTTGGCCTCGGCGTCGAGCACGGTGAACTTGGTGATCTCCGGGTGCAGCTTCACCTCCTCCTTCATCGTCTTGAAGCCGACCTGCCGCCACGGGTTGTTGACCGCGGCGTTGGAGAAGCACAGGTGGTAGTCGCCGCCCGGCTTGGCGAACTTCGCCGTGTCGACCAGCTCGGGCGAGATCATCTGCTCCCACGGCTTGTCGGCCGGCCCTTCGGCGGCGGTCGACCGGAACTTCAACTGGCGCTCGTACGTCGCCTGGTCGAAGAACTCCGACTTCGCGCCGGCGTCCTTCGACGCGCCCGTCGTGCCGGGCGTGCCGGTGTCGGCGGGCAGGTCGCTGCTGCAGCCGGCCACGGCCAGCAGGCCCGCGACGGCCACGACGGACCACTTCCTGTTCATCGGATCTCCTTGTGCGGCGGTGACTAGCGGCGGGCAGGCTCGGGTGTGCCCGCGCGGCGGCGGAACCGGAGCCGCGGCGTGACGCCGAGGGCGGCGTAGGCGACGGCGGCGATGATGATCACGCCCTGCACGGCGGACTCCAGCGCGCCGGCCACGCCGAGCAGGTTGAGCAGCGAGAAGAGGGCTTCGAGGGTGAGCGCACCGGCCGCCGCGGCGACGACGGAACCCCGTCCGCCGCCGAGCAGGACGCCGCCGAGCACGACCGCGGTGATGGCGCGGAACTCCAGTCCCTCGCCGACCTGCGCCGACACGCCCGCGAACCCGCCGAGCAGGATCGCGGCCAGCGCCGCGAGCAGACCGGACAGCGCGAACGCCAGCACCTTCAGGCGATCCACCCGACCGCCGGCCAGCCGCACGGCGTTCTCGTTGTCCCCCACCGCGACCAGCGTGCGGCCGGTGCCGCTGCGCATGAACAGCACGGCGGCGACGAGGACGGCCAGCAGGATCACCACCGACCACGGCAGGTGGCCGAGGACCGGCAGGTCGACGCCACCGCGACCGAACACGCGGAACGACGGTGACAGCGCGCCGCGCGGTGCGCCGCCGGTCCACAGGAACACCGCGCCGTCGAGGATGAGCAGCATCCCGAGGGTCACGATGAACGACGGCACCAGCAGCTTGGTCGTGACCAGCCCGTTGACCAGGCCGACCAGCAGGCCGAAGCCGAGCAGCAGCACGATCACCCAGCCGGTCGCCGACTCCTGGCCGTCGATCAGCCGGGCCGCGATCACCACCTCGGCGGTGACCAGCGAGCCCACCGACAGGTCGAACCCGCCGGAGACGATGACGAAGTACTGGCCGATGGCCAGGAGCACCAGCGGCGCGGCGCGCTTGAGCAGCGCCAGGTACCCGGCCGGTTCGGAGTAGGCGGGGCCCGCGAAGGCCAGCGCCACCAGCAGCACGGCGAGCACCACCAGCACGGGCGCGGTGCCGTCCGCCAGCCGGGGACGCCACGTGGTCGGCGCGCTCACGCGGACCTCCTGGAGAGCTTGCGGCGCGCGTAGAGCGCCACCGCGACGATGAGGACGATGCCGCGCACGACGTCCTTGAAGAACGGGTCGACGGCGAGGTCGTCGAAGATGGTGTCGAGGGTGGCCAGGATGAGGACGCCGCCGATCGTGCCGACGACACCGCCGCGACCGCCCGCCAGCGCCGCGCCGCCGAGCACCACGGCCGCGATGGACTCCAGGTCGTACCCGGCGTCCGTGCCGACGTACGGCGCGCCGGACCCGAGCCGGCTGGCCAGGAACACCCCGGCGAGCCCGGCGGCGACCGCGCACAGCACGTGGGCGATGACGATCGTGCGGCCGGTGCGCACACCGGACAGCCGGGCGACGTCCACGTCACCGCCGACCGCGTAGGTGTGGTAGCCGGCGCGGGTGCGCTTGAGGTACCACCACGCCGCCGCGGCGACGACGAGCATCAGCAGCACGCCGATCGGCACCGGGCCGATGCGGTCGAACCCGAGGTGCTGGAACGCGCGCGGCACGCTGCCCGCCGGTCCGGTGTAGTTCTGCTCCAGGTAGCCGCGCAGGATGAGCGCCACGCCGAGGGTCGCGATGAACGCGTTGACCTTGAGGACCGTGACGACCAGCCCGTTGACCAGGCCGACCACGGCGGCGACGCCGAGCGCCAGCAGCACTCCCGGCACGATCATGCCGTCACTGCCCGCCATCGTCTCCGCCGCCACGAGCGAGCACAGCCCGACCAGGTAGGCCACGGACAGGTCGAGCGAGCCGGTGATGATCACGATGGTCTGACCGACCGCGACCAGCCCGAGCACGGTGCTGCGGGTCAGGATGTTGAGGATGCCGCCCTGGTCGAGCAGCACGCCGCCGTTCAGGCCGACCAGGACGCTGCCGACGACGAGCAGCACCACCAGCGCCAGGTAGACGGTGACGGTCGGCGTGAAGCCGAACCGCCGGGCCCCACCGCGCCGGGCCGCGCCCGCGAGCTTGACCTTCTCCTGCACGACGCTCACGCCACTTCTCCCATACCGTGCCCCGTGGCGAGGCCCATGACGGCTTCCTCACCGGCGCCCGCGGGCAGCTCGCCCGCGATCGCGCCCTCGTGGACGACCAGGACCCGATCGCTCATGCCGATCAGCTCGGGCAGTTCGGAGGAGATCATCAGGATCGCGACCCCGTTGCGGGCCAGGTCGCGCAGCAACCGGTGCACCGCCTGCTTCGCGCCGACGTCGATGCCGCGCGTGGGCTCGTCCACGAGGAGCACGCGCGGCCCGACGGCGAGCCACTTGGCCAGCACGACCTTCTGCTGGTTGCCGCCGGACAGGTAGCGCACCTCCTGGTGCTCGCCCCGCCCCACGACCGCGACCGACTTCAGCAGCTCGCCGAGGTCGGACCTGCGCCGCCCGGCGCCACCTGCGAGCGCCGCCCGGCGGACGAGCAGCGCGTTGTCCCGGATGGACTGGCGCAGCGCCAGCCCCTCCCCCTTGCGGTCCTCGGTGACGTAGCCGATGCCCAGCCGAACGGCGGCACGCGGGTCGGTGATCCGCCGCGCGACGCCGTCGACCTCGAGCGTGCCGGTGGTGAACGGCTCGACGCCCCAGATCGCCCGCGCGATCGCGGACCGCCCGGAGCCCTGGAGCCCGGCGATGCCCACGATCTCGCCCGCCCGCAGCTCGAACGTCACGCCGCGGACCCGGTCGTTGCCCGCGCCGCGCAGCGCCAGCCGCACGTCGCCGAGGTCCTCCGGGGTCGCGCGGTCGGGGTAGAGCGCGTCGAGGGACCGCCCGACCATGTGGCGCACGAGCTGGTCGGAGGTCAGCTCGGCGGTGAGGGCGGAGGTGACGAACGCGCCGTCCTTGAGCACGGTGATCCGCTTGCTCAGGTCGAACACCTCGCGCATCCGGTGCGAGACGTAGAGGATCGCGATGCCCCTGGTGCGCAACCGGTCGACCAAGCCGTACAGCAGCTCCACCTCGTGGTCGGCCAGCGCGGCGGTCGGCTCGTCCATCGCCAGCACCTTGGCATCGGTGGACAGCGCCTTGACGATCTCGACGACCTGCTTCTGCGCGACCGACAGCCGGTTGACGGTCTCGGCCGGGTCGACCCCGTCCTCGCCGAGCCAGTCCAGCAGCCCCTTGGTGTCCGCCTCCATCTTCCGGCGGTCCACCTGGCCCCGGCGGACCGGCTCGCGGCCGAGGTAGACGTTCTCCGCGACGGTGCGGTGCTCCAGGAGGTTGAACTCCTGGTGGATGATCGCGATGCCCGCTCCCTGGGCGTCCCGGGGAGTGGTGAACACCACCGGCTCGCCGTTGACCTCCACCTGACCTGAGTCGGGCCGGTGCACGCCCGCGAGGACCTTCAGCAGCGTCGACTTGCCCGCGCCGTTCTCGCCCATGAGCGCGTGCACCTCGCCCGCGCGCAGTTCCAGGTCCACGCCGCGCAGCACGGGCACGCCGAGGAAGCTCTTGGTGATCCCGGTGAGCCGGACGACGACGTCACCGCCGGCGGTCATCGGTCCGCCTCGCCGCGGTCGTCCGCTCCCCCGACTGTCGTCCGATCGTCGACTCCGCCGACCGTGGTCTGGTCGTCGACTCCGCCGACGGTCGTCCACGCGCCGGCGGACGCGGCGGAGGTCAGGACCGCCTCGGTGATCCGGACGGACCGCAGGCCGTCGGCGAAGGTCGGCAGGCCGTCGGGCCGGTCCTCGCCGAGCACGGCGCGGTAGGTGTCGGCGACGAAGGCGTCGAAGCAGTCCTGGTAGCCCTGCGCGTGACCGGCGGGCAGGCGCGCGTACCGGGCCGCCCCGGGCGACAAGGTCCCCGGGTCGCGCAGCAGCACCTGGTTGCCGTCCCGCTTGCCGACCCACAGCCGCTCGGGGTCCTCCTGGTCGAACGCGAAGCTGGACTCGGTGCCGGAGATCTCCACGTGCAGCCGGTTCTTCCGGCCGGCCGCGACCTGCGAGACCACCAGCGTGCCGAGGACGCCGGACCCGGTGGCGAACTGGACGACCGCGGCGTCCTCGGTCGGCGTGGCCGACGGCCGAGGGCGCGCCTGGACGGTCGCCGTCTGCGCGGACAGCCGGTGGATCCGGTCGCCGGTGACGAACTCGACCAGGTCGCACCAGTGCGAGCCGATGTCGGCGAACGCCCGGGACGGGCCACCGACCGCCGGGTCGACCCGCCAGTCGTCGTCACTCGGCCGGGACAGCCAGTCCTGCAGGTAGCCGCCGCTGACCGTGGACACCACACCCGCCTGACCGGCCGCCAGCCTGGCCCGCAGCTCGCGCACCATCGGGTGGAACCGGTAGACGAACGGCACCGTGGCCACCCGGCCCGCGGCCGCCGCCGCGGCGGCCAGCCCGGCGGCCTGGGCGACGCCGACGGCCAGCGGCTTCTCGCAGATCACGTGCGCACCTGCGGCGAGCGCGGCCTCCACCGCCTCCGCGTGCCGGGCGTTGGGCGTGCACACGTGCACCACGTCGGCCCCCGCCTCGGCGAGCAACGAGGCCAGGTCGGGGTAACCGCGGTCCGCCCCGACCGCGCGCGCGGCCTGGTCCGCGCCTCCCGGAGTGCTCGCCACCGCGGCGACCACCGCGGCCCCGGCCCGTCGGGCCGCTTCGGCGTGCACGCGGCCCATGAACCCGGCGCCCACCACGGCGACCCTCGGCGTCCGCGGCTCGGCACGACCGGCGGTGGCCGGCTGAGTTAGGTGGGTCACAGTCATGTGGCGAACCGTAAGATCGGTAATGGCGGATGTCAACCAAAAGTCCGACATGTTTCGACGGTTGACGCCGTATGACCGTGACCTCTGCTTCAATTGAAGGGTGAAAGAAGACGTATCCACCGTCGGCGCCGCGTCTCCGGGAGAGCTGCTGCGCCTGCTGCGCGACGGCGTGCCCCGCACTCGCTCCGAACTCACCACGGTGACCGGACTGGCCAGGTCGACCGTGCGGGCCAGGTTGGACGCGCTGCTGGACGCGGGCTTGGTCAGCGACGGTGGCAGCGAGGCGTCGACCGGCGGGCGCCCGGCCGGCCGGTTCGTGTTCAACGCCCGCGCGCGGGTCGTGCTCGCCGCCGAGGTGGGCGCCACCCACGCGACCGTCGCGGTGACGGACCTGACCAGCTCACCCCTGGCGGTGCGCCGGTTGGAGCAGGACATCGCCGAAGGTCCGGAAGTGGTCCTGCCCGGGCTCGTGGCGGCCTGGCGGTCTCTGCTGGAGGAGACCGACCTGGAGTCGACGCGCGTGGCGGGCGTCGGCATCGGCCTGCCCGGCCCCGTCGAGCACTCCACCGGTCGGCCGAACAACCCGCCGATCATGCCCGGGTGGGACGGCTACGACGTCCCGGGCCACATCGGCGCGGAACTCGACGTCCCGGTCCTGGTCGACAACGAGGTGAACCTGATGGCCCTCGGCGAGCACACGAAGTGCTTCCCGGAGGCCGAGCACCTCATCGTGATCAAGGTGGCCACCGGGATAGGCGCCGGTTTCATCAGCAACGGCAAGCTCCACCGCGGCGCGGTGGGCTCGGCGGGCGACCTCGGCCACATCCTCGCGCCGCACGCCGGCGACGTGCCGTGCCGCTGCGGCAACACCGGCTGCCTCGAAGCGGTCGCCAGCGGGTCCGCCATCGCGGCGACGTTGCGCGCCAAGGGCGTCGAGGCGCACACGAGCGCGGACGTCGTCGCGCTGGTCCGCGCGGGCAACCTCGAAGCCGGTCAGGCCGTGCGGCAGGCGGGCCGCGACATCGGCGAGGTCCTCGCCGCCTGCGTGAGCATGTTCAACCCGTCGCTGATCGTCGTCGGCGGCACCGTCGCGCTCGCCGGGGAGATGCTGCTGGCCGGTGTGCGCGAGGCGATCTACCGGCGTTCCCTGCCGCTGGCCACCGGGAACCTGCGCATCGTGCCGTCGCAGGCCGGTGACGACGCCGGCGTCCTCGGCGCGGCGGCGATGGTGGTGCAGCACGTCCTGTCGCCGGACGTGGTCGACCGCCAGCTGGCCTGACCCGCGGGCACGACCGGCGTCCCGGCGGCCCCGCCCGACCCGACCGACCAGGAGGTGCGTCGTGCCGCCCGAAGCCATCGCCGGTGCCCGACCGGTGCGCGAAGTCGTGGCGTGGAGCCGCGACATGGTGCAGCCGGCCCTGCGTGCCGCCGTCGACCGGTTGCCCGCGTCGGCGCGCCGCGTCGCCGGGTACCACCTGGGGTGGTGGGACGAGCACGGCGAGCCGACCGACGCGGACGGCGGCAAGGCGATCCGCCCGGTGCTGACCCAGCTGGCGGCCGAGGCGGTCGGGGGCGAGGCGAGCACCGCCGTGCCGGCCGCCGCGGCGGTGGAACTGGTGCACAACTTCACGCTGCTGCACGACGACGTGCTCGACGGGGACCCGACCCGGCGGCACCGTCCGACGGCGTGGCGCGTCTTCGGCGTGCCGGACGCCGTCCTGGCCGGTGACGCGATGCTGGCGCTCGCCTTCGACGTGCTCGTCGCCGACGGGCACCCGGCCGCCTTGGCGGGCGTGCGCACGCTCAACGCCGCGGTGCTCGACCTGGTCGACGGCGAACAGGCCGACATCGCGTTCGAGGGGCGGCACGACATCGGGGTGGCCGACTGCGTGGCCATGGCGGAGCGCAAGACCGCCGGGCTCCTGGCCTGCGCCTGCGCCCTCGGCGCGATGTTCGCCGGCGGCGGGCCCGCGGAGGTCGCGGGCCTGCGTGACTTCGGCCTGCGCCTGGGGCTGGCGTTCCAACACGTCGACGACCTGCTGGGGATCTGGGGCGACGAGTCCGTGACCGGCAAGCCGGTGCACGGCGACCTGCGCGCCCGCAAGAAGTCGCTGCCGGTCGTCGCCGCTTTGACGTCCGACACGCCGGCGGGCCGGGAACTCGCCGTGATGTACGCGGGCGACGGGCGTCCGGTGGCCGCCGACCCGGCCCGCGCGGCGCGCCTCGTCGAAGCGGCCGGCGGGCGCGCCTGGAGCGAGCGGCAGGCGGAGCTGCTCCTCGGCGAGGCGTTGCGCCGACTCGACTCGATCAAGCCCGCGCCGCGCGCGGCGGCGGAGCTGACCGACCTCGCCCACGCGATCGTCCACCGTGACCGCTGAGCGCTTCACCGTGATGCCGCAGATCCCCGAAGTGGCCTCGCGCGACCGGGGATTCCGCCGGCGACTCTAAGGGGCCTCGGGGTTCCCGGCGCGTGGTCCGGCCGGTGGCGGGAGGTCCAGCGCGCGGGCGAGGGCGGCGGTGACGGGGGCGGCGTGGCCGGGCAGGTGCCGGGCGGCCCAGTCGGCTGCCGACGCGAGGAACCCGGCGAGATCGTGCTCGGCTCCGGCGAGCAGGCGCCGGAGGTCGGTGACGGGCAGCTCGATCACCGGGCTGTCGCCCTGCTCGGCGTCGACGATCAGCCGGGCGGTGCCGCCGTGCCGCTCGGCGCAGGGGTCGGGGTCGTGCCCGAAGCCCACCCGGCCGCTGCCGTCGAGAACCTGGTGCCACTCGCGCCAGTCCTCCAGACCGTTGCAGCAACCCGGTAGGAAGGCCACGCCCGTGGCGCCGTCCGTCACCCGCAGGCCGCCGGGCGCGAAGAGCGTGTCGAGGGTGAGCAGGCCGTGCAGGAAGGATCCCAGCGGGTCGGTGGGGCGAGGCGGACGGCCGTCGTGCCCGGGGTCGATGTCGTTGCACCTGGCGATGTACATCACCGCCGCCCCGACCTCGAGGGGCGTGAGCTCGCCGTTGAGCGCGAGGAAGCCGAACGGCTCGGCCTCGGCGACAGGCCAGAGGGCGAAGCCGCCAGGGGCGTAGACCTCCAGAACGGGCTGCATCACGATCACCCGGGGAAGTGTCGCTCATTCCCGCCCGCCCTGCCTCTGGTTTCCCCGTGCCCTGTCCCAGGTCCATCGGGGGTTACTTCTGCATGACCGCCGCCAAAAGTCTGCGATTCCTATGAGGACGGCCACGGCACCCCCGGGGGAGTGCCGTGGCCGTCAAGGGAGTCGGCTGGGAGGGGTGTCTACTCGGGACGCTCCCACCGCGGGTCGTGGGCGGGCGGCGCGGTCGGCGGAGCGGGCGGCGCGGGCACGTCCACCGGGGCCGGCCCGACGGACGACGGCGACACAATCTCCTCCGGCGTGACGAAGCCGGGCACGGACTGCCACGCGGTGATCCGCCGCACGACGTTCACCGACAGCGCCGCGGCGGCCACCGACAGCACGGCCACCACCACGAGCATCGTCCTGCCGTTGGCGAACTCCCCCACGTTCGTGCTGCGGGCCAGCATCCGGTCGGCGATCCGGTCCATCACCAGGTAGGCGATGAACAGGCCCCACCACCAGTTGACCTCGGCTCGGCCGCGACCGAGCTCGTGCCGCGGCAGGCTGACCTGCCAGACGTCCACGACCACGCGGCGCGGGAACCAGAAGTTGATGACCGGCAGCCAGCCCCAGATGGCCCACCGCTTGGCGAGGTGGTGGGCGTCCGGCGCGACCAGGTCCGCGTTGGAGCGGACGTTCCACAGCCACACCACGAACACGACACCCGCGGCGAGGTACGCGGCGGCGGCGCCCAGGTCGAGCACGTCGGTCACGGCGAGCGCGCGGTCGAACTCGGCCTCCCCGATCCGGCCGTCGACGAAGTCCTGCAGCACACCGTGCACGCGCCACACCCACCCGGCCAGGACAACGTCCATCAAGGCGGTCAACGCGACCAGCACGCAGAACGCGACGCCAAGGCCGCGCACGGATCGGAACACGGAATCTCCACTCCAGAGGTCCCCCGACCCGGGGGCAGCCTACGTGACGCGCCGATGGCGGCGGATCGCTCTTGCGCCACGCACACCGGCGACGAACGCGCTACCGGAGGCCGGTGAGCTTGTCCGGGTTGATCTGCAGGCGCAGGTTCTGCACGAGCCCGTCGGCCAGGTCGAAGGTCAAGGCGCCGATGGGGGTCGTCCCGACGGTGACCAGCACGCCCAGCTCGCCGTTGATGGAGGCCGGTTCGAGGACGACGCCCGCCGAGGCGGGTTTGGCCAGCACGCCGAGGAACCAGCGGGCGACGTGGTCCGGGCCGTGCAGGGGCCGCAGCGCCGCGGTGACCTTGCCGCCGCCGTCGGACCACGCGGTCACGCTGGGGGCCAGCAGTTCCATCACCGCGTTGAGGTCGCCGCCCGCGCAGGCCGCGATGAACCGGGACGTGATCTCCGCGCGCCGCTGCGGGTCGGCGTCGAAGCGGGGACGGCGGGCCTGCACGTGCTCGCGGGCGCGGTGCGCGATCTGGCGGACGGTGGGCTCCGGGCGGTCCAGCGCGTCGGCGATCTCGGCGTGGGAGTACCCGAAGACCTCGCGGAGCAGGAACACCGCGCGCTCGACGGGGTTGAGGGTTTCCAGCACCACCATCATCGCGGTGGAGACGGTGTCGGCCATGTCGGTCTCCGTGGCAGCGTCGGGCGAGGTCAGCAGCGGCTCGGGCAGCCACGGGCCGACGTAGGTCTCCCGGGTGGCCCGGGCGGAGGTGAGCCGGTTCAACGACAGGTTGGTGACCACGCGCACCAGGTACGCCTTCGGGTGCCGGACGTCCGAGCGGTCGGCGGCGTGCCACGTGAGCCAGGCGTCCTGGAGGACGTCCTCGGCGTCGGCGACGCTGCCCAGCATCCGGTAGGCGGTGGCGAACAGCAGCCGCCGGTGTTCGAGGTACGGGTCACGATCGGTCATGGCTGCGATGCTCTCAACGCGCGGCGGCGGGCTCGCGGGTGGCACGACCGCCCTTCGAGACGATGGTGCTGACGTTCACGCGCTTGCCGAGCCGGTACATCTTGACCGGGCTGCCACTGACGAACTCCTTGTAGAGGACGGCGGCGCGGCCCTTGAGGTAGGCCCGGCGCGGGGTGTCGTCGGCGTGGGTGAACTGGATGACCGCGTCACGGCGGCCGAGGCTGACCGGCTGGTGGAAGTAGCCGAACCGGAACGGCCGGGCCTGCTTGCCGCGCAGCAGCCGGGCGATGGTGTCGGCGGTGTGCTGGGCCGTGGGCAGGCCGCTCTGGCACGTGCCGTGGACGCGCCCCCAGCCCAGCCGGACGGCGGCGGCGTCGCCGATGGCGTGGACCTCGGGGTGCGACACCGACCGCAGCGTCGCGTCGACCACGATCAGCCCCCGGTCGTCCACCGCGATGCCCGACTCACGGGCCAGCGGCGACACCGCGACGCCGGTCGTCCACAGGCACGCGGCCGAGGCGACCCGCTCGCCGGTCTCCAGTTCGACGGCGTCGGCAAGCACCTCGGTGACCCGTCCGACCACGACCGCCACGCCGAGGCGGCGCAGCGACCCGTGGAGGTGGGCGCGGGCCCGGTCGCCCATCATCGCGCCGGGCTCGGTCGCGCTGATCAGCGTGACGTTCAGGTCGGGCCGGGCTTCGGCGACCTCGGTCGCCGCCTCGACACCGGTCAGGCCGCCGCCGCAGACGGTGACGGTGTCGCCGGCGGCGAGCCCGTCCAGCCGGTCGTGGAAGCGGACGGCGACCTGAGGGCTGTTGAGCGTGAAGGCGTGCACGTCCGCGCCGGGGACCCGGCTGGTGTCGGTGGCGCTGCCCAGCGCGTAGACCAGGGTGTCGTAGTCCAGCCGGGTGCCGTCGTCGATCGTGACGGTCCGGCCGTCGGGGTCGATCGCAGTGGCCCTGCCTCGCACGAACGCGATGCCGGTGCCGGCGACCAGGTCCGCGATGCGGAGGTGGGCCAGTTCCTGCCCGGCCGCGACCTGGTGCAGCCGCAGCCGCTCGGTGAACCGGGCCGACGGGTTGACCAGCGTGATCCGGACGCCGGTCCGGCGGGTGCGGCGGGCCAGCCGGATGGCGGCGAACATGCCGGTGTACCCGGCGCCCAGCACGACGACGTGGTGGTCGAGTTCCATGACTTCGTCCCTGCTCTCCTGACCGTGCCACCGGCTTTCCGGGGCGTTGAACGGCCATGGGACAAGCAGGCCCCGCCGGACGTGACACCCGCGGATGTGACGCGCGACACGTCACCGCCCGGTCACCTCGGCGGGCTCAGGACTTCCGGTGCGGAGCGCGCCCCGGCACTCCCGGGGCGAGGACCGCGGCGAAGGCCCCGCACATCACCACCTGGTAGGCGAACGACAACGGCACGCTGGACGCGAGGTGCAGCGCGCCCACGAACCCGGACGCCCACCACCCCGCGAGCGTGCTCAGCGCGAAGCCGTGCCAGAGCAGGAACACCGCGCAGAAGACCAGCACCGCCGTGCCCGCGGCGCACCCCGCGCACCATCGGCACGAGCGCGGCGACGTCGACCGGCAGGCTCGGCACGACCAGCACACCGAGGGCGGCCTGGTCGAACCTGGTCGTCTCACCGCCCGGCCCGACGAAGAGCAGCGCCGTCTGGACACCGGTCGCGGCGACCGCGAGCCGGCACGCCCGGGTGCCGCGTGACTGTTCCATCGGACTCCACTGCGGTGCGAACGGCGTCGGGCATGGTCATGGGCGGTTGTCGTGGCGGACCGGCTGCCCGCGAACCAGAGGAATCGTGCCTGGTCGCCGACAACCGACCTCGACCTGGTCGACCGGGGACGGCGTCGACCCCGTCCGCCCGCGGTGCGTGGCAGCAACGTGCCGCTCTCCGGGTGAGCCCCCGAATCGATCACATACTCGGTGGCGACACCACGGGGAACGGGGAGGAAGCGTGCGGACCAGCACGAAGGCGGAGATCGCCCAGATCTCCGAGGCGGTGGCGCGTGCGGTGTTCACGCAGAGCAATCTGCTGTGGATGGTGCAGAGCGAGATCCAGGCCCGGCTGCCGGAGACCATCCGCCAGCACGCCCAGGCGGCACTGCCCGGCCTGGCCAGGCACGCGGTCGCCGAGGCCACCCCGGACCTGGCCGAGATGCGGGCCGCGATCGAGGGGGCGGCGCGCAAGGAGCTGGAGGCCGACCTCCCGGCACTGGTCAACCGGGCCGCGGACGAGCTGCTGCCGGACCTGGCCAGGGCGGCGGTGCGGGAGGCGACGCCGGACGCGGCGGAGGTGCGCGAGGAGCTGGTCGCCGCGGTGGCCGCGGAAGCGACCGGCATCGTGCGCGGTCAGGCCGGGGACGTGCTCGCGGACGTGGTGCGCCAGGCCACCGACCAGGTGCGCGACGCGGTTGCCGGCAGCCTCGCGCGGCAGTCCGAGGAGGTGATCGCCGAACTGGCCCGCGCCGCGGTCGCCGAGGCCACGCCGGACCGGGACGAGGTGCGTGACGAGCTGGTGCGCGCCGGGTCCGCCGCGATGGTCGAGGTGGTGCGCGCGGCGGTCGAGGAGGCGGCGCCCGGGGCGGTGCGGGACGAGGCGGACAAGGTCCGCGGTTCGCTGGCCGAGGCCGTGGCGCGGGCGGCGGAGGAGGTGCTGCCGGCGCTCGCCCGTGACGCGGTGGCCGGAGCGACTCCGGACCTGCGACTGCTGCACGACGAACTGGCCGCCAAAGCCGCGGTCGCGGCGACCGAGCTGGCCCGCGAGGCGACCCGCGAGGACCTGCCGGGCGTCGTCGACCAGGTGTCCGCGGCAGCGATGGACTCGGTCCGCGGCGCGGTCCGCGAGGAGGCCGAGAAGACGTTCGCGCGGTACGCGCCGAACGTGGTCACCGTGGTGCTGCCGCAGGGCGGGAAGGTGGAGCTTGGCGCGGACACGCACACCGTGCTGCCGGAGTTGCTGGTGGCGCTGCACGCGCGCTGCCACGTGCTGCTGGTCGGCCCGGCGGGCACCGGGAAGTCGATGCTGGCCAAGCACGCCGCAGGGGCGTTGGGGCTGGAGTTCCAGGCGCTGTCGCTGGGCCCGACCACCCCGATGAGCAAGGTGTTCGGCTACTACGACGCCCACGGCCAGTACCGCGACACCCCGTTCCGCCGGGCGTTCGAGCACGGCGGCGTGATGCTGCTCGACGAGCTGGACAACGGCCACCCCGGGCTGCTCGCCGAGCTGAACCAGGCGCTCGCGCTGGGCACCTGCGCGTTCGCCGACCGCATGGTGGACGCGCACGAGAACTTCCGGTTGGTGGCCACCGGGAACACGTACGGCACGGGAGGTGACCGGCAGTACGTCGGCCGGCAGACGTTGGACGCCGCCACGCTGGACCGCTTCGTGGTGATCGACGTGCCGATCGACGAGGGGTTGGAGGAGCGGATCGCGCTGCGGCACGCGCCGTCGCACCCGGACGCGGTGCACGAGCTCCTCGCCGAGGTCCGGGAGCTGCGCAAGCTGGCGGAGGACAAGAAGCTGCCGGTGCTCTTCTCGCCGCGGACCAGCATCGACGGCGCCAAGCTGCTGGAGGCGGGCGCCACCGTGGACCAGGTGGTGCAGTGGCGGGTGGTGCGCGGCCTGTCCGACGCGCACCTCAAAGCGCTCGGGTTGGACTGACCCGTGCTGCCCACGACGTTGCCGCCGCTGCTGTCCTGGCGCGAGTTCCTCGATGCCGCAACGGCTCCGCCGTCCATCGCGTACGGGACGAGCAGGAGGGCCGATCTCGGGTGGCACGGCTCCTCCTGGGAGGAGGCGGTCCGGCTGGCCGTCGACGGCTGGCCGCTGGCCTTGGAGCAGGCCGACGTGACGATCAGCCAACTGCGCGACAGCGCCGGCCTGTCCCACGCCGTCACCTTGTTGGAACCGACCTGGGACGTGACCGGCAGCGAGGTCGACGTCGGCGCGTACCTGGCCGGTGTGCCGGAGTGCATGGTGGACGCGGTGCCCCGGCAGGTCTCGCGCCGGGGCAAGGTGATCACGTTCCTCGTGCCGTCCTCGTACTCGCACCGGATCGCGCACGACGTGATCATCAACCGCGGCCTGGCGCTGGCCACCCTGTGCGCCGCGATCATCGACGCCGGCCACAGCGTGGAGATCTGGTCCGGTGACGCCGGGGTCCTGCACTCGCCCGAGGGGCCGCAGCGCTACTGCGGCGTGGCGCGGGTGATCTCGGCCGGCGAACCGTTCGACGTGGGCAGGCTGATCTTCGCGATGGCGCACCCGGGGATGCTGCGGCGCCTGTGGTTCGGCATCTGGGACGCCCAGCCGAAGGAGGTCGCCGAGGCGATGTACGCGGACAACTACGGGCGTCCCCCGTACACCTGCCGCGCGACCGACCTGCCTGCCGACATCACCGAGCCGTACGTGTTCCCGTACCTGACCGAGGAGGACCGACAGTGGGACGACCTGCCGACCGCGCTGTCCTGGGGCAGGCAGGTGTTCAGCGACCTCGGGCTGATCCAGGACTGACCCGGCCGGCGGCGCGGGCAGAGGCGCCCCGCCGCACCACGCGCGGCGGGGTACCTCGGTCACGTCGGTCCGGCCGTCAGGGCAGCGTCCACCTCTGGTTGGCGGCGCCGATGCAGTCCCAGATGTGCAGCGCGGTGCCGTCGGCGGAGCTGTTGCCCGACGCGTCCAGGCAACGCCCGGACTGCGGGTTGCGCAGCGCGCCGCCGGCCTGAGCGGCCCACTGCTGCGCGCCGCTGCCGTTGCACGTCCACAGCTGCGTGAGCGTGCCGTTCGCCGTGCCGCCGGACCGGACGTCGAGGCACTTGCCCAGCGCGCGGATCGTGCCGTCGCCCGGCAGGGTCCACTGCTGCGCGTTCGTGCCGTTGCAGGTCCACAGCTGGATCTTCGTGCCGTCCGCGGTGCCCGCGTTGCTGACGTCGACGCACTTGCCGCCGATACCCGTGATCCGACCGGTGCGGGTGGCGGACAGCTCCTTGACCCGGATGTTGCGGAAGGACGCGTCGTCACCGTCGCCGTGGTTCTGCAGGCCGAAGTGCCCCTGTTGCAGGCTGCGGGCCGGATCGGTGTTGGTGAAGTCGTTGATCTTCACGCCGTTGAGGAACAGCTGCAGCCGCTCGCCTTCGACGAGCAGCTCGTAGGTGTTCCACTCGCCGGGCGGGTTGAGCGCGCCGTCCCGGGCGGCGATGTCGGCCGACTTGAAGCCGTACACCGCGCCGGTGGTGCGGTCGACCGCGTCGGTGGGGTCGATCTGGATCTCGTAGCCGTTGTTCACCGCCGACCACGGGTCGCTGCTGGCCGGGAACCCGATGAACACACCGGAGTTGTCGTCGCCGGCGAGCTTCCAGTCGAGCTTGAGCGAGTACGACCGGAACTCCTTGGCCGAGTACCAGAGCATCCCCATCCCACCCCGTGAGGTGAGGGTGGCGTCGGCGACGGCGAAGCTGCCCGGACCGGCCTGGCTCCACCCGCTTGTGTCGGAACCGTTGAACAGCGACGTGTAGCCGGTCTCGGCCCGGCAGTCGGCGTCGGTCACGCCGGCCGCGTAGCGGATGCCGCCCAGCAGGTGCGCGCGGAACCCAGGCTCGGCGAACGCCTGCTCGGTGTGCCCGCCGGCGGTGTACCAGGACCGGCCGCCCTGGTAGGTCTGGCACCACGCGATCGGGTGGTCGCCCATGTTGCCGCCGGAGTAGGTGCCCTCGTCCAGGCGCGCGAGCACGTGCACGTTCGCCCGCGGGTTCGCCCGGAAGTTGTACCACTCGTCGGTCCGGACCCAGTCCTGGCCGAGGTGGGAGGTCGAGGCGTGGGCGCGGTCCTCGACCCGCACCGTCGCCTGCTGGATCGCCGGGTGCGAGTGGAAGTAGCCGCCCACCACGCCGCCGTAGAACGGCCAGTCGTACTCGGTGTCGGACGCGGCGTGCACGCCGACGAAACCGCCGCCGGAGCGCACGTAGGACTCGAACGCGCCCTGCTGGGTGGCGTTGAGCACGTCACCGGTCGTGGACAGGAAGACCACGCTCTTGTACTGGGCCAGGTTCGCGCCGGTGAAGGCCGCGGCGTCCTCGGTGGCGTCCACGGTGAAGTTGTTCGCCGCACCGAGGTCGCGGATCGCCTGGATGCCGTTGGGGATGGACGAGTGGCGGAAGCCCGCGGTCTTGGAGAAGACCAGCACCTTGTAGGGGGGATCGGCCGCGGTCGCCGGAACGGACGCCGCGGCGAGGACCACCGCCGTCGCGGTGATCGTCGACAGCACGGATCGCAGTCGGGACATCAGTTGCTCCTCGGTCGAGCGGTCGTCGTGGTCAGGGTCCGATCCACTTCTGGTTGGCGGCGCCGTTGCAGTCCCGGATGTGCAGCGCGGTGCCGTCGGCGCTGCTGCCGCCCTCGGCGTCGAGGCAGCGCCCGGACTGCGGGTTCACCAGGGCGCCGCCGGCTCGCGCGATCCACTGCTGCGCGCCGCTGCCGTTGCACGTCCACAGCTGCGTGACCGTGCCGTTCGCCGTGCCGCCGGACCGCACGTCGAGGCACTTGCCCAGCGCGCGCAGCGACCGGTCGGCGGCCGTGGTCCACTGCTGCGCGTTGGTGCCGTTGCAGGTCCACAGCTGGATCTTCGTGCCGTCCGCGGTGGCCGCGCCGCTGACGTCGACGCACTTGCCGCCGATGCCGGTGATCGGACCGGTGCGGGGACCGGTGGCGAAGGTGAAGTCGTCGACGTCGAACAGCGCGCCCGCGCCGCCCTTGAACACCAGGTAGAGGGTGGTGGTGCCGGCGGGCCGGTTGGTCAGGCCCGCGCTGACGTCGGTGAACGTCTCCCAGCCACCGGTCACCGGCACGGCGGCCGAGCCGAGCAGCGTGCCGGTCGCGGACCCGGCCCGCACCTCGATGGTGCCCCCCGCACCGGCCGAGGCGACCCGCGCGGTCATCGTCGTCGCGTCGGTCAGCACGTAGGGCTGGAACGCGATCCAGTCGCCGTTGTGGATGTCGCCGACCGCCTTGCCGCCGTGCGCGGCGCCCTTGTCGTAGACCGTCACGCCGTTGGCCGAACCGTGGTGCTCGGCCTGCCGGTTCTTCGGCTGGGTGACGTGCTGGGTGTGGGTGGTCACGCCGCCGCTGTCGGTGTACTCCGCGTCCCAGACGCCGAAGATGTTGGCGTTGGGGTCGTGCTCGCCGTCCTGGGGTGTCTGGACGGTGCCCGAGCACCCGGTGGCCTCGGTCAGCTTGTGGCCGTGCGAGTCGTGCCCGAGGATGTAGCTGATCTTGACCTTGGCGCAGTCGACCGCGCCGTCCTCGGGGTCGGTCACGCTGATCCGGAACGGCACCGCGTCGCCGAACTCGAACAGCTGCCCGTGCTGCGGCAGGTGCAGGGTGACGGTCGGAGCCGTGTTGCCGACGGTCACCTGCACGCTCGCCGTGGCCGTCCGACCGGTGCTGTCGGTGACGGTGAGCGTGGCGGTGTAGGCGCCGTTGGCCGTGTAGGTGTGCTGCGGGTTGGCCGCCGTCGACGTCGCGCCGTCGCCGAACTTCCACGCGAACGTGATGGCGTCGCCGTCGGGGTCGGACGAGCCCGCCGACGAGAAGGCCACCGTCAGGGGCGCCTGGCCGGAGGTCTTGTCTGCGGCGGCCTTGGCGATCGGCGCGAGGCCGCCGGTCACGTGCTCGATCCGGTACAGCGCCGAGTTCGCGTCACCGGCGAACCAGCCCGTGCCGTAGTCCAGCACGTACAGCGCGCCGTCCGGGCCGAACGCCGAGTCCATCACCTGCGTGCCGGACCAGGGGAAGGCGGTGATCGCGCCCGGCGTGCCGTTGGCGTTCACCGTGATGTCCTTGATCCAGCGGCGGCCGAACTCCGTGCCGAAGAAGTGCCCGTCGTAGGACTGCGGGAACTTCACCGCGGAGTCGAGGTTCGGGTTGTAGCGGTAGACCGGGCCGCCCATGGGCGACTCGCTGCCGCAGCCGAACTCGGGCACGGAGCAGCCGTCGTAGGAGATCCAGGCCGCTTTCGCGGCGGGCAGCGTCGGCAGGCCGGTGTTGCGCGGCGAGTTGTTCGTCGGCCCGCCGGCGCAGTTGTACTTGGCCCCGGAGACGCCGGTGGCGAAGTTGTGGTCGTTGTAGGTCTCCTCGGTGGTGTTCGAGCCCGTGCAGTACGGCCAGCCGTAGAAGCCGGGGCCGGTGATGCGGTTGAACTCGACCTGGCCCGCCGGGCCGCGGGTGGCGCTCGTCGACCCCGCGTCCGGGCCGTAGTCGCCGAGGTAGACGACCCCGGTCGCCTTGTCCACGGAGAACCGGAACGGGTTGCGGAAGCCCATGGCGTAGATCTCGGCCCGGGTGCCCGCGGTGCCGGGTGCGAACATGTTGCCCGCCGGCACGGAGTAGCCGCCGTCCGCGTTGACCTTGATCCGCAGCAGCTTGCCGCGCAGGTCGTTGGTGTTGCCCGCGCTGCGCTGGGCGTCGAAGGCCGGGTTGCGGTTGGCGCGCTCGTCGAGCGGGCTGTAGCCGTCGGAGGCGAACGGGTTGGTGTCGTCGCCGGTGCTCAGGTAGAGGTTGCCGGCGGCGTCGAAGTCGAGGTCGCCGCCGACGTGGCAGCACGTGCCGCGGCTGGCGGGCACGTCCAGGACCACCTTCTCGCTCGCGGTGTTCAGCGTGCCGTCGGCGTTGAGCACGAAGCGGGACAGCCGGTTGACCCCGTTCCAGGCGGAGAAGTCGGTCCCGTCGGAGGGTGCGTCGCCGGCCGGTGTCGACAGCGGTGGCGCGTAGTAGAGGAACAGGTGGCGGTTCGTGGCGAAGTCCGGGTCGGCGGCGATGCCCTGCAAGCCCTCTTCGTCGTGGGAGTAGACGGTGAGCTTCCCGGCCACCTTGGTGGTGCCGGCGGCGTCGGTGAGCCGGATCGTGCCGTCCCTGGACGTGTGCAGGACCGACCGGTCGGGCAGCACGGTCATGGAGATCGGCTCGCCCATCTCGGCCGCGCCCTTGGCGAGCGTGACCTGCTGGAACGAGGGCGCGAGCGCTGCTCGCGGCGCCGAGTGGCCGAGCAGCGCGGGCGCTTGGGCGACGGCGGTCGTCGGTACGGCGGTCTGGACGGCGGCGGCCACCAGGAGCAGGGCGGCGGCGAGGCCGGTGCGGGTTCGCGGGGATCTGGTCATGGTGACGTCGTCCTCCTGGACTTCACTGCCGGGACGTGGGACGAGGGGTGGTCCGCCGGCCGGCAGGGCGACCGGCGGACCCGCGGATCCCCGCGATCAGGGAAGGACCCACTTCTGGTTGCCGACGTCGAGGCAGTCCCAGATGTGCAGCGCGGTGCCGTCGGCGGAGTTGTTGCCCGACACGTCGAGGCAGCGCCCCGACCTCGGGTTGCGCACCGAGCCGTCGGGCTGCGCGACCCACTGCTGGGCGCCGGTCCCGTTGCACGTCCAGAGCTGGGTGACGGTGCCGTTCGCCGAGCCGCCCTGCTGCACGTCCAGGCACTTGCCGAGCGCGCGGACCGTCCCGTCGGTCCCCACCGTCCACTGCTGCGCGACCGTGCCGTTGCACGTCCACAGCTGGACCTTCGTGCCGTCGGCCGTGCCCGCGTTGCTGATGTCCACGCACTTCGCGGCGAGGCCCGTGATCGGCCCGGTGCGGGCGGTCGTGCCCGGCTTGGTGTTGAGGGTGTACCAGGCCTCCGTGCTCCACAACGACTTGCCGGACTCGGAGGCGAACGGTCGGGGCGAGCGCAGGTGCACCACGTGCCCGTTCTGCAGGCCGGAGAGCATGACGGTGACCTTCTTGCGGTCCGCGGACGGCGTGGCCGACTGCACGGTCAACGCCTGCCGGCCGATCTTCGGCCCGCCGTAGGTCGACGTCGGCAGGTAGCGCCACTGCGTCGCCTGGTACTTGGCCGCGAGGTCCTGCACCGCCTGCGCGGACAGCGGCTGGGTGTACTCCAGCTCGAAGCCGCCCTGGATCGCCCGCATGGCGAGGATGTCGAACGCCTCCGCGCCGTTGGGCGTGAGCTTCTGCAGGCCGAAGTTCAGCTTGCCCGCCTGGCCCCAGTTGCCGCCCGCGCCGATGCCGCCGGTGTAGATCGCGCCGTCGGGGCCGAGGCTGATCCGGTTCACGCCCGATTCGAGCCCCTGCGTCATGCGGAACACCGCGCCCTGGTACTCGCCGCCGACCTTCTCCAGGAAGGCGCGTTGCAGACCGCCGTAGGTCACGTCACCGAAGACCAGCTGCCCGGCGAACGGTCCCGCGGTCAGCTGCACCGGGTTGCTCGGCGAGTTCGCGATCTCGTTCTGCGGCAGCCACAGCACCGGTGAGGTGATCGCGCGGTTGTCGAACGGGCCGACCGGGTTGGTGTAGTGGTTGAAGAACCGGTCCTGCTTGACGTGCAGCAGCTTCGACGACGGCAGCCAGCCGCCCTGGTTGTCGGTGACGAAGAGGTCGCCGTCGGGACCCCACCCGATGCCGTGGGGCGTGCGCAGCCCACCGGCGAGGTAGGTGATGGCGCCGGTGGCCTTGTCCACCTTGATCGTGGTGCCGCGGTTGGGCGCCGGCTGGGGATCGGTGGTGGCACCGCCGTAGTCGATCGCCACCGACAGGTTCAGGTAGAACGCGCCGTCCCGGTACAGCATCCCGAACGCGAACTCGTGGAAGTTGCCGCCGAACGGCCAGGTCGCGACGCGGCGGTAGTTGTCGGTCACCCCGTCGCCGTTGGTGTCGTTCAGCTCGGTGAGCCCGGCCTTCTCCGACACGTACAGCTTGCCGTCGACGTGCTTGATCCCCATCGGCTCCTGGAGGCCGGAGGCGATCCGCTGCGTGCGCACCTTCGAGGGGTCGGTGGCGCCGGTGACGCCGCTGATCAGGTGCACCTCGCCCAGCTTCGTGTTGGAGCCGCCCCAGGTGGCGATGGCGAGCCGGCCGTCCGGCAGCCAGTCCATGCCGCTGACTTGCGGCTCGAACCCGCTCGGGCGCAGGTTGGTCAGGGAGTACGCGGGGTGCACGGCGGTCAGCGGCAGGCCGTCGCCCGGTGCGTCCGCGCCGCCCTCGCACTCCTTGCGGCCCGGCGCGGTCACCCGGACCACGCCCGCGTCGGTGCTGAGCGCGGCGTTCGGCACGACGCTGAACCCGGTCGCGCCGGGCGGCTGCCACTCCAGGGTCAGCTGCTGGCCGCCCCCGTTGTCGAAGTGGTCGATCCGCAGGGCGTGGTAGCCGGCCCCGAGCTGGACCGAGCCGCTCTTCGACTCGCTGCCGTGCAGGCCGTCGTGGTCGACCACCACCGCGTTGTCGATCCGCAGCCGGGAGCCGTCGTCACTGGTGAGGCGGAAGCCGTAGGTGCCCGCGGTGGTGGTGGAGAGGTTGCCGGTCACCTCGGACAGGAAGCGGTCGCCGAGGCCGAAGTCCGCGGTGGTCGTCCAGTTGATCGACGGCATCACCTTGTCGACGTTCGGCGTCTGTCCGGTCTTGAGGGTGCACAGCCGGGCGAGCTCGGTCTGCATGTCGAAGACCCGGAGCGTCACGCCGGGCTCTTGGGGCGGAGGCGCCGCGGCGAGCGCGGGCGAGGAGGCGGACAGGGCCGCGGCCGTGACGAGGGCGGTCGAGGCGAGGGCGCCGGCGGCGCGCAGCCACCGGATGCGACGGGCAGGGGACGACATCGGGTGTTCTCCCTTGAACTAAGCCGGTGAGCAGGGGACTCGACTCGGCAAGGGGGTTCGGGGGCAGGGACCCCTGGGAGCCGGCGTGTTAGCCAGGTCACATCCGGCTAGGCGACCGTAAGGCGACTTTTGTACAGAGTCAACGAAAGACCGTACGGAAATTACGAAAGTGCTGCGAACCAGTGCACGACTGCCGACATTCGGGTGCAGCACGATCGGCAGATCGGCGCACCCGCGTTCCCGGCCCGCTCCGCGGTTGCCGTGGCCCGGTCAGCTCGCGGCGTTCATCAGGTCCACCGCGCTGTGCTGGCGCGCCGCGTCGCTGCGCTGGAACGGCCCGGCCCACGGCTGGTCGTAGGAGTCGCTGCTGGACCGGTCGCGCGCGTGGGCCGTGTCCGCCTGCCTCGTGAGGTAGGCGGTGTACGGGCGGTCCGGCAACGCCCGGTTCAGCTGACCGAGCCCGCGCACGAAGGCGCCCTTGAACGACGGCACGTCACCGCCGCCGCCGTTGTCGAACACGATCCCGCCGGGGTTGAGCGCCGTGCTCGTCGTCGACGCGTCGGCCAGCGTGCGCGCCCTGGCGAGGTACGCCGGGTCCGCGGTGGCGCGGTGCAGCTCGGTCAACGCGGCCAGTGGCACGCCCTGGTTGTAGCTCCACGGCGTCTGGCCGTTGTTGCGGCACGTGGAGGTGACGAGACCGTCGTTGACCAGGTTCGAGGCGTTGACCATCCCGCTGTTCTCGAACCACCTCCAGCCGTCCCGGGCGCGCTGCACGTAGGTCGTCTCACCGGGCAACCGGTTGTGCAACGCGGCGTTGAGCTGGACGTACAGCGAGTTGGCGATGGCGTTCTTGTAGGTCCGGCTCGACGTCCACCAGATGCCGCCGCCGCAGACCTGGTCCCAGTACCGGTGGACGTGGTCGGCGCCGGCGCGGGCGGTGTCGAGGTAGCGGCGGTCGCCGGTCAGGTCGTAGGCGGCGATCCACGCCAGGCCCCACCACGCGACGTCGTCGTTGTACTCGTTGATGAAGTTGCCGGCCCAGGCGGTCCGGTTGAGGTCGTAGGTCCGCGCGATGGCGTACCGGTAGCTGCCCATGCCGCTCACCCGCGCGTTGTCGATGATCGCGTTGAGCGCGTTGGCGGCGTTCCACCAGCCGGTGGTGTCGAACAGGCCGGTGGTCAGGTTGTACCGCTGCATCAGGGCGGTGGCCGCCGCGGTGGCGCGGTTCCCGGCGTTCCACGTCGTGCGGTACCAGCTCGTGCAGGCGATGGACGACGACCCGGCCGGGCGGCCGCAGGCCCGCAGCAGCCCGACGCCGAGGTTCGCCCAGTCGTCCACGTTGTGCATGGACGTGCGCCAGCCGCCGTAGCCCGCCGGCGTCGTGGTCGAGCCGAGCTTGGGCTGCCAGGTGACCCCGGCGTCGTAGGAGCGGTCGAGCCAGACCTCGTCGCCCTGACCGCCGCCGGAGATCACCGCCCAGCCCATGGTCTCGGTGCCGTCGAAGTGCAACGCGACCCGGCGTGCGCCGACGGGCACGGCCTGGGCGACGCGCTCGCCCGCGGAGAGGGCGGGGTCGCGTCCGTCGCAGTGGAGGTTGCAGACCGGTCCCGCGGCGATCGACCGGGACTCGGCGGACGGCCGGGACGGCGACCGGTGCGCGCTCGGCGGCAAGGCGGGGTCGCGGTCGTCGCAGTAGCTGTCGCAGACGGTGTTGGCCGACGGAGGCGCGGTGACCGGATCCGGTGGAGTCGGCGATCCGGCCGGCAAGACCACGAAGGACAGGAGCAGGGATGCTTGAACGACGGTGTTCAGCACGGGACCTCCCCCACGGGAGTGGGTGGCCGACAGGGTGTGAGAACGCTCTCACACCGAGGCTAGGTCCGGCCTTCGCACAGCGTCAACACGGAGCGCAGAACAGGTCGGCCGCGCCGTGATTCCCGGTTTCGACCGGTCGCCGGCGGTGGGCGGCGACGCACGGCGTCGACCACCCCGATCACTGCGTGGATGAACCCGGTAGGGGTTGTCCGAGAATTCGCCGTCCACTTGACTCGGGAACTCCTCGGACGCCATTGCGCGAAATCGCGACAATTGCTCCAGTGGGCGGCGACCCGGTGGCGGGTGGCGTCAACGGCCACCCCGCCACCGGGCGCTCACGACTTCACTTGCCCTGCTTGACCAATGCGCCGGCGTCGATCTTCAGGTGCGTGCCGGTGGTGTAGCGCGATTCGTCCGATGCGAGGTACAGGACGGCGTGCGAGACGTCCTCCGGCTCCACGAACGGGATCGGCATGGCGTGGAACGCGAAGAAGCCCTGCACGCCCTCCTCCGGGGTGGGCTCCTCCAGGTCCGGCCGGAAGATCTTGTACATCGACGGGTTGTGCATCATCGCGGTGTTGACGTTGGACGGGTGCACCGCGTTGATCCGGATGCTCATCGGCGCCAGCTGCGTGGCGAGGATGTTGGTGTAGAGCACCAGGGTCTGCTTGGCGACCGAGTACGCCGCGCCGCCGGGGCCCATCGGGCCGGGGTCGCCGTGACCCGGCATCAGGCCGACCGCGGAGCCGACGATGATGACCGACGAGCCGGGCTGCAGGTAGGACAGCGACGAGTGCACGGTGTTGAGCACACCCGTCAGGTTGATGTCGACGATCTGGGTGAACGTGCTGAGCGGACGGCCCGGGCCGAGCTGCGCGATGCCCGCGTTCGGGATCACCACGTCCAGCTTGCCGAGCTCCGCCACGCCGGCGTCGATCGCCTGCTGGAGCGCGGCGCGGTCCCGCACGTCGACCTTCGCGGTGTACGCCCGACGCCCGGCCTTCTCGATCAGGCGGGCGGTCTCCTCCAGGTCCTCCTCCGAGGCCATCGGGTAGTCGATACCCGGGAGGTCCTCGCAGAGGTCGAGGGCGATGATGTCGGCGCCCTCCTCGGCGAGCCGCACCGCGTGGCTGCGACCCTGCCCACGCGCCGCGCCCGTGATGAGCACGACCTTGTCTTCAACGCGGCCCATTGTGCGGCCTCCTGCCATCGCTGTGAACGAACAATTCGTCGGACGGGTGCCGCGACCACCGGTTCCGGCGTTCCGCGTCGGAACGCGCGAACACCCGTCGGAGCATTAACACCCGGCAACTGTCTACCCTTCCCCGGCAGCCCGGGGAAGACATTCGACCCCCTAGCGGCCCGGTGTTCCCGTGACGCCCGCAATCCCCTGTCGGGGTAAGGGGACTAGGGGCTAGGCACTCCTGCGACCCCTGGTTACAGTCGTCCACTGAACCGGTTTGAGCAGCCGATCCGAGGAGCACGGCATGAGCGGCACCCAGGACACCTCAATTCCGCAGAACGACGCCGACAACGCGTTGGTGGAAGCCGACTTGCTCGTCGAGGACGTGTCGATCGACGGCATGTGCGGCGTCTACTAGGTCGACCGGATGGAATTCGACCCGGACCGCCCGTACCGCTGCTCGCCCGCGCTCGCGCTGCGCCCGGAACCGTTCGGCGCGCTCGCCTACCACTTCGGCACCCGTCGGCTGTCGTTCCTCAAGTCGACCAAGCTGGTCGAGGTGGTGCGCTCGCTGGAGCACCACCCCTCCGCCGCCGCCGCGCTCGTGGCCGCGGAGGTCGGCCCCGAGGAGCACCGCACGTACTTGGCGGCTCTCGCCCGGCTCGCCGAGGCGGGCACGATCGAACCGCGCCCGCCGGGCCCACCACCTCGCTGAAAGGCGCGCGATGAAGCTGTCCGAGCACTTCAAGCTGGGTCTGGACGCCCCGATCTGCCTGACCTGGGAGTTGACCTACGCCTGCAACCTGGCGTGCGTGCACTGCCTGTCGTCGTCGGGCAGGCGCGACCCGCGGGAGCTGAGCACCCAGGAGTGCCGGGCGCTGATCGACGAGTTCCAGCGCATGCAGGTCTTCTACGTCAACATCGGCGGCGGCGAGCCGACCGTGCGCCCCGACTTCTGGGAACTGGTCGACTACGCCGTGGACCACCAGGTGGGGGTGAAGTTCTCCACCAACGGCGTGCGCATCGACCGCGCCCGGGCCCGCGCGCTGGCCGCGTCCGACTACGTCGACGTGCAGATCTCGTTGGACGGCGCGACCGCCGAGGTCAACGACGTGGTGCGCGGCCCCGGCTCGTACGCCACGGCGTTGCGGGCGATGGCGAACCTGCGCGACGAGGGCTTCCGCGACTTCAAGATCAGCGTGGTGATGACCCGGCAGAACGTCGGCCAGCTGGACGACTTCGCGGCCATCGCCGAGGAGCACGGCGCGCAGCTGCGGATCACCCGGCTGCGCCCGTCCGGTCGCGGCGCCGACGTGTGGGACGAGTTGCACCCGACCGCCGAGCAGCAGTTGCGGCTGTACGAGTGGCTGTCGGCCAACGGCGACCGGGTGCTCACCGGCGATTCGTTCTTCCACCTCAACGCGCTGGGCTCGACGCCGTTGCCGGGGCTCAACCTGTGCGGCGCCGGCCGGGTGGTGTGCCTGGTCGACCCGGTGGGCGACGTCTACGCGTGCCCGTTCGCGATCCACCGGGAGTTCCTGGCGGGCAACGTGCGCGAGCCGGGCGGTTTCACCGGGGTGTGGCGGGGGTCCGACCTGTTCGCCCGGCTGCGGGAGCCCTCCGACGGCGGCGCGTGCTCGTCGTGCTCGGCGTTCGACTCGTGCCAGGGCGGGTGCATGGCGGCGAAGTTCTTCACCGGCCTGCCGCTGGACGGGCCCGACCCGGAGTGCGTGCGCGGGCACGGCGAACGCGCATTGGCCACGGTCGGCGCGGCGCCGCGGTCGGACGTCGACCACTCGCGCCGCAAGGCGGTGCCGCTCCAGGTGACCTTCGGTCCGCCCGCCGTCGTGCCCGCGCCGGCCTTGCGCCCGTGCGACCCGAATCCGCTGAGCGGGTTCGAAGTGCCGCGATGAACGCGTTGACCGGACCGGTCGCGCTGGCCGGTAGGACCGCGCCGAGCCGGGTGCTGTTCGGGCCGCACGAGACCAACCTGGGTGACGGGCGCGCGCTGTCCGAGCGGCACGTCGCGTACTACGAGCGGCGGGCCGCCGGCGGGGCCGGGCTGATCGTCACCGAGACGGCGAGCGTGCACGACTCGGACTGGCCCTACGAACGCGCGCCGCTGGCGATGTCGTGCGCCGACGGGTGGCGGGCGGTGGTCGCGGCGTGCCGTCCGCACGGCGCGCTGGTGCTGGCGGGGTTGGGCCACGCGGGTTCGCAGGGCAGTTCGGCCTACGGGCAGCGGGCGTTGTGGGGGCCGTCGCGGGTGGCCGACGTGGTGAGCCGCGAGCTGCCGGCCGAGGTGGAGGAGCGCGAGATCGCGGCGCTCGTGGCGGGGTTCGCCGCGGCGGCGGCCTCGGCGGTGGCGTGCGACCTGGACGGGGTGGAGGTCGACGCCGGGCAGTACTCCCTGCTGCGGCAGTTCCTCTCCGGGCTGACCAACCAGCGCGGCGACCGCTACGGGGAGGACCGGACGGCGCTGCTGGTCGAGGTGCTGGCGGCGGTGCGGGGCGAGTTGGGCGACGGGCGGGTGCTGGGACTGCGGCTGTCGTGCGACGAGCTGGCGCCGTGGGCCGGGATCACGCCGGAGCACGCGGTGTCGTCGTTCGCCGGCTTCGCCGACGTGGTCGACTACGTGGTGCCGGTGCGCGGGTCGGCGATGAACCTGTCCGCGACGCGGCCCGACTCGCACACCGAGCCCGGGTTCAACGCGGGGCTGTGCCGGGCGGTTCGCGAGGCCGTGTCGGGGCGTGCGGCCGTCGTGTGGCAGGGCAGCGTGGTCGACCCGGGCGCGGCGCGTGCGGGGATCGAGGACGGCACGGCGGACCTGGTGGAGATGACCCGGGCGCAGATCGCCGAGCCGCGCCTGGTGTCGCTGGTGCGGGCGGGGACGCCGGAGCGCATCCGGCCTTGCGTGCTGTGCAACCAGTTCTGCCGGGTGCGTGACAGCCGCAACCCGCGGGTGAGCTGCCTGGGCGAGCCGAGCAGCGGGTACGAGGGCGAAGAGCCGGCGGTGGACCTGCCTTGGCCTGGTTCGGGTTCGAACGGGCGCGCGGGTTCGGGTTCGGCGTCGGATGAGGTGCTGGTGGTCGGTGGCGGGCCCGCCGGGTTGGAGGCGGCGCGGGTGTTGGCGTTGCGCGGGCGTTCCGTGCGGTTGGTGGAGCAGGAGGACAGGCTCGGGGGGACGTTGTCGGTCGCGGCGCAGCTCGCCGGGCGGTCGCGGCTGGCGGAGTTGGCTCAGTGGCTGGAGCGGGAGGTGCGGCGGCTCGGCGTGCGGGTCGAGACCGGGACCCGTGTCGACCTCTCCGACCTCGACCCCGCGACCCCTGTACTTCTCGCCACCGGGTCGGTCGCCGGACCGCGGGCGTACACGTCCGACGGGCCCGTGGTCGAGACGCGCGACCTGCTGGCGGGACTCGCCGCAGGCGCGCGAGTGGACGACCTCGTACCCGCCGGGCCGGTGCTGGTGGTGGACCCCGTCGGCGACTGGACCGGTGCGGGCACGGCGGAACTGCTGGCGGCGGCTGGTCGGGACACCGCCATCGTCACGCAGGACCCGGTGATCGCCACCCAGCTCGCCATCATCGGTGACCTGGCCGCGGCCAACACCCGGTTGCAGGTGGCGGGCGTGCGGCTGCACAAGCGGGCGATGCTGCGCCGGGTGCTCGACGGGCGCGCGGAGCTGGTGAACGTCATCACCGGCGTGGAGTCCACTGTGGACTGCGCGGTGGTGGTGCACTGCGGGCACCGGCTGCCCGCTCCGACGCCGGCCGGACTGCCCTCGGCGGGTGACTGCGTCGCGCCGCGCACGGTGCACCAGGCCGTCCTCGAAGGCCGACGTGTCGCACGGTCCATGGCCACGCGGCCGACGCCTGTGCTCGGGCGGGTGTGACGTGTCCCGCTACCGCTACCTGTTCTCCCCCGTCCGGCTCGGCCCGGTCGTCGTGCCCAACCGGATCGTGTTCGCCGCGCACCTGACCAACCAGGCGCGGCACGGCCTGCCCAGCGAGGCGCACGCGGAGTACTACGCCGCACGCGCGGCCGGCGGCGCGGGCCTGATCATCACCGAGGAGCACTCGACCCACGTCACGGACTGGCCGTACGAGAAGCTGGTGCACGGCTTCCGGCGCGAGGCGATCGCGGGCTACCGCAGGATCACCGACGCGGTGCACGCGCACGGCGTGCCCATCTTCGCGCAGCTCAACCACAACGGCGGCCAGGCGTCCTCGATGTACTCGCGGCTGCCGGTGTGGGCGCCGTCGGCGGTCCCCGACCCGCTCTTCCGCGAAGTGCCCAAGGCGATGGACCACGGCGAGATCGCCGAGGTGGTGGCCGGCTACCGCACCGTCGCCGCGCACTGCGTGGAGGGCGGTTTCGACGGCGTGGAGCTGCAGTGCTCGCACTCCTCGATCGTGCGCGGCTTCCTGTCGCCCGTGACGAACCTGCGCACCGACCGCTACGGCGGTTCGCCGCGCAACCGGGCCCGCATCCTGCTGGAGATCATCGAGGCGGTCCGGGAGGCGATCGGACCGGACCGGGCGCTGGGCGTGCGGCTCTGCGGTGACGAGCTGATCGAGAACGGCACGCGGATCGAGGACGCCGTCGAGGTCGCGCGGATGGTCGAGGCGACCGGCGCGGTGGACTACCTCAACACCTCGATCGGCGTGGCGACCTCGACCCTGTTCATGATCGAGGCGTCGATGGCGTTCCCGCCCGGGTACGCGCTGCACATCGCGAGCGCGATCCGCGAGGCCGTCCGCCTGCCCGTCGTCGGCTCGGGTCGGATCAAGGACCCGGCGCAGGCCGAGCGCGCGCTCGCGGAGGGCCAGTGCGACCTCGTCGGCGTGGTGCGCGGGCAGATCGCGGACCCGGAGTTCGCCGCGAAGGCGCGGGCGGGGCGGGCCGGCGACGTCAACGCCTGCCTGTCGTGCAACCAGGAGTGCGTGGGCCGGGTCGGGTTGGGGCGTTGGCTGGGCTGCGTGGTGAACCCGCGCGCCGGGCGGGAGGCCGTCGTGCTGCCGACGCCGCGCCGACGAGGCCGGCGGGTGCTCGTGGTGGGCGGCGGGCCGGCGGGGTTGAAGGCCGCGGCGACGGCCGCGCAGCGCGGGCACGACGTGACGCTGCTGGAGCGCGCCGCGCAGGTGGGTGGCCAGGTGGCGCTGGCGGCCACCGTGCCGAGCCGGGTGGAGCTGGGTGAGCTGGTGCGCGGGCTGCTCGCGGAGTGCGGGCGGTCCGGGGTGGAGCTGCGGACGGGCGTGAGCGTCGACGCGGGGTGGCTGCGGGCGCAGGCGCCGGACGTGGTCGTGCTGGCCACCGGCGCCAGGCCGAAGCGCCCGTGGTGGGCAGGCGAGCTGGAACGGGTGGTGGACGTGCGGGATGTCCTGGAGGGGCGGGCGGCGCCGTTCGGTGACGTGCTCGTGGTGGACGAGCTGGGGTTCCACCAGGCGACCTCGGTGGCCGAGCTGCTGGCCGACCGACGTGCCGCGGTGCGGATCAGCACGCCCGGCATGGTGGTCGGCCAGGACCTCGGGCTCACGCTGGACCTGGAGATGTTCACGATCCGCGCGCACGCCAAGGGGATCGCCCAGTCGACCGACGAGGTGGTGACCGGCGCGTGGCAGGCGGAGGACGGCGGTGTGCTGGTCGACGTGCACACGCACACCACCGGGGTGACCGTGCAGCAGCGCTACGACTGGGTGGTGTGCGCGGTGCACCAGGACCCGGAGGACGGGCTGTGGCACGACCTGCGGGACGCGCCGTTCGAGGTGCACCGGGTGGGTGACTGCCTGACGCCGCGGCGCGCGGACTCGGCGGTCGCCGAAGGCCACCGGACGGCGGCAGCCCTGTGAACACCACAGCCGGGGCCCGAGATCCGGTCGAGCCCGATATCGGTGGTCTGGCCGAGGTGGTGCCAGAAGCGGGAGCCGTGGCCAAGCGCGTCGCGGTCGTCCCCGTACGTGACGGTGTGGTGCCCCTGGGCGCGGACGAGGCGGTCGCCGAGGCCGGCGGGGTGGCGTTGATCGTCGGCACCGGCACGCGGGCGGCGGCTGAAGCGCTCCGCGCGGTGGTCTCGGGCACGCTCGTCGAGGCCGGGGCGTTCGCGCCCGGCCGGTGGGCGCGCGGACTCGCCCGCGCACTCGCCGCGCACCACTGCGTGATCCTGCCGGGCTCACCGGACGGCCGCGACCTCGCGCCCCGGCTCGCCGCCGAACTCGGCCGCCCGCTGCTGCCCGGCGCGGTGCGGGTGTCGGACGGCGGCGCGGAAGTGGTGCGCTGGGACGGTCGGGTGAGCGTCGAGCTCGCCGTGGAGGGGCCGTTCGTCGCGACGCTGCTGCCCGGCGTGCGCGGCGTCCACGCGGTCGACGGCACCCCCGACCTGGTCGAATCGTCAGCCGACCACCAGCACGCCGAGGACGCGGCGTCGGTCGAGGTGCTGGCGCCCGACCCGGCCACCGCCGACCTGGCCGAGGCGCCCCGGATCTTCGGCGCCGGCATCGGGCTGGGCGACGCGCGGGCCGTCGCCGTGATGGCACGCGTGGCCGCGGCGCTCGGCGCGTCCGCGGGCGCCACCAGGGCGGTCACCGATGCCGACTGGGCGGACGCCGAGCGGCAGATCGGCACCACCGGCGTCGTGGTGAACCCCGAGCTGTACGTGGCGTTCGGCGTGTCCGGCGCGGTGCAGCACACCAGCGGGCTCGGCGACCCGGCGCACGTGGTGAGCGTGAACACCGACCCGTCCTGCCCCATGACCGCGATGGCGCACCTCGGCATCGTGGCCGACGCGCCCGCGGTGCTGTCCGAGTTGGCCGCGAGGTTGGGCGTATGAGCGAGTTCGACGTGGTGGTGGTCGGCGCGGGACCAGCGGGATCGGCGGCGGCGCTGGAGGTCGCCCGGTCCGGCCGCTCGGTCGCCCTGGTCGAGCGCGGCCCGTTCCCCGGCTCGAAGAACGTCTACGGCGGCGTGGTGTACGGCCGCGTGCTGGACGACCTGGTGCCGAACTGGTGGGAGCGCATGCCGGTGGAGCGCTGGGTCACCCGCCGGTCCACCATGGTCATGTCCGGCGAACGCGCGCTCACCGTCGACTTCCGCACGCAGGACTGGGGCCGACCGCCCTACAACGGCGCCACCGTGCACCGGGCCGACCTGGACCCGTGGCTCGCCGGGCTCGCGGTCGAGGCGGGCGCGGTCCTCGTGCCCTCCACCGTGGCGACCGGGCTGCTGCGCGGGCCGGACGGCGCGGTCGCCGGCGTCCGCACGGACCGCCCGGACGGCGACCTGCGCGCCGGCGTCGTGATCGCGTGCGACGGCGTGAACTCGTTCCTGGCCAAGGAAGCCGGCCTGTTCGACGGCTCGCGCCAGGCGGAGCACACCGTGCTCGGGGTGAAGGAGACCATCGCCCTGCCGCGCGAGGTGATCGACCAGCGGTTCGCGCTGCGCGGCGACGAAGGCGCGGACATCGAGATGCTCGGCTGCACGGGCGACGTGCCCGGCGGCGGTTTCCTCTACACCCAGCGGGAATCGGTCTCGCTCGGCGTCGTGCTCTCGCTGCCCGGCCTGGCCGCCGCGCGCACCCGGCCGGAGGCCCTGCTCGCCGACCTCAAGCGGCACCCGGCGATCGCGCCGCTCGTCGCGGGCGGCGAGGTGGTCGAGTACTCGGCGCACCTGATCCCCGAGGGCGGCTACCTCCACCTGCCGCGACTGGCCGGCGACGGGCTGCTGGTCGCGGGCGACGCGGCCGGGTTGTGCCTGGCGGCCGGGATCTGGTTGGAGGGCGTGAACTTCGCCCTCGGCTCGGGCGCGCAGGCCGGGCGCAGCGCGGTGGCGGCGCTGGACGAGGGCGACACCTCGAAGCGCGGCCTGGCGGGGTACCGCAAGGCGTTGGAGCGCTCGTTCGTGCTCGCCGACCACCGCAAGCTCCGCGACATCCCGGGTCTGGTGATGTCGGACCGGGTGCAGCGCCAGTACCCGGGGCTGCTGTGCGACCTGGCGCAGTCGGTGTTCCAGGTCGACAACCCCCGGCCCAAGCCGGGGCTGCGCGGGCTGTTGCGGCGCAGCGCGAAGGACAACGGGGTGCGGCTGCGCCACCTGGTGCGCGACGCCGTGACCGGGATGCGGGGGTTCGGATGAGCTACGCCGAGCGGGCGTTCGACGACGTGCTGTCCACTGTGGAGTTCCACGTCGGCGAGCGGGCGCACATCACGGTGGACAACTCGGTCTGCGCCTCGTGCACCTCCCAGGTGTGCGTGAGCGCGTGCCCGGCCGACCTGTTCGTGCCCATGGCCGACGGCGGGATCCTCTTCAACTACGAGCACTGCTTCGAGTGCGGCACGTGCTACCTGTTGTGCGACAAGCCGGGTGCGATCACCTGGACCTACCCCGACGGCGGCCACGGCGTCGTCTTCACGAAGGGGTGAGGCCGGTGCTGGTCGTCGCCGCCCTGCGCTGGACCGCGACCCACGCCTCGGTCGACCCGCTCACCGGGCGGGTGCGGCGCAACCCGCGCGCCGGCGGGCTCTCCGAGGCCGACCGCTGCGCGCTCGAACACGCCGTGCGCCTGGCCTCCGCGCTGCCCGACGCCCGCTGCGTCGCGGTGGCGCTCGGCCCGCCCGAGGCGGACGACGTGCTGCGCCTGGCGCTCGAAGTCGGCGTGGACGAGGTGCTGCGGATCGACCACCCGGCGGACGACGACCACACCGACGACGGCAGCCGGACCGCGGCGGCGCTGCTGGCCGGGCTGCGCGCCGGACCCGGCGCGCCGGACGTCGTGCTGTGCGGGGACCGCTCGTCGGACCGCGGCACCGGGACCACCCCCGCGTTCCTGGCCGGGTTGCTCGGCGCGCGGCAGGCGTTGGGCCTGTGCGAACTGGGGCTGCGGGACGGTGAGCTGCACGGCGTGCGGCGGCTCGACGGCGGCCGGCGCGAACGGCTGCGGATCGGTTTCCCCGCCGTGTGCTCGGTGGAGCCCGGCGCGGTGCGGCTGCGACGAGGTGCGCTGCCCGCGGTGCTCGCCGCCCGGCAGGCCGTGATCCCGGTGGTGTCGCCCGGTGTCCGCGCGGACAACCGGGTGACGGTCACCGGCGTGCGCCCCTACCGACCGCGTCCCCGCGTGCTCCCGGCGGCGAGCGCCGCGTCGCACCACGAGCGCATCCTGGCGCTGTCCGGGCCGACCGGCCCGAAGGTCCGCTCGCGCGTCGTCACGCCCAGGACGCCGCAGGCCGCGGCCGACGAGCTGATGGCGTTCCTGCGCGAGCACGGGTACCTGCCGTGACGCCGCGCGTGGCCGTGGTCACCGGAGCCGCGCGCGGCATCGGCGCGGCGGTCGTCCGCCAGCTCGCCGAGCAGGGCTGGCGGGTCGTCGCGGTCGACGTCCCCGGCGACCTGCCCGGCGTGCCGTACCCGCTGGGCACGCGCGAGCAGTTGGCGGAGCTGGCGGGACGGTGGCCGGGCCGGGTGCTCGACGTCGTCGCCGACGTGCGCGACCAGTCCGGTGTGGACGGTGCGGTCGCGTTGGCGGAACGGGAGTTCGGCCGGCTGGACGCGGCGGTGGCCGGCGCGGCGGTGATGGTCGGCGGCACGCCGCTGTGGGAGACCACCGACGAGCAGTGGGACGCCCTGTTCGACAGCGGGGTGCGCGGCGTGCTGAACCTGGCCAGGGCCGCCGTGCCCGCGCTGCTGCGGGTGCCGGCGCCGCGCTCGGGACGGTTCGTCGCCCTCGCCTCCGCCGCCGCGCACCGCGGGTTGTGGCGCCTCGCCGGGTACAACGCCGCCAAGCACGCCGTGGTCGGCCTGGTCCGCGGGCTGGCGACCGACCTGCGCGGCACGGGCGTCACGGCCACCGCCGTCTCCCCCGGTTCGACCACGACGGACATGCTGACCGCGAGCGCCGCGCTGTACGGGCTGGCGGACGTGTCCGAGTTCGCCGCCCACCAGCTCGTCGAGCGGCTGCTCGACCCGGACGAGGTCGCCGCCGCGGTGAGCTGGCTGTGCGGCCCGCAGTCCTCGGCCGTCACCGGAACCGTGCTGCACGCCGACGGAGGGTTCACCGCATGAGCGAGTTGTGGCTTCGCCTCGATGGGGGCACCCGGACGTTGGCCGGTGGTCGCGTGGTCCTCGGCGGGTCGCCGTACCGGGTGATGCGCCTGTCGGCGACCGGCGCGGAGGTCGTCCGGTCGTGGCTCGACGGCGAGCCGGTCGGCGACGACCCCGCCCGGCGGGCGCTGGCCCAGCGGCTGGTGCGCGCGGGGATGGTGCACCCGGTCTACAAGGTCGGCCTCACGACCGCGGACGTCACCGCCGTGACACCGGTGCGCGACCAGCCCGGCGAGCTGCGCACCGTGGACGGCGTCGCGGCCTCGATCGTCGTCGACGACGGGTCGGCGCGGAGGGTGCCCGGCGCGGCGGTGCGGCACCCGGTCGCGCGCGGTCCGGCGGCGGCCCGCAACGCCGGTGCGGCGCTCGTGCGCACCGAGCTGGTGGCGTTCCTCGACGCCGACGTCCACCCGGACCCCGGTTGGCTGGACGCCGTGCTGCCGCACTTCGCCGACCCCGAGGTGGCCCTGGTCGCGCCGCGGGTGCGCAGCGTGCCCGGTGACTCGGCCCTGGCCCGGTACGAACTCGTCCGGTCGCCGCTCGACCTCGGCACGGCGCCGGGGCCGGTGCGCCCCGGCGCGCGGATCAGCTACATGCCGAGCGCCGCGATCGTCATGCGCGCCTCGGTGCTGCGCGAGATGGGCGGCTTCGACGAGAGCCTGCGCTTCGGCGAGGACGTGGACCTGGTGTGGCGCATGGTGGCCGCCGGGCACCTGGTGCGCTACGAACCCGCGTCCACGGTGGCGCACGAGCCGCGGTCGACGTGGCGGAAGTGGCTGCGCCAGCGGTTCGACTACGGCACGGGCGCGGCGCCGTTGGGACTCCGGCACGGTCCCGCCGTGACGCCGGTGAAGATGTCGCCGTGGAGCGCGCTGGCCTGGGCGTTGGCCGCGGTGGGCCTGCCCGTGGCGGGCGCGGGCGTGGCGCTGGGCACGGCGGCGCTGCTGCCGCGCAAGCTGAAGCGGTACGAGGTGCCCGAGGTGGACTCGCTGCGGCTCGCGATCCAGGGCCACCTCGGCGCGGGCACGCAGGCGGCCGACGCGATCACCAGGGTGTACGGACCGGTGGCGATGCCGCTGATGGCGTTGTCGAAGCGGGGGCGGCGGCTGCTGGCCGCGTCGCTCGCGCGGCACCTCGTGGAGTGGCGGGACAGCCAGGTCGAGCTGGACCCGGCGCGGTTCCTGGGGCTCCGCGTCGTCGACGACCTGGCGTACGGCTGCGGGGTGTGGTGGGGGTGCGTGAAGCACCGGACCGTCCAGCCGCTGCTGCCGGAGCTCGTCGACTGGCCCGGCAAGCTACCGCCGCGGTGAGGGCGCTCAGCGACCTCACGTGGCCCGAGGTGGCCGAGCTGGCGGCCCGCAGCGTGCTGGTGGTGCCGATCGGCTCGACCGAGCAGCACGGGCCGCACCTGCCCGGCACGGTGGACACCGAGGTGGCGGCGTGCCTGGCCGAGCGGGTGGCCGCGGCGCGGCCGTGGGCGGTGCTGGCGCCCGCCGTGCCCTACGGGTCGAGCGGGGAGCACGCCGGGTTCCCGGGCACGCTGTCGATCGGGCGCCACGTGGTGGAGGCGCTGGTGCTGGAGCTGGTGCGGTCGGCCGAGGTGTTCGCCGGGGTGCTGCTGGTGTCCGGTCACGGCGGCAACGCCGTGCCGCTGAGCCGGGCGGTGGCGGCGGCGGTCGCGGAAGGGCGGGCGGCGGCGGTCTGGTCGCCGACGGGTCCGCCGCGCGACAGCCACGCCGGGCACACCGAGACGTCGGTGATGCTCGCGGTGCGCCCGGAGGCCGTGCGGCTGGACCGGTTGGAACGCGGCGACACCCGCCCGTTGCCGGAAATCATGGGCGTGCTGCGCGAACGAGGCCTGCGACCCGTCACCGCGAACGGCGTGCTGGGCGACCCGAGGATGGCCTCGGCCGAGGCGGGCCACCGCGTCCTGACCCGGTGGACCGCCGACCTGCTGGCCGAGGCGGACCGCTTCCACCAAGTCCACATCGGCCGGTCGTGATGCCCGCGTGTGGTTCCCGTTGGGGCATCGCGCACACGCCATGCCCCAACGGGAACCTCACGCGCGCCACCGCTGACGGAACGGTCGGCGACGTCGGCGTGACCGCCGGCTACGACACGCCCTGTGCCGTCAGGACCGAGGCCAGGTCGCCGCGGTTGTTGGCGTTCAGCTTGCGGTACACGCGGGTCAGGTGTTGTTCGACCGTGCTGACCGTGATGTAGAGCGTGCGGGCGATCTCGCGGTTCGAGTGCCCTCTCGCCGCGAGCATCGCGACCCGCTGCTCGGCGTTGCTCAGCACCTGCGCGCCCTCGTCACCGCGAGGCGTGAGGGTGACCGGCCGCGCGTCCGGCGCGTGCATGACCGGCGTCGTCGGGTGCGGCGCGGTGCGCTGCCGTGACGTGGCCCCCACCGACCCCGTCGGCGTGACGGCGCGGCAGGCCTTGGCGACCTGCTCCGCGCGGCTGGCGGTCTGGCGCGACAGCTCGACCTCCCCCAGGTGCTTCTGCACCGCGCTCAGGTCGGAGAGCGCCCTGGCCAACTCGTACCGGTCGCCCGAGGTGTGCAGGGCGTTGATGGCCTGCTTGAGCAGGGCCGGCCGGTGCGCGGGCTCGGTGGCCAGCGCGAGCAGCCGCAGCGAGATGCCCTTGGTACGCAGGTCGACGCACCGGCCGGGTTCGAGCTGCTGGCTGAGCAGGTCGCGCGCCTCGGACACCCGCTTGAGCTTGAGGCTCGCCTCCGCGACGTCGCTGCGCCACGACACGAGCGCCGGCACGTCCAGGCCCCACTTCTCCGCCTGCGCGCCCGCGTCCCGGAAGTCCCGGATCGCGGCGAGCGCCCGGTCGGTGGCGAGCAGGTGGTGCCCGCGCGCTTGGAGGTACCGCAGCCCGCCCAGGGTGGAGAACATCGACTCGGGCACGACGACGGAGTTCAGGACCTCGGCGGCTTCCTGGTGTCTGCCCGTCCTGGTCAACGCGCTCACCAGGACGGAGACCGGGTAGCCGACGACCATGCCCCAGTTCTGCGGCGGCAGGACCCGCAACGCGGTCTCGGCGTTCGCCTTGGCCGCCGCCAGGTCGCCGCACCGCAGCGCCACCTCGGCCCTGATGTTGCTGAACACCGCCAGCCACGTGCTCGCGCCGCGCCTGGTCGCCTCGTCCACCAGCGAGTCGCACCACTCGGTGGCCTTGTCGAGCCGGTTGCCGTAGGCGAGCGCGAGCAGCGCCGACGACACGATGCCGAGCGTGTTGTCACCGAGGCAGTAGCTGCGCACGATCTGCTCGGCGCTCGCCGACGCGGCGTCGTTGGCGCCCTCCGTCCACACCGTCTCGACCGCGGCCACCGCCTGCGACCACGGGTCGCCCGCCGCGGGCCGGTCGGACGGGGGGAAGTGGTTGCGCCCCGACCCGTAGATCAGGTGGTGGGCCAGCCGCAGCTCGGCCTCGATCAGGGGATCGGAGAGCGCCGCGCTGTCGTGCGCCGCGCGCAGGACGTCCGCGATCTCCTCGTCGTCGCCGTTCCACAGCGCGCAGCGGATGAGGACGACGGCGTCGCGGCCGGACAGCTTGCCCTCCTGCAACGCCGTGCGCAGGGCGGGCACATAAGGCGCGGCGGCGGCCGGGTTCAGCCGCCAGGAGGCGCGCGCGAGCATGGCCGTGATCGTCAACTTGGTCTGCTCGTCGACACACGCGGTGAACGCGAGCTTGAGGCAGCGCAGCGCCAGCTGCACGCGGTCGGTGGCCAGGGCCTGCTCGGCGGCGGCGCGCAGCAGGCCGACGCCCCAGCCGTCCGGGACGCAGCCGGCCGAGATGATGTGGTCGGCGACGTCCATCGCGGACGCGCCGCGGCGGTGCAGCATCTCGGCGACGTCCAGGTGCGCGGTGGCGCGCTCGCAGGCCGACATGCCGCCGAGGACGGCGTCCCGGACCGCGGGGTGCCGGACCCGGCCCGCCGTGAGGATCCCTGCCTCGGTGAGGATGGCGAGGACCTGCTCGACGTCCTTGCCGTCCACCCCGGTCAGCAAGGAGAGCTCGGTCGGCTGGCTGAGGTCGCCCAGCACCGCGACGGCACGGGCCACGTCCAGCGTCTGGTTGTCCCAGCGGTGCAGGCACGACAGCACGGCGTGCCGGAACGCCGGGCCCACGACCGGCTCGCACCGCTCGGCGTCGCCGCTGTTGAGGTAGTCCTCCAGCAGCGCCTGCACCAGCATCGCGTTGCCGCCGCTGAGCCGGTGGACCTCCGGAGCCAGCCTGCCCGCCTCGGCCGGGTCCACGACGGACCGCTCGACCAGCTCGGCCACGCCGAGCCTGGTCAACCGGGCGAGGTGGAGCCGGTCGTGCGGGCGGCGGGTGATCTCGGAGCCGAACAGGAGGTCGGTCGGCTGCGACCGGTCCCACTCGGTGACCACGAGCAGGATGCGCGCCCAGCCGAGCCGCCGCTGCAAGTACAGCAGGAGGCGGCGGGACTGGGCGTCGGCGTACTGGACGTCGTCCACGCCGATGACCAGCGGTCGGTCCTTGGCCAGGTCCAGGATGATCGCGCAGATCTCCCGGGCCGTCTGCGCCTCGTCGGCGGAGGAGGCGAGCCGGTCCCACACCCGTTCGGCGACGCCGCTGGGCAAGCCGGCGCTGTGGAACAACTGGTCGAGCACCCCCGCCGGCAAGCCGGTCTCGTCACGGGAGCCGCTGGCGCCGAGAAAAGTCGCACCACCGGCCGTCACCAACCCCGCGAATTCGTGAAGAAGTTTCGTCTTGCCGCTCGCGGGCCCACCGCGCACCACGACCAGTTGGCCACAGCCCGCGGAGATTTCCGCGAGGCGACCTTGCAGCAAATCGAACGCTTCCTCGTATTGAACAAACGCCATGCGTCTGACCCCCAAGCCAGCTCACGGGTACATCACTCAAAGCGAAGACCTGAACACGGCGCGAGAGGTATCCGTATCAATACGAGACGACCGGGGAGCCGTGGTAGGACGGCGCCCCGATACTCTTCACCGTGCGTGGTGGTCGCTGGTGCGACCGAGTGGAGCCTACCCACAAACGGATGGGGTGTGGTGTGTTCGCGGACATTCCGCGAAAAGGGTTCCCGCTACGCGTGACCGAGATAGGTGAGCACGGCGCGCACGCGTCGGTGCTCATCGGGAGTCACATCGAGGCCGAGTTTGGCGAAGATGTTGCCGATATGTTTCTCGACCGCCCCCGAGGAGACGTGCAGGTCCCGTTCGATAGCCCGATTGGACAGACCTTGGGCCATTAGGCCGAGTACTTCCGTCTCCCGGTGCGTCAACGCGGCGAGCGGGTCGACCTTGCGCCGCGCGATGAGCTGCGAGATGACCTCGGGGTCGATCGCGGTGCCGCCTGCCGCGACCCGGCGCACCGAGTCGAGGAACTCCGCCACGTCGGCCACGCGCTCCTTGAGCAGGTAGCCGATGCCGGTCGTGCCGCCGGCCAGCAGCTCGGCCGCGTAGGTCTCCTCGACGTACTGGGACAGCACCAGGACGGGCAGGTCCTTGACGATCTCGCGGGCCGCCACCGCGGCGCGCAGCCCCTCGTCGGTGAACGTCGGCGGCAGCCGCACGTCCACGATCGCCATGTCCGGCCGGTGCTCCTCGACCGCGCGCAGGAAGTCGTCGGGGTTGTCCACGGCGGCGACCGTCTCCATGCCCTCGTCGGCCAGCAGGCGCTGCACCCCCGCCCGGAGCAGAGCGGCGTCCTCGACGATCACAACACGCATGCGCTCTCCTGACAGCAATGCCGGTACGCGAGGCACCCTACCGGCCGAGCACCGCGGCACCCGGCGCTTCGCGTCACCACGAACAGGGCAGCTCAGCGCGGATGACGGTGGGTCCGCCGACCGGGCTCTCCACGGTGATCACACCGTCGATGGTGGCCGCGCGGTCGGCCAGCCCGGCGAGCCCGCCGCCCGGGCGGATCTTCGCGCCGCCGACGCCGTTGTCGGTGACCTCCACGGTGACGCCGTCGCCGTCGCGGCGCGCCCGCACGGTCACCTCGGTCGCCTCCGCGTACTTGGCCGCGTTGGTCAGCGACTCGGCGACGATGAAGTAGGCCGTCGTCTCCACCGCCGCCGGCGGCCGGGGGTTGAGCTTGGTGTCGATGCGCACGTCCATCGGCGACTTCGCCGCGAGCGCGGACAGCGCGGCGTCGAGGCCCCGGTCGCGCAGCACCGCGGGCGAGATGCCGCGGGCCAGGTCGCGCAGCTCCGACACGGCGAGCTTGGCGCCGACGTGCGCCTCCTCGATGAACTCGCGCGCGGACTCAGGGTCCTGGGCCAGCCGCATCTTGGCCTGGCCCAGGCTCATCGCGACCGACACCAGCCGCTGCTGGGCGCCGTCGTGCAGGTCGCGCTCGATGCGGCGGCGCTCGGCCTCGGCGGCGTCGACGCCGCGCGCCCGTGACGCCTGGAGGCGTTCGGCCCGCCGTTGCAGCTCGGACTTCTTGGTCGGGCCCAGCACGCCGCGCGCGACCAGGCCGTGGGCGAAGCCGATCCACGGCACGGCCCAGATGCTGACCGGCACGAGGACGACGCCGATCGCCGCGACGGCGAGCTCGGCGAGGCCCAGCGGCATCGCGAGCGCCACGTAGGCGACCTCGCGCCACGTCCGCGAGTCCGTGATGCGCCGGAACACGCGGCGGATCAGACCGCGGTCCTCGTCCGGGTCGAACTCGATGGGTGCCACCGGCGGCACCTCGACGTCGAGCATCCGACCGACCCACTGCCGCTCGATCCGGCAGAACCAGCCGGTCATCCGCAGCGTGCCCTCGACGATGGGTATGCCGATCCAGATCGGGGTGGTGATCGCGCCGACCACCAGGCCGGTGAACGTCAGGCCGAACTGGACGACGCGCGGGACGGCGCTGGCGAAGAAGAAGCCCAACGTCCGCAGGATGCCCTTGCGGGACCCGGCGAACACCCCGTCCCTGCGCACCAACATGTCGCCTCCGACCTGAACGTCACCGCCCGTTGATGGCGATGAGCTCCCCCCGCCAGCCCAGGTCAGTAGAATGGCACACCGGGCCGGATGCGGGGGAAGGTTGCGCCGAACGCCCGATCAGCCGTTGTCGACCAGGCGCTTCTCCAGCACGTCGGCCGCCAGCCTGCTGCCGCCCGACTCGCGCACGTGCCGCTGCATCTCGCGGGTGTTCGCCGCGATCTCCTCGTCGGCGGCCACCTCGGCGACCAGGTCCCGCAGCTCCTCCACCGACATGGTGCCGAAGGGCAGGATGCGGCCGACGCCCAGCTGCGTGATCCGCTTCGCGGTCGGTTGGTCGACCGGCGTCAACGGGATCATCACCATCGGCGTGCCCGTGTGGAGGGACTCCATGACGCTGCCGAGGCCGCCGTGGGTGACGAAGACGCTCGCGCGGTCGAGCACCTCCAGGTGCGGCAGCCAGCGGTGGATCTCGACGTTCGCGGGCAGCGGGCCGATCTCCTCCGGGTCGATGCCGTCGCCCACGGTCATGACCACGTGCCACGGCTCCGCCGCGAACGCGTCCGCGGCGACCCGGAAGAACTCCGGCATCTGGTTGAACACCGTGCCGAGGGACACCAGCACGACGGGCCGGTCGCCGGCGGGCGGCGTCCACTCGCCCAGGAACGGCCGGTCGTCCATCGACGGACCGACGAACGCGAAGCGCTCCTCGTCGAAGGTCTCCCCCGCGAACTGGAACGCCCGCGGCAGGTAGACGAGGTTGAACTCCTCGCCCGGCAGGACGAACTCCGCCACCGGCGTCTCGATCCCGAACGAGGCGATGACCTCGGCCATCGCGCCGAAGACGTCGCCCATCTCGTCGGGCACCTCGCTGACCACGCCGTCCTCGTCCTCCATCATCGCGTGGAGGTAGGAGAAGTGCTCGTTCGAGGCGAACACCGAGACGGACTGCAGGGCCGGCCGCTGCCACTTCAGGCCCAGGATCCGCCAGGCCAGCGGCGTGGCCGAGTCGGCGATGACCATGTCGGGCACGTCGTCGGCCAGGCCCTCCAGCGCCGCCCGGACCATCGCGCCGCTGTCCTCGACCAACGTGCGCGGCATGAACGACGCGTCGGAGTTGATGATGTCGAGGATGTCGACCTTGTCGTACTTCGAGTCGTACGGGAGCAGCGTGGCCCCGGAGGGCTTGACGACCTCTGCCATGCTCTCACCGGTGACGTAGGTGACCCGGTGACCGCGGCGAATCAGCTCGGCCACGACCGAGAGGTTCGGGAACACGTGACCGCGGTCGGGGATGCCGACGAACAGGAAATGGTGGGACATCGCTGAGGGTCCAATTCGGTAGGCGGGCTCATGTCTGAGGCGGGTACTGCCGACGGTATGAACCGCCGCCCCGTACGGACGGCCCCTAGCGGCCCCCTAATTCAACCCTTGTCGGGCGAAACCCCCCGTCGCACCCGGTGAGTGTTACCCGGCAATACACCCGTGCGGCGCACTCGCGAAAGCTCGCGTTCACCCCAATGGCCCCGGCACGGCTACTGCGAACGATAGGGGGCGCGAAGCGTGGGAAACAGCTGCCTGCGGGTGCGCCCTATGGCACAATCCCCGCAGATCAAGCGCCCGACGCGTCGTGGACGCCGCGATCGGCACCGCGTCCCGGCACCGGTGGTCGGTTTTCCGTGCGCCCCGGCCGTTGATCATTCAACCACCCACCACGAACGTCGCACCGCTCAACCGAACGAGGGGGACCACGGATATGGCCGATGACTTCGCGATCGAGGCGAACGGCCTGGTGAAATCGTACGGGTCGGTCCAAGTGCTCACCGGCGTCGACATCCGGGTCGCCCGGGGCAGCATCTTCTCGCTCCTCGGCCCCAACGGCGCGGGCAAGACGACGATGGTCCGCATCCTGTCGACCCTCGTGCGCCCCGACGGCGGCACGGCGCGCGTGGCCGGCCACGACCTGTTGACCGACCAGCGCAAGGTGCGCCGCGCCATCAGCCTGACCGGTCAGTCGGTCGCGCTGGACCAGCGGCAGACCGGCGAGGAGAACCTGCGCATGATGGCGCAGCTGTCGGGCCTGTCCGGCGCCCGCTCCCGCGCGCGGGCCAAGGAGCTGCTGGAGCAGTTCGACCTCGTCGAGGCCGGGACCCGCCGCGTGGGCACCTACTCCGGTGGCATGCGCCGCAGGCTCGACCTCGCGGCCGGCCTCGTCGGCCAACCGTCCATCGTGTTCCTGGACGAGCCGACGACGGGCCTGGACCCGCGCAGCCGCCGCATGATGTGGGAGGTCATCAGCGGTCTGACCGCCGCCGGCGTGACGATCTTCCTCACCACGCAGTACCTGGAGGAGGCCGACGAGCTGGCCGACCACGTCGCGCTGCTCGACGGCGGGCGCGTGGTGGCCGAGGGCACGCCGACGGAGCTGAAGGAGCGGGTGGCCGAGCAGCGGCTGGACGTCACGTTCGTCGACGACGCCGCGTTCCGCGCCGCCCTGGGCTTCCTCGGCGAGCGAGCCGTGCACCGCGAGGAGTCCCGCCGCACGATCGGCATCGCGACCGACGGCACGGCGGCGCACATGCGGGCGCTGCTGGACGAGATCGACGCGGACCGCACCGCGGTCACGCAGTTCGAGGTGCACAGCGCGACGCTGGACGACGTGTTCCTCGCGCTCACCGGGCGTGCCGCGACCCGGGCCGAGGACCAGACCGGGAAGGCCGACGGCGACGCCGAGGCCAAGCACGAGAAGGAGATCTCCGGTGTCTGACACCGCCACCCCGCCGTCGCGCCTCGGCCAGTGGCCCGCGATGAGCAGCCGGGCAACCCGGCTCGCGCTGCGCGACCTGGACGCGCTGCTGACCACCTGGATCCTGCCGATCGCGATCATGGTGCTGTTCATGTCGCTGTTCGCGGGCGCCATCCAGACCGGCACCGACTACATCCTCTACCTCACCCCCGGCATCCTGCTGACCTGCGCGGGCTTCGGCGCCGCCACCACCGCGGTCACCGTCAACAACGACATGACCGGCGGCATCGTGGACCGCTTCCGGTCCATGGACATCAGCGGCGCGCCGGTGATCGCCGGTCACGTCCTGGTCGGCACGGTCCGCACGATCGTCACGCTCATCCCGGTGGTCGGCGTCGCGCTGCTCTACGGGTTCCGGTCCGAGGCGACCGCGCTCGAGATCCTCAGCGCGGTCGGCATCATCGCGCTGTTCATCTTCGCGATGGCGTGGTTGGCCGCGTCGGTCGGCGTGCTGGCCAGGTCGAGCGAGGCCGCGAACGCGTTCACCTTCGTGGTCGTGTTCCTGCCCTACCCGAGCAGCGCGTACGTGCCGATCCACACCATGCCGGGCTGGTTGCAGCCGTTCGCGGAGTACCAGCCGGTGACGCCGGTCATCGAGACCATCCGCGGCCTGCTGCTCGGCACGCCGGTGGGTGACAACCCGCTGCTGGCGATCATCTGGTGCGTGGGCATCGCCGCCGCCGGCATCGTGTTCTGCACGGTGATGTTCCGCCGTCGCACGGCCTGACCGGAGGACCGCGAAAGCCCGGCTGGGAATCGTCCCAGCCGGGCTTTTCGTCCACAAGGGACGTCCGGGGTGGACGCCGGGTCAGAGCGGCCTGGTGCCCACGAACAGCCCGCGTGCCGCGTGGCCGCCGCCCTCGACGTACTCCACCGGGCAGCCGGCGTCGGCGAACGCGGCCTCGTACTCCGCCTTCGTGTAGAGCCCCAGGCTCTGGCGGTCGGTGAAGTAGCGGATGTTGTCGCCTTCGGCGTCGCTGACCAGGTAGTGCATCTCCACCACGCTGCGCGCCTTGACGGTCTTCCACCGGCCCATCCGCGACACCACGACCCCGTTGTGCTCGAACGTCGCGGTGACCAGCTCGCCGCCGTTCCAGTGCTCGGCGAGGATCCACGGTTCCACGACCAGGACGCCCTTGGGCGACAGGTGCCGCACCATGTTCTCGGCCGCCGCGCGCAGCCCGGCCAGGCCGGGCAGGTAGCCGACGGAGCTGTACATCGAGCACACCGCGTCGAACTCGCGGTCCAGCGCGACGTCCCGCATGTCACCGCAGTGGATCGGCACGTCCGGCAGCTTCGCCCGGGCGTGCTCCACCATGGCCGCGGACAGGTCCACGCCCACCACGTCGAACTGCTCGGCGAGGTGGACCAGGTGCGAGCCCGTGCCGCAGCCCAGGTCCAGCAACGTGGTCGCGTGTGGGCAGCGGTCCAGCACGAGGCCGCGGATCACGTCCGCTTCCGCCCGGTAGTCCTTGTGCGCCTGGTAGATCGCGTCGTAGGCGTCGGCGAACTCAGCGTCGTACACGGGATCCCCGTTCGGTGACGACGGCGCGGATGATCGCGGCGATGCCGATGATCTCCTCCTCGCCGATGGACGTGCCGGTCGGCAGCGCCAGCACCCGCTCGGCCAAGGCCTCCGAGTGCGGCAGCGGCAGGGGTGCGTGCACCTCGGGCGCCTGCTTGTAAGGCTCGATCTGGTGGCACGCGGGGTGGAAGTAGCGGCGCGCCATGACGTTGCGGGCGTGCAGCTCGTCGCACATCTCGTCGCGCGACAGCCCGGCGACCGCGCCGTCGACCTCGATCACCAGGTACTGGTTGTTCGACCGCTCGTCCGGCGCCTGCTCCCGCACCGTCACGCCCGGCACGTCGGCCAGCTCCCTGAGGTACAGCTCGTAGTTGAGCAGGTTGTGCTTGATGATCTCGTCCATCACCTCCAGCGAGGTGAGGCCCATGGCGGCGACGCCCTCGTTCATCTTCCCGTTGGTGCCGTGGGAGACGACGTCGCGGTCCGGGTCGATGCCGAAGTTGCGCATGGCGCGGATCCGCGCGGCCAGCTCGGGGTCGTTGGTCACCACCGCGCCGCCCTCGAAGCTGTTGAGGAACTTCGTGGCGTGGAAGCTCAGCACCTCGGCCGCGCCGAACCCTCCCAGCGGCACGCCGCCGTAGGTCGAGCCCAGGCCGTGGGCCGCGTCGAAGATCAGCGGGATGCCGTGCCGCTCGGCGATCGCGGTCAGCTCGGCGATGGGGCACGGCCGGCCGAACACGTGCACGGCGACGATCCCCTTGGTGCTCGGGGTGATCACCCGCTCCAGGTGCTCGGGGTCGATGTTGCCGGTCCCCTGGTCGATGTCGCAGAACACCGGGACGACGCCGATCCAGCTCAGCGCGTGCGCGGTGGCCACCCAGGTGAACGACGGCACGATCACCTCGTCACCCGGCCCGATGCCGCACGCCCTGGCGGCGAGCTGGATGCCGACCGTCGCGTTGACCACGGCCACGCAGTGATCCGCGCCGGTCACCTCGACCAGTCGCTGCTCGAACTCGCGGACCAGGGGACCGTCGGTCAGCCACAGCCTGTCCAGTGCCTCGTTGAGGAGCTCGAACAAGCGAGACCGTTCACCCACGTTCGGGCGCCCCACGTGCAGCGGGCTGCTGAAAAGAGGCTCGTCAGGCATTCCTGCATGGTGCGGGCCGGTCGACCGCCCCTTCAACCCCTACGGAACACCGGCCACCCCTCGGCCGCCCCTTACGGAACCCGGGCGCACCCCCCGACCTCACCCTTAGGTTCCGCGCCGGCCTTGATTCCACCGCGCCGAGGCAACACGATCGAGCGGGTCGACCGCGTCGACCCGTCCCTCCACTCTACCCGGTCACGCGGCACCGTCGACCCTTTCCAGCGCCGGTCCGCCCTTCCCGACCGCGCCGGCCCGCTCACGAGCCACAGGAAGTGCCCAGTGTCCGAAACCACGGCGGCACGAGCCGTCCTGCTGCGCACCACGGATGAGACGACACCCGTGCGCATCGCCGAGTCGGTCCTCGCCGACTCCGGTTCCGAGATGTCGCTGCCCGAGTTCCTCCAGTGGTTCGCCGAGAGACTGGCCACCGACGGCAGCGTCATCGAGAAGATCCCGCTGCGCGACCTGAAGGGGTGGCGGACCGACCCGGACACCGGGAACCTGGTCCACGACAGCGGCAAGTTCTTCGTGGTGGAGGGCCTGTCGGTGCGGATCGAGGGCGCCGCCGTGCCCGCGTGGACCCAGCCCATCATCAACCAGCCGGAGATCGGCATCCTGGGCATCCTGGTCAAGGAGTTCAACGGGGTGCTGCACTGCCTGATGCAGGCCAAGATGGAGCCCGGGAACTGCAACACCTTGCAGCTGTCCCCCACCGTGCAGGCGACCAAGAGCAACTACACGCGGGTGCACAAGGGCGCCCCGGTGCCGTACCTGGACTACTTCACCGACACCGACCGCAACCACGTGCTGGCGGACGTGCTGCAGTCCGAGCAGGGTTCCTGGTACTACCGCAAGCGGAACCGGAACATCATCGTCGAGACCACCGACGACGTCGAGCTGCTCGACGGGTTCTGCTGGCTGACGATCGGCCAGCTGCACCACCTGTTCGAGATCGACAACCTGGTCAACATGGACTCCCGCACGGTGCTGTCCTGCCTGCCGTTCTCCGGTGACCGGCTGACCGACGCGTTCTCGGCCGCGGCCGGCGCGGTGCGGCTCGACGTGCTGCGGTCGTGCAGCGACGACGAGGGCAGCCTGCACACCACCGGCGAGATCCTGAGCTGGATCACCGGCGCGCGGACCCGGCACGACGTGACCACCCAGCGCATCCCGCTGGACCAGGTCGAGCACTGGGTGCGCACGGACGAGCGGATCTCGCACGAGAGCGGGCTGTTCTTCAACGTCGTCGGCGTCGACACGGTCGCGGGCAACCGCGAGGTGCGCAGCTGGACCCAGCCGATGATCGAGCCCACCGACGTCGGCGTGGTGGCGTTCCTCGCCAAGCCGATCAACGGCGTGCTGCACGTGCTGGTGAACGCGCGGGTGGAACCGGGCTACCTCGACGTGGTCGAGCTGGGTCCGACGGTGCAGGGCATGCCGAGCAACTACGCCGCGCTGCCCGACGCCGCGCGCCCGCCGTTCCTGGACGAGGTGCTCGACGCGCCGGCGGAACGGGTGCGGTTCGAGACGGTCCTGTCCGAGGAGGGTGGGCGGTTCTTCAACGCGCAGACCCGCTACACCGTGGTCGAGGTCGACTTGGACGTGCCGCCGGAGCTGGCGGACGACTACCGCTGGATGACGCTGCACCAGCTGGTGAGCCTGCTGCGGCACGGGCACTACGTCAACGTGCAGGCGCGCAGCCTGATCGCCTGCCTGCACAGCACGTTCGGCGCGTCGAACTGGGACGAGGGGTGACGGTGCAGCACGTCAGGCTCGGCCGCACGGCGCTGAAGGTGAGCAGGCTGTGCCTCGGCACGCTCAACTTCGGCGTGCGCACCACCCGCGAAGAGGGCTTCGAGATCATGGACGCCGCGCTCGACCGCGGCGTGAACTTCTTCGACACCGCCAACAACTACGGCTGGCAGGTCCACAAGGGATTCACCGAGGAGCTGATCGGCGAGTGGTTCGCCCGTGACGGCGGCCGGCGGGACAAGGTGGTGCTGGGCACGAAGGTGTGCCAGCCGATGAGCGACCGGCCCAACGACCAGGGGTTGTCCGCGCGGCACATCATCGCCTCCTGCGACGCGTCGCTGCGCCGGTTGCGCACCGACTGGATCGACCTGTTCCAGTTGCACGACATGGACTTCACCGCGCCGTGGGACGAGGTGTGGGGCGCGTTGGAGGTGCTGATCGGGCAGGGCAAGGTCCGCTACGTCGGCACGTCCAACTTCGCCGCCTGGTACCTGGTGTCGGCGCAGGAAGCGGCGGTGCGGCGCGGGAACCTCGGCGTCGTGTCCGAGCAGTGCGTCTACAACCTGGTCCGGCGCGGCGCGGAGGCCGAGCTGATCCCGGCGACCACCGCTTACGGCGTCGGGGTGTTCGCGTGGTCGCCGCTGCACGGCGGTCTGCTGGGCGGCGCGGTGCGCAAGCTCGCGGACGGCACCGCGGTCAAGACGGCGCAGGGCCGGGCCGAGGTCGAGATGCGCACGCAGCGGGACCGGATCAGCGAGTACGAGAAGCTCTGCGCCGAGCTCGGCGCGGACCCGGCCGAGGTGGCGCTGTCCTGGGTGCTGACCAGGCCGGGGATCACCGGCGCGGTCATCGGCCCGCGCACCCTGGACCACCTGGCCTCGGCCGAACGCGCGCTGGGCGCGCCGCTCGACGACGAGGTGTCGGGAAAGCTCGATGAGCTGTTCCCGGCGTGAGCGCCGAGGACCGCGACCACCGGGAAAACCGCAGGAACGCCGGACCGGCCGACCCCCCGGCGGTCTTGGTGTCAGCGCCAGCGACCAGGGGTGAGGCTAGCCCTACCCACCGGCTCAGGGCGCGCCCCATTCCAACGGAGCGCCAACCGCTCGTAGTGTCGCTGCCAGATGCGATGCGGCACGACGAACGGCGCTGACGAACCTTTGAGGAGTCACGAAGTGGAAACCCAGAAATCCTCGAGCACGGCGATTGTCCGGCTGGATTCCGTGCGCAAGGTCTACGGCAAAGGTGCGAACAGCGTCACCGCGCTGGCCGATCTCTCGCTCGAATTCGAGAAGGGCACCTTCACCGCCGTCATGGGCCCGTCCGGGTCGGGCAAGAGCACGATGCTGCACTGCGCGGCCGGGCTCGACCAGCCCACCTCCGGCACGGTCGTGCTGGACGGCGTCGACCTCGGCAAGCTGAACGAGAAGAAGTTGACGCTGCTGCGCCGCCGGCGCATCGGGTTCATCTTCCAGTCGCTCAACCTGCTGCCCGCGCTGACCGCCGAGCAGAACGTGACGCTGCCGCTGCAGCTGGCCGGTACCAAGCCGGACCGCGCCGCGGTGGAGGACGCCCTGGCGCAGGTCGGTCTCGCGGACCGCCGCCACCACCGGCCGACCGAGCTGTCGGGTGGTCAGCAGCAGCGCGTCGCCGTCGCGCGCGCCCTCATCACCCGCCCTGCCGTGATCTTCGCCGACGAGCCGACCGGCGCGTTGGACACCCGCTCCGGCCGCAGCGTGCTGACCCTGCTGCGCAACGCCGTGCGCAACCACCAGCACACCATCGTCATGGTCACGCACGACCCGTCCGCCGCTTCCTACGCCGACCGCGTCGTGTTCCTCGCGGACGGCCAGATCGACAGCGAGCTGCGCAACCCCACCGCCGAGACCGTCGCCGAGCGCATGACGATGCTCGGCGCCTGGGCCGACAAGGACGCCGTCGGGTCGAGCGCGTTCGGGGGTGCCTGATGCTGCGCCTCGCCCTGCTGACGCTGCGGCACCGCTGGGCCGGGTTCGTGGCGACGTTCGTCGGCATGTTCCTGTGCGCGGCGATGATGATCGCGGCGGGTGGTCTGCTGGAGACCACCATGCTCAACGCCATCCCCGCCGAACGGCTGGCCGCCGCGCCGGTCGTGGTGACCGGGGATCAGAGGTTCGGCGCGACCGGCTCGTTCAGCGAGCGCATCCGGCTCGACGAGGACCTGGTCGACACGGTGGCGGCCGTCCCGGGTGTCGCCGAAGCGGTGCCGGACCGCGGTTTCCCGGTCCTGCCGCTGGGCACCACCCCGCCGAGCGGCACGCCGCTGGCCACCACCGGCCACGACTGGGACACCGCGAAGCTGCGCCCGTACTCGCTCAGCGAGGGCGCCGCGCCCACCGCGGGCCAGGTCGTGCTCGACCCGATCGCGCAGCAGCAGTCCGGCGCGAAGGTCGGCGAGCCGGTCACGCTGTCCATCGCGGGCGGTGTCGAGCAGTTCGAGGTCGCCGGCATCGCGAGCGGTCCGGGCGCGAACAACTCGGCGACCGTCTTCTTCACCGGCGACGACGCGCGCCGGTTCGTGACCGACACGTCGAAGGTCGACGCGATCGCCGTGCTGCCCGAGCCGGGCACGGACACGGCGGCGCTCGCCCAGCGGATCACCGACGCGGTCGCGGGCAAGCAGGCGACCGTGCTGACCGGTGACCAGCGCGGTCACGCCGAGTACCCGGTCGCGTTGGAGTCCGACGACCTGCTGCTGATCTCGTTGATGCTGGCCAGCGTCGCCTTCCTGGTGTCGCTGCTGGGCATCGCGGTGACGCTCACCCTGGCGCTGCAGAACCGCCACCGCGAGCTCGCGCTGATGCGCGCGGTCGGCGCGACGCCGGGTCAGCTGCGGCGGATGGTGCTCGGCGAGACGATCGCGGTCGCGCTGGTCGCCTCCGCGCTGGCCGTCGCGCCGGGCGTCCTGCTGGGTCGCTGGCTGTTCAGCCGGGTCGTGGACGCGGAGATCGCGCCCAAGATGATGGCGTTCCACCTCGGCTGGATCCCGACCGTCGCCGCGGTGGCGACCGCCCTGGTCACGGCCGTGGGCGCGGGGCTGGTGGCCGGTCGGCGGGCGACCAAGACGCGGCCGATCGAGGCGCTCGGCGACCTCGCCGCCCAGCGCACCCGCGCCGGGTGGGTCCGGCGGGGCCTGGCCATCCTGTGCGTGATCTACTCCGGTGGCCTGGTCTTCGTCACGTTCAACTTCGTCAGCGGCCCGTTCGTGGCCGGACCGGCGACCTGGTCGTCGATCCTGCTGGCGATCGCGTTGCTGCTGCTGGGCCCGGACGTCTCGCGGCTCATGGTCGCCGTGCTCGGTCCGCTGCTGCGCGCGCTGTCGGGGTTCTCGGGCACGCTGGCCACGCTCAACGCGCGGGCCCGGCCCGCTCAGGTGGCCGCCGTGATCACGCCGTTGATCCTGCTGGTCTCCGTGGGCACCGGCAGCCTGTACGTGAACACGACCGAGCAGAGCACGGTGGGCAAGTACACCGAGGGCTTCGGCGCCAACACGATCCTGCGGTCGGGACCGGACGGGTTCGCGCCCTCCGTGTTGGAGGAGGTCCGGGCGGTGCCGGGGGTCGGCACGGCGTCGGAGTTCCTGGTGAGCAACGGGTTCATCACCTCGCCGGCCGACGCGTGGGCCGGTCAGCAGAGCCTCGGCGGCTGGCAGCTGAAGGGCTTGACGGCGGACGCCGCGCAGCAGGTCACCACGACCACGGTGGCGCAGGGCTCGCTGGCGGACCTGGAGGGCGATTCGGTGTCGCTCAACGAGGGTCACGCGCAGGCCATGGGTGTGAAGGTCGGTGACTCGATCACGATGCGCCTCGGTGACGGCGCGGAGGTCGACCTGCGGGTCGTCGCGCTGCACGCCGAGGACGAGGACTTCACCTCGATCATCCTGCCCGCCCGGTTGCTCGCCGACCACACCACGTCCGGCCTGCCCAACCACATCGTGGCGGCGCCGGCGGCCGGCACGGACGCGGCGCAGCTGACCGCGGCGGTGGAGGCGGTGACGGCGGCCCACCCGGGCAGCCACGTGGTGAACCGGGAGCAGCTGAACGAGGCGTTCGAGAACTACCTCGACGCGATGGCCACGATCAACTACCTGTTCCTGACCATCCTGCTCGGCTTCATCGCGATCTCGGTGATCAACACGTTGGCGCTGTCGGTCGGCAGGCGGCGTCGTGAGTTCGGGTTGCAGCGGCTCACCGGCGCGACCCGCGGCCAGGTGATGAGGATGACGATGCTGGAGGGCGTGCTGGTGGCGCTCATCGGCATCGTGCTCGGCAGCCTCATCGCGCCGACGACGATCGTGTCGTTCAGCCTGGCGCGGACGGGTTCGCCGTTCCCGGTCGGCCCGGTGTGGATGTACTTCGCCGTGATCGGGGCGGCATTCGTGCTCGTGCTCGCCGCGACGTTCACGTTCGCGATGCGTGCGACGAAGGGTCGACCCTTGGAGGCCGCACTGCCAGAGGGCGACTAGCAGCACCCCGTCAGCGCCGCGTCCGCTCAGGCCCCGCGACTCCCGGTTGGGAGGTCGTGGGGCCTGAGTGTTGTGGGGGTCGGGGCTGTTTGGTGGTCTGGTCGGGGCTGTGGGGGTGCGAAAGCCAGGTCAAATCGGGCCTCCGCGGGGTGGTTTCGGGTCCGTTGAGGGCGGGTTGGGGTCAGCGGCCTCGGCGGGGCGGGGTTTCCTGCTATCCCCTAGGCACCCCTAACTGTGGGAATGTCCGAGAGACCGGGCTGGTAATGGTTGCCTGTTGGCCTTGGGCGGCCGAATACTTCGGGGCGAAGCGAGCGGACGACACGGGGTTTCCCGACGAAATGGGGATGGTCATGCGATTTGGGCTCCTGTATCACCACCAGCTTCCCCGGCCGTGGGCCGAGGACAGTGAAGAGCGGATGCTCAACGAGTCGCTGGACCAAATCACGTTGGCCGACCGGCTCGGTTTCGACTACGCCTGGGAAACAGAGCACCACTTCATGGACGAGTACTCGCACTCGTCCGCGCCCGAGGTGGTCCTGGCCGCCGCGGCGGCGCGGACCAAGCGGATTCGGCTGGCGCACGGGATCGTGTCCCTTCCCCCCGGTGTCAACCACCCCGTGCGGGTGGCGGAACGACTGGCCACGTTGGACCTGATCTCCGGTGGCCGGGTCGACTTCGGCACCGGGCAGGGCAGCACGCAGTTGGAGCTGGAGGCGTTCGGCGTCAACCGGGAGACCAAGCGCGAGCAGTGGGAGGAGGCCGTCGAGGTCATCACCCGCCTGCTCACCGAGACCCCGTTCACCGGGCACAACGGCCGGTTCATCGACCTGCCGCCCCGCAACGTCCTGCCCAAGCCCAAGCAGAAGCCGCACCCCCCGATGTGGGTGGCGTGCAGCAGCCCGCAGACCGTGGAGACCGCGGCCCGCAACGGCATGGGCGCGTTGTCGTTCGCCTTCATCTCGCCCGAGCAGGCCAAGGAACGGGTCGACGCCTACTACGAGACGCTGGCCTCCGACGAGTGCCTGCCGATGGGCTTCTCGGTGAACCCGAACTTCGCGCTGGTGCTGCCGTTCATGTGCCACCAGGACGAGCAGGTAGCCCTCGACCGCGGCCTGGACGGCGCCTACTTCTTCGCCTACTCGTTCATGCACTACTACGTGAACGGCAAGCACCGCCCCGGCGTCACCGACGTCACGGCGGACTTCGAGCGGATGCGCCACCAGTTGGGGTTCGTGCGCGACCTGGGCGACTCCGCGCTCGCCGCGATGGACCCGAAGACGCGCGCGGAACGCGCCGCCCTGCGCCGCGGCATCGGCACGCCGGAGCAACTCGCCGAGGTCATCCGCGCCTACGAGGACGCGGGCGTGGACCAGATCATCTTCCAGGCGCAGATCGGGGCCAACAAGCACGAGCACGTCTGCGAGGCCCTGGAACTGTTCGCCGCCGAGGTCATGCCGGAGTTCGAAGCGCGCCGCGAGGAGCGGGACGCGGCCAAGCAGCGCCGCCTCGAAGTGCCGATCAAGGAAGCCCTGGCCCGCAAACCCCACCGCTCGGTCGACGTGTCCGACTACGTGACCAAGGCCGAACGTCCAGAGCTCGCCCCCCGACGCTAAACCCACCAAACCAACCCGGAACCACCGCCCACTACACACGACCACAACGGACCCGCCACACCACCGCAGAGGCCCGATTTTACATGGGGTTCGGGTGCTTTAGGCTGGTCGAAGCCGGCAGGCCTGGCGGGACGCTCTTCCCCGCCGGGCCTGCCGGCTTTGGCCTGCCTGGAGTGCCCGTAAGGGGCCCCATGTCAAATCGAGCCGGGCTGAACCACCGAACCACCAACCACCGACGACCGACCACCGAACCACCGGTCAGCCGCGGAGGTCCCGATCCAGCCGGGACCTCCCCCGTGCCACCGATCAGCCGCTGAGCTCCCGGTCCAGGATGTCGAACAGCTCATCAGCCGTGGCGTCGTCGAGGCTCGCGGGAACCTCCTCCACCGGCGGGGCCAGTTCGTCACGCAGGTGCCTGGCCAGGGCGATCGGGGTCGGCTGGTCGAAGATCAGGGTCGGCGGCAGGCGGTGGCCGGTGGCCTCGGCCAGCCGGTTGCGCAGCTCCAACGCGGTGAGCGAGTCGAAACCGAGGTCGAGGAATCCGCTCGCGGCGGCCACCGCGGCGGTCCGCTCATGCCCCAGCACCGCCGCCGCGTGCGTGCGGACCAGGTCGAGCAGCACGCGTTCCCGCTCGGCCTCGGTCAGCCCGGCCAGCTTCGCGACCAGCGCCGCACCACCGACCGCGACCGGTTCCCGGCGGGCCGGACGGCGCGCCAGGTCGCGCAGCACCGCGGGCACCTCGTCGGTCCGGCGCCGCAACGCGGGCAGGTCCACCCGCAACGCCACGGACCTCGCCCGGTCCTCGCCCACCGACGCGTCGAGCAGCGCGAGCCCTTCCTCGACCGACAACGGCGGCAGGCCCTGCCGTCGCATCCGCTCCAAGTCGGCCTCGGCCAAGTCACCGCTCAGCCCGGTGCCGACGGCCCACAGTCCGAACGCGACGGACGTCGCAGGCAGCCCGGCCGCACGGCGGTGCTCGGCGAGCGCGTCCAGGAACACGTTGGCCGCGGCGTAACCAGCCTGCCCGGACGCCAGCACCAGACCACCGGCGGACGAGAACAGCACGAACGCCGCCACGTCACCCGCGAGCTCGTGCAGGTGCCACGCCGCGTCGGCCTTCGCCCGCAACGTGCGGTCCACCTGCTCGTCGGTGATCGCACCCACCAAAGCGTTCTCGGCGACACCGGCGGCGTGCACGACGGCGGCGGGCGGGTGGTCGGCCAGCAACGCCGCCACCGCGCCACGGTCCGACACGTCGCACGCGGCGATGGTGACCTCGGCGCCCAGCCCGGTGAGCTCGTCGCGCAACGCGTCCGCGCCCGGCGCCGCCGCACCCCTCCTGCTCACCAGCACCAGCCGTCGCACACCGTGCTCGGCGACCAGGTGACGGGCGACGAGCGCGCCGAGACCACCGGTGCCACCGGTGATCAGCACGGTGCCGTCCACGGGCCACCGCACGGCCGAGCCGGTCGCCTGGACCAGCCGGGGCACCAGGATCTCGTTGCCCCGCAACGCGATCTCCGGCTCACCGGTCGCCACGGCCGCCGCGAGGGAAGCGTCGGCACGATCGACGTCCACCACCGTGAACCGGCCGGGGTGCTCGGCCTGCGCGGCGCGCACCACGCCCCACACCGGAGCCAGCCGCACGTCCACCGACTCGCCTTCGGCCGTGGCGACCGCACCGCGGGTCACCACCACCAGCCTGCCCGGACGGTCGTCCGCGACCCAGGACCGAACGGCGGCGAGCACATCGCCCACGGCCGCGCGCACGGCGTCGGGGACGGCCAACCCGTCCGGCGCCACGCACTCGTGCACGGTGAACGGCTCGCCGAGCTCGCCCGCGGGCGCGGTCCGCCACTCGACGCCGAACAGCGAGCCGCCGAACTCCCGCGCCACCGGCCGGGACAGCAGGGCGGCCACCGACAGCACCGGCCGGCCCGACGAGTCGGCCGCGTCGACCGCCACCAGGTCGTCGGCCTGCCGCCGCAACCGGACGCGCAGCTCCGCGGCACCGTGGACGTGCGGCGTCACGCCGGTCCACGTGAACGGCAGGAGCGTGGCGCCGGTGTCCTGCAGCACGTCGGCGTGCAGGGCCGCGTCGAGCAGGGCGGGGTGCACCACGAACCCGGCTCCCCGCTGGGCCTGCTCCGGCAACGCCACCTCGGCGAACACCTCGTCGCCACGCCGCCACGCGGCCCGCAGGCCCTGGAACGCCGGGCCGTAGTCGTACCCGCGCTCGGCCATCCGCTCGTACGCGTCGTCCGTGTCGAGGGGGGTGGCGCCGGCGGGCGGCCACTCGGCGGGAGGCTCCCACGCGGGCTCGGTAGCGGCGGTGAGCACGCCGTCCGCGTGCGACGTCCACGACGCCTCGGCGTCACCGGCGGGACGCGAGTACACGCGGACGCGACGGTGGCCGTCCTCGTGCGGCGGGTCCACGACCACCTGGATCGCGAGAACGCCGGTGAGCACGAGCGGCGCGGTGAGGACCAGTTCCTCCAACGCGTCGCACCCGACGTGGCCGCCCGCGCTCAGCGCCAGCTCCACGAACGCCGTGCCGGGCAGCAGCACCCGGCCGTTGACGGCGTGGTCGGCGAGCCACTGGTGGCCGCGCGGGTCGAGGCGACCGGTCAGCACGACGCCGTCGTCCGCCAAGGGCACCACGGCGGACAGCAACGGGTGCCCGGCGCTGAGCTGGCCGTGCGCCCGCGCGTCGGAGTCCTGCCCGACCTCGGCCTGCGACCAGAAGCGGCGGCGCTGGAAGGCGTAGGTGGGCAGCGGGACGCGGCGGGCGCCGCTGTCGGCGAAGAACGCGGCCCAGTCGGGGGCGGCACCGCGGCCGACAGCCGTGGCCAGCGCGGCGAGCACACCGCGCGGCCCGTCGTGGCCCCGGCGCGCGGCGGCGCGGAACACCACCTCGGGGTCCGCCAGGGACTCCTCCCCCAGCGCGGACAGGACCGTGTCCGGGCCCAGCTCCACGAACGTCCGCACGCCGTCGGCGGCCATCGCGCGCACCGCGTCGTCGAAGCGCACGGCGTCGCGCACGTGCCGGACCCAGTGCTCCGGCGAGCACAGCACGTCCGCGCCGGCCTTCTGCCCGGTGGTCATCGACACCACCGGCAGCGTCGGCGGGTGGTAGGTCAGCCCGGCCGCGACCTCCCGGAACCGCGCGAGCACCGGTTCCATCAGCGGCGAGTGGAACGCGTGCGAGACCCGCAGGCGCTTGGCCCGGGGGAACCGGGAGGCCAGCTCCAGCACGGCGGACTCGACGCCGGAGAGCACCACCGCGTCGGGACCGTTGACCGCGGCGATGTCCACCTCGTCGGTCAGCAGGGGGCGCACCTCGTGCTCGCCCGCCCGCACCGCGACCATCGCGCCGCCCTCGGGCAGCTCCCGCATGAGCCGACCGCGCGCGGCGACCAGGGTGGACGCGTCCTCCAACGACAGCACACCGGCGACGTGCGCGGCGGCCAGCTCGCCGATCGAGTGGCCGGCGACCGCGGTCGGCCGCACGCCCCACGACTCGACCAGCCGGTACAGCGCGACCTCGAACGCGAACAGCGCGGGCTGCGCGAAGTCGGTGCGGTCCAGCAGCCCGGCGTCCTCGCCCCACACGACCTCGCGCAGCGGCCGGTCGAGGTGGGGGGCCAGCGCGGCGAGCACGGCGTCGAACGCGGCGGCGAACGCCGGGAACGCCGCGTGCAGGTCGCGTCCCATGCCGAGCCGCTGCGCGCCCTGGCCGGTGAACAACACCGCCGGGGCGCGGTTGCGGCCGTGGTCGACGACGGCGTCCGCGTGCGGTCGACTGGCCACGACTGCGGCCAACGCCGAGCGCGCCTCGTCGTGGTCGGCGGCGAGCACCACCGCGCGGTGGTCGAACAACGTGCGGGTCGTCGCCTGGGAGAACGCGAGGTCGACCACGCGGGCGTCCGGCCGGGCGTCGATCCGGGCCAGCAGGGCGGCGGCCTGGCCGCGCAGCGCTTCCGGCGTCTTCGCGGACACGACCAGCGGCCACACCGCACGCGGGGGCTCGACGATGTCAGCGGCGTCCTCGGCGGGCGCCTGCTCCAGGATCACGTGCGCGTTGGTGCCGCTCATGCCGAACGACGACACGCCTGCGCGGCGCGTGCCACCGTGCTCCGGCCACGGCCGCGCCTCGGTGAGCAGCTCCACGGCGCCGGCGGACCAGTCCACGTGCGGCGTCGGCTCGTCGACGTGCAGCGTGCGCGGCAGCACGCCGTGCCGCATCGCCTGGACGACCTTGATCACGCCGCCGACGCCCGCGGCGGCCTGGGTGTGCCCCAGGTTCGACTTGATCGAGCCGAGCCACAGGGGCGCGCGGTCGGCGGGCCGGTCCCGGCCGTAGGTGGCCAGCAGCGCCTGCGCCTCGATCGGGTCGCCCAGCACGGTCCCGGTGCCGTGCGCCTCGACCACGTCCACGTCGGCCAGGGTGAGGCCGGCCGCGGCGACCGCCTGCTTGATCACCCGCTGCTGCGCCGGGCCGTTCGGCGTGGTCAGCCCGCTGGACGCGCCGTCGGAGTTGACCGCGCTGCCGCGCACCACCGCGAGCACCGGGTGGCCGTTGCGCCGGGCGTCGGACAGCCGCTCCAGCAGCAGCACGCCCACGCCCTCCGAGCAGCCGGTGCCGTCGGCGGCGGCGGAGAACGACTTGCACCGGCCGTCGCGGGCCAGGCCGCGCTGGACGTTGAAGTAGACGAACATGTCCGGGGTCGCCATCACCGTGACCCCGCCGGCGAGCGCGAGCCCGCACTCCCCCGACCGCAGCGCCTGCACCGCCGAGTGCAGGGCCACCAGGGACGAGGAGCAGGCGGTGTCGACCGTGACGGCGGGGCCCTCGAGCCCGAGCGAGAACGCGACCCGCCCGGTGACCAGGCTGCCGTCGCTCGTGCCGAACCCGTAGTCGTGGTACATCACGCCGGCGAACACGCCCGTGCGGCTGCCCCGCAGGGAGCGCGGGTCGATGCCCGCGCTCTCGATCGCCTCCCACGACGTCTCCAGCAGGAGCCGCTGCTGCGGGTCCACGCCGATCGCCTCGCGCGGGCTGATGCCGAAGAAGTCGGCGTCGAAGTCGGCGGCGTCGTGCAGGAAGCCGCCCTCCCGCGCGATGCTGCGGCCCGGCGCGCCCGGTTCGGGGTCGTACAGGCCGTCCAGGTCCCACCCGCGGTCGGTGGGGAACCCGGTCACCCCGTCGCGGCCCTCGTCGACCAGGCGCCACAGCTCGTCCGGGGATGTCACGCCGCCCGGGTAGCGGCACGCCATGCCGACCACGGCGATCGGCTCGGTGGCCGCCGCGGCGAGCCGCGCGTTCTGCTGTCGCAGGCGCTCGTTGTCCAGCATGGACTTGCGCAGCGCCTCGACGATCCGCTCAACCGATGTGTCCACTGAGGACCGTCCCCACTCTCAGTCGTCGTCGCTCGCGGCGAGCGCGGCGCGCACCAGGTCGTCCACGTCCAGGTTCTTGATCAGGTCGCTCTGGTCGGTCGGGCCGTCCGAAGCGGTCGGCGCGGCCGGACGGCCCGCGTCGGGCGTCCCGGCCAGCGCGAGGATCGCGTCGAGCAGACCCGCGGCGCGCAGCGCGTCGACCGGGACCGACGTGAGGGCGCGGCGGACCGCCTCGTCGTCGTGCGCCGCCGGGGCGGGCGGGGTGACCGGAACGGGCGCGGCGGTCGGTGCGGGCGTCGCGGCCGGGATCAGGTCGGACACCTCTTCGAACAGGTAACCGGCCAGGGCGCTCGGGTTCGGGTAGTCGAACATGAGCGTGGCGGGCAACCGCATGCCGGTCGCCGTCTGGAGCCGGTTGCGCAGTTCGATGGCGGCCAGGGAGTCCAGGCCCATCTCGGTGAAGCCCCGGTCGACGTCGATCGCCTCCGGCTCGTCGTGCCGGACGGCCGCGACGTGCGTGCGGACCAGGTCGAGCAGCACGCGTTCCCGCTCGTCGTCGGGGAGGCCGGCCAACCGCTGTTCCAGCGACACGGGCGCGGGCTTGGCGGCGGGCGTGGCCGTGCGGTCCGCGGCGGCGGCGACCCGGGTCGGGGTCGTGCGCTTGGCGACCTCGCGCAGCATCGCCGGGACCGGTGCGGACGACGCGGCCAGCGCGGCGGCGTCGACGCGCATGGGCACGAGCACCGGCTGGTCCAGCGCGACGGCCTCGTCGAACAGCACGAGCCCTTCGGCGGACGACATCGGCGGCAGGCCGAGCGCCGCCAGCCGCTGCTCCTCCGCGCCCGCGTCCACGGTGCCGCCGCCCAGGCCGGTCACCGTGGTCCACAGGCCGAACGCGAGCGCCGTGGCGGGCAGGCCCTCGGCGCGCCTGCGCTGCGCGAGCGCGTCCACGAACCGGTTCGCGGCGGCGTAGTTCGCCTGACCGGTGCCCAGCACCAGCCCGGACACCGACGAGAACAGCACGAACGCGGTCAGGTCGGCGTCACGGGTCAGCTCGTGCAGGTGCCAACCGCCGTCGACCTTGGGGCGCAGCACCCGTGCCAGCCGGTCCGCGTCCAGCGAGTCGACCAGCGCGTTGTCCATGACGCCCGCCGCGTGCACGACACCGCGCAACGGGTGCTCGGCGGGCACCCCCGCCAGCAGGTCGGCCAGCGCCGCGCGGTCGGCCACGTCGCACGCGGCCACCTCGACCCGTGCGCCCAGCTCCGCCAGCTCGGCGACCAGCGCCGCCGCGGCGGGCGCGGTCGCGCCGCTGCGGCTGGTGAGCAGCAGGTGCCGCACGCCGTGCACGGACACCAGGTGGCGGGCCATCAGCGCGCCGAGGCCGCTCGTGCCGCCGGTCACCAGCACGGTGCCGTCGGCGTCCCACGGCGCCGCCCGCTCCGGGTCGGACGTGGACACCTCGGCGAGCCGCGGCACGCGCACGTCGCTGCCCCGCACGGACAGCTCCGGCTCGTCCAGTGCGACCAGCGCCGGCGTGATCCGCCCGTCGAGCACGTCGACCAGCACGAACCGGCCGGGGTGCTCCTGCTGCGCCGCGCGCACCAGACCGTGCACGGCGGCCTGCGCCGGGTCCACGTCGTCGGTGTCGACCCCGCCGCGCGTCACCACCACCAGCCGCGACCGGTCGAACCGCCCGTCGGCGAGCCAGCGCTTGAGCAGGTCCACCACGTCGGACAGCACGCGCCGCGTGGAGCCGGGCACGTCGCCGTCACCCGACGGGCACCCGAACCACACGACCTCCGGCCCGGTCGCGGCGAGCGCGTCCAGGTCGTCGAACGCGGGCACGCCCGGCAGGTCCACGTCGCCGAGCACGGCCCACCGGCCCGCCGGCGCGTCACCCGCCGCGCCGAGCGGCAGCGAGACCCAGCCGAGCCGGAACATCGACTCGCGCGGCCGGGTGCCGGTGGACGCGGCGGCGGCAGCGGCGACCCGGTCCGGCGTCACCGCGCGGACCACCAGGGACCGCACGGTCGCCACCGGGTTGCCGGTGGTGTCGGCGAGTTCCAGGCGCACGGCGTCGGAGCCGACACCCGCGTCGGAGTCGACCCAGTTGATCCGCACCCGCAGGTGCGCGATGCCCCCGGTGTGGACGGTGACGCCGGTCCACGCGAACGGCAGCTGCGACGCGCCGACGTCCTGCGGCTTGCGCCCGCCGAGGAAGTCGGTGGCGCTCAGCGCGGCGTCGAGCAGCGAGGGGTGCAGCCGGAACCGGGCGGCCTCGGTCCGCGCCTCCTCGGGGAGCGCGACCTCGGCGAAGATCTCCCGGTCGCGCCGCCAGACCCGCTTGAGGCCGCGGAACATCGGCCCGTAGTGGTAGCCCTGGCTGGTGAGGTAGTCGTAGACGTCGGAGATGTCGACGACCTCGGCGCCCGCGGGCGGCCACTCGCGGTGGCCGACGTCGAACTCCTCGGGGGTCGGGTGCTCCTGCGCGAGCTCCGCCAGCACACCGGACGCGTGACGGGTCCACCGCACGTGCGGCGGCGCGTCCTCGACCCGCGAGTACACCGCGAACGACCGGCGACCGCCCGCGTCGGCCTGCTCCACCACGACCTGCACGGCGGTGCCGCCGGTCAGGGGCAGCGGCATCAACGCCTCGATGGTCAGCTCCTCGACCACGGGGCAGCCGACCTCCTCGCCCGCGCGCACGGCCAGTTCGACGTACGCGGTGCCGGGCAGCAGCACGGTGCCGAGGACGTCGTGGTCGGCGAGCCAGGCGTGGGTGTCCAGCGCCAGCCGCCCGGTCAGCGTGACGCCACCGGACTCGGGCGCCACCACGACCGCGGTGAGCAGCGGGTGGTCGGCGTCCACCTGGCCGGCGCCGGTGACGCCGGTGTTCGCGGGTGCCATGTCGAGCCAGAACCTCCGTCGCTCGAACGCGTACGTGGGCAGGTCGGTGCGCCGCGCGCCGCGCCCGGCGAAGTAGGCCGACCAGTCGGGGCCGCCGGCCGTGACGTGCAGCCCGGCCAGCGCGGTGAGCAGGGCCTCGGGTTCGGGCCGGTCCTTGCGGACGGCGGGCGCCAGCACGGCGGGCGCGTCGTCCAGGCAGGCGTCGGCCAGCGCGGTGAGCACGCCGGTCGGGCCCAGCTCCAGGAACCGGGTGACCCCGGCGTCGGCGAGCGCGCGCATCCCGTCGGCGAACCGCACGGCCTCGCGGACGTGGCGCACCCAGTAGTCGGGCGAGCCCAGGTCGGCCGCGGTGGCGAACCCGCCGGTCAGGTTGGACACGACGCGCAGCCGCGGCGTGCCGTAGTCGAGGCCGGCGGCGACCTCCCGGAACTCCGCGAGCACCGGTTCCATCAACGGCGAGTGGAAGGCGTGGGAGACGCGCAGCTCCGTGCCGCGGAAGTGGGCGGTGACGGCCCGGACCTCCTCGGCGACGCCCGAGACCACCACGGACTCGGGACCGTTCAGGGCGGCGATGCCGACGCCCTCGGTGAGCAGCGGCACGACCTGGTCCTCGGTCGCGCGCACCGCGGCCATCGCGCCGCCGGCGGGCAGCGCCTGCATGAGCCGGCCGCGGGCGGCGACCAGCGTGCAGGCGTCGGCGAGCGACAGGACGCCCGAGACGTGCGCGGCGACCAGTTCGCCGATGGAGTGGCCGAGCAGCACGTCCGGCGTGACGCCCAGCGACTCGACCAGGCGGAACAGTGCGACCTCGAACGCGAACAGGCCGGTCTGGGTGAACCGGGTCTGGTCGAGGTCGGTGCTGTCCTGGTCGAACATCAGGTCGCGCAGCGAGCGGCCGAGCAGCGGGTCGAGGTGCGCGCACACCTCGTCCAGGGCCTCGGCGAACACAGGGTGCGCCTCGTACAGCTCGCGGCCCATCCCGGCGCGTTGGGCGCCCTGCCCGGAGAACAGGAACGCGGTGAGGCCGTCGCCCGCGGCTGCCCCGGTGACGACCGCGCCGCCGGCGACCGCGCCCGTGGAGAGGTCGGCGAGGTCGCGCAGCACCTCGTCCCGGCTCGCGCCCAGCACGACCGCGCGGTGCTTCAACGCGGCCCGCCCGGTGGCCAGGGAGTAGCCGACGTCGAGCAGGCTCACGTCGGGGTCGGCCTCCAACCACGCCTTCAGCCTGGCCGCCTGCTCGGGCAACCGGCTCTCCGCCGCTGCCGAGAGCACCAGCGGCACGAGACCGGCGTCGGGTTCCCGCTCGTCGGACGCCGGCTCCACCACCGGCTCGTCCGGCGCCTGCTCGAGGATCACGTGCGCGTTCGTGCCGCTGAGCCCGAACGAGGACACGGCGGCGCGGCGCGGACGTCCCGCGGCGGCCCACTCCACCGGCTCGGTCAGCAGCCGCACGTCGCCCTCGGTCCAGTCGACCTGCGGCGACGGCTCGTCCACGTGCAGGGTCCGGGGCAGCACGCCCCGCCTCATCGCCATCACCATCTTGATCACGCCGCTCACACCGGCCGCCGCCTGCGCGTGGCCGATGTTCGACTTGACCGAGCCGAGCCACAGCGGCCGGTCCGGCGTCCGGTCCTGGCCGTAGGTGGCGAGCAGCGCCTGCGCCTCGATCGGGTCGCCGAGCCGCGTGCCGGTGCCGTGGCCCTCGACCACGTCGACGTCCGAAGTGGACAGACCGGCGCTCGCCAGCGCCTGCCGGATCACGCGTTGCTGCGAGGGGCCGTTGGGCGCGGTCAACCCGTTGGACGCGCCGTCCTGGTTGATCGCCGACCCGCGCACGACCGCGAGCACCCGGTGGCCGTGGCGGCGGGCGTCGGACAGCCGCTCCACGACGAGCAGGCCCATGCCCTCGGCCCAGCCGGTGCCGTCGGCCGCGCCGGCGAACGCCTTGCACCGGCCGTCGGCGGACAGCCCGCGCTGGCGGCTGAAGTCCACGAAGATGTCCGGGGTCGGCATCACCGTGACGCCGCCCGCGATCGCCATCCCGATCTCGCCCTGGCGCAGCGCCTGGACCGCCATGTGCAGCGCGACCAACGACGAGGAGCACGCCGTGTCGACGGTGACGGCGGGCCCTTCCAGGCCGAGGGTGTAGGAGACCCGGCCGGACGCGATGCTGCCCGCGCTGCCGTTGCCGAGGTACCCGGCCAGGTCCTCGGGCACTTCGCCGGGACGGCTGCCGTAGTCGCCGTACATGACGCCGACGTACACGCCGGTCCGGCTGCCGCGCAGCGTGGTCGGGTCGATCCCGGCGTCCTCCAACGCCTCCCAGGAGCCCTGCAGCAGCAGCCGCTGCTGCGGGTCCATGGCCAGCGCCTCGCGCGGCATGATGCCGAAGAACTCGGGGTCGAACTCCGCCGCGTCGTGCAGGAACCCGCCCTCGCGGACGTACGTGCGGCCCGGCTGCCCCGGTTCCGGGTCGAAGATGCCGTCGACGTCCCAGCCGCGGTCGGTGGGGAAGCCGCCGACCGCGTCCCGGCCCTCGGCCACCAGCCGCCACAGGTCCTCGGCGTCGCGCACGCCACCGGGGAAGCGGCAGCTGATGCCGACGATCACGACGGGGTCGTCCGCGACGGCGGACGTGGTGACCGGAGGCGGTGCGACGGCGGCGGCGGTCGTCGTGAGGGAGCCGTCGATCAGCGCCGCGACCGCGCGGGCCGTCGGGTGGTCGAACACCAGCGTCGCGGGCAGCCGCACGCCGGTCGCCGCGGTGAGCGCGTTGCGCAGCTCGACCGCCGCGAGCGAGTCCACGCCGAGGTCCCGGAACGGCCGGTCGGCGTCGATCGCGTTCGGGCTCGCGTGGCCCAGCACCGCCGCCGCGCACGACCGCACCACGTCGAGCACGGCCCGCAGCCGCTCCGCGCCGGACAGCCCGGCGAACCGGTCGTCGGACGCCCGGCCCGCGCGCACCGGCCGACCGGCGAGGCCGCGCAGCAACGCGGGCAGCTCGTCGGACCGCGCGCGCAACGCCGCCCGGTCGACCGGCATCGGCGTCACCACCGGGTCACCGGTCGCGAGGGCGCTGTCGAACAGCGCGAGGGCGTCCTCGACGGCCATCGCGGGCGTGCCGAGCCGTGCCATCCGGTCCAGGTCGGCGTCCGCGAGCGGACCGCCCAGCCCGGTGTCGACCGCCCACATGCCGAACCCGAGGGACGCGGCGGGCAGGCCGGCCGCGGCGCGGTGGGCCGCCAGGGCGTCCAGGAACACGTTGGCGGCGGCGTAGTTGCCCTGCCCGGCGGCCAGCACGGTGCCGCCCGCCGAGGAGAGCAGCACGAACGCCTTCAGGTCGCGGGTCAGCTCGTGCAGGTGCCACGCGCCGTCCACCTTGGGCCGCAGCACGGCGTCCGTCCGCGCCGCGGTCAGGTCGCCGACCAGCGCGTTGTCGGCCACGCCCGCCGCGTGCACGACGGCGGTCAGCGGGTGGTCCGCGGTGATCCGGTCGAGCAGGGCGGCGACGGCGGCGCGGTCGGTGACGTCGCACGCCTCGACCCGCACGTCCGCGCCGAGCCCGGTCAGCTCGGACCGCAGGTCGTCGGCGCCGGGCGTCTCCGCGCCGCGGCGGCCGGTGAGCACGAGCCGCCGCGCGCCGTGCTCGGTGACGAGGTGCCGGGCGAGGATCGCGCCGAGCCCGGTGAGGCCGCCGGTGACGAGCACCGAGCCCTGCCAGGCGGCGGAGGGGTCGGCGGTCGCGGGCGCCGCGGCGACCAGCCTCGGCACCAGCGCTTCACCCGCCCGCAAGGCGATCTCCGGCTCACCCAGGGCGACCGCGGACGCCACCAGCTCGGCCGACGCCGTGCCGTCGTCGTCCACCAGCACGACGCGGCCCGGGTGTTCGGCCTGGGCGGCGCGCACCAGACCCCACACGGGGGCCTGCGTCACGTCGATCGCGTCGTCACCCGAGGTGGCGACGGCCCGCGTGGTGCGGACGACGAGCGTCGAGGAGGTGGTGCGGTCGTCGGCCAGCCACGTCCGCAGCGCGTCGAGGACGTCGACGACGACCGCTCGGGTGGCCTCGGGCACGTCACCCGAGCCTGGCGCGGCCACGAGGACGTCGTGCTCGGGGGCCGGACCACCGGTCCGCACGCCCACCCGGCTCCAGTCGACCCGCCACAGCGCACCGGACGACACCGCGGCCCGGCCGAGCTCTCCGGCCGTGACGGGGCGGCTGACCAGCGAGCGCACCGACAGGACGGGGTTGCCGGAGCCGTCCGCGACGGTGATCCCGGTGACCTCCTCGCCACGCAGCCGCCGCAGCCGCACCCGCAGGTCGGTCGCGCCCGACGCGTGCAGCGACACGCCGTTCCACGAGAACGGCAGCAGCGTCGCGCCCGCCGCGCCACCGTCCGCGTCCAGCAGGTCGGCGTGCATCGCGGCGTCGAGCAGCGCCGGGTGCAAGCCGAACCGGCCGGCGTCACGCCTGGCCTCCTCGGGCAGCGCGACCTCGGCGAACACGTCGTCACCGCGCCGCCACGCGCGCCGCAGGCCCTGGAACGCCGGGCCGTAGGCGTAACCGCGGTCGACCAGCCACCGGTAGGCGTCGTCCACGGGCACCTCGGCGGCGCCCGGCGGCGGCCACTCGACCAGCTCCGCCGTCGGCGGGTCGGCCACCGGGCCGAGCACGCCGGTCGCGTGCCGCACCCACGGCATGTCGTCGCCGTCGGCGCGCGAGTACACCCGCACCGAACGCGTGCCGTCGTCCTCGGCCTGACCCACGACCACGCGCAAGGTCACGCCGACGTGCAGCGCGAGCGGCACTTCGAGGGTCAGCTCGTCCACGTGCCCGCAGCCGGCCTGCCGCCCGGCGCACAGCGCCAGCTCCACGAAACCGGTGCCCGGCAGCAGGACCGTGCCGAGCACGTCGTGATCGGCGATCCACCGCTGCACACCCGTCGAGAGCCTGCCGGTGAGGACGACCCCGCCGGAGTCCGGCTCCACCACGGCGGCGCTCAGCATCGGGTGGTCCACCCGGTCCAGGCCCGCGGCGGTGACGTCACCCTGCCCCGGCTGCACGTCCAGCCAGTAGCGCTCGCGCTGGAACGCGTAGGTCGGCAGGTCCACCTTGCGGGCGTTGCTGCCGGCGAAGAACGCGGACCAGTCGACGGTGCCGCCGGCGGCGTGCAACCGGCCGAGGCCCGTCACCGCCGTGACCGCCTCGTCGCGGCCCTTGCGCTGCAACGGGATGCCGTGGTCCACCAGGGCGCTGAGCACACCGTCCGGCCCGACCTCGACGAACCTGCTGACGCCCTGGTCCCGAAGGTGCGTCACGGCGTCGTGGAACCGGACCGCCTCCCGGACGTGCTTCACCCAGTGCTCCGGGTCCGTCACGTCGCCGGTCGTGGCGATCGGGATCTCCGGTTGCCGGAAGGTCAACTCCCCCACGACAGCGCGGAAGTCGTCCAGCATCGGGTCCATGAGGGTGGAGTGGAAGGCGTGCGACACCGAGAGCCGCTTCGACTGCTCGAACCGCGCCGCGACCGCCAGCACCTCGGCCTCAACGCCCGACACGACGACGGAATCCGGCCCGTTGACCGCCGCGATGCTCACACCGTCGGTCAGCAACGGCAGCACGTCGGCTTCGGTGGCCTTGATCGCCACCATCGCGCCGCCTTCAGGCAACGCCTGCATCAGGCTCGCGCGGGCCGACACCAACCGGCACGCGTCGGGGAGCGACAGGACCCCGGCGACGTGGGCGGCCGCGATCTCACCGATCGAGTGGCCGGCCAGGAAGTCCGGCCGAACGCCCCACGACTCCAACAACCGGTACAGCGCCACCTCGAACGCGAACAGAGCGGGCTGCGTGAACTCCGTGCGGTTCAGCCGTTCCGCGTCCTCGCCCCACACCACATCCCGCAGGACGGGGTCGAAGCCGGCCAGCACCTCGTTGAACGCGCCGGCGAACACCGGGAACGCGGCCGAGAGCTCACGACCCATCCCAGGTCGCTGCGAACCCTGACCCGTGAACAGGAACGCGGTCTCACCGCCGGCACGCGCCGCCACCGGCACCACACCGGCCAGCGCGCGCACCAACTCGTCACGATCCCGACCGACCGCCACGGCCCGGTGCTCGAACGCCGACCGCGCCGTCACCAACGACAACCCGACGTCCACCGGGCGGACGTCGGCGTCCACGAACGACGCCAACCGCGCGGCCTGAGCACGCACCGCCTCGGCCGAACGACCGGTCAACACCCACGGCACCACGGGCAGCTCGACACCGGCCACCTCGGGCTCGACCGGCTCCTCGACGGCCTGCTCGACGATCACGTGCGCGTTCGTGCCGCTGATCCCGAACGACGAGATGCCGGCCCGACGCGGCCGGTCCTCGACCGCCCACTCCCGTGCCTCCGTGAGCAGGCGGACGCCACCGGCGGTCCAATCCACGTGCGGCGACGGCTCGTCGACGTGCAGCGTGGACGGCAGGACCCCGTGCCGCATCGCCATGACCATCTTGATGATCCCGGCGACACCGGCCGCGGCCTGCGTGTGACCGATGTTCGACTTGATCGACCCCAACCACAACGGGGCATCCTCAGCGCGGTCCTGGCCGTAGGTCGCCAGCAACGCCTGCGCCTCGATCGGGTCACCCAACGTCGTGCCCGTGCCGTGGCCCTCTACCACGTCGACGTCCGAAGTGGACAGTTGCGCGCCGGCCAGGGCCTGGCGGATCACCCGCTGCTGCGACGGGCCGTTGGGCGCGGTGAGGCCGTTGGACGCGCCGTCCTGGTTCACCGCCGAGCCCCGCACGACCGCCAGGACCTGGTGCCCGTTGCGGCGGGCGTCCGACAGCCGTTCGACCAGCAGGACGCCGACGCCCTCGCTCCAGCCGGTGCCGTCCGCCGCGCCCGCGAACGACTTGCACCGGCCGTCCGGCGCGAGACCGCCCTGGCGCGTCATGTCGACGAACGTGTCCGGGGTGGACATCACGGTCACGCCGCCCGCGAGCGCCAACGAGCACTCACCGCGCCGCAGCGCCTGGATGGCCAGGTGCAGCGCGACCAGCGACGACGAGCACGCCGTGTCGATGCTGACCGCGGGGCCTTCCAGCCCGAGGGCGTAGGAGACCCGGCCGGACACGACGCTGGCCAGGCTGCCGTTGCCGTGGTAGCCGGCGAGCTCCTCCGGCAGCGGCCCGAGGCGCAGGCCCCAGTCGTGGTACATCACGCCCGCGAACACACCGGTGTCGCTGCCCCGCAACGACACCGGGTCGATGCCGGCGCGTTCGACGGTCTCCCACGCGGTCTCCAGCAGCAGCCGCTGCTGGGGGTCCATGGCCTGCGCCTCGCGCGGGCTGATGCCGAAGAAGTCCGCGTCGAACTCGGCCGCGTCGTAGAGGAACCCGCCTTCGCGCGCGGCGCTGGTGCCCGTGCGGGCGCGTTCCGGGTCGTAGAGGTCGTCCGGCCAGCCGCGGTCGCCGGGGAACACCGAGATGGCGTCCGCGCCGCCGGACACCAACCGCCACAGGTCCTCCGGCGAGGCCACCCCACCGGGGTAGCGGCAGGCCATGCCGACGATGGCGATCGGCTCGTCCACCGACGCCTCGGGCGCGGGTGCGGCGACCTGGGGGCGGGCCGCCGCCGTGCCGCGCACCAGCTCCGCGAGGTGTCCGGCGAGCGCGGCCGGGGTGGGGAAGTCGAACGTGAGGGTGGCGGTCAGGCGCAGGCCGGTGGCCGCGCCCAGCCGGTTGCGCAGCTCGACCGCGGACAGCGAGTCGAACCCGAGCTCGCTGAACGCGCGGGTCGCGCCGATCGCGTCGGAACCGGTGTGCCCCAACACGTCCGCGGTGGTGGCGCGCACGAGGGCGAGCAGCGCGTCCTGCCGCTTCGCCTCGGGCAGCGCCGCGTACTTCGACCCCGGCGCGTCGGCGACGGCGGGGCGGCGGGCCGGGGTCGGCACGAGGCCGCGCAGCATCGGCGGCACGTCGTCCGGGCGCTTGCGCAGGCCCCGGGTGTCGACGCGGGTGGGCACGAGGGTCGGTTCGGCGCTGCCGAGCGCGAGGTCGAGCAGTTCCAGGTTCTCGGCGGCGGAGAGGGGTTCGAGGCCGGAGCGCGCGATGCGCCGCAGGGCCGCGTCGTCCAGGCCCGCGCCCATGCCGGTGTCGGTCCACAGGCCCCAGGCCAGCGAGGTGGCGGTGGAGCCGGCCGCGCGGCGGTGGGCGGCCAGCGCGTCGAGGAAGACGTTCGCCGCGGCGTAGCCGGCCTGGCCCGGTGCGTCGAACAGCGTGGCGGTGGAGGAGAACAGCACGAAGGCGGCGAGGTCGCCGGCCAGCTCGTGCAGGTGCCAGGCCGCGTCGACCTTGGGCCGCAGCACGGCGTCGAGCCGCTCGGGGGTCAGCTCGCCGACGAGGCAGTCGTCCAGCACACCGGCCGCGTGCACGATCGCGGTGAGGGGGTGGGCGGGGTCGATGCCGTCGAGGAGGGCGCGGGTGGCTTCGCGGTCGGCCAGGTCGCACGCGGCGACGGTGACGTGCGCGCCCAGTGCGGTCAGCTCGTCGCTGAGGCTCGCCGCACCGGGCGCGTCGGCACCGCGCCTGCCGACGAGGAGCAGGTGGCGAACGCCGTGCGCGGTCACGAGGTGCCGCGCGACGTGCGCCCCGACACCGCCCGTGCCGCCGGTGACCAGCACGGTGCCGGCGGTGTCGACGACAGTGCCGGCGGTGTCCGAGGGCGGTGGGGTGGCCGTGTCGAGGGTGCCCGGCGGTGTGGCGGGCGCGGCCGCCAGCCTCGGCACGAGGACCTTGCCGTCCCTCAGCGCGAACTCCGGCTCACCGGTCGCCACCGCCGCCGCCAGCGCACGATCGGACTCGGGCGAGCCGTCGAGGTCCGCGAGCACGAACCGGCCGGGGTGCTCGGCCTGCGCCGACCGCACCAGGCCCCACACCGGCGCGAGCCGCAGGTCGGGCGCTTCGCCGTCGACCGGCACCGCGCCGCGCGTCACGATCACCAGCGGGGAGTCCCCACCGCCGGCCGTCCACTCGCGCACCCGGTCGAGCACCGCACCGGCGACCGCGCGCACCGCGTCCGGCACGTCGCCGTCCACCGGCTCCACCCGTGCCACGGCGAAGTCCGCGCGCACGGGATCCGGCACGACCGCGAGCGGCGTCCACGCCACCCGGTGCAGCGAGGCCGGGCGGCCGGCGCGGGCGGCGCGCAGCTGCTCCTCCGACACCGGCCGCACCAGGTACGAGCCGATCGACGCGACGGGCACGCCGTCGCCGTCGGCGAGGTCGAGGCGGGCCTCGTCGTCACCCGTCGCGGTGATCCGCACGCGCAGCGCGGACGCGCCGGCGGCGTGCGGCACGACCCCACCCCACCCGAACGGCAGCCGGGTCGTGCCGGTCGCCGAGGCCGGCCACGCGAGGTCGGTGGCGTGCAGCGCGGCGTCGAGCAGCGCGGGGTGCAGGCCGAACGCCGCGCCGTCCACGCCCTCGGGCAGGGCGACCTCGGCGAACACCGCCGAACCCAGCCGCCACGCGGCGCGCAGGCCCTGGAACGCCGGGCCGTAGCCGTAGCCCTGGTCGGCCAGCTCGTCGTAGATCCCGGAGACGTCCACGGGTTCCGCGCCGGCGGGCGGCCACTCCGTCAAGTCGACGGGCACGACCTCGGCGGTCGGCACGAGGACGCCGTTCGCGTGCTTGGTCCACGCCTCGTCGAGGTCCGCGCCCTCGGCCCGCGAGTACAGCTCGACCTCGCGCCTGCCGTCAGCGTCCGCCGCCCCGACGACGGCTTGCAGCGCCACCGCGCCGGCCGCGGGCAGGGCCAGCGGCGCGGCCATGGTCAGCTCCTCGACGGCCGCGCAGCCGACCTCCCGGCCGGCGCGCAGGGCGAGTTCGAGGTAGGCGGTGCCGGGCAGCAGGGCGCTGCCGCCGATCGCGTGGTCGGCCAGCCACGGGTGGCTGCGCAGCGACACCCCGCCGGTCAGCACCACGCCGTCGGAACCGGCCACGCCCACGGCCGCGCCGAGCAACGGGTGCCGGACCGCGGACTGGCCGGGCGCGGCGTCGACGGCGCGCGGCGCGGTGAGCCAGAAGCGCTGCCGCTGGAACGGGTACGTGGGCAGCTCGACCTGCCGGGCGCCGCGGTCGGCGTAGAACGCGCGCCAGTCCACCTCGCCGCCGCGGGCGTGGGCGAGCGCGACGGCCGACACCAGGGACCGCTCCTCGTCGTGACCGCGGCGCAGCACCGGCGCGGTGGCGAGGTCGGTGGCGTCCACGCAGTCGGGGACCATGGCCGACAGCACGGCGTCGGGGCCCAGCTCGACGAACGTGCTCACGCCCTGCTCCACCAGGTGCCGCACGCCGTCGAGGAACCGCACGGGGCGGCGCACGTGCTCCGTCCAGTGGTCCGGCGAGGCCAGGGTGGCGGCGGTGACGGGCGCGCCGGTCAGCGTCGAGACGATCGGGACGCGCGGCCGGGAGTACGTGACGACCTGCGCGAGCCGGCGGAACTCCGCCAGCATCGGGGCCATGAGCGGCGAGTGGAACGCGTGCGACACCCGCAGCTGCTTCGTGCGCCTGCCCAGGCCCGCGAAGTGGGCGGCGACGAGCGCGACACCGTTCTCCTCGCCCGACACCACGGTGGACCGGACGCCGTTGAGCGCGGCGATGTCCACGTCGTCGGCCAGCAGCGGCAGGACTTCGTCCTCGGTGGCCTCCAGCGCCACCATCGCACCCACGCCGGGCAGCTCGCCCATGAGCCGGCCGCGCGCGGCGACCAGCAGGGCGGCGTCGGCCAGCGACAGCACGCCCGCGACGTGCGCGGCGGCCAGCTCGCCGACGGAGTGGCCGATGAGGTGGTCGGGGCGCAGGCCCCAGGACTCCAGCAGCCGGAACAGCGCGACCTCGACGGCGAACAGCGCCGGCTGCGCGTACTCGGTGCGGTGGACGAGTTCGGCGGTCGGCGTGCCCGGCTCGGCGTGCAGCACGTCCCACAGCGAGGTCGCCAGCTGGAGGTCGAGGTAGCCGATCGCCTCGTCGCGCGCCTTGGCGAAGACGGGGAAGTCGCGGTAGAGCTGGGCGCCCATGTCGGGGCGCTGGCTGCCCTGGCCGGTGAACATGAACGCGAGGCCGCCGGTGCGGGCGGAGCCGACGAGCACGTCGGACGCGGGCTCACCGGCCGCGATGGCGCGCAGCCCGCGGCGCAGCTCGTCGCGGTCCGCGGCCACCACCACGGCGCGGTCGACGAGCGCGGCCCGCGTGGTGGCCACCGAGAAGCCGAGGTCGGCGGGCTCGGCGTCGGCGTCGAGCAGCCGTTCCGCCTGGGCGCGCAGCGCCTGCTCACCGCGTGCGGACACCACGACCGGCGTCACCTGGCGCGGCCGGACGTCGCGCGGCACCGCGTCGGCGTCGTCCGCCGGCGGCTCCTCGATGATCACGTGCGCGTTGGTGCCGCTGATGCCGAACGCGGACACGCCGGCGCGCCGCGGCCGTTCGCCGCGCGGCCACGCCACCGGTTCGGTCAGCAGCCGCACCTCACCCGCGGACCACGTGACGTTGGGCGAGGGCGCGTCGACGTGCAGGGTGCGCGGCAGCACGCCGTGGCGCATCGCCAGGACCATCTTGATCACGCTGGCGACGCCGCCCGCGGCCTGGGTGTGCCCGAGGTTGGACTTGACCGAGCCCAGCCACAGCGGACGGCCCTCGGGCCGGTCCTGCCCGTAGGTGGCCAGGATCGCCTGCGCCTCGATCGGGTCGCCGAGCCGGGTGCCGGTGCCGTGGGCGTCCACCGCGTCCACGTCCGCCGCGGTGAGGCCCGCCTCGGCCAGCGCCTGCCGGATCAACCGCTGCTGGGACGTGCCGCTCGGCGCGGTGAGGCCGTTGCTCGCGCCGTCGGAGTTGACCGACGAGCCGCGCAGGAGCGCCAGCACGGGGTGGCCGTTGCGGCGGGCGTCGGACAGCCGCTCCACGACGAGCAGGCCGACGCCCTCGGCGAAGCCGGTGCCGTCCGCGGCGGCGGCGAACGCCTTCACCCGGCCGTCCGGGGCCAGGCCGCGCTGTCGGCTGAACGCCGTGAACATGCCGGGGCTGCCCATCACCGCGACGCCGCCGACGAGCGCGAGCGTGCACTCGTGCCGGCGCAGCGCGTTGGCCGCGAGGTGCAGCGACACGATGGAACCGGAGCACGCCGTGTCGACGGTGACGGCGGGCCCTTCCAGGCCGAGCACGTAGGCGACGCGGCCGGACACCACGCTGGGCGCGTTGCCCGTCATGAGGTAGCCGTCGAGGCCTTCGGGCGCCTCGTGCACGTGGACGCCGTAGTCGTGCACCTCCGCGCCGACGAACACGCCGGTGCGGCTGCCGCGCAACGAGGTCGGGTCGATGCCGGTGCGCTCCAACGCCTCCCAGGCCGTCTCCAGCACCAGGCGCTGCTGCGGGTCCATCGCCACCGCCTCGCGGGGGCTGATGCCGAAGAAGTCCGCGTCGAACAGCGCGGCGGTGTCGAGGAAGCCGCCCCGGTCGACGTAGCTCTTGCGGGGCGCGTCGGGGTCTGCGTCGAAGTAGTCGTCGAGCGCCCAGCCGCGGTCCGCGGGGAACGGCCCGAGCACGTCGCGGCCCTCGTCCACCAGGGACCACAGGGCTTCCGGGTCGTGCACGCCGCCGGGGAAGCGGCAGCCGATGCCGACGATCGCGATCGGGTCGTCCGCGTCGTCGGCCGAGCGGGTCGCGACCGGCGCGATCGTCGCGGGCGCGAGGCCGAGCAGTTGCGCGCGCAGGTGCTCGGCGAGCAGCGCGGGCGTGGGGTGGTCGAAGGCCACGGTGGGTGGCAGCGCGAGGCCGGTGGCGGCGTTGATCCGCGTGTGCAGGTCGACCAGCGCGAGCGAGTCGAGACCCAGGTCGCGGAACGCCACCGCGTCCCGCACGGACACCGGCTCGCCCGGCCGCACCTGTCGCAACGCCGCCAGGGCGTGCCGGCGGACGAGCTCGACCAGGACCCTGGTCTGCTCGGGTGCGGAAAGCTCCGCCAGCGACGCGGTCAACTCGGACTCGTTCATCTGCACTCTCCACGCATTCGCCGTCGCACGCTCGTTGCACGAAAACAGGGACGACCGCCCCGGCACGCCCCTAGCCGACCCCTGACCTAGCGCTCCGGGCTCGTGGGCAGGGATACGGGGTGGTGGTCGGGGAGCCCGGGGAGCTCCGGCTCGCCGTCGTAGGCGCGGCGCACGTACGACAGGTCGGCAAGCAGGCCCGAGGACGTCACGTGCCGCCCGCCGGTGGGCGCCACGAGGTGGCGCAGGGGCAGGTTGCCCAGGTCCGACCAGCACAGCCGACCGCGCGCGTCGAGGTGGCTGCGGGTGCGGCCCGCGTTGTCCGGGTGCAGGCAGTAGGGGATGTCGAGGTAACCCCGCTCGAACGCGCGCAGCAGGGCCGTGCCGACGTCGCCCGCGAGGTCGAGCACCGCGTCGACCAGCGCCCGTGCCTCGGCATAGGTCTGGCTGTCCTGGGGCGCGGGTCCGGCGGTGCCCGCACGCGCCGCGGCGGCTGCGTGTTCGAGCGCCGCCACGTTCTCCGCGATGGTGGGGATGCGCCGGGACTCCGCGACGGTCTTGACGATGAGGCGTTCGGACCCGGTGGTCACGGCGAGTTCAGCGGCCTTGCCGAGCAGCCGGTACGCGCCCGCGGGCGTGGTGGGGTAGGCGCCCATGTAGGCGTAGACCACCACGTGCCAGTCGGCGACCCGCAGCAGTTCGCCGCACAGCCGGCGCAACGCGGCCACGGCCTCGACGTCCTGCTCGTGGTTGGTCTGCTGGGCGTAGCTGACGGAGATGCTGCGGATGCCGTTGGCGGCGAAGAACAACGCCTCCAGCACGCTGATCGCCACGAGTTGGCTCGGCGGGCACAGCTGGCCGAGCATGCAGCCGCCGAAGGTCTCCACGTGCGGTTCGACGCCGAAGTCCCGCAGCGCGGTGAACCTGGTGGCGGCGTCGGCCCAGTTGCGCACGGACTCGGCGAGCGGTGTGCGGCCGTAGGGCAGGCAGTACGAGACCGGACCGCCCTCGGTGGCGTCGATCCGCAGGCGCACCAGGGCGGACACGATGTCACCCGGCACGGCCGAGCCGTGTCGCACCTGGACCGGGAAGTCGTCGTCGCGGAGTCCGTCCAGGACTCCGGCCGTGGTCTCGGGGAGGTGCGTCACGATCGGGTAGCCGTTGAGCGGCATGCCGTCGGCGAGCGCCGTCTCGGCCGCGGCGAGGTCGCCGACGCGGGTGTAGCTGTCGAGCGTGATGGTGCCGACGGTGGTGGCGCGGGCGTGCTTGGTGGCCATGAGCCCGGCGCGCATCCGCTCGGGCGAGTCGAACCCCATGCGCGGCTGCACGACCAGGCCGTCGCGCCGGGCGGCGGTGCGCACGAACTCACCGAACCCGACCGGCCGGGTGCCCATCGCGCCGGTGGTCCGCCCGACGACGCCTTCGCCGGCCGACGGCCCGACGGACGTCACGCCGCCCACCCGACCGGGCTGACGACACCGGGTCCCGGCCGCCGTAGCAGCGCCCTCACGCCGTCGCCTCCGAGCCCTGCGCCGCACCCGACAGGGCGGGGCGGCCGGCGGGCGGGATGGCGTGCACGAAGCGGCGGAAGTCGGCGATCGCTTCGCCGCCGTCCTCGAAGACCGCGTCGAAACCCGCCGCCAGCAGGGCCGGAGTGTGGCGGCTCACGTCGCCGGAGACGCCCAGCTTGCCCCCGATCACCACGGGCGTCGCGGCCAGTTCGGGGACGCCGCGCAGCCGTTCGATCACCCGCAGGGCGTCCTGGCCGCCGTGGCCGTTGACGGTCCCGATCACCACCAGCCCGGGCCGGAGGTGCCGGCACCGCTCCACCAGCACCTCGTCCGGCACGCACGGCCCTAGGTTCACCACCGGGTAGCCCAGCTCTTCCACCAGCAGCTGGAGGAACACCAGGTTCCACGTGTGCGAGTCGGACGCGACGCCGCTCACCACGACCGTCGGCGCGGTCGGCAGGAGGTCCGGAGTCGTCACCGGGGCACCCGTCGGTGCTCGATGCGGGACACCGAGACGACCTCGTCACCCCGCACCACGACCTCGGTGGGCGCGGGCCTGCCGAGGAACATCAGCAGGCTCGCCGTCGGCCCGTACGCGCCGGTGTTGGGCACGCGCACGACGTCACCGGACTCCAACGGCGGCAGGTCGATCTGCCGACCGAGGACGTCACCCGGCGTGCACAGCGGACCGACGAGACTGGCCTTCTCCACCGGCCCGTCACCCTCGGCGGGCCGCACCTGGACCGGCAGCAGCCGACCCAGACCGGACATGCCGCCGAACGTGTTGATCCCGGCATCGGTGATCACGAACTTGCGCCCGCGGCTGACCTTGACGTTCGTGACGCCCGCGACCAGCGTGCCGCTGCCGCCGACCAGGTAGCGCCCCGACTCGCAGGCGACGCGCGGCGCACCGGTGCGCCACCGCGGCAGGTGCAGGTCCAGCGCCCGTTCGAGCGCGGCGCGCAGCTTCGGGTACTCGGGCCGCTCCCCCGGCGCGCCGTAGGGCACCGTGAAGCCGCCGCCGATGTCGAGGTAGCGCAACGGCAGGTCGAGGTCGTCCGACAGCCGGGCGGCGAGCTCGATCGTGTGCTCGAACTCGCCGATCAGGTTGTCCTCGTCGGTGGCGTTGCTGAGCGGGAAGAAGTGGAAACCCGCGATCCGCACGCCCTCCACCTCCCGCAGCAGCGGCAGCGCGTCGGCGAGCACCTCGCTGTCGAAGCCGAACTGCGACGGCGTGCCGGTCATCCGGATGCTGGTGGTGGCGCTGGCCGCGACGCTGTTGACGCGCAGCAGGCAGTCCACTTCGACGCCCCGCGCGCGAGCGGCCTCGCCGACGTGCCGCACGTCGGTCACCGAGTCGGTGGAGAACAGCCGCACGCCCTGGGCGATCGCCTCGTCCAGCTCGCCGCGGGTCTTGCCGGGGCCGGTGTAGAGGCAGTCCTCGCCGCGGAACCCGGCGGTGAGCGCGGCGGCCAGCTCACCGGTGGAGCTGATCTCCGCCCGGCAGGTGCGGCCCTCGCCCTCGCGCAGCGCCCGCACCAGGTCCGGGTGCGGGTTCGCCTTGAGCGCGTAGAACAGCTCGACCTCGTCGGGCAGCGCGTCGAACAGCTGCTTCCTCGCCTCGGCCACGTCGTCCAGCCGGTACACGTACAGCGGCGTGCCGAACTCGGCGGCAAGCTCGACGTCGTCGGTCATCATCTGCTCCGGTCGAGGAGGTCGGCGAGCGCGGCGCGCGCGTTCTTGCCGTGCATGGTCAGCGGCAGGTCGTCCACGACCCGGCAGATCGCCGGCACCTTCGCCGGTTCCAGGCGCTGGGCCAGTTCCTTCAGCACCACGTGCGGGTCGACGTCGCCCTCGACGAACAGCGCGAGGTCGCGGTCGCCCGCCGGCGGCACCGCGGCGGCCGTCCGCACGCCCGGCACGTCCATGGCGGCGGCCTCGATCTCGACCGTGCTCATGCGGATGCCCTTGCGCTTGAACATGTCGTCGCGGCGGCCCTCGAAGTACAGGTAGCCGTCCTCGTCGACGCGGCCGTAGTCGCCGGTGTGCAGCCGCCGCTGCCCGGTGTCGCCGACCGGTCGGAACGTCTTGTCGGTCAGCTCGGGCATGCGCCAGTAGCCGGGCATGACGTGCGGGCCGGACACCACGATCTCGCCGACCTCGCCCTGCGGCACGGGTTCGCCGTCGGGGCCGAGGATCGACACGGTGGTGCCGGGCAGGGGCAGGCCGACCGACTGGGGCCGCTCCCGGTCCTCCTCCGGCGGCATGATCGACACGCGCTTGCACTCGGTCTGCCCGAACTGGCGCACCACCCGGACACCGGGGAACGCCGACCGCAGTGCGCCGATCGTCGGCGCGGACAGCGCGGCGCCGGTGTTGGTGATCAGCCGGACCGGCGGAGGCGGCTCGACGTCGCGCTGCGCCAACGTGGTGATCATCGTGGCGAGCGACGGCACGATGGGCACGACGGTCGCGCCCACCTCGCGCATCCGCCGCAGCAGCAACAGGTCCGACTCCTCGCCCGCCAGCACGATCTCGCTGCGGCCCAGGCACGTCAGCAGGACCTTGTAGAGGCCGTAGTCCCAGGAGAGCGGGAAGCGGCAGAACACCACGTCGTCGGCGCGGTAGCCGAGCACCTGCTGCAGCGCCCGGGACGCGAACACCACCTGCGCGTGCGGTCCGATCACGGCCTTGGGCGCGGCCGTGCTGCCGGAGGTGTAGATGAGCACGGCGATGTCGTCGGGCGCGACCTCGACGTCCACCCGGACGTCCTGGTCGGCCGCCGCTTCGACCTCGGGCCACACGTCGGCCAGGTCGTGCACCGGCAGGTCCGTGATCGCCCGCAGCTGCGCGGTCTGCTCGCCCGCACCGATCACCGCGACGGGCTCGGCGTCGGCGAGCACGGAACGCAGGTGGTACTGCTTCATCGCGGGGTTGAGCGGCACGAAGATCACGCCGTTGCGGGACGCGCCGAAGAACATCGCGACCTGTTCCCGGCGGGTCGGCAGCTGCACGACGAGGCGGTCGCCGCGGCGCAGCCCCTGGTCGTGCAACCACCGGGCGAAGGCGTGGCTCAGCGCGTGCAGCCGGCGGTAGGTCAGCGTGCCGACCGGGTCGCGGACGGCGGACGCGTCGGGCGTCTCGGCCGCGGCTTCGTCGAGCAGGCCGTGGATCGACGCGGCGCGTTCGATCGGGGTGATTCGGGCGTCCAAATCCGCGTCTCCCATTCGGAAAGCGGGGCCTGAGAAGAATTCGATGGTGTCGAACGTAACCGGCGGCCGGCACCGGTCACACCCCTAGAGAGCTTTTCTCACCCCTAGGCGAGTACACGGCCGCGGCATCGGCTGCGAGCCGTGAACGGTCCACCTTGCGGTTGGAGTTGAGCGGGAATTCATCGACGTGCCGGTACCGCTTCGGCACCATTCCGGAAGGCAACGTCGAGCGCAGCGCGGCGGCCAGCGCGGCGGGTGGCGTCGGCTCCCCGGTGTAGTAGACGACGAGTTCGGTCGTCTCGTCCGCGGTGACCGCGACGACCACCGCGTCCTGCACGCCGGGGCACGACCGCAGCGCGTGCTCGACCTCGGCGGGCTCGACCCGCCAGCCCTGCACCTGGACCTGGCTGTCGAGCCGGCCGAGGTAGATCAGCTCGCCGTTGTCGAGCCTGCGCACGCGATCCCCGGTGTGGTACCAGGTTCGGCCGTCGCGGCGGACGAACCGGCCCCGCTCGTCGGCGGGGTCGAGGTAGCCCGCGGTGAGCTGCGGCCCGGTGACGCACAGCTCGCCCTCGTCGGCGACAGGCTCGCCGTCCGCGCCGAGCAGCACGTGGTCGTGTCCCTCGTGGACGGCACCGATGGGCACGAGCCCGTTGACGCACAGGGAAGGTGACGTGTCGGGCCGCCAGCGGTGCCCGGTCACGGTGACGGTCAGCTCGGTGGGGCCGTAGATGTTCTCCAGCGCCGAGTTGGGCGCCGCGGCCTGCCAGTCGGCGGCGTCGGCGGCCTTGAGCGCCTCGCCCGCGAACAGGCTCAGCCGCAGCCCCGGCAGCACGCCGGGCGCGAGGCCGCCGGTGCGGCGCACCAACGGGATCGCGCTGGGCGTGGAGAACCACACCGTGACGCCGCGCTCGGCCAGGAACTCCGGCAGCCTGCGGTAGGCGGCGGCGGGCACGGCCTGCACCGTCGCGCCCGCGTCCCACGCGCAGAACAGGTCGAACATCGCGCAGTCGAAGTTGAGGTCGAACGTCTGCGAGAACACGTCGTCCGCGCCTGCCTCGTACCGACGGGTGACGAGGTCGAAGTAGTGCCGGGTGTTGCCGTGGGTGATCGACACGCCCTTCGGCGTGCCGGTCGACCCCGAGGTGAACAGCAGGTAGGCGGTGTCCCGCGCGTCGACCGACCGCGGCTCGCCGAGCGCGGTGGCGGCGTGGACCGGCACGGCCCGGCCGGCGGGGACGTCGCCGCCCGCCGGGGCGAGCACCGGCAGGTCGACCTCCGGCATCCGGGCGAGCACGCCCGCGCCCTCCTCGTCCACGATGAGCGCCGACACCCCGGCCAGCTCGATCATCCGCGCGGTGCGCGCCGGCGGGAACGCCAGGTGCAGCGGCACGACCGCGGCGCCGGTGTAGAGCGCGGCGAGCACGCCGACGTACGCCTCGACGCTCTTGCCCGCCAGCACGCCGATCGCGCGCGGCCGTTCGTCCACACCGGCCAGCAGCGCGCCCGCCCACCGCGACGCGAGGTCGTGCGCGGCCTCGTAGGTGATCGCGTCCGCGCCCACGCGCACCGCGTCACGGTGCGGCGAAACCGCGAGCCCGCGCAGGAAACGGGCGTGCAGCGCGGGTGTCGTGTCGGTCATCGTGGCTCCGGGGACTAGGGGGCGCCAGGGGTTGTGAGGGCACCGCGGATCGGGTGTCGTTTCGGTCCAGCGGACCAACGACAGTCGGAGGGGTTATGTGGGACGAACGGTTCGAGGAGCTGCTGCGGGCGCAACTGCCCTTCCTCCCGCCGGACGAGGAGCTGGCGGCGGACGCGGTGCTGCGCGACCTGGGCCTGGACTCGATGGCCACGGTGGACCTGCTGTCCGCCGTGGAGCAGGAGTACGGCGTGCGGTTTCTGGACGAGTCGCTGAACATGAGCACGTTCGCCACGCCGGGCACGCTGTGGGCGGCGCTGTCGTCCATGATGGAACCCGCCTGACCGGCGGACCGGGCAGCGACGGCTACGCGCTCGCGGCGGCCATGCCGCGGGTGCGTGGCCGCAGCACGCGGTCCAGGTTGGCCGGCACGACCTCGAACGCGGAACGCGCCGCGCGGACCCGGCCGAAGACCGCGTCCGGCCCGGCGACGTGCAGCGTGCGCACCCCGAGCCCTTGCAGCGCCGCGATCACGGCGGGCCAGCGCACCGGGCGCACGATCCCGTCCAGCAGCATCGTCCGCACCCCGTCCGCCGTGGTGAGCACCCGACCGTCCTGGTCGGCCACCACCGGCACGCGCGGGTCGGCGAAGTCGATCCCGGCCAGCACGTCGCGCTCGACCCGGTCGCGCAGCGGCGCGAACGCGGCGCAGTGCAGCGGCGGGCGCATCGTGTAGAACGACATGCCGCCCACCGCCCGGAGCCTGCGCTGGAACTCCTCCAACGCGGTGTCGCGCAGGGACACCATGTGGAAGTCCTCGTCGACGTAGCAGGAGATCTCGTGCCACTCGCCCCGCCGGTCCATCTCGCCGAGGATCTCGGCCAGCGCGTCGGCGGGCACCCGGGTGAACGAGTGGGTGACCACGTCGCGGTGCTCGTGGGCGAAGTACTCCTGCTCGGCCCTGGCCATCGCCACCGTCAGGCCGACCGCGTCGGCGAAGTCCAGCGCGCCCGAGTAGACCGCGGCGGTCTTGCCCCCGAAGCTCAGCCCGACGCACACCTCGGGGCGTGCGCCGAACTCCTCCTCCGCCCACTTGGCCATGCCCAGGCAGGCGATCAGGAACGCGACCTGAGCGTATTCCGAGTAGTCGTCGTCATCGGCCAGGCAGCGGTCGAACAGGGAATAGCCGAGCACGTCGTCCGCGGTCGCGAGCATGGCCCGGGTCGACGGGTCGACGAGCAGGAACTTGGCGAGGTCGTGGAATCGGTTGGGCCCCATTCCGGGGAAGGTGATGGCGGTGTCCATGTACCTTTGTCCATTCACGTGTGACGCGCCGCGGTTTCCCTGCGAGTGTGTGGCGCGGGTCCGGGCCCGGCACACCCCTAGCTCCCCCTACCGGGCCGACAGGCCGTCCAGGTAGTCCCGCATGACCCGGGTGAAGCGCTCCGGCTCCTCCAGGTTGGGCAGGTGGCTGGACTCCTCGAACAGTTCCCACCGCACGTCGGGCACGAGGTCGGCGTAGGGCTGCACGGTCACCGGCGTCGCCTCGTCGTGCCTGCCCGAGATGAGCAGCGTCGGCACCTCCACCAACGGGCAGCAGTCGATCACCGACCAGTCCTTGAGGGTGCCGACGACGTGGAACTCGCTCGGCCCGTTCATCGCGTGGTAGACGGTCGGGTCGTTGACGATCTCGTAGAACGAGGCCAGGTAGTCGCGCGGCCACGGGTCGAGCCGGCACACGTGCTCGGTGTAGAACGGCATGATCGCCTTGGCGTACTCCTCGCTGTCGGTGGTGCCCGCGGCCTCGTGCCGCAGCAAGGTGTCGTTGACGCCCAACGGCAACCGGGCGCGCAGCACCTCCATCTCCCGCAACCACAACGGGTAGGACGCGGGCGAGTTGGCCACCACCAGGCCGCGCAGCCCGGCGGGCCGCGCGGCGGCGTGCTTGGTGGCGAGCATCCCGCCCCAGGAGTGCCCGTACAGCACGTACCCGTCGGCGATGCCCAGGTGCGCGAGGAGGTTGTCCAGCTCGGCCAGGAACAGCTCCACGGTCCAGAAGCCCGGCCCCCGGTCGGGCAGGTGCGTGGAGCCGCCGTTGCCGAGCTGGTCGTAGTGCACGACCGGGTGGCCGTGCTCGGCGAGGGCGGCCATGTTCTGGAGGTAGTCGTGCGTGCTGCCCGGCCCCCCGTGGACGACCACCAGCGGCGGGCGGCCGGCGCGCAGGTCGCCGGTCACCCGGTACCAGGTGTGGTGCTCGCCGAAGGGCGCCAGGCCCCTCGACGTCGGCTTGATCTTCATCGGTCGTCCCTCTCCATCGAGTCGAGCCAGCCGTCGACGAGCTTCGCGGTGTCGGCGGAGCGCTCCTCGATGACGGTGAAGTGGTTGGCCGCCACGGACCGCACGGCGTGCGTGGGCTCCAGCGGCTCGGCGAGCCAGTCCTGCTGGTCCTCGGGCAGGTCGAGGAAGCTCTCGGTGCACCGGATGAACAGCACGGGCGCCTCGACCGGGTCCATCCGCAGGTTCGGCACGAGGTCGAACCAGCAGGCCATCGCGGACAGCCGGGCGTTGTCGAACCGGCCGAACAGGGACTCCTTCTCGTACAGGCCCAGCGTCAGCTCGCGGATCGGCATGGCCGCGCCGGAGCCCTCGTCGAGGATCTTGAACGAGTCGAGCATGACCACGCCCGCCGGTCGTGCGGCCCCGGTCCGCTCCAGGTGCCCGGCCACCGAGTAGGCCAGCGACCCGCCCGACGAGTAGCCGAAGAGCACGAACGGCTCGCCCTCCGCGGCCTTGAGCACGGCCGCGGCGAGCACCTCGACGGCGGCGTCCACGGAGGCGGGCAGGCCCTCCCCCGCGACGAAGCCCGGCGTGGGGATGCCCACGACGTGCCGCGGCGTGCCGAGGTGCCCGACCACCCGCGAGTGCTGGTGCAGGCCACCGGTGACCATCGGCGTGCTCAGGCAGATCAGGCGCGGCGCGCCGGCCGGCCCTTCGCGCATGGTGACCGGCGACGGGATGTCCGCCGGGTCGGCCGCCGAGGTGAACTTCGGCCGCAGCGCGACCACCGCGCGCAGCAGGTCGTACGCCTCGCCGACGCGGCCCTCCTCCAGCCCGGCGCGGAACAGGGCGCTGAGCGAGTCGTCCGCCGCGGCGGCCACCGGCGTCGCCGTCGCGCCGACGGCCAGCTCGGACCGCACCCACCGTGCCAGCTCCGCCGGGTTCTTGTTGTCGAACACCACCATGGGCGGCAGGCTCAGCCCGGTGGCCGCGTTGAGCTGGTTGCGCAGCTCCATCGCGGTGAGCGAGTCGAACCCGGACTCCAGGAAGTCGCGCTCGGGGTCGACGGCGGCCGGGTCGGTGTGGCCGAGCAGCATCGCGCAGTACCCGAGCACGAGGTCGCGCAGCACGACTTCCTGCGCGTCCTCGTCCAGCCCGGCGAGCCGCTGCCGCAGCGCGCCCGCTTCGGCCGCCTCCGCCGCGCCACGCCTGCGTGCCGGTGCGAAACCGCGCAGCAGCACGGGGATCTCGTCGGTGCGGGAGCGCAGCGCCTGCACGTCCACCTTCAGCGGCACGAGTGCCGGCACGCCCGCCGCGAGCGCCGCGTCGAACGAGGCGAACGCCTCGGCCTCGGTCAGCGCGGGCAGGCCCTGACGACGGAGGCGGTGCAGGTCGGCTTCGGTCAGGTAGGCGCTCAAGCCGGTGTCGACCGCCCACAGGCCGAACGCCATCGACGTCGCGGCCAGCCCGGACGCCGCCCGGTGCGCGGCGAGGGCGTCGAGGAACACGTTCGCCGCCGCGTAGGGCGCCTGGCCCGACGCGAGGACGTGCCCACCCGCGGAGGAGAACAGCACGAACGCGGCCAGGTCCACCTCCGCGGTCAGCTCGTGCAGGTGCCAGGCGGCGTCCGCCTTGGCCCGCAGCACGGGGTCGATCCGCTCGGGCGTGATGGTGCCGATGAGGCCGTTGTCCGCGACGCCGGCGGCGTGCACGACACCCGTCAACGGGTGCTCGGCCGGGATGCCCGCCAACAACGCCGCCACCGCGTCACGATCACCGACGTCGCACGCCGCGATCGTCACCTCCGCACCGAGCGCCGTCAGCTCTTCACCCAACTCCGCCGCGCCCGGCGCCTCCACACCACGCCGACTCGTCAACACCAGGTGCCGCACACCGTGCTCGACCACCAAGTGACGGGCCACCAGACCACCCAGACCACCGGTACCACCCGTGACGAGCACCGTGCCGCCCTCGCGCCACCGCGGCCGGTCACCGACGTCGGTGTGCCGGACCAGCCTGGGCACGCTCAACCGGCCGCCCCGCACCGCGACCTCCGGTTCACCGGCAGCCGCGGCGGGGTCGACCACGCCCGCGGACACGGCCCGGTCGTCGACGTCCACCAGCACGAACCGGCCCGGGTTCTCCGCCTGCGCCGCCCGCACCAGGCCCCACACCGGGGCCTGCGCGACGTCGACCACGCCGTCACCGGCGTCGACCGCGTGCCTGGTCACCACCACGAGGGTCGTGCCGGTGAAGCGCTCGTCCTCCAGACAGGTCCGCACGGCGGCGAGCACGGCGGTCGTGGCGGACCGCACGCGCGTCGGCACGTCGTCACCGACGGGTTCGACGCGCAGCCGGACGTGCGCGGGGGCCGGACGACCCTCGGCGACGTCGGCGAACGGCACCAGCTCCACCCGGTCCTCGGGCGTGGCGAGCGGGTTCCAGTCGACGCGCAGCACCGACGCGTCGCGCCGACCCGCCGTCAACTGCTCGACCGACACCGGGCGCAGGTTCAGCGCCGCGACGGACGCGACGGGCGCACCCGCGGCGTCGGCCAGGGTGAGCGCGAACGCCGTCTCGCTCGACCGGCTCAGCCGGACCCGCAGCGCGGTGCCGCCGGTGGCGTGCAGGGTCACGCCGGACCAGGAGAACGGCAGCATCGTGCGCGTGCCGTCGGCGTCCTCGTCACCGGCGAAGTTCAACGCGTGCATCGCGGCGTCGAGCAGCGCGGGGTGCAGCCCGTACCGGGCGGCTTCGGCGCGGCTCTGCTCCGGGAGCGCGACCTCGGCGTAGACGTCGTCACCGCGCCGCCACGCCGCCCGCAGGCCCTGGAACGCCGGGCCGTACCCGTACCCGCGCTCTTGGAGGAACTCGTACGCACCGTCGAGGTCGACGGGCTCGGCCCCGGGCGGCGGCCACTCGTCCAACCGGGCGCCGGTCGCCCCCGTCCCGGCCACGAGCACACCTTCGGCGTGCGACGTCCACGGCTCGTCCGGCTCCGCGTCCTGGGGACGGGAGTGGATGGTGATCCGACGTCGCCCGTCGTCGTCCGGCGCGCCGACGCGCACCTGCAGCTGCGAGCCCTTCTCGCCCGGCACGAGCGGTGCGCCGAGGGTCAGCTCCTCCAGCACGTCGCAGCCGACGCGGTCACCGGCCTGGACGGCCACCTCGACCAGCGCGGCGCCGGGGACCAGGACGTTGTCGAACACGCGGTGGTCGGCCAGCCAGCGCTGCGCGTGCACGGCGAGGCGTCCGGTGAGGAGCAGCTCGCCGGAGTCGGCCAGCGGCACCGCCGCACCCAGCAGGGGGTGTTCGACCGTGGCCAGGCCGGTGGCCGCGATGTCCGGGGTGAGCAGCAGTTGCTCGTCCGGCCAGTACTCCTGGCGCTGGAAGGGGTAGGTCGGCAGGTCGACCCGCCGGGCGGCGCGGCCCGCGAAGAAGGCCCGCCAGTCCACGGTCCCGCCGGCGGTGTGCAGCCGACCGACGCCGGTCACCAGCGTGACGGCCTCGTCACGGCCCTTGCGCTGCAACGGGATGCCGTCCTCGACCAGCGCGCTGAGCACGCCGTCCGGGCCGACCTCCACGAAGCGCACGACACCCTGCTCGCGCAGCCGCACCACGACGTCGTGGAACCGGACGGCGTCACGCACGTGCCGCACCCAGTACTCCGGGTCCGTCACATCACCGACCGTGGCGATCGGGATGGTCGCCTCGCGGAAGCTCAACTCCCGCACCACCGCCCGGAATGCGTCCAACATCGGGTCCATCAAGACCGAGTGGAACGCGTGCGACACCGACAGCCGCTTCGACCGCTCGAACTTCGCCGCGACCTCCAACACCTCGGCCTCGACACCCGACACGACCACCGAGTCCGGCCCGTTGACCGCCGCGATGCTCGCACCGTCGGTCAACAACGGCAGCACATCCGCCTCGGCGGCCTTGACCGCCACCATCGCCCCACCCTCGGGCAACGCCTGCATCAGGCTCGCCCTCGCCGCCACCAGCCGGCACGCGTCCGACAGCGACAACACACCAGCGACATGAGCCGCCGCGATCTCGCCGATGGAGTGACCCGCCACCCGATCCGGCCGAACACCCCACGACTCCAACAACCGGTAGAGCGCGACCTCGAACACGAACAACGCCGGCTGCGCGAACTCCGTGCGGTTGACGGCCTTCTCGTCCCAGCCCCACATCACGTCCAGCAGCTCCGGGGCGAACCCGGCCGCCGCCGCCTCCACCGCCCGCGCGAACACCGGGAACTCCCCGTACAGCTCACGGCCCATGCCGACCCGCTGCGAGCCCTGGCCGGTGAACAGGAACGCGGTCGAGCCGGTCGACCGCGCCACGCCGGACGTGCCCCGGCCCTCGGCCAGCGCGGTGAGCTCCCGCATCAGCTCGCCCCGGTGCTCACCGACCAGCACGGCGCGGTGCTCGAACCGGGAACGGCCCGTGGCCAGCGAGAAGCCGACGTCGACACCGCGCAGGTCCGGCCGGTCCGCCAGGTGCGACCGCAGCGACGCGGCCTGCGCGACGAGCCCTTCCGCCGTCCGGGCGGACAGCAGCCACGGCACGACCGAACCGGTCGCGGTCGGCGTCTCGGACCGGGGTTCCACCGGGTCGGCCTGCTCGATGATCACGTGCGCGTTGGTGCCGCTGATGCCGAACGACGAGACCGCCGCCCGCCGCGGCCGGTCCACCGCGGGCCACTCGCGCGCCTCGGTGAGCAGCCGCACGCCGCCCGCCGCCCAGTCCACGTGCGGCGACGGCTCGTCCACGTGCAGCGTCTTCGGCAGCACACCGCGCCGGACGGCCTCCACCATCTTGATCACCCCGGCCACGCCCGAGGCGGCCTGGGTGTGGCCGATGTTCGACTTGATCGACCCCAACCACAGCGGGGCGTCCTCGGTCCGGTCCTGGCCGTAGGTCGCCAGCAGCGCCTGCGCCTCGATCGGGTCGCCCAACGTCGTGCCGGTGCCGTGGCCCTCGACCACGTCGACGTCCGAAGTGGACAGCCCGGCCACGCCGAGGGCCTGCCGGATGAGCCGCTGCTGGGACGGCCCGTTCGGCGCGGAGAAGCCGTTCGACGCGCCGTCCTGGTTGAGCGCGGTCCCGCGCACGACGGCGAGCACCGGGTGCCCGTTGCGCCGCGCGTCCGACAACCGCTCGACCAGCAGCAGACCCGCGCCCTCGCCCCAGCCGGTGCCGTCCGCCGCGCCCGCGTACGACTTGCACCGGCCGTCGGCGGAGAGCCCGCGCTGGCGGCTGAAGTCGACGAACATGTCCGGCGTGGACATCACCGTCACGCCGCCCGCGAGCGCCAGCGAGCACTCACCGGAGCGCAGCGCCTGGATCGCCAGGTGCAGGGCGACCAGCGACGACGAGCACGCCGTGTCGACCGTGACCGCGGGCCCTTCCAGGCCGAGGGTGTAGGAGACGCGGCCGGACACGAGGCTGCCGCCGCTGGAGTGCGCCCGGTCCGAGCCCTGCCCGTAGTCGTGGTACATCAGGCCCGCGAACACGCCGGTGGCGCTGCCGCGCAGCGAGACCGGGTCGATCCCGGCGCGTTCCAGGGCCTCCCAGGCGATCTCCAGCAGCAGCCGCTGCTGCGGGTCCATGGCGACGGCCTCGTTCGGGCTGATCCCGAAGAACCCGGGGTCGAACATGGTCGCGTCGTGCAGGAAGCAGCCCTCGCGGGTGTAGCTCTTGCCGCGCTTGCCGGGTTCGGGGTCGTAGACCTCGTCCCAGCCGCGGTTGTCCGGGAACCCGGTCACGGTGTCGACGCCGTCCAGCACCACCCGCCACAGGTCCTCCGGCGTGGTGACGCCGCCGGGGTAGCGGCAGCCCATCGCGACGATGGCGATCGGTTCGTCGGCCGCCACCCTGGTGACGACCGCGGTGGTCGCGGCGGCGGCGCCGGCCAGCGTCTCCGCGATGTGCTGCGCCACCGCACGCGCGGACGGCTGGTCGAACACCAGGGTCGCCGGGAGGTCGAGGCCGGTCACGGTGTTGAGGGCGTTGCGCAGCTCGACCGCCGACAGCGAGTCGAAGCCCAGCTCCTGGAACGCCCGGTCGGGCTCGATCGCGTCGGCGGAGGCGTGCCCGAGGACGGCGGCCACGTGGCCGCGCACCAGGTCGAGCAGCGCGTCGACGCGCTGGGCGTCGGTGAGGCCGTCCAGTCGCCCGGCCAGCTCGTTCGAACCCCGCCGTGCCGCTTGACGGGCGGGAGCGCGCACGAGTCCGCGCAGCAACGCGGGCACGTCGCCGGTGCGGGCGCGTGCGGTCGCCGCGTCGACCCGCAGCGGCACGAGCACCGGCCGGCCCGTCCCCAGCGCGGCGTCGAAGAGGCCGAGACCTTCCTCGAGCGTCAGCGGCGGGAGTCCCTGGCGGCGCACGCGGTCCAGGTCGACCTCGCCGAGCAGCGCGCCGAGGCCCGCGTCCACGCCCCACAGCCCGTACGCCAGGGACGTCGCGGGCAGCCCTTCGGCGTGGCGGTGGTGCGCGAGGGCGTCGAGGAACACGTTCGCCGCCGCGTACGTCGCCTGCCCGGCGGCCAGCACCATGCCACCCGCCGAGGAGAACAGCACGAACGCGGCCAGGTCCACCTCCGCGGTCAGCTCGTGCAGGTGCCAGGCGGCGTCCACCTTCGGGCGGAACACGTCCTCGACCTGCTCGGGGGTGACCGCGCCGACCACGCCGTTGCGCGCGACGCCGGCGGCGTGCACGACACCGGTCAACGGGTGCTCGGCCGGGATGCCCGCCAACAACGCCGCCACCGCGTCACGATCACCCATGTCGCACGCGGCGATCGTCACCGCCGCACCAAGGGCGGTCAGCTCTTCTCCCAGCTCGGTCGCGCCCGGCGCTTCCACTCCACGCCGACTCGTCAACACCAGGTGCCGCACACCGTGCTCGACCACCAAGTGACGGGCCACCAGACCACCCAGACCACCGGTACCACCCGTGACGAGCACCGTGCCGCCCTCGCGCCACCGCGGCCGGTCACCGGTCGCGGACGTCCTGGCCAGCCTCGGCACGTGCGCCGACCCGGCGCGCAGGGCGATCTCCGGCTCACCGGTCGCCACCGCCGCCCGGACCAGCGACTCGTCGAACCCGTCGGTGTCCACCAGCACGAACCGGCCGGGGTTCTCCGCCTGGGCGGCCCGCACCAGACCCCACACCGGGGCCTGCGCCAGGTCGACCACGTCGTCCGCGCCCACCGCCACGGCGTGCGTGGTCACCACGACCAGCGTGCCCGTGCGCTCGGCGTTGAGCTGGTCGAGCACGGCCGCCGTGACCGCGCGCACGCGGTCGGTGACGTCGCCGTCCGGCGTCGTCACGGCGAACACCACGTCCTCGGCCCCCTCGGCCGAGGCGACCGGGACCTGCTGCCACCCGATGTGCAGCAGCGCGTCGCGGTGGTCGGGCCGCACGTCGAGCTGCGCCGCCGACACCGGCCGGGACACCAGCGCCTCGACCGACATGACCGGCAGGCCGGTCTCGTCCGCGACGGCCAGCGCGATGCTGTCCCGCCCGGACGGGGTGATCCGCACCCGGACCGCGTGCGCGGCGGCGGCGTGCAGCGTGACACCGCTCCACACGAACGGCAGCACGGTCCGGCCGTCGCGGTTGCCGTCGTCGTGCACCAGGATCGCGTGCAGGGACGCGTCGAGCAGCGCCGGGTGCAGCCCGAACCGCGCGGCCTCGGCGTTCTGCGCGGGCAGCGCGACCTCGGCGTACACGTCGTCCCCGACCTTCCAGGCCGCCTTGAGCCCCTGGAACACCGGCCCGTAGCCGTAGCCCTGATCGGCCAGCTGCTCGTACGCGCCGTCGAGGTCGATCGACTCCGCACCGGCCGGTGGCCACTGCGCCAGGTCGAAGGACGGCACGACCGCGCGTTCGGACAACGCGCCCTGCGCGTGCAGCGTCCAGGGCGCGTCGGAACCCTCCTCCCGCGAGTACACCGACACCGGCCGGCGACCGTTGCCGTCGGGCGCGTCGACCACGACCTCCACCACTGCCGCCTTGCCCGGCGCCAGCACCAGCGGCGCGGTCAGGGTCAGCTCCTCCAGCGTGGTGCAGCCGACCTGGTCACCCGCGCGCACCGCCAGCTCGACGAAGCCCGTGCCGGGCAGCAGGACGCTGCCGAGCACGTCGTGGTCGGCCAGCCACGGCTGCCGGTCGGTGCCGAGCCGCCCGGTCAACACCACTCGTTCCGAGTCGGGCGACTCCACCACCGCGCCCAACAGCGGGTGCTCGACCTTCCCGAGCCCGGCGGACCTCACGTTGCCGAGCTCGTCGGCCATCCACGACTCGGCCAGGTAGTCCATCGTGTCCAGCCAGTACCGCTCGCGCTGGAACGCGTAGGTCGGCAGGTCCACCCGCGTGCCGCGGCCGTCGAAGAACGCCTGCCAGTCGACCCCACCGCCCGTGCCGTGCAGCTGCCCGAGGCCCGCGACCAGAGTGACCGCTTCGTCACGCCCCCTGCGCTGCAACGCGATCGCGCCGTCGACCAGCGCGCTCAACACGCCGTCGGGCCCGACCTCGACGAACCTCGTGACACCTGCGCCGTGCAACTGCGTCACCGCATCGTGGAACCGCACCGCGTCCCGCACGTGCCGCACCCAGTACTCCGGGTCCGTCACATCGCCGGCGGTGGCAATCGGGATAGTCGGTGCCTGGAAGCTCAACTCCCGCACCACCGCGCGGAAATCGTCCAACATCGGGTCCATAAGGGTGGAGTGGAACGCGTGCGACACCGAAAGCCGCTTCGACCGCTCGAACTGCGCCGCGACCGCCAACACCTCGGCCTCGACCCCGGAGACGACCACGGAATCCGGCCCGTTCACCGCAGCGATACCGACACCGTCGGTCAGCAACGGCAGCACGTCGGCTTCGGTGGCCTTGATCGCCACCATCGCCCCGCCTTCGGGCAACGCCTGCATCAAACCCGCACGCGCCGACACCAACCGGCACGCATCAGGCAAGGACAGCACACCGGCGACGTGGGCAGCCGCGATCTCACCGATCGAATGACCCGCAAGCCGATCCGACCGAACACCCCACGACTCCAACAACCGGAACAACGCAACCTCGAAAGCGAACAACGCAGGCTGCGTGAACTCAGTGCGATCCAACCGTTCCGAGTCCTCACCCCACATCACGTCCCGCAACACCGGGTCGAAGCCCGCGAGCACCTCCGTGAACGCACCCGCGAACACCGGGAACGCCGCCGACAGTTCACGACCCATGCCGACCCGCTGCGAACCCTGACCCGTGAACAGGAACGCCGTCGAGCCCGTGGACCGGGTGAACGCGGGCACCAGCCCGGCCAGCGCACGCACCAGCTCGTCGCGGTCCCGACCGGCCACCACCGACCGGTGCGACAACGCCGCACGCGTGTTCACCAGCGAGAACGCCACGTCTGTCGGCCGCACGGACGGGTTGTCCACCAACCAGTCGTGCAGCTTGCGAGCCTGCGCGGCCACGCCCTCGGCGTCGTGCCCGGACACGAGCAGCGGCACGACCGGCAGCTCGGCGGTAGCGAGCTCGGTCTCCTCCTCCGGCGCCTGCTCGATGATCACGTGCGCGTTCGTCCCACTGATCCCGAACGACGAGATGCCGGCCCGACGCGGCCGACCCTCGACCGACCACTCCCGCGCCTCGGTCAACAACCGCACGTTCCCGGCCGCCCAGTCCACGTGCGGGGACGGCTCGTCCACGTGCAGCGTCTTCGGCATCACGCCGTGCCGGATGGCGTGGACCACCTTGATGATGGCGGCGACACCGGCCGCGGCCTGGGTGTGGCCGATGTTCGACTTGATCGAACCCAACCACAACGGGGCATCCTCAGGGCGGTCCTGACCGTAGGTCGCCAGCAACGCCTGCGCCTCGATCGGGTCGCCCAACGTCGTGCCGGTGCCGTGGCCCTCGACCACGTCGACCTGGTCGACGGAGACGCGGGCGTTGGCGAGGGCCGCCCGGATCACGCGGCGCTGTGACGGGCCGTTGGGCGCGGTGAGACCGTTGGACGCGCCGTCCTGGTTGATCGCCGACCCGCGGACCACGGCGAGCACGCGGTGGCCGTTGCGGCGCGCGTCCGACAGCCGCTCGACCAGCACCACACCGACGCCCTCGCCCCAGCCGGTGCCATCGGCCGCGCCCGCGAACGACTTGCACCGGCCGTCCTTCGCCAGCCCGCGCTGCCGGCTGAACTCCACGAAGGTCTCCGGCGTCGCCATGACCGCGACACCGCCGACGAGTGCCAGCGAGCACTCCCCCGCGCGCAGCGCCTGGACGGCCCAGTGCAGCGCCACCAGCGACGACGAGCACGCCGTGTCGACGGTGACCGCGGGACCTTCGAGGCCGAGCGTGTAGGAGACGCGCCCGGAGGCGACCGCACCGGTGCTGTTGTTGGCCGGGTAGTCGTGGTACATCATCCCGGCGAACACACCGGTATCACTGCCCCGCAACGACACCGGGTCGATCCCCGCCCGCTCGATCGCCTCCCACGACGCCTCCAACAGCAAACGCTGCTGCGGGTCCATCACCAACGCCTCGTTCGGGCTGATCCCGAAGAACGCCGGGTCGAAGTCGGCGGCGTTGTGCAGGAACGCGCCCTCACGGGTGTAGGTCTTGCCCACCGCACCGGGTTCCGGGTCGTACACACCATCGACGTCCCAACCACGATCGGTCGGGAACCCGCCCACGGCGTCCACACCGTCCGCCACCAACCGCCACAAGTCCTCCGGCGACGACACGCCACCGGGGTAGCGGCACGCCATGCCGACGATCGCGATCGGCTCACGCTGGGTGGCGGTGAGCTTCTGGTTCTGCTCGCGCAGGAGTTTCGTTTCCTTCAGCGACGCGCGGAGCGCTTCGACGAGTTTGTCGTTCGGGCCGGTCATTCCCGTTCACGCTCCCTGAGTCGCGTCGTCGAGGTCGATGCCCTCGAACGCCATGCTGATGAGGCTTTCCGTGTCCATCTCGTCGATCGAGTCGGCGGCCGTCCCCTGACCGGCCTGGACCTGCCGATCGCCCGCCCCGCCCAGTTCGAGCAGGCTGTCGAGCAGCCCCGCGTCGCGCAGCCGGGTGAGCGGGATGGCTTGCAGGATGCGGCGGACCTGCTCTTCGTGCGCCCGCGCCTCGTCGCCGGCCCCGGGCGCCAGCTCGGCGCGCAGGAACTCGGCCAGCGCCCGCGGCGTGGGGTAGTCGAAGACCAGCGTCGCCGGGAGCCGCATGTCCACCGCGGCGCTCAGGCCGTTGCGGAACTCGACCGCCGACAGCGAGTCGAAGCCCAGGTCGTTGAACGCCTGCTCCGGATCGATCGCCTCCGGACCCGCGTGGCCCAACGTCACGGCGGCCTGCGTCCGCACCAACTCCACCAGCACCGCGAGCCTCTCGCCGTCGTCGTCCAGGCCCGCCAGCCGGTCCCGCCACACGGACGCCGCCGCGTCACCGGTCACCCGGCGGGCACGGCGACGAACCAGGCCGCGCAGCAGCGGCGGCACGTCGTCCCCACCGGCGCCGGAGAGGGTCAACCCGATCGGCACGAGCGCCGGGAGGTCGAGCGACACGGCGGTGTCGAGCAGCGCCAGGCCGTCCTCGGTCGACAGGGCCTGCACGCCGGACCGCCGCATCCGCTGGACGTCGGCTTGGCCGGTCATGCCGGAGTCGTCGGCCCAGAGGCCCCAGGCCAACGAGTGCGCGACCTGGCCGTTGGCCCGGCGATGCGCCGCCAACGCGTCCAGGTAGGCGTTGCCCGCCGCGTAGCTGCCCTGGCCGGGGTTGCCGAAGACACCGGCGGCCGAGGAGAACAGCACGAACGCCGAGACGTCGCCGACCACCTCGTGCAGGTTCCACGCCGCGTCGACCTTCGGGCGCAGCACCCCGTCCACCCGTTCGGGCGTCAACGAGGCGATCACCCCGTCGTCGAGGACACCCGCGACGTGCACCACGCCGTCCACCGGGTAGGCGGCCACCAGCTCGGCCAGGGCCTCCCGGTCGGCCACGTCGCAGGCCACCAGTTCCGCCTTGGCCCCTGCCTCCGCCAACTCGGCCACGAGGTCGTGCGCGCCCGGTGCGTCCAGGCCGCGCCGACTCGTCAACAACAGCTCGGTGACACCGTGCGCGGTCACGAGGTGCCGTGCGACCACCCGGCCGAGGGAACCCGTCGCGCCCGTCACCAGGACACGACCCGAGAACGCCTCGCCGTCCGTCTCCGACCCACGGGCAACCCGCGCCAGCCGGGCGGCGTGCATGACGCCCTCGCGGACGACCACCTGCGGCTCACCGGTGCCGAAGACGGCGGCGGTGTCGAGTTCGGCGTCGGTGTCCACCAGGACGATCCGGCCGGGGTTCTCCGACTGAGCGGACCGCACCAGGCCCCAGACGGCCGCACCGGCGAGGTCCGTGACCTCGCCGAACGGCACGGCACCCCGCGTCACCACGACCAACGACGAGCCGTCACCCCGCGCCAGCCAGTCCTGCACCTCGGCCAGCACCCGTGACACCTCGGCCCGCACACCCGCCGGGTCCGCACCCGGCGCGCCGGCCTCCAGCACGACGGCGTCCACCGACACCGGAGACGTCGACACCGGCGACCACTCCAGCCGGAACAGCGACTCGTACGTTCCCGCACCGGCCGCGAGCTGTTCGGCCGACACGGGCCGCATCGCCAGCGTGCCGACCCGGGCGACCGGCACACCGGCGCCGTCCGCGACCAGCAGCGTGACCGCACCCTCGCCCACCGGGGCCAACCGCACCCGCAACCGCGACGCACCGGCCGCGAACAACGACACCCCGGACCAGGAGAACGGCAGCATCGCGGGCGGCGCGGTCCCGCTGTCGTCGCCGTCACCGGCCGCCAGCCTCAGCGCGTGCAGCGAGGAGTCGAGCAGCGCCGGGTGCAGCCCGAACCGCGCGGCGTCCGCGGCGTCCGGCAACGCGACCTCGGCGTACACGTCGTCCCCGACCTTCCAGGCCGCCTTGAGCCCCTGGAACACCGGCCCGTAGCCGTAGCCCTGATCGGCCAGCTGCTCGTACGCGCCGTCGAGGTCGACCGGTTGGCCGCCGGCGGGCGGCCACTGCGCCAGGTCGAACGTCGGCGTGACGTCCTCCTCGGCCAGCTCGCCGACCGCGTGCAGCACCCACGGCACGTCGGTCCCTTCGGCCCGCGAGTACACCGACACGGCACGCCGTCCGCCGTCCGGCGCGTCCACCACGACCTGCAACGCCACCCCGCCGTCCGTCGGCAGGACCAGCGGCGCGGTCAGCGTCATCTCCTCCAGCACGCCACAACCGACGTGGTCACCGGCCCGCACGGCGAGTTCCACGAAGGCCGTGCCGGGCAGCAGCACCGTGCCGTGCACTTCGTGGTCGGCCAACCACGGCTGGCGGTCCACGCCGAGCCGCCCCGTCAGCACCACGCGCTCGGAGTCGGGCGACTCGACCACCGCACCCAGCAGCGGGTGCTCGGACACCTCCAGCCCGGCCGACTTCACGTTGCCGATCTCGTCGGCGATCCACGACTCGGCCAGGTAGTCCATCGTGTCCAGCCAGTACCGCTCGCGCTGGAACGCGTAGGTCGGCAGGTCCACCTTCCGGGCGTTGCTGCCCGTGAAGAACGCGGACCAGTCGACCGTCCCGCCGGCGGTGTGCAGCCGACCCAGGCCTGAGACCAGGGTGACCGCTTCGTCACGTCCCCTGCGCTGCAACGCGATGCCGTCGTCGACCAGCGCGCTGAGCACACCGTCGGGGCCGATCTCCGCGAACCGGCCGACGCCTTCGTTCCGCAGTTGCGTCACGGCGTCGTGGAAGCGCACCGCGTCGCGCACGTGCCTCACCCAGTACTCGGGATCGGTGACGTCACCGGTCGTGGCGATCGGGATGGTCGGTGCCCGGAAGGTCAGTTCCCGCACCACCGCGCGGAAATCGTCCAACATCGGGTCCATAAGGGTGGAGTGGAACGCGTGCGACACCGAAAGCCGCTTCGACCGCTCGAACTGCGCCGCGACCGCCAACACCTCGGCCTCGACCCCGGAGACGACCACGGAATCCGGCCCGTTCACCGCAGCGATCCCCACGCCGTCAGTCAGCAACGGCAGCACGTCCGCCTCGGCGGCCTTGATCGCCACCATCGCCCCACCCTCGGGCAACGCCTGCATCAAACCCGCACGCGCCGACACCAACCGACACGCATCAGGCAAGGACAGCACACCGGCGACGTGGGCAGCCGCGATCTCACCGATCGAATGACCCGCAAGCCGATCCGACCGAACACCCCACGACTCCAACAACCGGAACAACGCAACCTCGAAAGCGAACAACGCAGGCTGCGTGAACTCAGTGCGATCCAACCGTTCCGAGTCCTCACCCCACATCACGTCCCGCAACACCGGGTCGAAGCCCGCCAGCACCTCCGTGAACGCACCCGCGAACACCGGGAACGCCGCCGACAACTCACGCCCCATGCCCAACCGCTGCGAACCCTGACCCGTGAACAAGAACGCGGTCTCACCACCGGATCGCGCCACCACCGGCAGCACGTCAGCCAGGCCACGCACCAACTCGTCACGATCCCGACCGACCACCACCGCCCGGTACTCGAACACCGAACGACCAGCCAACGACACCGCAACATCGACCGGCCGGACGTCAGCGTCGATGGACGACAACAGCCGCGCGGCCTGAGCACGCACCGCCTCAGCCGACCGGCCCGACAACACCCACGGCACCACCGGCAGCTCGACACCGGTTTCGACCGCGTCCACCGCCACCGGTTCCTCGATGATCACGTGTGCGTTCGTGCCGCTGATCCCGAACGACGAGATGCCCGCCCGGCGCGGATGCCCGTTCGACGGCCACTCCCGCGCCTCGGTCAGCAACCGCACATTGCCCGCCGCCCAGTCCACGTGCGGGGACGGCTCGTCGACGTGCAGCGTCTTCGGCATCACACCGTGCTGGATCGCCTCGACCATCTTGATGATCCCGGCGACACCGGCCGCGGCCTGCGTGTGACCGATGTTCGACTTGATCGAACCCAACCACAGCGGAGCGTCCTCGGCCCGGTCCTGGCCGTAGGTCGCCAACAACGCCTGCGCCTCGATCGGGTCACCCAACGTCGTGCCGGTGCCGTGCGCCTCGACCAGGTCGACGTCAGCGGTCGTCAGACCGGCGTTCGCCAGGGCCTGCCGGATCACCCGGCGCTGGGACGGGCCGTTCGGGGCCGTGAAGCCGTTCGACGCGCCGTCCTGGTTGATCGCCGTGCCACGAACGACCGCCAACACCCGGTGGCCGTTGCGGCGCGCGTCCGACAACCGCTCCACCAGCAGCACGCCGACGCCCTCGGCCCAGGCGGTGCCGTCCGCCGCGCCCGCGAACGACTTGCACCGACCGTCCGGCGACAACCCGCGCTGACGGCTGAACTCCACGAACACCTCCGGCGTCGCCATCACGGCCACACCACCGACGAGGGCGAGCGAAGACTCACCGGACCTCAGCGCTTGGACGGCCCAGTGCAGCGCCACCAGCGACGACGAGCACGCCGTGTCCACCGTGACCGCGGGACCTTCCAGCCCCAGGGTGTAAGCGACACGGCCGGAGGCGACCGCGCCCGTGCTGTTGTTGGCCGGGTAGTCGTGGTACATCATCCCGGCGAACACACCGGTATCACTGCCCCGCAACGACACCGGGTCGATCCCCGCCCGCTCGATCGCCTCCCACGACGCCTCCAACAGCAAACGCTGCTGCGGGTCCATCACCAACGCCTCGTTCGGGCTGATCCCGAAGAACGCCGGGTCGAACTCCGCCGCCCCGTACAGGAAGCCACCTTCACGGGTGTACGACTTGCCCACGACGCCGGGCTCAGGGTCGTACACGCCATCGACGTCCCAACCACGATCCGTCGGGAACCCGCCGACAGCGTCCACACCGTCCGCCACCAACCGCCACAGCTCCTCCGGCGACGACACACCGCCCGGGTAGCGGCAGGCCATGCCGACGATCGCGATCGGCTCGTCCGTCACCGACGTCGTCGCCACGACCGCCCGCGCCCGCTCACCCGTGCCGGACATCTCGCCGAGCAGGTGTTCCGCCAGCGCGAGCGGCGTCGGGTAGTCGAAGACCAGGGTCGCCGGCAGCACCATGTCCACCGCGGCGCTCAGGCCGTTGCGGAACTCGACCGCCGACAGCGAGTCGAACCCGAGGTCGTTGAACGCCTGCTCCGGATCGATCGCCTCCGGACCCGCGTGGCCCAACGTGGAGGCCGCCTGCGTCCGCACCAACTCCACCAACACCGCAAGCCGCTGCTCCTGCGCCAACCCCGCCAACCGCTCACGCCACACCGACGAACCACCGGCCACTCGGCGAGCACGGCGACGAACCAGGCCCCGCAGCAACGGGGGAACGTCGTCACCGGCGCCGGACAGGTCGAGGTCGATCACCACCAGCGCGGGCGCGTCCACCCCGGTTCCGGCGTCGAACAACGCCAGACCGCGTTCCGCGGACAGCGGGAGCACACCGGTGCGCCGGATGCGCTCGACCTCCGCCGCGCCGCCCATGCCGGTCTCGTCGGCCCACAGGCCCCAGGCCAGCGACTGCGCCGCCAACCCGTTGGCCTGGCGGTGGACCGCCAACGCGTCCAGGTACGCGTTGCCCGCCGCGTAACTGGCCTGACCGGGGTTGCCGAACACGCCCGCGGCCGAGGAGAACAGCACGAACGCCGACACATCGCCCACGAGTTCGTGCAGGTTCCAGGCGGCGTCCACCTTCGGGCGCAACACCCCGTCCACCCGCTCGGGTGTCAACGAGGCGATCACACCGTCGTCGAGGACACCCGCGACGTGCACCACGCCGTCGACCGGACGTTCGGCCAACAGTCCAGCGAGCGCCTCCCGGTCTGCCACGTCGCAGGCCACCAACTCGACCTCAGCCCCTGCTTCGGTGAGCTCCGCGACCAACTCCGCCGCCCCCGGCGCGTCCGACCCGCGCCGACTCGTCAACACCAAGTCGGTCACGCCGTGCGTGGCGACCAGGTGCCGGGCCACCAGCCGACCGAGGGAACCCGTCGCACCCGTCACCAGGACACGACCCGACAACCGCACCTCGGATCGAGCTTCCGCCACTCGCGCCAACCGGGCCCCGTGCATCACACCGTCACGCACGACGACCTGCGGCTCGCCGGTCCCGAGGACGGCGGCCGGGTCGAGTTCGCCATCGGTGTCCACCAGGACGATCCGACCCGGGTTCTCCGACTGAGCGGACCGCACCAAACCCCAGACCGCCGCACCGGCGAGATCCGTGATCTCGCCGAACGCCACGGCACCCCGCGTCACCACGACCAACGACGAGCCATCGCCCCGCGCCAACCAGTCCTGCACCTCGGCCAGCACCCGTGACACCTCGACCCGCACACCCGCCGCGTCCGCACCCGGCGCGCCGGCCTCCAGCACCACGGCCTCCGTCGACACCGGGGACGTCGAGACCGGGGACCACTCCACCCGGAACAACGATTCCGCGGACGACGAGGCCAGCTGATCCGCCGACACCGGGCGCAACGCCAACGACTCCACCGACGCGACCGGCGCACCGTCGGCGTCCGCGAGCTGCAACGTCACAGCGCCCTCACCGGCCGGGCTGATCCGGACGCGCACCCGACTGGCCGCGACGGCGTGCAGCGTGACCCCGGACCAGGAGAACGGGAGCATGGTCCGCCCGTCGGTCCGACCGGCGAGACCGATCGCGTGCAGGCACGAGTCCAGCAGCGCGGGGTGCATCCCGAAAGCCGAGCCGTCCACGTCGTCCGGCAGGGCCACGTCGGCGAAGACGTCGTCGCCGTGCCGCCAGGCGGACTTCAGCCCTCGGAACACCGGCCCGTAGTTCAGGCCCGCGTCGGCCAATGCGTCGTAGAGGCCGGCGACGTCCACCGGCTCCGCACCGACCGGCGGCCACTGCCCCAGGTCGAACGCGGGAGCCTGGGTCCTGGCCGAGAGCACGCCTTCCGCGTGCAGCGCCCAGGGTGCGTCCGTGCCGCCGGCCCTCGAGTACACCGACACCGCGCGCCGCCCGGTGCCGTCCGGCGCGTCCACGACCACCTGCAACGCCACCCCGCCGGTCGCCGGCAGCACCAACGGCGCGGTCAGCATCAGCTCTTCGAGCGTGCCGCACCCCACCTCGTCGCCCGCTTCGACGGCGAGCTCCACGAACGCCGTCCCGGGCAGCAGCACGTTGCCGAACACGTCGTGATCAGCCAGCCACGGCAGCGCGTCGACCGACAGCCTGCCGGTCAGCACCACACCGTCGGACGCGGGCGACGGCAGGACCGCCGAGAGCATCGGGTGCTCGACCTGACCGAGGCCCATGGACGCCGCGTCACCGCCCGACCGCTGCTCACGCAGCCAGTACCGCTCGCGCTGGAACGCGTAGGTCGGCACGTCGACCTGCCGCCCGCGGCCGTTGAAGAACGCCCGCCAGTCGACCGCTCCACCCGTCGTGAAGAACCGCCCGACAGCGGACACCAACGTCAGGGCCTCATCACGGTCCCTGCGCTGCAAGGCGATGCCGTCGTCCACCAGCGCGCTGAGCACACCGTCCGGCCCGACCTCGACGAACCGCGCCACGCCCTCGCCCTGCAACCGCGTCACGGCGTCGTGGAACCGCACCGCCTCCCGGACGTGCCGCACCCAGTACTCGGGATCGGTCACATCACCAACCGTCGCGATCGGGATCTTCGGCTCCCGGAAGCTCAACTCCCCCACGACAGCCCGGAAGTCGTCCAACATCGGGTCCATCAACACCGAGTGGAACGCGTGCGACACCGAAAGCCGCTTCGACCGCTCAAACCGAGCCGCGACCGCCAACACCTCGACCTCGACACCGGAAACCACCACGGAATCCGGCCCGTTGACGGCCGCGATGCTCACACCGGCCGTCAGCAACGGCAGCACCTCGGCCTCAGCGGCCTTGACCGCCACCATCGCCCCGCCCTCGGGCAACGCCTGCATCAGGCTCGCCCGAGCCGACACCAACCGACACGCGTCCGGCAACGACAGGACCCCGGCCACATGAGCCGCCGCGATCTCGCCGATCGAGTGGCCGGCCAGGAAGTCCGGCCGAACCCCCCACGACTCCAACAACCGGTACAGCGCAACCTCGAACGCGAACAACGCAGGCTGCGTGAACTCCGTGCGGTCCAACCGCTCCGCGTCCTCGCCCCACACCACATCCCGCAGCTCGGGAGCAAAACCGGCCAACGTCTCGCTGAACGCACCCGCGAACACCGGGAACCCCGCCGACAACTCGCGTCCCATGCCGACGCGCTGCGAACCCTGACCCGTGAACACAAAGGCCGTCGAACCCGCAGACCGCGCCACCACCGGCACGGCCTCGGACAACCCGCGCAGCAACTCGTCCCGGTCCCGGCCGACCACCACGGCCCGGTGCTCGAACACCGAACGACCAGCCAACGACGCCGCAACATCCACGGGCCGGACATCCGAGGCAATGAACGACGCCAACCGCACAGCCTGAGCACGCACCGCCTCAGCCGAACGACCGGTCAACACCCACGGCACCACCGGCAAGTCGTCGCCCGCAGGCTCCCGGCGATCGTCACGCCCCTGCTCGATGATCACGTGCGCGTTCGTGCCGCTGATCCCGAACGACGAGATACCCGCCCGACGCGGCCGACCTTCGACAGCCCAGTCCTGCGCCTCGGTCAACAACCGCACATTGCCCGCCGACCAGTCCACGTGCGGGGACGGCTCGTCCACGTGCAAGGTCGGCGGCATCACGCCGTGCCGCATCGCCATGACCATCTTGATGATCCCGGCAACACCAGCCGCAGCCTGCGTGTGACCGATGTTCGACTTGATCGACCCCAACCACAACGGCACATCACGATCACGCCCATACGTCTCCAACAACGCCTGAGCCTCGATCGGATCACCCAACGTCGTACCGGTGCCGTGCGCCTCCACCGCATCCACATCACCAGCCGCCAAACCCGCATTCGCCAACGCCTGCCGGATCACCCGACGCTGAGACGGACCATTCGGAGCGGTGAAGCCATTCGACGCGCCATCCTGGTTGATCGCCGTGCCACGAACGACCGCCAACACCCGGTGGCCGTTGCGCCGGGCGTCCGACAACCGCTCCACCAGCAGCATCCCGACGCCTTCACCCCACCCGGTGCCGTCCGCCGAACCGGCGAACGACCTGCACCGGCCATCCGCCGACAGCCCGCGCTGCCGGCTGAACTCCACGAACGTGTCCGCGGTCGCCATGACGGTCACGCCGCCGGCCAGGGCCAGCGAGCACTCGCCCGACCGCAGCGCCTGGCTCGCCAAGTGCAACGCCACCAACGACGACGAACACGCCGTGTCCACCGTGACCGCGGGCCCTTCCAGCCCCAGGGTGTAAGCGACGCGACCGGAGGCCATCGCACCGGTGTTGTTGTTCGCTTCGTAGTCGTGGTACATCATCCCGGCGAACACACCGGTATCACTGCCCCGCAAGGAAACCGGGTCGATACCGGCCCGCTCGAACGCCTCCCACGACGCCTCCAGCAACAACCGCTGCTGCGGGTCCATCACCAAGGCCTCATTCGGGCTGATCCCGAAGAACGCCGGGTCGAACTCCGCCGCCCCGTAGAGGAAGCCACCTTCACGCGTGTAGCTGGTGTCCTGCCGCTGACCGGTCGGGTCGAACAGCCGCTCGACGTCCCACCCGCGATCGGTCGGGAACTCGCCGATGGCGTCGACACCGTCGGCGACGAGCCGCCACAGGTCCTCGGGCGTGGTGACACCGCCGGGGTAACGGCACGCCATGCCGACGATCGCGATCGGCTCGTCCGTCACGGAAGTCGTCGCCACGACCGCCCGCGACCGCTCACCCTCGCCGGTGACCTCGCCGAGCAAGTACTCGGCCAACGCGAACGGCGTCGGGTAGTCGAACGCGAGCGTCGCCGACAGCCGCATGTCCAGCGCCGTGCTCAGGCCGTTGCGGAACTCCACCGCCGACAGCGAGTCGAAGCCCAAGTCGTTGAACGCCTGCTCCGGATCGATCGCCTCCGGACCCGCGTGACCCAGGGTCGCCGCCGCCTGGGTCCGCACCAACTCCACCAACACCGCAAGCCGCTGATCCTCAGCCAACCCCGCCAACCGCTCACGCCACACCGACGAACCACCGGACGCCGCCGCACGCCGCGCCGGGCGGCGCAGCAACCCGTGGAGCATGTGCGGCACATCGGCCGCGGTCGCGCCGGACATGTCGACGTGGATCGGCACCAGAGCCGGCAGGTCGAGCGACAGTGACGTGTCGAGCAGCGCCAGCCCTTCGGCGGACGACAGCGCGAGCACACCGGTCCGCCGCATCCGCTGCACGTCGGCTTCGCTCAGCTCGCCACCCATGCCCGCTTCGTCAGCCCACAGGCCCCAGGCCAGCGAGTGCGCCGCCAACCCGTTCGACCGCCGATACTCCGCCAACCCATCCAGATACGCATTCGCCGCCGCATAGTTGCCCTGACCCGGCGCACCCAACACACCCGACGCCGACGAGAACAACACAAACGCCGACACATCACCCACGAGTTCGTGCAAGTTCCAGGCAGCGTCCACCTTCGGACGCAGGACCCCATCGACCCGATCAGGCGTCAACGACCCGATCACACCGTCGTCCAACACACCCGCAACGTGCACCACGCCATCGACCGGACGCCCGGCCAACAACCGGGCGAGCGCCTCCCGATCAGCGACGTCGCAAGCCACCAACTCGACCTCGGCACCAGTCTCAGCCAACTCCGCGACCAACTCGTGAGCCCCCGGCGCATCCAAACCACGCCGACTCGTCAACACCAAGTCCGTCACACCATGCACAGCGACCAAGTGCCGAGCCACCAACCGACCCAACGAACCCGTCGCACCCGTCACCAACACCCGACCCGAGAACCGCACCTCAGACCCGGTCTCGGTCACCCGCACCAACCGGGCCCCGTGCATCACGCCATCTCGCACGACAACCTGCGGCTCACCGGTCCCGAGAACGGCAGCCGGGTCGAGTTCACCGTCGGTGTCCACCAGGACGATCCGACCGGGGTTCTCCGACTGCGCCGACCGCACCAAACCCCACACGGCTGCACCAGCGAGATCGGTGACTTCACCGAACGCCACCGCACCCCGCGTCACCACGACCAACGACGAGCCGTCACCACGCGCCAACCAGTCCTGCACCTCACCCAGGACCCGCGACACCTCGGCCCGCACACCCGCCGCGTCAACACCCGGTACACCGGCCTCCAGCACGACAGCGTCCACCGACACCGGGGACGTCGACACCGGGGACCACTCCACCCGGAACAACGACTCCGCAGACGACGAAACCAACTGACCGGTCGACACCGGGCGCATCGCGAGTTCACGCACCGACGCGACCGGGTTGCCGTCAGCGTCCGCGACGAGCAGCGCCACCGCACCCTCGCCCACCGGCGACAACCGCACCCGCACCCGCGACGCCCCGGCCGCGAACAACGACACCCCGGACCAGGTGAACGGCAACATGGCCTGCTCACCCAACGCCCCGGTGAACGAGGAGGCGTGCAAGCACGCGTCCAGCAACGCCGGGTGCACCCCGAAAGCCGAGCCGTCGACCTCGTCGGGCAACGCCACCTCGGCGAACACGTCGTCACCCAGCCGCCACGCCGACCTCAGCCCCTGGAACACCGGCCCGTACTCCAAGCCCGCCCCGGCCAGCACGTCGTAGTGCTCGGCGACGTCCACCGGCTCCGCGCCCGCCGGCGGCCACTGCCGCAGGTCGAACCCCGCGACCGGCGTCCCCGCCGACAACACGCCCTCCGCGTGCAGGACCCAGGGCAGGTCGTCCCCGCGCTCCGGCCGCGAGTGGACGGTCACCGTGCGTCGACCGGTCCGATCGGGCGCGCCCGCGATCACGCGCAGCTGAACGCCCTGGTTCCGGTCCTCGGCGGGCAGCACGAGCGGCGCGGTGAGCACCAGCTCGTCGAGCGTGCCGCAGCCGACCTCGTCACCGGCCCGGATCGCCAACTCCGCGAACCCGGTGCCGGGGAAGACGACCGCGCCGCCGACGGCGTGATCGGCCAGCCACGGCTGAGCCCGCACCGACAGCCTGCCGGTGAGCACCGCGCCATCGGTGTCCGGCGCCACCACGACCGCCCCGAGCAACGGGTGCTCCGGCACGTCCAGGCCGGCGGACACGACGTCGCCCGCGCCGAGGGTCGCACCCGCCCACGCCTCACGCCAGTAGTCGAGCGAGTCGATCCAGTACCGCTCGCGCTGGAACGCGTAGGTCGGCAGCTCGACCCGCCGCCCACGACCGCCGAAGAACGACGGCCAGTCGACGGACCCACCGGTGGCGTACCACTGGCCGAGCCGCTTGACCAGCGTCAGCGCTTCATCATGCCCCTTGCGCTGCAACGGAACCGCTCCATCGACCAGCGCGCTCAGCACACCGTCGGGCCCGACCTCCAGGAACCGCGCCACACCCTCGCCCTGCAACCGGACCACGACATCGTGGAACCGCACCGCATCCCGAACGTGCCGCACCCAGTACTCCGGGTCCGTGACATCACCCGACGCGACGATCGGGATGATCGGCTCACGGAAGGTCAACTCCCGCACCACCGCCCGGAAGTCGTCCGACATCGGGTCCATCAACACCGAGTGGAACGCGTGCGACACCGAAAGCCGCTTCGACCGCTCGAACTTCGAGGCCACCTCCAGCACCTCGGCCTCGACACCCGACACCACCACCGAATCCGGCCCGTTGACCGCCGCGATACCCACACCATCAGTGAGCAACGGCAACACGTCAGCCTCGGTGGCCTTGATCGCCACCATCGCCCCGCCCTCCGGCAACGCCTGCATCAAACCCGCACGCGCCGACACCAACCGGCACGCATCAGGCAGGGACAGCACACCGGCGACGTGGGCAGCCGCGATCTCACCGATCGAGTGGCCCGCAAGCCGATCCGGCCGAACACCCCACGACTCCAACAACCGGAACAACGCAACCTCGAACGCGAACAACGCAGGCTGCGTGAACTCAGTGCGATCCAACCGTTCCGAGTCCTCACCCCACACCACATCACGCAACACCGGGTCGAACCCGGCCAACACCTCGTCGAACACCCGCGCGAACACCGGGAACACGGCCGACAACCCACGACCCATCCCCAACCGCTGCGAACCCTGACCCGTGAACAAGAACGCCGTCTCACCACCAGCCCGAGCCACCACCGGCACCACGTCAGCCAGACCACGCACCAACTCGTCACGATCCCGACCGACCACCACCGACCGGTACTCGAACACCGAACGACCCGCCAACGACACCGCGACATCCACGGGCCGAATGCCTGCGTCCACGAACGACGCCAATCGGGCAGCCTGAGCACGCACCGCCTCAGCCGAACGACCGGTCAACACCCACGGCACCACCGGCAGGCCCGCACCGACCTCGTCGACCGACTCCGCCGCCACTCCTTCGACGATCACGTGCGCGTTCGTGCCGCTGATCCCGAACGACGAGATGCCCGCCCGGCGCGGCCGACCCTCAGCAGCCCACTCCCGGGCCTCGGTCAACAACCGCACGTTCCCCGCCGACCAGTCCACGTGCGGAGACGGCTCGTCCACGTGCAAGGTCGGCGGCATCACGCCGTGCCGCATCGCCATGACCATCTTGATGATCCCGGCGACACCGGCCGCAGCCTGGGTGTGGCCGATGTTCGACTTGATCGACCCCAACCACAACGGGGCGTCCCGATCACGGCCATACGTCTCCAACAACGCCTGCGCCTCGATCGGGTCGCCCAACGTCGTGCCCGTCCCGTGGGCCTCCACCGCATCCACGTCGGCAGTCGTCAGACCCGCGTTCGCCAGCGCCTGCCGGATCACCCGGCGCTGAGACGGACCGTTGGGCGCGGTCAGACCGTTGGACGCGCCGTCCTGGTTCACCGCCGTGCCGCGGACCACGGCCAACACCGGGTGGCCGTTGCGCCGCGCGTCGGACAGCCGCTCCACCAGCAGCATCCCGACGCCCTCGCCCCAGGACGTCCCGTTGTTCGTGGCCGCGAACGACCTGCACCGACCGTCCGGCGACAGCCCGCGCTGACGGCTGAACTCCACGAACACCTCGGGTGTCGCCATCACGGCCACGCCACCGACGAGCGCCAGCGAGCACTCACCGGACCGCAGCGCCTGGCTCGCCAAGTGCAACGCCACCAACGACGACGAGCACGCCGTGTCCACCGTCACCGCAGGCCCTTCGAGCCCGAACACGTACGACACCCGCCCGGACGCGATGGCTCCGGTGCTGCTGTTGGCCGCGTAGTCGTGGTACATCATCCCGGCGAACACACCGGTGTCACTGCCCCGCAACGACACCGGGTCGATCCCCGCCCGCTCGAACGCCTCCCACGACGCCTCCAGCAACAACCGCTGCTGCGGATCCATGATCACGGCTTCGTTGGGGCTGATCCCGAAGAACGCCGGGTCGAACTCGTCGGCGTCGTGCAGGAACCCGCCCTCACGGGTGTAGCTGGTGTTGGGCCGCTCGCCGGTGGGGTCGTAGAGCCGCTCGACGTCCCAGCCCCGGTTGGTCGGGAACGGCGACACCGCGTCCACGCCGTCCGCGACCAGCCGCCACAGGTCCTCGGGCGACGACACGCCACCGGGGTAGCGGCAGGCCATCCCGACGATGGCGATCGGCTCGTCGGTGACGGTCGTCGTCGCGACCGCGGCCGCGTCGTCACCGAGCCCGGACACCTCGGCGACCAGGTGCCGCGCAAGCGCTTGCGGGGTGGGGTGGTCGAACACCAGGGTCGCGGGCAGCCGCACGCCGACCGCCGTGCTCAGGCCGTTGCGGAACTCCACCGCCGACAGCGAGTCGAAGCCCAGGTCGTTGAACGCCCGCTCCGGGTCGACCGCCGCCGCGGACGTGAACCCGAGCACGGACACGACCTGGTTCAGCACCAGGTCGAGGAACGCGGCCTCCCACTCGTCCTCGGGCAGCGCGGCGAGCACCCGGCGCAACTGGGCGGGCTCGGTCCCCGTACCGGCCCGACGCCGCCGCGCCACCTTCACCAAGCCGCGGAACAGCTCGGGCATCAGCTCACCGCGTGCCCGGATCGCGCCCAGGTCGAACGACGCGGGGATCACCGCGGCCTCACCCGTGCCGATCGCGGCGTCGAGGAGCGCGAGCCCTTGCTCGGCGGCCAGTGGCAACACCCCGGCACCGACCACCCGGGACCGGTCGGTGTCCGTCAGCCGGCCGGACATCCCGGTGTCCTCAGCGGCCCACAGGCCCCAGGCCAGCGACTGCGCCGTCAACCCGTTCGCACGCCGATACTCCGCCAACGCGTCCAGATACGCATTCGCCGCCGCATAGTTGCCCTGACCCGGCGCACCCAACACACCCGACGCCGACGAGAACAACACAAACGCCGACACATCACCCACGAGTTCGTGCAGGTTCCAGGCGGCGTCGACCTTCGGACGCAGGACCCCATCGACCCGGTCAGGCGTCAACGACCCGATCACACCGTCGTCCAACACACCCGCAACGTGGACCACACCATCGACCGGACGCCCGGCCAGCAGCCCGGCCAACGCTTCCCTGTCGGCCACATCGCAGGCCACCAGTTCGACCTCGGCCCCTGCCTCAGCCAACTCCGTCACCAACTCGTGAGCCCCCGGCGCATCCAAACCACGCCGACTCGTCAACACCAGATCAGTCACACCATGCACAGCGACCAAGTGCCGAGCCACCAACCGACCCAACGAGCCCGTCGCACCCGTCACCAACACCCGACCCGAGAACCGCACCTCAGACCCGGCCCCCACCACCCGCGCCAACCTGGCCGCGAACAACGCCCCGTCACGCACGACCAGCTGCGGCTCACCGGCCCCGAGCACCACGGCCGGGTCCACCTCCCCATCGGTGTCCACCAGGACGATCCGACCCGGGTTCTCCGACTGCGCCGACCGCACCAAACCCCACACCGCCGCACCAGCAAGATCCGTGACTTCACCAAACGCCACCGCACCACGCGTCACCACGACCAACGACGAGCCATCACCCCGCGCCAACCAGCCCTGCACCTCAGCCAGAACCCGCGACACCTCAGCCCGCACCCCAACAGGGTCCGCACCCGCCGCACCAGCCTCCAAAACCACGACATCCGCCGACACCGGAGACGCCGACACCGGGGACCACTCCACCCGGAACAACGACTCGAACGTCCCGGCCGCAGCGGCCCCGACCTGCTTCACGTCCACCGGCCGCAGCACCAACGACGCCACCGACGCGACCGGCGCTCCACCGGCATCCGCCACGTCCAGCGCCACCGCACCCTCGCCCACCGGCGACAACCGCACCCGCACCCGCGACGCCCCGGCCGCGAACAACGACACCCCGGACCACGAGAACGGCAGCACCGCGCGCTCACCGAACAACCCGGTGAACGACCCGACGTGCAGGCACGCGTCCAGCAGCGCGGGGTGCAGCCCGAACGACCCGCCGTCCACCCCGTCGGGCAGAGCGACCTCGGCGAACACGTCGTCACCCAGCCGCCACGCCGACCTCAGCCCCTGGAACACCGGCCCGTACGCCAGGCCGGCCTCCGTGAAGTGCGGGTACGCCCCGGCCACGTCCACGGGTTCGGCGCCGACCGGGGGCCACTCGCTCAACGACTCGCCGTCACCGCTCGCACCGGCGCGCAGGAGCCCGGTGGCGTGGTGGGTCCACCGCACGTCGGCGGGCGCGTCCTGCGGGCGCGCGTAGACGTCCACGGAACGGCTCGAGGACTCCCCCACCGCGCCGACCACGACCCGCACCTGCGCGCCGCCGCGCTCGGGCAGCACCAGCGGCGCGGTGAGCGTCAACTCCTCGACCACGCCGCACCCGACCTGGTCACCCGCGCGGATCGCCAGCTCCACGAAACCCGTGCCGGGGAACACGATCGAGCCGCCGACGACGTGATCGGCCAGCCACGGCTGCGCCGAAGCGGACAGCCGCCCGGTCAGCACCACGCCATCGGAGTCCGCGAGCACGACGACCGCACCCAGCAACGGGTGATCGGCCGCGTCGAGGCCCGCCGAGGAGAGGTCGCCGAAGCCCGGCTTCACGTCGAGCCAGTACCGCTCGCCCTGGAACGCGTAGGTCGGCAGGTCCACCCGCGTGCCGCGACCGTCGAAGAACGCCCGCCAGTCGACCGCGCCACCCGTGCCGTGGAACCGGCCGAGGCCCGCCACCAGCGTGACGGCTTCGTCGCGTCCCTTGCGCTGCAACGCGATCGCGCCCTCGACCAGCGCGCTCAACACACCGTCGGGCCCAACCTCGACGAACCTCGTGACACCTGCACCCTGCAACTGCGTCACCGCATCGTGAAAGCGCACAGCGTCCCGCACGTGCCGCACCCAGTACTCCGGATCCGTCACATCACCGGCCGTCGCGATCGGGATCTCCGGTGCCTGGAAACTCAACTCCCGCACCACCGCACGGAAATCGTCCAACATCGGATCCATGAGGACGGAGTGGAACGCGTGCGACACCGACAACCGCTTCGACCGCTCAAACCGAGCCGCGACCGCCAACACCTCGACCTCGACCCCGGAAACCACCACCGAATCCGGCCCATTCACCGCCGCGATCCCCACGCCGCCGGTCAACAACGGCAACACGTCGGCTTCACTGGCCTTGATCGCCACCATCGCCCCGCCCTCGGGCAACGCCTGCATCAAACCCGCACGCGCCGACACCAACCGGCAGGCGTCAGGGAGCGACAACACCCCGGCCACGTGAGCCGCAGCAATCTCACCGATCGAATGACCCGCAAGCCGATCCGGCCGAACACCCCACGACTCCAACAACCGGAACAACGCCACCTCGAACGCGAACAACGCAGGCTGCGTGAACTCCGTCCGCTCCAACCGTTCCGAGTCCTCACCCCACACCACATCACGCAACACCGGGTCGAACCCGGCCAACACCTCGTCGAACACCCGCGCGAACACCGGGAACACGGCCGACAACCCACGACCCATCCCCAACCGCTGCGAACCCTGACCCGTGAACAAGAACGCCGTCTCACCACCAGCCCGAGCCACCACCGGCACGACCTCGGCCAGACCGCGCACCAACTCGTCACGATCCCGACCGACCACCACCGCCCGGTGGGTCAACGGCGCGCGGCCCGTGGCCAGCGAGAAGGCGACATCCGTCGGTCGGGCCGCCGGGTTGTCCGACCACCACGCACGGAGCCGCTCGGCCTGCGCGGCGAGCGACGACGCGTCGTTCCCCGACACCAGCAGCGGCACGACCGGCAGCTCGGCCGTCGCGACCTCGGCCTCCTCCTCCGGCGCCTGCTCGATGATCACGTGCGCGTTCGTGCCACTGATCCCGAACGACGACACACCGGCCCGACGCGGGCGACCCTCGACCGACCACTCCCGCGCCTCGGTCAACAACCGCACGTCGCCCGCGGACCAGTCCACGTGCGGCGACGGCTCGTCCACGTGCAGGGTCCGGGGCATCACGCCGTGCCGGATCGCCTCGACCATCTTGATCACACCGGCGACACCGGCGGCGGCCTGCGTGTGACCGATGTTCGACTTGATCGACCCCAACCACAACGGCACATCACGATCACGCCCGTACGTCTCCAACAACGCCTGGGCCTCGATCGGGTCACCCAGGGTGGTGCCGGTGCCGTGACCCTCGACCACGTCGACATCCGCGGCGGACAGCCGGGCGTTGGCCAGGGCCTGCCGGATCACCTGGCGCTGGGACGGGCCGTTCGGGGCGGTCAGGCCGTTGGACGCGCCGTCCTGGTTCACCGCCGTGCCGCGCAGCACGGCCAGCACGGGGTGGCCGTTGCGCCGCGCGTCGGACAGCTTCTCCAGCAGCAGCACGCCGACGCCCTCGCCCCAGCCGGTGCCGTCGGCCGCGCCCGCGAACGACTTGCACCGGCCGTCGCGCGACAGGCCGCCCTGCTTGCTGAACGCGACGAACGCGCCGGGCGTCGACATCACCATCACGCCGCCCGCCAGCGCCATCGAGCACTCGCCGGACCGCAGCGCCTGGCTCGCCACGTGCATCGCGACCAGCGACGACGAGCACGCGGTGTCCACCGTGACGGCGGGCCCTTCCAGGCCGAGGGCGTAGGCGACCCGGCCGGAGATCACCGCGCCGACGCTGGCCGTGCCCAGGTAGGCCTCGGCGAGTTCCGGTGAGCCGTCGAGCAGCGCCGAGTAGTCCTGCAACCCGGACCCGACGAACACGCCGACCGGTGCGCCGCGCACCTCCTCCGGGTTGATGCCGGCCCGTTCGAACGCCTCCCAGGACGCGTGCAGCATGAGCCGCTGCTGGGGGTCGGTGACGAGGGCCTCGCGCGGGCTCATGCCGAAGAAGCCGGGGTCGAAGTGGCCGGCGTCGGGCACGAAACCACCGACGTGGACGTAGCTCGCGCCGGTGCCGTCGGTCGTGCCGCCCACCAGCTCGTCCAGGTCCCAGCCGCGGTCGGCCGGGAACGGGGTGAGCGCGTCGACGCCGTCGTCGACCAGCCGCCACAGGTCCTCCGGCGACGACACGCCGCCGGGATAGCGGCAGGCCATGGCCACGATCGCGATGGGCTCCGGCTCGGCGCTCTCGACTTCCCGCAACCTCCGCTTGGTCTGGTGCAGGTCGGCGGTGACGCGCTTGAGGTACTCCAGGAGCTTGTCGTCGTTAGCCATCGTGTTCACGGCGTCCTTTGATTTCGTGCCCCTGCCCGGGGTCAGGAGATTCCGAGCTCGGTGTCGATGAAGGTGAAGAGGTCGTCCGCCGACGCGGCGCGGAGGCGGTCCTCGACGTCGCCCGCGGACCCGCCGACGTCGCCGAGCCGGCCCGCCAACGCCTGCAGCCGCGCCACCAGGCCCAGGCGGGCGATCTCGTCGGCGGACAGGCCGGCGGCGGCCCGTTCCAGCCGGTCCAGCTCGGTGAGCGCGGACGGCGGCTCCGCTTCGCCGTCACCGAGCACCGAGTGCAGGTGGTCGGCGAGCGCGCCGGGGGTGACGTGGTCGAAGACCAGGGTGCTGGGCAGGCTGCGACCGGTGACGGCGTTCAGCCGCGCCCGGAGGTCCACCGCGGCGACGGAGTCGAACCCCAGGTCGGTGAACGTGCGCGCCTGGTCCACCTCGGTCGGGTCGTCGTGACCGAGGATGGCGGCCACCTGCTCGCGCACCGCGCCGAGCACCGCGCCCGCACGTTCGGAGGCGGGCAGCGCGGCCAGGCGGGCGGCCAGCGCCGGTTCACCCGGCTCGGGCGACGGGTCGGCGACGGCCGCGGCCTCGGGCAGCGCGGCCAGCAGGGGTCGCGGTCGGGCGGAGGTGTAGACGGAGGTGAAGCGGGCCCAGTCGAAGTCGGCCACGACGGGCGCCGCGTCGCCGGTTTCCAGCACCCGCCGCAACGCCCGGAGGGCGAGGCCGGGCGCCATCGCCGGCGCGCCGATCCGCCGCATGGTCGCGGCGATCCCGTCGTCGACCATGCCACCGTCCCAGGAGCCCCAGCCGATGGCGGTGGCGGTCAGGCCGCGCGCCCGGCGGTCGGCGGCCAGGCCGTCCAGGTAGGCGTTGGCGCTGCAATAGGCGGCCTGCGCCGCGCTGCCCCACACCGCCGACCCGGAGGAGAACAGCACGAACGCGTCCAGCGGCCGGTCGCCCAGCAGGGCGTCGAGGTGCGCGGCGCCGCCGACCTTCGCCGCGCCGACCCGGGCGAACGCCGCCGCGTCCAGCTCGGCGAGCGGGGCCAGCGGTTGGGACGCGCCGGCGGCGTGGACCACGGCGGTCAGGTCGGGCAGCCCGGCGAGCAGCCCGCGCACGGCCTCGCGGTCGGTCACGTCGCACGCGGCGATCGTCACCTCGACGCCCCGCGCGGCGAGGTCGGCTTCCAGGTCGGCCGCGCCGTCGGCGGCCCGGCCGCTGCGGCTGGTGAGCACGACGTGCTCGGCGCCGTGGTCGGCCAGCCACCGCGCCACGTGGGCGCCCAGGCCGCCGGTGCCGCCGGTGACCAGCACGGTGCCGCGGGCCCGCCACGGTTCGCCGGGCGTGCCACCGGAACCGCGGACCAGGCGGCGTGCGAAGACGCCGCCCGGCCGGATCGCCACCTCGTGCTCGCCGCGGTCCTCGGCCAGCACGGCGCTCAACCGCTCGACGACGTGGGCGTCCACGTGCGGCGGGAGGTCGACCAGACCGCCCCAGGTGGTCGGCTGCTCCAGGGCGAGGCCGATGCCCAGGCCCCACGTCGCGCTCTGCCGCGCGTCGACCGGCTCCCCGGTCCCGACGGCGACCGCGCCGGCGGTCGCGCACCACAGGGGCGCGGTGATCCCGGCGTCGCCGAGCGCTTGGGCCAGCACGACGTTGTCCACCAGGCCGCGGGACAGCACGTCACGCTCCGCGGTGCGGTCGAACGCCAGCAGCGACAGCACGCCGTCGGGTCGGGGCACGGCGGCCAACGTGGTCGCCAGCCCGGCCCGGTCGGCGCCGCTCACCTCGATCGGCAGCACCAGCGCGCCGGCGTCGGCGAGCCCGGCGAGCACCGCGTCGAGGCGCGGGTCGTCACCGGCGGGGTGGGCGACCAGCCACGTGCCGTCGAGGCGCGCGGCCGGCGGCGTCACCGGGTGCCAGTCGACGCGGTAGCGCAGCGCGTCGGCCGGGTCCACCGCGGGCACGGGCACGTCCCGCCAGTAGCGACGGCGCTGGAAGGCGTAGGTGGGCAGGTCGACGCGGCGCACGTCCCACCCCGCGAACACCCCGGCCCAGTCGACGGTGACGCCGAGCCCGTGGGCGCGGGCGAGCGCGGCGAACACGTCGTGCCGCTCCGCCCCGTCGGCCCGCACGGTCGGCAGGAACACCGCGTCGTCGTCCTCGACGCAGTCGGGCCCCATCGCGGACAGCACGGAAGCGGGCCCCAGCTCCAGGAACGCGGTGACGCCCTCGGCGTGCAGCCGGCGGACGCCGTCGCGGAAGCGGACGGTGTCGCGGACGTGCCGCACCCAGTAGTCGGCCGTCATGCCGTTCGGGCCGACCGGTTCCCCGGTGAGGGTGGAGACGATCGGGATCGACGGCGCGCGGTAGTCGAGGCCGCGCGCGACATCGGCGAACTCGGCGAGCACCGGGTCCATCAGCGGCGAGTGGAACGCGTGCGACACCCGCAGCCGCCTCGTCCGGCGGCCGAGGGCGGTGAAGTGGGCGTCGACGGCGTCGACCGCCTCCTCCTCGCCGGAGACGACCACCGACGTCGGCCCGTTGACCGCGGCCACGTCCACGCGGCCGTCCAGCAGCGGCACGACCTCGTCCTCGCTCGCCTCCACCGCGAGCATCGCGCCGGTGCTCGGCAACGCCTGCATGAGCCGGCCCCGTGCGGCGACGAGCACCGCCGCGTCACGCAGCGACAGCACACCGCTCACGTGAGCCGCGGCCAGCTCGCCCACCGAGTGGCCCGCGAGCAGGTCCGGCCGCACGCCCCACGACTCGACCAGCCGGAACAACGCCACCTGGAACGCGAACAGCGCCGGCTGGGCGAACCCGGTGCGGTCGAGCCGCCCCGCGTCCTCGCCCCACATCACGTCCCGCAGCACCGGGTCGAACTCGGCCAGCACCTCGTCCAGGGCGGCGGCGAACACCGGGAACGCGGCGTGCAGCCCGCGTCCCATGCCCAGCCGCTGCGCGCCTTGGCCGGTGAACAGGAACGCCGTGCGGCCACCGGGCTTGGCGTGGGCCGTGGACACCCCGGCGGGCACGGCGGTGCCCTCGACCAACGCGGTCAGGCCGCGCAGGAGCCCCGGCACGTCCTCGGCCACCACCGCCGCGCGGTGGTCCAGCGCGGCCCGCGTGGTCGCGAGGGAGAACGCCAGGTCGGCCACGTTCACGGCGGTGTCGCGCAGCACGTGGTCGCGCAACGCCGCGGCCTGCGCGGGCAGCGCCGCCGCCGTGCGGGCCGACAGCAGCAGCGGCACCGCGCCCGGCTCCCGGTCGGCCCGGTCCGCGACCGGCTCGTCGGCGGGCGGCTCCTCGATGATCACGTGGGCGTTCGTGCCGCTGAGCCCGAACGCGGACACGCCCGCGCGACGCGGGTAGCCGTTCTCCGGCCACGGCGCCTGCTCGGTGAGCAGCCGCACCGCGCCGCGCGACCAGTCCACGTTGGACGACGGCGCGTCCACGTGCAGCGTGCGCGGCAGCACGCCCCGCCGGATCGCCTCCACCACCTTGATCACACCGCCGACGCCGGCGGCGGCCTGGGTGTGCCCGACGTTCGACTTGATCGACCCCAGCCACAGCGGCCGGTCCGCGGGCCTGCTCCGGCCGTAGGTCTCCAGCAGCGCCACGGCCTCGATCGGGTCGCCCAGCGTGGTGCCGGTACCGTGCGCCTCGACGAGGTCCACCTGGTCGGCCGGCACCTGCGCGTCGGCGAGCGCGGCGCGGATGAGGCGTTGCTGCGCCGGGCCGTTGGGCGCGGTGAGCCCGTTGCTCGCGCCATCGGAGTTGATCGCGGTCCCGCGCACGACGGCGAGCACCGGGTGCCCCTCACGGCGGGCCTGCGAGAGCCGCTCCAGCAGCAGCACGCCGACGCCCTCGCCCCACGCGGTGCCGTCGGCGGCGTCGGCGAACGACTTGCACCGGCCGTCCGGCGCCAGCCCGTTGTCCTGGCTGAAGCCGACGAACGACTCCGGGCCGGGCATCACGGTCGCACCGCCCACCAGCGCCGTCGAGCACTCGCCCGAGCGCAGCGCCCGGACCGCCCAGTGCAGGGCGACCAGCGACGACGAGCACGCCGTGTCGACCGTGACGGCCGGGCCGACCAGGTCCAGGAAGTAGGCCAGCCGGCCAGAGGCGACGCTGGCCAGTCCGCCGGGACCGGCGCCGATGGCGTAGTCGTGGTAGACGACGCCGGTGAACACGCCGGTCGCCGTGCCGCGCAACGCGGTGGCGTCGATGCCGGCCCGCTCGATCGCCTCCCACGCGGTCTCCAGCAGCAGCCGCTGCTGCGGGTCGGTGTCCCGCGCGTCCCGGGGGCTGATGCGGAAGAAGTCGGCGTCGAACTCCGCCGCGTCGTGCAGGAACCCACCCCGCGTCACGTAGGTGCGGCCCGGTGTCGCGGGCTCCGGGTGGTACAGCGCGTCGGCGTCCCAACCGCGGTCGGTCGGGAACGGCGAGATCGCGTCGACCCCGCCCTCCACCAGCTCCCACAGCTGCTCCGGCGTGCTCACCCCGCCCGGGAAGCGGCAGCCCGCGGCGACGATCGCGATCGGCTCGTGCCGTCGCTCGTCCGCCTCGCGCAGCTGCCGCTTCGCCTGCCGCAGCTCGGTCGTCGCGCGCTGGAGGTAGTCCCGGAGCTTGTCGTCGTCGCCCATCGCCTCATCCACCCAATCCCACACCGGCCGCGCTCACGTTCCGCGGACTACGCACCGAACTCACGGTCCAGCGCCGCGAACAGCTCCTCGTCGGTGGCCGCCTCGTAATCGGCGTCGTCGGTCCCGACGCCGCCCTGGAGGTCGCGCCACCGGCGCAACACCGCTTCCAGCCGGGCGGTGACGAGCTCCGCGTCGCCGTCGAGCGGCCCGGCCGCGGCCAGCGCCGCCTCCAACCGCTCGACCTCGCCGAGCACCGCGCCCGCCGCGCCGCCGTCCTCCGGCTGGATCTCGACCGCGAGGTAGCGGGCGAGGGCCTCGCACGTCGGGTGGTCGAACGCCAGGGTCACCGGCAGCTCCAGCCCCGTCGCCGCGCCGAGCTGACGGCGCAGCGCCACCGCCGCCATGGAGTCGAAACCCAACTCCTGCAACGGTCGTCCGGGCTCCACCGGCGCCACGGTGGCGTGCCCGAGCACGGCGGCCACGTGGACGCGCACGAGGTCGAGCAGCACGCGGTGGCGGTCCACTTCGGACAGCGGAGCCAGCCGCGCGACGAGCCCTTCGGCCTCCTCGCCCGCGCCCGCGAGCAACGGGTGCTCCGCCGCGAGCCGCGCCACGGCCGAGGTGTCGGCCCCGACGAGCCAGTACTCGTCACGCTGGAAGGCGTAGGTGGGCAGGTCCACGACCGCGGCGCCGGTGTGCGCGAAGAACGCTCGCCAGTCCACCGCCGTGCCGCGCGCGTGGGCCGTGGCGAGCGCGGTGACGAGCCGGTGCTCCTCGCCGTGGCCACGCCGCAGCGTCGGCACGAACACGTCCGGGCCCGTGCTGGACAGGACCGCGTCCGGCCCCAGTTCGAGCGCGGTGGTCACGCCTTCGCCGAGCAGGCGCCGCACCGAGTCGTGGAACCGCACGGCGTCGCGGACGTGCCGCACCCAGTACTCCGGGTCCGTCACGTCACCGCTCGTCGCGATCGGGATGGTCGGCTCGCGGTAGGTCAGCTCCGTCGCGACCGCGCGGAAGTCGTCCAGCATCGGGTCCATCAGCACCGAGTGGAACGCGTGCGACACCGAGAGCCGCTTCACCCGCTCGAACTTCGACGCGACCAGCACCACGTCGGCCTCGACGCCCGAGATCACCACCGAGTCCGGCCCGTTGACCGCGGCGATGCCGACGCCCTCGGACAGCAACGGCAGCACGTCGGCCTCGGCGGCCTGGATCGCCACCATGGCCCCGCCCTCGGGCAGCGCCTGCATCAGGCCTGCCCGCGCCGACACCAACCGGCACGCGTCCGGCAACGACAGCACACCGGCCACGTGAGCCGCCGCGATCTCGCCGATCGAGTGCCCGGCCAGGAAGTCGGGCCGCACGCCCCAGGACTCCAGCAAGCGGTAGAGCGCGACCTCGAACGCGAACAACGCGGGCTGCGTGAACTCCGTGCGGTCCAACCGCTCCGCGTCCTCACCCCACATCACGTCCCGCAGCACCGGGTCGAACCCGGCCAGCACCTCGTCCAAGGCCTGGGCGAACACCGGGAACACCCCGTAGAGCTCGCGTCCCATGCCCGGCCGCTGCGAGCCCTGGCCCGTGAAGACGAACGCGGTGCGCGCGTCCCGCCGTGCCCGCTCCACCAGCGGCGGCACCCCGGGCCCGCCGGCCAGCACCGACACCGCGGCCTCCGCCTCGGCGCGGTCCGCCGCGACGATCACCGCCCGGTGCTCCAACGCGGTGCGGGTGGTCGCGAGCGACAACCCGACGTCCGCCGCACCGCCGCGCGGGCCCGCCGCCAGCAACGCCCCGGCCTGCGCGGTCAGCGCCTCGGCGGTCCGGCCCGACAGCAACCACGGCACCACCCGCGGCTCGACCTCGGGCCGTTCGACGTCCGTCGGCGGCACGGCTTCGAGGATCACGTGCGCGTTGGTGCCGCTGATGCCGAACGACGACACGGCGGCACGGCGCGGGCGCGCCACCGCGGGCCACGCGACCGCCTCGGTGACCGGCCGCACCGCGCCCGACGACCAGTCCACCTGCGTCGACGGCTCGGCCGCGTGCAGGGTCGGCGGCACCACACCGCGCCGCATCGCCTCCACGGCCTTGATCACCCCGGAGACACCGGCCGCGGCCTGGGTGTGACCGAGGTTCGACTTGACCGACCCCAGCCACAGCGGGTCGCCGGTGCGGCCCTGGCCGTAGGTGGCGAGCAGCGCCTGCGCCTCGATCGGGTCGCCCAGCGAGGTGCCCGTGCCGTGGCCCTCGACCACGTCGACGTCCGAAGTGGACAGACCGCCGCTCGCCAGCGCCCGTCGGATCACCCGTTCCTGCGACGGGCCGCTCGGCGCGGTCAACCCGTTGGACGCGCCGTCCTGGTTGACCGCCGACCCGCGCACCACCGCCAGCACCGGGTGGCCGTTGCGCCGCGCGTCCGACAACCGCTCCACCAGCAGCAGCCCGACGCCCTCGGAGAACCCGGTGCCGTCCGCGCCCGCGCCGTAGGAGCGGCACCGGCCGTCGGCGGACAGGCCGCCCTGCATGCTGAAGTCGACCAACGTCTCCGTCGTCGCCATCACAGTCGCACCGCCCGCCAGCGCCAACGAGCACTCGCCCGCCCGCAGCGCCTGCACGGCCAGGTGCAGCGCCACCAGCGACGACGAGCACGCGGTGTCGATCGTGACCGCGGGGCCCTCGAAGCCGTAGGTGTAGGCGATCCGGCCGGACGCGATCGCGCCCGAGGCGCTGTTGAGCGGATAGTCGTGGTACATGACGCCCGCGAACACGGCGGTGTCGCTGCCCCGCAACGACAACGGGTCGATGCCCGCGCGTTCGAACGCCTCCCACGACACCTCCAGCAGCAGCCGCTCCTGCGGGTCCATGGTCAGCGCCTCCGCCGGGCTGATGCCGAAGAACCCGGCGTCGAACAGCCCCGCGTCGTGCAGGTACCCGCCGGCGCGGGCGTAGTGCTTGCCGGGCACGCCCGGCTGGGCGTCGAACCCGCCGTCGAGGTCCCACCCGCGGTTGGCGGGCAGGTCGGAGATCACGTCGACGCCGTCCGCCACCACCCGCCACAGGTCCTCCGGCGAGCTCACGCCACCGGGCAGCCGGCAGGCCATCGCGACGATCGCGATCGGGTCGTCGTCCACCCGCCGCTCCACGACCTCCGCGCGGGCCGCCACCCGTGCCCCGAGCAGTTCGTCCAAGTAGGCGGCCACCGCCCGGCAAGTCGGGTGGTCGAACACCAGCGTGGCGGGCAGCCGCAGCCCGGTCACCGCGTTGAGCCGGTTGCGCAGGTTCAGCGACGAGAGGGAGTCGAACCCGAGGTCGCGGAACACCCGGTCCGGGTCGACCGAGCCCGCGCCGTCGTGACCGAGCACCTCGGCCGCGGCGGCACGCACCTCGCCGAGCAGCACGCGGGCGCGTTCCTCGTCGCCGAGCGCGGCCAGCCGTTCGGCGGCCGAGGTCTCGCCGACGCTCTGCCGCACGGGCACCCGGGCCAGGTCGCGCAGCATCGGCGGCGCCTCGTTGCGGACGGTCAGCGCCCGCAGCGCGGCGCGGTCCACCCGCATCAGCGCGACGTGCGCGTCGTCGGTCCGCAGCGCCGTGTCGAACAAGGCCAGTCCCGCGTCCACGTCCAGCGGCGGCAGCCCGAGCGCCGCCATCCGGCGCACGTCCGCGTCGCCGAGCGACTCGCCCATGCCCGTCCCGGTCCACAGACCCCAGGCGAACGACGAGGCGGCCAGCCCGGCGGCGTGCCGGTGCGCCGCCAGGGCGTCCAGGAACGCGTTGGCCGCGGCGTAGTTGGCCTGGCCGGGTCCGCCGAGCGTCGCGGCGAGCGAGGAGAACAGGACGAACGCCGCCAGGTCGAGACCCGCGGTCAGCTCGTGCAGGTGCCACGCGGCGTCGACCTTGGGCCGCAGCACCCGGTCCACCCGGTCCGGCGTCTGGGCCGCGAGCACACCGTCGTCGAGCACGCCCGCCGCGTGGACGACCGCGATCAGCGGGTGCGCCTCGGGCACCGACCCCACCAGCGCCTCGACGGCGTCACGGTCGGCGAAGTCGCACCGGGCAACGGAGATCGCCGCGCCCGCCTCCGTCAACTCGGCCACCAACGCGTCGACACCGGGCGTCTCGGGCCCGCGGCGGCCGGCCAGCAGCAGGTGGCGCACGCCGTGCCCGGCCACCAGCCGTCGGGCGACCTGCGCGCCGAGCCCCGTCGTGCCACCCGTGATCAGCACCGTGCCCTCGGGGTCGAACTCCGGCGCGTCCCCACCGGCCTCGACCGCCACCAACCGCGGCGTGGCCAACGCCCCTTCCCGCACCGAGACCTCGGACTCGCCACTGGCCACCGCCGCCGCGAGCGCCGCTTCCGACTCCGGGCGCCCATCGGTCTCCACGAGCGCGAACGCCCCGGGGTTCTCCGCCTGCGCCGCCCGCACCGCGCCCCACACGGGGGCCACGCCCAACCCGTTCGCGTCACCCGTGACGATGACGAGGCGGGAGGACGCCAACCGAGGCTCGGCCACCCACTCCCGCAACACCCGAACGGTCCCCTGCACGACCGCGTGCACCGCGGCCACCGTGTCACCGGCCGGCTCGGGCACCCGCCACAAGACGACCTCGGGCACCTCATCACCCTCGAAGGCCGCGTGACCGTCCTCCCACCAGCCGCCAACCTCCAGCCACGCACCGCCCACACCACCGGCGACCGCGACGAGCGGCGTCCACTCCACCCGGTAGGGCGTGTCCCGCCGGCCCGACCGCGCGTTCACCTGCTCGGCCGACACCTCCCGGATCACCAGCTCGTCGACCGACAGCACGGGCCGCCCGGTCGCGTCCGCCACCTCCACCCCGGACCCCGCCAACCGCACCCGCAGCGCCGTGGCCCCGGTGGCGTGCAACGTCACGCCGGTCCACGCGAACGGCAGCGCCGTCGCACCGCCCTCGTCCGCCGTCACCAGCGCCGCGTGCAGGGCGGCGTCCAACACCGCCGGGTGCAGGCCGAACCGGTCCGCGTCACCCCGCGCCTGCTCCGGCAGCACCGCCTCGGCGAACACCTCCTCGCCCCGCACCCACACGGCGCGCAACCCCTGGAACACCGGCCCGTAGGCGTACCCACGTGCCAGCAACGCCTCGTAAGCCCCGGTCACGTCCACCTCGGTCGCACCGGCCGGCGGCCACACGCCCAAGTCCATCGAAGGCGCCCGGGCCGCGGACTCCGCCAGCGCCCCGACCGCGTTGCACACCCAGGCGTCGTCGCCCTCCCGCCGCGAGTGCACGGCGACCGACCGCGCCCCGTACTCGTCGGCCACCCCGACGACCAGCTGCACCCGCACGTCCGCGTCGGCCGGCAGCACCAACGGCTCCTGCAACGTCAGCTCGGCCAGCAGGTCGCACCCGACGTGGTCGCCCGCCCGGATCGCCATCTCCAGGAGCGCCGTGCCCGGCAGCAGCACCGCGCCCAACGCGTCGTGATCGGCCAGCCACGGGTGCGTCCGCACCGACAACCGGCCGGTGAACACGTGCCCGCCGCCGTCCGGCAGCTCGACCGCCGCGCCGAGCAGCGGGTGGTCCACCCGGTCCTGGCCGACGGCGGGCAGGTCGGCTGCCGTCGCGACCGGCTCCAGCCAGAACCGGTCGCGGTGGAACGCGTACGTCGGCAGGTCCACCGTCCCCGAGCCGGGGAAGAAGCCGGTCCAGTCGACGGGCGCGCCGTGCACGTACGCCGTGGCCAACGACAGCGCGAACCGGTCCAGCCCCCCGTGGTCGCGGCGCAGCGAGCCGACCGTCGCCGCCACCTCGCCGGAGTCCTCCACGGTCTCCTGCAACCCGACCTGGAGCACCGGGTGGGGGCTGCACTCCACGAACAGGCCGTAGCCGTCGTCCAGCAACGCGCGGGTCGCCTGCTCGAAGCGGACCGTCCGACGCAGGTTCGTGTACCAGTAGCGGGCGTCCAGCACCGCGGTGTCGTCGAGCTTCCCGCCCGTCACGGTCGAGTAGAAGGCCACTGTGGACGATCGCGGCCGGACCGGCGCGAGCACGTCCGACAACCGGTCCTCGACCGCCTCCACGTAGTGCGAGTGCGAGGCGTAGTCCACGGGGATGCGGCGGCCCTCGATCCCCGCCTCGGCCAGCCCCGCGACCATCTCGTCCAACGCGGCGGACTCGCCGCACACCACCACCGAACCCGGGCCGTTGACCGCCGCGAGCGACAACCGCCCGTCCCAGCGGTCCACCCACTCCTGCGCACGCGCGCGCGGCAGCGGCACGGACATCATGCCGCCCTTGCCCGCCAGCTCGCCGGCGATGACGGCGCTGCGCAACGCGACCACCCGCGCACCGTCCTCAAGGGACAGCACGCCGGCCACGCACGCCGCCGCGATCTCGCCCTGCGAGTGGCCGACCACCGCGGCCGGCTCCACGCCGTGCGAACGCCACAACGCCGCGAGCGACACCATCACCGCCCACAAAGCGGGCTGCACGACGTCCACGGCCTCCAGCGACGGCGCGCCGGGCGCACCGCGCAGCACGTCGGTCAACCGCCAGTCCACGAACGGTTCGAGCGCTTCGGCGCACCGGGTCAGGCTGTCGGCGAACACCGGCGCGGTGTCCAGCAGCTCCACCGCCATGCCCGCCCACTGCGAACCCTGGCCGGGGAACACGAAGACGACACCGGGCTCTTCATGCGCCACACCGCTCACGACGACCGGACCACCCGACGCCGACCGTCCGGCGGCCAGCGCGTCCAACCCGGCCACCAGCTCCGCCCGGTCCGCGCCCAGCACCACGGCCCGGTGCTCCAAGGCGGCACGGGTGGTCGCCAACGAACGCCCCACCGCACCCACCGGCAGGTCGCGCACGGCCGCCGACAGCCGCGCCGCCTGACCGGGCAACGCCTCCGCGGTGCGCGCGGACAGCGGCCACGGCGTCACACCGACGCCCGCGCTGTCCTCCACCGGCGGCACGTCCTCCGGTTCCGCCTCCTCCAGGATCACGTGCGCGTTGGTGCCGCTCACCCCGAACGACGACACACCGGCCCGGCGCGGCCGGTCGGACGCGGGCCACTCGCGGGCCTCCGCGAGCAGCCGGACGTCACCCGCCGCCCAGTCCACGTTCGGCGTCGGCTCGTCCACGTGCAGCGTCTTGGGCAGCACGCCGTGCCGCAGCGCCATGACCATCTTGATGATCCCGCCGACCGCGGCGGCCGACTGGGTGTGCCCGATGTTCGACTTGAGCGACCCCAGCCACAACGGCCGGTCGTCGGGCCGGTCCTGCCCGTAGGTCGCCAGCAGCGCCTGCGCCTCGATCGGGTCGCCGAGCCGGGTGCCGGTGCCGTGCGCCTCGACCGCGTCCACGTCGGCGGGACCCAGCCCCGCGTCCTTGAGGGCGCGGCGGATCAACCGCTGCTGCGACGGGCCGTTCGGCGCGGTGAGGCCGCTGCTCGCGCCGTCCTGGTTGGTGGCGCTGCCGCGGATCACCGCGAGCACCCGGTGGCCGTTGCGCCGCGCGTCGGACAGGCGCTCCAGCAGCACCACTCCCGCGCCCTCGCCCCACCCGGTGCCGTCGGCCGCGGCGGCGAACGACCGGCACCGGCCGTCCGGCGACAACGCGCGCTGCTTGCTGAACTCCACGAACGTGTCGGTCGTGGCCATCACCGCGACACCGCCCGCCAGCGCGAGCGAGCTCTCGCCCGACCGCAGCGACTGCACGGCGAGGTGCACCGCCACCAGGGACGACGAGCAGGCCGTGTCCACGGTGACGCACGGCCCCTCGAAGCCGAACACGTACGAGACCCGGCCGGAGGCGACCGAGCCGTTGCTGTGCGCCTCCGGGTAGTCGTGGTACATCATCCCGGTGAACACGCCGGTCGGGCTGCCCTTGAGGGACCCCGGGTCGATGCCCGCCCGCTCGAACGCCTCCCACGACACCTCCAGCAGCAGCCGCTGCTGGGGGTCCATGTAGAGGGCCTCGTTGGGGCTGATCCCGAAGAACGCCGGGTCGAACCCGGCGACGTCGTGCAGGAAGCCACCGGTGCGGGCGTAGGACTTCCCCGGCCGGCCCGGCTCGGGGTCGTAGATCCCGTCCACGTCCCAGCCGCGGTCACCGGGGAACTCCGTGATCGCGTCCGCGCCTTCGTCGACCAGCCGCCAGAGGTCCTCGGGCGAGGCGACCCCGCCGGGATAGCGGCACGCCATCGCCACCACGGCAATGGGCTCGGTCGAAGTCGAACCGGAATTCTCCAGTTCGGCAATGCGCCGACGCGCCTCGCGCAAGTCCTGGGTGGCCCTTCTGAGATAGCCGAGAAGCTTTTCGTCGTCGCCCACCGCAGGCACTCCCCTGGTCAGCTTTCGCCCCAACGTCAACCGACGCTACGTTTTCCCCACCCCCTGACCACAACCCTTAGTCGACCCGGGCGGCTCTTATTCGCGCGGCGCGGTCCGCACCGGCGGATCGGGGTCGGCGCGGACCGCGCGGGTGGGTCGGGCGGTGGTCAGCCCGGCGGGATGACGGATCCGATCCGGGACAGGGGCTCCCGGAACGCCGGGAACCGCTCGATGGCGTCCGCGAGCGCCATCTCGGGGTGCCGCGGCCCGCGCAGCACCGTGAACAGCAGCGGCAGCGTCATCATCGAACGCCGAGGCGCCAGGAACGACGCCACCTCGAACGTGGCCCGCGCCACCGCCGGGTTCTCCGCGGACACGCGGTTCCAGCGGGCGATGAACCGCTGCTGCCCCTTGCCGCCGCGCACCTTCATGGTCGACTCGGCGCCGGGGAACAGGCTGTCGTTGAACGTCGCCGCCTGCCACGACCCGACCACCGACTTCGCCACCGCGGTCTGCACCCGGCGGGTGAACCCGTCGGCGAGGCCGCGCTTGACCAGCTCGGCGCGCAGCGCGAGCGCCTGGAACGCGGCCATCGACATGCCGGTGGCGTAGTTCGGGTTGAGGATCGTGGCCGCGTCGCCGACCACCAGGAACCCGTCCGGCACGGGCAGCTTCTCGAAGTGCCGCTGCCGGTTGACCAGGCCGCGGTAGGCGCGGATCTCGGTGAGCGGGCGAGCCGCCGCCATCAGCTCGGCCACCAGCGGGTCCTGCAGGCTCCGCGCGAACGCGAGGTAGCCCTCCTCGTCGGTGGGCGGCTGCGCGCCCTTCGTGCCGATCATCGACACGATCCACTTGCCGTCCTCGTTCGGCAGCAGGCCAGCGCCGCGACCGGGACGGCCGGTGCCCGAGTCGGCCTGCACGAGGATCGCCGGGAAGCCGTCGGCCAGCGCCGCCGGCGCCTCGTAGGTCCGCCCGGCGTAGGCGAACCCGGCGTCCTGGAGGTCCTCGGCCACCTTGGGCAGGCCCAACGCCTCCAGCCACACCGGCGCGCGAGACCCGCGGCCGGTGGCGTCCACCACGAGGTCCGCGGCCAGCGTGCGCTCGGCCCGGTCGGCGTCCTGGTCCGCGCGGCTCTCCAACCGCACGCCGGTGACCCGCGCCGCGTCACCGACCAGGCCGATCGCCTTGGTCCCCTCGACCACGTCGATCGCGGGGTGGCTCAGCACGCGCCCGCGCACCACGTGGTCGAGCAGGTGCCGGCTGGCCGCGAGCACGTAGGCGCGCCCGTCGTACGGCCGCGACCAGCCGTGCATCGAGACGCCGAGGAACTCGTCGCCCATGCGCCTGCGGTGCGCGCCCGCCGCGTAGAGCAGCTCGCTGGTGCCGGGCAGCAGCTCGTCGAGCGCGTCGACCCCGCCGCCCATGAACATGTGGAAGTGGTGCCCCTGCGGCAACCCCTTGCGGGGTAGCGGCGCGTCGGGGAACCGGTCGCTCTCCACGACGGTCACCCGGTCCACGTGCTCGGCGAGCGCGGCGGCGGCGAGCATGCCGGCCATGCCGCCACCGAGCACGACTGCGTGCGTCATCACGGTCCTCCCGCGTCTGCCCGGCAGTGGGCGCGGCTCAGGCCTGGGCGGCGGCGCGGCGCTGCGCTTCCGCCTCCAGCGCGGCGAACGTCTCGTGCATGTCGGCGCGCATGCCCTTGAGGAACAGCTTCTTGAACACCGGGACGAACGCGCCGCTGAGCTCCACCTCGCGGGTGACCTTGACCTTGCCCTCGCCCACCGGCTCGAAGATCGTGTTGATCAGCATCTTCCCCATCGGCATGGGCGACTCGGTCGAGTAGCTGCGGCCGTCCTCGATCGAGGTGATGGTGAAGTTGCCGCGGGGGCCGCCGCGGGGCTTGGTCCAGCCGGAGGCGCCGACCTCGAACCGGCCCTCGAAGCCCAGCTTCTCCACGTGCGGGTCCCAGTCCTGCCACGCCTTCAGGTCCGAGGCGACCTGCCAGAGGTACTCCGGCTCGGCCTCGATCGTCGCGGTCTCGCTGAATGACAGCATCACACACCTCACCTTTGCGCGGTCGATTTCCGCATCAGTCAAACCGCGCTCGCGGGCACCGCACCAGAGGACACACCCCCTAACAGTCATCGGGCCCCTTAACGACTAGGGGGCACCACCGACACTTAGGGGACGGCCGGCATGGCCCAATTCGCCGCCGGACACTTCAATGAAATCGTCCCGGTCCGAGCCGACCCCCGTGGAGTGCGACCCATGACGACAGCGCCAGAGCGCCCGCGACTCGTCGACATGCGGGCGCGGGCGGAGGAGTTGGCGGCCGTGCGGGAAACCGCGGAAAGGGGCCCGTCACCGCGCGCTTCCGAACAACAGCACGCGCGCGGGAAGCTCACCGTCCGGGAAAGGCTCGACCTGCTCCTCGACCCCGGCACGTTCCGCGAGGTCGAGCAGTTCCGCCGGCACCGCGCGACCGGGTTCGGCCTGGAGGACCGCCGTCCGCACACCGACGGCGTGGTCACCGGCTGGGGCGAGGTCGACGGGCGCACGGTGTTCGTCTACGCACACGACTTCCGCATCTTCGGCGGGTCGCTGGGCGAGGCGCACGCGGAGAAGATCCACAAGGTGATGGACCTCGCCGAGGCCGCCGGCGCGCCGCTGGTGTGCCTGAGCGACGGTGCGGGCGCCCGCATCCAGGAAGGCGTCACCGCGCTGGCGGGCTACGGCGGCATCTTCAGCCGCAACGTGCGGGCGTCCGGGGTGATCCCCCAGATCAGCGTCATGCTCGGGCCGTGCGCGGGCGGTGCGACGTACTCGCCCGCGTTGACCGACTTCGTGTTCATGGTGCGCGGGATCTCGCAGATGTACATCACCGGGCCGGACGTGGTGGAGGCCGTCACCGGCGAGCGCATCACCCACGACGACCTCGGCGGCGCGGACGTGCACGGCACCACCTCCGGCGCCGCCGCGTTCACCTACGAGGACGAGGCCGAGTGCCTGGCCGACGTCCGCCACCTGCTGTCGCTGCTGCCCTCCAACAACCGGGAGCTGCCGCCCGCCGCGCACACCGACGACCCGTCGGACCGGCGCAACGACGTCCTGCTCGACCTGGTGCCCGCGAGCCCCAACCTCGGCTACGACATGCGCGCGGTGATCGAGGAGGTCGTCGACGACGGCGACTTCTTCGAGGTGCACGAGCGCTGGGCGCGCAACATCCTGTGCGGCCTGGCCCGGATGGGCGGCCACGTCGTCGGCATCGTCGCGAACCAGCCCTCGGTGCTCGCCGGCGCGCTCGACATCAACGCCTCGGAGAAGGCGGCGCGGTTCGTGCAGACCTGCGACGCGTTCAGCATCCCGCTGGTGACGCTGGTCGACGTGCCCGGCTTCCTGCCGGGCCGCGAGCAGGAGCACGGCGGCATCATCCGGCACGGCGCCAAGCTGCTCTACGCCTACTGCAACGCCACGGTGCCGCGGGTGCAGGTGATCCTGCGCAAGGCCTACGGCGGCGCGTACATCGTGATGGACTCCCGGTCGATCGGCTGCGACCTGTCGTTCGCCTGGCCCACCAACGAGATCGCCGTCATGGGCGCGGAGGGCGCGGCGAACGTCGTGTTCCGCCGCGAGATCGCCGCCGCGCCCGACCCGGCGGCGGCGCGGGCCCAGCGCATCAAGCAGTACCAGGCCGAGCTGGTGCACCCCTACTACGCGGCCGAGCGCGGGCTGGTGGACGACGTGATCGACCCCGCCGCGACCCGGTCGACCATCATCGACGCGCTCACCGTGCTGCGGGCCAAACAGGCCAAGCTGCCGTCGCGCAAGCACGGCAACCAGCCGGTGTGAGCCGATGAGCGCACCGCTGCTGCGCGTCCTCAAGGGACAGCCGGGCGACGACGAGCTGGTTGCGGTCGTGCTGGCGCTGGTCGCCGCCACCTCCGACGACGCCCGACCGTCCCGTCCCCCGACCACGAGCCCCGGCTGGACGAGCGCGCCGACCCACCGCGTGCCGGGCGCGTGGACCTCGCGCTGACCGCCGAACCCCGACCCACGGAATGGACCGACCGTTGAGCGCACCACCCGTTGCCGGCGCCTGGATCAGGCGTTTCCACCCCGCGCCGGACGCACCCGTCCGCCTGGTGTGCTTCCCGCACGCCGGCGGGTCGGCGTCGTACTACTTCTCCACGTCACGCGCACTCTCCCCCGACGTGGAAGTGCTCGCCGTGCAGTACCCCGGCCGCCAGGACCGGCGGACCGAGGCGTGCGTGGACGACGTGCACCGCCTCGCCGACCTGGCCACCGAGGAACTGGGCGCGTGGACCGACCGGCCGCTGCTGCTGTTCGGCCACAGCCTCGGCGCGTCCCTGGCCTTCGAGGTCGGGCGGCGGCTGGAGGGGTCGGGCGTGCGGCTGCTCGGCCTGTTCGCGTCGGGCAGGCGTGCGCCCAGCCGGTGGCGCGACGAGCACGTGCACCTGTTGGACGACGACCAGCTCGCGGTCAACCTGGCCCGGATGAGCGGCACCGACTCGACCGTGCTCGGCGACCCCGAGATGCTGCGCGCCGTGCTCCCCGCCGTGCGGGCGGACTACCGCGCCGCCGAGACCTACCGCGGCCGGCCGGGTGATCGGCTGGCCTGCCCGGTGCGCGCCCTGACCGGCGACGAGGACCCCGAGGTGACCCTCGACGAGGCCCGCGCGTGGGCCGAGCACACCACCGGTGGCTTCGACCTGGAGGTGTTCGCGGGCGGCCACTTCTACCTCAACGACCACGCGCCCGCCGTGCTGGCCTCGATCCGCCGGCACCTCGCCCGGCCGACCTGACGGGGTGCCCGCGACCACGCGCCGACCCGGACCCGGCGCGGCCCTACCCCGGCGGGATGTCGTGCCGCACCAGCACCGCGGGCAGCTCGCTCCGGCTCGTCACACCCAGCTTCCGGTAGACGCGGGTCAGGTGCTGCTCGACCGTGCTCACCGTGATGTAGAGCCGTCGCCCGATCTCGCGGTTGGTGTGCCCGAGCCCGGCCAGCTGCGCCACTCTGATCTCGGCGTCGCTGAGCACCGGGGCGGAGGACGCCGTCGTACCCCGGCCCACCCGGCCACCCTCGCCCTGCGGCCCGCTCGACTCGCCGCCGACGAGCACCGGCGACTCCGCCGGCGCGGGCAGACCCGCCCGGCACTCCTTGGCCTCGTGTGCCGCACGGCGGGCGAACACCCGCGCCCGGTCCACGTCGCCCAGCTCGTGGTGCGCCCGGCTCAGGTCCTGCAACGCGCGGGACAGCTCGAACCGGTCCCCCGCCTGCTCCAACGCGTCCACGGCCTGCGCGAGCAGCGCGGGCCGCTTCGCCACCTCACCGCACCCGGCGAGCACGCGCAGCGACAGCCCCGTCGTGCGGCGATCACTGCTGCTCACCCGTTCGAGCTGGTGCCGGACGAGGTCGCGCGCGGTCAGCGGGTCGCCGAGCCGCAGGTGCGCCTCGGCCAGATCCGTGCGCCACGGCAGCAGGGCCGGCACGTCGGCGCCCCGTTCCCGCGCCATCGCACCGCACTCCTGGAGATCGCCGACGGCGGCCAGCACCCGGTCGTTCGCGAGGTGGTGCAGCCCTCGGGCGCGCAGGAACCACAGCCCGTGCGAGGTGCCCGTCATCGCGTCGGGCGTCGGCCGGCGCAACGTCTCCTCGGCCGCGTCGAGCCGCCCGGACGCCACCTGAGCGAGCGCGAGCGTCCCCAACGGCGAACCGACGCACACGCCCCAGTCGGCGGGCGGCATCAGCTCCAGCGCCGACTCCGCCGACGCCACCGCGTCCGCGAGGTCGCCCATCAGCAGCGCCAGACGCGCCCGGACGTCGCTGAGGTACGCCTGCCACGCCGTGGCACCGCGCCGCGCGGCCTCCTCCACGAGCCGGTCGCACCACGCCGCGGCCTTCTCCGCCCGGTTGCCGTGCCCGAGCGCGATCAGCGCCGTGCCCATCGTCTCCAACGTCGCGTCGCCGAGCCGACTGCTGTGCAGGATGTGCTCGGCGGTCACCGTCAACGTCTCGGAGACGCCCTGCGTCCACACGTTGCCGAGCAGGCTCGCCGCCCTCGTCCACGGGTTGTCCGCCGCACGCTGGTGCGCGGGCCCCAGGTCGCGCACCCGCTCCCGGTGCGCGCCGTGCACCCACAGGTAGACCAGCCGCGCCTCCACGACCAGCTGCGTGTCGACCTCGCGGTCCGCGCCCACCAACGAGTCCATTATCCCCAGCGCGAGCGTCGTGTCGCCGTGCCACAACGCCTCGCGCAGCGTGGCCAGGCCGTCCCGGTCGGTCAGCTCGCCCTCGGCCGCGGCGGTGCGCACGAGCTGGCGCGCCACCCCCGCCCGCGACGGGCGGACCCGCCACGACGCCCGCACCACGGCGACGGCCAGCGACACGCGCTGCCCCGGGTCCGTGCACGTGTCGAGCGCGAGTTCGAGGTAGCGCACCGCGGTCTCCACGCGGTCGCCCGCCAACGCCACGTCCGCCGCCTCGCGCAGCACGTCCACCACCCAGTCCGCGTGGGGACCGGCCGACTCCAGCAGGTGGTCGGCCACCTCGACCGCGGGCGCGCCGACCTGGCGCAGCAGTTCCGCGGCGTCGGCGTGCAACCGGGTGCGCCGCGTCCGGGGCAGGTTGTCGAGCAATGCCTTGGCCACCACGGGGTGCCGCAGCGCGCGCCCCTCCACCAGACCGGCGGACACCAGCTGCTCCAACGCCCGCCGCACCTCCGGCAGCGGCAGCCCGACCAGCCGCGCGACGTCGTTGGCACTGGCCTTGGCGCAGAGCACGGCGAGCCCGCAGGCCGTCTCCAGCAGCGGGGTGCCCCAGCGGTGCAGGGCGGCGACGACCTCCGGGCCGAGCAGGTCGGCCGCGTCGTCGCGCGACGCGGCGAGGTGCTCCTGGACCAGCGCGGCGACCAGCAACGGGTTGCCCGCGCTCGACCGGTGCACCTCCGGCGCGACGCGCTTGGCCTCGTCCTCCGGCAGGAACTGCGCCGCGTGCCGCACGACGCCGCGCACGTCCAGCGGGCCGAGCCGCAGCCGGCGGTGGGGTTGCCGGAACAGCTCCGCGTGGAACTTCGGCAACGTCGACTCCGGCGACGCCCACTCGCTGAGGACCAGCATGACGCGCGCCGAGCTCAGCCGGCGCCACAGGTACAGCAGGAGTTGCAGGGACGTGCTGTCGACGAACTGCACGTCGTCGATGCCGATGACGACGGGTCGTTCGCGGGACAGCTCCAGCAGCGCGCCGCAGACCTCGCGCGCCGCCCGGACCAGGCCGGGCTCGGCGTACCGGCCGGCGCCGATGTCGTGGTCGCCGGCGTCCACCGTGGCCGCGACCTCGGCGAGCGGCCCGAGCAGGCGTTCGGCGACGTCACCCGGCAGCTCCGCCACGCGGAAGAGCTGCTCCATGACGGCGAGCTGGAGCTTGCTCTCCGCGGCCGAGCCGACCGCCATCAGCGACACCGCGCCCGACTCCGACGCCTGGCGGGTGAACTCGTGCAGCAGCGCCGTCTTGCCCGTGGCCAGGCCTCCGCTGATCAGCGCGAGCTGCCCCCCGCCGACCGAGGTCTTGGCGAGCAAGGCTTTCAAGGTGCCCAGTGCGTCGTTGTGGTCGACGAATACCACCCAAGCGTTCCTTCCCCCAGTGGTGAAACCCCTAGCACCGTCGTCAGTGGACTCTCAGACCGCGATGCCGTGCCCGGCTACCCCTAGTGGCCAGGACTGGGGTTCAAGCGCCCGATCGGCCGATCGCGGCAGGAAGGGAGGTGCGACCGATCGCGCGGCCGACCCGCCACCACCGGTGCCGCACCCTGCCCGTGCATGGTCGATCACCGTCCGTAGACGTCGACGAACCCAAGTGGACAGTAAGTGGACACATAATTGCGGAATCCGCCGCGGCGGACGCGGAGTCGGACCAACGACCCCTAATCCCCGCAGTCGCACTGACTCGGCCACCGTCGGCCAAATAGGATCGAAAATTGTCCCCAGGTGAATGGAGGGCGCGGTGGCGGACAGTCTCGCGGACGCGACGCCGGCCGACGTGGTGCGGTTCCGACACGCGCTGGCGGCGTTCCCCAGCGGGGTGACGATCGTGACGACCGGTGATCGTGACGGCCGGTGGTGGGGCTTCACGGCGACCTCCTTCTGCTCGTTGTCGATCGACCCGCCGCTCGTGCTCGTCTGCCTGGCCAAGACCGCGTCGTGCCACGAGGCGTTCCTGACCGCCGGGTCGTGGGTGGTCCACGTGGTCCCGGCGCACCGCAGCGACCTGGCCCGCCGGTTCGGCACCAGCGGAATAGACAAGTTCGCGGGCGGCGACTTCGAGCCCGACCCGCTCGGCAACCCCGTGTTCTCCGACGCGGCGGCGATCCTGCACTGCGACACGTTCGCCCGGCACGACGGCGGCGACCACACCATCCTCGTCGGCCGCGTCACCGGGACCAGCGCGAACGGCCACGCGCCGACCGTCTACTTCCACCGCGCGTTCCACGCCCTCGACCGGGAGGCGCCCACCGCGGCGGGCGGCGCCCGCGACGAGCCGGTGGCCGCGACCGGGCGGGGATGACCGAGGACGACGCCGCCGCCCTGGTCCGCACCCACGTCGAGCACAGCAGGCCCCCGGCACACTCGTTGAGATCACCTCATGTGCGTTGCGCTGCTCCGGCGAACGTCCACATGGCGCGATGCGACCGGTCGTGATGCTAAGCGCCCACCGGGCACCGCACTGTCGGGCGAACGACCCACAGTCCGCCCGCGAGGCACCGCGTGACCTGGGGATCGGCGACCCGCCGTGCGCGTCCCGCACGCCCGCCGGCGCGGGCGTCGCACGCCGTGGTGACGGCAAGTGTCAGGTGTTCGCCTGACACCAGGTCGGGCCCCGCGTTCGTAGTCTGCGAGGCGAGTCGACGGCCTCGCCGTCACGGGCGGGCACGGACTGGAGGGCGGATTCGGATGAGGGTGCGGAACCGATCAGTGGTGGTGGCGGTCATGGCCGCCGCGATGGCGTTCGGCGCGGTGTCACCGGCGCTCGCGCTGGACCAGGAGTCGGATGGTCACGGCGTGGTGTCGGAGGCCGGCGCCGACCTGGCGGGGGATGCCGAGATGGGGACTCAGGACCGGAAGTGGTACATCTTCCCGTGGTGGTGACGGGCACGGCGTCCTGAGCCCGTGGGCGGCGGCCGGTGGGGGCGCCTCACTCGGTCGCCCGGGTGCTGCGGGCGAGGGCGTTCTCGCGCAGGCGGTCGAGGATCTCGGCCTCCGCCGACCGGTTGCCGATCTGCCGCACGAGGTCCAGGGCCTCGCCGTAGTGCCGGTCGGCCTGCTCGTGCCGCCCCGCCCGCGCGTGCAGGGTGCCGATCTCCCGCAGTGCCACGCTCTGCCAGCGCCGGTCGCCGTTCTGCTGGAAGAACGCCAACGCCTGGTCGAGGTACCGCGCGGCTCGTCGCTCGTCGCCGAGCCGCGTGTGGACGCTGCCGAGGTTGGCCAGTGCCGCCGCCTCGCCCTCGCGGTTGCCGATCTCCCGGTACAGCTCCAACGCGTGTTCGAGGTAGGTCCTCGCGGTGTCGGGGAAGCCGGTGCCGGCGTACATGTCACCGATGTTCAGCCGGGCGCGGGCCTCGATGTTCCGGTTGCCGACGTCGTGGGCGAGCCGCAGCGCCTGGTGGAGGTACCGGCTCGACGCCTCGTCGTCCCCGCGCAGTGATTCGCCGTTGCCGAGGGTCATGAGCACTTGCATCTCGCCGGTGGGGTCGTGGGTGCCGGCGCAGATGGCCAGGGCGCGTTCGCAGTGGTCGATCGCCTCGTCGTGCCGCCCCAGCTGGAACACGGTGGTCGCCAGGTCGTTGAGCACGGTCACGGTGAGCAGCGGGTTCGCGGAGTGGTCGAACAGCCCGAGAGCGCGTTCGAGCAGCCGCTCCGCGCGCGCGAGGTCGCCCAGGTACCACTGGGTGCGGCCGAGGTTGCGGGTGGCGCCCGCCTCGGCGAGGGGGTCGGCCGCGGCACGCGCGGAGGCGACGGCGTGGGTGTGCAGTGCCTCGGCTTCCCGGTGCCGGGCTTGTTGTTCGAGGTGGCGCCAGAGGATCAGGGACAGGTCGCAGGTGTGGGAGTGACGGCCGTCCTGGGCGGCGGTGGACAGCAGGTTCGGGGTCTCCCGGTCGAGCCAGGCGCGGGCCGCCGCGACGTCGTGCCCGAACGGCAGGGGACCGCCGGGGTCCTCGGTGCGTGGCCTGCGGTCCCGGTCGTGCGGGTCGAGCAGGTTCACCGCCTCCGCGGCGGCGTGGCGGTAGTGGTCGAAGAGCCGGGTGAGCGCCTCGTGCCGCGCCGTCGCGGGTTCCTCGTCCTCGGCGCACGCGCGGGCGTGTGCGCGGAGCAGGTCGTGGAAGGTGTAGCGACCGGGACCGGTCTGCTGGAGCAGGTACTCGTCGGCGAGCTGGTCGAGCACGGCCTCGGCGACGTCGACGTCGAGACCCGCCAGCGCGGCTGCCGCGTACGGGTCGACGTCGACACCGGGGTGCAGCCCGAGCAGCCGGAACACGCGTCGCTGGTCCGGGGCCAGCGCCCGGTACGACAGCGCGAACGCGGTCGTCACCCCGTGGTCGGCGGCTGCCGCGAGCGCGGTGAGCGTGCGCTTCTCGCCGGCCATCCGCTCGGTGAGGGACCGGACCGTCCACCGCGGGCGACGTTGGAGGTGGGCCGAGACGATGCGGATCGCGAGCGGCAGGTGACCGCAGAGCCCGACCAGCTCCGCGACGGCCTCCGGTTCGTCGTCGACCCGCGCCGCGCCCAGGATGGCGACGACCAGGGCCACCGCCTCCCGCTCCGGCAGCACGCCCAGCTCGACGGGCACGCTCCCGTCGAGGTTGGTCAACCTGCGGCGGCTGGTGACGAGCACCAGGCAGCCGGGGCCGCCGGGGATCAGCGGTGCGACCTGCTTGGCGTCGGCGGCGTTGTCGAGGACCAGGAGCAGCCGCCGGTCCGCGACCTCGGTGCGCCACATCGCGACCCGCTCGTCGACCGAGGGCGGTATCCGGTCGCGCGGCACCCCCAGCGAGCTCAGCAGCACCGCCAGGGCGTCCTCGGGGCTGGTCGGGACCCGGTCGGGGGTGAAGCCGTTCAGGTCGACGAAGAGCTGGCCGTCGGGGAACCGGTCCGCGAGCGCGTGCGCGGCGTGCACGGCCAGCGCGGTCTTCCCCACGCCGGCCATGCCCTCGACCGTCGAGATCACCACCGTCCGCGCTCCGGCTCCCAGGGCGACCAGCCGTTCGAGCTCGACGGGCCGGCCGGTGAAGTCCGGCACGTCGTACGGCAGCGTCCTGGGCACGGCGCGGCCACGCGTGCGCGACGCCTCGGCGGCCTGGAGCGCCGGGCGCGGTGGGGCCGGCTCGGGGTCGTCCCGCAGGATGGCGGCCTCCAGCTCCCGCAGCTCGGCGGGCGGGTCGAGGCCGAGTTCGTCGGCGAGGTGCCGCCTGGCCCGCTGGTATCCGGTCAACGCGTCGGCGGAGCGGCCGGCCCCGTGCAGGGCGCGCATCAACTGGCCGACGACCCGCGTCCGCCCGGGGTGCTCGCCGACGATCTCGGTGAGCTCGCCGACGACCTCGCCGTGCCGACCCAGGGCCAGGTCGAGCTCCAGCCGATCCTCCAGGGCGAGGAGCCGTCGCTCGTCCAGCCCGGTCGCCATGTCGCGCACCAGCCGGGCGCGCAGGCCCGCCAGCGCGGGACCGCGCCACCAGCCCAGCGCCGTGCGCAGCAGCGCGCTCGCCTGGTCGAGGTCACCCCGTTCGGCCCTGGTCCGGGCCTCGCGCACGCCGTCGGCGAACCGGTCCGCGTCCACCACGTGCCCGTCGGTGTCGAGCCGGTAGCCGGCGTCCTCGGTGACCACGACCCGGCCGGCCGCGTCGCCGAGCGCCTTGCGCAGCGCCCACACGCTGTTGCGGACCTGGTCCCGGGCCGACGACGGCGGATCGGTGTCCCACACCGCGTCCACCAGCCGTTCCAGCGGGACGACCCGGCCCCGGTGCAGCAGCAGGACACCCAGCAGCGTGCGCTGCCGCAGACCGCCCACTCGCACGGTCGTCCCGCCGTCGACGACCTCGAGCGGTCCGAGTAGGCGAAACTCCATCGCGTCCCCCCCAAGCCGCCGACCACAGGATAGTGGCCGTTCATGATCATCCGATATCGATCGGAGAGGTCGACCGGACAAGCTCACCGCGAGTGCGTGTGACGGTGAGGGGGAGCGGTGACGACGGCGGTAATCATCGACGACCACGCGGCGATCGTCGCGGGCGTCGGGCAGTGGTGCGCGCAGGCGGATCCACCTATCGAACTGCTCGACACGGGCGGCAACCTCGCCGGTGCGTGGACCGGCCCGGGCGCGGCGGCCGACGTCGTGATCCTCGACGTCGAGGCGCCCGGCAGCCGGGGGGCCACCGCGCTGCGGCGGCTCGTCGAGGTCGGCAGGCGGGTCGTCGTGTACGCCCAGCACACCGACCGGGGCGCCGCGGAGCGGTGCCTCTCGCTCGGGGTGCACGCGTACGTGCCCAAGTGCGAGGGCGCGGACCGCCTCGTGCCGGCGATCCGCGCGGCCGCCGCGGGCCGGACCTACCTGAGCCCGGCGATGAGCGGTGCGGCCCTGGCGGACTCCGCCGTTCGGCCGAAGCTCACGCCCCGTGAGCTGGAGGTGCTGCGCGCCTGGTTCGCCTCGCCGTCCAAGCAGCTCGTCGCCGCCAAGCTCTACCTCAGCGTGAAGACCGTGGACACCTACATCCAGCGGGTCCGGGCGAAGTACGCGAACGCGGGCCGCCACGCGCCCACCAAGAGCGACCTGGTGACCAGGGTGCTCGACGACGGCTTCATCTCCATCGCGGAACTCACCGCTTGAGGCGCGGGCCGGCGAGGTGTCGCGCACTGTCCGAAGTGGATGGTGGCCTGGGGGCGGCCGTCACCCGGCCCTACCGACGCGCGTGGCGGGTAGGGTTCAATCGCATTCGACGGATCAGGCCATCGCGTCGGTAGTCGGAAGGCGGTCGCACGTGACGCTCCGGAGCGCCCAGTGGTACGCGGGAGATGATCGCAACGCCTACATCCACCGCGCCTGGATGCGGCGGGGCGTGCCGGACGACGCGTTCGACCGCCCGCAGATCGCCATCGCCAACACCGCCTCCGACCTGACGCCGTGCAACGCGCACCTCACCGAGGTCGCGGCGTCGGTGCGCAACGGCGTCCACGAAGCCGGCGGCATCCCGCTGGAACTGCCCGTCGTGTCGCTGGGCGAGACGCAGGTCCGCCCCACCGCGATGCTGTGGCGCAACATGGCCGCGATGGCCACCGAGGAGATGCTGCGGGCGAACCCGATCGACGGCGTGGTGCTGCTCGGCGGCTGCGACAAGACCATCCCGTCGCTGCTCATGGCCGCCGCCTCGGTCGACCTGCCCGCCGTGGTCGTGCCCGGCGGCCCGATGCTGACCGGCACGTTCCGCGGCGTCCCGCTGGGGTGCGGCACCGACGTGTGGCGGCTGTCGGAGGAGGTCCGCGCGGGCTCGTTGTCGAACGAGCAGTTCATCCGGTCCGAATCGGCGATGATCCGCAGCCGGGGCCACTGCAACACCATGGGCACCGCCTCCACCATGGCGCTGGTCGCCGAAGCCCTGGGCGCCGTCGTCCCCGGCGTGGCGGGCACCCCGGCCCCGGACAGCCGACTGCTGGAGGCCGCCCACAACACCGGCCGGCTGGCCGTGGAACTGGTCTCCGCCGACCGGCGGCCCAGCACCTTGCTCACCAAGGCGTCCTTCCACAACGCCATCGTCGCCCTGGCCGCGATCGGCGGCTCGACCAACGCCGTGGTCCACCTGCTGGCCATCGCCGGCCGCCTCGGGATCGACCTGGCGCTGGACGACTTCGACCGCATCGGCTCCGACGTGCCGGTGCTGGTCGACCTGCTGCCCGCGGGCCGGTTCCTCATGGACGACTTCCACCGCGCCGGCGGCCTGCTCGCCGTGCTGCGGGAGGTCCGCGACCTGCTCGACCCCGACGGGCTCACCGTCACCGGCCGACCGCTGGTGGACTACCTGGACGACGCGCCGATCTGGGACCCCGAGGTCATCCGCACCCGCGCGACACCGCTGGTCGAGCACGGCGGCATCGCCGTGCTGCGCGGCAACCTCGCCCCGCGCGGCGCGCTGATCAAACCCGCCGCCGCCTCACCCCACCTGCTCCGGCACCGGGGCCGGGCCGTCGTGTTCGACTCCGTCGAGGACTTCCACGCCCGCGTCGACGACCCCGACCTGGACGTCGACGCCGACTCCGTCCTCGTGCTGCGCGGCTGCGGCCCCAAGGGCTACCCCGGCATGCCGGAGGTCTCCAACATGCCGCTGCCCAAGAAGCTGCTGGAGCAGGGCGTGCGCGACATGGTCCGCGTCTGCGACGGCCGCATGTCCGGCACCGCCTACGGCACCGTCGTCCTCCACGTCGCCCCCGAGGCCGCCGCCGGCGGACCCCTCGCCCTCGTCCGCACCGGCGACGTGATCAGCCTGGACGTCGAAGCCCGCCGCATCGACGTCGAGGTCCCCGACGAGGAGCTCGCGGCCCGCACGCCGAACGCGGCGACCGTCGCCGGGTTCGCCAACCCCCGCCGCGGCTGGGAACGGCTCTACGTCGACCACGTCCTGCAAGCCGACACCGGCGCGGACCTCGACTTCCTCCTCGGCTCCAGCGGCTCGGAGGTCAGCCGCGAGTCGCACTGAGCACGACGTCCCGCGGCTCGGCCGGTCTCGATGATGTGCGGAGGCGATCGAGTCAACTCGTCATGATCGGCGGCGGTTTCGCGATAGAAACTACCGAACCGCCCCGTCGCGCGTCCCGAGGAGTCATCGTGCGCTTGCCGAACATCGCCGCAGCAGCGGCATTCGTGGTTCTCGCCGGGGTGGTGACGACACCGGCGGCGCAGGCCGCGGCAACCACGCTCCACGTGAACGACGTCGCGACGTGCAGCGACACCGGCGACGGCAGCGCGGCCACGCCGTTCTGCACGGTGCAGGCGGCGGCCGACGTGGTCGAACCCGGCCAGGTCGTCAAGATCACCGGCACGCAGGACGAGAGCGTGACGATCACCCGGTCCGGGACCGCCGACGCGCCGATCGTGTTCGAGGGCGGGGCCGTGCGGCGTCCGGCGGGCGGCACCGCGCCGACGATCACCGTGCGCGGCGCGCACGACGTGGCGCTGCGGGGCATGACGATCCACGGCGCCACGGTCGTCGACGCCGTCCTGATCGACGGCGCCGACCGGGTCACGCTCGACCGCGGCTCGCTGCGCCCGGACGCGGACCCCTACGGCGGCGCGCACGCGGTGCGCGTCACCGGCGGGTCCACGGCGGTCACGGTCAGCCGCACGGACTTCGGCACGCGCGGCCGGGCCGTGCACGCCGACGGCGGCGCCGGCGTCACCGTCACCGGGAACACGATCACCGAGCTCGGCAACTTCGGGGTGGTCGCCGAGAACGTCGACGCCGTCGCCGTCACCGGCAACACCTTCCGCGACTCGTGCCACCGCGCGGTCGTGATCACCGGCCCGACCACGGGCTCCTCGATCCAGAACAACATCATCTCCGAGGTGCTGTCCGCGACGATCAGCAGCTACTGCCCGCGGTTGCCCGTGAACACGATCGAGGTCGACAGCGCGGCGGCGCCGGGGGTCACGCTCGACTACAACATCGCGTACCTGTGGGTCAACGTGTACCGGTGGGCGGGCGTCGTCTACCAGGACCCCGCCGAGCTGCACGCCGCCACCGGGCAGGGCGCCCACGACCTGAAGACGGACCCGGACGAGGGCACGCCGGACGTCGACTCCGGCAACGCGGACGCGCCGGGCGCGCTCGACCAGACCCTCGACGGCTCCAGGGTGGACAACCCGCAGGTGCCCGACACGGGGGCGGGTGCGGTCACCTACTTCGACCGCGGCGCGCACGAGCGCCAGGACCACTTCGCCGGCGGGAACACCACGGTGTCCGCGTCGCAGGCGCCGGTCGGCGGCACGGTCACCGTCAGCAGCACGCTCCGCTCCGGCTGGGGATCACCCATCACCTGCGCCGTCGACTTCGGGGACGGCACGACGACGTCCGTGTCCCCGTGCTCGGCGTCGCACTCCTACAGCGCCACCGGCGACTACACCATCAAGGTGACCGCGACCAGCGAGTCGCGGTTGACCAGCAGCGGTTCCTGGTCGCTCAAGGTCGTGCCGGCCGGCGGGACGCTCAACCCCAGGCTGACCACGACCACGCGGGGTGTCATGACGACTGCGTTCAGCGTCGACTCCGGCGGCGATCCGTGGAGCATCGCGCGCACCACGTTCGACTACGGCGACGGCGACACCGAAACCGTCTCCAGCGGCTCCGGCTGGCACAGCTACGACCGCCCCGGCACCTACCAGGTCCGCGCCACCGTCACCAACGCCGCCGGCGCCACCGCGACGACGTCGACCAGCGTCACCACGCTCGGCTCGGGCTACGTCAAGCACGGACCGACCCGGTACCTGGACACCAGGGCCGGTGTCGGCGCCCCCGCCCAGAAGGTGGCGCCGTACAGCTCCGTGCGGCTCGCGATCGGCGGCCGGCACGGGATCCCGGCGGACGCGACGGCGGTGGCCGTGAACCTCACCGTCACCAACGCCACGACCGACGGGCACATCACCGCCCACCCCGCCGGGCAGGCGAGGCCCACGACGTCCGTCCTGGACTTCCGGGCAGGCGTGACCGTGCCCGGGTTGACGACCGTCGCGGTCGGCGGCGGCCACGTCGACCTGTACAACGGCAGCCCGGGCGCCGTCGACCTGATCGCCGACGTCTCGGGCTACTTCACCAAGGCCAGGACGACCGACGGCTTCACCGCCCTCTACCCGCGCCGGCTGCTCGACACGCGCACCGGCATCGGGATGCCGTCACCCCGGCCGGTCGCCGCCGGCGAGGCGTTCAGCCACCAGATCGCCACCCCGTACGGCGATGTGCCCAGCTACGCGACCGCGGCACTGCTCAACATCACCGTGGTCAACCCGCGCGCGTCGGGTCACCTGACGGCCTTCCCCACCGGCACGACCAACCCGCAGACCTCCAACCTCAACTACGCGGCAGGGCAGACCGCCACGAACTCCGTGGTCGTCCCCATCGGCGCCAACGGCCACGTCACCTTCACCCCGAACGCGACCACCGACCTCGTCATCGGCGTCGTCGGCTACTTCCACTCGGGCGGCGGGAGCTTCCTCCTGCCGGTGACGCCGCACCGCACGGTCGACACCCGCACCGGCATCGGAGGTCCCACCGGCGCGCTGCCCGGCAGATCGACCACCGAGTACACCTTCGACCGCTCCGGTCCGTCGCCCAACTACCTCCCCAGGGCGGTGATGTTCAACGCGAAGGTCGTCAACCCCCAGCGCGGTGGGTACCTCACCGCCCACTTCCCCGGCTCGATCCCCACGCCACCGACCGCCGCCACCCTGAACTTCACCCCCGGCGCCGTGACCAACAACCTCGCCGTGACCGAGCACTGGTGGGCGGCGTTCCACAACGGGAGCGACGGCAACCTCGACCTCGTGGTCGACGTGACCGGCTACTTCCACGAGTACTGACGCCGGCACGAACCAAGCCGTGACGACCACCGTGCCGCCCTCGACTCCACCGGGGCGGCACGGTGGTCGTCGACGGAATGCCGAAAGACCCGCTCCCCCGGCCGGGCAATCGTTTCCCGGACCACCGGGATCGACCCGGAGTTTCGCGGACGAGCCGATAGCCGCCGCACTCGGAAACGATTCGGCCTCGAAACCTCATTTTTGCGGGGTAACAAACCCGGAGTAGTGGCCGACTAGGTGATGGATGATCCCGGAGCCGTCGTCGCCGCAGGTCGCGGCGTCGTTCGCGACGGGTCGGGAACCGAGTGTTCATCGCAGAAGTCGGCGCACGATGCCGGGTACCCGTTCGGGATGGAGTGGTGTCGGCAAGGCGGTACGGTCATCGTGATGCGGAGACGGGCAGTGGGGCAAGCGCGTTCGAGGAGGAAGTGATCCATCGGTGACGAATCCTTTCGCCCGGGGTGAGCGCTCGATCGCGTCGCAGCGGATCCAAAGCAGCATCGTCTCGTCCGGTGACAATGCGCAGAACTACCACATCACGCTCCCGGACAACGTCCCCTCACCCCGCGAGGTCGAGCCGAACGGGTTGTGGAACGTGCCGCGCCGCCCGTCGGACGTGTTCGTCGGACGTGGCCAGTCGTTCGGCGAGCTGGGCCTGGCGATGGCCTCGGGCAGCGGGGTCATCGGGCAGAGCGTCGCCGGGATGGGCGGTGTCGGCAAGAGCGAGCTGGCGCTGCAGTACGCCTTCCAGAAGCGGGGCCTGTACTCGTGCGTCTGGTGGATCACCGCGGACACGCCGGGGAACATCACGTCGGCCCTCGCCGCGATGGCGTCGAGGCTGGCCCCCGTGCTCGGCAGCACGCCACTGGAGTTCAGGGCCGACTGGGCGTTGAACTGGTTGCAGGCGCACGACGACTGGCTGCTCATCCTCGACAACGTCGAGAACCCGGACGACATCAACGAACTGCTCGTCACCGCGGACCGCAGTCACGTCCTCGTCACCACGCGGCGGGATCTGGACTGGACGAAGCGCGGCCTGCGCCCGGTGCGCCTGGGAGTGCTCAGCCGCACTTCCGCGACAACGCTGCTGTGCGAGCGGTCCGGGCAGTCCGACGAACGCGCGGCGGCCTCGGTCGCCGAGGCGCTCGGATTCCTGCCACTGGCGTTGGAGCAGGCCGGCGCTTACATCCGCTACCACCACGTCACCATCGCCGACTACGCATCCCTGCTCGCCGCTCAGCCCTACGAGGTCCTGGCCGAGACCAGCCCGGAGATCAGCCAGGAACAAGCCGTCACCCGGACCTGGGACATCACGCTCCGCGCCCTGCGCGACGGGCCGGTCCCGAAAGCGCTCGACGTGCTGAACGTGCTCGCCTGGCTCGGGCCGGACGACATCCCGCGGAGCCTGGTCACGAACCTGTTGGCCGGTGACGAACTCGCGGCGAACCGGATCCTCGGTCACCTCGCCTCGTACAGCATGATCACCCTGACCGCCCACTCCGTCAGCATCCACCGACTCGTCCAGACGATCCTGCGCGTGGGTCAGAAGGACGTGCCGCGCACGGATTCGGGGCTCGCGCCCGCGGCGACCGAGGCGATCGACCTGCTCGAGCGCCGGATACCGGAGGACCCGAGCACGAACCTGGACGGCTGGCCGCTGTGGTGGCGCCTCCTACCCCACGTGAACGCGCTGGCCGACGACATCGGCGGGGACAACCGGGACGCGCCGCTGCGCACGTTGTTCAACCAGGCGGGGTTGTTCGCCGCGGCGCAGGGGATGTACACGGCGACCGAGCGCTTCGCGACGCTGGCCCTGCGCATCGGTGAGGCCACCCTGGCCCCGGACGACCCCGAGATGGCGACGTTGCTCGGCAACCTCGGCGCGGCCTACAGCTCCCTGGGCCGGGCCGAGGAGGGCGTCGGGCTGGAGGAGCGAGCGCTCGCCATCACGACCGAGCGCCTCGGGCCGAACCACGTCGACGTCGTGACCAGGCTGAACAACCTCGCCACCAGCTACAGCCACCTGGGCCGCATCCCGGAGGCGGTGCCGCTGGCCGAACGCGCGCTGCGGATCGCACAGGCCGGTCTCGACCCGGCCGACCCGTTCCTCGCCGGGTGCAAGGCGAGCCTCGCGGGCTTCTACCGGGAACTCGGCCAGACGCGCGAGGCCGTGCCGCTGCTCGAAGAGGCGTTGGCCATCGAGGAGAGCGCGTACGGCTCCGACCACATCGTCGTGGCGTACCGGATGCGCGGCCTGTCGTCGGGCTACCGGGAGCTGGGTCGGGTCAACGAGGCGCTGGCGCTGGCGCAGCGGGCCCGCGAGATCAGCGAGGAGCGGCTGCGGCCCAAGCACCCGGACCTCGCGTTGTTCCTCGCCGAGCTCGGTGCGGTGCACGGGGAGATGGGCGAGTTCGAGAAGGAGCTCCACCTCGAGGAACAGGCGTTGGAGATCACCCGGGAGGCGGTCGGGGAAGACCACCCCGACCTGGCGTTCCGGCTCGGCGACATCGCCAACACCTACCGCCTGCTCGACCGCGCCGAGGAAGCCGCCCGGCTGGACCGGCAGGCGCTGGACCTGCTGGAGGCCCGGCGCGGACCGGACCACCCGGACGTCGCGGCGCTGCTGTCCAACCTGGGGCAGAGCTACCTGCAGCTCGGCCTCGCGGCCGAGGCGGTGCCGCTGCTCCAGCGGGCGCTCGTGATCACCCAGACCCACTTCGGTCGCGACCACCGGGACGTCGCGCACCGGTTGCGCGGCCTGGCCTCCGGTTACCAGAAGCTCGGCCGGGCCGACGAGGCGGTGCCCCTGCTCAACCGGGCGGTGTCGATCATGCGGCACACCTACGGGGAGCGCCACCTCGGGCTGGCCCGGGTCCTGTCCGAACTGGCCGACGCGCACGCGGACCTGGCCAGGCTGGACGACGCGGTCGGCACGCGGTGGCAGGCGCTGGAGATCACGCAGAACGTGCTGCACGCCTACCACCCCGACGTGGCCCTCCAGCTGCGCGAGATCGCCACCACCTACGGCAGGCTCGGCCGTCAGCACGACGCGCTCCCGCTGCTGCGGCGCGCGCTGGAGATCGTCGAGTTCGAGCACGGCCGGGACGACCCGGAGACCCTGCTGTGGCTGGAGGCGGTCGCCGACGCCTACCAGGACGTCGGGCGGTTCGACCTGGCCGCGAAGTTCTACCGACGGGCGGTGGACGTCAACATCGCCGAGCACGGTGAGGACCGAGCTGCCGCCTACTACCTCACCGGCCTGGGCCACGCCTGCTACCAGCTCGGCCGCTACGAGGACGCCGCGGCGGCGGAGACCCGCTCGCTGGAGATCACCAGGCGCCTGCTCACCGACCACCCGACCGCCGAGCTCGACCAGCGGTTCCTGCTGCTCCGGCTGGACAACCTCGTGGCCACCTTCCGGGCGCTCAGCCGGTACGACCAGGCGCTGCCCTTGGCCCTGCACGCGTTGACCGTGGCCGAGGCGGTGCACGGCAGCCACAGCCCCGAGCTCGTCTCGCGCCTGGAGGAACTGGCGATCAACCAGCGCAACGTGGCCGAGCACGCCGCCGCCGAGGCGACCGGACTGCGGGCGCTGGAGATCGCGGAGGCCGAGTTCGGTGAGGACCACGTCGGCCTGGTGAGCCCGCTGCGCGAGCTCGCCTTCACCTACCGGGAGCTCGGGGACCACCGGAGGAGCATCCCGTTGACCCAGCGGGTCCTGCGCATCACCGAGGCGGAGTTCGGGCCGGTGTCGCTCGAAGTCGCGGGCGAGCTCACCGCGCTCGGCCACCTGCACTTCCTGGACGACGACCCGGGGGCGTCCATCCCGCTCGAGACCCGTGCGCTGGAGATCACCGAGAGGGTGCTCGGTCCCGACCACGTGGACCTGCTCCTGCCGCTGTTCAACCTCGCCGCCAGTTGTCGTGCCCGCGGACGTGAGCCGGACGCGACCGCGCTGGCCGAACGCGCGCTGACGATCGCGCAGAAGAACCTGGACCCGGACCACGAGACGATCCGCGAACTGCGCGACTTCCTCGGTCCGCCCGACCCGACGCCATCCGGGTGGGGCCCGTGACCCGTGAGGCGAACCCCGTCCCGCGACACCGCCGTGACGACCACCGACTTACCGACCCTGCCCGGGAGGAGCCCGCATGACGGGTGAGCCAGTTGAGGAGCCCTCGGCCACCGAGCCGTTCTCGGCCGTAGCGGACCTCGGACCGCACGGCGAAACCGCCGCGGCGCGATTACGGGCGGTCCACGAGGAGTTGCTGAGCCTCGGCGCGGGGGACGACGCCGAACGGCTCGTCGTGGCGAACCGCGCGGCGGCGCTGCGGGACTTCCCGATGCTGGAACGGCTGGTCGTGCGCGAGCACCGGCTCGACCAGCTCGAGGACCTCCAGCACCACCAGGTCCGCCGGATCACCAGCCTGCGCAACGCCACGGCGCTGCTGCCGCTCGTGATCACCTGGCTCCTCCTCGGCTGGGCCAGCCTCCTCTACCAGCGGCAGCTCACCGCCGACCCGGAGTTGGCGGCGCAGCCGTTCCTGTCGCTGTGGCAGACCCGGTTCGGCGGCGGGCTCATCCTCACGTTCACCGAAACGGCGCTCACCACCGTCGTCCTGATCCTGGCGATCCTGGGGCTGACGGTCTGGGCGCACCGGGCCGAGACCACGTCGAGTCGAGTGCTGGCCGACCTCGCCGGCCGGCTGGACGACGCGATGGACGCGCTCGCCGCCGCCGCGGCGGACAACGTCGTGCAGCCGCCGGTGACCGCCCAGGAGTGGGCCAGGACGGCGCAGGAGATCCTGACGAAGACGCAAGAGGCCCTGAGCACGACGCAGGCGACGATCAACGCCGCGGTCGCGGAGACCAAGGGGCTCGCGGAGACGAACCGGAAGCTCTCCGAGGACGCGCACAAGGAGATGGCGCAGCTCCAACAGCGGGCGCACGAGAAGATGGCCCGGCTCCAAGAGCAGGCGCAGCAGGACATGGCCGAGCTCCAGAAGCAGGCCGAGACACTGGTCGGCGGCCTGGCCAGGGAGGTCCGCGACACCCTCGGCGCGGTCCGGGAGGACAACACCCAGTTCATCAGCAGGACCACGCAGGAGGCGCTGCTCGTCCTGCGGCAGGCGGTGGCGGACAACCGGCAGCTCGTCGAGCAGCAGATGACGCCGCTGTTCGACGGGTTCCGCGAGTCGCTGCAGGACTACCGGGCCGATCACCAGGTCTACCGGGCCGCCGCGACCGAGATGGCCACCGAGGTGACCGGGCTGTCCGAGTCGGCCTCGGTGATCGCCGCCGCGTCGAGCTCGCACGCCGAGGCCGCGAAGTCGATCGACCGGCAGCTCGAGCACATCGAGCAGTCGCAGACCAACATGGTCGCCACCGTGGCGGAGCACTCCACCACCATCAAGAGCGCGGCCACCGGGCTGAGCGAGGTGACCGCGCTCCTGACCGGCCGGATGCGCGGCGACCTGGAGACGATGACCAACGACGTCGTCCTCGCGAGCAAGCGCATCGCCGACGTCGACGCCGGGTTGTCCGTCACCACGGCCGAGTTGGCGAAGACCATCGGCGCGCTGGCCTCGACCACGAGCACGCTGGCGACGACCGCGGGCGCCCTGCAAGGCGCAGCCACCCAGCTGGCGAAGGCGGCGGCGGCGAGCCCCGCCCGGCGGACGTGGCCGTGGCCGTTCAGGCGAGGCGGTGGCGCATGACCGACCCGGGGAACGAGGCGGTGAGCCGGCGTGCGGACCTCGACCGGTAGGCGTCGCGCGGAGCGCGATCCGGGCAACGCCGTCTTCGGCTCCATCGGCTGGCTCTTCGCCGACCTCATGCTGGCGCTCGCGCTGGCGTTCATCGTGGCCGTGACCGCCGCGCCGCCGCTGCCCCCGGGCGCCCAGGCCGAACCGACCACGACCACCACGACGACGACAACGCCACCCACCACGACCACGCCGAGCCGACCCACCGGGCCCGCGCTCGAACTCGATCCGGTCAAGCTCGAGATGCCGATCGACTCGGCGGCGCTCCTCGGCGGTGACGCGGGGACGGCGCAGGGGTTGCGCGACCGCGTCCGCGCGGACCCGCGGCTCGCGGGACGCCGGGCCGGTCTGGTGATGACCTTCGGCGGCACCGGCGGGTCGGGCCAGGGCGCCGACGTCACGCGCGGCCTGGCGATCGCCGACCGCGTCAACGGCGTGCTCGGCGAGCTGGGCGCGCAGGGCTTCGTCTTCGACTCGACCGTGTACCGGTCGTTCATCAGCCTGGGCTCACCGGACGCGTTGAGCATGGACGTCTACCTGTTCAAGGTCTGACGGTCAGCGCGTCCACGGGAAAACACAACACATTCCGTCGTTGGAGGTAGTCGACATGAGTGCGGAGATCGCCGAGCTGGCGAACGCCGTGGTGCCCTACGTGACCGCCGCGGCCGGCGCCTACGGCAGCGCGGTGCTGACGAAGTTGCAGGAGCAGTCCGCCGACGCGACCGTCCGGACGGGCGGTTCCCTGCTGCGCAGGCTGTTGGGGAAGGAGCAGTCCGCGCCCGCGTTGGAAGCGGCCGTGCTCGACCTGGCCGAGGACACGGAGGACCCGGACCGGCAGGGGGCGCTGCGGTTGCAGATCCGCAAGCTGCTCGCCGAGGACGAGGAGCTCCGCGCCGAGATCTCGGACGTCCTCAAGAGCGCGGGCGCCACCGTCACCGCGTCCGGGGACCGGGCGGTCGCGGCCGAGGCGATCACCGACAGCGTCGTCTCCACCGGCGACGACGCCCAGATCACCCAGATCACCCGATGAGCTCGCCGGAGGCGCAGGACGCGACGGACGTGGTGCTGGCGGAGATCCGGCGCCTGCAGACCGCGTTCGACGCGAAGATCCGCTACGACGAGGCCAGGGAGCGGGTCTTCGACGCGATGAGCGAGGAGCTGACCGCCCACCGCCAGGGCCTGGTCCAGGCCCAGCTGCGGACGGTCCTGCTCGACCTCGTGGCGATGCACGACGACCTCACCAAGCTGACCGGTTCGCCCGGGCGCGATCCGGCGACCGTCGAGGCGCTGCTGTTCGTCCGGGAGACCGTCGAGCAGACGTTGGCGCGCAACGGGGTCGAGGCGTTCACCGTCGAGGGGTCCGAGGTGGACCGGGCCCGGCAGAAGGTCATCAGCGTCGTCGAGACCGCGGACCCCGGTCTCGACCGGCACGTCGCCGAGCGGTCCCGCACCGGCTTCTCCTGGCACGACAAGGTGCTGCGGCCGGAGTGGGTGAAGGTCTACGCCGCGGTCCAGGGCGCCGCGCCCGAGCCCACGACCCCCGAGCCGGCCGACCCGACCGCGGAGACGACGCCGGCAGCCCCACTGGAAGACACCCGGACGAGCACTGAAGAAGGAGCGTCGAGTTGACCGAGACACCGGTGTACGGAATCGACCTCGGGACGACCTACACGTGCATCGCGCACGTCGACCCGCTCTCCGGCCGCCCCATGATCACCCCGAACGCCGAGGGCGACCTCACCACGCCCTCGGTGGTCCTGTTCGAGGACGCGGACACGCGGGTGGTCGGCCGGGAGGCGAAGAGCACCGCGATGCTCGACGCGGGCCGCGTGGTGGAGATGATCAAGCGGCAGATCGGCCACGGCGAGTGGCGGCGGGAGTTCTTCGGCCGGGAGTACTCGCCGGAGGAGATCTCCTCCTACATCCTGCGCAAGGTCGTCGACGACGCGGAACGGCACGACACCGTCCGGCCGCACAAGGTCGTCATCACCTGCCCGGCCTACTTCGGCGTGGTCCAGCGCGACGCGACCGCGAACGCCGGGAGGATCGCCGGGCTCGACGTCCTGGAGATCATCAACGAGCCGACCGCCGCCGCGATCAGCTACGGCATGCAGGACCGGACCGACCAGGTCGTCCTCGTCTACGACCTCGGCGGCGGCACCTTCGACGTGACCGTGATCAAGATCGAGGTCGGCGCCATCACGGTGGTGGCGACCGACGGCGCGCACGAGCTCGGCGGCCGGAACTGGGACGAGCGGGTCGTCCAGCACCTCGCCGAGCAGTGGCAGGCCGCGCACGGCAGCACCAGCGACCCGCTGGACTCGCCGGAGACCTTGCAGGACCTGTGGCAGCAGGCGGAGATGGGCAAGCGGGCGCTGAGCGCCAAGAGCGAGACCCGGATGCGGGTCGTCCACGACAACCAGCAGCTCGCGGTCAGCCTGAACCGGGAGAAGTTCGACGAGCTCACCCGCGACCTGCTGGACACGACGGTGGTGCTCACTAAGAGGGTGATGGACACCGCGCGCGAGCTCGGCCACCCGAAGGTCGACCGCATCCTGCTGGTCGGCGGCTCGACCAGGATGGTGCAGGTCACCGAGCGGCTGAAGGAGGAGTTCGACATCGAGGTGACCATGGTCGACCCCGACCAGGCGGTCGCCAAGGGCGCGGCGATCTACGGGCAGAAGCTGGCCGTCGGCGACCGCCTCCGGGAGGTGACCGCCGAACTCGCCCAAGACCCGGCGCGCCACGGGACCTCGACGCGCGAGGCCGCCGAGGAGCTGGTCGCGTCCGAGCTCGGCCTGCGCCTGGACACCGTGCGCCACCTCGACGGCATGGTGGTCAAGAACGTGCTGAGCCACAGCTTCGGCGTCCGTTCCCTGACCAAGGACGACAAGCCGGTCATCTTCAACCTCGTCCGCGCCCAGGAGACGTTGCCCGTGGAGGCCACGAAGGTCTTCGGCACCCGGAAGGCCGGTATGGGCGAGGTGGAGCTGCGCATCTTCGAGAACACGGTCCGGGACCGGATCGTCGAGGACTTCGACACCGCCGAGGAGGTCGGCCGCGCGGAGCTGAAGCTCGTCGCGGACCTGCCCGAGAACTCGCCGGTCGAGGTGCGCTTCAGCATCAACGGGCAGGGCCGGCTGCAGATCACCGGTCGTGACATGGCGACGGGAGGCGCGGAGGTGAACGCCGTCATCGAGACCAACCGCGCCCTGTCCGCCGACGAGCTGAACGACGCGGTCGAGCACGCCAAGAGCATCCGGATCATCAGCTGATGCCCGGGTCGACGGCGGTCCGGGCACCGGATCGAGGAAGGCGGACAGGATGACACCGGCTGTCGGTATCGACCTCGGCACCACGTACTCCGCGGTGGCTTGGGTGAACCCGGACGGCGACCCCGAGATCATCCCCGACGCGGCGGGAGAGCCGCTCACCGCGTCCGTGGTGAGCTTCGCCGGCGGCGCCCCGGTCGTGGGCGTCTCGGCCAAGGCCGACCTGGCCGCCGACGCGACCGAGGTCGCGCACCTGTTCAAGCGGTCGATGGGCAACGCCTCGTTCCGGTTGTCCCTCGGCGGTCGTCAGTGGAGCCCGACCGAGCTGTCCGCCCTGGTGCTCGGCCACTTGAAGGCGCAGGCCGAGGCCGCGCTGGGCGTGCCGGTGACCCGTGCCGTGGTGACGGTCCCCGACTACTTCACCCATCCCCAGCGCTCGGCCACCATCGAGGCGGGCAGGCTCGCCGGGCTGGAGGTCCCGCGCATCATCAGCGAGCCGACCGCGGCGGCGCTGGCCTACGGGCTCCGGCCGGGACCGCGCTCGCGGCGCGTGCTGGTGTACGACCTGGGCGGCGGCACGTTCGACATCTCGCTGGTCGACATCGACGCCGAGGGGATCACGGTGCGGTCCACCGAGGGGGACCACGAACTCGGCGGACGCGACTGGGACGAGCGGCTGGCCGCGATCATCCTCGACAAGCACCCCGACGAAGCGGCCGCGATCGAGGCGCACCCCGGGCCGCTCCTGGTGGCCGTGGAGGACCTCAAGCGGATGCTGTCCGCGCGCCGTGCCGCCGAGGTCCGGCTGGTCGTCGGCGACCGGACGCTGCGCTGCGAGGTGACCCGCGAGGAGTTCGAGGCGGCCTGCCGCGACCTGTTGCAGTCGACCGCGCAGCTCACCGGGAAGGTGCTGGAGGAAACCGGGCTGACCTGGGCCGACATCGACGGCGTGCTGCCGGTCGGCGGCTCGACCCGGATGCCGATGGTGCGCGACTGGATCGAGGCGATGTCCGGGAAACCGCCGATGGGGGGCGTCCACCCCGACCAGGCCGTCGCCCTCGGCGCCGCCGCCCAGGCCGCGATCCTGCTCGAGCAGGAGGCCGGGCTCAGGCTCGACGGCCCGGGTGACGTCGAGCCCATCCTCCGGCTGTCCGCGCCGCGGCGGATCGTCGGCACCGTCGCGCACAGCCTCGGCATGATCGCCGAGAACGCGGCGGGCGACCGCTACGTCAACAGCGTGCTGCTGCCGAGGAACCGGACGATCCCGTGCGTCGAGACGCGGCCGTACCAGTTCCACGTGAAAGGCGACGGCAGCGACCTCCTCGAGGTCTTCCTGACCCAGGGCGAGACGGACGACCCGGCGCCCTGCGCCTACCTCGGCCGGTACCTGGTCACCGGGTTCCCCGGGCGCAGCCGGGGCCGGACGGTGGTCGACATCGCCTACGCCTACGACGACAACGCGATCGTGGGGGTGACCGCGACCGACCGGTCCAGCGGCGCCGCGTTGCACGTCGAGGTCGCCGACCTGCCGGAGGACGTTCCGCAGCGCTTCCTGCAACCACCCGTGCGGGCCACCGTCCGCGAGCCCCTGACGACCTACCTCGCGTTCGACCTCTCCGGCAGCATGGCCGGCGCGCCGCTGGCCGCCGCGCAGCAGGCCGCGCGGGCGTTCTTGGCGCAGCTCGACCTGACGACCACGGAGGTCGGCATCGTCTCGTTCTCCGACCGCGTCGCCGTCAGCCTGCCCGCCACCCACAACGCCGCCGACGTCGAGCGCGCCATCGGGCGGCTCACCGTCGGCAGCACCGGGGTCGGCAACGCGACCGACCCGTTCCGGGAGCTGCGCCAGTTGCTCGCCGGCGTGGAGGGTCGCAGGTTCGGCGTCGTCCTCGCGGACGGCGTCTGGTACAACCAGAGCGGAGCCGTCCAACGAGCGCACGAGTGCCACCGCGACGGTGTCGAGATCATCGCGGTCGGCTTCGGCTCGGCCGACCGGAAGTTCCTCCGGAAGATCGCGTCCTCGACCGAGCAGGCCATGTTCACCAACCTGGGGCAGCTGTCCGCGGTGTTCGGCACGATCGCCCGCGAGATCACCGAGAGCGGCTCGTCGGACTACCGGCTCCCCGGCGCCGGGTGAGTTCCGGTGGCCAACGAGCGCCCGAACTTCTTCGCCCTGCTCGACCTGGACCCCAACGCGCCGTGGGACCAGGCGCGCTACGAGCGCGTGCTGGCCCGGCGCCGCAACGAGTGGTCCACGGCCACGCAGAACGGTTTCCCCCGGAAGAAGGCGCAGGACGCGAAGTACCACCTGACGCTGCTCCCCGAGATCGACAAGGTCATGTCGAGCGCCGACCGGCGCCAGGCGGAACGCGAGCTGGCCCTCCGGCACGAGCGCGCCGCACTCGAGGACCGCCGCCGCGAGGTGGGCAGCCGGCTGTCGCTCATGCTGGCCAAGGGCTACCTGCTCACCGAGGAGGCGACCGGCCTGCGGGCGGAGTTCGCCGACGTCCTCGCGGCCGACGAGGCGCTGGCCGGCCAGGTCGAGCGCGCCGAGAAGCGGAGCGCGGGCACCGGGACCGCGAGCGCGCGGCTCCCGCCGGAGGACGAGCGCCGCTTGAGCAGTCAGCTCGCGGAAGTCGGCGAGATCAGCCTCTACCAGTTGCTCCGAGGGGTCGACGAGTCCATCACCAACACGTCGTCGTTGTCGCAACTGCGCGACGCCGCGCAGGAGCTCTGGGCGCGGACGCACCGCATCAAGGTCAAGTCCGACCCGACGCTCCCGACGCGGGAACGCCTCGGCGCCTTCGCCAAGTCCGTGTTCGCCTCCGAGGAGAAGCGCGAGCAGCACGACATGTCGATGAAGGTGGTGACCCTGCAAGCGATCATCAAGCGGTTCGAGACCACCCTGAAGGTCGCCGGGTCGGTGAGCGCCCGGCAGTTCGAGCTGTACCTCGAAGAGGCGCGGCTCGGCGGCGTCGACGACCTCGTGCTGGCGAAGCGCGAGTTCGTGGCGCACTTCGGCAAGCTCGGCTGGGCCGTCGAGCTGCCCGCCGCGGAGTCCGAGCGGCACCTGCGCAGCCGCGTCCAGTGCCCCAGGTGCGCGGACCTGAACGACGAGACCAGCACCGCGTGCAAGACGTGCGGCCTGCTGCTGCGCGAGCCGTGCCCGCGCTGCGGCGCCGTGGACCCGGCCTACGGCCTCGGTTGCCGCCGCTGCGGCTTCCCGATCGGGCAGCGGTACCTGGTGGAGGAACTGATCACGGAGGCGAAGAGCGCGCTGAGGGAGCGCGACCTGGAACAGGCGAGGCTCCGCATCGACCGGGCCGCGAGGATCTGGGCGGTGCCCGCCGACCGGACCGACCCGCTGGCCCGGGAGATCCGCGAGTTCAAGGGTGCGGTGGACACCACCTTGCTGTCGATCGGCGAGGCGGTGGCGCGCGTCCAGAAGCTGGTCGACGGGCGCAACTACGTCGCCGCCGTGAGCGAGCTCCGGGCCGCGCCGGAGGGGTTCCCCCGCCGTGACGCGCTCCTCGAACGGGCGAAGACCGAGATCGACAAGGCCACCGAGCTGTACCTGCGGGCCAGGCGGCCGGACACGCCGAACTCGCGCCGGGCCGAGCTGTACGCCGCCGCGCTCGACCTCTGCGCCGACCTGTCGGCCGCGCGCAACGAGCTCGACCGGATCCCGCCGGACCCACCCGGACGACCGCGGGCCGTCGTCACCGACCCGGCCGCCGGCGTCCGGCTGACCTGGCTCGCGTCGCCCGACCTGGACATCGCCTACGTCGTCGTCCGCGTCACCGGGGACCGGGTGCCGGAACGCCCCGACGAGGCCCCCGGCCCCGCCCGTCTCGGCCGGACGAGGGCGACGGGGTTCCGCGACGCCGCCGCGGCCGGACTCCCCGGCGTGCCGTTGCGCTACGCGGTGTTCACCGAGCGGTCCGGCACGTACTCCGCGCCGGTCGTGACGGCGCCGGTCGTCATCACCTCCGAGGCGACCGTCGAGGCCGACACCGACGACGGCGAGGTCACGTTGACCTGGCACGTGCCGGACACCGCCGTCCGGGTCGAGGTGTCCCGGGCCGAGATCGGGGCCGAGCACGACGCGCCGGTCGTCCTGCCGATCACCGTGTCCGGCCGGCTGACCGACACGGACGTCCGCAACGGCGGCCGGTACCGCTACACGGTTCGCGTCGCGTACCCGGGCCACGGGGGTGGGCTCGTCTGGTCGTCGGGCCGCTCGCGGGAGGTCACCCCGGCCGGCCGGCCGGCACCCGCGGGCCCGCTGACCGTCGTGCGGGTCAGCACCGAGCTGAGCCTGGCCGAGCACACGACCCAGCTCCGCTGGCCACCGCCCGGCCAGGGCGTCGTCAAGGTCGTCCGGGTGCTCGGCACGGGCACGCTTCGCGAGGGCGACCGCGTCACCGAGGCCGACCTCTACCAGGCGGGCCGAGTGCTCGACGGACCCTCACCGGTCAACGACGCCTGGATCGACAAGGGTCTCGTGCTCTGCTCGTACCTGCCGGTCGTGATCGTGAACGGCACGGGTCACGTCGGCAGGCCGCGTCACTACGCGAGGGTCGCCGAGCCGACCGGCATCCACGTCGAGTACGTCGGCGCCGCGGTGCAGATCGGCTGGACCTGGCCGGAGGGCGGCACCAGGGTCCTCGTCGGCTACGAGCTGTCCGACCAGCCGCCGGTCGATCCCACGGTCGCCTCACGGCAGGTGCTGGTCGGCAGGCACGCCGGGGACGGCTTCGGCGGCTGCGAGATCCCGGCGGGTCCGAGCACGCACGTGTCCGTCGCGCTCGCCTCCGCCGTGGACCACGAAGGCCTGCCGTTCATCGGTTCCGGCGTCCCTGCCCAGGCGGCCCGCCCCACCACCCACATCGGCTACGAAGTCCGCCCGGGTGGCCGCCGCCGACTGGAACTGGTGCTGCGCGCCGACACCCCGGTCGAGCTGCCCGCCCTCACCCTGCGCGCCCACCCCGACCGACTCCCGCACACCGTCGACGACGGCGAGGCCGTCACCTCCCTACCCCCGTTCCGCCTGGTCGACAGGCACACGGTTCCCTTGCCGAAGACCACCCGCCCCGACTCCCGGTACCGCCTCTTCGCCGCCACCACCACGCCGCCCACCGTCCGCCTCGACCCGATGTGAAGTCGGCGGCGATTGGTGGATCACACCAAACCTCGACCAGGATGATCACGATGTCCTCGACATCCGTGCGTGCTGCGGCGTCGAATTCGGTTACCATCGCGCCCCGCACCTCTTTTGTTCACGTGCATGAATCGGCGGACCGCTGCCGAGAAGTGTGCGCCGCAAGGCGCTGACTTCCTCCCCGGAGCGACTCCGGATGTTCACCGACGTGAATTTTGTTGCCTGCTCCACAAAGTTGCGCAATGCTCGCTGGGAGCGTTCCCAGACACCGCTCCCCCGCGCCGAAACCGCTGGTCGGCACCGGTTCGTGTCTGCGGGAACCGCGGTCCGGGAGTGCTGTTCGCAAGGAGGCGACGCATGAGTCTGCGCATTGGCCAACGAACGAGAAGTCGAGCCGCCGGCATTGCCGCGGCCCTGTCGGTGGCGGCCTTGACCGGAGGTTTGGTGATGGCGGCCGGCACCAATGCCAATGCGGCGGCCGGATGTCGCGTCGACTACAGCGTGATCAACCAGTGGGACGGCGGTTTCGGCGCCAACGTCACCGTGACCAACCTGGGTGACCCGCTGTCGAACTGGACGCTGGGGTGGTCGTTCACGGCCGGTCAGAAGGTCACGCAGATGTGGGGCGGTGAGTTCTCCCAGTCGGGCAGCGCGGTGACGGTGCGCAACACCTCCTGGAACGGCTCGCTGGCGACGGGAGCATCGGTCACGCCGGGCTTCAACGGGTCGTGGAGCGGCTCCAACCCCACGCCCACCTCCTTCACGCTCAACGGCGTGGCGTGCACCGGACAACCCACCAACACCTCGACGTCGACCTCCACGTCAACCACCACGTCGACGACCACCACGACCACCACCACGTCGAACCCGCCCACGGGCACCGCGACCGGCTTCGCGTCCCAGAACGGCGGGACCACGGGCGGTCAGGGCGGTGCGACGGTCCGGGCCACCACCGGCACCCAGATCCACCAGGCCCTGTGCAGCCGGGCCGGCAGCAGCACCCCGATCGTCATCGAGGTCTCGGGCACGATCAACCACGGCAACACCGCCAAGGTCTCGGGCAACAGCTGCGAGACCGCCGCCGGCGTGATCGAGCTCAAGCGGATCAGCAACGTCACGATCATCGGCGTCGGCGGCGGCGCCGTCTTCGACCAACTGGGCATCCACATCCGCGAGTCCCGCAACATCATCATCCGCAACGTGACGATCCAGAACGTCAAGAAGTCCGGCTCGCCCACGTCCAACGGCGGCGACGCCATCGGCATGGAGAGCGGCGTCCGCAACGTCTGGGTCGACCACGTCAACCTGCTGGCGTCCGGTGGCGAGTCGGAGGGCTACGACGGCCTGTTCGACATGAAGGACGACACCCAGTACGTGACCCTGTCCTACAGCACCCTGCGCAACTCCGGCCGCGGCGGGCTGATCGGGTCCAGCGAGAGCGACGTCTCGAACGGGTTCGTGACCTACCACCACAACCTCTACGAGAACATCGACTCCCGCACGCCCCTGCTGCGCGGCGGCATCGCCCACATCTACAACAACCACTACGTGAGCCTCAACGAGTCCGGCATCAACTCGCGCGTCGGAGCCAAGGCCAAGGTGGACAACAACTACTTCAAGAACTCCAAGGACGTCCTCGGCACCTTCTACACCACCGAGGCCGGCTACTGGCAGGTCAGCGGCAACATCTTCGACAACGTGACCTGGTCCGCCCCCAGCAGCGACCACAAGCCCGCGGGCCCGGACGTCAAGTCCACCACCACCGTCAGCATCCCCTACGGCTACGCGCTCGACCAGGCCACCTGCGTGCCGAGCGTCGTCAGCCGCACGGCAGGCGCCAACACCGGCCTGAGCGAGTCGAACGGCAGCTGCTAGCGGCGCACGACCCGCACCGACGTGCCGGCGCAGAAGGCGGCTACCGAGCGACACCCGCCCGGTAGCCGCCTTCTCGTCAGTTGTTGCGCTCCACGTACAGGCAGTACAGGTCGAACCCGCCGGCCTGGACGTCGAACTGCTTGGCCAGGTCACCGCTGTCGTCGAACGTGGCGAGCACGTGGTGGGTGCCCGCCCCCAGGCCGACGGCGAACAAGGGCCGCCCGACGGGCGAGTCGCAGGCCGCGGCCCCGGTGCCGGGCGCGTGGTACTCCGGGCAGGTCTCGCACGGCGGCAAGGTGAACTCGTGCGCCGTGGAGCCCGCCAACTTGATGTCGATCGAGGAGTTCACGGTGTTGTAGAAGGTGATCGTGATCGGGCCACCCGCGCCGAGGGGTGCGGGCACCGGCACCCGCGCGCCCGTGCCGATGGCCACCTTGGCGGCGATGCGCGCCGACTTGGCCTGCGGCACGTCGCCGTGCTCGGGGAAGGTCCTGATGAACCGGTCCAACGTGCCGACCGCGGTTTCCGCCTGGCCGTCGCGCAGCTCGCTCAGCCCGCAGTCGAGCATGGCGCGCGGGTACTGGTTCTTCGCCTCGCCCGCCACCTTCTCCGCGACCTTGTTGGTCAGGCCCGCGAAGAACGCGAGGACGTCCACCACCTTGCACGGCTGGCCCGCGGCGAGGGGCGCGGTGGCCGCCGCGTAGAGCGCGTCGAACGTCGCGGGCACCTCCTTGGCGGACGGCGTGTCGGCGAAGTCGTCGGCGATCGCCTCGAGGGCGGTGGCCGCCCCGCTGGCGCCGACGGGCTCCTCCGCCATGAACTGCTTCGCCAGCCGCAGGTAGGCGTCGGCGACCTCCGGGGCGAACGACTCGTCCTCGGAGAGCAGGTCGCGGTAGACCTTGATCGAGTCGGCCAGCCGGCCCTCGTCGCGCAGGCCGCGGGCCCAGGTCGTGTAGGTCTCGACGAGCTCGTCGCGGACGAACGGGCTCAGCGGGCTGTCCGGGTGGTCGCGGCGGAACTGGCCGTAGCGCTGCACGGCGGTGGCTTCGTCCTCGGCGTCGGCCGCACGGGTGAAGTCGGCGCACTCGACCAGGCCGCGGTTCGCCGCGGCGATGTCCGAGCTGAGCGTCAGCTCGTAGGGTCCGGTCACCGCCTTGAACTGGCCGGTCGCCGCCGCGCAGTCGCCGCGCCCCTGGGCGGCGAGCCCGTCGTCGTAGGCGCCGCGGCCCAGCACGCCGTACGCGATGTACGCGCCCACCACGGCGACCACCGCGATCGCCCCGATCACCACCGGGCGGCGGTTCGCGACCGGCGGGTGCTTCACCGCGATCCGCCGCGCGTCGAGCACGAGGATCACGAGCCACACCGCGGCCACCGTCCGCCACAACCACGGGTTGGCCGCCGCGTTGGTGACGAACGCGACCACGACGAGCCCGACCGCGAGCACGACCGCCGTCCACGCCTGCCACCGTCGGCGCAGGTAGAAGTACCCCGCCCCGACCCCGGTCAGGTTCAACAGCACGGCGGCCGCAGTGGACTTCGGCTCGGGCGGCGTCGGCGGGATCCGCAGGATCGGGTCGGTCGGCGTCGGATCGACCCACGCCACCTGCTCCTCCGGACCCGAGGGCCGCGCCCACGGATTCGCCGCCACAGCGGAATAAGCCGCCGAGGGTTCGGCTGAACCAGGGGCCACCAATCCAACGGCCGCCGGTTCACCGGAATCCGCTGCCCCGGCGGACGAGTCACCCACCGCCGGCTCGATCGCTTGCGACACTCCCAATCCAACGGGTGCCGATCCCACCAACGGCTCAGCAGCCACCGTTCCTGCCGCCACCCCCTCCTGCCCCACCACCGCTTCCGGCTCGGCCTCCCGCTCCACCGGTGCCGACTCCACCGGAACCGACTCCGTCGGCATTCCCACAACTGCGGCGTCACCCTCCGCCGGCTCGGCAACAGGCGGTGGCACCGGCGCCCCGTCCGGCGGATCGGCCGCCGACGACTGCGCCTTCGATCTGTCCTCGCTCATCCCAAACCCCCCACAACGGTGTCCCCCGACCCGACCAATAGGGGACCACACCGCAGCCGTCGTGTGCATCGATTTGTGTCGATGACAAAGCGGTTGCGGCGAACCTGTCACCTCAACGTGATCGACTTCAACAACCGCCCGGTCACGTCGTGTGCCACACCTTCGCCCCCGCCCCGCGCCAGTAGACGCTGAAGTCCGACGAACGGTCGGTGTCGAACGGAGGGAACACACCCGGATCGGCTTTCACACTGAGCTCGGCAGTGGTGAACAGCGACATGCTGCGGCTGTAACTGGTCGCCCGCTCCAGGATCCGTTGGTCCACGACGGGCGACCACGTCTCCAGCCAGCCCACGAACGCGCCGACGAACTCCGGCGTCCACTCGCGGAACTTGCGGGCCAGCACCTGGTAGGCCTGTTCGGCGACGGCTACGAGCGTGTCCTGCGGGACCAGGTCCGGACGGGGCACGTCGACGAACGGCGGCGCCATGTCACCGGGAAGGGCCGCCGCGGCGACGAGCCAGCTCGCGATGTAACGACTCCACTCCCGGGCTGTGCCTTCTCCGGTTCCGTCGTCGACCAGGTAGCTCAGCCCGTCGTGCACCGCGAAGCCGGTCCTGAGCCTGTCCTCCGTCTCGGAGTCGACGCGCAGCCGGGCTCGGAGGATCTCCGGCTCCAGCATCACCCGGTCCCCTTCCCGCACGACGCCGTCCACGCAGACCAAACTGTCCAGCGTGGTGTGGTAGCACGTGGAGTCGATCCCGGCCTGCCACAGGTCGACCGTGCTGCGCCACTGCGTCAACGGTTCGTGGGGCCACAGCTTCGCCAGCGGCACCTCGGGCACCGCCTTGACGAGCAGGAGCACCAGGTTGGCCGAATAGGCGGCGAGCTGCCGCACGACATCGCGCCGCAGTGGCCGGTAGTCGTCGAACCGCCTCGGCGGCCTGCGGTGGCGGTAGCCGGTCAGGAGGACTTCCAGAGTGCGCGCCACGCGTTCGCGTTCACGGGCGTCCAGGGCGTCGAGTCGCTCTCCGACGAAGGACATGACGGGTTGCTGCACGGCCAGCGTCTGGTGGGACGTCAGCGCGAACAGCAGGTCGTCGTCCGGCTCGTGCGGACGCCGCCGACCGAACGCGCCCTCCGCGACGTCCCGGAGCACCTCCACCACGCGCATGGCGACCAGGTATTCCCCGAACGTGGCGTGCAGGAACTCGTAGCTGCGCTGCACCGAACCGGTGCGCGCCTCAGGCGCGTGGACGAAGAAGAACTCGCCGAGCACCCGCTCGCCCGCCTCCACGCTCTCCTCCAACGCGGAGAGGTCGCCGGTGAGGTCGGCTTCCGAGATGTCCTGCCGGCCCCGGTTGAACATGCCGAGCGCGGCCGTGGACAGGCGGCGGATCTGCTCCTCCACGGCCTCGTCCAGTTCCTCTCCCCGGAGGACCCTGCCGGCCTTCTTGGTGACTTCCCGCCGCGAGTAGGTGTCGAACAACCGCTCGTACAGATCGGCCTCGGACAGCTGGTCGTCCAGCGGGACCGACGGATCACCGAAGTACAGGGCCAGCATCAGCAACAGGAGCGGTTGGCGGGCGAGCTGCCCGTAGGACAGGGCGGTCTCCAGCGGCAGTGGCCGTGTCCCGGGCCCGGGGTTGTGCTCGTTCCAGACGGCCAGCCAGGCGCCGACCTGCTCTTCAGAGAACTCCTCCAGCTTCACGACGGGCGTCCCCCAGGGCACGGTGACGCGGTCGGCGACGAGCGTGCGCGAGGTGACGACGACGGCGACCGGCTTGCCCATCGCGGCCTCCAGCCGCTGGAACTCGGCGATCTCGTGCAGGTAACCGACGCGGTCCTGGGTGGTGGCCTGCAGGAGTTCGTCGAGGCCATCGAGCAGCACGACCCTGAGGACCTCACCGCTGTCCTCGACGAGTCGGTGCCACTGCACCCGGCCATGGGTGTCGAGGTCCAGGGCCTGTTGGATCTGGTTGGAGATGGTGGTGTTGGCGTCCACCCGGCGCAGGGCCACGCGCACCACGGTGTAGCCCTCGTCCGGTAGGCGTGCGGCCAGGACCCGGGTCAGCAACGACTTCCCGGCACCGGGGTGCCCGAGGAACAGCAGCGGCAGCCGCGCGCAGAGGTCGCCGGTGAAGTGCCGCGCCAGCACCAGGTCCAGGTCGCTGCCCTGCTCCACCTTCGACCACCACTCCTCGGAGGCCAACCGGGCGCCGCTGTCGGCCTCCGCGATCCGGTAGCGCGGATCCGTGAAGATCTTCTCCACCGGCGGGAACACCGCGTCGACGCCGTAACCGTCGGCGTCCACGTCGACCACCGGCAGGTCGAGGACCGACCTGTTCACGCTGCGCACGATCGCACGCAGGTCGCGGGACGGCTCGGACCCGGTGACGGTCAGCAGCCGTTCCAGCCGCGCCATCGCCGTCCTCGTCGCCGCGTGCTCGGTCAGGTCCGCCCACACGGCCACCTCGGGCACCTTCGCCGCCAACTCCAGGAATAACGACCGGTAACGCGAAGCCACCGCCGTTCCGAACGGGAGGGCCTTGAGCCGGCGGTACGGCGACAGTTCCAGCCCGGCGAGGAAGTCGTCGACAAAGCGGTACAGGTTCGCGGCCCACTCGACGACACCGCCGGCGACCTCCTCGAAGCCCGACACGGCGGACGGCGTGGGAACCGGCGTGGTGTAGAGGTGTCGGACCAGCGGCTCGTCGTCGTCCGGCCGTCTGCCCGCAGCCAGCACGACCTTCTCGGAGTCCGTGATCGCCGCCGTCCGGTAGACCTCCCCCAGTTCCGCGCGCAGGGTCTCGAAGAACGCCGTCAACACGATCGTGGTGTGCGCGGCCAGCACGAGTTCGTGCCGCTCCAACCCACCTGTGCCGGTCAGCCGGTTCGCCGTCGAATCCAGCATCTTCCGCAGCAGGCCCACGGCCTCGTTCTTCTGGTCCACCCAGCCCCACACCGCGCTCACCGCGGGCACCAAGCCGGCGGCGAGCACAGCGCCACCCGCCAGGGCGTTCAGCCGGTCCAGCCAAGGGCGGTCGTGGTGTCCGAGGATCTGGAGGGCGCCGCGGAACGAAATGGCGGGGTCTCTTCGCACGGACGACAAGCCTAGACCGCCGGCAAGCGGCGTCGTCGCCATTCGCCGACTCCGTCCGCCTGTACCCGGCCGGAGAGGCGTGGCCAACATGCGGTCGTCGATCATCATCGTCGGGTCGAGCGCACTCAACACCGCACGGGCGAGGGCGTACTCACGCGTGCTCACGTGAGCAGGGAGCAGGACTTCGAGACGTCGGAACTTCACCTGCTCCACCGTGCCCATGGACCGTCGACCACACGATCCCCGGCCAGGCGACGCGGAAGGGCAATGCGGCCGGCGGTCCCGTTGGGAACGCGTCGAACTGCAGCCGCCCCACGTGCTCCAGCCCGGAAACAGTGCCTCAGACCAGCCGACTCCTGAGCGCGATCAGACGATCCCGAGCCACGACCTGATCCTCTGCCCGAAGTCGCGCCAACTCGACCTGAAGATCAGGTTGCCCAGCACGCAGCGAGACTTCCCGCTGTCGCTGTTGATGCTCGCCCGCCACGAAGGTGGCGCCCTCGAGATTCCGATCCAACTGCCCCATTGCCGTCAAAGCAGCGTGCGCGCAGCGCAACGCATCTTCAACATCACCCGACACGCGATACGAACAAGCGTACTTGGCGACGAGAACCGAGTAGAAGGAACAGGCCTGGCCGGGTCGTCGCCGCGCAGGCCGGTGAAGAACTGCGCCATGCGCTCCGCGCACCCGGCGACGAACACCCCCACCACGACGCCATCAGCCCGCCTCAGCGCAGCGGTGGTCGAATTGCCCACTATCACCCGAAATTCCTCTGACGTGTCGTCGTGACAACCAACCGGCAATGGCACTCCGGCCGTCGACGTCGAAACGCTGTCAGCCCCGCTGGGCGGTCATCAGCATGTAGTGCGGTTCGCCGGTACGGGCGCAGTTGGTGAACACCGAGTCCAGCGCGGCGACCGTTTCGGCTCCGTACTCGGCGGTCAGGTCTTCACGGTGGGCGCGCAGCCGCTCCAGCAGCATCGGGTAGTGCCGGTCGGTCTGCTCGCTGATGTCGAGGTACTCGATCAGGTGCAGGCCGGCGGCACGCAGCATCGGCGGGTACTCCTCCAGCCGGTGGAACGGTGTGTTCAACGCGGCACGGCGGTATTCCTCGATCATCCTCAGCCGCTCGCCGGTGAACGGGATCCGCTCGTAGAAGTCCGTCAACGCCAGCCGTCCCCCCGGCCGCAGCACTCGGCCGACCTCGCGGAAGACCCGCGGCCGGTCGGCCATGTGCACCAAGGACTCGATGGCCCACGCCGCGTCGAACGAGCCGTCGGGGAACGGCAGGTCCTCGGCGTCGGCGACTTCGAAGCGCACCTGCCCGTCGAGCCCGGCGGCACGCGCGCGCGAGGTGGCCTCACGGACCATCGCCCCGCTCGTCGAGATCCCCACGACCTCCACCCCGGTCGCCCGGGCCAGCCGCAGGGCCGGCGCACCGAGCCCGCACCCGACATCGAGCACCCGCTGACCGGAACCGACCGCCAGGCGCTCGATCATCACGTCGGTCAGGTTGTCCATGGCCTGGTGCAACGTGCTGGTGTCCGCACGGGAGTGCCAGTACCCGTAGTGGACGTTGTCGCCGGCCAGGCGGGCGATCAGCGGCAGCGCGTTGTCGTAGAACGCGACGACCTCGGCGCTGCTGGGAACGTAGTCGGTAGTCATCGGGTGCCTTTCAGCCAATCGACCGAATCGAGCGGAGTCGGTCAGCCGGGCTTGTGCCCGGCCACCAGCAGGTAACCGAGTCCGGCGCGGCAGACCTCGAACACCGGTGCCAGGCCGCGTTCGAACGCCCGCACCCGCTCGGCCCCGTAGGCGTCGGCCAACGCCTCACCTCCGTCGCGGAACAACGCGGCCACCTCGTCGTAGGTGCGGCGCACCCGCGCGCCCCAGTCCCGGCGCTCGTCGATCACGAGCCCGGCGCCGGCCACGAGAGCGCACAGCGCCGAGGCGGTGGGCGGGTCGAAGATCGCGTGCGTCGCGATCACCTCGCGGTCCGCCGGCGTCAACGTCGCCTCGGCGGTGTACTCGGTGATGGCGAACCGTCCGCCGGGGCGGAGCACCCTGCTCATCTCCCGCAGCCACTGTCCTTTGTCGACCGCGTTGGGCAACGAGTCGAACGCGAGCACGGCGTCGAACGCGGCGTCCGGGAACGGCAACGCCTCCGCGTCGGCCTGCCGCGCGGTCACGAGGTCGTCCACGCCGGCGGCAGCGGCACGGCGCGCGGTCTCCTCGGCGTGCCAGGCGCTGTTGGTGATCCCCGTGATCCGGACGCCGTACCGGGCCGCGACGCGAAGAGCGGGCACGCCCACGCCGCAGCCCACGTCGACGAGGTGCTGCCCGGGCGTGAGCGCCAGGGTGCCGGCGACCAGGTCGGTCATCCGGTCCAGGGCCTCGGCCAGCGTGGCCGGATCGTCGTCGCCGGCCCAGTAGCCGAGGTGGATGTTGCCGTGGTAGACCTCGACGAGGTCGCTCATCTCGTCGTAGATCTCGCCGACCTCGTCGGTCTCCTGACCGGCTGCGCTGGACACGACCCGACCCCTCCCGGTGCGCGGACGTCCTCGCACCGGATCTAACTACAACGTCATCCACCTTCCCGGCTCCCACCGTCCCTTGTAGCCGGTCGGGTGAACCGCACGCACTTGTCCCCTTAGCGGGTGAAATGCCTCCATCACCCCTCTGAGCAGGCCGCACACCAAGTCCATTCAGTTGAGAAACTGATAGCTTGTGGACGTCCGTGTGACCACCGCCACCGGGAGCCCGGGATGACCGACACCACCGCGCTGGACGCCGAGGTCGCGCAGATGTACGAGCGGACCACCGCGCTCGTCGAGCTGATCTGGGGTCGCAACCTGCACTTCGGCTACTGGACCGGGCCGCGGGACACCAGCGACAAGCACGTGGCGCAGGAACGGCTGACCGACCTGATGATCGAACGCGTCCCGCTCACCGAGGGGCAGCGCCTGCTGGACGTGGGGTGCGGCGTGGGCCACCCGGCCCTCCGGTTCGCGCGCACGACCGGCGCCGACGTCGTCGGGGTGACGATCGCACCGGGCCAGGTGAGCGCGGCCACCGCCGCCGCGAGCGAGGAAGGTCTCCAGCACCGGGTCACCTTCGAACTCGCCGACGCCGCCGCGCTCCCGTTCCCGGACAACAGCTTCGACGGCGCGTGGGCGCTGGAGAGCATGCCGCACATGCCGGACCGGGCCGCGGTGCTGCGCGAGGCGGCCCGGGTTCTGCGGCCGGGATCGCGGCTGGCCCTGACCGACGTGGCCCGGTGCGGACCGCTCAGCGAACGTCAGCAGCGCGACCTCCGCGAGCGGATGCTGATCACGGCCCCACCGCGGCCGGACCTGCTGGCCCTGCTGCGAGCGGCCGGGTTCGACGTCCTGGAGGTCGTCGACATCACCACGAGCACCTTGCGCACCACGGACTTGACCAGGCAGGCCCTCGAAGAGGACCCCGACGGGCTGTCGCGGCGGTACGGCGCCGACACGGTCGAGCACATGGCACGCGTCCTGGACGTCTACGACGAGGCCGTCCGGACGGGGATGGAGTACCTCCTGATCACCGCGCGCCTCCGATCGCCCCGTCCCGACGAACCGCTGGGCAAGTCGTGAGCGGCATGCGCGAGATGTCCGACGCCGAGTGGCGGGCCTTCATCGGCCACGGGACGCGCACCGGCAAGCTGGCCACCGTCCGCGCCGACGGCCGGCCCCACGTCGCGCCGATCTCCTTCCTGGTGCACGGCCCGGAGGTGCTGTTCTTCACGGGTCCGGACACCGTCAAGGGCAGGGCGCTGCGCCACCGGCCGAGCTTCGCCCTCTGCGTGGACGACGAACGGCCGCCCTTCGCGTTCGTCCTCCTCGAAGGGGAAGCGCGGGTGGAGGACGAGCGCGAGCAGGTGCGGACCTGGGCCAGGCGCATCGCGACGCGGTACCTGGGCGAGGCGCACGCCGACGCGATCGCCCGGCACAGCGAGGAATCCGGCGAGGTGCTGGTGCGGGGGCACATCACCAAGGTGGTCGCCCGCACCGGGCTCACCACCTCCGAAGACGCGGCACAGCTGGTGAACACACCGTGACGACCACCGGTCACGCCGATCCGCCGAGCACCACACGAACAGCAGCACCAGGGAAGGACGAGGTCATGAGTTCGGACCGCATCGAGCGCGAGGTCTTCATCTCCGCACCGGTGGAGCGCGTGTGGGCGGCCCTCACCGAACCGGAGCACGTCGGTCGGTGGTTCGGCTCCGGCGCGCCGGCGCGGATCGACCTGCGCCCCGGCGGGACCATGCACCTCGACCACGGTGAGAACGGGCAGTTCCCCACGACGATCACGACGGTCGACCCCCCTCGTCGCTTCGCCTACCTCTGGGCCGGCGCGCACCCCGGCGAGGTGGCCACCGAGCGCAACGCCACGCTGGTCGAGTTCACCATGGCACCGCAGGGCGACGGGAGCCTGGTCCGGCTGGTGGAGAGCGGCTTCGACGCCCTCGACATCCCGGAGGACAAGCGGGCCGGGGCCTCTCGCGAGAGCCACGCGGCCGGCTGGCCCGAGGCGCTGGAGGGACTGCGGCAGCACGTGGAGCGGCTCAGCCCGTCGTCACGCGGCCCAAGGGCGGCCGGTGACCACGTGGATCACCCGGCTTGACCCGACGCCGCCGAGCACCCGCCCAGGCACCGGACGCCATCGGCGGTGTGACGAGTGGAGGAGACAACAGATGACCAGTGACCTCAAGCAACGCAAGTACGACAAGGTGTTCGAGCGGTTCGACGCCGACCACGACGGCCGCATCGACCAGAGCGACATCACGGCGCTGGCCGAGAAGTGGCGTCAGGCGCTCGGCGCGACGCCGGGCTCGCCGGAAGCGGCCAGGCTCACCAAGCTCGCCTCCGACATGTGGGCGGGCGTCCAGCAGCACACCGACAAGGACTTCGACTCGGCGATCAGCAGGGACGAGTGGGCCGCCGCCGCCGAGGACCCGCAGTTCGTCGACAAGGTCGCCGTGCCCTTCGCCCTGGCCGCCTTCGACGCGGCGGACGGGGACAACGACGGCAAGATCAGCCGGGAGGAGATGGCCCAAGCGCAGACGCAGGGCGGCATGTCCGAGAGCGAGTCCGAGGCCGCGTTCGACAAGCTGGACAGCGACCACGACGGCTACGTGAGCCGCAAGGAGTTCGCCGCCGCCGTCAAGGAGTTCTACCTCAGTGACGACCCGAGCGCGGCCGGCACGGAACTGGCAGGCAGCCTGTAGACCGTCGAAGACGTGAACAGGTGCACGACGCGGCCGCCGAGCCTCCTCGGCGGCCGCCATCATGTCGTCCGCCTCGGGTTCGCCGCACTACTTCATCCTTTCGTGTCAACGAGTTCGCCTTCGCCCGATCTTGCCCTAGCTTCGGCGACATGGTCGGACCATTCTGCGCGGACGCCGCCCGCCTGCTCGCCGAGGCCGCTTTGGACGGCGCCCGCCGGCTCGGCGCCCGGCACGCGTCGTTCCGGCTCGAACGCGTGCGGACCGGGCAGCTGGTCCTGGCCGACGGCTCCGTCCGGTCGGCGCACGACTCCGCGGTCACCGGCCTGTCGGTGCAGGTGTGGTGCGACGGCGCCTGGGGGTTCGCCGCTTCGGGTGATCTGACGACCCGGTCCGCGCGCGACACCGCCCGGCAGGCGGTCGACACGGCGAGGTCCTGCTCGGTCCTCGGTCGGGAGGACGAACCCGTGCCCGAGCCCGTCCACGTCGGCACCTGGTCGTCGGGGTGCCGCGTCAACCCGTTCTCCGTGCCCGAAGCCGAGCGCGCCGACCTGCTGGCGGGGTGGAGCGCGCGGCTGCTCGCGGCGCCGGGGGTCGCGCACGTGCGGGCCAAGGTCGTCGCCGTGCAGGAGGACAAGTTCTACGCCGACCTCGCGGGCACGTCGACCAAGCAGCGGCGCGTGCGCGTGCACCCGCAGGTGGTGGTGGCCGGCGGGTCCACGGCGCTGCGCACCGTCGGGCCGCCCACCGGGCGCGGGTGGGAGTACCTGCTCGGCGAGGGGTGGGACTGGGACGCCGAGCTGGCCGCCATGCCGGGTCTGCTGCGCGGGAAGCAGGACGCGGGACCGGTGCGGCCGGGCGCGTACGACCTGGTCGTCGACCCGTCGCAGCTGTGGCACGCGATCCACGAGTCGGTCGGGCACGCCACGGAGCTGGACCGCGTGCTCGGGCACGAGGCCTCCTACGCGGGCACCAGCTTCGTGCGCCCGGGCGACGTGGGCGAGCTGCGCTACGGGACGCCGCTGATGACGGTGACCGCCGACCGGACCACGCCGCACGGGCTCGCCACCACCGGCTACGACGACCAGGGCGTGGCCGCGCAGTCCTGGGACCTCGTGCGCGAGGGCGTGCTGGTCGGCTCGCAGTACGACCGCCGCACGGCGCGCGCCGTCGGTGCGACGCGCTCGGTGGGGTGCGCGTTCGCCGAGTCGGCGTTGCGACCCGCGATCACGAGGATGCCCAATGTCTCGCTCGCGCCCGTTCTCGGCGGCCCCACCACCGAGGAGCTGATCTCGGCCGTCGACGAGGGCATCTACCTCGTCGGGTCCGACAGCTGGTCGATCGACGCGCGGCGGGGCAACTTCCAGTTCACCGCCCAGCGGGCGCACCGCGTCCACCGCGGCGAGCTGGCCGGCCAGCTCAGCGGCGTCGCCTACCAGTCGGACACCAGGGCGTTCTGGGGCTCGTTGTCGGCGGTCGGCGGAGAGGGGACCTACCAGGTGTTCGGCGCCGACCTCTGTGGGAAGGGTCAGCCGGTGCAGGCGGCGGCGGTGAGCCACGGTTGCCCGACCGCGGTGTTCCAGGGCGTGCGCGTGCGGAACACGGCGAGCTCGTGCTGACGCCCCAGGAGATCGCCGAGTCGGCGCTGACCGGGCCCGGTGACCGGATCGCGATCGTCGACGAGACCTCGACCGCGCACCTGCGGTGGGCGGGCAACGCGGTGATCGGCAACGGCGTCGTGCACAGCCGGACCCTCACCGTGATCGAGTCGGCGCCGGGGGCGGGGATCGGTGTCGTCTCCCGCGAAGGCGCGGTGGACGAGGGCGCGGTGCGCGCGGCGGTGCAGGAGGCCGGGGCCATCGCGCGCCGGGCCGCGCCCGCGCCGGACGAGCACCCCCTGCCCCCCGCCGCGGAACGGCAGTGGTCGCAGCCGCCGACCAGGACGTCCACCGAGGCCTTGGCCGGGGTCGTGGCGCAGTTGGCGGAGGTCTTCGACCGGGCGCGGTCCCGCGGGGAGGCCTCGTCCGGCTACGCCGAGCACCAGGTGCGCACGACGTACCTCGCGTCGTCCTCCGGGCTGCGGCTGCACCACGCGCAACCGGGCGGCGTGCTCGACCTGACCGCGCACAACGCCGACCGCACCGCCTCGGGCTGGGTGGGTGCGGACCTGACCGACCCGTTGGGCGCGGACCTGCTCACGGGCTACGCCGGCCTGACCGCCCGGCTGGACCCCGCGCGCCACCGCGTCGACCTGTCCCCCGGGCGCTACGACGTCATCCTGGCGCCGTCCTGCGTCGCCGACCTCGTGATCCACCTCCACCGCGCAGCCGACCTCCAGGAGGCGCTGGACGGCGGCACGGTCTTCAGCGGACCGGACGGCGGCACCCGCCTCGGCGAGCGGCTCACCGAGGCGCACCTGACCCTGGCGAGCGATCCCGCCGCACCCGGTCTCGACTGCCTGCCCTTCACCGTCGTGCGGGCGCCGGGACCGGGGTCGTCCTGCTTCGACAACGGCACGCCGCTACGACGTACCGAGTGGATCAGGGACGGTTCGCTGGCCACCCTGGTCAACACCCGGCACTCGGCGCGGGCGGCCGGTCTGCCGTTCACCCCGCGGATCGGGAACCTGGTGCTGTCCGGCCGCCCCACCGACCGCACGCTCGACGACCTGGTGGCGAGCACCGACCACGGGCTGCTGGTGACCTCGCTGTGGTACCTGAGGGAGGTGGACCCGTCCCGGTTGCTGCTCACCGGCGTGACGCGGGACGGCGTCCACGTGGTGAAGGGCGGCGAGGTGGTGGGCACGGCGCCCGACTTCAGGTTCGACGAGAGCCCGGTCGACCTGCTGGCCCGCGTCGCCGAGATCGGCCGCACGGAGCCCGCGCTACCCCGGGAGTGGGGCGACCGGGAGTTCCGGACCGCCATGCCCGCCTTGCGGGTCGAGGACTTCGCGCTGTCCTCCGTGAGCAGCGCGTGAGTGGTCCGAGATCGCCGTGCGCAGCGCCTCGATGTGGGCCGGCGTGCTGCCGCAGCAACCACCCAGCACGTCCACGCGGTAGTCGGCCCGCCACCGGCTCATCGCGTCCGCGAACTCCGCCGGGTCCACGGCCGTGGGCAGCAGGCCGCCGGTCTGCGCGCCGACGCGGTGCTCCAGGTTCGGGTAGACGCCGATCGCACCGGCGCAGTTGTCCCGCAGCGCTTCCAGGCAGCGCTCGGTCTCGCTGAACGGCGTGCAGTTGACCAGCACGGCGTCCGCGCCTTCCTCGGCGACCACGCGCGCCGCCTGCCCCAGGTCCTCCTCCGAGAGCAGCGTGGCGCCGTCCGCGCACACGAAGCTCACCCACGCGCGGATCCCCACCGACCGCACCGCTTCGAGTGCGATCCGCGCCTCGCGCAGGGTGTTCATGGTTTCCACGAGCACCAGGTCCACCCGGGCCCGCGCCAGCTCCGTGGCCAACCAGAGGTGTTCGCGGCGCAGCTCGTCGTCCGGTGGCACCAGGTCGGGGCGGTAGCAGTCCTCGACCGGCGCCATCGACGCCCCGATCAACGCGTCCGGCGCCTCCGCCGAGCGGCGTGCGGCCTGCGCCACGCCGATCGCGGCGTGCACCATCCAGCCCAGGCCCGCCGCGTCCAGCCCGTTGGCGCGCAACGCCCGCTCGTTGCAGCGCATCGTCGCGGCGGTGATCACGTGCGCGCCCGCCCGCAGGTACTGCTCGTGCACCCCGCACAGCACCGTTCGGTTGGCGTCGGTCAGCAACGCCTTGGTCGTCCACCACGGGTGGCGAATCGGCAGCCCGGCGCGTTCCAGCTCCGTCGCCAGCCCGCCGTCCAGCAGCACCGTCGCGGTCATCGCGTCGCGCTCCCCTCCGCGTACGAGGCCGCCGCCATCGCGGCGCACAGGTCCTCCACCAGGTCGGCCGGGTCCTCGATGCCGAACGACAGCCGCACCAGGTTGTCCGCGATCCCCGCCCGCGCCCGGACCTCGCGCGGCACCGGCCGGTGGCTCATCGAGGCGGGGCACTCGATGAGCGACCGCACCCCGCCCAGGCTCACCGCCGCCGCGAACAGCTCCGTGCGGCGCAGCAGTTCGGCCACGTCGCCGAGGTACTCGAAGCTGACCATCGAGCCGGGCGCCGACATCTGGCGCGCGGCCAGCTCGAACTGCGGGTGGTGCGGCAGCCCCGGGTAGTGCACGGCGGCGACCAGCGGCGACGCGGTCAACACCTCGACCGCCGCCCGCGCGTTGGCCACCTGCCGCGCGACGCGCAGCGACAGCGTCTTCAGGCCCCGGTGCACCAGGTAGCAGTCGAACGCGCCGGGCACGCCGCCGACGACCGTGCGGTGTTCGAGCAGCCGTCCGTGCAGCGTCGGGTCGTCGAGCACCAGCGCGCCGCCGAGCACGTCGGAGTGGCCGGCGATGAACTTCGTGGTGCTGTGCAGGCTCACGTCCGCACCCGCGGCGAGCGGCTGCTGCAACGCCGGGCTGGCGAAGGTGTTGTCCACCACGACGATCGCGCCGGCGCGGTGGGCCGCGGCGCTGATCGCGCCGATGTCCGCGACCTTCATCAGCGGATTGGTCGGGGTCTCGACCCAGACCAGGTTCACGCCACCGGACAGCGCCGCGGCCGTTCCGTCCACATCGGACAAATCGACCTGCCGGACGTCCACCCCGCGGCGGCGGCACAGCTCGAACAACCCGTAGGTGCCCCCGTACACGTCGTCCGACGCGACCACCCGGGCGCCCGGCTCCAGCAGCGACAGCACGGCCGCCCCGGCCGCCTGGCCGGAGGAGAAGGCCAGGGCGAACCGCACGTCCTCCAACGCCGCCAGGCACGTCTCCAGGTCCTCGCGGGTCGGGCTCTCCCCCCGCGCGTAGTAGTACCGGGCCGGGTCCTGGGCGGACGGGTCGAAGGTCACCGCGACGTGGATGGGCGGGATCACGTCACCGTGGCCGAACCGCGTCCGCTGGCCCTCGTGGACGAGCTTCGTGTCGAATCGCATCGGGCCGCTCATCCGTGCGAAGCCGTCGCGCGCAGGCACAGAGCGGTGCTGGGCAACGAGATCGTGCCGTCCGGACGGCGGTGCTCGGCGACCGAGGCGGCGACGTCGGCCCACAGCGCGGACGTGTCGGCGCCCAGCAGGCCGCGAGCCGCCTCGCGGAGCTCCACGGGTGTGACGGCCTCGGTGAACCGGGCGTAGGACTCGGCCGAGTCCAGGTCGAACGGGACCTCCACCGGGATGACCGACACGTCGGTGAAACCCGCCGCGGTCAGCTGCCGCGACACCACCTCGGGGTCCGCCATGCTGAACGGCCCGGGCCCGGGCCGTGGCGCGGGCAGGTCCAGCCACCTCGCGAGCACGCGGAAGCCGAGCGAGAGCATCGGCGCGGTCTCGGGCGGGCCCCACGTCGACGCGGCGAGCACCCCGCCGGGCCTGAGCACCTCGGCCAGCGAGCGGAACGCCCGCACCGGGTCGGGTGGGAACATCAGGCTCCACCGGCCGAGCACCACGTCGAAACCGCCGCGGGGCAGGTCCAGCGACTCCACGTCCCCGACGAGGAACTCCACGTTGCCCAGCCCGTCGGCTCGGCGCCTGGCCAGGTCGATCATGGAGGGTGAGAGGTCGACGCCGACCACCCGACCACTCGGGCCGACGACGGCGGCGGCGGTGAGCGCGGGCTCCCCCACACCGGTGCCGACGTCGAGGACGGAGCTGCCCGGCCCCACCCCGCCCAGCTCCAACAGGCGTGCGGTCACCACCCGGGCGCCGCGCTCGAACGTGTCGGCCACGGACAGCCACCCGACGCTGATGGCGTCCCAGTGCAGGCGCTGGCCCTCCTTGAAACGGACGTGGTCGAGCTCTGTGGCGCTCATGGAACCCCTCGGGTCGGTGCGGTCAGAGGAAGCGCTCGGTGGGGTGGTCGGCGGTCCACGGGCCGGGCCGTGCGGTCTTCAGCACCGACTGCACGTACTCGACCTCCGCGAGCGTGTTGTAGACGGCGAAGGACAGCCTCACGGTCCCCACCAGGCCGAGGCTGTCGAGGAACGTGCTGGCGCAGTGCACCCCGCAGCGCACGGCGATGCCGTGGGCGTCCAGGTGGCTGCCGACGTCGTACGGGTGGATCCCGCGCACGGACAGCGACACGATGCCGCACGGCAGGGCGCCCGGGTCGCCCACGACCACGACGTCGTCGAGGTCCGCGACGGCGCCCAGCACGGCCTCGACCAGGCTCTCGTCGTGCTCGCGGACCGCGGGCACGCCGATACCGAGCAGGTAGTCCAGCCCTGCCGCCAAGCCGACCGCGCCGGCCACGTTCGGCGTGCCCGCCTCGAACCGCGCCGGGGTCGGGACGTAGCGCACCGGCTCGGCGTGGCTGACGCCCTTGACCGTGCCACCGCCGACCCGGTACGGCGGCAGGTCCGCGAGCAGGTCCCGCTTGCCGTACAGCACGCCGATGCCCATCGGTCCGTACACCTTGTGCCCGGAGAAGCAGTAGAAGTCCACGTCCAGGTCCTGCACGTCCACCGGCAGGTGCGCCACCGCCTGCGCACCGTCGACGAGCACGAGGGCGCCGTGGTCGTGCGCCGCGGCGGTCATCTCCCGCACCGGGTTGACCGTGCCCAGGACGTTGGACACGTGCGCCGCGGCGACGATGCGCACCCTCGGTCCCAGCACCGCGGTGAAGGCCGACAGGTCGACCCGTCCGTCCGCGCCGGTGGGCGCCACCACCAGCTCCGCGCCGACCTGCTCGCACAACCGCCGCCACGGCAGCAGGTTGCTGTTGTGCTCCATCCCGCTGACCACCACCTGGTCGCCGCGGCCGACGACGCGCCTGCCGACGACGTCCGCGACGAGGTTGGTGGAGTCGGTGGTGTTGGCCGTGAAGACCACCTCGTCGGCGTGCCGCGCGCCGAGGAAGCGGGCGACCGACGCCCGTGCGCCCTCGTAGCGGTCGGTCGCCGTCATCGCGAGCCGGTGGTAGCCGCGGCCGACGTTGCTGTTCGCGGTCCGGTAGTAGTCCACGACGGCGTCGATCACCGCCTGGGGTTTCTGGGTCGTGGCGGCGTTGTCGAGGTAGACCGGCGCGTCCACGTCGCACAGCAACGGGAAGTCGTCCCGCACGGTCGTGGGCAGCGTTCCCGGGTGGCCCTGGCTCATCGCGACTCCTCGGTGGCGAACAGCGCGTCGAACCGGTCCACAAGGCACCGGTCGAACGCGAACACCTTCTGCTGCGGGTACGGCCGGTCCCGGGCGGGCACGTAACCCCGGTCGCCGGGCGAGGGGAGCACACCGGCGGCGTCCCTGAGGTGCGGGCCGAAGAAGAACCAGCAGACCTGTCCGATCTGCTCGGTGAACAGCGCCGCTCGCGCGGACACCGGGTACATCCGCGAGTGCAGGTAGGTGGCGGTGAACTCGCCGCGCGGCCCGAAGCCCTGGTCGAACGCCACGTGCCCGAAGACGTCGTGCACCACCCGGAACACGTCGTTGTGGCACAACCGCACGCCGTCGACCTCGACGCCCGCGGGCTCGCGCATCGGGTGGTCCTCCGGGCCCGGGACGGAGCCGTGCCCGTCCTCGGTCAGGTGCAGCTTGAGCACCCGCGTCTCGCGCACCGACCGGCGCAGTTCGGCGGACTCGCGGTACGGGAGCCCGGCACCGCGCCACGGCTCGACGCGGATGCCGTGCTCCAGGACTAACGCGAACTGCCGCGCGCTCACCCGCTGGAGCACCCGGTAGCTGTGGGCGAGGTCCGGGTCCAGCGCCCACGTCGGCGCGCGGTCGTAGACCTCGGCGACCTCGCGGCAGAAACCCTCGTCCAGTCGGACGTCCAGCACCTGGGGGCGTATCCGGTCCACCAGCGACTCGAACAACAGGCCAACCTCCCCGACGGACTGGTCGCCGAACTGCTTCGACTGTAACAGCGGCTATATGTTCCTAAAGCCACCTGATCGAGTGGACGACGCGGCGGTCCGCCCGGGCCGCTCCCGCGTGCCGACCACCCGGTCCCCGGTTACGTTGGCGGGCGGGTGCCGAGCCGGGAGGCCGCGATGTACGAACCGGAGGTGCGCGAGTACCTGCGCATCGGCCTGCTCCTCGGCCGGTTGGTCGAGGGCTTCGTCGACTGCTGGTTCGGCGATCCCGCGCTGTCGCGGCAGGTGCGCGACGAACCGCTGCCGACGCCCGGGGAACTCGCCCGGCAGGCCACCGACGTCATGGCCCGCGTGGCGGACAGCTCCCTTTCCCTCCGGCGCAAGCGTTTCCTGCACGCGCACCTGGTCGCGATGCGGTGCTCCGCCCTGCGGCTGTCCGGCCGACCGGTGCCGTTCCGCGACGAGGTCCGCACCTGCTTCCAGGTCGAGGTCGAAGTGGGTGACCAGGACCGCTACGCCGAGGCGCACGACGAGATCCGCGCCCTGCTCCCCGGCGACGGCGACCTGCGCACCCGGCTGGAACGGTTCCACGAGGCCAACACCGTCGGCCCCGACCACCTCCAGCTCGCGGTGCAGTCGGTGTCCGACGCGTTGCGCCCGCTCGTGCGGGATCGGCACGGCCTGCCGGCAGGCGAGCACGTCCGCTACGAGGTCGTGCACGACAAGCCGTGGCACGCCTTCAACCGCTACCTCGGCGACTACCGCTCGCTGGTCATGCTCGACTCCCGGGCCGGCCGCAACCTCGCCGCCCTGCCCCTGCTGGCCACGCACGAGTCCTACCCGGGCCACCACACCGAGCACTGCCTCAAGGAGGCCGGGCTGGTGCGGCGGTGCGGCGAGGGCGAGCACACCCTCGTGGTGGTCAACACGCCGCGGTGCCTCGTGGCGGAGGGCATGGCCGAGCTGGCGCTCGCGGCGTCCGTCGGTGACGGCTGGGGCGCTTGGACGTCCGGGATCCTGGCCGGGCACGGGGTGCGGGTCGACGGCGAGCGGGTGGAGGCGGTGATGCGCTCCTGGTGGAAGTTGATGGGCGTTCGCCAGGACGCCGCGATCCTGCTGCACGACCGCGGCGCGTCGACCGAGGACGTCGTGGCCTACTTGACGCGGTGGCTGCTGCTGCCCGAGCAGCGGGCGAGGCACATGGTGGACTTCCTGACCGATCCCCTCTGGCGCGCCTACACGGTGACCTATGTCGAGGGCAGGCGCCTGGTGTCCACGTGGCTCGACGCGCACGACGGCGCGACGACCGCAGCGGACCGGTTCCACCACTTGCTGCGCGCCACCGTGCTGCCCGACGACCTGCGTGACCCGGTGCCGTCGAATCACCCCATCGGGCAAGGCTCGGTGGTTGTGCCGCGCACCGCCGATGGGCAACCCTTTGTGCACGGCGCCCGGCAGCCCGTGCTCGGGACCGACCTCGCACGGTCCACTGTGGATGGACCCGTCGCGGACACGGAAGGGGCACGATGAGCGGCACCAACGGTCAACCCGTCCTGCCGATCTGGCCGGAGGGCGCGAGCCTGGAGTACCAGGCCGCCCGCGCGCAGCTCGCCAGGGCGGAACGAGCGCTGCGGGACCACGTGGAGGCGGTCGCCGCGGCACGGCGGGCCCTGCCGCCCGGCCCGGTGCTCCGCGACTACGAGCTGGCCGAGGACGGGCTCGACGGGCCGGTCCGGACGCCGCTGCGCGAGCTGTTCGGCGAGCACGACACCCTGCTCGTCTACCACCTGATGTTCCACCCGGACCACGACGAGGCGTGCCCGATGTGCTCGACGTGGGTGGACGCGCTGCGCGGTGTCGCCGTGCACCTGGCCCGGCACACGTCGTTCGTCGTGATCGCCAAGGCTCCGCTCGACAAGCTCCGGGCCTGGGCCGACCGGCGGGGCTGGGACGGGTTGCGCATCCTGTCCAGCCACGGCACCACCTTCAACGCCGACCTGAACGCCGAGCGCCGCGACGGGAACCAGCGGCCGATGGTGAGCGTGCTGCGCGCCGAAGGCGACGCCGTGCGGCACTTCTACTCGCAGCCCGCGAACCACTTCGACGGCGCCGAGCGCGGCCTCGACCTGCTGAACCCGGTGTGGAACGTGCTCGACATGCTCCCTGGCGGTCGCGGCGACTGGTACGCGGACAACGACTACGTCCCCGAGGGCGGTGGCGTCCGGGCGACCGCCTCCGCGTGACGTCCCGAGGGTTCCACCGGCATCCGGGCCGTCGTACGAAGGGGGACGAACCGTGGCCGCGACCATCGACTTCGACACCACCAGCCTCGCCACCGCGTCGTGGGAGGCGATCCGCGACCTCTTCGCGCTCGATCCCACGACCACGCACCTGAACACCGGCACGATCGGCGCGATGCCGCACGACGTCGTCGAGACCTACGTCCGGGTCACCAGGGAGTGGGCGGGCAGCCTGGCCAACATCTACCCGCCCAGCCTCTACCCCGAGTACCGGGCGCAGATCGCCCGGGACTTCGGCGTGGACCAGGACGAGCTGGTCATCTGCCACAACGCCACCGAGGGCATCTCGCGGATCATCGCGGGCCTCGACCTCGGCCCGGACGACGCGGTGCTGACCACGTCCCACGAGTGCTTCTCCGTGCTGTCGAACTTCAACCTCGCGCACAACCGCTTCGGGGTGCGGGTCGACCTGGTCACCCTGCCCTCCGGCCCGAACGTCACCACCGAGGAGATCGTCGCCGCGTTCGAGGCGGCGCTCACCCCGCGCACGAAGGTGATGGCCTTCGCGGCGACCACGCTCTACACCGGCACCCGGATGCCGATCCGCGCGCTGTGCGACCTCGCCCAGCGGCACGGCGTCATCACCATCGCCGACGCGGCGCTGCTCCCGGGCATGGCGGAGGTGAACCTGCGCGAGCTCGGCCTGGACTTCCTGGCCGGCTCGGGCTCGAAGTTCCAGTGCGGTCCGCTCGGCACCGGCCTGCTCTACGTGCGCAACAAGGTCTTCCCCGAGCACAACCCGCTGCCGCTGCCCCGGTTCTGGCCGGTGATCTCCACCTGGTACCCGCTCGTCGGCGACATGCCCAAGCGCACCACGACGTCGGTCGAGACCTGCAACATGGGCGACTACCTCCAGAGCGCGGGCAGCGCGAGCATCGGCCGCGCCGCCGCGCTGGCCAAGGCGTGCGAGCTGTGGAACCGGATCGGCAGGCGGCGCATCGAGGAGCGCGCCCTGGAGCTGGGGTGGCACGCCAAGCGGCGGGTCGTGGAGCTGTTCGGCGAGTCCGCCCTGTACTCCCCGCTGCACGACACCCGGCTGCACTCGCCGGTGGTGGCCTTCAAGCCGTTCCGGGCGCCCGAGGACGCCTGGAACATCAACAAGGTCATGGCGTTCGTCGACCGGCTGGAAGCCGAGCACCGGATCTGGATCAGGTGGGTCGAGTTCGAGGTGCCCGGCTCGCCGCACATGCACTACGCGGCCCGGGTCTGCACGCACCTGTTCAACGAGCACGACGAGATCGATCGGGCGCTCAAGGTGATGGCCCGACTCGCGGACGAGATGTCCTGACCCGGAGGTCACCAGCATGAGCGACAGCGAACCGCGACGCGGGGGGACCCTCCGGCTCTACGGCCCTGGGAGCATGGACCACCTCGACCCCGCGTCGGCCTACTACGCGCTCGGCCACCAGATCACCCGGTTGTTCGCCCGGCAGCTGTTCACCTACCCCGCGGTCAAGGACCTGAAGGACTGGCGCGCGATCACCCCGGTGCCGGACGTCGCGGTCGAGGTGCCGTCGACGTACAACGCCGGGCTGAGCGTGAACCACCTGACGTACACCGTCCGCCTGCGCCGCGGCGTGCTGTGGGACACCACGCCGCCGCGCGAGGTCACGGCGCACGACTTCGTCCGCGGCTTCAAGCGGATGTGCAACCCGGTGTGCGGCGCGGGCGCGATCCGCTACTTCACCAGCACCATCCGCGGCCTGGCCCAGTTCGCCGCAGCGTACGGGGAGGCCGTGCCGCACGCCGACGCGACCGCCGCCGAGCTCGCGGACTTCCAGAACAGCCACGAGATCAGCGGTATCCGGGTGCTCGACGACTGGACGCTGGTGTTCGAGCTGATCCGCCCGGCCGCCGACTTCGTCCACATCCTGGCGGTGCCGTTCGCCTCCGCCGCACCGGTGGAGTACGACGCGCTCGTCCCCGACAGCGACGGGTTCCGGCGCGGCGTCCGCTCCGACGGCCCCTACCGCGTCGTCCACTACGACCACGGCAGGAGCCTGCGGCTGGAGCGCAACCCCGTGTGGGACAAGGCCACCGACGACGTGCGCAACCAGCACGTCGACGCCGTCGAGGTGACCATGGAGCGGGCCGACCCGGTGCAGGTGGGCCGGGTGATCACCTCGGGTGCGGCGGACCTGTCGTGGGCCTCGCCCGTCACCGAGCCGTACGAGGCCAACCCCACCGACCCCGGCAACGACCTCGGCTACGCGCTCAACCCGTACCTGGTGTTCAACACCGTGAGCCCGAACAACGGCGGGGCGCTGGGCAGGCCGGAGGTGCGCCGGGCGCTCGCGTGGGCCTTCGACAAGGTGGCCGTGCTCGACATCTACGACCAGCTGGCGGCGGGCACCGTGATGCGGCCGGCCCGCTCGGCGATCCCGCCCGGCAACGTCGGGTACGAGCCGTTCGACCTGTACCCGACGCCGGGCGACCGGGGCGATCCCGAGCGGTGCCGCGCGCTGCTGGCCGAGGCCGGCCACCCGGACGGGCTGACCCTGACGTTCCTGCACCGCGACGTGGACGCCAACCCGGAGGTGGCCAAGTCCTGCGCGGCGGACCTGGAACGGGCGGGGATCACCGTCGAGCTGCTGCCGATGGGCCACGCCGACTACTACGCCTACCTCCAGGACCCGGCCAACGCCGAGGCCGGCACGTGGGACCTGACGTCGCCGTCGTGGACGCCCGACTGGTTCGGCAACAACGGCCGGGCGTTCCTCCAACCGATGTTCCAGACCAACCGGGCCAGGGGCACCAGCAACTACGGGTGCTACCACAACCCCGAGGTCGACGAGCTGATCGAGGAGGCGCTCGCCACCGTCGACGAGGACCGGGCGCACGCGATCTGGCACCGGGTGGACGAGCTGGTCATGGGGGACGCGGCCATCGTGCCGATCCTGGAGCACGCGCCGACCATCCCGCACCTCAAGGGCAGCCGGGTCCGCAACGCCATCCCGATGCCGACGATCGACCGGTGGTTCGACCTGTCCAACCTGTGGCTGGAGCCGACGCCGTGACCGCGCCGACGACCATCCCGGTGGTGCGCTCGCTGCCGACGCCCGGGAGCTACCCGTGCGGGCTCACCTGGTTCGACGGCCTGCTGTGGCACTCGGACCAGGACGCCGGGAGGATCTGGGCCATCCACCCCGGCTACGGCGAGGTCGTGCGGGAACTGGAGTGCGATCGCGTCCGCGCCGACCTCACCCACCACGACGGCGTGCTGTGCCAGGTCGGCGGCCGACCCAAGCGGATCGTGCTGGTCGACCCGCGGACGGGTGAGGCCCTCGGCACGAAGCCCGTCGACCCGCCCAGCGGCAGGCTGTGCGGCACGGAGGCGTCCGCGGAGGGCGTGTGGATGTGCCTGCGCGAACCGGCGGTGGTGCAGTTGCGGGACTTCGGGACGATGACCGTGCGGCGGGAGATCCCGGTCGAGGGTTCGCCGTCCGGGCTGACCGCCGTCAACCACACGGTGGTGTACGGGGACTTCGAAGCCGGCCTCGTGCGGGCGGTGGACACCCGGACCGGGCTGATCACGGGCACGGCCAGGGTCGAGGGCGCGCCGACGGGGATGGCGTGGGACGGCTACAGCCTGTGGTACTGCGACTTCCGGGCTCGCCGGCTGAAGGCGATCAGGCTCGACGACGTCCTGCGCTGACCGTCCCCGCGCGGCTCTCAGCGGGCGTGCGCGGACGGCACCCCGGCCTCCAGCCCCAGCAGGTCGCAGCAGCGCAGCACGGCGTCGGGCTCGCCGACCAGGGACAGCCGCCCGGTCACCATCGCGGCCAGCGGGGTCAGCCGGCCGGAGCCGATCTGCACGAACGTCGCCGCGTCCGTGGTCGCCACCATGGCGGGCTCCACCGCCGGGCCTTTCACCGCGCGTGGCACGCGGTCGCTCACCTCGACGTGGTAGACGTGGTCGTCCACCCGGAACTCGTAGCGCTCGTCGATCGCGGTGGCCCTCTCCGGGCGCAACATGGCCTCCACGGCGAGGAACCCCCAGTGCGGGCGCACGGTGTCCGATTCGGACTTCTCACCCACGAAGCCCATCCCCCACCGGGCCAGCCCCGCCACCAGCGGCCGCAACTCCTGACCCACCGGCGTCAACCGGTACGCCAGCCGTGATCCGGTGCCGTGCAGGTCGACCTGCTCCACGACGCCGCGCTCCACCAGGAACCTCAACCGCTCCGCGAGGAGGTTGGTGCCCAGGGCGGGCAGGTCGGCCAGCAGGTCGACGTAGCGCCGCGGACCCATCAACAGCTCGCGCACGATCAGCAACGTCCACCGCTCGCCGACGACGTCGAGCGCCGACGCCAGCCCGCAGTACTGGTTGTACGTCCGCTTGCCTGCCATCTCACTACTGTAAACCGCAGCGATGCCGCGGGAGGGACAGCCTCGGCCACCGGTGTCAGCGCGCGCTGAACCGACCTTTCATCAGCACGGGACGGGCGAGTTCCTGGAAGTCGACCTCCGGGTCGAGGTCGCGGATCGTCCCCTCGATGACCAGCAACGAGAGCAGCGGGAAGATCAGCTCCGCCGCGGCGTGGATGCCGTGCCGCCGCTGGAGGTCGAACATCTCCGCGGCGAACGCCATGAGGCTGAACTCGCGGGCGGGCAGCTTGTGGCTGCGCCGGACCAGGTCGGCCATCCGGTCGAGGAAACCGGTCAGGTCCGCGTCCGCGCGCACCTCGGCGGCGCTCTCCACGACGATCGCGGCGCACTTGTCGCCGTCACCGACGGCCATGTTGAGGAAGAAGTCGGCGAACAGCAGGCGCAGCCGCTCGGTCAGCTGCACGCTGAACCCCGCGTCGAGCACCACCACCTGCGCGGACTCGGTGAAGTACAGGTTGCCGGGGTGCAGGTCGCAGTGGACGAAGCCGTTCACGAACAACATCTCGTAGATCGCGGTGAGCCCGGACGCGGCGAACTTCCGGCGGGCCGCGGGCGAGCACCGCGACGCCGCGTCGACGTCCAGGCCGGGGATGAACTCCATCGCGATGCACCGCGGTCGGCACGCCTCGGGCACCACCCGAGGCACCCAGACCCGTGGCACCACGGCCAGTTCCACGCGCAGGCGGGCCAGGCCGGCGGCCTCGCGTTCGAAGTCCAGCTGGCCGAGCACCGCCGCGCACATCGCGTCGACGACCTCCACCACCGGGACACCGCGCAACGGCGGCAGCCGGGCCACCAGCGCGGCGCCCCGGCGCACCAGGCCGAGGTCCAGCCTGATCACCCGGTCGACGCCGGGCCGGCGCAGCTTCAGGGCCACCTCACCACCGGTCGCCAGCCGCGCGCGGTGGACGCCCGCGATGCTGCCGCTCGCGACCGGCGAGTAGTCCACCTCGGTGAAGAGGGTGTCGAGCTCGTCCCCGTAGACCTCGGCCAACGCCTCCCGGGCCTGCCGCGCGGACATCGGTGCGACCGCGTCCCGCAACGTCGCCAACCCGTCGCACATCCCGGCTGGGAGCACGTCGCGCCGGGTGCCCAGCACCTGCCCCGCCTTGACGAACGCGGGGCCCAGCCTCATCAACAGGGTGGTCAGCCTCGACCACACGTGCCGCCGGGTCGCCCGACTTCCCTGCGCCAGCAGCACGAGCGGGACCGTGACGACGAGTGGGGCCAACGTCGCCGCGACGAGAAGGAGGATCTCGCCCAACCGCGACGCGAGCGCTCCGAGAGGCGCGTTCCCGTCGTGCTCAACCCTTGTCGACACCCGGCACCTCGATGGCGCGCAGCTGCAAGGTCGTGTAGTCGCAGTACCAGATCCGGGTGCCGTCCCAGGTGATCCCGGTCGGGTTGCCCGCGACCGAGAACGAGGCCACCTCACGACGCTCGTCGATGTCCACCATCGTGATGGTCGACGCGGCGTGGTCGGCGTAGGCGAGGTAGTTGTCCGACACGGTGACGCCGGCCGGCCTCCCGGAGACGGCGAAGCTGTCCACCAGCCCCATGTCCTCGTAGCCGCGCAGGTCGATGCGGCGCAGGTCCTCGTACCCCAGCCAGATGCCCTGACGAGTGGCCTCCAGCCCGCACAGCACGTTGCCCGGCCTCGGGTTGGCGATCTCGCCGAGCTCGTCGCCCGACTCGGGGTCCATCACCCGCAGCGCCCGCCGGTCGCCCACGACCTGCACGAGGTTGCCGCCGACCGTGGTCAGGTCCGTGCGCACCTCGGGGCACGGGATGTCGCGCTCCACCTCGCCGCTGTACGGGTCCAGTGCCATGATGCGGTTGGACACGGCTTCGGAGAACATCAGGAACTCGCCGGTCCACGTCAAGCCGCACAACTTCAAGCCGCGGACCGGGATGTCGCGGACGGTGCCCGCCGCGAACGGCATCACCGCCTCACCGCCCGGGCGATGCGGCAGTCCAGGCTCCAGGCCGTGGCGTCGCGCGCCCGCCCCCGCCCGCTCGGCGGCACCACGCTCACGTGCAGCTCGTCGCCCGCCCGCACCTGCGTGTGCCGCAGCGGCCACACCCAGACCGCCCAGTTGCAGCCGGGGTACGACGGGTAGTTGGACAACGACTCGCCATCGGCCAGCTCGGCGGTGAAGTAGCCCATGATCGCCTGGAGGCAGCCGTCCCGGTGCACCGGCAGGCGCACGTCCCGCCGGGGTCGGCCCGTCGAGCCCTGCCCGACCACGTCGTCGCAGAGCCCGACGGGCGCGCTGAGGAACCGCGGCTCGCGCTGGAAGAAGTGCAGCTGCGCGTGCGGCTCGACGAACTCCTGCACCGCGTCGAAGCGGTAGCCGGGCACGACGTCGCCCCAGGTGCCCCAGCCCTCGCCGTCGAACTCGATGGCGACCAGCTCGGTCCTGAGGCGACGCGGCACGACGGCGCCGCCGGGACGCAGGTTGTGCCTGGCCACCGCGTCCAGGATCTCGACCATCTGCTCCTCCGGGCCGAGGTTGCCCATCATCTCGGAGACGATCACGTCGGCGCGGCGCGGCAGCCTGGCCACCCGGGCATCCCCCTGGACCAGGGTCACCCGGTCGTGGAGGTCGTTGTCCGCGATGATCCGCTCGGCCACCGCGGCCATCGCCGGGTCGGCCTCCACGGCGTAGACGTGACCGGCGCCGTGCCGCAGGGCCAGCATCGACAGCACCAGCGTGCCCGCGCCGACGTCGGCGACCACGTCACCTGCCGTGATCACCGACGCCAGTGCCCGGTCGTAGGCGCTCAGCCGTGGACGGTCCGCGAGCATCACCTGGTGCATGACTAGGAGCCGTTGGTCCATGGGCGCCTTCCTGGCGAGAGGCGTTCCCCGAACAGCCGTCCGGAGAAATCCGAGTATGTCCGGAAAACCGCCGGCGCGCTGTCAGACGTTGACCGCCGCGTGCTCCCCGACGAACGCGTCGCGCATGACCAGCCGCACACCGGTCAGCCGGGCCTTGACCTCGTCGTCGGTCGTGACGAGCGGGGCGTCCACGCCGCTCATCGACAGCTCCGTGCCGGTCGCGCCCATGTCGGTGAGGTTCCCGCTGACGTGCACCGAGTTCGCCGCGTAGAGCGTGGCTTGCGGCGTCATGAGCTCGAACTCGGCGTCGAGGTGCAGCTCGCCCGGGAACCTGACGCGGCTGAGGCTCTCCTCGGAACCCTCGCCCAGCGTGCCGCCGGACACCCGCGGCCAGCTCGCCCGCAGCATGACCCGACCGCCCAGCTCCGGGCAGTGGCCCACGACGGCCAGCCGCGCCATCTGCGCCAGGACGCCCGTGCCCTCGGCGTGCTTCTCCGGACCGAACAGCAGGATCTCCGTGCCGGCGGCCTTGCGGTGGTCGCCCGCCAGGTCGACGTGCACGGTCCTGCCGCCGACCTCGACCTCGATCCGGCCCTCCAGCGACACCTGCATGATCATCGACGGGTCGACCAGCATCGACATGCAGGGACCCGCGCTCGGGGCGAAGAACACCGTCGGCGTGATGCCGACCGGCTGGTTCTCGTCGTCGGCCGGGTACCACGCCTCGGGCAACGTCGTGCCGCGGGCCACGTTGGGCGCCTGGACGACCTCGAACGGGCCGTCGCCGCGCGGCTTGCCCAGGTACGGACCGGTGAGCGGCTTCTTGAACGGCGGCACGTGGTCGACCACCCCGTGGATGTCGATCACGTTGCGGTGCGCCAGGCGCAGCGTGCTGGTCTCCAGGATGCCGAAGCGGCGGATGTAGAACTCCGCCGGGAAGTTCTTGCCCGGCACGATCTGCCGGACGTGGCCCGTGTTGGGCAGGAACGGGTTGGACAGGACCTGGATGCGGTCGTCGAGCTCGTAGCTGAAGCCCTTGATGCCGACCTCGGGCGCGCTGATGAGCTCCGTCTCGAACTCCGCGTACCCCTTCTCGTCGACCCGGTGCTCGAACCCCGGCATGGGCCACTTGTTCAGCTGGACGAAGCCGGACAGGTTGATGGTCTCGCGCCGACCCGCGTAGTAGTCCTCGCCGAACACGACGGTCGCGGCGGCGAGGATGTGCGGTCGGATGGGCTTCGGTTCGAGGTTCAGCGACTCGTAGGTCTCCCGGGGATTGCTCACTGCTCTACCTCCAGCGTCTGTCTCGCACGAGGAAGTGGGCGAGACCGTCGACAAGTGACACAAGCTATGTGTTCCGATAGCCATCGTCCAGGACGGCGGTCGCGTCCACCTCCGACTTCACAACGCAGGCGTGTGTCGGTTAATCCCTTGGTGTTACCCGGATACACAACGTCGCCCTGCCCCGGACGACGCTCGGGCGAAGTCGACCCGTTCGTGGCAGCACGCCGCACCGACCCCTTGGAGTAGCGTCGAGCTTGGTTCAGTTTCCGATAGCCACTTCGGCTGGGGCCTCGGAGGACGAGATGGTGCCGCGCCACGACGAGAGCTCCTACCTGACCGCGCTGGCCGCCGTCGGGTCATCGCTCGACCGAGCCCGGGAGGAGCAACGGGACGACGGCCCCTCACCGCACGAGCTCGTACGGCGCCAGCGCGGTGACCAGCTCGTCCGGGACGTCGACGGGCTCGACCCCTGACCCGGTGCGGCGCAGGCAGGCGACGCCCTGCTCGCCGCGCGCCACCAGCCGGTCGTCGCGCCGGAAGTCGAAGGCCATCCGCAGCCCGCTGCGCCACCGCTCGCGCAGGGTCATCGCGATGTCGACCTCGTCGAAGGCGAAGCACTCCCCGAAGTACTCCATCGAGCAGGACGTGGTGGCCAGCACGAGACCACCGCCGCTCAGCTCCTTGAGCACCCCGGGCGCGTGCCGGGCCAGGAACATCTCGCGGCAATGACCCTGCCAGTGCAGGAACTGCGCGAAGTAGACGTTGCCGACGAGGTTGGTCTCGTCGAACGTCACCACGTGCCGCCAGTGGTACTCACGCACCGACTCCACACCTCCGGGGCAGGGCGACCGCGACGGACCGCGGGCCGACGAACGTGACGACCTCCGCCACCGGGGTGCCACCGACCAGCAGCCCGTCGTCGGTGGCCCGGTCGACGACCACCTCGGCGCCACCGGGCAACCCCAGGTCCAGCAGCGCCCTCGCGGCCGCCGTCCGGCTGTCGCCGGCCCACCCGACGCCCACGGGCGAGTCCGCCACGGCCACCACGCCGTCGTCGGTGCTCACCAGTTCCAGGCGGTCGGCGATGCCCAGTTCGGCCAGCCGCCTGCTCAGCAGCGGACCGACCAGGGGCGTGGGCACGGGGCCGGGCCAGGGCCGGTTGCCGAACGCGCGCAGCCGCAGCCCTTCCCACCGCGCGACCCGCGCACCGTCCTCATCGGACAGCCACAGGTCGTAGGCGTAGTCGTCGCCCTCCCGCGACCGCTCCTCGGCGGTGACCAGCACCATGCCGGTGGGGCGTCGCCACACCACCACCCGTTCGGCCGCGACGGGCAGCGCCCGGCGGTGGGGCAGGCACGCCAGCAGCACGTGGATGCCGGCGTCGTGCGCGCCCGGGTCGCCCAGCAGCAACCGCGGGGCGTGGTGCTCGGAGAACCAGCGCTCCTCGCCGGACCGGACCCACGCCCGGACCCGGAAGGCGGACAGGTGCTCGTAGTCGACCAGTCCGCGCATACGTCCGGAGTGGAACAGCAGCGGGCCGTAGAACGGGTGCGGCCCGTCGCGTCGTGGCGGTGCGGTCGTCGGGGCCAGGCCGTGCGGCGCGGGCGGGGCGGGCCGGATCACGGCGCCGAAGCGGTCGGTGGCGAAGCCGTCGGAACCGTCCCGCAGCACCACGTCCACCGAGGGCTCGACCTCGTCCCGGGCGAGCGCCGCCACGCGCAGCGGACGCGGCTCGTGCGGGTTCACCATCACCGGGGCGGACAGCTCGACGTCGGTGAACTCCCAGGCCTCCCGTTCGCCGATCACGGCCGCCGCGGCCTGGGCCATCGCCTCCAAACCGACGACGGCCGGGAGGACCGGGACGCCGTCCACGCGGTGGTCGTCCAGGTACGGGTCGCTGCCGGCGGAGATCACGGGTGCGAGGACCGCCTCCACCCCCGGCACGCGGACGAGGGGGTCGGCGGAGAACCGGAGCGGTTCGGCCGGTGGTCCGGACACCGAGAGCGTCGGACCGTCCGGGAACCGCCCGGCGACCAGCTGCGTCACCGGCGCGTCCTCGTCGGCCAGCACGGCCAGCAACGCCGCCACTCCCGCGGCGGGCTCGACCGGCGTGATGCCCCGGTCGCGCAACGAGTCCAGCACGCCCATGCGCGACCCCATGCCGACGTCGCTCCAGACCGACCACTCCAGCGCCCTGGTGCGGGCGGCCGGGTTCGCGGCGGCCCACCGTTCCAGGTGCGCGCGCTGCCAGTCGTTGGCGACGCAGTACTCGGCCTGCCCGGGCAGACCGCGCCGGCCGATGATGGACCCGAACCCGACCAGCAGCGCGGGCGGCTCCCCCAGCGCGGTCAGCAGGTTGTCCAGCCCGGTCACCTTGGGCGCGACGGTCGCGGCGAGGGTCTTCCCGCTGACCGCGCCCAGCGCGCGAGGCACGTTGAGGCCGGCGCCGTGCAGGACGGCGCGCACCGGCCCGTGCGCCCGGGCCGCCACGACCGCCGTGCGCACCTGATCCGGATCGGTGACGTCGCACTCGACGTAGTGGGCGGTGACCCGCCGGTCGAGGGCGGCCAGCCCGGCTCGCACCCGTGCCGCCTCCCGCGGCGATCGACCGAGGAAGACGAGCGTGCACCCGGTGCTCAGGGCCAGGGCTTCCGCGCAGCGCGCCGTGATGCCGTCGACACCCCCGGAGGCCAGGCAGACCTCGCCCGGGCCCAGCGGCAGCGGCACGCCGGGAGTCGCCGGGCGCGCCCTCGTGACCGAACGCCGCACGTCGCCCCTCGCGTCCACGCGCAGCCGCCCGCCGATCCCGGCCAGGCGGAGGTCGACGTCGCGGGCGCCGTCCGTCAGCTCGATCGAGGTCGCGGTGCACGAAGCGATCTCGACCGCGGCGCTGCTCGCCACCGCGGCAGCGGCCGGGTGGCCGCGGTGCAGCACGACGAGCACGTCGGGCCGATGCGCGGCGATGGTCCGCAACAGGTCCGCCACCACCGCCGTCCCCGCGTCGTCGGCCAGCCACACGGCCAGGCCGTCCTGGGCCACACCGTCCACTTCGGAGCTCCTCGCGGCGTCGTGGAGCCACCGGGGCGCGGCGGCCGGCACGGTCCAGCGCACCGCGCCACCGGGCACGGGCCCGCTCCACGGCTCCCAGCGGTGCTCGAACGACCGCACCCACGGGCGCACGCCGTCGACCGCGTCGGGGGTCTGGTCGACCGGCGGCCGGCTCGCGACCAGCTCGGCCACCTCACCGACGGTCATCGTGTCCAGCGACGGCGGCAGGGCCGGCACGCGCCTGCCCAGCAGGTCCGCGGCCTCGGCGACGAGCTGGACGACCTGCAACGAGTTCAGGTGCAGGTCGGCGAGCAGCCTGCGGTCCGGCCGGATCCCGGCCAGCGGCAGTTCCAGCGTGCGGCTCAGGTGGGTCCGCAGCACCCGCAGCGGGTCCGCACCGGTGGTCGGCTCGGGCTCCGGGGTCCGCTTGGCGGGCACCACCTCGGTCTCGGTCGGGTTCGCCAGCAGCGTGATGGGCGTGTCCAGGTCGAGGTGGCGGTGGGCCCGGTCGCCGAACCACCGGTCCAGGTCGCACGCGGACACCGCGGCCAGCGCGGCGAGCGCGATCGCGTGCTCCCGCCCGGAGCCGCCCGGGTCCAGCGAGACCGCCGGGAACCCGGTCGCCAGCGAGGTGAGCGTGGTGCCCGGTCCGGCCTCGACCAGCAGGTCGCACGTCGCGGTCAGCGCGGCGAGGGCGTCGGCGAACCGGACCGGCGCGGTGAGCTGGTCCACCAGCAGCGAGGCAAGGTCGGTGTCCGGGTCCAGCCGGTGACCGGTGACGGTGGAGAACACCGTGCGGCGCGGTGGCCGCAGCCGCACCCGCCGGAGCTCCTCGGCGAAGGGCGCCGCGGCCGGGCGCATCGCCTCGGTGTGGAACGCGTGCGACACCGCGAGCACCTTCGCGCGGGCCCGAGCCCGCAACGCGCGTTCCGCCACCCGGCGCACGTCCGCCGTCCGGCCCGCGATCGTGACCTGGTCGGGGCCGTTGAGCCCGGCCACCACGACCGGGGTGCTCCCGGCCAGTTCCTCGACCGCGGCCAGGGGCAGGCCGATGCTCGCCATGGCGGTGCCCGCACGTCCGTGCTCCCCCATCACCCGCCCCCGGGCGGTGGCGAGCCTCAGCCCTTCCTCGGCGGACAGGGCTCCCGCCCACACGAGCGCGGTGATCTCGCCGAGGCTGTGCCCGACCGCGGCCACCGCGTCGCACCCCAGCTCGGCGAGCAGGGCCAGGGCCGCGAGGGACTGCCGGACGATGGCGGGCTGCGCGATGGCGGTCGCCGTCGCGCCGTCGTGCAGCCGCACGTCCTCGGCGATCCCGGGCACGGTCAAGTCGCGCGCCCAGTCGTCGAGGCGGGCGCGCACCGGCGCCGCCTGGCCGGGGAACAGCAGCCCGACCCGACCCCTGGCCCCGCGCGCGAGCACGAAGCCTTCCTCGCGGTCGACCAGCAGGGTCGACGCCCAGCCCGGCACCCCGCGCGCCGCGCGGTCCGCGGTTCTGGCCAGCCGCTCGGGGGAATCGCTCACGAGCACGCAGCGGAACGCCGGATCGGGCGTCGCCGACCGGTGCCGCGTGGCCGCGAGGTCGTGCAGCTCGGCCGCGCTCAACGAGCCCGCCTTGGCCGCCAGGTCCGCCAGCCGGGCGGCCAGGTCGTCGCGGTCCTCGGCGGTCAGCAGCACGATCTCGTGGGCCGGCAACGACCTGCTCCACCGCAGCATCGGCTCCGGGACGATGCCGGGGCCGTCACCACCGCACCCGGAGAGCACGACGTGCGCGTTGATGCCGCCGAACCCCAGCGCGGACACACCGGCGACCCGCGTCCGGTCCAGCCACGGCTCGGGCCCGTCGAGCACGCGCAGGGTGCTGTCGGCGCCCGACACCAGTGGGTGCGGGTCCTCGCACCCGGTGGTCGGCGGCAGCACGCGGTGGTGCGCGGCGAGCACCGCCTTGATCAACCCGGCGACACCCGCCGCCGCCTTGGTGTGGCCCACGTTGGCCTTGACGGAGCCGAGCGCGGCGCGCGTGGCCGCACCGGCCCGCACGCGGTTGAGCGCCACCAGCTCGACCCGGTCGCCGACGGCGGTGCCGGTGCCGTGCCCTTCCACGAGCCCCACCGCCGAGGGGTCGACGCCCGCCGTCGCGTACGCCCGGTCCAGCGCGCGCACCAGGCCCGACGCCTCCGGCCGCGTCAAGCCCCCCGCCCCGTCGCACGACATGCCCCACCCGGACACCAGGGCGTACACCCGCAGCCCTTTCCGGCGGGCGTCGTCGGCGCGCATCAACGCGACCACGCCGCAGCCCTCACCCGGCAGGAAGCCCGTCGGGTCCGCGTCGTACACCCTCATCCGCCGGCCCTCGGCCAACGCGCCCAGCCGCGCGAACCCGACCAGCTCGAACGGGTCCAGGCTCAGGTCCACCCCGCCGGCGAGGGCGAAGTCCAGCTCGCCGCACGCCAGGGCGCGACAGGCGGTGATCACCGCCAGCAGGCTCGACGAGCACGCGCCGTCGACGGTGTAGCCGGTGCCGTGCAGGTCGAAGTGGTTGCAGACGCGGCCGGCGATCGTGTTGGACAGGGCTCCGGCCAGCGTCTCGTCGCCCGGCTCCGGGAAGGGCTCCCGGACCAGGTCCCGGAGCAGCTCCAAGGCGTGCTCGGCCTGGCTGTCGGGCACGCCCGCGCCCGACAGCGCGGCGACGGCCGCCCGCCGGACGAACGGCCAGCGCAGCCGCAACTGGGCGGCGCGGGAGAACTCCCCGGTGAGCGAGTTGCCCAGGACGACGCCCGCGCGGTCGCGGTCGAGCCCGTCGGCATCCCCGAACCCGGCGTCCGACAGCGCTTCCGCACAGGTCTGCAAGGCGAGCCAGTGCGTCTGGTCGACGGCGCGGAACAGCGGGCCGGGCACCTCGAACCGGTGCCGGTCGAACTCCCACCCGCGCAGCAGGGCCGCGTGGGTCACGTAGGTCTGGTCGGGCTCGGCGCCCCGGTACCCGGCGCCGAGCCGCCGGTCGGGCAGCACGCGGAACGCGCGGCGGCGGCCGACCACCGTCTCCCACAGCTCGGCGGGACCATCGGCGTCCGGGTAGCGGCACGCGATGCCGACCACCGCGATCGGCTGCGCGCTGCTCACGGGGTGGTTCCCGGCGCGCCGCGACGGCCGGTGCGGAGGAGTTGGCCGAGGCAGCGCAGCACGCAGGTGATCACCAGGGCGAAGAACAGGCCGAAGGAGACCCCCGACACCACCAGGACGCCGTAGACCGCCGCCGCGGTGACGCCGAAGACGACCTGGTCGCGCGTGCCGGTCGGGCTCGTGGCGGGATCGGTGATCATGTAGTTGGTGAACAGGACGAACGCCAGCCCGGTCATGGGCGCCAGCGCCGCGAGCAGGTGGTGGTCGAGCAGCGACCAGCGCAGCACCGCCTGGGCCACGAACCCGCCGACCCAGCCGGCGATCAGCGGCATCCTGCCGGTCAGCTTGGCGTTGATCACGGTGCCCGCCGCGAGGACGGCCAGCGGCACCAGCCAGTCGATCGCGCCCGAGGTGTTGCTGGTGAAGTGGTAGGGCGGCGCGATGCTCACCCACGGGAACAGCAGCAGCACCACCGTGATGCCCGTGTTGGACGGGTTGAGCACGTGCCTCAGCCTGCCCCGGACGCGCAGCCGCACCAGGTACTTCGACCCGTTGCCCACCAGGATCGCGAAGATGTAGGGCCACAAGGAGGCGTTGCCCCACAACAGCATCCCGGTCGCCAGACCGGTGATGTGGGCCGGCAGCAGGAAGACCACGAACGCCCGCCGGCCCTTGGCGAACTCGGCCCGCCTGCCGAACGCCCAGGCGTCGAGCGCTTCGAAGCACAACGCGGAGGCATAGCTGACGACGACCGCGACGATCGGGGTGATGGGCGCCTGCTCGAACCCGAGGAACAGGTGCCCGAGGACGTTGAACAGGGTGATCGAGACGGCGAACCGGGTCAGCGCCTTGACCCGGCGCTGATCGGGGGTCAACCCGGGTTTATCCGGTGCGACGAGCGCCCGCTCGTCCAGTGAGGCGCCGTCCAGGCGTGTCGCCGTCATCGCGCCACCGCCGTCGCTGCGGGGCCGAGCTCGACCGTGCGGTGCCCGGGCGTGACCAGGACTTCGGCGCGGTGCGTGCCGGAGGTGTCCCGCCAGGTGATCGTGGCCCGCACCGGACCTCCTCCGGGCAGCGCGAAGTGCAGTCGCGCGGCGGACACGCCGCTGTGCCCGTTCGCCGGGTAGAGCTGCGCCTTCTGCGGCCGGTCGGGGTGGTGCAGCTCCACCTGCGCGCCGATCGCGTCGACGAACCCGCCGACGGCGCCGGGGCGCACCAGGCGCAGGTCCGCCGCCGGGCCGCCCTTCCCGCCGAGCAGCAGCACGGAGTCCTCCCACTGGTTGGCCACCAGGACGTCGAGGCGGTTGTCGCCGTCGACGTCGCCGACGGCGAGTCCCCTGGTGTTGTCGGGGAAGGACGCGCCCACCCGGTCCGCCAGGTCGGAGTACCGGCCGCTCGCGTCGCGGACCCAGAACCGGTTCGGCTCGTGGCCCGACAAGTCGTCGCCGGGGCCGAAGCGCGGCCACACCGCCGGGTGGCGCAGCAGCTCGTCGTTGGCGATCGCCAACTCCTGGAGGACGGGCCAGCGGTTCACCTCCCCCTTGAGGAAACCGTTGGCCTGGAAGAGCTCGTCGACGCCGTCGTTGTCGAAGTCGCCCGCCTTGACGTCCCAGCACCAGCCGGCGCGGGCCAGGCCCAGCGCCTCGCTGCGCTCGGTGAACGGCGCCTCGCCCGCCAGCAGGTCCTGCGGTGTGCCGTCCGGGACGAACGCGAAGTTGCTCTCGTGCAGGCCGTAGGGGACGGTGATGTTGCTGACGACCACCATCGGCAGGCCGGCGCCACCGGGGTAGGTGAACGCGACGCCCATGCCCTTGAACGAGTCGCGGCCCAGCACCTCGGACTTCGGCGTCACCAGGTCGCGGGCGCCGGTGACCTCCTGCAGCCGCACCGCGCCGGGCACCGAGCGGTTGACCATCAGCTGGTCCGGCCCGAAGTCGTTGGCCTGGTAGACCTCCGGGAGGCCGTCGCCGGTCAGGTCCTGCAACCCGGTGGCCAGGGTCCACGACTGGGCGGCGTCGCCGGTCAGGGCCACGCTGGCGTCCACGACGGCCGGCTTGCGGTCCGCGGCACCCGTCGGCCGCGTCAGCAGGATCCGGTTCACGCCGCCGTTGCGGGCCGAGGACATGGAGTCCTGCATCCGGATGCGGGTCTCGTCGGCAGCGGTCGGGTCCAGGACGCGCGCGCCGTCGGGGAAGTAGTTGCCCACCAGGATGTCGAGGTGGCCGTCACCGTCGATGTCGCCCACGTTGAGCGTGCCGGAGTTCCACAGGGCCATCGGCTCGATCAGCTCGTCGGCCCGGAACCGGGTGGGCACGCCGTTCCCGCCGGTGTTGACGAAGAGGACCGGCGAGCGGCCCCAGTAGTGCACGATGAAGTCCACGTCGCCGTCTTCGTCGAGGTCGGCCGGGACGCAGCCCATGGGCGCCATCGTCGAGTCGTAGCGCAGGCCGTCCGGCCGCAGCGCGAACGGGGCGTAGGGCACACCGCCGCCGCCGATCGGCACGGGGCGCAACGTCACGGAATCGTCGCGCGGGTCGACGAGGCAGACGTCGGCCTCCCGCCCGGTCCCGCGCACGTCCGCCAGCGCGACGGCCGCGCCGACCGAGGAGATCCAGCCGCGGATGCCGTGCAGTTCCGGCGCGACGGCGCGCTCGGTCCGCGCGCCGACCGGCTTCTCGTTGAGCTTCACCGCGGTGAAGCCGAACCGGGCGGCGGTGGCGGCGGAGGTCTCTTCGCCGAGGCCCGGCCGCACCACCATCAGGCCGGCGGCGGCGCAGGTGGCCACCACGACGATCACGGACAAGGTCTTGCGCGCGGCAGCGTTCACCGTCACACGCATCGGTCCTCCCTGGCGAGCGGTCGGCTCGGATCTCTAGGGCAATCGGTCGCGCAGCCGCGCCTTCCACTCCAGGTACGCCTGCACATCGGTGGCGTCGAGCAGGTCCGCGCAGGCCTCGTCGGCCCAGCGCGCGGCCACTTCCGCGGTCGTGCCGAGCACCTGCGCGCACGTCTCGCGCGTGTGCCGCGGCACGATCCCCGAGCGGACCCGGGCGCCCGCCGCGAAGACGACGCCTTGCGCGAAGTGCGCCCGGTGCCGTCCGGCGAGGTCGAGCAGCTCGGAGCGGGCCGACGCGTCCGCCGCGCCGGCGTAGGCGGCGGCGAGCCCGACACCGCTCCACAGGTGCGGTCGCGCGATCGTCGGCGCGCGGTCGATCACGTCGGCGATCCCCACCGGGCAAGCGGACTCGGCGAACCACAGCGCCCGCCCGCAGCCGGCGACGCGGACCTGCCACACCGGTCCCGGTGTGCGCGAAGCCCGGCGCAGCAACGCCCGCGTGCCACCGAAGTACACCTCGCCGAAACCCGAGCCGTCGACGGCGAGCCACCGCAGCAGCGGTGTGCGGGGCAGGCGAGGCAGCACCGGCACGCGCGCCGCCGTCAACAACCACCCGGCGCCGACGTGCACCAGGTGCGCGTACGCGTTCCCCGGTCCGGCGAGCAGGCGGTCGAGGGCGCCGGCCCGGCCGGCGGTGGCCAGGTCGAGCAGCCCGGCGAACATGGCGGCGCCTTCGTAGGCGAACCCGCGCTCCTCGGCGTCGACCCGGCTCAGCGGCTCGTGCGGTCGTCGCCACGACCGCACCGCGAGGTTGAACCCGCCGAGGAAGTTCCGGGCGTGCAGTTCCAGGACGGCGCGCTGCGCCGGGTGGTCCACCCGGAAGCCCCGGCGCGAGAAGTCGGCCAGCCGCAGCGGCAAACCCAGTCGCGTGGTGACCGCGGCGACCACGCCGTCGGTAAAAGCAAGCCCGGGAGCTGCATCACCCCTCCAACGGCCGCTTCCGTCACCGGACGAGGATTGCCCGGTGATCCCTGCCTACCAGAGCACCAGGGTGGTCCCAAGGTCGTCTGGTCGTCTTCACGCGAAGGTGTCGCCGGTATGCCCAGGTCAACGCGCATCGCTACGACACGGTCCCGTCCGCCAGCCAGAGGTTGGTGAGGTCGCCGTTGAGCACCGGGTAGGGCAACCAATTCCGCACCCTCGTGGAGTGGAACCAGTACTGGTGGGCGAACAGGACGGGGACGATCGCCCCGTCCCGCAGCACCTGCGCCTCCACCTCCCGGAACAGCTCACCGGCGCGCTCCTCGTCGGCTGACGTCAGGGCCGCCGTGAGCAGCCGGTTGACCCGCTCGCTGCGGTAGCGGCCGAAGTTCGAGCCCCAGTCGCCGTTCTCCGGCACGTCGCGGCTGTCGAACAGCGGCTGGAGGTAGGTGCGGGCGTTGTTGCCGTACCAGTCCGGTTCCCAGCCGGTGAGCGCGAGCTCCCAGTCCCGCGGCCGTGCGGACGCCGACGAGGACAGGAACTCCGAGAACAGCTCGTTGATCGACGCCGGGACGAGCCGAACGCGGATGCCCGCCCTGGCCAGGCCCGCGCGCACCGCCTCGGCGGTGGCCGGGTGGATGTCGCGGTCGCGGTAGACCAGCCGCAGCGTGAGCCCGTCCGGGTAGCCCGCCTCCGCGAGCAGCCGCCGTGCCCGCTCGGGGTCGCCCCGGCCCCCGTCCGTGGCGTGCGGCCGGGTCTCCCGGTGCGCCAGGCACAGCGGCGGCAGGACCTGGTCCGCGATGTCGTTGAGCCGGGGCCCGCCCCACACCAGTGACACCGCCGCCTTGTCCACCGCGTACTGGAGGGCGGTGCGGACGGCCTGCTTGCCGGTGGCGCCGTCCTCGGCCTCGCTGGCGAAGTTCACCACGATGTACGGGCTGAGCAGACCGGCGGGGCACACCTCCAGGCGCGGGTCGTCGGTCGCGAGCAGCGCGGGGAGTTCCCCGGTGAGCGGCTGGACGTCCCAGAGCATGTCGGCCGCGCCGCGGGCGACGAGGTCGTGCGACTCCCGCTCGTCCACGCCCTGCCTGATCTCGATGCCGTCCACGTGCGCGGCGCGGAGGTCGTCGGTCCCGGGGTCCCAGGCGGGGTTGCGGCGCAGCTCGATCCGCTCGCCGGGGCGGTAGGCGGTGATCCGGTAGGGGCCGTTGGAGAGGACGGCCTGGTCCAGTTCGGGGCTGCCCGGCGCGAAGAGCAGGTACTCCTCGGGCGCGGGTGTCGCGAACGGCAGGGCCAGCATGTTGAGGAAGTCCGACATCGGGTACCGCGTGGTGAAGCGGACCTCGGTGTCGTCGAGTGCGACGACACCGCTGATCCCGGTGTGCTCCAACCGGTCCGCGATCGCCTCGACCGTGCGGGGCGCGTCGGCGAGCACGTCGCGGAACTCCGCCATGCCCTCGACGGCGTTGAGGTAGTAGGCGAGCCCGGGGCTGTTGGCCATCGGGTGCGCCAGGCGTTTGATGCCGCGCACGACGTCCCACGCCGTGACCGGGCGGTCACCGTTCGGGGCGTGCCACCGGACCCCGTCGCGGAGGGTGAACGCATAGCGGGTGCCGTCCCCGGTGAGCCGCCCGTTCGCCGCGGTCGGCACCTCGGTGGCCAGGTCGGCGACGAGCGTCCCGGCCTCGACCCGGTCCCGACTGGCGGCGTACCCGACGAGCTGCCGGGTGTACGCGCGCAGGATGCCCCTCGTCACGGTGTGGTAGGCCAGCGCCGGGTCGAGGTGGTCGACGTCCCCCGCGCCGACCATCGTCACCGTCCCACCGCGGCGGGGCGCGACGCCGACGGCCGTGCCGGGGGACCTGCGCTGTGACTGCAGCACGGTGGACACCGCCCCTCCGCTGGATGACCGGGCCTTCGGACGACGCGCTCAGCTACCGCCGATGCCGTCGGGGTGCCGGTCGGCGACGAGGGTCAGCACGATGCCGTGCTCGAGCAGCGCCTTCGCCGCGGCCAGCACCTCGGTGAACCCGCCCATCGAGTTCAGGGCCCAGGTGACGAGCTCGTCGGGTTCGGCGCCACCGAACCCAGTCTCGGTGAGGTCGACCCGCGTCACGTCGTCCGAGTGCGGCGAGAACCGGAACTCGAACGTCGTCGGCCGCGGGCCGTTCTGCCACTCGATGGCGAATCGGCGGTCCTGCTCGAACTCCTTGACCCGGACCGCGACCGTCAAGTCGTACATGTCCCACGTCCACCGCAGTTCCGCTCCCGGTTCCACCGGGCCGCTGCTCCTGGTGAACCAGAACCTGCTCGTGATCGAGGGATCGGTGAAAGCTCGGAAGACCTCGGCCGGTGGTTTGCGGATCAACATCGTCGTCGCGACCACCGGAGACAGTTCGAGGTGGGAATCGCCCACTGCTTCTCCTCTTGGAGACGGCCCACAGCCTGCGTCGAAGGACGCTACCGCGCCAGGACGCCGCGAACCGCCGCCGTTGCCCGGTTGGCCCCGATCGAGTGCATCAGCCCTGGTCTCCCCGGACACCGCGAGGGCCGACGTCGCGGCTGCGCGCGATCATGGGCAACGCGTTCACCGGCATCGTGACGGCGGGCTTCGGCCGCACGCGGTGGCCGGGCACGGGCACCAGTCGCCAGCGCGCCGCGATCGTGGCGAGGGAGAGGACCAGTTCCGCCCAGGACAGGCCTTCGCCGACGCACCCGTGGAGCCCGGTCCCGAACGGGAGGAACGCGGCGCGGGCCAGTGGGTCGAGGCGCTCGGGCAGCCACCTGTCGGGGTCGAAGCGATCGGGGTCGGCGTGGATGCGGGGGTTGTGGTTGAGCGCGTGCGCGCTGTAGAGCACGACCGCGCCGGCAGGGATGTGGTAGTCGCCCAGTCGAGTGTCCACTGTGGTGGAACGGCTTTGGAACAGTCCCTGCGTCCGGTGGCGGAGCGTCTCCGTGACCAACCGTCGTGTGTATACCAATCGGTCGATGTCCTCGAAGGTGGCCGTCCGGCCCGCCAACACCCGGTCCACCTCGTCGTGCAGGCGGCGTTCGACGTCCGGGTGGGCACCGAGTTCGTGGAAGGCCCAGGACAGGGTGTTGCTGACGGTGTTGCTGCCCGCGATCAGGAAGGTCATGACCTCGTCGTGCAGCTGCTCCTCGCCCATGGCCGGTTCGCCGTCGTCGCCCGCGAGGACCATCTTCGACAGCAGGTCGCCCCGGTCGGTCCTCGTCGCCAGGTACTCGTCGACCACCGCCTTGATCGTCCGCCGGAGGAACTCCTCCGCTTCGCGGTAACGGCGATTACCCGGCGTGGGCAGCCTGGTGAGGACCCCCGGACCGGTCATCCGCCGGAACAGCCCGCCCAGCACCACCGAGGTCGCGGCCATGAACCGCGCCCGGTCCAGGGACGCCCCGTCGGCGACGATGACCCGGACGATGTTCGCCAGCGCGAGCTCGTCCATCTCCTCGTGCACCGCGACCCGTTGGCCGTCGTGCCAGGAGGCGGCCTTGGCCTCCGCGTGCGCGCTCATGACCGCGGCGTAGTCGGCGATCCGCCCGTGGTGGAACGCGGGCAGGACCAACCTGCGCTGCCGTCGGTGGAACTGCCCGTCGGAGATGCCGAGCCCGTTGCCGAACATCTGCCGGAACCGCTCGGCGATCGGGCCGCCCCTGGCGAACACGTCGGGGCGGCGCATGACGTCGCGCACCAGTTCCGGGTCGTTGACGACGTACATCGGCCTGCGCCCCAGCAGGATCCGGGTGACCGGGTCGCCCGACTGGAGTTCGAGGAGGAACGAGCCGGGACTTCGCTTCATCCGCAGTGCGTGCCCCAGGAGGGGCAGCGCGCCGGGGTAAGTCCCGGGTGGACGGACGGTGGCGGTGGTCGACATCGGCAGTCCTCACGCCGAGTGCTGTTGATTCTCAAGCAATGTAGCCGTGGGACGACCACCCGGCGAGCCCGTGCTACCGCACGATCGCGTGAGCCGCCGAACGGACCTCAGGTCGTCTCCTCGTACCACAGCGCCAAGGCGCCGCCCGGCGTGGACACGACCACCAGCTTGGCCGGGCCGGACAGCATCCACGGCTCGTACTCCCGCGAGCCGTCGACCACGAGCCTGCTGCCGTCCGCGAAGGCCACCGCCAGCCGACCGTCATCGAAGGCGAGGGCCTCCACGACCGACGTGCGGGTGCAGGCGAGCACCGGGCCCAACCCCGTCGGGTCGGTCTGCGGGCGCAGCACCACCTCGACGCCCTCGGCCGACACGAAGGCGAAGTCCTCCTCGATCCGCAGGTCGTAGCTCCCGTCCGGGGAGTCGAAGCCGAACGTCACCGCGTGGTCGACCCGGCACTGCACGATGGGCAGCCCGGCCAAGGGCAGGCGCCAAGCGTCACCTGCCCGGACCAGACCTGCGGTTGCCGGAGCCACGACGGTCAGTATCCCCGAGACCCGCGCACCGTCATTCGACGGCCTCGATGTCGTGCACGACGTCCGACCTGACGGCGGATCGCCGGACAAATGCGAAGCGGCACTGATCGAATGGGATCACGACCCGCTCAAGAGGCATAAACGTATTCTCGTCGAGCTTTGCACCCTGAACCTCGTCGAACGTCTCACGACCGGACAGGAGCCGGATGAACACGACCAGAGACCGATCACCGCCCCGTTCGACCCGGATCCAACTGCTCCGCCCGTACGACGAGTCGTCGATGTCATAGCGGGGAAGGCGGTGGTCATCGCGCCGATGCCGGGCATCGGCCTCGATCGGGCCGCGAACGCACGAGTCGAACACCGCTTCCGCCATGCGTTCCCAGTGGATGTGCTGACCCTCGTCCCGCCACTCCATCTTCAGGCGCTGCGCGATGGGGGCGAGCACGGACAGCGCGTCCCGGAATGCCGCCAGGAAGTCGGACACCGAGCAGCGAAGAACGTCGTCGTCCACGTCACCACACCCCCACAGCCGATCGATCCACGGCGCACCGGGCCGAGCACGCCGCTCGCCGCCGACCGCATCCGGCCTGCTCACCGGACGAGGCAGACGCCCCGGCCCCGGCGCCGATCCGGGCCGACCGGTTTGGGCCGAACCGGTCATCTTGGGAACGAAACGGCCCCGGGCGCCGACACAGGAGCAGTAGCTTGGCCTGATCTCTGCGTCACCGGAGGGGGAGCCGATGACCGACCCGTTGGCCAACGTGCAGCGCTTGGTGGACGACTGGGAGCGCGACGCCGAGGAGAAGGCCGCGCGCTACGAGTCGATGCGGCAGGAGGTCGAGCGGATCTCCATCACCGCCTCCGCCGCCGGTGGCGCGGTGAGCGTGACCGTCGGCCCGAACGGCATCCCGAGCGCGGTGACCATGACCGCGGAGGTGAGCCGGTTGCGGCCGGAGCAGATCGCGGCGGCCGTGATGGAGGCGATGGGCAAGGCCCAGGCCGGCTACCCGGCCGAGCTGGCGCGGATCGTCGGGGAGACGGTGGGCCAGACCCCTTCGGGCCAGCACATCGTGGCCGTGGCCGAGCGGAACTTCCCCCAGCCGGAGCCGGATGTGCGACCCACCCCGCCGCGCCGCCGCCCGGGCGATGACGGCGACTTCACCGACGAGAGCTACCTGAGGTGACGCGATGACCGGGTACGAGGCCGTTACCGGTGAGATCGGCGCGTTGGCCGGTCGGGTGGAAGGTCTGGCGGACCGGCTGCGCACGGCAGCCGACGCCGCGCGGACGGTCGCGATGAACGACTCCGCGTACGGCGTGGTGTGCCAACCGTTCGCGATGTTGTTGCAGCCGTTCGAGGACATGGGCGTGCAGGCGTTGACCAAGGCGGCCGAAACCGTGTCGGACAACGCGGCGAAGCTGCGCGAGACCTCCCGCGACTACGACGCCCAGGAAGCCGGCGAGTCCGCGCGGTTCGACGGGATGAACACGTGAACAACCCCCTGATCGCGGTGCCGCAGAGCGACACGACGGCGGTCACCGGCATCGGCATCGCCGAGTCCGCGAACGACCTGGCGCAGGGCATCTCCGACGGCAGCTGGGTCGCCGCCGGGCTCGGCGGCATCGGCGTCGGCCTGGAAGTGCTGTCGATGGTCATCGACCCGATCGGCACCGTCGCCTCCTACGGCGTGTCCTGGCTGATCGAGCACGTGCAGCCGCTCAAGGAGGCGCTGGACTGGTTCGCCGGCGACCCGCCGGTGATCCGCGCGTTCAGCGAGACCTGGTCCAACGTCGCCGTCGAGGTCGCCCGCATCGCCGAGGACCTGGGCACGCAGGACGCGCCGGGCTGGCAGGGCGCGGCGGCCGATACCTACCGCGGGCACGCCGCGCAGACCGCGGACGCCATCGCCGGCGCGGGCACGCTCGCCGAAGGCGTCGGCGCCGGCGTGATGATCATGGGCGAGGTCGTGGCCGCCGTCCGCGAGATCATCCGCGACCTGGTCGCCGAGGTCGTCGGCAAGCTGATCACGTGGGCGCTGGAAGCGGTCGCCACCCTCGGCCTGGCCACCCCGCTGATCGTCGCCCAGGCCACCTCCACCATCGCCAAGGTCTGCAACCGCATCGCCGACCTCGTCCGCAAGCTCGTCAAGACCATCGGCAACGTCACCCCCCGCATCCGCAAGGTCCTCGACAAGCTCGGCGAGATCATGGAGAAGCTGGGCAAGCTCGGCCGCCGCGCCGACAGCCCCGGCACACCCAACACCACGACCCCGTCCAGCGCACCCAGCGCGCCCGACGCACCCACGGTGAAAGGCCCCGACGGCACCACCAGCCCGTCGAGCTCACCCGACGGCACCACGTCGCCGTCCGGCACCACCTCCCCATCCGGCACGACCAGCCCGTCCGGCACCACGTCCCCATCGGGCACCACCAGCCCGTCCGGCACGACGTCGCCGTCCGCCACGACGTCCCCTGACGGCACTTCACCGTCGGGCACGACCTCCCCCGGCAGCACCACGCCGACCAACCCCGGCAAGCCTTCGGGCACCCCGGAGCCGGACAGCCCGAGCCGGCCCGCGAACCCGGACACCACCAAGACGCCCGAGTCGAACCGGGTCTGCGAGAACGACCCGGTCGACGTCGCGAGCGGTGACGTCGTGCTCGGCCAGACCGACGTCGAACTGGCGGGCGTCCTGCCGCTGGTGCTGCGCCGCACGCACATCTCGTCCTACCGGGCGGGCACGGTGTTCGGCCGGAGGTGGGCGAGCACCCTCGGCCAGCGGCTGGAGGTCGATGCCCGGGGCGTGGTGTTCGTCGCCGAGGACGGGATGATCCTGGTCTACCCCAAACCACCCGAGTCGGGCGAGGTGCTGCCCGAAGCCGGCCCGCGCTGGCCGCTCACGCGCGACGGCGCCGGGTACGTGGTCCGCAGACGGGACAACGGTCACCTCCTCCACTTCGGCGGTCCCGGCCCCGTCCTGCCCCTCACCGTCGTGACCGACCGGGGTGCCAACCGGATCGACCTGGACCGTGACGCGGCAGGGGACCTGGTCGCCCTCCGCCACAGCGGCGGCTACCACGTCGACGTCACCACCGAAGGTGGCCGCGTCACCGAACTCCGGCTGCGCGACCCGCACGGCGGGGTGTCGACGACGTTGGTCCGCTACCGCTACGACGACGCCGGCGACCTGGCCGCCGTGTTCAACTCCTCCGGTCGTGCCCTGTCGTTCGACTACGACCACGCGGGCCGGCTCGTCCGCTGGCTCGACCGCAACGGGTGGTGGTACCGCTACCGCTACGACGCCGAGGGCCGGTGCATCGGGAACGAAGGCGCGGACGGGGTCCTGGACGGCACGTTCACCTACGAACGGGTCAACGGGCAGCGCGTCACCGTGTTCACCGACGCGCTCGGGAACGGCACCCGGTACCTGATCAGCGAACGCGGCCAGGTCGTCGCCACCACCGACCCGCTGGGCGCCACCACCACCCAGGAGTGGGACGAGTCCGACCTGCTGCTGACCCGCGTCGACCCGCTCGGTCGCGTGGACCGCTACGAGTACGACGACCACGGCAACCTGACCGCCTGGACCAGGCCCGACGGCACCCGGCTGCTCGCCGAGCACGACGCGGACGGGCGACCGCTGGTCACGGTCGACCCGGACGGCGCGGTCTGGCGGCGCACCTACGACGAGGCGGGACGGGTCACCTCCGTCACCGACCCGACCGGCGGTGTGACGCGCTGCGCCTACGACGAGTCCGGCCAGCTCGCGTCGGTCACCGACCCGGTGGGCCGGGAACGCCGGGTCGTCAGCGACGCGGCGGGCCTGCCGGTCGCCGAGACCGACGCGGACGGCCGCACCACCCGCTACCGCCGCGACCACTTCGGCCGGATCGTCGCCATCACCGACCCGTCCGGCGCGGTGACGAGCCTGGCGTGGACCGTCGAAGGGCGGTTGCTGAGCCGCACCGGACCGGACGGCGCCACCGAGCGGTGGAGCTACGACGACGAGGGCAACCAGGTCGAGTACCGCGACGCGAGCGGCCGTGCCACCACCGAGACCACGACGCACTTCGACCTGCCCAAGGTGCGGTCGTTCCCCGACGGCGGCCGGCTGGTGTTCGACTACGACCGGCTGCTCCGGCTCGTGTCCGTGACCAACGCCCACAACCAGGTCTGGCGCTACGAGTACGACGCCGCGGGTCGGGTGGTCGCCGAACGCGACTTCAACGGCCGCACCGTCCGCTACCGGCGCGACGCGGCCGGGCAACTGGTCGGCCGTGCCACCGACCTGGGCGAAGAGGTCACCTTCCTGCGGGACGCGGCCGGTCGCGTGCGGGAACGCCGCTTCGGCGACGGCGCTGAGCTGTTCGAGTACGACCCGGTCGGGCGCCTGGTGCGGGCGCGCAACCGCGACGCCGACCTCGTGCTCCGCCGGGACGTGCTGGGCCGGGTCGTCGAGGAAGGGGTGAACGGCAGGGTCGTGGCGTCGGCGTACGACGCGATCGGCAGGCGCGTGGCGCGGACGACACCGACCGGAGCGGTGTCGCGCTGGACGTACGGCGGCTCCGGTCGTGCCGAGGAGTTGCTGACCGGGGGTCACGCGATGTCCTTCGGCTACGACACCGCGGGCCGGGTCACCCACCGCACCACCGGCCCGACGACGATCACCCACGTGTGGGACGAGGCGCACCGGCTCAGCGCCCAATCCGTGTCGACGCGTCACGCCGACCGGGAGCACCTCGTCCAGCGCCGCGGCTACCGGTACGACCGGGCGGGCGCGCTGGTCGGCGTCGAAGACCTGCTCGGCGGCGACCGCAGGCTGGTGCTCGACGCGGGCGCCCGCGTGACCGAGGTCGTCGGCGACGGGTGGCGCGAGCGGTACGCCTACGACGCGGCCGGCAACATCACGCACGCGGAGTGGCCGGGTGGCGAGGCAGGTGGGCCCCGGGAGTACGCCGGCGCGGCGGTGGTGTCCGCGGGCAACGTCAGCTACCGCTACGACCGCCACGGCCGGGTCGTCCAGCGGTCGCGGAAGCGGTTGTCGGCCAAGCCGGACACGTGGCACTACCGCTGGGACGCGGACGACCGCCTGGTCGAGGTCGTCACCCCGGACTCGGTGCGCTGGCGCTACCTGTACGACCCGCTCGGCAGGCGCGTCGCGAAGCTGAGGCTCGACTCGTCCGGCGCGGTCACCGAGAGGGTCGACTTCTGCTGGGACGGGCTCGTGGTCGCCGAGCAGATCACCTCCGCCGGCGCCGCGACGACCTGGGACTTCGAGCCCGGCACCTTCACACCCCTGTGCCAGGTGGAACGAGTCCGCGACGACGTCGGGGCCTGGGTCGACCGGGAGTTCCACTCGATCGTCACCGACCTGGTGGGCGCGGTGTCCGAGCTCGTGGACGCGGACGGCGCGGTCACGTGGCGTCGACAGGCGAACATCTGGGGCGCCACCGTCGGGGTGTCGCAGGGCGCCGACACGCCGTTGCGCTTCCCGGGCCAGTACTACGACGCCGAATCCGGCCTGCACTACAACAACGCCCGCTACTACGACCCCCAGAGCGCCCGCTACACGTCCGTCGACCCCTTGGGCTTGGCGCCGGGGCCCAACCCGCAGGCGTACGTGCCGAACCCGACCGCGGCGATCGACCCGCTCGGGCTGTCACCGTGCCGGACGTACTACAGCGTGCAGGGGCCCGCAGACGCGGACCGCCTGATCAACAACGGCGGCGAGCCGTGGCCGTCCGGGGTGGACGGCAACGGCAGGCCGCGTTCCGAACTCGGTGACGGGCTCTACGCCTGGGAGACGCGGGAGCAAGCCGAGCGGTACCTGGACGCGGTGAGCAGCAGGCCGGGCGGTCCGACCGACCTGAGCATCATCGAGCACCGCATCCGCGGCGAGGACTTCGACAACCTGCGGCACGCGGACATGTCCACCATGGACGACGACGCCGCGACGGACCTGTGGAACTCCGGCGGACGGCACGACTACGACCACATCCAACGCACGACCGGGCGGTTCGGCAACGAGCACTACTTCCGGAATACGATCTACCACCTGTTCGTGAACACCAGGAGTTGAGCATGCCCGACGATCGCACCGGTGAGTACCGGCTCCGGCGCCAGCACGCGGGCGTCGGCTACTTCGGCCAGGTCCGAGTCCGGTTGACGACCGCGTCCGACGACCGGGTCGCCTGGGTGGTCGACCCCGACGACACGTCGTCGCTGCAACCGGGCCCCGACGGCGAGTTCGTGGACGCGGCGGTGGCGGGCGCGGCGGACGGCCTCGACCTGGTGAGCCGGTGCGGCGCGGACACCACCGGCGTCGCGGTCGAGGTCGTGCACGCCCAACTGGACCTGACCGACATCGAGGTGTCCGCCGTGCGGGCGGCGGCGGCCCTCGCGGTGGCCGACGCGTTCGGCGTGGCGGACCGACTGCACCTCGTCTACCGCGAAGGGTGGACCGTCCAAGCCTGAATCCGGTGGTGGTCGTCCACAAAGGAGGTTCCACTTCCGGGCGGCGCGGTTGTCGCGCAAGCGGCCGGTCAATACTCTGGACGCGGGTCGGGGGATCCTGCTCACCGGGGGGAACTGCTGTGCGTCGTGTACTACCCGTTGCTCTGAGTGCGTTGCTGGTCGGAGGGCTGCTGCTCGCCGGCCCGCCCGCGTCGGCGGCACCTCCGCCGGCCGAAGTCCAAGCCGGCGAGACCGGTTCGACCTTCACCGCCCTGTCCACGGTCCGCGTGCTGGACACGAGGGACGCCGGCAAGCCGCTCGGCGCGGCCGGCACCGTCACCGTCGACCTCGCCGCCCGTGTCCCGGCCACCACCACCGCCGTGGTCCTCAACGTCACCGGGGTGACCCCGACCACACCCACCTACGTGACGGTGTTCCCCAGCGGCGGCGCCCGGCCCGTCGCGTCGAGCCTGAACCTGACGCCCGGTGACGTCCGACCCAACCAGGTCACCGTCACGCTCAGCGCCGACCGGAAGGTCGACCTCTACAACAACAGCGGCACCGTCCACCTCGTCGCGGACCTCGCCGGCTACTACAGCACCGGCGCCGGGGCCAAGTTCACCGCGCTGGCGGCCAACCGCGTGCTGGACACCCGGCAGGACACGTCGGTGGGCCCCGGCGTCGCCCGCGCGGTCGACCTCTCGGCCTGGATCCCCGCGTCGGCCACGGCGGTCACGTTCAACCTGACCGCCACCAACGCGACCGCCGACACGTACGTCACCGCGTGGCCCGCCGGCACGCCCCGACCCACCGCGTCGAACCTGAACGTGCCACCCGGCGACACCCGCCCCAACCTCGTCACCGTCGCCGTGGGCGCGAACCGCGCGGTGAGCCTGTACAACAACGCGGGCACCATCGACCTGATCGCCGACCTGACCGGCTTCCACACCCCCGACTACGGCGCCCTGTTCCTGCCGATGAGCCCGACGCGGGTGCTCGACACCAGGGACGGCACCGGCGGCAGGACCGGTGCGGTGGGCGCCCGGCAGGTCGTCGACCTGGGGCTCACGACCAAGGCGTCGATCACGGCAACGGCCGTGGTGCTCAACATCACCGGCGTCGACGCGACGGCCGCGACGTACGTGTCCGCGTACGCGAGGGGGCAGCATTCGAACGCCTCGAACCTCAACCTGTCCCCCGGTCAGACCGTGCCGAACGCCGCCGTGGTCGGCCTCGGCAGCACCCGTGACATCCAGCTGTACAACAACGACGGGAGCGTTCACCTCGTCGCCGACATGGCCGGCGCGTTCGCGGTGCTCGACGCCCCCGTCTGCACGACCGACTGCATCTACGGGTGGGGCCGCAACGGCGCCGATCGCGCGCTGGGCACCGCGGAGGCGGTGGCGTGGACGTCCGTGCCGACGCGGGCGCGGCTGACCGACGTGCGCGCGATCACCGGCAGCATGTGGGGCACCCAGTACGTGCTGCGCGCCGACGGCACGGTGGTGGCCTGGGGGAACAACGACTCGGGGCAGCTCGGCAACGGGTGGAAGGCCGGTAACGGCGGTGGGTCCGTGGCGCCGGTCCGCGTGCTCGGGCTGACCGGGGTCACCGCCATCGCCGCCGGTCAGCTCACCGGCTACGCGCTGCGCGAGAACGGCACCGTGTGGGCCTGGGGCTGGAACGGCACGGGCCAGCTCGGCAATGGCGGTACCGGCAACTCGTCGGTGGCGGCGCCGGTCCCCGGTCTGACCGACGTCGTCGCGATCGGCAGTTCGTGGGGCACCGGCTACGCGGTGCGCGCCGACGGCACCGTCTGGGCGTGGGGTTTCAACAGCCAGGGCGAGCTCGGCAACGGTTCGAGCGCGACGCACTCGTCGGTGCCCGTCCAGGTGTCCGGGCTGACCGGCGTCACCGAGGTGTCGGGCGACAGCGGCGGCGAGGGCGTCTACGCGCTGCGCGGCGACGGCACGGTCTGGGCCTGGGGTTCCAACTACTACGCGCAGCTCGGCAACGGTCAGGCGTGCGGACCGTCCGGCAGCGGGCTCTGCTCTTCCCGGGTCCCGGTGCGGGTTTCCGGGCTGACCGGGGTGACGGCGATCGACGCGGGCCGCTACACCGGTTATGCGCTGCGCGGTGACGGCACCGCGTGGGCCTGGGGCTCCAGCTATCGAGGTGTGCTCGGCAACGGGGTCGAGTGCGAGCAGTACACGCCGGCGTGCGCGTCCGCCGTCCCGGTCCAGGTGTCGAACCTCTCGGACGTGACGCAGATCGCCAGCTTCGGCGAGGGCGCCCTCGCACTCCGCGCCGACGGCACCGTCGCGGGCTGGGGCCAGGACATCTACGACACGCTCGCCAACGACCGGACGTACACGCACTCGGCCGTGCCGGTTCCGGTGCAGGGCCTGTCCGGGGCAACCGCCATCACCGCCGACTACTACACCGCGTGGGCGCTGGTGCCGAACCCGTGAGCAGGGGGTGTCCGGCGGATCGCCGTGGTCCGCCGGACACCCCGGCAAGTCCTCAGTGGACTGTCCGCTGCTCAGGCCTCGGCACTGACCCACGAGCGGGACAACGCGTCCGCGAGCCTTCGCAGCCACCGTCCCGCGTCGCCCTCGATACCGGTCCCGTCCTGCGGCGAACAGCGCTGGACCGGGCTCGCGGGAACATCGTGCATCACCTCTGTCGTCCAGACCGACGCCCTACCGGTAACCGGCACGTAGTGGACAGCGGTGCACGCGGTACGTCGATGACCTGACGACAGCGGTGTCGCCACGCTGGCCGGTGCCCTCCCGCCCTCCCGACAGGGCAGCGGCGGCGCGCCATGTCCGGCGCGGTTCCTGGAGCCGTCCGGGCCACGCTCGGTCCTCACGATCAGTGCTTCTGAACGTCCACCGATGTCGACCAGGCGGCCGACTGTGGTGGGAACCGGAGGATGGTTGTCTTGATCAAACTGCCGGAGATCGCCGTCCGAGGAGAACATGATGCACAAGAACGTGATGTCGGGCGTGTCGGACAACGTCGTCCAAGCAGGCGTGATTGCTGGAGGGGTCCACTTCCACGCGGCCGCGGAGGCGAGGCCCGTGCCTCGACAGCTGCCCGGGCTGCCGCGCGGGTTCACCGGACGCGAGTCGGTGCTCGCTGCCGTCGAAGCGGCGATGCGCGACGCCTTGCCCGACACCGTGCCGGTGGTGGTGCTGTCCGGCATGGGCGGGGTCGGGAAGACGACCGTCGCGATCTCGTGGGCGCGCCGGACCGCCGAGCGGTTCCCGGACGGTCAGCTGTACGTCGACCTGAGGGGCTACGGGCTGGACGAGCCGTTGACGGCGGCCGAGGCGCTGGGTGGCTTCCTCCGCGCCTTCGGGATCCCCCCGGAGCGGGTGCCCCTGGACACCGGGGAGCGCGCCGCCGCGTTCCGCTCGCTCGTCGCCGAACTGCGGGTGCTCGTCGTGCTGGACAACGCGCGCGACGTCGAACAGGTCCGACCGCTGTTGCCGGGACCGGGGTCGAACGTGGTGGTGACCAGCCGCAACGCGTTGATCGGCCTGGTCGTGGAACAGGGTGCGACACCGATCCTCGTGGACGTGCTCGACACCGAGGAGGCCCACTCACTGCTGCGGGCGATCATCGGCGCACGGGTCGACGAGCAGCCGGAGGCGACCGCCGCGATCATCCGGCTCTGCGCGCGTCTGCCGCTGGCGCTGCGCGTCGCGGCGGGGCTGGCGCGGTCCGCACCGGAACGACCGCTCGCCGAGGTGGCGGGAACGCTGGCCGACGAGCACCGCCGGCTCGACTCGCTGGACGTCGGCGACCCGCGCACCGCCGTGCGCACGGTGTTCTCCTGGTCCTACCACCAGCTCCCGGCGGATCAGGCGAGGGTGTTCCGCCTGCTGGGGCTGGTGCCCGGCGCCACCACGTCGAGGCGTGCGGTGGCGGCGCTGACCGGGGTCGCGCACCAGGTGAGCGACCGACTCGTCACCGCGCTCGCCGAGGCGCAACTGGTGGCGGAGACCGCCGACCACCGGATCGGCATGCACGACCTGCTGCGGGTCTACGCGCTGGAACTGGCCGAGCAGGACGACCCCGAGGAACGGTTCCAGGCCGCCGAGCGCCTGTTCGACCACTACCTGCACGGTGCGGACCAGGCTGACCGACTCCTGACCCCCAACCGGTTCCGCGTCCCGCTGGCGGGCCGGCCCGTCGAGCTGCCGCTGTTCGCGGACCACGCCGCGGCGCTCGCGTGGATGACCGCCGAGCGGGACGTGCTGACCGGCCTGTGCCAGCTCCCGGACCCCCGTTTGGACGTCCGGTGCTGGCAACTGGCTTACACGATGCGCGGCTACTTCTTCCTCACCAAGGACTGGGACGCCTGGATCCGCTCGCACGAACGCGCCCTCGTCGCGACGCAACGCCTGGAGGACAGGGAGGCCGAGGCCGCGACCAGGAACAACCTCGGGCTGGCACTGCTGGAGCGGGGATCAACGGACGCGGCCGAGGACCACTACCTCGCCGCGCTGCGGATCTTCGAGGAGTTGGGCGACCGGCGCGGCGCGGGCAACGCGATGGGCAACCACGCGTGGGTGCTGCACGGGCGTGGCGACCACGAAGGCGCTCTGGAGCAGGCGAACCGGGCCCTGCGGAACTACCGCCGCTGCGACGCCCTCACCAACGCGGGCATCACGTTGCGCAGCATCGCGATCTTCGAGGCGGCGCTGGGCAGGCACAGCGCCGCGATCGACCACCTGCACGAGGCGATGGCGATCTTCGACGAGCACACGTCCGTGCTGGACACGACCATGGCGCTGAACTGCCTCGGCGAGGTGCACCACCAGTCCGGCGACCCGGAAGCGGCGGACCGGGCGCACGCGGGGGCCGTCGCCCTGGCCCGTGACCTGGGGAGCGTGTTCGAGGCGGCCCGCGCCCACCGCGGTCGGGCGCGGGCCGCCGTCGCGCGCGGCGACCCCGCGCGGGCCGTGACCGAGTTCGAGGCCGCACGCGAGCTGTTCGCCCGGTTGTCCGCCGCCGAGGCCGACGACGTGGCCGCGGAACTGGCAGGCCTGGGTGGCTGACCGGCACACCGCTCAGCCGCCCGACCGCGCTCTGGCCTCGCCCACCATCGTCGGGTCGAGACGTGGGTGCAGTTCGTCGGCCCGTGCCCACGCCCGCGCCGCCTCTGCGGAACGACCGGCGGCGGCGTGGACGTTGCCGAGGCCGGTCCGGGCACGGGCTTCCTCGTACCGGCTGCCGCAGTCGCCGGCCGACCTGACGGCCTGCTCGTACCGCTCGGCCGCCTGGTCGAGGCGGCCCGCCCGGAAGTGCGCCCACGCCGAGCCGTTCAGCGACATCACCAGGTCGAGGGGCAGTCCGAGCCGGCGGAACCGGTCGTACGACAGGTCCGCGTGCTCGACCGCGTCGTCGTACCGGCCGAGTTCGGTCTCCACGAGTGAGATGCCGCGCAGGGAGATGGCCGCGTTGCGCTCGTTGCCAAGTCGCCGGTAGGCCGCCTCGGCGGACCGGAGGCCGTGCCAGGCGCGTTCGAGATCACCCAGGTACAACGCCACCCAGGCCAGGTTGGACTCGGCGTTGATCGACCCGTGCTCGTCGCCGACCTCGCGGAAGAGTTCCATCGCTTCCGCGTAGTAGCCCCCTGCCTGCTCCAGTTCGCCGCGGTCGGCGTGCGCGATGCCCAGGTTGTTCAAGGTCATGGCCAGTGCGCGGTCGTCACCCGCGGCGCGGGCCGACGCCGCGGCGGTCCGGTGGGTGTCGATCCACTGGTCCCACAGCTTGGCCTGGAAGAAGTAGTCGCGCAGGAGGAACGCGAGCTGCCAGCAGCGGCTGTGCAACCCACGGGCGCCGGCCAGCCCGCACAGGCCGACCAGCGTCGGCCACCTCCGGTCGAGCCACGTCACGGCGCTCTCGCGGTCGGGGAACCCCGCCGAGAACGCGGGCAGGTGGTCCAGCTCGAGCGGCATCCGGTAGCGGTGCGGCGCGAGGTGCTCGTCGCTCGACTCGGCGAGCAGCAGGGTGTGGTCGAGCAGTCGGAGCACCGCGGCGTCGTGGTCCTCGGCCGCCGGCAGGGCGCGGGCGAAGTCGCCGAGCAGGTCGTGCAGCGCCACGTGACCGTCCGCGGTGTGGGTGACGAGGTGCACGTCGCCGAGGCGGTCGACCAGCACCCTCGCGCGTTCGAGGTCGACGCCGGCGAGCGCCGCGACCTCGTCGACGCCGATGTCGCGCCCGGGGTGCAGGGCGAGCAGCGCGAACACCCGCGCCTGCTCCGGCGGGAGTTCGCGGTGGGACAGGGCGAACGCCGCCGCGACGCTGCGCTCGCCGTCGTCGAGGACGCCCAACCGGGAGTTCTCGTCCGCCAGCCGCCGCTCGAAGTCCTCCAGCGACGGGTTCGCGCCCGTGCGGAACCGGGAGGCCGCGATGCGCAACGCCAGGGGCAGCAGGCCGCACAGCCGCGCGACCCGAGCGACCACCTCGTCCGGCGCGCCGGCGGCGCGCTCGCCGGCCACCGCGCGGAACAACGCCGCCGCCTCGTCCGCGGGCAGCACGCCGACGTCCACGCGGACCGCGTCGTCCAGCGCGTTCAGCTTGTTCCGGCTGGTGATCACCACACGGCACCTCGGCTCGGCGGGGACGAGCGGGGAGACCTGCGCGGTGCCGGCCGCGTTGTCCAGCACCAGCAGGAGCCGCTTGCCGCGCAGCCGGCCCCGGTAGAGGTTGGCGCGCGCGTCGGCTTGCGGCGGGATCTGGTCACCAGGCACTCCGAGCAGCCTGAGCAGCGGGTCCAGGACGTCGTGGGCGGTGGCGTGCGCGCCGTCCGCGGCGTGGCCGCCCAGGTCGAGGAACAGGCAGCCGTCGGGGAACCGGTCGGCCACGTCCCACGCGCCGCGCAGGGCGAGCGCGGTCTTACCCGCCCCGGCCATGCCGCTCAACACGCACACGCCTTCGGCGCGGGTGTCGCCGAGCACCGCCGCGATGGCTTCCCGTTCCCCGGCGCGGCCGGTGAAGTGCCTGGTCACGGGTGGCAGGCCGGTCACGGCGGTCACCGCCCCGCCGGCGGTCCGACGGTTCGACCTGGCCCGCATCAAGGCGAGCAGCGCTCCGTCAGCCGCCAAGGCGGTGTCGCACGCCTGGGCGAACTCCCGGTTGCCCGCCGCCTTGCCGGTCTCGACCTTGCTCAGGTAGCCCTTGCTGTAGTGGATCAACTCGGCGAAGGCGATCAGGGAATGCCCCGCGCGTTCGCGTCTCCTGCGCAGTTCGCCGCCGAAGTCCGGCTCGTGCCCGTCCATACCGGGATCATGCCCGTCGCCGGCGGGCGTGACGGTCGATCCGCGCCATCGGGGTCGGCGGGGGCGCCACCCACCGACCACGGCGACGGCTCAGCCGGCCAGGGCGATCAGCAACTGCACGAGCTCGATCACGACGTGGGTGTGCATCTTCGTCCACCTCCTTCGCCGGAGCGCGGCCGCACGCCGGGCGCGATTCACCCACACGCGCTATTTGCGGCCGGCATTCCGTTCTCGTTTCGACGGACCACCGAGGACATTTCCCCGATTCCCTGTCCGATTCCGACGAGAACAGCGTCGCGCGCTTTCCACCGATACGGGAGGGGTTTCGCGTTTCACCTTCGAACTGGAAACCAGGAAACAAGCGTGGACAGCGCGCGGTGCGTGGATACACTCGCCGAGGACGAAGGAGGAGCGCCATGATCGAGAACGCGGTCGAGCAGCTCGTCATCGAACTCAAACGCCTGCGGCAAAGACGCGGGCTCGACTCGCCCGACCTGACCGACGCGATCGGCCACGCCCTGGCGGACAGCCTGGGGCTGGACCTGCGAGGAGGCCCCGCGCGGCTCAGGGAAGTGTTGCGGCACAAGCTGACCGAGCTCGCCGAGCAACTGCCCGACGAGCCTCGCCGGGCGGTGCTGATCGCTTACGGGCTCACCGCGGAGAGCGCTTCGACGACGGTCTTCACGCAACGGGCGAAACTGTTCGCCGACCTGATCGACCGAGACCCGAGAACTGCGGTCAGGAGGATCGACCAAGCGTCGCGGATGCTGGCGAAAGCGATGCTCGCCTTACGTCGCGCACCCGGCGACGAACACTCCGCGCCACCCTGGTTCACGACGTCACTGCACACGTCCGTGGTGCTGGACAACGGACTGCCCCAGATCTACGAGAAGCGACGGATCGTCGTATCGGCGGACAAGCTCGAAGAGATCGAACTCCAGGCGTCGGTACCCGTGCCACCGGACTGGAAAGGGGGCCTACCGCCGGAAAGCACGCACATCGAGGTGCTCCATGGCGGAACCCTCCAGGCACGACGGCGACGGTCGAGCGCACGTCTGGGCTACGTGCTGCGGCTGCCGCACAAGCTGCCCCGGGACGCCGAGCACGAGTTCTTCCTGCGCTTCCGGTTCACCGAGGAGAACTCGATGCGGCCGTTCTACACCTGCACCCCGGTCTTCCCGTGCGCGCTGTTCGACCTGCACGTCAAGTTCGCCCCCGAACGCGTCCCCGACCGGATCTGGCGGATCACCGGCCTGCCGCAGTCCGAAGTGGAGGATCAACTGGCGCCGCGCGAGCCCGTCAAGGTGGACGCCTGCGGCGAGGTCCACCTCAGGTTCACCGGCCTGACGCCCAACCGGTCCTTCGGCATCGCGTGGTCCGAGGACGTCCTCAGCGAGGACGAAGCCGCGTCAGGCGCCGCACGAGCAGTCTGAGGTGCACCGCCGCCGGGAGGACCGTCAACGCGATCGCCAGCGACCACCACCGCGGCTCGTGACGCCACAGTGGATCGTCCGGCACACCCGGCACCGTCGCCAGGACGTCGGAGGTGGACGCCCCGGCCGCATAGCCCCACCGGGCGGGCGCCAGCCACGACAACTGCTCCAGGACCGGACGCCCGGTCACCGGGATCATGCCGCCGCACAGCACCAACTGCGCCATCACCACCACGACCAGCACCGGCATCACCTGCTCCGCGGACCGCACCAGCGCCGACATCAACAGCGCGAAGACGCAGGACGCGAACGCGGTGCACCACACCCCGACCGTCAACTCGAGAACGGGGGATCCCAGCAGCACGGCGCCCGCGGGCCCGGGCTTCGCCGACACCGTCCCGACCACCAGCAGGACCGACTGCACCGCGGTCACGACACCGAACACCGCCACCTTGGCCGCCGCGTACGCGCGCGGGCTCAGCCCGGCCGCCCTCTCCCGCAGGAAGATCGACCTCTCCGCCACGATCTCCCGCGCGCCACCGGCACCGCCGACGAACGCCGCGCCCACGAACAGCAGCACCAACACCTGCGTGGGCTCGCCGGGGTCGGCGGGTCCGGGTGGCCCCAGGCCCGCCGCCCCCGGCACCGCCAGCACCAAGCCCGCGAGGACCAGCGGCATCAGCAGGAGGAACGCCGCGTACCCGGCGTCCGCCGCGATCAACCGCCAGTGCCGGACCACCAGGGTCGACGCCTGCCGCAGCCACGAACGAGCGGCCGTGCGGGGCTCCGGTCGCCGCGCGGGCACCGCGGACGGCGCCGACGCGACCACGGGGTCCGGCGGCGAGAACCGCGCCGCCTCCTCGAAGATCTCCGCCCAGCCGACCGACCCGAACTTGACCATGAGCTGGTCTGGCGCTCCGAGGAAGAACGGCACGCCGCCGGGCGCCAGCACCAGCACCCGGTCGCACAGCCCGAGGTTGTCCGTGCTGTGGGTGACCACGACGACGGACCGGCCGGCGTCCGCGATGCGCCTCAACGACCCCATGATCTGCTTGTCCAGGTTGGGGTCCAGCCCCGAGGTCGGCTCGTCGAGCAGGATCAGCGGGGGCGAGGTCAGCAGCTCCATCGCGATCGACACGCGCTTGCGCTGACCGCCGGACAGGTCGCGCACCTTGGTGCGGGCGTGCTCGGTCAGCCCGAGCTGGTCCAGCGCGTCGTCCACCACCCGGCGCCGCTCCCGGGCCGACGTGTCGGCGGGCAGTCGGAGCTTGGCCGTGTACGACAGGACGCTGCGCGCCGACAGCTTCAGGTGCAGGACGTCGTCCTGCGGCACCACACCGAACCGGGTGCGCACCACGGGCTGGTCGTGGATGTCGAGCCCGTCGTAGGTGACCCGTCCGGAGGTCGGGGCCAACTCCCCGGTCATCACCTTGAGCAAGGTGGACTTGCCCGCCCCGGACGGGCCGACCACGGCGACCAGCTGCCCCGGCCCGACGTCGAGCCCGACACCGGACAGCAGCGGTGTGCCGCCCGGCAGCCGGTACTCGACGTCGTCGACCACGAGGTGCTGGTCCACCCGCGGCACGAGGCGCAGCCCCGCGGCGGTGACGACCACGTCGCTGGAGCCGAACGTCAGCAGGTCGCCACCGCCGACGAGCGCCTCCCCCGCCGCCTCCAGACCGTTGACCAGCACGGGGTTGCGCCCAGCCAGGTCCGTCACGCGCCACCCGGCACCGGTTCGTCGCGCGACGGCGTGGTGCCGCGACACCGTCGGATCGGTGATCACCAGGTCGTTCTCCGGCGCTCGCCCGATGCGGATGGTTCCCCCGGGCGCCACGCCGTCGACCTCGAGGACGACCTCCACCACACCGGCGAGCCGTACGACCGACACGTCCGCGACGCGGTGCTCGGCAACCCTGGACCCGCCGAGCCACGTGCCGCCGGGGGTGCCCTGGTCGCGCGCCACCCACTCGCCGTCGAACTCGACGCGCAGGTGGTCGCGGGACACCTCCGGCGCGTCCAGCACGACGTCACAGTCGGGACCACGCCCGATGCGCACCACGGCGTCGGGGCCGAACCTCCACCGCCTCCCGCCGACGCTCACCACGAGCGCCGCGCCCGCACCGCTCACCTGCTCGTGGAGGTGGTCGTGGTCGACACCGGAGCCGACGGCAGCCCGGACACCGGGACCTCGCCGGCCAAGCCCAGCAGCCTCGCGCTGCCGAGGGCCAGGGTGTTGTGCTCGTTGCAGGTCGTCCGGTCGAGGAACACCCACTGGACCTTCAGCCGCAACACGTCGGTCAGGTCGACGTCGAAGTCCACCACGCTCCCGAACTCGACGGTCTTGCTGTCCAGCAGTCGACCGTCCCCGAAGAGCTCCACCTGCGCCTTGGCCTTGGAGTACGCGGAGTTGTCGCTGAAGCCGGCCGACGCGACGAGCCGGCGGAACCCCTTGGACAGGTTGTACTCGACCGAGTTCGCCTCCCCGCACTCGTAGAGGGTGCCCGTGCCCACCGAGTGCAGGTACTGCTTCCCCGCCATGCCGACGACGTATCCCCCGCCGTCGTCGTCCCAGTCCCCGGTCGCGGGCCTCAGGGCGTCGAGGAACACGGTGACGGCCGGGCGCGCGACCACCAGCTTCACGTTCTCGCCCACCGGCTGGCCCGAAGCCGGTTCCTGGTGCAGCACCTCGCCGTCGGGGTGCTTCTCGTCGACCTGCTCGACGATGTCGACCTTCATCGACTTCGGCAGCTTGTCGCGCGCCTCGCCGAGCTTCAGTCCGACGAGGTCGGGCATGGAGGTGAGGCGCACCTCCGAGGCCGTGGTGGTCGCCGTGACCGACCTGCCGGGCGTCCGGTCCACGCCGGTCGCGCCGACCTCCGCCGACGTGGTGGTCGGGGCGGGGCCGGCGGACGTGGCACGGCCGGCGAAGGCGTAGTAGCCGCCCGCGCCCAAGCCGGTCGCGAGCACCAGGCCGGCCACGGCCAGGGGCAGCCTGCGGCGTCGGGGGCGCGGACCGGCGGTCACGATCGCGGCCGGGTTCGGCCTGAGCACCGTCTCGTTGGTGTTCCCCTGGTCCATCGGCATGGCGGGCGGCGGCACCTCCAGCTTCGGCGCGACGGGCGCCTGCTCCTGCCAGAGCCGGTGGGTGAGGGTCGTGAGCACGGCGGCGACGTGCTGGGCGGACTGCGGGCGTGCCGCGGGGTCCTTCCGCAGGAGTTCCCAGATGACGTCCCAGAGGGCGTCGGGGACGCCCGCGGGCCGACCGGGCAGCAGTTCGCCGTGGGCGCGCAGGACCTGGAACATCGAGGCGCCCGCGAACGGGGTGACGCCGCAGCACAGCTCGTACAGCACGATGCCGAGCGAGTAGAGGTCGGTCGCGGCCGTGACGCCGCGGTTGTCCACGATCTCCGGTGCGATGTACTGCGGTGTGCCGGCGAGCAGCGTGCTGTGGCCGACCTTGGTCTGCCCGGTCATCGTCGCGACGCCGAAGTCCGTGAGTCGCGGGACGCGGGTTCCCGTCGAGACGTCCATCAGGACGTTCTCCGGTTTCACGTCCCGGTGCACGAGGTTCGCCAGGTGGACCTCGTGCAGCGCGGTGGCGATGCCCGCCCCGATCCGGGCCACCTCGGCGGGCAGGATCGTGCCGGCCTCGACGAGGTGGTCGCGCAGGTTCCCGCCCTCGACGAGGTCCATCACGATCGCGGCGGTCTCGCCCTCGATCACCAGGTCGTGCACCGCGACCAGGTTGTCGCCGCGCAGCGCGGTCAGGATGGACCTCTCGTCGAGGAACCGCCGGACGAACTCCCGGTCGTCGACGAGCTCACCCCTGAGCAGCTTGATGGCGTACTCGGTGCCGTCGTGGTCCGCACCGCGGTACACCTGCCCCATCGCGCCGGAGCCCAGGAGCTCTCCCACGACGTACCGGCTGCCCAACGCCCGCCCCATCTGCCGCACCTCTCGTCCCGCCTTGGCCCGAACGCCGTGGGCCGACCGCGCCGACCCCTCGCCGGCGACCAGATCAGCGAACTCCGCAGCGGTGACGAGGTAAAGGACAACGCCCTGACGACAACACCCCAAAAAATGGACAAACCCTATTTTTGCGGAGCCGTCGCACAGCCCGGCGACGACCCGTTATCGAACGGAGACGAAATCCGTCGATCGACCTCCCGTAACGCGCCGTCGACCCTCTCCGACATAGCCGGCGAATGATGTCCGCAGCCCGTGGCACCGACGGCTTGGAGGATCTGTGGCCGTATCACCGAGCCTGCTCCTGGACGAGCTCAAAGCGCTGTGCCGAGGCCGTGGCGTGGAGGCGCCCGGCCTCGACGCCCACCTCGGTCCCGCGTTGCGCGAGGTGTGCGGCGTGGAGGACGAAGACGGCGCCGAGGTCGTGCGGGAGAAGTTGTCGGTCTGGGCCCGCGACCTCGCCGGCGGGCTTCCCGAGGACCTGCAACTGGCCGTCGTCGTCCCGCTCGGCCTGCACCCCGATGCCCGCTACCCGTTCCTCGCGCGCCGGGTGGAGTGGTTGGCCGACCGGGAGAACCGGGATCCGCGCACGATCCGGCGCAGGGTGGGTCACGGCCTCACCCGCCTGGTCGAGGCGGCGTCGCACCCGCGCGTGGTCGAGCGCGCGGGCTGACCCGTCGTCACGGTTCCCGCTTCCGGTCCAGCAACCGGACGAACGCGAGCAGCACCACCAGCACCCGGCGGGGCAACAGCCCGTAGAGCGTGGTGACCTTGGCGCGGAAGGCCGGTTCGTGGAACCACCCGTACTGGCGGTGCAGGTTGCGGGCCGCCTCGAAGACGTGCGGGCGGCCCGTGACCTCGTCGCCCTCCAGGATCATGGCGAACCCGAGGTCGAGCCGGGTGACGAGGGTGTCGAGGTGGTCTCGCCCGATCGTGGCGACCCGCCGCGGCAGCAGGTCGGCGAGCAGGTCCCGAGCTTCCCCCGTCTTCCCCAGTTGCAGCAGGGCCTGCGCCCTGCCGTACTCCGCGCGCTGGTAGAGGGTGTGGTCGCGCCCCAGCACCCGGTCGATGCGCGGCAGCACGTCGTCGGTGAGGGCGCGGACCACGTCGGGTTGTCCCCGGTTCACCATCGCGAGGCACTCCGCCACCGCGAACTGGAGGGTGAGCGGGTTGTCCGGACCCAGCCGTCGCACGTGGTCGGCGTGCAGCGCGCTGACCTTCTTGGCCGCCTGGTCCCATTCCTCCTCCCGCATCCCTCCTTCCGTCAACGCCACCTGCAACTGCGCCTCCGCGTCGAGCGCGGTCGCCTCCAGGTACGCCGGGTGCTCGGTGGCACCGACCTCGGCGAGTGCCGCGAGCAGCCTCCCGCTGGTCCGCCGAGCCTCGACGATCTCGCTCAGGGCCAGTTCCAGCCGGGTGCGCTCGATCATCGCGGCCGGCCACGGCCCGGTGGGCAGGCGGTCGTGGGGCAGCAGCGGGAGCAGCTCCACGACCTCGTTTTTGGCCTCGCGGATCGCCCCGCGCAACCGCAGCCTGGTCACCTCGCCGAGCCGCACCAGGTGCGCCTCGTGCTCCGGCAGCCACGACGGAACCCTGCCCGGCGGGAAGACCTCGTCGGCGTCGTCGTAGTGGCCGGCCTGCTCGTGCACCCGTGACAGCAGGAACCTGGCGCGGTAGGCCGCCCTGAAGTTGTCGTCGTGCTTCGCCAGTTCCAGCGCGGACGCGGCGCGGTCGCCGGCGACGCCGTAAAGCCCGGCCCCGAGAGCCGTGCGCCCGGCGAGCAGGAGGTCGTCCACCCGGGCTTCGGCGCCCACGGTGACCAGAGCGGTCGCCGCCTCCTCCGCCAACACGACGTCACCGTGCGACGAGTGGAATTCGGCGACGGCGCGCAGCAACACCGCCCGCTGCCTGGTCGACACGGCCGAGTGGTCCGCCAGCACCCGTGCGTGGCGGTGCGCGTCGGCGGAGGACAGGAAGTCCGGCAGGACGTCGGCGAGCCGGACCGCGTGCGCCCCGAACTCCTCCGCCGGGACCTCGCGCCGGACCGCTTCCGCGACGAGCGCGTGCACGCGCCAACTCCGCGTCCCGCCGCGGACGCCCACCCGGTCGAGGCGCTGGACCAGGCTGCCGTCCTCCAACTCCGCGAGGGCCATCGGCACGTCGACCGCCAGTGCGCGTTCCACCAGCGCGACCTCGAACGGCGCCTCCGACAGCACGGCCGCCGCGGCGAGCACCGTCCGAGCGGTGGCGCCGACACCGCGGACCCGGGACCGCAGCGCGTCGACCACCGTCACGGCCACGGCGTCGAGCCGTTGAGTGAAACGGTCGTGTCCGCCCGACACGTCCGTCCTCAGGTCCACCGCGGTCGCGGACAGGACGAGCGGGTGCCCCCCGCAGCGGCGCACCATCCGCGACAGCGCGGCGCGCTGGTGCTCGTCCAGGTCACCCCAGTCGGGGCGGAACAGCTCCTCCGCCTCGACGTCGGTCAGACCCGGCAGCTCCACGACCGGACCGCCCCACGTCGGCACCACCTCCTGCGTCGTGATCACCACGTGCGCGTAGGGCGACCCGATCACCAACCGGTGCAGCACCGAGGCGTCCAGCCCGGCCGGCACGTCGTCCACCACCCACAGCGTGTCCTCCCGGGCGTCGTTCAACCGTCGCACGACCGCGCTCACCACCCGGTCCGGTTCGACGCCGTCGAGGTTGAGGCCCCAGGCGTCGTCGGCGGTGCGGCGCAACGCGGAGACGAACTCGCCGTGGACGTCCTGCGCCCCGCCGAGGTCGATCCAGTGCACGCCACCGGGGTAGGCGGAGTGGAACAGGAACGCGTACTGCTCGGCCAACCAGGACTTGCCGGTGCCCGTGAAGCCCTTGACCACGACCGCGCTTGCGGCGGTCGGCGCATGGACGCCGCGCCGGTTCTTGGCCTGGAGCGCGCTGTGCACCTGCCACATCGAGGGATAGCGCCCGACGAACCTGCGCGGCCGGTGCATCCGGGCGGGCAACGGCGTCGTGTCGACCCCGCTGCCGGCGCCGATCGGCTCCGACACCGCAACCACCTTCTCGCGCGCCCGCGCCACGAGCCGGTCGAGGTCGACGTGCCCTCCGCGCGCCGACAGGTGCACGGCGTCCTGCAACTCGATCGGCTGCACGTGCCCCTCGTCGTGCCCGACGTTGACCACGAGTACCCGGTCGCGCGGGTCGCCGAGCCGTTGCCCGGCGACGAACGCCCTCGTCAGCTCCCACTGGCACGCGTAGCGCGTCGGGTACCGGCGCGAGTAGAGGGCCAGCAGGACCTTCGACGAGTCCAGCGCGGCGAGCAGCTCCTCGGTGATCGGCTGGAACTCCCGGACGTCCTTCTCGTCGCGGAACACCCGCAGCCCGCCCCGGCCGAGAGCCCGTTCCACGCGCAGCGCGAGGTCGTACTCGCTCCACGAGTAGCTCAGGAAGACGTCCCACGTCGCCTTCGCCCCGTCACCCATCCGACCCCCTCGCGCGTCACCGCGGAAGTCACCGATCATCCACCCGACGAGCGGGCGCGGACCACGCCAGAAAGAAGACAATTCATCGACACGACGCGGATCACGACAATTCCCGGTCATTGTGTGGACAGGTGTTGCCCGCGGACCGCCGCGTGCTCCGACAGAGACTACCGTCGGGTCGCGGTCATTCGGCCGGCGAATTCATCCGCGATGCATAGGTGGGCAGCCCGTGGACCACGAACGCTCGTCCCAGCACGTCGAGAACAACCAAGGTGGCTACGTCTTCGCGAACCAGAACGGTCAGCAGTCGATCTACATCGACTCGATGAAGGACCACCTCCAGAACGGCCTGATGGCGCTGAAGGGCGGGATGTACGCCAAGGCCGTCACCGAGTTCGAGGAGTCCCTCAGCGACGCCCGCAAGGCCGGGGCGGAACGGCTCACCGACGCGGCGCACGACCTGGCGCTGGGTCACTTCTCCGCCGCGCTCGCGATGCTCGGCGGCAGGCCGCCGGGCGACCGCGTGCCCGAGGAGATCGACCGGGTGGAGAACCACCTCGAGCGAGCCATCGGCTACGCGGACCCGGTGATCACGCACCAGGCCACCGTGCTGTGGGCGCTGGTCAAGGACGACTACTACACGGCGCACGGCATGGTGCCCCGGCCGCCGACCGCCGAGGTGATGGCCGAGAGCGTCCACGGGCTCGGCCCGTCCGACCTTGAGCCCCTGCTCACCCACGTGGGGCACGTTCGCGGCCGGACGTGGCAGGTGCTGGCGGCGCGTGCCGCCGAGTTCGGCCTGCGGCCCACCGTGGAACAGGTCGACCGGCCGGTCGCGCGCAAGCACGACCCGAAACGCCGTGAGCAGGTCCGCAAGTACTTCATCCCGACGCCCGCGGAGCGCAGCCCCGCGGTCCACTCCACCGCGCTGGGTGTCGCCGCGGTCCTGGTGGTGGTCGCCCTCGCCTTGCAGAACTTCGGCACCGTGCTGTTCCTCGTCGCCGCGTTCTTCCTCGGTCGGTGGGGCTGGCGGAAGTACGGCGAGTACCGCCGCTACCTCAAGCGGCGCGCCGAGGCGCTGCCCAAGCCGTCCGACGCGCGGATGGACGACTGGCTCAAGGAGGACGTCGAGGCGTTGCGCGACAAGGCCGCCGATCAGGTGCGCCTCAACCCGCGACTCAAGAAGGACGGCGGGGACCTCGTCTACCCCGTGCAGACCGTCGTCGGCCTGCCCACCGGTGAGATGAGGCAGGCGTTGCCCATGCGGATCATCCGCGGCGACGACAAGAGGCTGCGGGCGGACCACTACGACGTGCTCACGCTGTTCCTGACCAACGACCTGCTGAGCGTCTACCGCTGCCTGATCGACTTCCACACCGGCGAGCCGATCTACGAGGAGGTCACCGAGCGGCACTACCGCGACATCGTCGGCGTGACGTCCAACCGCATCCCGGTGCCGCCCCACGTCGTCGAGCTGTTCAAGTCGATCGACGAGCTGATCGCCGAGAGCGGGGAGGAAGCCGTGGACGACCGGAAGTACGCCGACCTCTCGTTCGCCCAGACCTTCTCGCTGTCGATCATCAGCGGGGAGAAGTTCGAGATGAGCACCGGCTTCGGCAACTCGACCGACGGCACCGACGAGATCGCGTGGACGAACAACGGTCCGGCGCTCGACATCATCAAGAAGATGGTGCGCGCCAGGCACAGCTCCACGTGAGGGTCGCCGCCGTCACCGGTAGTGGATCGTCTGCTCCCCGCCTTGGTTGGCGAACACCGCGCCGCTGCCGTTGGACACGACGTTCTGCACGTTGCCCGACGGCGGCTGCGGTCGCGGAGCCGCCGGCGCGGGCCGGCCGGCGGGCGACCGCCCCGCCGGCCCGCCGCGTAGCGTCGCCAGCAGCGACTCCGCGCCCTCTTCGGTGAAGCTGTCGACCACGTAGTGATCCGCGGTGCGGGGTTGCAGGAACAGCGGGATCTCGTCGACCGCGCGACCGGGCAGGACGACCGGCAGGATCCGCCGCGTCCACATCGGACGGTCTTGTTGCAGGAGTTCGCGCAGCACCGTGGCCTCCGCCTGCGCGCCGCGGTTGCGCTCCGCGGGCACGCGGCCGTCCGCGGCCCGGCGGAAGTCCGGTGACGCGATGGCGAGGACGAAGTCGGCTTCCGGGATCTTCTCCAGCGCCCACCGGTACCAGTCCTGCCGCACCGGTGGCTGCCCCTGGTCGAGGCACACGTCGACGCCCGCGGACTCCAGGAAGGTGCCGAAGTCGAGCACCTGCCGCTTGTGGTGCGGCGAATCATGCGTGTAGCACACGAAAACGGAGGGCTGCCGACCTGTCACAACCACTCTCCCGGTCCCTCGGCGCACGATCTTCGACCCGGCGCTCGTCCGATCGACCCTAGCAACGCGGTGCGACCTCGAAGCCGAACGCCGTCGACTGTCCGGGAACTGTCGTTGAACCGTCAGGTCACGGTCCGGTGGGTGGCCGTCGACGCGACCGTCACGGCCCGAGCAGCCGCACCAGTCGGTGGAGGGTCCGCAGAGCGGGTCCGGGCAACATCCCGAACGCCGTCGCGAGGTACGCCTGCATGGTCGGCTCGTGCGCCCAGCCGAACTGGCGTCGCAGACCGCTCAACGCCTCCGCCATCAACGGTCGTGCCTCGGCCGGCTCCCCCATGGCGGTGAGGCACACCCCGAGTTGGAGCCGGGTGACGAGGCTGTCCACGTGCTGACGCCCGAGCGTGGCCACCTGCCGGGGCAGGAGTTCCCGGTACACGGCGATCGCCGGCGGCATGTCCCCTTTCAGCTGGTAGCTCGAGCCCACGTGGAAGCGGGCACGGTGCGCCAAGGGGTGGTCGGCGCCCAGGACCCGGACGATCCGCGGTTCCAAGCGCCCGAGCAGCTCGCGCGCTTCGTCGATCCGGGAGTTGTCCAGCAGCGCCTTGGCCTCCAGCACTGCGGATTGGAGGGTCAGCGGGTTGTCGTCGCCGTAGCGGTGCGCGTTCTGCGCGTGCAGCGCACTGATCTCGCGGACGGCCCGGTCCCACACCTTCCTCCGGCTCGGCATCTCCCGGAAGGCGACGTGCAGCTGAGCCTCGGCGTGCAACACGACCGCCAGCTGTGACCGGGCGTGCTCCGTCGCCTTCTCCTTCCGGTACACCTCGACGAGCTCCGCGCTCGTCCTGCGGGCTTTGAGGACCTCCCCGGCCGCGAGCTGCAGTCGGGCCAACTCGATCATCGCGTTGGACCAGGCGCCGTCGAGCCGGTCGTGGCGGGTGCCGCTGGGCAGCCGCGACACGAGGTCCGTCGCGAGGTCCAACGCCTCGCCCACCTCGCCGCGCACTCGCAGGCTCACGACCTCCGCGACCTCGACCGCGGCGCGCTCGTCCTCGGGCATCCACCGGGGAGGGCCGGCGGCCCGCCGAGCCCGGGGGTGGTGCCGGTAGACCTCGTCGGCCCGGTCGTACCGGCCCAGGTGGTCGCACGCCTGCGCGGTGAGGAAGCGGGCCCGGTACTCGGCGCGGAAGTTGTCGTCCGCGACTGCCAGCTCGCACGCCCGCAGGCCTCGGTGGTACGCCACGTCGAAGTGCCCGGCCTCCAGCGCGGTCCGGGCGCCCAGGAGCAGGTCGTCGACACCGTCGAGCCCCGCCGCCCGCTTGACGTCGAGCAGGGCGGTGGCCGCGTCGTCGGCGGGCAGCGGGTCGGCCCTCTCGCGGTGGAACCCGGTCACCGAGCGCAGGAGGCGTACTCGCAGGTCGGTCGGGACCACGTCCAGACGGGCCAACTCCCTGGCGTGTCGGTACGGTGCCTCGTTCCCGGCGTCGCCCAGGACGTCGAGCAGGACACCGGCGACGGTTCGCCTGCACGCGTCGAGCACGTCGACCTGCACCTCGTGGCGCACGGCCTCCACCACGAGCATGTGGACCTGCCAGCTCTGCGGTCCCACCACCCGGCCCACCCGGTCGAGCCGCTGGATCAGGCTGCGGTCGTCCAGCACGTCCAGGGCACGCGACACCACCGACTCGGTCTCGGCGCCGAACGTGCTCATCAACGCGCGCACGAGCAGGTCCCTGGTGAACGGCGCCGCCGACAGCACGGTCGCGGTGGCCAGGACGGCGAGGACGTCGGCCGGCAGTTCCGCGATCCGCAGGCGCAGGGCGTCCACGACGGTTCCCGACGCCCGGTCGAGCGCGACCGCCACGTGGTCGTCGCCGGCGCCTTGGCTGTTGCGCAACGAACCCGAGGTGGTCGCGAGCACGAGGGGGTGCCCGCCGCACCGCACGACCAATCGGGACACCGCCTCGCGGTCCGCCGGCGAGAGGTCGATCCAGTCGTAGTCGAACAGCTCCTGCGCTTCCAGCTCGCTCAGCCCGGCCATCTCCACGACCGGACCACCCCAACCCTCGACGGACTCCCGTGACGTGGCCAGGACGTGCACCCGGGGTGAGCCGACGACGAGCTCCTCGAAGACCTCACCGGTCATGCCGGGAGGGAGGTCGTCGACGATCCACAGCACGTCCTCCCCCTCGTCGGTGAGGTGGCGCGCCACCAGAGGCCGCAGGCGCGCCGCTTCGACTCCCTCGACGTCGAGCCGCAGGTCGTGGACCGCCACCTCCTTGAGCTGCGTGCCGAACAGGGACACCGCGTCCTCGGCGCGCGCCGCGCCGGACAGGTCCGCCCAGAAGACCCCGCCCGGGTAGGCGTCCTGGAACAGGAACGCGTACTGCTCGGCCAACCAGGTCTTGCCGGTGCCGGTGAAGCCCCGCACCACGGCCACGCGTGACGCCACGGGCCTTCGAACGGCTCGCGCGTGACCGGCGCGCAATTCGCTGTGGGCACGCCACATCTCCCGGTGACGCCCGACGAACCGCCTGTTCCGCAACACGCGTTCGGGCAGGTGCGGCCGCCGGGTCGAGCGCGACGCCCCGATCGGTCCGTCGCCGGCCGCCAGCTTGGCCTTGACCCGGGCCACGAGCGCAGCGGCGTCGAGCCTCCCGCCCGGCGCCGACAGGTACCCGGCGTCCTCCAGTTCCAGCGGTTCGATGTGGGACTCGTCCGGCTCGGGGTTGACGACGAGCACCCGGTCGCGGGGGTCACCCGCGCGTTGCCCGGCCAGGAAGGCCCTCGTCAACTCCCACTGGCAGGCGTAGCGGGTCGGGTAACGCCTGGAGTACACCGCGAGCATCAGCTTGGCGTGGTCGAGCGCGTCGGCGAGCCTCTGGGTGATCGGGTCGAAGGTGCCGATGTCCACGTCGCGGAAGACCGTGATACCGGCGCCTTCGAGCGCCGACTGGACCTGTCGCGCGAGCGCGAGGTCCGACCACGTGTAGCTGAGGAAGACCTCTGCACCAACGGCCACCGCTGCTCCCACCCCCTTGTGATGCTAGTGGATCGCGAGCGCGGAGTTCCGGCTATTCGAGGACGAACGCCACGCTCATCCGACTGGCGAGTCCGAGCTGATCCACGTGCACCTTGACCCTCACCCGACCCCTTGGCGCGCCGACGGTGAAGCGCATCACGTCGTTGGCATCATGGATGACGAACATGCCGGAGCTCGTGACGAGATCGCCGTCGAAATAGGCGACGCCGTCCACGAGACCCGCCTCAGACCTGAAGATCCCGATCTCGACCGGCCCGTCCACGGCCGGCTGCACCGAGAGGTAGACGGAATCCGGACCGGCGCTCACGTCCTCGACGGCCGGATCCCAGTCGTCGTGGTGGAACGCGCTCTCGGGGTCTTCGATCATGATTAGCCCGTGGTGCACGAAGAACGTCGCCCGCCCAATGAGCGACTCGTCAGGGCTCGATCGGAAAGTCATGGTTTCCCCGGTTGATCCGCGTCACGACTCCGCCCCGCGGCCGCCCGGGCTGCGCCTTGGTGCCGGGTGTCTTCGCATCACAGGTGTGGCACCCGTGCCGGTCGCCGGCCTCACTCGTCAGATCCTGCACGCCCCGCGCGTCCTTGTCACCACCCGGCAGCGCGACACCTTCCCTGGCGTTCCGCGACGACAAGCTACGAGAACAAGATCACGAGGTGCGGCCGGAGTACCAGTCGCGGTCCTCTTCCAGCAGACGTGCCGCGTGTTCGGTCCGCTGGTACAGCACGTAGCGCCCGTCCCTGACCTTGGTGACGAGGCGTGCGCGGTGCAGGGCGTTGAGGTGGTAGGAGACGGTGCCGGGGGTGTACCCCATCCGGGTGGCGAGTTCTGTTGTGGACCGGGCCGTCTCGAGGTCCGCCAGCAGGGCCGCCCGGGCGTTGCCGACCACCTGCGCGATGCTTCCCGACTCGCGGTCCCGACTGGCTCCGACCCGCTGGGCGGGGTAGTAGAGCACGAACTGCCCGGGAGTATCGACCTGGATGACGACGTCGGGCCGGCCGAGCACGCTGGGCGCGAGGACCAGATCCCGGCCGGTGACATCGATCTCGCCGTCCCACGACGTGACGAGCGTGACCGCGTCGCCGGCCCAATCCAGGTTGGGGTGCAGAGCTCCGAGCGTCCGACCGACGCCGTGGGTGGCGATGGTCCTCGCGCGGTGGGCGATGTCCTGGTCGATGATCGAGCGCAGTTCGGGCCAGCCGTCCGAGAGGGTGTCCCGCCAGAACCGGGCGAGACCGTTGGCGAGATGTCGCTGCATCCGCCCCGACTCGGCGATCCGCCGGGTCTCCGCCCGCAGCGGCCTGCTCCAGTGGGTCCGGGTGTAGGTGAAGACCTGGGTTTCGAGGTCCTCCTGCGCCGCCGCCTCGATCTGCGCGACCTGCTCGTCGAGCAGGTCACGGCCCTGCGCGTCCGTTCCCGGCTGCGGTGTGAGCAGGTCGGGCGCGTACGTGTCGCCGTTGCGCGGCAACAGGTCCGCGAGGAGTGCGACGTCCGGATGGGCGAGAGACGCGCGGGCGAGTGGTCCGGGATCCCCGAACACCGGGTGCCGTCCCGACGCGGCGGTGAGCTTCAGCCACGTCATGGACTCCGATGCCGGGGAGGGCGACAAGCGGGTCCTGGCCACGGTGTCGGCGTCTGCACGCAGCGTTAGCACCGCGCGACGGTAGCAGCCTCCGCGGTGGATTCGAGCTGGTTCGAATGCTTTCCAGTGCGTGGGGCTCTCGGGGTTGAGTGATCACATTCACCGAATCGCCACCGGATGAGGAATAACGGAGCGTCACGTGGCGGAACACCAGCAAGGGCGTCCCGGCCGCCGTAAGGGCTTACCGCAGCGCTCGCAGCACCCGTCGCGCCGATGGCGCAACCTCATGCCTGTGCGGGGCGGTCTTCGTGGCAGTCGGGTACAGCCGGAAGCTTGACGAGAGGGGACATGCTGATGAGGTTCACACGACGAACACTGCGGCAGGGGATGGCGGCCGCCTGGATCGCGCTCACCATGGCGGCTTCACTGATCACGTCGCCAGTGGCGGGCGCGGCCGGCGATGTCGAGCGGGCGTCCGCGTCGACCCAATCAGTTGGAGCCAGCGGGATCATCGCGGTGACCCCGGTGCCCGCCAACGGCAGGGTCAGCTGCTACGGCTACTACGGCACGTTCCTGGTCGGTTCGGACGTCATCGTCGTCGACTGGGTCACCTCCAACAACAACGAGTGCTTCGGCATCGCCACCGACCGCACGATCTGGCACGCCTGGCAGGGCTCGGGTGGCTGGAAGCGACTGCCCGGCAACGGTCACGCGGACGACACCTGGGGCATCGAAGAGGTCTTCAGCTCCGACCCCGCCGACACGCGACGGACGATCAAAGTCGTCATCTACGGGGCAGCTCGTCCCTACTGGTGCCAGACCTACACCCCTGCCACCGACTGGACGGGGATCTGGTACGCCTGCAACCCGTAGGCCTGACCGAACGAGTGGTACCACGAAGCCGTCGGCGAGTTGTTCGAAGCAGGTCAGTGCGGCTCCGCCCATCCTGACCACGCCGCGTTGGCCTGTGAGCTGTAACGACACCGGCACCGGCGCACGCCGTCCGCCCTTCTCGACACCCAACGCCGGCGGTCCGGCAACAAGGGCTCGGCCTGAACCGAAACCCAGGATCCTGAGCCACGCCGTTGCCGATGGTCTCGCTGGTTCGTCGAGGCACTCGTCGCCGCGTGCCGACCGACTGAGGGCAGCGCTGGTTCTCGAGGGGGGGAACCAGCGCTGCCGTCGGCGTGGCATCACGCCGGCCCGCTCGTTCACTACGAATCGTGGCGCCGCAGGAAGTCGAGCATCATCTCGCAGCCCAGGCTCGTCACCTCGTGACAGGCGCCGGGAACGATCCCGAGCTCCCCCGCGGCAACGCGTGGTAGAGCTCCGCCGCGTCGGTCAGCGAGCAGCTCGGGTCCCGGTCGCCGACGAGCATCAGCATCGGGGCGGTGATCCGGGGGTAGTCGGCGTAGGTGAACTCCATCGGCCCGGTCCAGAACTCGAAGATCCAGAACCGACAACCACCGCACTGCTCCTCGACCCAAGACTCCTGGTACTCCCCGTACTCCTGGTCGTCCCGCCCTCGGTTTCGGTCGCGGATCCACCGGTCGTGGATCGAGGCGAGTTCCACTTCACTGCGGGTCACGTGGTCGAATTCATCCATCACTTGGCCGGTGTGATGATGCGGAGGATCTCTTCGGGAGAGCTCACCCGTCGATCGACCTGGATCGCAAGCGTGCCGAAACCGCCGTCCACCTGCCTTCCCCTGTCCTGGGTCACCACCTTGGCGCCCAACGGCTCAGCCGACTGCATCAACTTGTCGGGGAAGCCGGCCTTATCGGCGATCAGCCGCCGGAGTGCGTCGGCAGCGCCTGCTCGCACACCCGAGGCGGCCGACGACTTCGGTTGGGGCGGCAGCTCGGAGTTCGAGAGGTACGGTCAGGTCGACGGCAAGCACCACTGCTACGACCCGGAAAGCGCCTAGAGGCGGAAGCGTGGCGCCGGGTCATCTCCGGCACCGCCCGCCCCACGGTCGAGATCCCCGACGACGCCGCCGCCGCGGACGACCGAGTCGACGCCGAATGGCGTGAACTGGCTCTGCGACACGGCGTGCTGGCCGACGACGACGCCTTCCTGATCAGCCCTCCAGGCCCTGGCGCGTTCACCGCACCGTGGACCGCCGTCCGGCTCACCGGCCACACCCACCTCGCCCGCCACCTCACCACCAACCCCAACGAGCCTGAATTCGTCACCGCCTCCGCCGACGGCATCGTGATCCTCGGCGTCACCACCGAGGAGTACGCCGTCTGGCTCGTCATCAAGGACCGTCCGCGACAGGCCGCCGACGGGATCACCAACCGGCTGGGCGTAGATGCGGCAAAGACTTGGGGCGATCCAGGGCGAGCCGGTCGGAGATCTCCGCTGCCGCCCGCTGGTACTTGCGGGCCATCCCGGGATCGTCGTCGACGAGTATCCGAGCGAGTTCGTGGTGTGCTTGGGCTTGTTCGTGCAGGTGGTTTCCCTGGACCGCGATGGCGGGTGTCGGGGCTGCCCACACGCAACCCCGACACTCGGTGGTCGGCAGCGGCTGGTCACCGCGGAAGGGGAACTACCGAACCTACAGGGCATTCCTGACGTTCACCCCGGACAACGCTGTACCTGCCGATAAGCTCATCCATGCAGGTCAGAATCGTGAACAGGACAAGAGGGCTCGGATAGCCCGTAGAGCGCTCGCGATCCACAGCCTCGTCGGCCGACGCGCCATGATGACCGGCCGTGCTACTCCGGCCGGCCTACCTGGGCATGACCAACGCCTTCGCGCTGCTCCGCCTGCGACCGGGCATTCCTCGCGGCCCTGCTGCACCGACTCCCGCCGCCACGCTTCGTCGACTCCGACTGCTGGTGCGCCCGGAGAGGACAGCTCCCGATCGCACCGGGCGCCCATGCCGATGTGGAGACGTTCGGCGAGCGAGCAGGAGCGCTTCCCGATCTCCCTCGGACGTGGCGGTGAGGGCTCAAGGCCGCGTCGAACCTCACACCCGAACGACGGTCGGCTGCCTCGCGCCCTGAACCGTCCCGTTGAATCCACCGGCGAACTCGTAGGCGCCCATGTCCGGCTCAAGGGACAATCCCGAACATGAGCAGGATCGACGTAGAACATGGTTCTGAAACCAATTGTGGACGGCACCTCGAAGGTCGTCGAGGTACCGTCCACAGTGGCCAGATGTCACATCACGTGCTTGAAGGTGCCCCAACCGTGACCGATCTCCCGCGGTGAAGAGAGGGCGAGGTTGTTGTTCGGGTAGTACAGGAGCTTGCCGTCCGCGGCCACTCCCAGCACATCGGTATGACCGTCGCCGCTGAAGTCACTGGCCATCACCTGGCTGAAGGTGCCCCAACCGTGACCGATCTCCCGCGGTGAAGAGAGCGCATAGTTGTTGTTGGGGTAGTACAGCAGGGTTCCGTCGGCGGTGACACCCAGGACGTCCGCGGCGCCGTCACCGCTGAAGTCTGCCGCCATGACGTGCTTGAAGGTGCCCCAGCCGTGACCGATCTCCCGCGGTGAAGAGAGGGCGTAGTCGTTGTTGGGGTAGTACAGCAGGGTTCCGTCGGCGGTGACACCCAGGACGTCCGCGGCGCCGTCACCGCTGAAGTCTGCCGCCATGACGTGCTTGAAGGTGCCCCAGCCGTGACCGATCTCCCGCGGTGAAGAGAGGGCGTAGTCGTTGTTGGGGTAGTACAGCAGGGTTCCGTCGGCGGTGACACCCAGGACGTCCGCGGCGCCGTCACCGCTGAAGTCTGCCGCCATGACGTGCTTGAAGGTGCCCCAGCCGTGACCGATCTCCCGCGGTGAAGAGAGAGCGAGGTTGTTGTTCGGGTAGTACAGGAGCTTGCCGTCCGCAGTCACTCCCAGCACATCGGAGTGGCCGTCACCGCTGAAGTCGGACACTCGCTCCAGGTCGATCTCCTCCACGATGTTGCGGTACCGCAGGGCGCGGTAGTGGGAGGTCGGGTGCCCGGACAGCGTGGACTGGCTGAACGACGCGCCGGTCACCTTGTCCAGCGGCGTGGAGCCGAAGCTGTAGTACCAGAAGCGGGTCTTGGCGCTGTTCTCCCAGCCGCCGAAGAGGATCGCGTGGTAGGGGTAGCGGCCGCCGTCGTCGTTGACGCGGTCGTTGAGCAGGTCACCGGGCCGCAGTTCGGACCGGGCGATCGATACAGTCAGGCCCGGGTCGTCGAGGCCGTCGGTGTTCGGGTCGGAGCCGAGGTGCCAGGCCATGCCGACGTAGCCGGAGCAGTCGCGCCGGTACTGGCGGGTGCGACCCACGTCCCACGTCTTGGAGACCTGGCTGTAGGTCATGTCGGAGTTGTTGCGGCGGTTGTACCAGTCGGTCGCGCGGGCCAGCACCTCGGTGCGGGTGATCGGCCCGCCGATCGACGAGGCGGTCGTGACCGGGACGGCGTCCACGGCCTGTGCGCCCGCCACCCCTGGAGCGAGTGGAAGGGCGAGCGCCATGGCTGCTCCTGCGCCCACCAATGTTCTGCGAACCATCTTCCTCATGCGTGTTCCCCCTGAAGATTCTCGGGATTCGAGCCCGGTCGACAACGGATCACCAAACTGATTAATTCCTTCGACGACGAACCGGAAATCACCACTCGGCCGGTCGCGTCCATGCGGGTGAATGGATGGTTCCAGTACCCGCAGCTCGTTGTACAGGCTGTTCAGGGCCGGTTGTACTGCTCACAGACGACGTATTTATCGTCGTCGTCGGCGATGCAGATGACGACGTAGCGAGGACCACCGACGATGTCCACGGGCAGGTTCCACGTGTCGCTGGAAACGTCGTCGCAGTGCAGGCTGGTACTCCTGCGGGCACGTTCGTTTCCGTTGGCGTCGTGAGCGAAGGCGTAGAGTCGGCGGCAGTAGCCGGCCTTGAAGGAGTAGTCGACGTCGACGGACCGCTGGTGCCAGCGGATGGTGCCGACCCCGTAAGTCGCGCCGTAGCGCACGTCGAACTGACTGGACGGGTCGGCTGCGATGGCTACCGGTGCCGCGGTGGCTACCGGTGCCGCGATGACAGCCGGTGCCCCGGTGAGGGCCACCGCGGCCGCGGCTACGGCCGCAGCGGCCTTGACGCGGCGAGGCACGCCCGTGGTTCCCGTCCGGACGATCCACCGGATTCCTGCGATGAATTCCACGATGATTCTCTCTCGTCGACACGCGGCCGAGCCAACGCCCTGTAGGGCCCTGCCCGGCATCGCATGTTCCGGTGATCGGTAATGCCGGAGATGGCACCCGGCTTCCCCTCGGCGCCGGGTGCCGTCCATCGGTGTGGTGCGAAGAGGTTGTCCGGCCCGGGGTCTCCGGCCGTCGGACAGGGATCCCGGGGCGGTGGCCCACCGGTGAAAGGGGCAGACGATGAGATGCCGGTTGAGCATCAGTCTGTTTCCTTTCGACAGGGGTCGGTCTCCCCGCACCGGTCACCACTGTCGCCGAGTGCTGTCATCGTTCCGTCCTCGCGCCGTCATCTCCCGCCGTTCGCGCGTGCCTGACCTGGGCATACGCGATCAGGTTCGGCGAGGCGCTCCTGGAGGCGGGCGTGCCGGAACTGGTAGACCGCCCCGACCTGGCGCAGCACGCCGCGATGGTGGGCGTCGTCCAGGAACGTGACCAGATTCCACGGGACGCGGCCCCAGGCGGCCAGCCAGACGATGGTCGGACCGAGGGCGCCCCAGGCGCGGGCCAAGCACACGCTGAGGCCCACCGAGAGGCCGAACAGCCCTCCCGCCACGCACGCTTGAACAACGCTTTGAGTGGGCTGGAAGACCTGGCCACCGATGATCACGCCCGCCACCGCGTAGGCGATGCCGCCCGGATTGGGGACGAGGAACCTGCCCAGCAGGCCGGCGGCCACTCCGCCGGCCACGCCGAGGACGACGTCGAAGCGGCCGTCCAAGATCTCGGTCGTGGGATCGTCCGGGGTGAGCATGAGCGCCAAGGTGTAGAACAGGCCCAGCGACACCGCGAACGACGCGGTCAACGCGAGCGTCGCCGTGCGGTCGTCGCGCAGCACCGTCGCCGGGCTGGAGACCCGGTTCGCGTCCAGCGGGGTGTCGAGCCAGACGTGCACTCCCACGGCCAGGCCGAACACCACCGCGAGCAGGCCGGACACCCATGCCGGGAGGGACCAGCCGAATCCGAGGCAGACGCCGGTCACCGCACCGATGGCGAACCGGCGGGCGAATCCGAACGCGGTGCCCGCGAACCGGGCCTCCACGCGCAGCGGGCCAGGTCGGCGCATCGCCCTGTGGGTGACGAAGCCCGCGGCCCCGAACGAGACGCCGTAGACGGCCCCGATCGCGGGCCCGGCGGCCAGCCAACCGGTGAGCGCGAACAGCACCGCGGGCAGCAACCCCAAATACAGACCGACGACGTGGCTCGGCACCGCGCGGTCGAGTCGCCACCAGGCCAGGTCGTAGGTGTCCTGGCGTTCCAGGTGACGGGCGAGGAAGGCAAGCCACTGCCGTGCCCGCACGGGGTCGTAGTCGCGCAACCGGGTCGGGCGGTCGGGTGGCGCCGGGTTGGGGGCGTAGACGGCGGGGAGGTACGCGTCGAGAAGGTGTCGTTCGACCGACGCCCGGTCGGGGAACCTGGTGGTGTCGCAGAGTTCGTCGGGATGGCCGGCCGGGTTCTTGTACGCGGTTCGGGCCAGGTCGACCATCAGCGGGGTGCGCAACGCCTGTGCGAGCGCCCCGCCGGGCTCTTTCCTCAGCCAGTGGACCACCGCCTGCCAGCGGGTTTCGCCGGGGCGCCGACGCGCGGTGAGGAAGTCGATGGCGTCCTCGACCTGGACCGGGTCGATTTCGATGACGGCGGCGCGGACCAGCAACGCCCCTTCCTGCCGCACCGCCGCCTCGTACTCGGCGCTGCGGCAGGTCACGACGATCGGACGCCCGCCCGCGACGGCCCGGTCGATGGCGTCGATGGCGGCCGTGCGCAGGCCCGGCGGGGTCTCGTCCAAGCCGTCGAGCACCGGGATGACCCGGCCCTCGAGCACCAGCCGCAGCGCGGCGTCCTTGCCGTAGGTGCCGGTGTTCGCCAGCCCTGGGTACTCCTCGACCAGCCGGCGGGCCAGCCAGGCGTGGAGGTGTTCGGTGTGCGGGTTCCACGAGGCAAGGGGCAGCAGCACCGGCACCGGCTCGCCCGGCAGTGGGTCGGCGAGCAGCGCGAGGGTGAACAGGATCGCGAGTACCGATTTGCCGGCGCCGGGCTCGCCGAGTACCACGAGCTGGCGGGCCGGGATCCGTCGGAACTTCGTGACGATGTCGGTGAGGTCCCCGCTGAGCACCAACCGCTCGGGGTACTCACCGGGTCGAGTGCCCAGTACCGACGAGGCCGCGGCGGCCACCTCGCGCTCGGTGCTCGACCACGTCAGCGGCACCGGGCTCGGGCGGTCCAGCGATCGCAGCTCGACTTCGGCCGTCCACTGCCTGCCGATCGCCGCGGCCAGTTCCCGCGCCGCCCGATCGAGCTCATCCGGCTCATCCGGCTCGTCCGGGGCATCGGGCGGGCGCTTTGAACGGATCTCGCCGCGCAGGATGCGCTCGTGCAGCTCGCGAACCTCGATGCTCGGGTCGAGCCCCAGCTCCTCGACCAGGGTCGTCCGCAACCCGTCGAACACCCGCAGCGCGTCGGCTTGCCGCCCGGCGCGGTCCAGGGCGAGCATCAACTGGGCGTGCAACCGTTCCCGCAGCGAGTGCTCGGCGACAGCTTCGGCCAGCTCGTCAATGACCTCGCGGTGCTGGCCCAGCGCGAGCTGCCAGTCAACGCAGCACTCGAACGCGTCAAGCCGCTGCTCGTCCAGCCGGGCGGCGCGCCCGGACAACGCGATCCCGCCCAGCCCGTCGAGCGCGGGCCCGCGCCACAGCTTCAGCACCGACCGGATCTCACGCACACCCTCGCGCAGCGCGCCCTGCTCGGCCAACCGCCGCGCGTTGCCCACAGCCTTGGTGAAGCGCAGCAGGTCGAGCTCGTCCTCGTCAACGGCGATGCGGTAGCCGGGACCATCGGTCACGATGATCCGCTGTCCGGTGTCGCCGAGCCGATCCCGCAGCCTCGAGACGCAGTTCTGGATCTGCTTCGCGGCGGTCGCCGGCGGCTCGGTGTCCCAGGTGGCCTCGATCAGCCTGCCGATCGGGACCACGGCGTTCGGCGTCAGCAGCAGCGTCGCCAGGACCCGTTGGTGACTGCTGCCCCGCAGTGCGAGCTTGCCCTGATCTGTCCAAACCTCCAGCGGTCCCAGCACACGGAATTCCATCCGGCCTCCCCCCGAAAGACCATACCGAGGTTATCGCCACCGCGGGGCCGATACTGCCGGTCTGCTGAGCTGCTGAGCTGCTGATCGGACTGTGGCATGGTGACGGATGCCTGCTGGACGAGCGAAGGCCGGCGATTGAGGCGGCGGTGGAGACGAAGGCAGGAACACCGGCTTGGACAACCGGAGAACCCTGCCGTGGATGAATGGAATACGCCCGTCCTGGACTGACTCCCACTGCGCTGAACAAATACTCAGGGCGCCCGCACGATGCTCCTCGAACGGATAGTCGAATGAGCCTTGGCCCAACGTAGGCCGCCCAGTCGTGTGATTGCCGATGACCGACCTGTGGTGAGATCGTGATGCCGCTCGCGCTGTCGTGCCAGCGGAACTGGGCCGCGACCCCGGCCGCATGGCCACCTCCCGGAGCAGCTCGCATCACGTCTGCGGACGGGTGAGTCGGTGACGAAGCCGGTCTTGGGTCTGGCTCGGGCGTTGCGCCGGCGGATGTAGCCGGCGATCGCGGCATTGTGCTCGGTGTGGTTGCGGTGGCCGGTTCCGTTGAGGGCGAAGTAGCGCAGGGCGGTGAACTCGGCCTCGATCCTGATCGACCAGCTGGAGCAGGTCGGCAGGAACACCAACTCGACGTCGTTGGCGGCGGCCCGACCCAGGACATCGGGATGGCGGCGCGGCGAGAAGTTGTCGGCCATGATGTGGCGCTTCTGTCCTGGCCACCTGGGCGCGCAGGATCTTGAGGAGTTCGAGGAACTCGCCGTGTCGTTTGCGGCGCCGGATGCAGTAGTGGATCTTCCCGGCGGTCAGGTCGAGCGCGGTGAGCATGTGCATGACGCCGTGCCGGCGGTTGTCGGTGGCCTTGATCGCAGCGATGAGCCGGTCGGCCGTCATGCCTTGCCCTTGCTCGGGGCTGGAGGTTGAGCAGCCCGTGGGGTCGGTCTGGGACGCGGTGCCGGTCTTTCAACCGGTCCGTTTCCCCAGACCGCCGCCCCGAACCGGACGTGCCCGTCTCCGGGCATCCGGCTCTCCACAAGCCCGTCGAGGTTTCCTGAGTTGTTGACCTTGCTCGGCCATGGTGACGGGATCGTCGCACCCCGATAGCGGTAGCGAGTCGTGGTCACCGCTCCGGGATTGAACATCCTTGCCGTGCCGATGGCGGGCCACCAACCGTCCGGACAGTAACGCCGTCGGAGTTCCTTCCATGTGGTCCGGCGATGCTTGCGCCGCAGCCAGCCCATCACCCTGCGCCAGGTGTAGGCGCGCAGGTAGTTGAAGGCTCTGCTGGACACCCCGGGCCGGAAGTAGGCGGTCCAACCCCGCAGCACCGGGTTGAGCTGGTGCAGCCATGGCGTTGCCAGCGCTGCAACCGGGTCGCCACAAGGAATCGAGACCCGCCAAGTGGTTACTCCCCGCCCCAGAGCATGAACGGCACCTCGCGAGCCCGCTGTGCATGTCCGCTGTCGCCGGACGTCTCCGCGATTCGGTCCAGAACCAGGCGGAACTCCGCCCGGTCGACATCGCTCAATGCGTCCAACTCATGACGGATCCCCTCGATGCCGCGCATGGCCACATCCGGGTCGATCTCGTCGTCGTCGGCATGTTCGAGGAACATCAGGGCCTCGACGATCGCCCGAACGAGCGGCGTGTTGTCCATACCGGGATTGAACCCTGTGCCTGCCGACAAACTCATCCATACAGGTAGGGAGCGTATGAAGCTCAAGGCCTCGAAGCGCTCACGGACACCGCTTCCGTCCGCCTTGGCATCGACCAGCACGGCATGATGACCGGCTGTGCTACTCCGACTGGCCTACCTCGGCGTGACCAACACCTTCGCCTTACTACGCCTGCTGCCCATGAGCGACCGGGACAAAGTCACGGAGATCCTGGCGCTGCGGCACCAGATCACCTTCCTGCAACGCCAACTCGGAGACGCCCTTACACGGTTCTCCCCCGCCGACCGGGCGTTCCTCGCGGCACTACTGCACCGCCAGACCTCGTGCCAGGCACCATCGGTCGCGGCTTGACCGCGGCTCGACTCAGCCGACGACCGCTTTACTCCGGTCAGCGACCAGTCAAGGGATCGATACGCCGTCCCTCGCGCCGAACGACACCGCGTTCGGCCAGGTGAGCGACCCAAATGGGATCCGAGACGATACGAAACGAAGAGTCAAGGTGTCGCTGAGCGACGTGCTCGACCTTGAAGGACGAACCAAGATCACAAAAGAGGGCCTTCGCAGTGTCTGACCTGCGAAGACCCTCTTGGCCGTCGGGACGACAGGATTTGAACCTGCGACCCCTTGACCCCCAGGACTGACCCGATCATGACCTGACCTGCGGAAACGAGGTTGACACCGGTCGCGACAGGTCAGTTGAGCGCAGTTCGACACAGGCAGAACCTGTTGCAGCACAACGAACTCTCCTCCCCCACTCCTCCTCGCCCACTCCCTTGACATGAAATCAAGTGAGCAGCGTCCTCCCAGACAGCTGCCGTAGCCATGAGGATCCGGTTAATCAGTAGGGACGCAGCTTGCAGCGGTTGAAGCCTGTGCCGCTCGAGAAGTCATCGTCGCTGGTAGAGCGAGGCTGTCACGGTGTTGGGACTATGTCAGGGTGATCGTGTCCCTGCTGTACAAGGTGACCCGGAAGCTGTTGTCCGTCCCGGCGGTGCTTCTCCGCAGTGAGACGGCCAAGGATGCCGAACTGCTCGTGCTGCGGCACGAGAACGCGGTCCTTCGCCGGCAACTGACGGGTCCGGTCCGCTACGAGCCCACGGACCGGTTCTGGTTCGCCGCCCTCGCCGGGCTGGTGGATCGTCGACGGTGGCGGGAGGTCTTCCCGGTCATGCCGGGCACCCTGCTCGCCTGGCACCGCAGACTCGTGGCCCGCAAGTGGGACTACAGCGCGCGGCGACGCATCGGGCGCCCACCGACCCGGACGGCGATCAAGACGCTCGTACTGCGGCTCGCCAGGTAGAATCCACGATGGGGACACCACCGGATCCATGGCGAGTTGGCCCGCCTCGGCCACCACATCGCCCACTCGACGGTCTGGCGGATCCTGCACGACGCCGGCATCGACCCGGCACCACGCCGCAGTGGCCCGACCTGGCGGCAGTTCCTCACCGCCCAGGCCCAGGGCATCATCGCGGCGGACTTCCTCCACCTCGACACCATGCTCGGCACACGCCTCTACGCACTGGCGTTCCTCGAACACGGCACCCGACGCCTGCACATCACCGGCGTCACCGCCAACCCGACCCAGGCATGGACCACACAGCAGGCCAGGAACCTCGCCACCGACCTCGGACACCGGACGGAGTCCCTGCGCTTCCTGCTCCGGGACCGCGACGGCAAGTACAGCCAGACGTTCGACACCGTCTTCCAGGCCGACGACCTGCACGTGATCAAGAGCGCACCGCAGGCGCCCCGGATGAACGCCCACTGCGAACGAGTCATCGGCACCCTCCGACGCGAACTCCTCGACCACATCCTGATCCTGGGTGAGACCCATGCACGCCAAGTCCTCAAGATCTACGAAGACCACTACAACCGACACCGCCCCCACCAGGCTCGAGACCAGCTACCACCCGAGGCTGACCAGAACCCTCCCGCGGTACACGACCTGGACACCCACAGACTGCTCCGCACCCGCGTCCTCGGCGGGCTCATCAACGAGTACAGACATGCCGCTTGACCAGCAGCGATGACTTCTCGAGCGGCACAACATCGGTGGCTCTGTGTCGTTGGGTGGGGTGACTGGTGAGCTTCTGAGCGCGGAGCAGGTCCTCGGGTCGGCACGGGGTCCCCGTCACCACGAGGGAGATCGATCTCCTGGAGGAGGCTGCAGCCGCGTTGCTGACGGCACCATCGACGGGGATGAACGAGCACTCTCGTCGGGAAGTGATCAGCCATCGGTGGGGCCGCCTCTTCAGAGGCGTTCGATGCGGTCGGCCTGCGGGCCCCGGTCGCTCTGACGCACCGCGTACCGGACCCGGTCACCCTTCTGCAGCGGCTCCGACCCCATGATCACGGACACGTGGGCGAAGAGATCGTCGCCGCCTGCGTCCGGGGTGATGAAGCCGAAGCCGCGGTCGCCGTCGTAGCGCGCGACGACGCCCTCGCCGCCTCGTACGGGCACGTCCCGCGCGGCCGGCCCTGCGGCCGCGGCAGGTGCCGACCGCTGCGGCGCCGTCTGGGGCTCGGCGCTCCGGACCAGGTGCACGTCGCGGGCCTGCGGGCCCTTGTCTCCACTAGCCACCTCGTAGGCGATGCGGTCGCCCTCCGCGAGCCACGTCAGCCCCTCGGCCAGGGCCTGGGCGTGAACGAAGATGTCCCCGGCGCCGGAGTCGGGGTTGATGAAGCCGAAGCCCTTGTCCTCGTCGTACCAGGCCACCGTGCCGTCGGCACCGTCCGAGATACCAGCCGCAGCGGGTGAGCCGGCCCCTGCTCCCAGCGGGATCACGTGCCCGGCCTGCGGGCCGCGCTCGCCTTCGACGATCAGGAATGCCACCCGCTGCCCCTCGGTGACCACGCCGCCGGTCACGATGGCGGAGCTGTGCACGAAGATGTCGGCGCCGCCGCCGTCCGGCGACGCGAAGCCGTACCCCTTGCCCGGCTCGTACCAGTTGACGGTGCCGAGCAGGCCCACGGCGCTGCCGGTGGCCGCATCGGCGGTGACGCGAACGCGCAGCGCCTGGGGCCCGCGGTCGTTCTCGCCGACCTCGAACACGACGGCCTGACCCTCGCGGAGCACTTTCGCGCCGCCGTCCTCGACGACCTCGGAGGCGTGCACGAACACGTCCGGCGAGCCGTCCTCGGGCGCGAGGAAGCCGAAACCACGTTCGGCGTCGAACCAACGGACGGTCCCTTGCGGCATCAAAGACTCCAGGTCGAGAGGGCGGGCACTGGCCCCCAGTCTCTCTGACGGACTTCCGGTCCGTCGGGCCGGGCCCATGGGCGGGCGGTGCGGAGCCAGGGGCGGGCCGTTGGTTCACCTAGCGACACGCCGAGTTTTGAGACCAGGTCTACGCACGGCCAGTCGCTTGGGAGCACCACTGTGGGAGCAGATTGGGAGCCGGAGGACGCGTCTAACCGCATTCAACGACTCCAAACCACGGTCAACTGCACCCACGCAGCCTGCTGAAGGCTTGTTTCCGCAGGTCAGAGCAGATGGCGATGTACGTTGACACAGTAGGAGTCCCCGGAGACGCCTCCAACTGCACCCAACGACACGAAACCGCAGGTAACAGGACCGAACCGCACCTGCGACAAACCTCGAACGCAAGCGACCACATACGGAAGTAGCGACGCCAAGTGTGGTCACCTCACGGCGAACCGCCGTCGGACCCTTCCGATCATGATCGTCGCCGGTTGCAAGAGAGCGACAGTGCCCGAGGCCCGCTCGGGCCGGGAAACAGGGCGAGGCCCATCACCACTCTCGGCTCCGCGCCCTGAGGACTTCGCTGAGCCGTGCGGAGTCGAGGTCGACCGGACCGGGGTGACCACCCGCGACGGCGGTCCCGCGCCGCGGTCGCGGCGGGTCGGCATGATCGGCTGCCGCGTGGGTACTCTTCCGCTCGGTCGTTCGCGTGGTCGCACCGGTTCCGGTCTGGGCCGCCGGCGTCCGGTTCGAGCGACGGGATGGTTGACGCACGTGGATTCGGCATCCGAGGCTGTGCCTTATGAGGCCACCGACCTGCGCGCACTGGTGGACGGGCTTGCCGTGGTGCTCTGGCAGGCCGACGCGCGGACCCGCCGCTGCACGTTCGTGTCCGCCCACGCCGAGCGGCTGCTGGGCCACCCGGTGGGCCGCTGGCTGGACGAGGCGGACTTCCTCGGCTCGCTGATCCATCCCGACGACCGTGCCGAGGCCACCGCGCGACGGTGGCGCGACGAGCCGGGCCTGGACGTGTTCGAGGTGGAGTACCGCGTGGTCACCGCCCAGGGTGACGTGCTGCGGTTGAAGGAGAAGCTGCACGTCGTGCGGGACGCCGACGGCACCGCGAGAACCGTGCGCGGGGCGTTGAACGACGTCACCGCGCGCCACGCGGAACACGAGCGGCAGCGGTTCCTCGCCGTTCTCGACAGCGAGCTGCAGCGCCTGGACGACGCTGAGCAGCTGATGGCGCTGGCCACCCGCATGCTGGGCGAGCACCTGCGAGTCGACCGGTGCGCCTATGCGCGCGCCGAGGCCGACGAAAACCACTTCGTGATGAGCGGCGACTACGCCACCGGGCTGCCACCGCTGCCAGGCCGGTTCGCCATGGCCGAGTTCGGCGAGGGCGCGTTGCGGGCCATGCGCGCGGGCGAGCCGTGGGTGGTGGTGGACAGCGAGGACGACCTCCGGCTCGGTCCGGATGACCTGTCCGCCTACCGGCTCACCGGCATCCGCGCGGTGATCTGTCTGCCGCTGCTGCGCGGTGGGCGGTTCGTCGCCGCCATGGCGGTGCACCAGGCGACCGCCCGGCGCTGGACGCCCGAGGAGGTCGAGGTGGTGTCGGTGGTGGTCAACCGGTGCTGGGAGTCGCTGCAACGCGCGCACGCCGACAGGGCGCTGCGCGACAGCGAGCAACGCCACCGGCTGCTGGTGGAGCGGGCCACCGAGGCCATCTGGGTGCTGGACCACGACCTGCGGTTCGTCGAGGTCAACCAGGCCGCCTGCGCGCTGCTCGGGCACGACCGCGACCACCTGGTCGGTCGTCCGGTCGGCGACGTGGTCGTGCCCGACGCACTGGACCGGCTGACCCGCCTCACCGCTGACCTGTCCGCCGCCCGGGTGGTCACCGAGGTGTGGGGCCTGCGCCGGGCCGACGGCAGCGAGGTCGAGGTCGAGCTGAGCATCCAGGCCACGCCGACCGGCGTGCAGGCCATCGGGCGGGACGTCACCGAGCGACAACGCGCCGAGGCCGAACGCGAGCGGCTCCTGCAGCGCGAGCACGAGATCGCCGAGGCGTTGCAGCGCAGCCTGCTGCCGCGCGAACTGCCCGCGCTGGACAGGCTGGCGACTTCCGCCCGCTACCTGCCCGGCTCGGGCTATTCCCGGATCGGCGGCGACTGGTACGAGGTGCTGCCGCTGGAGGGCACCACGGTCGCCTTCGCCGTGGGCGACGTCGTCGGCAAGGGCCCGAGCGCCGCCGCGGTGATGGGGCAGCTCCGCAGCGCCTTGGCGGGCTACCTGCTCGACGGCCACTCCCCCGCCGCCGCGCTGGAACGGCTCGACGCCTTCACCGCCCGGGTCAACGGCGCGGTGGGCAGCACCTGCGCCTGCCTCACGTTCGACTGGAGCACCGGCGAGCTGTGCTGGGCCGTCGCCGGGCACCCTCCCCCGCTGGTGCTCGACGCGTCCGGCCGGCCCAGCCTGCTGCCGGGCGACGCCGGAGCGGTGCTGGGCACACCGGGCCGCGCGCCGTACCTCGACCGGACCACCGACCTGCCACCGGGCGCCTCCGTGGTGCTCTACACCGACGGGCTGGTCGAGCACCGGAACACGGTGCTCGACCAGGGCCTGCAACGGCTGCTCGACACCGTCCGCGACGCGCACGACCTGCCGCCCCAGGCACTCAGCGACGCCATCACCTCCTCGCTGCTGGCCGACGGTCAGGACGACGACGTGGCGCTGGTCGTCGCCCGTCACCTGCCCCCGCCGCTGCGCGACACCGTGCCCGCGCGTCCCGCCGAGCTGTCGGTGATGCGCCGTAACGTCACGGCATGGGCGGCCACCGCCGGCCTGTCCGCGGACCTGCTGGACGACCTGCAACTGGCCCTGGGCGAGGCGGCGGCGAACGCCGTGGACCACGCGTACCCGCACGACGCGCCCGGCGACTTCACCTACGACGTCGCCACCACCGCCGCCGGTGTGCGCGTCACGGTCCGCGACTACGGCCGCTGGCGACCCGAACCCGAGGACAAGGGCTACCGCGGCCGCGGCCTGCAGATCATCCGCGCGATCGGGGACGGAGCGGTGTTCGACCACACCGGGGACGGCACCACCGTCAGGTTCGACCTCACCGCCAAGCCCTCGCGCGCACGGAATTCCGCAGTGCCGGTGGCGGAACCGAGCCGCGGGCACGCGGGCGTCACCGAGTCCGCTGACGACACCCCGGTCCAGGTCTTCCGGCTTACCGGCGCTGTGGACGTCACGACGGTGGACTACCTGCGCACGGTCCTGACCGCCCGGATCGATTCGGCTGACCGACGACCAATCGAAATCGACCTGGCCCGAGTCGGCTACCTCAGCAGTTCGGGCATCGCGCTGCTGCTTGAAGCAGCCGCGGCCGCGGCCCGTGCCCGCCGGACCTTGACTGTGCACGCCGTCGAGGGAACTCCTCCCGCGCGGGTGCTGTCGCTGTCCGGCCTGCACGGCCTCACCACCGACGCCCTGGCCGTCCGGATCCGGGCCTCCGAGCAGGCGCAAGCCGGTTAGCCCCGGCGCATGTGCCGAGGCAGGGCGCCGAGGCGGTCGGCCCACTCGGCAGCCTGCCGCTCGACCGACTCGGAGCCGACAAGCCGGGACCAAGCCCTCGATCGGGAGCCGCCTCCTCCACCGAGTACTCAACGATCCACTCGATGACCACGCGGCGGGCGGGAGCAGCCCGTGATGTCGTAGATGATCAGCGGGATTCGCCTTCGATCACCGCCGAACTGCCGGACAATCCAGCGCCCGGTTGCTTGCACCTCTGACATTGCCGCTCAACCACACCGCTACACCATGACGACCGCTCTGCGGCACGAACAGTCACCGACACTCCACGTAGGACCAGCCGCCTGGGAGCAGCGCGGTGGGAGCAGATTGGGAGCCGTTGGCTGCGTCCAACCGCAGCCAACTGCTCCCAACCACGGTCAACTGCACCCACACAGCCTGCTGAAGGCTTGTTTCCGCAGGTCAGAGCAGATATCGATGTACGTTGACACGGTAGGGGTCATCGGAGACGTCTCCAACTGCGCTTAACGGCACGAACCTGCAGGTAACAGCACTCAACCGAATCTGCGACAACCTTCGAACACAAGTGACCACATACGGAGCCCGCAGGACCGAGTGTGGTCACCTACCAATGAACAGCCGACGAACCAGCTCGGCCCTCGCCGCCTTCAACCGCGAGCAAGTGATCAAGACCGAGCCTTTGGTCGACCACGTAACTAATCGGGACCGCCCACGACGCCGCGCCTCTGCGGTTCACTGGCTCGTCAGCGTGACCTGCTCCTGCCCAGACGACCGCTGCGCCAGGAACACCTGCTCCAACCCGCCGAGTACCTGCGCAGCGCCTGGTGCCGTGTACACGATCCGTGAGGACACCAGCCAGGACCTTCCGGACAATGCCGCCGCACGCGTCGACCACGGCCAGGAAGAACACCCGAACGGAGGACACGATTCGCTTTAGCCAACGCGACCCCATTTGGCCCTGCGCAAACCGATCCTCCCAAAATCCTCCCAAACGGTCAGTTACCGGCCAGTACGGACCACTGTGGACAGTCGCCTCAAGATCGAATCGAACGCACGAAAAAGCCCGCTGACCTGGGCTTTCATCCAGATCGAGCGGGCTTCTTCAGACCGTCGGGACGACAGGATTTGAACCTGCGACCCCTTGACCCCCAGTCGCAGAACGACTGAGCGGCGTGCTTGGTCCTGTTCTTCCAGGTCGATGACCAGTGTAACTGGCCGAGTAAAGGAGTCTCCGATTGAGCCACCCGAGCTACTACTGCAGTAAGTTGCGCTTGCCCGCAAGCTGATCATGCTCATGCTGACGATCATCACGTCAGCCACTGTCCAGGCCTGCGCAAGGGCGGTCAGGGGGACGTCCGGCTGAGGATTTCGCTGCTGACGCGTTTGGTGAAGCGTTGGGTTCTCGCCAGTTCCCGCGCGGCTACGCCTTCGGATTGCTCGGCGTCTATAGCGCGTTGTAACGGCGTCAGCAGGTTCAAGACCATGCCTTCCGCAGCCGCCTTGTCCCACATGACGTCGAGGATCCGCTTGCACTCGCGCTCGGCCGTGCGGGACGTGTGCTGGATCGGGGCCTGACCCAACACGCGAAGCTTGATCGCGCTCAGGATATGGAAGCGGTAGGGCGCATAGGTCTTCGGGATCCGTCCGTTGCGCAGCAACCAGTCCAAACGGTAGTAGGCGGTGGCCGCAGTGTAATAGACGACCGGTTGGTGGCCTTCGGCGAACAGATTCCCACTGTCGGACGAGATCAACGATCGGTACTGGCCACGACGGGTCGGTTCGCCCAGGAACATGGCCGTGTAGGAGCGGATCAACTGTGCGCGAGTGATGATGCGGGTCTTTTCGACCCTGTGGTGCGCGTACTGCTTGGTCCTGCGCTCGTAGAAGAGCCTGCGCTCCGGATCCCGACTGTGGGCGAAGTAGTCCTCCAGGAGCCGGTGGAAGCTCTCGCGGATCGTAAGGTCTTCTTCGCTGATGGTGGTTTGACGGTTAGTGGCGCCGACGATGCCGTTGATGACGTCCTCGTCGTGCGAGTGCACGATCCGCACGCTCACCTGCACGTTGTCGGTCAACTCGTCCCGGTGCTCGAACAGCACATGACACGTCTGGCATCCGTTCACGATCTCGAAGTCATCCAGGTAGACGTCGTCACCCACGACGTGCAAACCACGTGTGACAATCGTGATACCGTTGTTCAGCACAGCGAATCTCTCACGTCGCGACGAATCACGCAAAGTGTTCGCTATCTCACGATTTACCGGATTCTCGCCACCGAGGTAATCACGGACATTGCCGTGGAACAACGGTTTACGCAGCCTGCCCGACTCATCAGCCAGGATCCGCACCACCAGGTCCCGTGCCGACAGCAAACCGAGTAACGCCTGCTCGACGTCCGGCACCTTCGGCAGCGACATCTTGCGCGGCATCGGGAACTGGACCGCCACCTTCGTTGTCGCCCGTCGGTACAACTGCCGCAGATCGTCGCGGGTCACGCAGCGGAACTCGACCCGTTCGAACCTGCCCAGGCCACGCAGACGCTCACTGGCCGACGCCGCCTTGCTCGCCACCATGTCGGCGACACGATCGCCGGTCGTAACGTAGTGCACGTGAAGTTCCGGCAGCGCACCCGACAGTTTCGCGATATTGCCGTACACCGCCTCCAGACATTCCCGGAAGTTGATGATGTCCTCGGAAGCGGCGTAGGGCAGGCTGCCGGTACCGGTGATGTGGCTGAGGTTGTCGGCCAGGTCGGAGATCACCCGAGCCTCGAACCCCGCTGTGGTCTTCGCCTGGATCACGACGATCTGCACGTCCACCCGTCGAGATCGCTGGATGTGAGCACGGACGTCGGTGGCGTCCTGGAACAGGATGCCGTCGACAAGCACGGCGAGCGCGTCGATGCCGAGGTCGTTGCCACCGCCCGTGCGGAACTCGTCCGGGTTGAAGTCCTCTTCGTAGTACGAGTTCAACACGCAGTACGCGGCGAACGCCTCGAATACCTCGCTCTCGGTCAGCTCGGCGAGGGCATAGTTTTTCTGGAACTCGTCAACCAGTCCGGTAATGATCCGGTCCATCATCGCGGTGGCCTTTCCTCGCTGAGCTCAGTCGGTGCGTGCCCGGACCAGGACTTCCTCCGGGGTGAGCGCACTCGGCGGGTGGTGGCTCAGGCACATGGGCGACCTGACTTTCTCGAACGGCCTGCCTTCGGCGACCGCGTAGAACTCGCCCGCGCTCAGCCGCGAGATGTCCAGCACGGTGCTGGACTTGGCGGCCGCCATCTCCTTGGCCGCCGCCACCTGCGCCGGGCTGTTGATGAACCCGAAGTACTGCGTCGCGGCATTGCCGACTATCTGGTTGTGGATGCCTTTCGGGGCCTGGGTGGCGAACACCAGCCCCAGACCGTACTTCCGCGCCTGTGACGCCAATGCGAGCGTGCTCGTGGTGCAGGCGGTCATCACACCGGACGGGGCAAGAGTTTGCGCCTCGTCCATGACGAACAAGCCACCGAGCGGACGGTCGCCAGCCGGGTTCGCCTTGATCCAGGCGAACATCGCCATCTGGAGCTGGTTGACGAAGCTGCGGCGCTGGTCGTCGTTCGGTAACCCGATCATGCTGATGATCGAGATCCGCGCGCGTTTGCCTGGTGCTGGGGTGAGCAGCACGCTCGGGTCGAGCGGCACGCCCGAACCGCCGAAGAGGGGGTCGTTGATCATCGCGGCGAGGAGCGTCTGCGCCACGTCACTGGCGATCGCGGTGGCGTTCGCGAGCCGGGTGACCTCCTCCGGGAGGTCGGAGAGGTACTCCAGGAACGACTTCAGGCCCGCGCCCCCGGCCCGCGAGAAGGATGTCAACGCCTCACGCAGCACGGCCTTGGTGCGCTCCGCCTTGGCCGTCGAACCGTCGGCGCGGGCCCGCGGTGCGAGCGCCGCGACGGCGATGTCCAACGCGAGGGCGAACTCGTCCGGGTCACCGAGGACGTCCGCGAAGTCCGGCAGCGGCTGGAAACTGATGGGACGGCCTGACTCCCGGCGTGGCGTCCAGACCACGACGTCGGTGTTCGCGAGGTAGTCGGCCGCCTTTTCGTGGTCGTCCGCCTTCCACCCGGCGGGAGGCTGAGGCCAGGCGTCGCCGAGACGAGCCAGGTCGTTGTTGGGGTCGAGCACTATCGCCGACACACCTTGCAGGGCACACTCCTCGATGATGCGACGGATCAGCACCGTCTTGCCCGAACCGGAGCCGGCGAAGATCACGGTGTGCTTGCGCAGGGACTCCAACGACACGTACACGGGCTCTCCGGTCTCCAGCCGGTCACCGAGGGAGATTGAGGCCGGGGGAGCGGGTGGGTGCTGTCTCGACATGTCGGGGTCATCGGTCGGCCACAACTGTTCGATCGCGTCGATCGGATCCGGTGCGGGTGGGTCCGGCGGAGGTGGTGTGTCGATCTCGGGTGGCCCGAACACCAGGCGGAACAACGCCGTGCTGCTCGCCGGCTTTCGCAAGTGCAGCCACTCGTGCAACTCCGGCTCAGGTCGGTCGAGCATGAGTTCCAGCGCCGCGAACGTCCGCAGGTCGTCCATGTCGACCTTCTCCACCAGGACACCACCCGCGGCACGGAACTCGGCGAGCTTTTCCTTGGTCTTCGGCGTGTTCATCGGCCACGTGCCGGTGCGCAAGAGGTAGGCGCGACGTCTGTCGATGTTCGGGTCGACCTCGGATATCACGCGCAGTCGTTCGATCCGGTTCTGGGCCGCGAGGGCGTGATCGGTCGCGATGCCGCGGAAAGACCAGTGGATCGCGTCCTCGGTGTTGTCGAGGACGAGCTTCAACCGGGAGTGCAGAGCCGGGTTGCGACCACCCCACACGTCGTCGACCTTGTAGTCCCGACCCTGCTCGCCCAACTCGTGGCGGTACGCGGTCAACGCCGCACCGAGCAGGGCGGTCATCCGCTTGTCCTCGGTGTCCTTATGGACCGCGGGGCTCGGGTCCACCTCGTTCAGCAGCTTGGCGAACGACTCGTCCAACCGCAGGAGCTGTTCGTCGCTGAGCGAGGAGAGCTCAGAGGCGGGGATCCCGCTCCGGCGGACGGTCACCACCTGGTCGAGCGCGGTCAGCTCGACAACCTCATCCTTGTCCAAACAGGACTTGATGTGCTCGTCGATGCGTTTGAACAGCTCGCGCGGCGTGTACTGGGTCGCACCCGCGAACGCTTCCGGGCGAACGGGCCAGGTCGGGTACGGCGGCGTGAACGCGCAGTCCTTGAAGCGCGGCGCGAACCGTGCAGTGACCAAGGCCTGCCCCGTGTGCGCGGTGGACACGGTCCGAAGCCGCAGCTCGTCGCGGAACCGGTCAGCTGCGGCACGGTGCGAGAACCTGCGGATCGCCTCCCAGACGGGGAACTGGCACGCGACGACGAGCAACGAACGCCGAGCCGCTTCCCGCAACTCCATGAGTCCCGTGCCGATCTGGTCGAACAGCTCACTGCGCGGCAACTCGAACGGCGACTCCCGACTGGAGCCGGTGGCGATACCCGCTTGGGCGACCAGGGTGTCGATCTGGTCGATCGCAAGCAGGGTCGCCCCGGTCATGCCGAGCAGCCCGGAGATCTCGCGGACCATCTCGTGCGGGTGTTTCGGGTCGGGGTGGATGCCCCACGCGGCGCGCTCACCGGGCACGGACTCGCTACCCGACGTCAGATAAGCCTCGCCGATCTCCTGCACCGTCGGGTCGATGGCCGCGAGCAGGATCAGTGCCCGCGCCGTGTGCCGGGACTGCCGGCCTTCCGTCGGGTTGACGTCACGCAGTGCGACGACAACCTGGTCGAGGGCTTCTTTGGTCACCGGCTCGTGGCCGATCACTTGGCGACGCACGTCGTCGGGCAGTGACAGCACGTCCGACAGACGGTGCAGGAACGAGGTCAGCTGCGAGATGCCGTTGGTGTCGGGTTGGTACAGGCCGTTGCGGAACGAGTGCACGATGTTCTGCCAGAAGTTGTTCCCGTGCACCAGGCTGACCAGGAAGAAGTAGCCACCGCGGCTTTGGACTTCGACGCGCACGGCACCCAGCAGGTGGGTCTTGCCCGCGCCTTGCTGACCGGTCACCGCGATGCCGAGCGGGTTCGTCGTCGGGTCGACGTCGGCGTCGGCGAACGCGCCGAGCACGGTGTTCAGCACGTCGGCGTTCAGCTCCGCCACGTGTGCGGGCGGCGGCGCCCACACGGCTGCGGGAGTTGGCGCCCAATCGAACCGCAAGTTCTTCAACGCACGACGTTCCGCGTGGTCCATGTCGGCCTCAAGAAGCCTTGATGGACAGCAGGTGCTTCTCTTCACCGCCGAGCCGGACGGCAGCCCGACGATCGGCCTCCGTCAGGAGCTTCTGGTTCATCTCTGGAGTGAAGAAGACCGATGGCAGCTCGGCGATGCGGTGCAGGGCCGCGTCAAACTCCGGTACGGCCACGTCGGGCAGTGCCCGACGCAGCTCGGCGAGCCCCACCCACGCCCCGGAATCGGTGACGAGGTCGTGGTACGCGGTGATGATCCGCTCGTCCACCGTGGACTCGGGTTTCGGCTCGCGCTCGGGTTCCGTCTCCGCGTACACGTCCGCGAGTTCCCAACCGGTCTTGGCGAAGACTGTGTCCACCCACTGCGCCAGGCCGTACAGCAGGCGGTCCTTCCGCTGCACCCCGGGAGGTGGGGCGTCCGCGAACTGCTCACGACAGCGCTTCCAGCCGGGTTCGGTCAGGTCGTGGACCCACGCGTTCTTGTGCGCTTTGGACTGCTCCGCCTCGATCAGTTTCCGCTCGACCAGGCTCTCCCGGACGCGCTTCTCGATGGTGAAGCCGTATAAATCTCGTATCTCGGTGTTGGATGCGGTTCGACCGATCATCAACAGCGCCAGCAATGCGGATTTCTCCGGGATGCTGAGCGGTGTGTTCGCCATGTGTGCTCCGGTGTCCTGTGGTGATCCGCCATTCGACCTTAGTCGCGCCACAACGCTCGTGCACGTACGTCCCCCACCTGGACCAACCGTTACGTGATAACAGAGAACGATGCGGTCGCGATTTGGCAACAGCTTCCGGTCGCTCATTCGTTCGAATTCCACGTCACGTTTCCCGATATTCACCGACCACGTACTCCTCGGCGAGTTTCGCGAGGTGCAGCGCCAGCGGCACGGCGAGCGGTACGTAGTCGTCGGCGTATCTGAGCTGGTGGGCCAGAGCCGCCCAGATTCGCGGGTCCTCGGGCTCGCCCGTGGTCGTCATCCGGCTCGCGAGGACGGTCAGCTCGCGGATCTCCGGGTTCCAGCCGGCCACGGTGACGCCGCTGGACGCGGCCCCGTCGCGGTACTTCACCGCCTGGTTGGGCTTGGCGCCCTGGATCGGGACCTCGGTGATGCTCTGGAAGACGCGGTTGTCCGACCCGACGTCGAACGGCTGCCACACGCCGCTCGCGTGACCGGCGAACTTCTCGTCATCACGCGGTGCGTACCACTGCGGCACCTCGTCACGCCCGCCGCTGTCGCGGATCACCACGATCCGCAGCCCGGGTCCGAACAGGGCGGTGCGCTGGGCAGGCCAGGGCCCGAAGCCCAGGGAGTCGGGCACCATCGAGCTGTTGGTGAGCCACGGCCACGAGTGACGCATGTTCCCCGCCTGCACCAGCAGCAGCGTGGGTGTGTCGCGGGTCTGGAAGAGCAGGGATCTGATCCGGCGTTGCGCGGCCGCTTGTTGTTCCGCCAGCGACAGCCATGTGCCGCGATCCTGCTCCAAGTCGACGTCTCCGTGCAGACTCAGCAGCAGCTCCGGGTACGACACCCAGCCCTTGCGGCGCTCGTCCCACCCCTCGACCCGCCGGCCGTGGTCAGTCGAACGGATGCGCACCGCCACCAGAGCGCGCCGTGCGGTGCGAGCCGTCGTGTGGTTCTTGCGTATCATCCAGAGACCCACGTGCTGGAGGTCCGGCGGGACCGCCGCGCCGAGGGTGTGCTTCGGCGGCAGCACCGCGCCGAGCTGGCGCAGACCGTCCAGGATCGAGGACCGCGCCCGTTCGGCCAGCGCCTTCGTCTCGGTGGTGATGAACTGGCTGACCCGACGCGCGTCCGCGCAGCCAAGGCGGATCGCGACCTTCGGGTCGCGGCCGGGACCGAACTTGTCCGCGCCGCGCAGCTCGACGAGGACCAGACGGATCGGCGCGTCCAGTGCTGGCGTGCCGAAGTGGCGGGTGATCAGCGCACGGCGCTCCCGGGTCGCCGTCGCGACCGCGCGCGCATGAGCCTTGCCCCACGACCGGGGCACCTGCAGATCCGCGGTGATCTTCTCCCACGTGGACGCATCCAGCCGCACTTCCAGTTCAGGGGTGCGCCAATGGGGCGCGGACGCCGGATCGAGGTCGAGCACTTCGCACAGCGCGGCGACGAGCGCGTCGCGGGTCCGGTCGTTCTCGTAGCGGATGTCGATAGTCAGCGGCCGGTCGTCGAGCGCCACTGCACACGCCAACCGACGTGCGTGGCCCTTCACCACCTTGCTCGCTGCCTTGGCCTCGGCGTCCTTGTCCCGGCGCCACAACTCCGGTTTGGCGAGGAGCGTGACCTTGGTCAGGTCCGTGGACCGGCGCAGGACCCCGGCGAGCGACTCCTCGACCCACGCGTCGAAGTGGCGGCGCTCGACGGGCATGAGCCCCGACTTCGCGTCGTGCGACCCCATCAGGGTCGAGTGAACAACCCACACTGAGACACCGTCGCGGCCCTGTGCCCACTCGGTCGGGTTGTCGATCAGCTCCTCCGCAGTGGGCAGCGTGAAGGCGGAGCTGTACTCCGGGAGCAGTTCCATCAGGCTGGTGGAACGCCATGCCGGTGTGCCAAGCGTGGAGTCGTGCCGCACGCCGTTGGCTATCAACCTCGGCACGCCGCCGTCCCGGAGCGTCCAAGGCAGTGGAACCTGCAGGTAGGCGGTCACGCCGCGCCGCGGGTCCAGCTTCACGGGTTCACCGGTCACCCAGCGGCGGACGCCATACGTGATGTGCACTCTGGGCCGCCCGGAGAACGGCACGGTGTGCAGGGAGGCCCGCATCAACAGCGAGTGGTACCAGTCACGGCCACGCCTGACGTACGGCTGGGGAGGCCATGACACCAGCTCGGTTCCCCGTGTCGAGGACACCACGCGGAAAGACAGCTCCGTGCCTTCGTACTGGTACGTCCGCGCGGCAAGCCGTGCCGCGACGACCTCGGGCACGAGATGGTAGAGCCGGCGGTGTGGATCTGCCGTGCCGCCCCGGGTCAGCGTGGTGTCGGTCAGGTCGACGGACGTGGACGCCCACTGCGGCATGGCGTCATCGAGTGCGTCGAGCAGGGCGTCCACCTCCTCACCGTCGGCCTCACCCCGACGGGACAGGATGCGCGTCAGCCAGGCGTTCGTGAGACGGCTCATCGCGTCCCGCGGCACGACGTCCGCCGCGTACAGCCACGGCAACCGGTCGTCGGTTGCCGCACCCGGAGCGGCGAGCACGTCCGGCACGGCGGCTTGGAGCAGCGAGTTGAACTGCCTGATCGGTGCGGTCCACCGCGGGTCGGCGCGGGTGAACTGCTTGGCGTACCGCCGCACCACCTCGGTGCGCCACTCCGGGGCGAACGCGATGACCTTGAAGTCGTGTGACCACGGGTCACGACCGAGGTCGTAGGCGGTGAGCCGAACCGTCGGGGTCATGGGTTGCGCACGCCTCCCGTCGCGTTCGCCAAGCACCTGCCGAGCGCCGACCACAGCGGTCCGTAGAGCTCGCGCACGAGCTGCCGCTCGTGTCCGGGTATCGCCGGATCGACATTCGGGGAGCAGTAGCGGTCCAGCACAGCGTGCATGGAGACCAACAGGCTCGTCTCCGCGGTGTCCTCGTGCCCGAGTGCCAGGTTCGGGGCGAACGCCGCGTCCACGAACACGACCCGCGCGGGCACCCCGCCTCGGACCAGGCGGCCGATGACCTGCCAGATCGCCACCAAGAGGTCCCAGGTCACCGACTCGCGGTCATCACCCAGATCCCGCCACGCCATGCTGCGCCCCACCACCCGTCGCCACTGCGCGCGGGCCGCGGACCGGAATGACCGGCCCGCCTCGTCCAGTGAACCGGCCGAGGACGCCATCGCCCGGAACCGACCATCGCGGCGGACCCTCGATGCCCAGTCGTTCACCGCGTGTACGGCGAGAGCCAGGTCGTCGGGCCGCGGGCTGGGACGGACGAGGAAGAACACAGAGCCGATCGCCGCCACCCGCTGCTCGTTGAGGATGTTGTGCCCGCGTTCCACCGCAAGCAGCGGGGCGACCAGGATGTCCGCGCGGGTCATGGCGAGCGTGTCCACGTCACCGCGACGCAGCACCGGTGCCTGGTGCTCACCGGGCTCGGCGATCTCCGCGTCGTCCGGGACGAGCCGGAACACCTTGTCCCGCCACCGCTTCCTGCCGTGCAGCAGGTCGGCGACCAGCTCGGCCTCGTCGTAGCTGCCGACCAGCAGCAGGATGCGGCGGCGGTAGTCGTCGGCGATGTCCGCCAGCTCGTCTTCGAGCACGCTCGCGTGCTCGTCCGTCGATGCCGCCAGCCGAGTGACGATGCCGGTCAACGCGCGTGACCGGCCGTCGAGCGGCGTACCGGAGACGCGCAGGGGTGTCTTGCCGTCGCGCACGGGTGCGAACCGGAAGTCGCTGTGCGACGCGATCCGCTCGATCTCCGCGCGATCCGGGGCGAGCAATGCCCGCACGGGGACGTCCACGTGGTACCGGCTCGACGAACCGGCCCAGCTGCTGCCCGACAGCAGCACGACGTGCGGTCCGGGCCGGTTGTCCGCCTCCGGCAGGTCCGCCATGGCCTTGAGCAGGTCCCGGCCGACACCGGTGCAGTGGAAGAACTTCAGCTCGCCGCTGACCACGCCGCCGTCGTCCCGGCCTTCCGGGAGGAACTGGAAGCCGATCACGTCGCCCATAGGCGGTTCGGGGATCACCGGGCCGTAATCGTCGGGTACCCGGAAGCCGAGCGCGGCGTCCAGGTTGAGCGCCGCCTCGACCCGCGGCCACATGACCGTCATCAGCGTCAACTTCGGTTCCAGCGCCGCAAGCAGCAGGGTGAACTCGAACCGGGTGGCCCACTGGTCGAGCCACTCGCGACCGGTGCGGTCCTTGGTGACGCCGGTCAACTCGGCGAGCACGTCCCGCAGCTCCAGCCGGGTGCGCCGCAAGGACGTCGCGTGCAGCAACTCGCTGGTCAACCGCACGAGGGACGGGATCGCGGGCGGGAAGCTGCGACGTTCACCGAACGGGTTGTCGCGGAAGCGGTCGAGTTCTTCGAGCAGCACGGCACGAGCCGCCTCGAACGGGTCCGGCACGGAGTCGGACCCGCGCGGATAGCGGTCCGCCGCGAGCCTGCGGTGCAGAAGCCACGCGCTGAAGTGGCCCGCCCGCAGCCACTGCCGCAGGTCGTGGTCGCGCACCAGCAACGCGTAGATCCGGTCCGTCGCGGCGCAAGCCGTGTTCACCGCCGCCGACCACATCTGGACGTCGTTGTCCGACAGCGGGATCCGGGCGCGATCCACGAGCTGGCCGATCTTGTGGGCGTGGACCTTGTCGAGCCACGACACGGCACCACGCCCCACGAGCGTGGCCATCGGTGCGAACTGGGAGTCGAGCGTGATCTGCACGCGGTCGACCTCGTCCACGACCACGATATCGCTGCGCCGGCACGCCAGTTCCATGAACCGGATCCGCTCGGCGTTCTGCGGCCACGGCACGGCGGTGAGCACCAGGCTTTGCGGCGTCGCCACCCACACGTCCGCCTCCACGAGTTCGAGGGCGGAGTGGTGGCGCGGGCAGGCCGACCAGAACGGACACGCTCGGCGGGCTTCGGCCCGGGCCTTGACACCCTTCGGCCGCAGACTGGTGCAGGGGGCGTCGTGGTAGGCCAACGGCGGCCGGTCGTCACCGCGGAGGGCGGCCAGCGCGCAAGACGTGCTCAAGTGGTCGAAGCCCGCGTCGACGTGCCCGAGGATGCCAGGCGTGCCGCGACCGGCGAGCCTGCGGTGCAGTCGCTCGGCGTGCCGGACCCGCGTCCTCGCACCGATCACGGGGGCGGCCCTGACACCGTGCGTCCCGAACAGCTCGACCAGTTTCAACGCTTCCGCGACGTCACCGACGACGAGCGTGACGCGCAGGCCCAACTTGGCCACCGCATGGACCGTCAGCACGTCCCGCAAAGTGCTCTTGCCCGCACCGACGATGCCGAGCAGGTGGGTGAGTCCTTCGAGGTCGAGCGTGCCAACCTCCGCGAAGCGTTCACCCGCGAGCGGCATCAGGGCCACCCGGTCGAGCCGCCCCTCCCAGTCGGCGTAAGCGGTCGCGTCCATGTCCCGTGCCGTCACCAGCAGCGCCGACTTGTCGATCGTGATCGGTTTGCCCGCACCCCGTTGCGGTTCATCGAGGTCGTGGCCCACCGGTCGCCGATGGTCGAGCGCGGGCAAGGTCACAGTCGTCATGTCCTCGCCGGCGATGAACGTGTGCGGGCCCGGTCCGGCGACCCGGAGCTCGCTGCTCGCGAACGGCGCCGCTGCGCGGAGCAATCGCTCGTAGATCGGCCAGCGTTCCGGTGCCGTGGACACGGGACGACGAGCGGGCGGACGGCTCGGGTCGATCAGGTGATAGCCGCGCAGTTCCTCCTCCACCTCGTTGTAATCGGCCAACGCCGACCGCCACGCGGCGGGACTCCTCATGGCCCACAGCTCGTAACGCGCGGTGCGCAGCGTCTCGTCGAAGCCGGTGATCCCTCGTTCCCGCGCGAAAGGGAAGCCGCTGAACAACGGCCACGCCTCGATGGCAGGCCTTCCCGGCAATACCGTCTGGGCGAGGAACAACCCGAGCTCCGTGGTGAACGCCTTGTGCAGGGCGTCGCCCGGAATTCGGTAGGCCGTTGACAACGGCGCGGTCATGGCCTGAAAGAGCCGCCTTGAGCTCCTCATCACATCTCACCCCACGTCACCGAGCCGCCCGCCAGGTCCACCAGCTCCGCGTCGGCCACGAGTGTCGGCGCACCGACCACGAGCCGGCCGAACACCGCCCGGTAATCGGGCCTCGCCCGCAGGCGCTCCGCGGGCACGATCACGAGCGGATTGCGGTCCCGCCAGGCTGACCTGCCCACCGCGCGGGCGAGCAGTGCCGGGTCGCCGTGGTCGAACGCCAGCACGAACCTGTGCCCGCCCTCGGGCCAGTCGATCCGCAGGCCCTCGACTTCACGGGTGACCGCCGCGCCGTGGCTTCGAGCCAGCCCGACCACGGCCTGCTCCACTCGGGCGACGCCGCTGATCACCCTCCGAGCCGCTTCGGCGAGCACGAGGCTCCCAGTGGCGGGCAGCAACTCCGGTAGCTGCTCCCCCGCCGGACACGCCTCCCACTCGCACAGCCAGCCACCGCCGGCGAGTGGCACGGACAGCGCGCGGCAGACCGTGCAGCGGGCCACCTCGCCGCGTCGCACAAGCGCCCGCGGGACCGGCCGGTAGAGGTCGCGAACCAGCCGCCACGTGCGGCGGGCGACACGGTCACCGACGAAGGCGGTGACCTCGTTGTCCGAGACGACCTGGTACTCGGCCAGGAAATCCCGGCACGCCAGGTGCAGGTCCGGTGCCGCGGCTTTCTCAAGGTGGTCGCGGATCGGGTCCGGCCGCACGGCGTTGCCGTCCTCCGCCCACTCCCGACACAGGCCCGTTGGACGAGACCGCCGGACGTCCACCAACAGCCCATCGCCGCCCAAGACCTCTCGAGGCAGACGTAGCGGCCAATCGACCAGCGGTCGGGCACCGCACCACTTGACCAGGTCCGGCAGGCTGCGGGGCGGTCGGGTACCGCGCGAAAGGCACGTCAGGGTCAGCCGATCCAGCACGGATTGCGCGCGGTCCGGGTAGGGCATCGCGAAGCCGGTCTTCAGGTCCTCGTCACCGAGTTCCAGCACTGCCAGGGCGACCGCGTGCACCAAAGCGATGTCGTCGTCCGCCACCGTCACGACGCGACCTCGGCGCGGCCGGACGGGCACCACCGCACCACCTCGCAGGTGCGGCAGTCGGCGCCCGGCCGTGCGGGGAACTCGTCGTCACCGTGCCACGGCGCGGCCAGCGACGTGACCACCGCCTCCGCCTCGGCACGTGTGGCGGGATCCCGCACGTCGTAGATCCGCAGGTCGTTGCCGTCCGGGTGGAGCAACTCCAGCTCGACCCGGGGGTTCGGACCGGCGTCGCGGATCGCGTTCTTGCCGAGCAGCACGATCGCCAGGGCGAGCTGCGGGATCGTCGACAGCGTGCGGTAGAGCCGGTCCGGGTCCGTGCGGGTGGTCTTCAGCTCACGCCAGACCAGGGAGTCGCCGTCCCGGTAGAGCAGGTCGGGTTTCGCGATCACGACGACTTCGGCGGCCGTGTCGTCGAACACAAGGTTGGGTTCAATGCGGAGCTCGGTCGGCGCCAACGAGAGCGGGCACACCTCCGCGTGGTGCCGCAGCATCGCCGTCCCGGCCGCGATCTCGTCCACCGGCAGGGCGCGGTCCGGCCAACTCTCCGGTACGTCCGGGACGCATACCGCGCCGGACCGGTGGCGATGTTCGACGTAGGCGTGGACGGCGCGGCCCCGTTCGGCAGCGGGACCGTGCTCGAACGCGGCGGCCTTAGGCAGCCGCAGCCGCCCCAGGTGGTCGCGCGCCGGACAACCGCGGTACTTGCGGGCGTTGCTGACGGACCAGGTACGACGCGGTCGAGTCCGGTCCGCGATACCGAGCACGCCGGGTGTCTCCGCCCGCGCCGGGCACACCGACCGGAACCGGCATGCGACGCACGACTCACCAGGCCGGTACTCATCGCCGTCGACGGCGTTCTTGAGCGCGTCCCGACCGTGCTCGCGGTAGTGGTCGAGCGTTTCCGCCCGCGTCCGGTCGTACAGCAGCTCGGCCTGGCCGGTCAGGCAGGAGAACTCCCTGATGCGGATCCGTTCCGGCGCGGGGTCCCCGCTCGCTGCGACGAACCCCGCGACGGCCAGCTCACCCGTCCCGCGGCGGCCGTTGCGAAAGCCGATCAGCCGCAACTCGTTCACGCCGCCGGCGGAGCGGAACCGCCTGCCCCACGCGTTGATCTCGTAGTGCCGGACGCCACGCGGATCAGGTGCCGCCAGCCTGACGACCTGCTTCCACGGTGTGCGGACGGGCGTGGCCTCGTCGCCCTCGAACGCGTCGAGGTAGCCCGCGACCGCATGCCTGGTCCAGTCGGCGAGCCCGTCGTGGTTGCGGGAACCCCGCGCGGGAGCAAGCGCCCGGCGCACGGCCACCGCCGGCTCCACACCGCCGAATTCCACGAGGTCGAGCGCGGTCATGAACGGGCCAAGGGGGAAATCGTTGAGCGTGGTGGGCTTCGGCCGTTCGTCCGTTGGGCGCAGTCCGTGGCGCGCTTTGAGGGCTTCCGCCATCGGACAGCGGAAGTCGGTGGAACCGACGCTCGCGACCGATACAACGACTTTTTGCGGATTACCCGAAATTCCCTGCGGCACCTGCCAATGCCCCATGCACCCTCCCTCCCCGTAGGCCGAGATCATGTCAGAGCCGCACTACTCCGCTGGGGTGAACCTTGTAACGGGACAGCAGGTTGCCCGGATGATGTGACACGGTGGAGTTTCAGGCGCGGAAGGGTGAATTTGTGAAGATCGGCACAGTGCTCGCTGATCGTTTCCGCTTGGTCGAGCCACTGGGGCGCGGCGGTATGGGGCGAGTGTTCCGCGCTCTGGACCTCAATTCTGATCTTGAGGTCGCGGTCAAGGTGCGGAAGACCAGGTTCCAGGAATCCGATACCTGGATCGAGTCGTACGACAAGAGGCTGGAGTCCGAAGGTGCCGTGGGCCGGTGGTTCGGCACGATCCGCGGAGCCCCCATCGTTCACCACTTCGGTGTCCACGAAGGACAGTCCTACGTGGTCATGCAGTTGATCGAAGGAGCGCTGCTCACGGATCTCATCGCCGGCAACAGATCCGTCAAACGGCGGACCGCAGTGGCGATCGCCTGCCAGGTGGGCGAGATTCTCGACGAACTGCACCGACGTGGGTTCGTCCACCGTGATGTCAAGGACGACAACATCATGATCGACCCGGAGGGTCAGGTGTACCTCTTGGACTTCGGCATCGCGAAGGACACCACTTGGGAGAATCTCCCTCAAGGAACACCAGGCTACGCACCATATGAGCAGGTGCGGGCGGCGACGGTGACCTTCCAGAGTGACATCTACGCGCTCGGATGTCTGTTGTGCGAGATGGTCGCGAACCGCCTACCGTTCCTGGAAGACGACGGCTGGAACGTCGGAGACGAGCCGGTCGATGTGCCGCCGCGAGTACTGCATCGTTTAGGTCCCGCCCTCGCACCGATCGTGCTGCGCATGGTCGACCGCGATCTCACCCGCAGATACGCTACGATTGCCGAAGCGGTGGGGAATCTGCGAAAGCTCTTGCCACCACCCGACGCGCCACCGGATCCGCAAGCTCCTGACCCCGATCCCGAAGCCTGGCTGCGTGTCAATCCTCTGCGAATTCCGCCAATCGAAAGCTAGGGTGCCGTGAGTTGACGCAGCCTGGCCAGGAGGTCCTGATCGTCGGACGAGGGTTTGGGCAGGTCCTTCAGCAAGTCCACCAGCAGGTCTTGGGCACGTTGCCAAGCCTCACGCGCACCGGCCGGATCGCCGGTCCGGGCGAGCGCATTGCCGAGCAGCTCGCAAACGCGAGCCTCGTTGAGCGCGGCACCGGTTCGGCGGTACTCATCGGCGGCCTGCTTCGCCGGGACCACCGCAGCGGCCGGGTTGCCGAGCTCCAGGTGGCAACTCGCGATCGTCCGACGTGCCGCAGCAAGGCCGTACCCATCATTCGCGGTCTCCACCGCGCGCTGCGCGAGGGTGAGCGCCTCTTCCGGACGCCCCGTCTCCAGGAGGACACCGGCCATGCCTGATGCCGTGTACGTGATACCCCGTCGATCATCAACGGCCTCGTAGGTCTGGAGGGCGGTGCCGTAGTGCTCGGTCGCTTCGGCCATGTCCTTCCGGCTCTCGTAGATCGCACCGAGGACTTGATGGCTGTGCGCCTCGCCGACGATGTTGCCGACTTCCCGCTCCAGCGCGATCGACTTGTGCAGGACGCTCACCGCGCGGTTCAGGTCGTTCAACTTGCGTCGAGTCGCGCCCAGCTGCCGGTGCACGACCGCCTGGTACCGGGGCTCGGTGGTGTGGGCGGCTGTCTCCGTCGCATCGGTCAGGAACTTCTCCGAGTCCCGCCAATGCCCACGCTGGCGCTGGTAGAAGACGAGCACCAACGAAAGCTTCCACTGGTAGGACTCGTAGCTCCGATACACGGGCTGTGTCAGCACCGAGGTGAAGACGCCGTACTCGGCGTCGAACCAGTCCATGGCCTCGTCCCTCGAGAACTCAGGCACCGTGAGGCCGAGGGGCTGCGACGTTTCCGGGAACTCGCGTTCCGATTCGAGCGCCAGGTCGCAGGCCCAACCCACCCAGAACAGGTAGTCGAGAACCCGCGTCCGCGCTGCGACAAGGGCCTCCTCGGTCAAGTCGGACTCGGCTTGGCGCGCGGCGAAGAGGCGCAACTCCCCGAGCAGTTCGAACCGGTCCTCTTCGATTTCCTCGACCAGGTGGCTCTCCGTCAGCTCGTCCATCCACGATCGGAGCTCGGCCTGCGGCAGCCCGGTGAGGAAGCTCAACGCGGCCGCGCCGATGACCGGCCCCGGATGTACGCCGAGCAGTCGGAACACGTCCGCGGCGGCTGGTGACAACGCCCGGTATGACCAGGCGATCACCGTCTCGAGCTTGATCGACCGGTTCTTCGGCACCGGCGCGTCGAGCAGCGCGGACGTGTCGCGGAGGTCCTTCAAGATCCTGTCCAGACGGTGGGTCTTGCGCTGCTCCGCGCGGGCCGCGACGATCGTGATCGACAAGGGCAGTCTGCCGCACGCGATCACGAGATCCCGGGCCGCTCCCCACTCGTCCTTCACCCGCCTGTCGTGGATCAAGTCGCGCAGCATTGCGACACCGGCTTCCAGCGCCAACCGCTTCACGGTGACCTCCTTGCCGCTCCCGGCGGAGCGGATCGCCGGTATCCGCCGTCGGCTGGTGACGACGACCGCGCACTGCGGGCCGGCGGGTAACAGCGGTTCGATGTGCTCGTAGTCGGGTGCGTTGTCGAGGACCACGAGGACCGCCCGGTGGGCTAACAGGCTGCGGTACTGGCCGACGGGGTCTTCGGTCGGCATCGCACCGAGCGCGCGGACGAACGAGGTGAGCAGGCGGTCAGCCGGCACGGGGTCGCGCTCGTCAAACCCGCGCAGGTCGCCGTAGAGCACGCCGTCGGGAAACGCGTCGAGCGAGCAGTGCGCCCAGAACAACACGAGTTGTGTCTTCCCGACGCCGGCCGGGCCGACGACCGCGATGGCTCGTGCCTGGCCGGCGAGCAGCCAGTCGAGCTGTGCCAACTCGTGGTCACGTCCGTGCAGGGTCTCGACTGTTCGGGGCAGCTGGTTCGGCCTGAGTGGGCGAGCCATGGTGATCTTGGTCGCGGTACCGGCGTCCGCTAGGGCGTTCCTCACCAGGGTGGTGAAGTTCGCAGGCAGGCCCTGTGCGGCCTTGCGTCGACGTTCGGTGAACTCGGCCGCGATCCGGTTAATTTCGCCGTCATCGCCCATGTGCCCCAGCGCCTGCAGCAAGGCCCCGCAGATCTCGCCGTCAAGCGGCCAACGGCTTAACGCCTCTCGCGCGTCCGTCACGGCCTCGTCCACCCGGCCAGACCCCAGATTCACGGTGATCAGGTCGAGGTAGGTCTTGCGGTGCCGGGTCGTCAGGTCCGCGACTTGGTCTTGGAGGTGCGCCTGCCCGACGTTGTGCAGCGGCTCTCCCGGTTGCCACAAGTCCAGGGCTTCCCGCAACGCACGCCGCCGTTCTTCACCTTCGGATGACTGGGCTCGGTCGAACAGCTTCCGGAACTGCCAGTAGTCGATGTGCCCGGGGTCGAGGTTCAGGCGGACGCGGCCGCGCTTGTTCGGCAGCACTTGGCTACCGACTAACTTCCGCAGATCGCGCGCGTAGTTCCGGATCGTCGCCAGCGTCAGCGAACCTGGGGCGCCGCCGAGCAGCTCGATCAACTGCTCCCGCTCCACGGCGCGCTCACGGTCGAGGGCCAGGGCCGCCAACAGGGCACGGGTGCGGTCCGTCAGCCGCTGTTCGACACCATCGACGAACAGCGCTACCGGACCGAGAACCTGAACGCGGATGTCGTTGTCCTCCATCACAACCAGTGAAGCAGAACTGTGTGCGGGAGCCGCTCTTCCACACGCAACCCACACGATCGGCACACGTTCGTCGGAGACGCTTCCGCCGTCCTGAGCGAGCTGGAGGGAACGGAGGTCGGATGGCGACGAGGAGCTGGACACGAGCACCTCTCGAACGAACACGTGCGGTGCGGCGAGTGGCCCTCGCGGTCGTGCACACAGTCGCCTCGGGGCAACGGGTACTCGACGCGCTATCGGTGATCGAGAGTGAGCCCGAGGTACAAGTGGTCTTCACGAGCCCACCGGACAAGGTCGGCAGCGGGGTCGACGAGTTCCTGCGCAAGGCGGCTGCGCTGACCATCCCCTGGCATGATGCGGTTGGCGAGCGGTTCGACCTTGTCGTGGCGGCGTCGAGCCGAGCCGTCAGCGACCTCGGCGGTGGGCCGGTCCTGCTGTTGCCGGACCCGGCGCCGCGCGGGGCGTTCCCGGATCTGCCTGGGTACGACGGACTCGCTGGAATCAAGCAAGCCCTGGCACGACCGGGTGGCACCGCGCACCCCTTGTCGGTCGTCGCGCTGGCACACCACGAGCAACACCGGTTGCTGCGGGATCGGTGGTCGGGGGCCGCCCGTCACGCCGTTGTGATCGGGGACATGGGCTTCGACCGGTTGGCCGCGAGCATGCGCCACCGTGAGCGGTATCGGTCGGCGCTCGAGGTCGCGGCGGCCAGGCCGGTCCTGCTCGTGAGTTCGGGACGTGGACCGCAATCGCTGTTCGCGAGGGCGCCGGGCCTGCTCGACCGGCTCGTCGCGGAGCTTCCTGAGCACCTCGTGGTGTGCCACCTGCACCCGGACGTGTGGGACGTGCACGGTCGCCGTCAGATCCTCGCCTGGACGGCGGACGTGCGACGGGCCGGGCTCGTCGTGGTTCCTCCCGACGCGGATTGGCGGATCCCGCTGGTAGCCGCCGACCGGGTGATCGGCGACCACGGCCCGGTGACTGCGTACGCGGTGGCGATCGGCAAGCCAGTCGCACTCGCCCGTGCCGCGCCGTTGGTGCCAGCCACCGTGCGAGTCTTGGACCCGTCTCTCCCGTTGCGCGACCAGCTCGACGAGCTCGCCTCACCGGGAGCCGCCCGGGCGGCCACCCACCGACTCACCTCAATGCCGCACCGTGCGGCCGCTGTCCTTCGCGCGACCTGTTGTCGGGCGATGCGCCTGCCCGACCCGGGCACACCCCCGGTCTGCCGACCAGTGCCGGTCGACCGGTTCACCACCTCGTGGTCCGCGTGACCACGACATCCAGAAAAGAGAGAGACATGTCGAACACCAATCCGTCCCTCGTCCGTCTCGATGGAAACGGGGGCACCGCCGACAGCCGCTGAAAGCACGCCTGCGGGAGGTTCGATCGCGAACCTCCCGCAGGCGTCGTACGTGCCATGGAGCCTTCGACGCAGGTTCGCCCGCACTAGACGGATACCGCTCAGTTCCGCGCTAATTGGCCAGACCGTTCATAAGGCCGCTTTCGTCCCGTCCAGCATTAGGTCTACCAGCTGAGGTTCCCCCGATATTGAGTCGAAAGTGATCGTCTTCCGGTAGGTTGATCGGTCGTGATCGAGGTTGAGGGTGCGCACCGGTTGTCGCCTGCGGAGCGTGAGGTGCTGCGGTTGCGGGTGGTGGCCGCGTTGGAGGCCG
>NZ_JAJHUO010000008.1:117408-328192 GCF_020859565.1 Saccharothrix luteola | reverse complement strand
CCGCCCCGCCCGGCCCGCCCGCCCCGCCCGGCCCGGCCGACCCGCCCGGCCCGGCCGACCCGCCCGGCCGGCCGGGCGGCAGCCAGCCACCGGCCTGACCCGAGCCGCGGATCCAGCCGCCCTGCCATCCGGTGCGCGATTCCCGCCGCCGCGCCGCTCGCTCGAGCTGGGGTCCGCCGCGCCACCTCCTGCGGCCCGCCCCCGCTGTCATGTCGCGTGCTCGCCGCGCCGCCTGTTGCCGCTCCCGCCGCTCGCCACCGCGCCGCTCGCGGCCTTCGCGTCGCGCCTGCGGTCCCGCCGCTGGTCCCGCCGCACCCTTGGCCGACTGTCGCATGATCGCCGAACTCCGGCGCTGGCCGCATGCGCTTGCGGCTGCCGTGTCTGCGGCCGTTGATTGCGCCCATTGAGGGTCGGCGGTGCGCGTTGGTGTGGGCGTTGTTCGCCTTGGATGGCAAACGTTTGCGGGCACCGCCGGGATGGTGTGCCGGTGGGGCGGGTCTTCGTGCGGTGGGTGGGGTGAAGTCGGTGAGTTGTGGGGTGTGGGTGGGTGGCGGGTGGGGGTTGAGGTGCGGAAATGGGTGGGGGAAGATCGGGAGTGGACTGGACCATAACGTGGTGTTATGACTTGACTGGCATATCCGGTGGGGGTTTTGGCTGGCTAGCGTCGGGGCAACGGCCCCGCATCCCGTGTCACCACCCCTGCAAGGAGACAGCGGATGACTCGACGTAGCGTCGCCGCGGTCGCCGTGGCGGTTTTGAGCGCTGCCGGATTGGCAGCTGCGCTGGCCACCACCGCGAACGCTGGTCCACCACCGCCACAGCTCGCGGTCGACGGAGGCATGGTCGCGGCCATGGCGCGCGACCTCCACCTCACCCCCGACCAGGCCCGCGCCCGCATCGAGCGCGAAGCGGTCGCCGCACGGACCGAGAGGACGCTCAAGGCGCGGCTCGGTCCGGGGTTCGCCGGTGCCTGGCTCAACGCCGACGCCACCCAACTCGTCGTCGGCGTCACGGCCGCGTCGCAGATCCAGACTGTCGAAGCCGAGGGCGCGCGGGCGACGGTGGTGCCGAGGTCACTGGCCCAGCTCGACGCACTCAAGGGCAAGCTCGACCGGAACGCGCGGAGCGCACCCCGGTCCGTGCCCGGCTGGTACGTCGACGTCCCCACGAACACCGTGGTCGTCCTCGCCCGCGACACCGCGGCCGCGAAAGCGTTCGCGCACGCCGGCGGCCTGGCCGACGCCGACGTCCGGATCGAACCCTCCACTGAGGAGCCACGCCCGCTGATCGACGTGATCGGCGGCAACGCCTACTACATCGGCAGCGGCTCACGCTGTTCGGTCGGGTTCGCGGTCAACGGTGGTTTCGTCACCGCCGGCCACTGCGGCCGCACGGGCGCGACGACGACCCAGCCCAGTGGCACGTTCGCCGGCTCCAGCTTTCCCGGCAACGACTACGCCTGGGTCCGCACGGCCGCCGGCAACACCGGCCGCCCCCTGGTCAACCGCTACCCCGGCACGGTGCCGGTCGCCGGTTCCACCGAGGCGCCGGTGGGCGCCTCAGTCTGCCGCTCCGGCTCCACCACGGGCTGGCGCTGCGGCACCATCCAGCAGAAGAACACCTCCGTGACCTACCCCGAAGGCACGATCACCGGCCTCACCCGCACCAACGCCTGCGCCGAACCCGGCGACTCCGGCGGCTCGTGGCTGACCGGTGACCAGGCGCAGGGCGTCACCTCCGGTGGCTCCGGGAACTGCACGTCCGGCGGGACGATCTACTTCCAGCCGGTCAACGAGATCCTCCAGGTCTACGGCCTCCAGTTGATCGTCAGTGGCGGCACGCCAACCAGCACCACCTCGCCGACCACGACGACCACCACGGACCCCGGCCAGACCACCTGGCAGCCAGGCGTCGCGTACACGACCGGCTCCCTCGTGACGTACGACGGCGTCGGGTACAGGTGCTTGCAGGGGCACACGTCCCAACCAGGCTGGGATCCGCCGACGGTGCCCGCCTTGTGGGAGCGCGTGTGAGCTAGCGGCAAGCGCACGCGCGGGGTCCGGCTCGCACGCGATGAGCCGGACCCCTTCCCGCCAAGGCCACGTCACCGGCCGAGGTCAGGTCACCGGCCGAGGTCACGTCACAAGTGGGCGCCTCCTGTCGCATCGAGCCACGCTCCCGTCATCCACCGCGATTTCTCCGATGCCACGAAGGACACCACGTCGGCTATGTCCTCCGCGTAACCGATCCGCCCCAACGCCGAACGCGCCGCCATCGCCGCCTCCGCCGCCGGATCCCCGCGCAGCCAGGACGCGTTCGCATCGGTGTCGACCACCCCCGGTGCGACGGTGTTCACGGTGATCCCGCGCGGCCCCAGGTGCTGCGCCAGGGTCCGCGTGAACGTGTCCAGCGCGCCCTTCGTCATCGAGTACGCGATGCCCACCGGCATGGCGATGCGCGTCGCCCCGGACGAGATGTTCACGATCCGCCCACCGTCCCGCAGCACCGGCAGCACGCACTGCACCAGGAAGAACGGCGCCCGCACGTTCACCGCGAACACCGCGTCGAACGCCTCGGGCGTCACGTCCTCGATCGGCGCCGGCAACCCGATCCCGGCGTTGTTCACCAGCACGTCCAACGGCGGCAGCGCCGCCACCAGCGCGTCGAGCTCCGAGGGCAACGACGCCCGCACCGCGAACGCGCCACCACCGGCCTCCTCCACCACGGCCCGCGCCGCGTCGTCGTCCCGCGCGTAGTGCACGACCACGCGCATCCCGTCCGCCGCCAACCGCAACGCGATCGCCCGCCCGATCCCGCGACTCGCCCCGGTCACCAATGCCGTCTTCACCAGCACTCCGATCTGTAACGACCGCTACAAAAGAAGAACTGTAGCGGACGCTATAAAATGAACCCCGTGGTGGGGCGCAAACGCGGGTTCGACCGGGACGACGTGCTGGACCAGGTCACGCGCGCCTTCTGGCGCGACGGGTACCAGGCGACCTCCGTCGCCGACCTCACCGCGACCACCGGCGTCAACCCGCCGAGCCTCTACGCCGCGTTCGGCGACAAGCGCGCCCTCTTCGCCGAAGCCGTCGGGCGCTACCAGCAGACCTACGGCGCGTTCACCGCGCGAGCCCTCGACGAGGAGCCCACCGCACGTCAGGCCGTCGAGCGGATCCTGACCGAAGCCGCGATCGAGTACACGACCCCCGACCGGCCCAAGGGCTGCCTGATCCTCAGCGCACCCGAGTTGACCGGTCCGCGTGACCAGGCGAGACAGGCGGTCGAGGCCAAGATCCGGCAGGACGTCGCGACCGGCGCGCTCCCCGCGGGCACCGACGCCCGCCGCCTGGCCGTCTTCGTCGCCGCCACCGTCCGGGGCATGTCGTCGCTCGCCCGGGACGGCGCTACGCGGGCTGAACTGCACGATGTTGCCCGGACGGCGCTGTCGGTGTGGCCCGCACCCGTACCCTGAGAGGCGACGAGAAGGGGTGGTGCGGGTCGTGGAGCTGGCCGAGTCGCTGCTGGCGTGGCTGCACGGCTGGTCAGGTGTGCCCCTCTGCCCCGGCGACTGGGCCTGGACCGTCACCGCGTTCGGCGCCCTGATCGGCGTGCTGCCGACGATCGCCGCGCTGCTGTCGATCACCGTCCGCCGCGTGGTCGGCAACTCCTACGGACCGTTCACCGGCGCGATCTTCGCGGTGCTCGGCGTGGTGAGCACGCTGGTGCTGCCGTGGATGGCCTTCTCGGCCACCTACAAGCTCCTGCGCACCCGCGCGCTGCCCGGCATGGAGTCGCTGGACGGGTCGCCGTGCATGGTGATCAGCCAGTACGACTACCTCATCGTCACCGACCCGATCATCACGGCGATCACCGGCCGGTCCGGCGTGCCGGACGTCATCTTCGCCGGTGTGACGGCGCTGCTCGCCCTGCTCTGCCTGCTGTTCGTGATGCTCCAGGCGGGCTCGGCGTTCCGGCTCGGCCCGAACTGGCCGCGCCGGGTGTTCTGGCCGCCGTTCCTGGTCCTGCTGCTGTCGACGTCCGCGCTGCCGGTCACGCTGGTGGGCCACCTGCTGCTCGGGTTCTTCCCGATCGCGGTGTTGGGCTCCCTCGTCGTGCGGGTTTTCGGGTTGACTACCGCCATGCTGAACCGCCCCGGTCGCGATCGCGGGAACCCGAGCCCGCAACCCGCGGTGTCGAGAACGCCACCGCCGTCGTCCCAGCAGCCGCACCAGTCGTCCTCGCAGCCGCGGCAGTCGTCGTCGCAGCCGCCGCGCCAGCCGCACCAGCCGCCGCCGTACAAGGTGGAGAAGCCGCCGCCCTACCAGCCCGCGCAGATCCCGCCCTACCAGCCGGTCCCGCCCTACCGGCCGACGCCGCCGGCTCGGCACTACCCGCCGACGCGGGTCGCCGACGTGCCCGTGGAGTCGCCGAGGCCGACCAAGCCGGAGCAGCCCGCGCCGTTGGCCGACACGCCCGGCCCGCTGCCGTTCGGCCCGGCCGGCGCCGGCAGCAGCGCGCCGACACCGACGCCGGACTCCGGCAAGGTGTGGAACCCGGCGGGTGGCCGGTTCCGGCGGATCCGCCAGCTCGGCCGCGGCGGGTTCGGCACGGTGTGGCTGGCGGTGGACGAGCAGTTGGCGCGCACGGTCGCGGTGAAGCTCGCGCACGCGCCCGACAACGACACCGAGCAGCGCATGCTGCGCGAAGCGCGCGCTCTGGCCGCCGTGCGGCACCCGAACTGCGTGCGCGTGTTCGACATCGTGCAGGACCCGGACGGCCTCGCGATCGTCATGGAGTACATCGACGGCCAACCGCTGTCCGACGTCGTGCGCGACAGCGGTCTGCTCGCCGACACGCTCGCCGCCCGGCTCTGGGTGAACATGGCCGACGCGCTGGCCGCCGCGCACGAGCGGGGCGTGCTGCACCGGGACGTGAAGCCGTCCAACGTCATCGTGGACACCCAGGGCACCGCGCACCTGATCGACTTCGGCATCGCCAGGTCGAAGGGCGACAGCACGCTCACCGCCACCGGCATGATGGTCGGCACGCCCGACTTCCTCGCGCCGGAGACCGCCCGCGGTGAGGCGGCCAGCCCCGCGTCGGACGCCTGGCAGCTGGCCGCCACGGTCAGCTACGCGCTCACGGGCCACCCGCCGCGCGGGTCGCGGGAGAACCCGATCTCGTCGCTGATGGCCGCCGCGCAGGGCGAGCCGTGCGTGAAGCTGCCGCAGCACAGCGCCCACGCCCGGCTGCTCACCAGCGCGCTGGACGCCGACCCGGCCAAGCGGCCGGCGCTGGGCGCGATCCGCAACGAGCTGAGCACGTGGCTCTCGCAGGCGGGGCTGAGCAAGGAAGGCCCGGTCACGAGGATGATCGACCGGCCGGAACCGCCGACCCGACCCGTGCGCTGACCAGGGCCGCGACCCCGATCACCAGCGGCACGGCCAGCAGCACGCCCGAGAACGCCAGCCCCGCCGGGGGGCCGCCGCGGGCTCCCGGGGCGGTGGGGCCGCGCCGGGGGGGGGGGGGGGCGCCCCCCCCCCCCCCCGCCACCGCCGCGAGCGTGGTCGACGCGACGCGCATCAAGGTGTCCAGCTCGACGTGCAGGCGCAGCGTCACGGCGGTGAGCAGCGCGCACACCACCAGCAAGCCGGTCAGGCCGTGCCGCCCGCCGAGGCGTGCGCCGCCCGCCAGGTAGGTGTTGATCGCGCCGAAGGCCAGCAGCGTCGCGGCCACCGCCGTGACCAGCCGGGCGGACGGCCCGAACACGCGTTCCAGCAGGTCGGCGAGCGGGACGTCGCTCGTCGTGCCCGCCGTCGTGACCGCCAGCCCCAGGTACAGGACGGCGACGACGACGAGCGTCCGCCGGGTCGCCCGGCGCGGGTCGCCGAACTCGTCGGCCAGGTTTCCCGCCGCCTCCCAGCCGGAGAACGCGAAGAACAGCACCACCGCGGCGTGCCCGACGGCGAGCCACCCGTGCGGCGCGAAGGGCTCGAAGTCGTCCCGCGACACGGTCGGCACGGTGCCCGCGACGGCCACGGCCAGCAGCACCGCCAGCAGCCCGACCAGCAGGACCTGCGCGCCCGCCGACACCCGCAGCCCGGCGTAGTTGGCGGCGAACGCCGCGGCCAGCAGCACGATCGCGATCACCGCGGGGTCGCCGCCGCCGAGCGCGTGGGCGACGTACCGGCCGCCGACCAGCGCGCCGCCGAGCACCCCGAACGGCACGCCGACCAGGTAGAACCACCACGCGACCGGCCGTGCGGCCCGTTCGCCGAACGCCGTGCGCACGAACCCGACCACGCCGCCCCGGTGCTGTTCACCCAACCGGGCGAACGACACCGCGACCGGGACGCTCAGCGCCAGCAGCGCGACCCACGCCAGGAGGGAGGCCGGCCCGGCGGCCTCGGTGGCCAGGGCGGGCAGCACCAGCACACCGGGACCGAGCACCGCGCCCACGTACATCGCGGTGAGCCTCATGCCATCAACGGGAGCTTGCGGGTCAGCCGGGTGACCTCGGCGCGCGGGCCGTAGAGGGCGACGGCGACGAACTCCGGGTCCTCGGTGCGGGCGAGGGCTTCGAGGTACTCGGGGTAGGCGCGGGAGCGGCGGGCGACCTCGGTGAAGCCGATCTTCAGCACGCCGTCGGCGCGGTGCAGGGCCTTGAGGTGGTCGGCGGACGTGGTCAGCACCGGCACGGGGTGGGTGTTGAGGCCGAGGTGGAGGGTGCCGTCGGCATCCTTGGCGTCCTCGCCGAGCAGGTCGGGCAGGCGGGCGCCGAGGGTGAGGCCGAGGACGACGGCGGCGTTCGCGGCGAGGTTGGGCGGCAGGTCGTCACGCAGGATCAACGCGAGTTTGGTGGGCAGCACGTCCGGTCCGTTCGTTCGGTGGAATGTGCTCAGACTTGTCCACCTGAACGGCCTGATCCAGTGCCGCCGAACTTCGTTCGAGAGAGTTTGCCATGATCGGGACATGGACGAACTTGATTCGGCGATCATCGCGAATCTGCAACTGGATGCGCGGCTGACCAACCGCGAGCTGGCCCGGCGGCTGGGCGTCGCGCCGTCGACCTGCCTGGAACGCGTGCGCGCGCTGCGCGAGCGCGGCGTGATCAAGGGCTATCACGCGGACGTGGACCTGAGCGCGCTCAACCGCCCCGTCCAGGCCTTCGTCGCCGCCCGCCTGCGCCCGATGAGCCGTGCGGTGATCGCCAACTTCAAGGCGGCGATCGGCGCCCTGCCGGAGGTGACCGCGATGTACGTCGTGGCGGGCGACGACGACTTCCTTATCCACCTCGCCGTGCCGGACCTGGAACACCTACACGCGTTCCTCATCGACCGCCTGAGCGAACGGCGCGAGGTGATCAGCTTCCGCAGCTCGGTGATCTACGAGAGCATCCGCAACCCCGTGCTCACCGAGCTGCCGGGTTGACGTCCGCGCGGTCGCGGTCAACTGCGGCGAACGGGTGAACGCGGTGTCCCCCGGTAACGGACTCTTCCCCCGGGCCGAACTACGCGTTGATTCGTGCGAACGGAACAGTCAGCGAGGTGGATGGTGTCGTCCGAGGAAAGCTGGCACGCCGCCCGGTTGATTCCCACTTCGGGCATCAACGGCGCGGATGAACAGGAAAGACGGGCGACTTCCGCATTGCTGGCGGTGATGTCCGCGGTGCGCGAGTTCGGGCGGACGCTGACGCAGCCCTTGGGCGCGCCCGCCGCTGCCGTGCGGACGTTCATCGAGGTCCCGTTCGAACTCGAAGGACGCAAGGTGATCCCGGACGGGCTGATCCGCGTGGTGCGCGGTCAGCGGTCGTGGACGGCGCTCGTCGAGGTGAAGACCGGCGCCAACCAGTTGCAGGTCGAGCAGATCGAGAACTACCTCGACGTCGCCCGGGACCGGGGTTTCGACGCGGTGATCACCATCTCCAACGAGATCCCCGCGCTGCCCGGCCAACACCCGGCGGCGGTCGACCGGCGGAAGCTCAAGAAGGTCGCCCTGCACCACTGGTCGTGGACCGAAGTGCTCTGCGAGGCCGTGGTGCAGAAGGAGCACCGGGGCGTCGCGGACACCGATCAGGCGTGGATCCTGGGCGAGCTGATCCGGTACCTGGAACACCCGCGATCAGGTGCGATGGCGTTCGAGGACATGGGGCCCGCGTGGGTGCCGCTGCGCGAGGCCATCCAGGCCGGGACGCTGCGGGCGACCGACAAGACCGCACCCGAGGTCGCCCTGCGCTTCGACGCCCTCGTGCGGTTCGCGTGCCTCCGACTCGGGCGGAGGCTCGGTGCGGAGGTGACCCCGGCGCTGACCCGCAAGGAGCTGGCCGAGCCGCAGACGCGGGTGGCGAAGCAAGTCGGTCAGCTCGTCGCCGAGGGCAGGTTGACCGCCGGTGTCCACATCCCCGGCACGGTGGGCGTGCTCCAGGTGACCGCCGACCTGCGGGCCGGCAGGGTCTCGTGCCACGTCGACCTGGACGGGCCGCGGGAAGGGCGCCCGACCACCCGGGTCAACTGGTTGGTCCGGCAGTTGAAGGACGCCCCGGACACCGTCCGGCTCGAGGCATTCGCATTGCACGGCCGCGGCGCGGGTGCGTCGGAACTGCTGCGCACCGTGAGAAGCAACCCGATGGCGTTGGTGGCGGACCCGGCGAAGGACATCCGCGGATTCCGGGTCGCCAATTCGGTGCCTCTGGGAAGCAAGCGCGGCACCGGCCGGAATTCGTTCATAGATTCCGTGCTCGCCGCCGTCACGGGTTTCTACGAAGACGTCGTGCAGAACCTGAAGCCGTGGGCTACCGCACCGCCGCGGATCCGGCCGGAGGAAGCGTTCGCACCGCCTGTCGACGTTCCTCCGGCACTCGTGTCCACCGCGCCGTCCTCGCAGGACGGCCCCGAGATCAGTTCCAGGACGGCAGCCACTTCTGGGCGTCCCACACCTCCGGGGTGATCGGGATGCCGTTGAGGATCGGCCACAGCCACACGAAGTTGGCCACGACCAGGCCCACGTACAGCGACACCGCGAGCAGGCCGGTGCCGCGGCGTTCCTTGCCGTCGGTCCGCCTGCCCAGGACCTCGCCCAGCGCCAGCGCGATGCCCAGCACCAGGAACGGCGCCATCGGCATCGCGTAGAAGTAGTACATCTGCCGGTCGACGTTGAGGAACCACGGCAGGAAGCCCGCGCCGTACCCGACCAGCACCGCCGCGTACCGCCAGTCCAGCTTGGCGATCGACTGCCACATCGCCCACGCCAGCATCGGGAACGCCAGCCACCACAGGGCGGGCGTCCCGATCAGCATGATCGCGCCGACGCAGCTCGGTCCGCCGCAGCCCTGCACCGAGCCCTCGAAGTAGTAGAGCATCGGCCGCAGGCCCATCGGCCACGTCCACGGCTTCGACTCCCACGGGTGCTGGTTCGTCTCCGACGTCACCAGCTTGGTGTGGAACTCCAGCACGTTGCCGCTGTAGTACCAGAGCGCCCGCAGCGGCGCCGGGATCCAGCCGTCCTCGGGGATCTTCGTGCCCGCGATGTGCCGGTCGATGGCCGTCTCCGACGCGAACCACGCCCACCACGTGGCCAGGTACGCCAGCAGCGGGATCACCAGCAGTGCGAACAGCGACGGCAGCAGGTCCTTCGCGAACGCGCCCACCCACGGCCGCGCCACCCCCGCCGAACGACGCGCCAGCGCGCTCCAGAACACCGACAGCACGCCGAAGAACGCGATGTACCACAGACCGGACCACTTCACGCCGCACGCCAGGCCGAGCGCGACCCCGCCCGCGAACCGCCACCAGCGGAAACCCAGCCACGGGCCGAACGGCGAGTTCGTCACCCAGCCCTCGCGCACCGCCTCGGCCAGCCGCGACCGCACCTGGTCCCGGTCCACCACCAGGCAGGCGAACGCCACCACCACGAAGAACGTCAGGAACGCGTCCAGCATCCCCATCCGCGACTGCACGTGGCTCATGCCGTCCGCGATCAGCAGCACGCCCGCGATCGCCGCGATCAGGTCCGACCGCGTCATCCGCCGGGCGATCCGCACCACCAGCAGGATCGTCAACGTGCCCACGGCGGCCGACGCGAACCGCCAGCCGACGCCGTCGTAGCCGAACAGCCACTCGCCGATCGCGATGAGCTGCTTGCCCAGCGGCGGGTGCACGATCAGCTCGTAGCCGGGGTTGTCCTCGTACCCGCCGTTGCGCAGCACCTGCGCGCCCTGCGGCACGTAGTGCTTCTCGTCGAAGACCGGGGTGCCCTTGTCGGTCGGGAACCCGAGGTTCCAGAACCGCACCACACCGCCGATCAACGCCACGGTCAGCGTGACGAGCCAGCCCCTGAGGGCGTCGCTCATCGCGCCGGGTTCGAGCTGGCGGGCCCGCTGTTCGCGGTCGTTGCCCGGTGGCGGGCTCGTCGGCGGCGCCCCGCCGGCGTCGACCACGTCGTCTGCGGACTGCGGTGCGATCAGGCTCACGCGCACGATCGTAGGGTGAGACACGTGAGACCTGTATCTGGATCAGGCCGTTTGGTGCTGGCGGCTACTCCGCTCGGCGACGTCCGGGACGCTTCGCCGCGCCTGGTGGAGGCGTTGGGCACGGCCGAGGTGATCGCGGCCGAGGACACCAGACGGCTGCGGTCGCTCGCTTCGGCCCTCGACGTCACGCCGGCCGGGCGGGTGGTCAGCTTCTACGACCAGGTCGAGACGGCCCGGCTGCCCGGCCTGCTGGAGGCGCTGCGGGACGGCCGGACGGTGCTCCTGGTGACCGACGCGGGGATGCCGAGCGTGTCCGACCCCGGCTACCGCCTCGTGGCCGCGTGCGTCGAGGAGGACATCCGGGTCACGTGCCTGCCCGGCCCGTCCGCGGTGACGACCGCGCTGGCCGTGTCGGGCCTGCCGTCGGACCGCTTCTGCTTCGACGGCTTCCCGCCGCGCAAGCAGGGCGAACGCCGGCGGTGGTTCGCGGGCCTGCTCGACGAGCCCCGGACGTGCGTCTTCTTCGAGTCACCCCATCGGCTGGCGGACACCCTCGCCGACGCCGCCCACGTGCTCGGCCCGGACCGCCGCGCCGCCGTGTGCCGGGAGCTGACCAAGACGTACGAGGAGGTCAAGCGGGGTGGCCTCGGCGAGCTGGCCGAGTGGGCGGCCGAGGGCGTGCGCGGCGAGATCACCGTCGTGCTGGCGCCCGCCGAGGCCCGCGAGACCCCGCCGATCGAGGCGCTGGTGGCCGAGGTGAAGCAGCGCGTGGCCGACGGCGAGCGGCTGAAGACGGCGGCGGCGGAGGTCGCCGAGGCGGCGGGGGTGAGCAAGAAGGCCCTGTACGACGCCGCGATCAGCAAGAGCTGAGACGGGCGGGCGGTCCGCCGCGCACGGCCCCTCGCGGACTGCCCAACCCGCGGAAACCCGCTGGAAGCGGCTCCGTAGGCTTGGCCCATGAGTGCCTCCGTGCTGACCGCGGTGGCGTGGCCCTACGCCAACGGCCCCCGCCACATCGGTCACGTCTCCGGTTTCGGTGTCCCCTCCGACGTGTTCTCCCGCTACATGCGCATGTCGGGCAACCGGGTGCTGATGGTCTCCGGCTCGGACGAGCACGGCACACCCATCTCGGTGCAGGCCGAGAAGGAGGGCATGTCCACCCGCGACCTCGTGGACAAGTACCACCGCGTGATCGCGAACGACCTGCACGGCCTCGGGCTGTCCTACGACCTGTTCACCCGGACGACCACCGGCAACCACTACAAGGTGGTCCAGGAGCTGTTCCTCGCCCTCTGGCGCAACGGCTACGTCATCCCGAAGACCGAGATGGGCGCGATCAGCCCTTCCACCGGCCGCACGCTGCCCGACCGCTACATCGAGGGCACCTGCCCGATCTGCGGCTACGACGGCGCCCGCGGCGACCAGTGCGACAACTGCGGCAACCAGCTCGACCCCGTCGACCTGAAGAACCCGCGCTCGCGCATCAACGGCGAGACGCCGAAGTTCGTCGAGACCGAGCACCTGTTCCTCGACCTGCCGCAGTTCATCGACGCGCTCGGCGGCTGGCTGCAGACCCGGTCCGAGTGGCGGCCGAACGTGCTCAAGTTCAGCCAGAACCTCATCGGCGACCTGCGCCCGCGCGCCATCACCCGCGACCTGGACTGGGGCATCCCGATCCCGCTCGACGGGTGGCGCGAGCAGCCGATGAAGCGCTTCTACGTGTGGTTCGACGCCGTCATCGGCTACCTCAGCGCGTCCGTCGAGTGGGCCCGCCGCAGCGGGGACGACGACGCCTGGAAGGAGTTCTGGACCGGCGACGCCCAGGGCTACTACTTCATGGGCAAGGACAACATCGTCTTCCACTCGCTGATCTGGCCCTCCCTGCTGCTCGGGCAGAACGGCCAGGGCGCGAAGGGCGGCGAGCCCGGGGCGTTCGGCACGCTGAACCTGCCCACCGAGGTCGTCAGCTCCGAGTTCCTGACCATGAGCGGCTCGAAGTTCTCCACCTCCCGCGGCACGGTGATCTACGTCACGGACTTCCTGAAGCAGTTCGGGCCCGACGCGCTGCGCTACTTCATCTCCGTCGCCGGCCCCGAGAACCAGGACACCGACTTCACGTGGGAGGAGTTCGTCCGCCGGACGAACTTCGAGCTGGCCAACGAGTGGGGCAACCTGGTCAACCGGTCGATCTCGATGGCGCACAAGAACGTGGGCGCGATCCCGAAGCCGACCAGCCCGACCCAGGCCGACCACGAGCTGCTGGAGCTGTCCCGCAAGGCGTTCGACGTGGTGGGCTCGAACCTGCGCCGCTCCCGCTTCAAGCAGGCCTCCTCCGAGGCGATGAAGGTGGTCGGCGCGGCCAACCGCTACCTGTCCGACCAGGAGCCGTGGAAGCTCAAGGACGACCCCGAGCGCCGCGACACCGTGCTGCACACCGCGTTGCAGGTCGTGCAGGACGCCAACGCCCTGCTGACGCCGTTCCTGCCGCACTCGGCGCAGAAGGTGCACGAGGCGCTGGGCGGCACGGGCGTGTGGGCCGCCCAGCCGCAGCTGACCGACGTGCCGGACCTGGACGTGCCCGACCGCGAGTACCCGGTGCTGACCGGCGACTACGCGGCCGAGCAGGCGACGTGGGCGTCCACCCCGATCGAGGTGGGCAGGCCGCTGGCCAAGCCCGCGCCGCTGTTCGCGAAGCTCGATCCCGAACTGGGTGAGACCGGCCCCGAGTGGGCCCCGATCGCGAAGTGACGAAGCGACGAGGCGAACGGCCACCGGTCCCGGAAGCCCTTCCGGCGCCGGTGGTCGACGCCCACACCCACCTCGACGCGTGCGGCGCGGAGACGCCCGAGCAGGTGCGCGAGGTGCTGGACCGGGCCGTGCGGGCGGGCGTGGACCGCGTGATCACGGTGGCCGACGACCTCGACGCCGCGCGCTGGGCCGCCGAAGCCGCCACGTGGGACGACCGGGTGTTCGCCGCCGTCGCCCTGCACCCCACGCGCACGTCGACGTTCGGCGAGGTGGAGCAGGCGGAGCTGGAGCGGCTCGCCGCGCAGCCGAGGGTCGTCGCGATCGGCGAGACCGGGCTGGACTACTACTGGGACTACGCGCCGAAAGCGGCGCAGCACGAGGCCTTCCGGTGGCACATCGACCTGGCCAAACGGGTCGGCAAGCCGTTGATGATCCACGACCGGGACGCGCACGACGACATCCTCGCGGTGCTCGACGCCGAGGGCGCGCCGTCCACTGTGGTCTTCCACTGCTTCTCCGGCGACCTCTCCTTCGCGCGCGCGTGCGTGGAGCGCGGGTTCGTGCTCTCGTTCGCGGGCACCACGACGTTCCGCAACGCCCACGCGTTGCGGGAAGCCGCACTGTGGGTGCCGGAGGACCACGTGCTCGTCGAGACGGACGCGCCGTTCCTCACGCCCCACCCGTACCGAGGTCGCCCGAACGAGCCGTATTGCGCGAACTACACGCTCCGGGACCTGGCGACGCTGCGTGAGACCGACCTCGGTGAGTTGGCCACGAAGATCACCCGAAACGCCGAACGTGTCTTCGGTCTTCGTGACGCGGTGAAGTCGTAGTCCTCCTTACGACGAATGGCGGACAGACTTGCTCCCCTGACGGAGTGACTGAACTCACAAGGGTTGTCGGGGTGTTGGCACAACCCCCGTGAACCCGTTACGGTCCCGTGACCGTGCCCCTGGTCGTGATTCGGGGGCGCACCCGCAGTCGGGGCGGGTCACGTTGACACCAGAAGCGAGAAGCCGAACACGCACAGGAGTTGCCGGAGATCACCAGCTGACCACCGACATCGACCGTGCGCGTCGCCGGACTTCGCGCCTTCAGGAGGTATGGCACCCCGTGAACTCGTTCAACGAGGACACCGACTGGTTTACGCCCGTGCAGTCGACACCCGTGACCGGTGTCGACGTCCTGGACAGACCCGGGCCGCCGTCCGAATGGGACACCGCGGTGTTCACCATCACCCCGGACGACGTGCTGGACGTGCTGGGACCGGACGCCGACGCGCTGCTGGAGAGCGCGAACGTCGACGTCGACGAGCTGATCCGGCTGATCAACGCCGAGACCACGCTCCTGCCGCCGATCATCATCCCCGACGAGGTCTCCCAGGACCGGGTCGCGGGCAGCCTGGCCGCCGAGCGGCCGAGCGCCCCGCCCGCCGCGCTGGTCGAAGCCGCGGGGAAGTGGAAGCGGCGCTTCCTGAAGGCCGCGGTCCTCACCGTGCTGGTCACCATCTCCGGCGGCGGCGCCACCGCGATCGCGATGGACAAGTCCGTCACGGTCGACGTCGACGGCGAAGCCACCACCGTCCGCACGTACGAGTCGACCGTGGGCGAGATCCTCGCCGACGAGGGCATCGTGATCGGCGAGCACGACGCGCTGAGCCCGTCACCCCAGGCGAAGGTGAGCGACGGCGGCAAGATCTCGCTGGACCGCGGCCGGCTGGTGAAGATGACGGTCGACGGCGAGCAGCGCGAGGGCTGGGTCCGCTCGGTCACCGTGGACGAGGCCCTGGACCAGTTGCAGGTCGACGACGAGGGCGCCTGGCTCTCCCACGACCGCAACATGGACGTCCCCCTCGACGGCCTCTCGCTCGAGGTCAAGAGCCTCAAGACCATCACGCTCTACGACGGCGGCAACGCGCCCCGGCAGGTCCAGACGACGGCCGTGACCGTCGAGGAGCTGCTGAAGAACGAGAACCTGTCGCTCGGCCCCGACGACAAGCTCGAGACGGCGATCGACCTGCGCGTCACCAACGGCGCCGAGGTCCACATCACGCGCACCGGTGTGTCGGTGATCAACGCGACGGAGGCCATCCAGCCGCCCGTCGAGGAGGTCAAGGACGACACGATGATGAAGGGCCAGAAAGAGGTCCTGGACCCGGGCGAGGCCGGCGAGCAGATCGTCACCTACCGCGTGACGGTGAAGAACGGCGCCGAGGTCGGCCGCGAGAAGCTGGGCGCGAAGGTCACCAAGGAGCCGAAGCCGAAGAAGGTCAAGGTCGGCACCAAGCTCCCGCCCGACGGCGCGGTGTGGGACGCGCTGGCGCAGTGCGAGGCGACCGGCAACTGGGCCATCAACACCGGCAACGGCTACTACGGCGGCCTGCAGTTCAACAAGGGCACCTGGGACGCCTACGGGGGCGCCCAGTACGCCGCGTACCCGCACCAGGCGACCCGCGAGCAGCAGATCGCCATCGCCACCAAGCTCCGCGACGCGCGCGGCGGCTACTCGGCGTGGCCCCACTGCCAGCAGAAGCTCGGCTTGCCGTAACACGGCGCCGCCTCCGGCGTCGCGGCGAGGTCGCCTGCGACCTCGCGTGGTGGTCCATCGGCAGTGGTGGAGAATGGGTCGGGTGACTGAGGATTCGACGACGGCCGGGTCCGGGAGCCAGCTCCTGGGTCCGGCCGACGTCCGTCGGCTGGCCGCCGAACTGGACATCCGCCCCACTAAGAAGCTCGGGCAGAACTTCGTCCACGACCCGAACACGGTGCGGCGCATCGTGTCGGCGGCCGACCTGCGCCCGGACGACGTGGTGCTCGAGGTCGGGCCCGGCCTGGGCTCGCTGACGTTGGCGTTGCTGCCCTCCTGTCGCGCGCTGGTGGCCGTGGAGATCGACGGCGTGCTCGCCGACCGCCTGCCGGTCACGGTGGCGGAGCGGGCGCCCCGGCTGGCCGACCGGCTGTCCGTCGTGCACGCGGACGCGATGCGCGTCACGCCGGACCAGCTCCCGGTCGAGCCGACCGCCCTCGTGGCGAACCTGCCGTACAACGTGGCCGTGCCCGTGGTGCTGCACCTGCTGGCCGTGCTGCCGTCGTTGCGCACGGGCCTGGTGATGGTGCAGTCGGAGGTGGCCGACCGGATGGCCGCCGGTCCCGGCAGCAAGGTCTACGGCGTGCCCAGCGTGAAGCTCGCCTGGTACGCCGACGCCCGCCGGGCCGGTCCCGTGCCGCGCTCGGTGTTCTGGCCCGTGCCGAACGTGGACTCGGCGCTGGTCGCGTTCGACCGGCACGAACAGCTGTCCACTGTGGACCCGAAGCGGCTGTTCGCCTTGGTGGACGCGGCCTTCGCGCAACGCCGCAAGATGCTGCGGGGCGCCCTGTCGGGCTGGGCGGGCTCGGCCGCCGAGGCGCAGCGGCTGCTCGTCGCGGCGGGCGTGGACCCCTCCGTGCGCGGCGAACAACTGGACGTCGGCGACTTCATCCGGATAGCCGAGGTCGCGTCCGCTCGATAGTCGTTGATCTTTCGGCCGAAAGTGTGATTTGCCGGACGATCCAGTTTCGGGCTTGCGTCAGCCGGGTCCCGTCAGGTCTACTCGTGGTGCCATCCCGAGCGGCCGAGAGACCTGGCTCCACGACGCCGCAGCAACCACCCCTCCACGGGGGCAGGTGCTTCCGCCAGGAACGATGGAGGAATCACGTGCCCAGGATGCGAATGCTCACCCGCCGGCGGGTCGTCGACCACGGCCGCCGCACGTCGTCCGCCTGTCGCAGCCGCTGAGCAGCCGCAGGCGCCTCGAATCCCCGCGTCCTTCATCCAGGACACCTTTCTGAGCTGAGCCGTCGGTCACGCACGCCATGAGCGTGCGCTGCCGCATGCCGTCGTGGAGCGAAACGTGATCACTGTCGAGAACCTCACCAAGACCTTCCCCGGGAGTACCGGGCAGGTTCGCGCGCTGGACGGCGTGAACCTGGACGTCGCCGCGGGCACCGTGCTCGGCGTCGTCGGCCCCAGCGGGGCGGGCAAGTCCACCCTGGCCCGGTGCGTCGCGCTCCTGGAGCGGCCCGACAGCGGCGCGATCCGCGTCGACGGCACCGACCTCGTCTCGCTCGACGGCACCGCGCTGCGCGCCGCCCGCCGGCAGATCGGCGTTGTGCCGCAAGGGGATTCCCTGCTGCGCCAGCGCACCGCCGCGGGCAACGTCGCGCTGCCGCTGGAGGCGGCGGGCGTGGCCGGGCCGCAGCGCCGCACCCGCGTCGCCGAGCTGCTCGACCTCGTCGGCCTGACCGACAAGGCGGGCTCGTACCCCGACCAGCTCTCCGGCGGCCAGCGCCAGCGGATCGCGGTCGCGCGGGCGCTCGCCGCGTCGCCGTCCGTGCTGCTGGCCGACGAGCCGACGTCCGCGCTCGACCCCGAGACCACCGGCTCCGTGCTCGCCGTGCTGGACCGGGCGCGCGCCGAACTCGGTGTGACGGTGCTCGTGGTCACGCACGACATGGGCGTGGTCCGGAAGATCTGCGACGACGTCGCGGTGCTGGAGGACGGCCGCGTGGTGGAGCACGGCAAGGTGCTCGACCTGGTGTCGGACGCCGCGAGCCGCACGGCCGCGTCGCTGCTGCCCGGCGTGGACCAGAACCCGGCGGTCGAGAGCTCGTTCGACCGGGTCGCGGACGTCGTGCTGATCGGCTTCGCCGCCGTGGGCGCGCTGCTGCCCGAGGCCACCAGCCGGTTCGGCGTGGAGCTGAACCTGCTCGGCGGCGGCCTGACCAGGCTCGGCGAGACCCCGGTGGCGCGATTCCGCGTCGGTCTCAAGGGCGAGCGCGCCGACTCGGCGCTGGAGTGGATCTCGGAAGCGGGCGGCTCCGTGCGACGGACCCTGTCGGGTCCGCAGGGAGTAGCTGCGTGAGGTCTGCGACACCCTGGTCCATCGTGTTCGACGACGTGCTGGTCGCCACCGGCGAGACGTTGTACATGGTGGTCGTCTCCACCCTGATCGCTGTTCTGCTCGGCGCGCCCGTCGGCATCTGGCTTCAGCTCACCGCACCCGGTGGGCTGAAGCCCCGGCCGGTCCTGCACAAGGTGCTCGGGTTCGTCGTCGACCTCGGCCGGTCCATGCCGTTCCTGGTCCTGCTGGTGGTGCTCACCTCGCTGACCAGGCTGCTCCTGGGCAGCACCATCGGGCCGACGGCGGCCATCGTGCCGCTCGCCGTGGGCGCGATCCCGTTCGTCGGCAGGCTGGTGCAGAACGTGCTGGCCGAGGTGCACGTGTCGGTGGTCGAGGCCGCCGTCACCACCGGGTCGTCCACGCTGCGGATCGTGCGCAGCGTGCTGCTCCGCGAGTCGTTGCCCGCGCTGGTCAACGCCATCGGCGTGACCGCGATCGCGCTGCTGGGCTACTCGGCGATGGCCGGCGTGGTCGGCGGCGGCGGGCTCGGCGACCTCGCCGTGCGCATGGGCTACCAGCGGTTCAACGACCGCTACCTGTGGAGCACGGTCGTCGTGCTGGCGGTCATCGCCACCGCGATCCAGTTCACCACCAACCGCGTGGCCCGCGGCGTCGACCGCCGCCGCACCGCGTCCGTCTGATCGTTCTTCTCCTCACCTAAGGAATGAAATGCGTATTCGTGCTGCCCTGCTGGCCGTGCTGCTGACCGCAGTGGGCTGCGGTAGTGGCGACACCGGCGCCGCGTCGGACCCGAACGCGCCGCTGAAGGTCGGCGTGAGCCCGGTGCCGCACGCCCAGGTGCTGCGGTACGTGGCGGACAACCTGGCCGCGGCGAAGGGCCTGAAGATCGAGGTCGTGGAGTTCACCGACTACGTGCAGCCGAACACGGCGCTGGTGGACGGGTCGCTGGACGCGAACTACTTCCAGACCGTGCCGTACCTGGACACGTTCAAGGCGGAGAGCGGCGCGTCGCTGGAGTGGATCGGGCCGGTCCACCTCGAACCGCTCGGCGTGTACTCGAAGAAGCACAAGTCGCTGGCCGACCTGCCGTCCGGCGCTCGGGTGGCGGTGGCGAACGACGCGACGAACGAGGCGCGCGGGCTGAAGCTGCTGCAGGACAACGGGCTGATCAAGATCACGCCGGGCGCGGAGAAGACGGCGACCATCCGGGACATCGCGGAGAACCCGCGCGGGCTGGAGTTCGTCGAGCTGGAGGCCGCGCAGCTGCCGCGTTCGCTGGACGACACCGACGCGTCCGTGGTGAACGGCAACTACGCCATCGACGCCGGCCTGAAGCCCGCGTCCGACGCGTTGGCGCTGGAGAAGGCCGACGGCAACCCGAACGCGAACGGCCTGGTCACCCGAACCGACCTCAAGGACGACCCGCGCGTGAAGGACCTGCTGGCCCTGCTCCAGTCGCAGCAGGTCAAGGACTACATCAAGGAAACCTTCTCGGGTTCCGTCCTCGCCGTCTAACCGCGAGAGTCCTACGTTCAGGACGCGAGAGTCCTACGTTCGGAACACCTGAATTCAACGCTCAGGTGTGAGGGCGTGGCGGGTGGAAGATCAGAAGAGTCCTCGCCGGACGGGCAGATCAGCAGGATGACGGGGTTGGGTGCTTCTGTTCCGGGTCCGTTGTTCGTCGGGTTTCGTGTCATCCCACCGACCTCCACAAGGGCTGCCACACGTGGCAAGGGGGGCGGCATCAGTGAACGCCGACAGGCAAAGCTGGGACAGCGCCCCCCTTGACACGCGCGGTAGGGCTGCGCCAGGTCGGCGGGATGACACGAAGCCCTTCCCTTGGGTGGGGCAAGCGAGTGCGTGAGCGGGAGTTGGGTGTTTCGCCGCAGGTCAGAGGTCGGTAGGAGCGGGCAACCCGGAAACGCCCGTACGCTTCATGGCGTGCTCGCTGTCGTCCCACCCCCGGTCACCGTCCGCGTCCCGGCCAAGGTCAACCTGCACCTGGCCGTGGGCGACTCCCGCGAGGACGGGTACCACGACCTGGTGACGATCTTCCAGGCCTTGTCGCTGACCGACGAGGTGACCGTCGCCATCGCCGAGGAGCCCGGCGTCGAGGTGCACGGCGAAGGCGCCGACTCGGTGCCCACCGGCGCGTCCAACCTGGCGTGGCGGGCGGTGCGGGTGCTGGCCCAGCACGTCGGCCGCGACCCCGACGACCCGAAGGTCCGGGTGGTCATCCGCAAGTCCATCCCGGTCGCCGGCGGCATGGCGGGCGGGAGCGCGGACGCGGCGGCGACGCTCGTCGGGCTGGCCTCGCTGTGGCGGCTGGAGATCAGCCGGGACGAGCTGGCCGGCCTCGCGGGCAAGATCGGCGCGGACGTCCCGTTCGCCATCTACGGCGGCACGGCCCTCGGCACGGACCGCGGCGACCGGATCGTGCCCGTGCTGTCCCGCCACACGTTCCACTGGGTGCTGGCGTTCGACCGGCGCGGACTGTCCACGCCCGAGGTGTTCGACGAGCTGGACCGGCTGCGCGCCGACGGCGACCCGCCCCGCGTCGGCGAGGCGGAAGCCGTGCTCGAAGGCCTGTCCTCCGGCGACCCTCGCCAGCTGGCGCTCCTGCTCGGCAACGACCTGCAGGCCGCCGCCGTGTCGCTGCGCCCCAACCTGCGCCGCACGCTGCGCGCGGGCGTGAACGCGGGCGCGTTGGCCGGCATGGTGTCCGGATCGGGTCCGACCTGCGCGTTCCTCTGCACGGACGGCGACTCGGCGGTGCGGGTGGCGGCCGAGCTGGCCGGTGCGGGCGTCTGCCGGACGGTGCGCGTGGCGCAGGGACCGGTGCACGGCGCGCGCGTCATCGGCACCGAGGAAGCACCCCGGCCGATCCCGCCCGAAGTGCACGCCTGACCTGCGCGCCCGCCTTCTTCGCCGGCACGCGCCCTGGCCGGACGCGTCCTCCTCGGGCAGCCGGTGCAGAACGGCGAACGTGCCCTCTGAGCTGTGACGTCGGACTCCCTGGCGCCGGTCGTGGCCCTTACCACGAGCCGGCTCGGGCTGTCGTCACCGGCGCGATAGCTAGGCTGGCGTACTGCGTTGTCACCCCGTTCTCGATGAAGGTGCTGGTACATGGCCAACTTGGTCAACTTGGAGTCCGTCTCCAAGTCGTTCGGCGTGCGTCCGCTGCTCGACGGCGTGTCCCTCGGCGTCGGCGAAGGCGACCGCATCGGGGTCGTCGGCCTCAACGGCGGCGGCAAGACGACGCTGCTGGAGGTGCTGGCCGGGCTCGCCCCGCCGGACGAGGGCCGGGTCAGCCAGAACCGGGGGCTGCGGATGGCCGTGGTCACGCAGCGCACCGAGCTGGCCGAGGGGTCGACGGTGCGCAACGCCGTGATCGACCCGCTCGGGTTCGACTCCGAGCACGAGTGGGCCTCCGACGCGCGGGTGCGGTCGATCCTGGACGGCCTCGGCATCACCGGGTTCGGGCTGGACTCGCCGGTCGGCACGATGTCCGGTGGCGAGCGGCGACGGGTGGCGCTGGCGGCGGCCCTCGTGCAGGACCTCGACCTGGTCGTGCTGGACGAGCCGACCAACCACCTCGACGTCGAGGGCGTGCGGTGGCTGGCGGAGCACCTGCTGGCCCGTCGCACGGCACTCGTCGTGGTGACGCACGACCGGTGGTTCCTGGACACGGTGTGCAGCCGCACCTGGGAGGTCGTCAACGGGAAGGTCGAGCAGTACGAGGGCGGCTACGCGGACTGGATCTTCGCCCGCGCCGAACGCGCCCGACTGGCCGACACGATCGAGGAGAAGCGCCGCAACCTGGCCCGCAAGGAGTTGGCGTGGCTGCGCCGCGGCGCGCCCGCCCGCACGTCCAAGCCCCGCTACCGCATCGACGCCGCCGAGGCGTTGATCTCCGACGTGCCGCCGCCGCGCGACTCGGTGGAGCTGCTCGCGTTCGCCAAGCGGCGGCTCGGGCGCACCGTGCTGGAGCTCGAGGACGCGACGCTGACCGTGCCCGACCGGGTGCTGGTGCGCGACCTGACGTGGCGGATCGGGCCGGGCGACCGGGTCGGGATCGTCGGCGTGAACGGGTCGGGCAAGACGACGCTGCTGCGGGCGTTGGCCGGTGAGCGCGAGCTGGAGAGCGGCAAGCGCGTCCAGGGGCAGACGGTGAAGCTCGCGCACCTCAGCCAGGAGCTGCACGACCTGGACGGGTCGATGCGCGTGCTGGAGGCCGTGGAGGAGATCGCGCGGCGGGTCGTGCTGGGCAAGCAGGAGATGTCGGCGTCGCAGCTGGCCGAGCGGTTCGGGTTCTCGTCGCAGAAGCAGTGGACGCCGGTGGGCGACCTGTCCGGCGGTGAGCGGCGGCGGTTGCAGCTGTGCCGGCTGCTGATGGCCGAGCCGAACGTGCTGCTGCTGGACGAGCCGACCAACGACCTGGACATCGACACGTTGCAGCAGCTCGAGGACCTGCTCGACTCGTGGCCGGGCACGCTCGTGGTGATCTCGCACGACCGCTACCTGGTGGAACGGGTGTGCGACAAGGTCGTGGCGCTGTTCGGCGACGGTGGGCTGACCGACCTGCCGGGCGGGATCGAGGAGTACCTGCGGCGGCGGGACAAGCAGAAGGAAACCGCCGCCGTGCCGAGCGCGAAGCCCGCGTCCGCGCCGTCGTCGGCGGCGGACCAGCGCGCGGCGCGCAAGGAGCTGTCCCGCCTGGAACGCCGGTTGGAGACGTTGCAGAAGAAGGAAGCCCAGCTGCACGCGGCGCTGGCCGAGGCCGCCACCGACCCGGAACGCCTGCTGGCCCTGGACGCCGAGCTGAAGGCCGTCCTGGCCGAGGCCGAGGACGTCGAGGCCCAGTGGCTGGCCGCCGCCGAATCCGCCGAATCCTGACCCACCGGCGAGAGTCCTACCTTCACGTCGCGAGAGTCCTACGTTCAGAGCACCCGAGTTCGACACTCGGCAGACCGGGCGGTCGGTCTGAGCGTTGAATCCAGGGTGCGTGAGCGTAGGACTCTCGCGTGCTGAACGTAGGACTCTCGCGGGGTCAGCGGCCGCGGCGGCGCAGTTCGGCGGCCAGCAACGGCATCAGCTCGTCCACGAACGCGCAGTCGTAGCCCTGCCCCGCGATCAACGCCGTGGCGAACTTCGTCGTCGCCACCTCCGCCGACGACGCGCCGAGCATGCCGTCGAGCGCGATGCCGACCTCCTCGAGCACCCGGTCGACCTGGGACGTCCGGTACCCGCGCTGCGCCGGCCCCGCCACCGGGATCTTGATCGACCGCAGCTGCTTCCACGACGTGATCGGCGGGATGGCGCTCGGCCGCGGCGGTCCGTCGCCCAGCTGCTTCTCCACCCGCGCCAGGAACGCGTCCACCTCGGTCTCGTCGTACCCGCGCCGGCCGAACATGGGCCGGCTGAAGCGGACTTCACGGACCTCGCGCGCGGTCAGGTCGTCCTGGCCGAGCAGGGTGTTCTCGATCCGGTCGAGGAACTTGTCGACCTGCGACTCCTGGTAACCGCGCCGGCCGCGCGGCGGCTTGCCGAAGGCGGCGGTGCGGACGTCACGGGCCGTCAACGGGCGCGTGCCGGGGCCGGGACGAGGCCGCAACGGAGGCGCGGGAGGGGTGGGAGGCGAGACAGGGGAGAGAGGGGAGGGGGAAGCGGGGGGAGCCAGGGTGAGGGGAGCGAGGGAGGGGGAAGAGCGGGAGGTGAGGGGAGAGGGGAGAGGTGGTGCGGGCATCCGCTCCAAGGTCACCACGACGAGGTCGAGGAACGTGTCCACGTCGTCCTCGTCGTACCCCACCTGCCCCGGCGGGGCGGGGCTGAACTCGAAGTCCTGCACTTCCCGGGCGGTCAGGTGGTCGCGACCCGCCAGGGTGTTCTCGATCCGGTCGAGGAACGCGTCGATCTCGCCCTCGTGGTAGCCCCGGTTCCCCGGTCTCGGCTTGTGGAACCGCACACCGCGCACGTCCTGCGGCGTCAGCCTGGCCGCCGGGCGCATCCCGGTCGACGTGGCGTGCGCGCCCTGCGCGGGGGCGGTGGCCTGGCGCCGCTGCGGCGTCGAGCCGAGCGTCTCGGCCACCAGGTCCATGAACGCGTCGACCTCGGCCGCGTAGTAGCCGGGCCGCGAGGGTCTGAACCGCACTTCGCGCACGTCCTGCTCGGTCACGTCGTCCCGGCCGAGCAGCGTTGCCTCGATGCGGTCCAGGAAGGCGTCCACCTGACCCTCGTCGTACCCAGGCTGACCGGGCGGGGGGCGGTGGAAGGCGACCTGCCGCAGATCCTGCGCGCCCAACAGCGGCGCCGGATGTGCCGGCATGTGCTGACGAGCGTCGAACCCGGCCACCCAATTACCTCCTTCGTGTGGTGTACCGGGGAGTATCGCCGGACGATGCGCCCGATGTTTCGCCCTATCGGCTCAATGCGCCGGAAGATCGCTCTACCCTGACGGACATGAGCCGGTTCGTGGACACGATGGTGGCAACCGCTACGGGCGCCGGAGGACAGGCGCGGGGCATGACCACGGGGGAGCCGAGCGCTCCGGTCCGCAGGTCCTGGGCGGAGGTGCACCGGCAGGCCACCCGCATGGCGGGCGCCCTCGTGGCGGACGGGGTCGCGCGCGGCGAGTCGATCGCCGTCCTGGCGGGCGACCCGGCGGAGATCGCGCCCGCCGTGCAGGCGGTGTGGCTGGCCGGCGGCAGCACGACGATGCTGCACCAGCCGACGGCGCGCACCGACCTCGCCGAGTGGGCCGGTGACACGTTGCGCGTGCTCACCATGATCGGCGCGAAGCTGGTGCTGCTCGGCGCGCCGTTCGACGCGCTGTCGGGCGTGCTGGACGAGCACGGCGTCTCCTACCGCAGGCTGGCCGAGCTGGACGGCGAGCCGCTGGCGGCGCCCGTCGACGTCGACGAGGACCTGCCCGCGCTGCTGCAGCTCACCAGCGGTTCCACGGCCGACCCGAAGGCCGTCCGCATCACGCACGGCAACCTGTGGTCCAACGCCAAGGCCATGGAGATCGCCGCCGAGCTCGACCCGGAGACCGACCGGATGGTCTCCTGGCTGCCGCTGTTCCACGACATGGGGATGGTCGGCTTCCTGACCGTGCCGATGCTGTTCGGCATCGACCTGGTCAAGGTCACGCCGGTCGACTTCCTCGGCCGGCCCACCCTGTGGCCGGACCTGATCAGCCGCTACCAGGGCACGATCACCGCGGCCCCGAACTTCGCCTACGCCATCGCCGCCCGCCGCATGCAGGGCGTGGACGACGGCGCGTTCGACCTGTCCAAGCTGCGCATCGCGCTCAACGGCGCCGAGCCCATCGACCCGGCCGCGGTGAAGATGTTCACCGACGCGGGCGCGCGGTTCGGGCTGCGCCCCGAGTGCGTGCTGTGCGCGTACGGCATGGCGGAGACGACGCTGGGCGTGGCGTTCGCGCCGGTGTTCACCGGCCTCTCGGTCGACGTGGTCGACCCGGAGGAGCTGGAGGCGGGCCACCGGGCCGTGCCCGTGCCGCCGGACAGCCCCAACGCGCGGGCGTTCCCGCTGCTCGGGCCGCCGTTGCCGGGGCTGGAGGTGCAGGTGGCGGACGACGAGGGCAAGGTGCTCGGCGAGCGCGAGGTCGGTCAGCTGCGGGTGCGCGGCGAGGCCGTGACGCCCGGCTACCTCACCGTGGACGGCCCGAGGGACACCCAGGACGCCGAGGGCTGGCTGGACACCGGCGACGAGGGCTACGTGGTGGACGGCCAGGTCGTCGTCTGCGGGCGGCGCAAGGACGTGATCATCATGGGTGGGCGCAACATCTACCCCACGGACATCGAGCGCGCCGCGACCGCCGTGGAGGGCGTGCGCGCGGGCAACGCGGTGGCCGTGCGGCTGGACGCGGGCACGCGCCGTGAGCGGTTCGCCGTGGTGGTCGAGTCGAAGCTGGCCGGCGAGGAGGACGCGGTGCGGGCGTTGAGCAAGGAGATCAGCGCGCGGGTCGTGGACGCGGTCGGGCTGCGGCCGTTCTCGGTGGTCGTGCTCAAGCCGGGCAGCCTGCCGAAGACGCCGTCCGGCAAGCTCCGCCGTTCCGCCGCCGTGGGCTTGGTGCCCACGGGATGACCTCAGGGCCCGTGGACGAGGTGGAGATCCGCCTCGCCCGTGACCAGGACCTGCACGCCGTGGCCGAGCTGCGCCGGCGGTGGACGGTGGAGAGTCGCGGCGAGGTGCCCTCCGAGGAGTTCGTGACCCGGTTCGCCGCCTGGGCGCGTGCGCACGCGGCGACGCATCGGTGCGCGGTCGCGGTCGCGGGTGGGCGGGTCGTCGGCATGGCCTGGCTCGCGGTCGTGCCCCGGGTGCCGCACCCCGCGGCCTTCGACCGGGCGTCGGGCGACGTGCAGTCGGTGTACGTGCTGCCCGACCGGCGGGGCGGGGGACGTGAGGAACCAGGGGGACTTGTGCTCAGTGGAACTTGTTCTGGGCGGCTTCCAGCCCCAGCTCCAGCAACGCCTCCACGGCGTCCGCCGCCCGGTCCAGCTCCAGCGCCAGCTGCTTGCGCTCCACCAGCGAGAAGTCGCGCAGCACGTAGTCGGCGGGGTCCATCCGGCCCGGCGGCCGGTCCACCCCGAACCGCACCCGGTGGTAGTCCTTGGTGCCCAACGACTTCGTGATCGACCGCAGCCCGTTGTGCCCGTTCTCGCCGCCGCCGAGCTTGAGCCGCACCGCGCCGAACGGCAGGTCCAGCTCGTCGTGCACGACGATGATCGACGACGGCGGCGCCTTGTAGAAGTTCGCCGTGCCCGCCACCGGTCCGCCGGAGGTGTTCATGTAGCCGCGCGGCTTCGCCAGCACGACCCGGCGGCCGGCCAACCGGCCCTCGAGGACCTCGGCGCCGCCCTTGTGGGCCTTGAACCTCCCACCTACGCGCGCGGCCAGCTCGTCCAGCACGAGGAAGCCGACGTTGTGCCGGTTGCCCTCGTACTTGGAGCCGGAGTTGCCCAGCCCGACGACCAGGGCGACGTCATCGACCACGGAACCGCAACTCCTGCTCAAGCTCGTCCAACAGGGCGTCCACCGCGCGCACCTGGTAGCCCCGGCGCAGCCCGGACGTGGTGGTGAACCTGGTGTGGCGCACCTCGCCGGAGGTCATCCGCCCCCGCCCGTCCAGCGCCGCGGCGGCCCGGCCGAGGAACGCGTCGACTTCGCCGCGATCGTAGCCGTTCGGCGAGCGCGGCAGCTTCACCGCCAGCACCGCCTCACCGGTCTGCAACGTGGTCGGCGGCACGTGACCGGACCGCAGCTGGTGCTCCAAAGCGGCCAGGAAGTCGTCCACAGTCCGCTGGTCGTACCCGCCGGCGATCTCGGTGAACGCGATCGTGCGCACCTGGTCGGGGTGCAGCGACGTGCGTCCGGCCAGCGCGTCGGCGATGCGCAGCACGAACGCGTCCACCTGCGCCGGGTCGTAGCCCTTGCCCCTCTTGCGGGGGAACCGGGTGGCGCGCACCTGCGCCGGGCTCAGGAACGGGAACGGCACGCCACCCCAGCCGTGCGGCGGGGGAGGCGTGCCGTTCGAGTTGCCCGACGTGATGGGCTCAGCCTTCTTCGGTGGCCTCGGGCTCGGCGGCCTCACCGGTGTCGCCGTCCAGCTCGGCGGCGGTCGGCGCGGCGTTCACCGCGAGGACCATCGCCTCGCCGTCGGTCACCAGCGTGGTGCCGGCCGGCAGGACCAGGTCGGAGGCGTGCACCTGGGTGCCCGCGGTCAGACCGGCGATGGAGTACTCGACCTGCTCGGGGATGTTCAGCGCGTCGGCCTCCACCTGGATGGTGGTGAGGTCCTGCGTGAGCAGGGTCGCCGCGGCGGCGTCGCCCGTGAGGACGATCGGCACCTCGACGGTGACCTTCTCGCCCCGCTGCACGAGCAGCAGGTCGACGTGCTCGATGTAGTTCTTGATGGGGTGCGTGGTGACGGTCTTGGTCAGCGCCAGCTCGGTGGAGGACTCGATGTCCAGCGTGAGAACTGCGTTCTGACCGTGCTCGCGGACAACACGGGCGAACTCGAGCGCCGGCAGGGCCAGGTGCTTCGGGTCGGAACCGTGGCCGTAGAGCACCGCGGGGATCTTGCCGGCGCGGCGGGTGCGGCGGGCGGCGCCCTTGCCGAACTCGGTGCGCTGCTCTGCGGCGAGACGGACCTCGGACACGGTGGGGCTCTCCTAACGGTCTGGCCTGGTAAACGTCGGCGGGTACGTCGGGCGGGGCGAAGCGGGGGTTGGCCTGCGGCGGCGGGCGGCGCGGAGGGTGAACACGCGCGGCATCACAACCGCCGCGTCGATCACGCCGAGCGTGATGCTCGCCCTCGCCGAGGCAACCTGGCCAGTGTAGGCCGATCCGCTGGGCGGGGCCTAATCGGGGGCCTGAACGCCCGGCCGGGGCCGTCGCGAACGGTGAACTCAGGGGTCCTGAACGTAGGACACGCGCGTTCCGAACGTAGGACTCTCGCGCGCTGAACGTAGGACACGCGCGTGTGTCCTACGTTCAGAACGCGAGAGTCGAGCGCTCGTGTCAGGCGTTGCCGTCGAACAGGGAGGTCACCGAGCCGTCCTCGAAGACCTCCTGGATCACGCGCGCCAGCAGCGGCGCGATCGGCAGGACGGTCATGGCGTCGAACCGCTTCTCCGCCGGGATCGGGAGGGTGTCGGTGAACACGACCTCACGGGCGCCGCAGTCGCGCAGCCGCTCGACGGCCGGGCCGGACAGGACCGGGTGGGTGGCGGCGATGACGACGTCCGACGCGCCCTCGTCGAGCAGCTGCTCCACCGCCTTGGTGATCGTGCCGCCGGTGTCGATCATGTCGTCGATGACGACGCACAGCCTGCCCTCGACCTGGCCGACGACCCGGTTGGCCACGACCTCGTTCGGCCGCAGCGGGTCGCGGGTCTTGTGGATGAACGCGATCGGCGTGCCGCCGAGGGTGTCCGCCCACTTCTCGGCCAGCTTGGTGCGGCCGGCGTCGGGGGAGACGACGGTGATCTCGCGGCCCGCGTACTTGGCCTTGATGTGCTCGGCCAGCAGCGGCATGGCCCAGAGGTGGTCCACCGGGCCGTCGAAGAAGCCCTGGATCTGCGCGGTGTGCAGGTCCACGGCCACCAGGCGGTCCGCGCCCGCGGTCTTGAACAGGTCCGCGACCAGGCGGGCCGAGATCGGCTCACGGCCGCGGTGCTTCTTGTCCTGCCGCGCGTACGGGTAGAACGGCATGATCACGGTGATGCGCTTCGCGGACGCGCGCTTGAGCGCGTCCACCATGATCAGCTGCTCCATCAGCCACTGGTTGATGGGCGCGCAGTGCGACTGGATCACGAACGCGTCGCAGCCGCGCACGCTCTCCTCGAACCTCACGAAGATCTCGCCGTTGGCGAAGTCGTACGCCGACTGCGGGGTCACCGACACGTTCAGGTGCTTGGCCACCTGCTCGGTCAGCTCGGGGTAGGCCCGCCCGCCGAAGAGCATCAGGTTCTTCTTGGGTGTCCCGGCCATCGTGGGGTTCACGTCAGCGCCCTTCATCGGTTGTGCCTGCATTCTCGGGCGTCAGAGCGCGCTCCGCCGCTTCGGCCGAAGGCGTGCCCGCCCGGCGGGACACCACCCATCCGTCCAGGTTGCGCTGGGGTCCGCCGGACACGGCCAGCGCGCCGGGCGGCACGTCGCGCCGCACCACGGTCCCCGCGCCGGTGTACGCGCCGTCGCCGACGGTGACCGGCGCGACGAACATGTTGTCCGAACCGGTGCGGCAGTAGGACCCGATCGTGGTCCGGTGCTTGTTCACGCCGTCGTAGTTGACCGTGACGCTGGCCGCGCCGATGTTGGAGTGCTCGCCGATGGTCGTGTCGCCGATGTAGCTCAGGTGCGGCACCTTGCTGCCCGCGCCGATGTCGGAGTTCTTCGTCTCCACGAAGGTGCCGATCTTGCCGCGCTCGCCGAGCCGGGTGCCCGGCCGCAGGTAGGCGAACGGGCCGACGGACGCGCCCGCGCCGATCTCCGCGCCGGAGCCGTGCGTGCGCACCACGGTCGCGCCCGCGCCGATCACGCAGGCCGACAGCGTGGTGTCCGGGCCGACGACCGCGCCCTCGCCGACGGTGGTGCCGGCCCGCAGCTGCACGTTCGGCTCGATCAGCACGTCCCGCTCCAGCCGCACGTCGGCGTCCAGCCACGTGGTGGCCGGGTCGACGACGGTCACGCCCGAGCGCATCGCGGCCTCCACCAGCCTGCGGTTCAGCTCGGCGCCCAGCCTGGCCAGCTGCACGCGGTCGTTCACGCCCTCGACCAGCCAGGCGTCCGACGTCACCAGCGCGCCCACGCGCCGGCCGTCGCCGCGCGCGATCGTCAGCACGTCGGTCAGGTACAGCTCGCCCTGCGCGTTGTCGGTGGAAAGCCGGGACAGCCCGTCGCGCAGCACGGCCGCGTCGAACGCGTACACCCCGGAGTTGATCTCGGTGATCTCCCGCTGCTCGGGCGTGGCGTCCTTCTGCTCGACGATGCCCTCGACCGAGCCGTCCGCGGACCGCACGATCCGCCCGTACCCGGTGGGGTCGGCCACCACGGCGGTCAGCACGGTGACGGCGTTGCCGCGCGCGCCGTGCTCGGCGAGCAGTCCGCGCAACGTGTCGGAGTCCAGCAGCGGCACGTCGCCGTAGGTCACCACGACCGTGCCGCCGAGGTCGGACGGCAGCTCGGCGAGCCCGCAGCCGACCGCGTGCCCGGTGCCCTTCTGCTGCTCCTGCACCGCCACGGTGACCTTGCGGTCCAGCGCGGTGGACAGGCTGTCGAGGTGGTCGGCGACCGCGGCGCGGCCGTGGCCGACCACGACGGCGAGGTGGTCCGGGTCCGTCCCGGCGGCGGCGCGCACGGCGTGCTCCACCAGGGAACGACCCGCGACGCGGTGCAAGACCTTCGGGGTGGCTGAGCGCATGCGGGTGCCTTCACCCGCTGCGAGGACGATCGTGCTGACTGGGGTGGGGACACCCTCGAGCATCAGCGCTCTCCCTAGCTGAGTGCGTGCCTTCAGCGGGAGGGGCCTGGCTTCCCGCCAGGTGCCGATACTAAGCCTCCGAGGAGGGCTCTACTTCCACGGCCGCAACCTGGCAGCCACCTCGCCGCTTCGCCGCGTACATCGCCGAGTCGGCTCGGGCGAGCGCCGCGTGCGCCGCCTCGCGCGGGCGCACGGAGATCACGCCCACCGACAGCGTGACCCCCCTGGACAGGTCGGAAGGCAAGGCGGCGACCGCATCCACGGCCCGGGCGAGGGCCGCTTCGGCGGCGTGCAGCGGCGCGCCGGGCAGCAGCACGACGAACTCGTCGCCGCCGTAGCGGGCCACCAGGTCGTCACCCCGCAACGCCTGGCGCAGTGTGCTCGCAATCACGCGGAGGACGTCGTCACCCTCGGCGTGCGAGTGCTTGTCGTTGACGACCTTGAACCCGTCGAGGTCGACCAGCGCGATGGCCATCGGGTGGGTCTGCGCGTTGATCAGCGCGGCCAGCCGGTCGTCGAGCGCGCGGCGGTTCGGCAGGCCGGTCAGCGGGTCCTGCAACGCCTGCTGCGCGATGGCGCCGTGCGCGCGGGTCAGCCGTTCGTGGTCGCGCCGGGTGAGCAGGGTGGCGGTGCGCGCCTCCTGCATCAGCCACAGCTCCACCTCCAGCGCGTTGGCGTAGGTCTGCAACGCCGAGATGGTGCGCTCGCCGTGCGGGCCGGACATCCGGGCGTACTCCCGGGTCAGGCACAGCATCAGGGTCGGCTCGGACGTGTCGTGCTCCAGCCGGTCCTGGGCGTCGTGCAGCACCTGCAACGCCTGCTGCGGCAGCTCCTCCATCTCCAGGCAGCGCGCCAGCGCGATCGACACGATGATCAGCTCGCGGGCGTACATGGCCAGCTCGCGCAACGCCCACAGCCGCGCGATGTGCTCCGCGCCCGGCTTGGCCAGCGCGTGCGCCGCGCCGATCACGGGCACCTGCTCGGCGGCGGTGCGGTCGCGCCTGCCGGGGTGCAGCGACTCGCGGAACGGCCCCTCGACGGCGGTGGCGATGGCCGACGCGGTGGCGAACCGCTCGGCGGCCTCCTCGAAGTTGTCCACCCGCTCCAGCCGCAGGCCCCAGCCGATCAGCAGCCGGGCCCGGTTGACCAGGTGGACGTAGATCTGGTGCGGGTTGGCGCTGTCCCGGATCGCGTTGTGCGCCCGCGCCAGCACCTCGTCGGCCATCTCGTAGACGCCGAGCTGGGTGAGCACGAGCCCGGTCGACTGCAACGCGGAGGCGAGCAGCCGGTCCCAGGTGCGCTTGTCGATCATCGGGTCGGGCGCGAGGTCCTCTTCCAGCATCGCCAGGCCGCCCGCGACCTCGGTCAACGCCTTGTCCTCGAACCCGCCGAGCAGGTAGCGCCGCCCGCGCAGGGCGTGCGCCTCCGCCTCCAGCACCAGCAGGCCGTGCCGGCGGCAGTGCGCCACCATCTCGTCCAGGACGGAGTCGGACAGGTCGACCAGGCCGGGGGTGACGATCCGGACGACCGCGGCCGCGCGCAGCAGCTGGCCGACGATCCGCGGCTCGCCGCGGCCCTGCGCCTCGGCCAGGATCTCGTCGACCTCGTGCGCCGCGTCGAGCTGGTCGGACAGGTGGCTGCTCTGGGCCACGGCCACGAGCTCACTCGCGCGGCCGACCAGCCACGCGTCGGACATCTCGTGGAGCGCCGGCGCCACGTTGTCCTGCTCGTCGACCGCTTCCTCGTGCAGCGACTCACACCCCCATGCAGACGCAGGGCGGCCGGGGCCTTCGTGGCCCGGCCCCTCGCTCCGCCACCAGGATTCGAACCTGGACCATCGGAACCAAAATCCGAGGTGCTGCCTTTACACCATGGCGGAACGGTCGAGGCTCGCCCCGACCGCGCGAACACATGTTGTCACGAGTCCCCCTCGAAGTTCAGCACCACCACTCAAGTGGCGGCAAGCCCACCGTGACCCGATCATGACACTGTGTGTTTATGCAGGTCAGCGCGGTGAAGAACGTGGCCCACATCACGGCTGGGTGAACTCCACACCGCTGCCGGTCGACGCTTGAGGGCGGCGTGGCGGGGTCTCGTGACCCCTCTTCGCCACGATTTCGGGCGAAACAATCACCCGCTTAACTACCTTCCGTAGTCGATCGGGCACAAGCAGACGCGCCACCGGGCTACCGGATGCCGTCGACCGAGTCGAGGAACTCGGTCAGCGTGCGGTCGTAGGCCTCCGGGTCGACGTTCCACGCCGCCGTGTGCTCGGCCGCGGGCACCTCGACGTACCGCATGGGCCAGTCGAGCCGGTCCGCCGCCGCGGCCAGGTCGCGCGACGCCTGCACCGGCACGGTGCCGTCCGCGCCGCCGTGGAACAGCAGCGTCGGCGGCCTGCGCGCGGGCGGGTGGTCGAGCAGGTCGAAGCGGGTGAACTCCAGGTCGACCCGCCAATCCGAGACCAGCTCCGCGATCGGCGCCAGCTGCACGGGCACGCCCCGGTTGCGCGACTGCAGCTCCAGCGTCTTCGTCCAGCTCACCACGGGCGCGTCGAGCACGACGGCGGCCACGGCGTCCGCCTCCGCCGAGCGGCCGAGGAACTGGCCGACGATCGCGCCGCCCATCGACCACCCGTACAGCACGACATCGCGCGCGCCGTGCTCCTGGGCGTACCGGACGGCCGCCTCCACGTCACGCCACTCCGTGTCGCCCAAGTGGTAGAGACCGTCCGGCGAGCGCGGCGCGCCCTCGTCATTGCGGTAGGTCACGGCGAGAACGGGTAGCCCTAGCTGGTGCAAGGCAGGCATCACGCGCAGCGCCTCGGCCCTCGTGCCACCCCGACCGTGCACCGCGACGACCCACGTGTCCGACGTCGCGGGGACCAGCCATGCGGGCGCGTCACCCAGTTCGGTGGGAATTCGCACTTCCGTGTACTCCAGGTCGAGCGCGGTGGCGGGGTCGGTGCTCCAGACCGAGGTCTCCAGCCGCACCTGCGTGCCGTCCGCCGGCGCCTCGCCCTGCAACTCGCGCACCACCGTGCCCTCCGACCGCTGGGTCACCGGGCCGACCTTCGCGCCGCCGCCCGGCCAGACGAGACCCCACGTGCCGGGAAGCACTGTGACCCTGGACTCCGCCAGCGCGACGGTCCCCGAAGCCGACGACGTGACCGTGTCGCGGTAGCCGGGACGGGCGTTCTCGGGTTCGAGGAGTTGGCCGCTGTAGTACCAGCCGAACCCCAGCAGACCCCCGATGACCAGCAGGAACACCACCGCGAACGTGACCAGTGCGATGCGGAGGCGGCGGCGGGCGCGGACGTTCGGTGACCCCATCACCGAATGATGCCCCCGCCGTGATCGACACGCCCGACTTCCTGAGAACACGCCGTGACTTCGGCCGCGGCTCTGGCGGGATGAGGCACGGCTAACTTACGCTGCCGTAAGTTACGGTTCCGTAGGTAGCCCCGAGTACACAACGAGGTACATGTATGACCAGCACCCTTGAGAGCAGGTCCACGCCGCAGGGTCCTGAGGATCGCGGACCCAAGCCGATGATCGAAGGGCGACGGGGACACGTCGAGCAGTTCGGCGTGTACGTGTTCGTCATCGTGCCGTTCCTGGCTCTGCTCGCGGCCGTTCCGCTCGCTTGGGGTTGGGGCCTGGGCTGGGTGGACGTCGCGCTGTTCGTGGCCTTCTACTACCTGGCCGGCCTCGGCGTGACGATCGGGTTCCACCGGTACTTCACGCACGGCTCGTTCAAGGCCAACCGCGCGCTCAAGATCGGCCTGGCGATCGCGGGCATGATGGCGTTGCAGGGCCCGGTGATCGTCTGGGTCGCCGACCACCGCCGCCACCACGCGTTCTCCGACCGCGAGGGCGACCCGCACTCGCCGTGGCTGTTCGGCCGCGGCCCGGTCGCGCTGGCCAAGGGCTTCTGGCACGCCCACATGGGCTGGCTGTTCGACCGCGACAAGACCAACGCGGAGCGCTTCGCGCCCGACCTGCTGGCCGACAAGGACCTGGTCCGGATCGACAAGCTGTTCCCGCTGTGGACCGCGATCAGCCTGCTCGCGCCCGCCGTGCTCGGCGGCCTGATCACGATGTCGTGGGCCGGCGCGCTGTCGGCGTTCTTCTGGGCCGGTCTGGTCCGGGTGGCGTTCCTGCACCACGTGACGTGGTCGGTCAACTCGATCTGCCACATGGTGGGCGACCGCCCGTTCGCCGCGCGCGACCGTTCCGCGAACGTGTGGGCGCTGGCGATCCTGAGCTTCGGCGAGTCGTGGCACAACCTGCACCACGCCGACCCGACGTGCGCGCGGCACGGCGTCAAGCGCGGTCAGATCGACACCTCCGCGCGGCTGATCTGGGTGTTCGAGAAGTTCGGCTGGGCGACCAACGTGCGGTGGCCGAACCAGCAGCGGTTGGCCCGCATCAGCGCCAAGAAGTAGACGTGGCCGAGTAGTCGAGCAAGCGACCGCCTGCCCCTCGCGACCCACGCGGGGGGCAGGTGTTTAGGGTGGTCTGGGTGGCGGGGAGACGGCGCGGCGACGAGACACCGGTGCCGCGCGTGCGGATGACGGGCAAGGAGCGGCGCGAGCAACTGCTCGACGTGGCCCGGGCGCTGTTCGCGGAGAAGGGCTTCGAGGTCACCTCCATCGAGGAGATCGCGCACCGGGCGGGCGTGTCCAAGCCCGTGGTGTACGAGCACTTCGGCGGCAAGGAAGGCATCTACGCGGTCGTGGTGGACCGCGAGATGCAGTACCTGATGGACCACATCGTCAACGCGCTGTCCGGCGGGCACCCCCGTGAGCTGCTGGAACAGGCCGCGTGCGCGTTGCTGGACTACATCGAGGGCTCGACGGACGGCTTCCGGATCCTCGTGCGCGACTCGCCCGTGGCGTCGTCCACCGGCACGTTCTCGTCGTTGCTGAACGACATCGCGTCCCAGGTGGAGTCGATCCTGGGCCTGCACTTCTCCCGCCAGGGTTACGACCGCAAGCTGGCCGCGCTCTACTCGCAGGCCCTCGTGGGCATGGTGGCGTTGACCGGCCAGTGGTGGCTCGAGGTCCGCAAGCCGAAGAAGGACGAAGTGGCCGCCCACCTGGTCAACCTGGCCTGGAAGGGCCTGTCCCACATGGACCACAAACCCCGCCTCCGCACCCGCTGACCCCCGCGCGTGTCGAACGCTCGGGTCCCGCGTGTCGAACCCTCAGGACCCCTGAGTTCAACGCTCAGGTACCCGCGGGCGGACCTGAGCGTTGAATTCGGGGTACGCGAACGTTCGACTCGCGGGTCCTGAGTGTTCGACACGCGGGGCCTGGAGGTTCGACGCGCGGGTCAGGTCGGGTTGGTGATGCGGAGGATCTTGTCGTCGGTGCCGTTCGAGGTGGTGACGTAGAGGGAGCCGTCGGGGGACAGTTCGGCGCCGCGCAGGCGGCCGTGGGTGCCGTCCAGTTCCGACGGGATGGCGACCGAGTGCACGCCGCCATCTTGGGTGACGGTGAAGAGCAGGAGCTTGGCGCCCTTGAGGGCGGTGACGGCGAGGACGCCGTTCAGGGAGCCCCACTGGTCGCCGACCAGGAAAGCGGCGTCGCAGATCGCCTCGGTCGGACGGCCGGACGACCACACGGCCGACACGGCGTCGGGGAAGCGCGAGAGGTCCGTCATCGGCACGTCCTCGTCGTACCCGCCGACCGTGCCGCCCTGCGACGGGTCCCAGCCGTAGTTCCCGCCGGGCTTGAGCACGTTCACCTCGTCGTCCACCGAGGGCCCGTGCTCGGCGGTGAACACCATCCCGTCCTGCCGCACGGCCACGCCCTGCACGTTGCGGTGCCCGTAGGTGTAGATCCGGTCGCCGAACGGGTTGCCCGCCACGCCCTCGCCGGTCGCGAGGTCGATCCGCAGCACCTTGCCGCCGAGGCTGGCCCGGTCCTGCGCCACGTCGCCCCGCGCGGTGTCACCGGTGCCGACGAGCAGGTTGCCGTCGCGGTCCAGCGCCATCCGGCACCCCGAGTGACGTCCGCTCGACGCCGTCGGCAGCCCCGAGAGCAACGGGTCCTTCACCCTCGTCGCCTTCGCGCCGTCCAGCTCCCACGTCACCAGCCGCACGTCCGAGGACGTGTTGAAGCACGTGGTGAACCGACGGCTGGTCGCGAAGTCGGGGTGCACGACCAGGCTCATCAGCCCGCCCTCGCCCCGCGCCTCCACGTCACCGAGATCGGCCTCGACCTCGGTCACCCGGCCGTCCGCGACCAGCGCGATCCGCCCCGGCCGCTGCGGCACGAGCATCCGCCCGTCGGGCAGGAACCCCACGTCCCACGGGTGGCTCAGCCCGGAGGCGACCACCTCGACCCGCAGCCCCTCCGGCGTGGTCGTCGAGGGCGCGGTGCCACCGGCGCCCTCCGTCGAACACGCCGCGCACGCGGCCAGCACCGCGGCGAACCCGACAAAGCGACGCATGTCCCCCAGCATGACAACCCCCGTGTGTGCTCGACGTTCACGTGCGGGGCATCGGGTACGGCCGTTCCACCGGCAGCAACGCCCGCGCGCCCTCCAGGTCACCGGCACGCACCAGCGCGTGCACCTCGTGCGCCAACGGCGTCACGTCGGTCAGCCCCACGACCCACTCGTCCACGTACCGCCGCGACGCCTCACCGGCCAGCCCCAGCTGCAACGACCGGTGCGGCAGCGCCTCCAGCCGCAGGCTGCGCTCCGGGTCCCACTGCACCCGCACGTCCGGCTTCCGCCCGACCCCCTCGTCGCTCGGCACGGCCGACCGCACCGCCCAGTCGAACCCCGATCGGGTGATTCGCACGGCCAGCACGCACTCCTGGTCCGGCTTCGCCCCCCACCCGGACCGGTACATCATCCACAAGAACGACGGCTTGATCCACGTCATCCGCCCCGGCCTGAACGGCGGCACGAACCGCCCCGCCGCCAGCGCGGGGACGGCGATGGCCGGGGAGTACGCCTGGTACACCGTGATGTGCCGATCGTCGTAGTCGGCCCTGATCTCCCTGTGCTCCACGTACCCAGCGTCACCCCGCGGTCAACCGAAATCACGGCGCACCCGGCCGGCGGGGGCCGTAGGCTGGGAAGTCGAGAACCCCTCCGGTGGACGTGGACGTGTTCGGTCCCGGGCAGGGGTCTGTCCGCGTTCGAAATCCGGGGAGCCACCGCAATGCCCCAGCCCGGCCCGCTGTCCGGCCTGCTGACCGCTGTCCTGCCCGACAAGGCGCTGCGCGCCCTCGCCGACTCGGTCGGCGTGCCCGACCTCGAACTCGAAGGACCGCCCGCCGCCCGGCCGCTGGTCGCGGCGGCCCTGTCCCGGCACGCGCCCGTCCTCGCGGTCACCGCGACCGGCCGCGAGGCGGACGACCTCAAGGCCGTGCTGTGCGACCTCATCGGCCACGAGCAGGTCGCCCTGTTCCCGTCGTGGGAGACGCTGCCGCACGAACGGCTCTCGCCCCGGGCCGACACGGTCGGCGCCCGCCTGGAGGTGCTGCGCCGCCTGGCCCACCCCGGCGAGCACCCGCTCAAGGTCGTCATCACCACGGTCCGCAGCCTCATCCAGCCGATGGCGCCCGGCCTCGGCGACCTCGAACCGGTGCACCTGGCCGTCGGCTCGGAGCACGACTTCGAGGCCCTGCTGGTCAACCTCACCGAGATCGCCTACACGCGCGTCGACATGGTCGAGAAGCGCGGCGAGTTCGCGGTCCGCGGCGGCATCCTGGACATCTTCCCGCCGACCGCCGAGCACCCGCTGCGGGTCGAGTTCTGGGGCGACGAGGTCAGCGAGATCCGCCCCTTCGCGGTCGCCGACCAGCGGTCGCTGCCGGAGGAGGTCGCGGGCTTCATCGCGCCGCCGTGCCGCGAGCTGCTGCTGACCCCGCAGGTCAAGGCCAAGGCCGCCGCGCTGGCCGAGGAGCACACGGCCGACGCCCACCTGCACGAGCTGCTGACCAAGATCGCCGAGGGCATCCCGTCGGAGGGCATGGAAGCCCTCATCCCCGCCCTGTGCGAAGGCGAGCTGCAGCTCCTCACCGACGTCGTCCCCGCGGGCACGCACGTCGTGCTCAACGACCCGGAGAAGATCCGGGCCCGCGCCGCGGACCTCGTGCGCACCGGCCAGGAGTTCCTGGAAGCGTCCTGGATGGCCGCGGCGGGCGGCGGGCAGAGCCCCATCGACCTGGACTCCAGCGCCTACCACAGCCTCGCCGACGTGGCGCGGTCCGCGCGGGAGCAGGGCCGGCCCTGGTGGACGCTCAGCCAGCTCACCACCGAGGGCGAGGACGTCGTCCGGCTCGAGCTCAAGCAGGTCGAGGCCTACCAGGGCGACATCGACCGGGCGTTCGCCGACCTGCGCGCCCACACCGTCTCCGGCGGCACGGCGGTCCTCGTCGTCCCCGGCGCCGGCACGGCCCAGCGCGCCACCGAGCAGCTGCGCGAAGCCGACGTGAACGTGGTGCTCCGCGAGACCCTGGACACCGCGCCCAAGAAGGGCGCGGTCACCGTCGTGCGCGGCGCGCTGGAGGACGGCTTCTCGCTGCCCGAGCTGGCCCTGGTCGTGCTCACCGAGACCGACCTCACCGGCGGCCGGCACGGCACGTCCACCAAGGACATGCGCCGCATGCCCAGCCGCCGCCGCAACGCGGTGGACCCGCTGGCCCTGCGGCCCGGCGACTACGTCGTGCACGAGCAGCACGGCATCGGCAAGTACGTCGAGATGGTCCAGCGCACGGTGGCCGGCGCGACCCGCGAGTACCTGGTCCTGGAGTACGGCTCCAGCAAGCGCGGTCAGCCCGGCGACCGGCTCTTCGTGCCCACCGACCAGCTCGACGAGATCTCCCGCTACGTCGGCGGCGAGCTGCCCACGCTGAACAAGCTCGGCGGCAGCGACTGGAAGAACACCAAGGCCAAGGCGAAGAAGGCGGTCAAGCAGATCGCCGCCGAGCTGGTCCAGCTCTACGCCGCGCGCCAGGCCGCGCCCGGGCACGCGTTCGCGCCCGACACGCCGTGGCAGCGCGAGCTGGAGGACGCCTTCCCGTTCACCGAGACCCTCGACCAGATGGCCGCGATCGACGAGGTCAAGGCCGACATGCAGCGCACCGTGCCCATGGACCGGGTGATCTGCGGCGACGTCGGCTACGGCAAGACCGAGATCGCGGTGCGCGCGGCGTTCAAGGCCGTGCAGGACGGCAAGCAGGTCGTGGTGCTCGTGCCGACCACGCTGCTCGCCCAGCAGCACCTGAACACGTTCACCGAGCGGATGCGCGCGTTCCCGGTGAACATCAAGGGCCTGTCCCGGTTCACCGACGCCCAGGAGGCAGAGCAGACGATCACCGGCCTGGCCGAGGGCGAGGTCGACATCGTCATCGGCACGCACCGGCTGCTGCAGAAGAGCCTGCGCTACAAGGACCTCGGCCTCGTGATCGTGGACGAGGAGCAGCGGTTCGGCGTCGAGCACAAGGAGCACATCAAGGCCCTGCGCACGCACGTGGACGTGCTCACCATGTCCGCCACGCCGATCCCGCGCACCCTGGAGATGTCGCTGGCCGGCATCCGCGAGATGTCCACCATCCTCACCCCGCCCGAGGAGCGGCACCCGATCCTGACCTACGTCGGCTCCTACGACGACAAGCAGGTCGCCGCCGCCATCCGCCGCGAGCTGCTGCGCGACGGCCAGGTGTTCTTCGTGCACAACCGCGTGTCCTCCATCGAGCGCGCCGCCCGGCACATCCGCGAGCTGGTCCCCGAGGCCCGCGTGATCACCGCGCACGGCCAGATGAACGAGGACAAGCTGGAGAAGATCATCCAGGGCTTCTGGGAGAACGAGTACGACGTCCTCGTCTGCACCACCATCGTCGAGACCGGCCTGGACATCTCCAACGCCAACACCCTCATCGTCGAGCGCGGCGACCTGCTCGGCCTCGCCCAGCTGCACCAGCTGCGCGGACGCGTCGGCCGCGGCCGGGAACGCGGCTACGCCTACTTCCTCTACCCGCCCGAGGCGCCGCTCACCGAGACCGCGCACGACCGGCTCGCCACGATCGCGCAGAACACCGAGCTCGGCGCGGGCATGGCGGTGGCCATGAAGGACCTCGAGATCCGCGGCGCGGGCAACATCCTCGGCGCCGAGCAGTCCGGGCACATCGCGGGCGTCGGCTTCGACCTGTACGTGCGGCTCGTCGGCGAGGCCGTCGAGGCGTTCCGCAAGCACGCCGGCGCCGACGGCGAGGTCGAGGAGGAACTGGCCGAGGTCCGCGTCGACCTGCCCGTCGACGCGCACATCCCGCACGACTACGTGCCCGGCGAGCGGCTCCGGCTGGAGGCCTACCGCAAGATCGCCGCCGCGAGCGACGCCGAGGCGCTGCAGAGCGTGTGGGACGAGCTGAAGGACCGCTACGGCACCCCGCCGCTGCCCGTCGAACGGCTGCTCGCGGTGGCCCGGTTCCGGCAGACGTGCCGCGCGCACGGCGTCACCGAGGTCGCCACCCAGGGCCAGACGATCCGCTTCGCGCCGCTGGAGCTCAAGGACAGCCAGCTCGTGCGGCTGCGCCGGCTGTTCCCCAAGGCGGTCCACAAGCCGGCCGCGCACACCGTCAGCGTGCCCCGGCCGACGGAGGGAGCGGCCGGCGGCCGGATGGGCGCACCCCAGCTGCGTGACCAGGAATTGCTGGATTGGTGCGCGCACTTCCTGGAGTCTTTGGCGGGGACTCCCGTGAGCGGCGTCACGAGGACGTGAGAAGGTACTGGTCGTGAGGACTGTGCAGAGGCGCTTCACCCTGATCGGCGCGGCGGTGGCACTCCTGGTCGCGGGCTGCGGCACGGGGCCGAGCCACGTCGGCTCGGCCGCGATCGTCGGCGACACCGTGCTGCCGCTGGAGCAGGTGCAGCAGCGGCTGGACGTCGTGCTCAAGAAGGAGCCCGAGGCCCAGAAGCTGCACGACCAGCGCAAGCTCGACCAGGTCGCCCGGCAGCTGGTGACCCTGGGCGTGCAGCACGAGCTGATCGAGCAGGCGGCCCGGCGCGAGGGCGTGACCGTGTCCGAGGAGGCCGTGACCGAGTCGGTCGAGCAGGCCGGCGGGGCGGAACTGGCCTCGCAGAACACCGTGTACGACGCGGCGACGTTCCGCGAGCGGGCCAAGGACCAGCTGCTGCTGGTCGAGCTGGCGCGCAAGTACGTGGACCGGATGGAAGTCACGTTCGACTACTTCTTCACCAAGGACAACGCGGACGCGATCGCGAAGGCCAAGCAGGTCGCGGCCGACCCGGCGAAGATGGCCGAGTTCGTGGCCGACGCGCCGGCAGGCACCCAGGGCCAGACCCTGTCCAAGGAGGGCCAGCGGGTGCGGTCGGCCGAGTCGCCGCAGGCCGCCCAGTCGCCGCTGTTCGGCGTGCCGGCGGGCACCGTGGTGGCGTTCGCGCCGGACCCGAGCAGCGCGCAGTGGATCGTGGCCTACGTGACCGACCGCAAGACCGACGTGCGGGCGTCCGGCGAGTCGTCCACCGAGCAGTTGACGCCGCAGGTGCTGGAGCAGATCGGCCTGCGGCTCGTGCAGACGCTGGCCGGCGACCCCGAGATCCAGGTCAACCCCCGTTACGGCCTGTGGGACGGCACCGCCCTCTCGCTGGCGGCGAGCGAGGGCGAGCTGAGCGGCTACCAGGCGACGGTGCGGCAGAAGTCGTCGTGACCGTTGTCGTCGTAGGCGCCACCCCGGTTCTGCCCGCCGCCGCGCTACCCGCTCTGCGGGGCGCGGCGGCGGTGTACGCGGGGGAGGGCGTGGACGCGGCGCTGTGGTCGGCCGAGCCGGTGTCGGAGCTGGTCGCGGGCCCGTCGCTGGTGTTGATCACCACGAACCCGGACGAGCCCGCCGCGCGGGAGCTGATCTCGGCCGGGTCCGACGTGATCCGCACACCGGCCGTGCCGCTGCTGGACGCGGCGGCCGTGATGGACCGCCTGCGCTCGCCCGGCGGGTGCCCGTGGGACGCCGAGCAGGACCACAAGTCGCTGCGCCAGTACCTGGTCGAGGAGACCTACGAGCTGCTGGAGGCCATCGAGGACGGCGACCGGGCGGCGTTGCGCGAGGAGCTGGGCGACGTGCTGCTCCAGGTCCTGTTCCACGCGCGGATCGCGGCGGAGGACGCCGAGGAGCCGTTCGGGATCGACGAGGTGGCGGGCGACCTGGTGGCCAAGCTGGTCGGACGGCACCCGCACGTGTTCGCCGGCCACGACCCGGCCGTGCACGACGCGACGTCCCAGCAGCACCGGTGGGAAGAGCTCAAGCAGGTCGAGAAGCAGCGCGAGTCCAGTGTGGACGGCGTGGCGAGCGGGCAGCCCGCGGTGGCGCTGGCGGGGAAGCTGGCGCAGCGGGTGGCGCGGGCCGGGTTCCCGGTGGACCTGCTGCCGGAGGGCGACGACACCGGCACGACGCTGTTCGCGGTGGCGGCGCTGGCGAAGCTGGCCGGTGAGGACCCGGAGACGGAGCTGCGCGCGGTGGCGCGGCGGTTCGAGGCGAACGTGCGCGCGGCGGAGCGGTCGGCCCGCGCGGCGGGTCTCACCACCCTGACCGCCGCGGACTGGCGAGCCCACTGGCCAGCCTGAGGCCACTGGCCTGCCTGAGCCTGCCTGCTGAGCCCACTTGCCCGAGCACACTGGCCCACCCGAGTCTGCCTGCTGAGCCCGGTGGTGGCCCACCTGCCCGCCTGAGCCTGCTTGCCTGCCCGCCCGAGCCGGCCCGGCCTGAGCTCACCCGCTCCCAGCTCACTCACCCGAGTGCTTCCTCCCGCCCGCCAGTCCTCCCCGCCGCCGTGGCCGCCGTTTTTCCCGGCTAACGTGAGAAATGCGATTCGGGTTGTCCTGGGTTGCACGATTCGCCTGTCCGAGTGATCCGGGCGCCCCCGTGCCGACCGTTGATCTCGATGCCGCAGCGACCTGCCCGGGGCGGGTCGGGTGTGGATGATCCGAGCGCTAACGTCGAAGAGGTGACCGAGGCCTACCTCCGCTTCCCGCACCTGCACGGCAACCTCGTGACCTTCGTGGCCGAGGACGACGTGTGGCTCGCCCCCCTCGACGGCGGCCGGGCCTGGCGGGTGACCGCCGACCAGGTGCCCGTCTCCTTCCCGCGCTTCGACCCGACCGGAACCCGGTTGGCCTGGACCAGCCGCCGCGACGGCGCGCCCGAGGTCCACCTGGCCCCGGCGGACGGCGGCGAGGCCACCCGGCTCACCTACTGGGGCGACTACTCCACCGGTGTGCGCGGCTGGACGTCCGACGGCGAGGTCGTCGCCGTCACGTCCACCGGCCAGGCGACCACGAACCGGCAGTGGGCGCACGCCGTGCCCACCGACGGCGGCCCGCCGCGACGGCTGCCGTACGGCTGGGTGGACGACGTGGCGTTCGGTCCGTCCGGGCAGGTGGTCGTGACCTCCGTGTACGGCCGCGACCCGGCCTGGTGGAAGCGCTACCGGGGCGGTGCGGCGGCCAAGCTGTGGGTCGACGTGGACGGTGACGGCGAGTTCGCGCGCATCCTGCCCGAGCTGACCTCGTCGTTGACCTCGCCGATGTGGATCGGGGACCGGATCGCGTTCCTGTCCGACCACGACGGCGTCGGCAGCCTGTACTCCGCGCTGCCCGACGGGTCGGACCTGCGGCGGCACACCGAGCAGGAGTTCTACGCCCGGGTCGCGTCGAGCGACGGCGAGCGGATCGTCTGGCAGCACGCGGGCGAGTTGTGGGTCCTGGACGGCCTGGAGGCCGAGCCGCGGCGGTTGGAGATCGCGCTCGGCGGGCCACGCACGGCGCGCAGGCCGCGGCCGGTGCCGTCGCGGCCCGACGGCTTCCACCCCGACAAGACCGGCCGCGGGAGCGTGGTCGAGGTGCGCGGCACCGTGCACTGGGTGACCCACCGGGACGGTCCGGTGCGCGCGTTGGCCGAGCAGCCCGGCGTCCGGGCCAGGCTGCCGCGCGTGGTCGGCGACAGCGTGGTGTGGGTGACCGACGCGGACGGCGAGGAGGGCCTGGAGTTCTCCCCGATCGGCGGCGTGGAGCCGGGCAACGAGCCGCGCCGGGTCGCGGTCGGCAAGGTCGGGCGGGTGCTGGAGCTGGCCGTCTCACCGGACGGTCGCAGGCTCGCCGTGGCCACGCACGACGGTCGGCTGCTGCTCGTCGACGTCGAATCCGGCGAGGTGCGCGAGGTGCTGAAGGGGGCGAACCCGCACGTCAGCGACCTGGCGTTCGCCCCGGACTCGAACTGGCTCGCCTGGTCGCACCCCGGTCCGCGCCCGTTGCAGCACATCCGGATGACCAACACCACCGACCTGTCCGTGGTGGACGTGACGCCGCTGCGGTTCTCCGACTTCTCGCCGACGTTCACCGAGGACGGCCGCTACCTGGCGTTCCTGTCGGTGCGCAGCTTCGACCCGGTGTACGACGCGCACGTGTTCGACCTGTCGTTCCCGACCGGGTGCCGGCCCTACCTGCTGCCGCTGGCCGCGACCACGCCGTCGCCGTTCGACCCGCTGCGCCTCGGCCGACCCGTGGGCGACGACTCGTCGGACAAGGACAAGGAGAAGGACGACGAGAACCCGATCACGGTCGTCGACCTGGACGGGCTGGCCGACCGGGTGGTGACGGTGCCGGTCGCCGCCGCCCGCTACGCGGGCCTCACCGCCGCCAAGGGCGGGCTGCTGTGGCTGCGGTCGCCGTTGCGCGGGGTGCTCGGCGACAACCAGGCGAGCCCGACGGCCCGACCGCCGAGGTCCGTGCTGGAGCGGTTCGACCTGGTCAAGTCGCGCACCGAGACGCTGGTGGACGGCGTCGACGCGTTCGACGTGACCGGCGACGGGCAGCGGGTGGTCGTGCAGGACGGCGGTGACCTGCGGGTCGTGCCGGCGGACCGGAAGGTCGACTCCGACGACCACGACTCGGTGGACGTCGACCTGTCCCGGGTGCGGGTGGTGGTGGACCGGGCGGCCGAGTGGCGGCAGGCGTACGCCGAGGCCGGGCGGCTGATGCGCGACCACTTCTGGCGCACCGACATGGGCGGCGTCGACTGGGCGGGCGTGCTGGAGCGCTACCGGCCGCTGGTGGACCGGCTCGGCAGCTACAACGACCTGGTCGACCTGCTGTGGGAGGTGCAGGGCGAGCTGGGCACGTCGCACGCCTACGTCATCCCGGCGCACGGGTCGCGCGGGCGTGCCGTGGGGTTGCTCGGGGCGGACCTGGAGCGGGACGAGGCGGGCGCGTGGCGGATCACGCGGGTGATCCCGGGCGAGACGTCGGACCCGGCGGCGCGGTCGCCGTTGGCGGCTCCCGGTGTCGCGGTGCGGGTCGGTGACGCGATCGTGGGGGTCGACGGGCGGCAGGTGGACCCGTTGACCGGGCCCGCGCCGCTGCTCGTCGGCACGGCGGGCAAGCCGGTGGAGCTGACCGTGCGGCCCGGCGGCGGTGGCGAGCCGCGCCGGGTCGTGGTCGTGCCGCTGGAGGACGACGAGCCGTTGCGCTACCACGCGTGGGTGGCGGACCGGCGGGCGCGCGTGCACGAGCTGTCCGACGGGCGGGTCGGGTACCTGCACGTGCCGGACATGACGGGCGCGGGCTGGGCGCAGCTGCACCGCGACCTGCGGGTGGAGCTGGCGCGTGAGGCCGTGGTGCTGGACGTGCGGGAGAACGGCGGCGGGCACACGTCCGAGCTGGTGGTGGAGAAGCTGGGCAGGCGGATCATCGGCTGGTCGGTGGCGCGCGGCTACTCCACGGCCGACAGCTACCCCGGCGACGCGCCGCGCGGGCCGGTGGTCGCGATCGCGGACGAGTTCGCCGGGTCCGACGGCGACATCGTCAACGTGGCGATCAAGGAGATGGGCATCGGGCCGGTGGTCGGCACCCGCACGTGGGGCGGGGTGATCGGCATCGACATGCAGTACCACCTGGTCGACGGGACGTTGGTGACGCAGCCCCGGTACGCGACGTGGTTCGCCGGGCCGGGGTGGGGCGTGGAGAACCACGGCGTCGACCCGGATGTCGAGGTGGTCGTCACGCCGCAGGACCGGGTGGCGGGGCGCGACCCGCAGTTGGACACGGCGGTGCGGCTGGCCCTGGAGGCGTTGGAGGAGCGGCCGGCGGCCGTTCCGCCGGAGCTACCGCCCCTCGCCTGATCGAGTTCACCCGGGCGTGTGACGGCGTGGTGGTTGCGGCCGGTGGTCCGAAACCGACCAATGGGTACCACGCAAGATCGGGTCCGGGGGGCGGGATAACGGGTGAGTCATCGTGAGACGCCGCGCAGTGGGCGCGGGTGCCTGACGGCGGTCGTGGTGGTGCCGCTGGCGGCGGTGGGCGGGGTGGCGGCGCTGGTGCTGACGTTCGGTCAGCCGGCGCCGCCACCGTCGGGCCAGGCGCCCCCGACCGGCCGCCAGACCTTGGTCAGCGTCCGGACCCAGGCCCCACCCGTCCCGTTGCCGGACTGGACCGAGACCATCACCTCGGAGCCTCCGTCGACGCCGGCCCCGTCACCGGACCCCACCCCGTCCGCGGACCGCCGCGCCCTGCCCCAACCACCGCTCCCACCGCCCACCACGACGCGCGCCATCACCGCCCGCGCTCGAACGGGCGCCGAACTCCTCCCACACCCGTCCCCATCACCGACTCCCACCAGCCCGACCCCCACCTCTTCCTCACCCGACCCCACCACCACCTCCTCCTCACCCGACCCGACAACCCCAACCCCACTCCCACCGGACCCGACCACCACCATCACCGCACCGCCGCCGCCGACCACCACCCCGGCGTGAGTCCTACGTTCAGAACGCGTGTGTCCTACGTCCAGGACCCCCGAATTCAACGCTCAGCACACGCCGAACCGGCCCCGCCGGTTGGAATCCCGGCGGTCTCAGGGCGTCTGACCGGCGGTTTCGGGCTGTGCCGGTGGCGAGCACGCCCGAGCACTCGTGTTCAGCACGTAGCCTGGGGCGGTGGTCGTTCCGCCGCCGTCCAAGACCGAGTCGCGCCCGCCGTCGCGCGGCCGTGCCGGCAACCTCGCCGGACGCCTGGCGCTGGTGTTGCTGCTGCTGGCGTTCGTGGCCGGGGGAGCCTGGGCCCTGAGCACGTTCAACCGCCCCGCGCCCCGGACCGCCGCGGACCCGCCGTTCCCCGTGCCGTTCCTCGAAGTCGAACCGGGCGCCGCCGCGCCGGGCTCGGCGGGTGACGTGCCGGCCGGCGAACCGCAAGCGTCACCGGCCGCCGCGGGCGGCGCCGAACCGCTGACCGCGTGGGCCACGGCGTTGTCGGAGAAGACCGACATCCCGGTCCGCGCCCTGCGCGCGTACGCCGTCGCCGACCTGGTGATGCGGTCGCAGAACCCGGCGTGCCGGGTGTCGTGGGCGACGCTGGCCGGCATCGGCCGCATCGAGTCGCACCACGGCACGATCGGCGGCCTGCGCCTCGGCGAGGACGGCCGGCCGTCACGCCCGATCATCGGCATCCCGCTGGACGGCTCACCGGGCGTGAAGGCGATCGCGGACAGCGACGGCGGCGCGCTCGACGGCGACACCCGCTGGGACCGCGCGGTCGGCCCGATGCAGTTCATCCCGACCACGTGGGCCCGCTACGCGGTGCGCGCGAACGGCGACGGCCGGACCCCCGACCCGCAGAACATCGACGACGCCGCCCTCGCCGCCGCCCGCTACCTGTGCTCGGGCGGACGTGACCTGGGCACGGGCGAGGGCTGGTGGACGGCCGTGCTGGCCTACAACAACTCGACCGAGTACGGCCAGAACGTCTACAGCGGAGCCGACGCCTACGCCCGCGCCAGCATCGGCGGCTGAACAATCAGGGTGGCCGGTCAGCTCGACCAGTCACACTGGCCTGTCAGATCGACCGCGTCAGGCGCGCACGGGCGGGTCGACGGTCAGGCCCAGCTCCGGCAGGCCGAGCCAGTCGAGCTCGACCGACGCCTCCGCCGCGCGCGCGGCCAGGTCCAGCCGCACGCGGTACACGCTGAGCAGCAGGGCCTGCAGGGAGTCGACGCCGAACGCCGCGCCGACGGCCTCGTCGCCGAGCCCGAGGACCTGGTGGGGGCAGCACCAGTCGCCGTTCGAGCTGAGCGGGTCCGGGTGGGGCGTCCCGATCCTGATCACGACCACCGCGCGGGCGCCGTCGCGGGCCACGCACTCCAGCCGACGTTCGGCCACCACCGGCCCGAGCTCGTACGCCGTCATCGGTCCCGTTCCACCGCGAGACGGGCGCTGACCTCGCCCAACGCCTCCTGGTACTCCGGTGACGGGTTCATCGCCGCCGCCATCCGCAGCTGCGCCAGCGCCTCGGGCAACCGGCTCTGCCGCTGCAACGTGCGACCGAGCGCGAACCTCGCGTAGTGGTCGCTGGGGTCCAGGTCGAGCACCTTCCGGAACGCCGCCTCGGCGCGCTTGAGCTGGGCCGAACCGAGGTAGGCCCGACCCGCGAGCAGCTGCACGCCCACCTGGTCCGGCGCTGCTTCGAGCACGACTCGCAGCTCGCGCAGCGCCTCCAGCGGTCGGCGCTCCGCGAGCAGCGCCTCGGCTCGGCGGAACGCCTCGAAGGTGCTGTCCGTCATGGTTCGATCAACGCTACCCGGCCATCCGGCCGCTACACGACAGCCGACCGGATGACGGGATCGGTGTGTCACGCCACGAGAGCGCCGTGCAGCCGGTCGAGCACCGGCTTGATCGACAGCGGTCGCTCCACGTGGGCGTTGTGCCCCACCCCGGGCAGCACCAACCCACCCGCCTGCGCGGCGAGCAGGTGCTCCGGCGGGCACATCGCGTCGGCCTCGCCCGCCGCCAGCACGACGGGCGCCTTCGCCACCGCCAGCAGCCCCGCCACGTCCGGCGCGCCGACCCCGAACGCCGCCGGGTCCAGCGCCGCCCGCCAGCCGCCGTCCACCTCGACCACGCCGTCCTCCAACGGCACGCCGGCCAGCTTCGACGCCCACGCCGACGCCTCCTCGCGCGTCGGGAACACCCGCGCGGGCTTCGCGGCCAGCGAGGCGGCCCGCGCCAGCTCCTCCGCCGTCCACCGCAGCTTGACCCCGAGCCCGCCGACCGCCCGCACGTCCACCCCGAACCACCCGCTGGCCAGGGTCAACGCGACCACGCCGCCCAACGAGTGCCCGAGCACCGCCACCGGCCCCGAACCGACCGCGGCGGCCACCGACGCCGCCAGCGACCCGAACGAGTACCGCGCCGCGGGCCCCGACCGACCGTGACCGGGCAGGTCGACCGCCAACCACGCCCCGGGCCAGGCCTCCACGGCCCCGCGCCACACCGAGCCGGTCGCGCCGAGCCCGTGCAGCAGCACCAGCAGCGGTCCGTCCCCACCCCGCGCCACGTGAACCACGCGTGCACCGTCCTAACGTCGACGAGTCCGATCCGGATCACCGGCCATTGTCCGGCCACCGCGCGCATCGCGAACGCCGCCCGGCCGGCCGTCGCCCGAGCGAACGGCAGGCGAACGCCGCTCGAACAGGCGAGCCGGGGCCGTCCCATACCGTGCACCAACTAGGCTCGGCACCGATACACAGATGGTCTGACGAGGGAGCGCACGTGGCGGTCATCGAGCAGGTCGGCGCCCGCGAGATCCTGGACTCGCGAGGAAACCCGACCGTCGAGGTAGAGGTGGCGTTGGACGACGGCACGCTGGAGCGCGCCGCGGTTCCGTCCGGCGCGTCGACCGGCGAGCACGAGGCGGTCGAGCTGAGGGACGGCGACGCCAAGCGCTACCTGGGCAAGGGCGTCGAGCGCGCGGTCACGGCGGTGCTCGACGAGATCGGTCCCGAACTGGTCGGCATCGAGGCCGTCGAGCAGCGGGTTGTCGACCAGAAGCTGGTCGACCTGGACGGCACGCCGGACAAGTCCCGCCTGGGCGCGAACGCCATCCTCGGCGTCTCGCTCGCGGTGGCGAAGGCGGCGGCGGCCTCCAGCGGCCTGGAGCTGTTCCGGTACATCGGCGGCCCGAACGCGCACGTGCTGCCGGTGCCGATGCTGAACATCCTCAACGGTGGCGCGCACGCCGACACCGACGTGGACATCCAGGAGTTCATGATCGCGCCGATCGGCGCGGAGACCTTCCGCGAGGCCCTGCGCTGGGGCGCGGAGACCTACCACGCGCTGAAGTCGGTGCTGAAGTCCAAGGGCCTGGGCACGGGCCTGGGCGACGAGGGCGGCTTCGCGCCGTCCCTGTCGAGCAACCGCGACGCGCTGGACCTGATCCTGGTCGCGATCGAGAAGGCGGGCTTCACGCCCGGCCGCGACATCGCGCTGGCCCTGGACGTGGCCGCCACGGAGTTCTACGCCGACGGCGCCTACACGTTCGAGAAGACCAAGCGCAGCGCCGAGCAGATGACCGGCTACTACACCGAGCTGGTCGACGCCTACCCGATGGTGTCGATCGAGGACCCGCTGTCCGAGGACGACTGGGACGGCTGGGTGCAGATGACCGCCGAGCTCGGCGAGCGCGTGCAGATCGTCGGCGACGACCTGTTCGTGACCAACCCGGAGCGGCTGGAGGAGGGCATCTCCCGCCGCGCGGCCAACGCGCTGCTGGTGAAGGTCAACCAGATCGGCACGCTGTCCGAGACGCTGGACGCGGTCGCGCTGGCCACGTCCTACGGCTACAAGTCGATGATGTCGCACCGGTCCGGCGAGACCGAGGACACCACGATCGCCGACCTGGCCGTGGCCGTCGGCGCGGGCCAGATCAAGACCGGCGCGCCCGCCCGCGGCGAGCGCACCGCGAAGTACAACCAGCTCCTGCGCATCGAGGAGGCCCTGGGCGACGCCGCGCGCTACGCCGGCGACCTGGCCTTCCCGCGGTACACGCCGGAGAGCTGATGGCGCGACGGGAACGGGAACCCCGGCGTGGTCGCGAGGCCACGCCGGGGTCCCGTCCTGCGCGGGCCCGTGACGGCCGGCCTCGCAAGGGCGAGGCTCGCAAGCCGGAACCGCGCACGGGCCGGGCCGACGGGACGCCGCGCACCACCCGGCCGGCGGCGCGCAAGCCGCAGTCGAGGGCGCGGACGAGGGCGGGCGCGGGCACTGGCGGCGCGTTCGGCATGACCGGCACGCGGAGGGCCGCGTTGCTGGCGATGGTGGTGTGCGCGTTGGCGTTGAGCATCGCCGTGCCGCTGAGGACGTACCTGGCGCAGCGCGAGGAGCTGCGCGAGGTCACCGCCTCGCAGGAGACGCTGCGCGCCGAGGTGGGGCAGCTGGAGCAGCGCAAGCGGGAACTGGCCGACCCGGCGCACGTGGAGGCCGAGGCCCGGCGCAGGCTGCACTACGTGCGGCCCGGCGAGACGCCCTACATCGTGCAGCTCCCCGGTGACGCGGAGCGTGAACTGGACCAACAGCGACCGGAGACCAAACCGGCCGAGGACAAGGCGTGGTACGAGCAGTTGTGGGATTCGGCGGCGGCACGATGACGGTGAGCGACGAGGACCGGGCGGCGGTCGAGGCGCAGTTGGGCCGCGCGCCGCGGGGGATGCGCGAGGTGGCCGCGCGCTGCCCCAGCGGGCACCCGGCGGTCGTGCAGACCAGCCCGCGGCTGGAGGACGGCACGCCGTTCCCGACCCTGTACTACCTGACCTGCTCCCGGTTGAACTCCTACGTCAGCAGGCTCGAAGGCGCCGGGCTGATGAAGGAGATGACCGACCGGTTGGCCGCGGATGAGCAGTTGGCCGAGCGCTACCTCCGGGCGCACGAGGCGTACCTGGCCGAGCGGGACGCGATCGAACCGCTCGGCACGACCGTCACCGCCGGTGGCATGCCGACCCGGGTCAAGTGCCTGCACGTGCACGTGGCGCACTCGCTGGCCGTCGGCCGGGGCGTGAACCCGTTCGGCGACGAGGCGCTCGACCTGCTCGCGCAGTGGTGGCCGAGCGGGGAATGCGCGTCAAAGGTGAAAAACTGACCGTCCGGGCAGTTCTTCGGGCACAAAGCTCGGCCGTGCCCGTGACACCGCCGTTCGGATCAGGCAGGCTGGTCTGCAGGCCGGGTGACGAGTCGATGGGGAGTTCGTGGCTGTGCCGAAGTCGAAGCGTCGGGGGCGGAAGCGGACCAAGGTCCATCCGGGCACGATGACGCCTCGGCAATGGGGCTTCGCGGCCACCGCGACGGCCGCGATGCTCGTGCCGGCGCTGCTGCACACGGCCGCGCCGATGGACTGGTTCTCCCTCACCGACCGCGCCGACGTCGAAGCCGTGCCGCCCGGTCCGGGCGACGTGCTGGGCACGCTCGCGCTGGACGCCGAGGGCAAGCTCGGCGCCACCGGCCGGCTGCCCGAGACCGACGAGCTGAGCGCGGCGCTGCTGGCCGACGTCGACGACCCGTCCGAGTTCGAGGACGACCTGCCCCCGTTGGAGGGCGGTTTCCTGCGCGAGGGCCAGCACGGCATCCCCGGCGTCATGCTCGACGCGTACATGCGCGCGGCCGACCGGCTGGGGCGGACCACGCCCGGCTGCAAGCTGGACTGGCCGCTGCTGGCGAGCATCGGCCGCATCGAGTCCGGGCACGCCCGCGGCGGCCGGGTCACCGAGAGCGGCACCACGGTCGAACCGATCGTGGGTCCCGTGCTCGACGGCTCGCCCGGCGTGGCCGCGATCCGCGACACCGACGGCGGCCGGTTCGACGGCGACCGCACCTGGGACCGGGCCGTGGGCCCGATGCAGTTCATCCCGTCCACGTGGGCCGGTTACGCGGCCGACGGCAACGAGGACGGCGACCGGAACCCGAACAACATCTACGACGCCACCATCGGCGCGGGCAACTACCTGTGCGCGAACAACGCGGACGTGAGCGATCCGGTGCAGCGCGCGCGTTCGGTGTTCCGCTACAACCAGTCCAACGAGTACGTGGCCACGGTGCTGTACTGGGCGGACGTGTACGCCAGCGGCGTGCCGGTGCTGCCGGACATCATCGGCTCGGACGACGACTTCGGGCCCGAGCCGGGCAACGGCAACACCCCGTCGGACAACAACAACGCCTCGCCGCCCGGCAACACGACGCCGCCGTCCTCCGGCACGTCGAACCCGACGACGACGTCGACCACGACGACGACCCGGCCCGGCGTGACGATCACGTTCACCCCGACCGTGCCGACGAGTCCGACGACGACGACGCCGACGTGCCCCACGCCGCCGACGGAGACGACGACCAGCACGCCGACGACGACGCCCACCACGACGCCGTCGATCCCGCCCGGCTGCCCCACGCCGACCACCACCACGACGACGACCACCACCACGACGACCGAGGCGCCCGCGACCACGCCCGCCGAGACGACCTCGGCCGGCACGTCGCCCGGGAGCACCTCGGGTGGCACTTCCGGTGGCACGTCGAGCGGCACGTCCTCAAGCGGTTCAGGTCCGACGTATCCGACGTCGTCGTCCATGCGGGCCACCTGAGAGCCACGTCCGACCCTGGTCGGGCCCGGCGGTGAATCCGGAGTTCGCTTAACGGATTAAGACGGGCGATTTCGCAACGTTTCGACACTCGTTGACAACGCCGTGGAGTCGGTCGAACACTACCCGCACCGGCAGATCCCATCCGCCGGTCCGGTCCCCGCCGCGTTTCGGTGATCCGGTCGTCGGGCCGCACGACGACCGACCGAGCCCGCCGCGGCGCATGGCACCGGTGCGCGGCGGCCGCCACCCGCCACCGGTCGACAAGGCTCGCCGAGTGCTGTCCCGCTGTCCTCAACGAGGAGGAAGCATGCCCGTGGACGACGCCGCCGGTCGCCCGACCAGGCGCGAGAGGTCCCGCTGTGGCCCCCGCGCTTCCCGCCGTTGACGGCAACCCGATTCCCCATCACCCCGCGATGCCCTGAGCAGCCGCCGCCGCACAACCGGCCACACCTGATGGAGGGCAGAAAGACCATGCGCAGATACAGGTTCAGATTCTTATCGGCAGCGGCGGTCGCCGCGGTCGGCGTGGGCAGCACGGTGTTCGTGGCGCAAGCCGCCGCGACGGGCTGCGGCGTCACCTACTCCGTCCCGTCGCAGTGGAACAACGGCTTCACCGCGAACGTGAGCGTGACGAACCTGGGCGATCCGATCAGCTCGTGGACGCTGACCTGGAGCTTCGCCTCCGGCCAGCAGGTCACGCAGGCGTGGAACGCCACCGCGACCCAGAGCGGCGCCCAGGTGACCGCGCGCGGCGTCAGCCACAACGCCACCCTCGCGACCGGCGCCACCGCGACGTTCGGCTTCAACGGCTCGTGGAGCGGCAGCAACCCGGCGCCGACCTCGTTCGCCCTCAACGGCACCGCGTGCACCGGCGCGCCGGTGACCACCACGACGTCCTCGCCGACCAGCGGGCCGACGTCGACCACGTCGACCACGTCCGTGCCGCCGACCGACAACCCCGCGTGGGGCAAGTCGCTGCCGCCGGCGGACGCGCAGACGAGCATGGCGTACGACATCGTCGTGTCGGAGAGCGGCAGCGGCTACACGCCGAAGGCCGGCGAGTGCTCGCGCGAGCTCCACGCCCGGTACTGGGCGTACGGTCCGGACGGCAAGGTCTACCCGACGTGGCACCCGCCGCGCGACGCGAGCGGCTGCGCGTTCGGCCACGAGCACGGCGACGACCCGCGCACCTCGGACCTGTTCGCCGACGCGAAGTGGCCGTACTTCGGCTACACCAGCGAAGTCATGATGTCGAGCAACCCCGGTGGCGCGCACCGGCACGAGGACCACGTCGGCCACAAGGTCCTCGCGGTCGACAACTCGAACGTCATCCAGGGCGACAACGGGACCAGCTTCTTCCCGCCGCAGGGCACCACCATCGCCACGTGCGACGTCCTGCTGAAGTTCCACCAGGGCACGCACTCGCCCGACGCGTTCACCAACAACGTGCACGAGCTCATCTACAACAACAAGTGCACGCACCGGGACAACAACCAGGTCACCGAGGCCAAGTTCACCGCGCTGATCCCGAACGGCCGCCCGGGCGGCTTCGGCGCGACCGACTGCCCCGGCCCGTTCAACAACAAGTTCACCACCGTCGGCCCGGCCGTCCCGGCGGACTCGCCCTCCGACACGCGCTCGCTCGGCCGGCTCATCACCGACGCCTCGTGCGTCCAGGCCATCCGTGAGGGCAAGACGCACTTCGAGGTCATCACCGGCACCGAGGTGCCGTTCGACACGAACGACCTGCACGAGTTCTGGTTCTCCGACGTCACGATCAGCACTTCGCAGCTGTCGTTCAATATCCAGCCGCTGTTCTACGTGCTGAACCCGGCGCGCTACTACGACGCCTCGAAGCCGAACAAGCTGGCCCGCCAGGTCGACCTCTGCTACGAGGGCATCCGGGGCGACTACTGCAACACGGTCCGGCGGATCACCGAGCAGACCGGCCAACGGGTGGCGTGGGACGACCCGCGCTCGCCGTTCAAGGGCACTCTGCGGGAGTTCCGGGCGGGCGGCTTCAAACTGCGCAACTCCGGCCCGACCACTGTGTACACGGATGTGTACGGCCGCAACGCTTCCACCACGCCGTTCAACGGCTCGATCAAGCAGTACTTCTCCGGCAACCACGCCGAGCAGAACATGTTCGTGCGCGGGGCGACGAGGGACTACGCGGCCAACTCCGCCGACCAGATCCACGCGCCGAACTGATCGGGGATGGGGCGGGATTAAGAGCCTCAAGAGCTTAAAAGCATGTCCTCGCCGGACGGGCAGATCAGCAGGATGACCCCAACTACCGCTGGATGTTGCGGGTCCGTTGTTGGTCCGGGTTTCGTGTCATCCCACCGACCTCCCTCCGGGCTACCACACGCGTCAAGGGGGCGGTTCCAGCCCAGTGTTCCTGTTGGGGTGGTGGGTGCCCCCTTGACCCGTGCGGTAGGGCTCTGCCAGGTCGGCGGGATGACACGAAGCCCTTCTTTTCGGGAAGAGCCTGTCAGTGGCCGGGAGCGGCGGGCCTGGCGCGGGTCGTGTGGAGCGGCGTCACCATGGGCTCGGTGCCGGCCTTTTCTGCAAGACGAGGGGTTCGTGTCATCCCGCCGACCTGGCTTTGCCCTACCGCGCGTGTCAAGGGGGCTGTGCGTCCCTTGCCTGGTCGTTCACTGATGTCCGCCCCCTTGATACGTGTGGTAGCCCGGAGGGAGGTCGGTGGGATGACACGGGCCCCGGACCAACGACGGACCCGGAGCCTGACCACCCAACCCCGTCATCCTGCTGATCTGCCCGTCCGGCGAGGACGCTCTTGGTCTTTCCGTTTGTATGCCCACTGGCCGGCCGTCTTCGGCGTACGACCCCACCACTAGTCTCCTGAGGGGCAGCACTCATCACCGGGGAAGGACATCGGGCATGGCACGCGTGGCCGCGATCGACTGCGGGACCAACTCGATCCGCCTCCTGGTCGCCGACGTGACCACATCGGACGGTGGGGAGCGGTGGTTGCGGGACGTGCACCGGGAGATGAGGGTGGTCCGGCTCGGCCAGGGCGTCGACGCGACCGGTGAGCTGCACCCCGACGCCATCGCCCGCACCCGGGCCGCGCTCGTCGACTACACGAACATCCTGCGCCGCAAGGGAACCGAGCGCGTGCGCATGGTGGCGACGTCCGCCACCCGCGACGCCGCCAACAAGGCCGCCTTCTTCGACATGACCCGCGAGGTGCTCGGCGTGGAGGCCGAGGTCATCACCGGCGACGAGGAGGCCCGCCTCTCGTTCACCGGCGCGGTCTCCGACCTGGACGCCGACGAAGGCCCGTTCCTCGTCTCCGACATCGGCGGCGGGTCGACCGAGCTGGTCCTGGGCACGTGGAACGGCGTGCGCGGCGAGGTCGAGGCCGCCCGGTCGGTCGACATCGGCTGCGTCCGGCTCACCGAACGCTGCCTGCACAGCGACCCGCCGACCGAGGCCCAGGTCGAGGAGGCGGTGCGGGTCACGCGGGACGTGCTCGCCGAGGCGTTCGCAGCCGTGCCCACCGCCAAGGCCAAGACCTGGATCGGCGTGGCCGGCACCGTCACGACCCTCGTCGCGCTGGCCAAGGAACTGCCGCAGTACGACCCGCAGGAGATCCACCTGGCCCGCCTCGGCCTCGACCGGATCCGCGAGGTCACCGCGAAGCTGCTCACCATGGGTCACGACGAGCGCGCCGCCCTCGGCCCGATGCACCCCGGCCGGGTCGACGTGATCTGCGGCGGCGCGCTGGTCGTCCGCACGCTCGCCGACCACCTGGAGTCGCAGGGCGTCACCGAGCTCGTCGCCAGCGAGCACGACATCCTCGACGGCATCGCGTTCGCCCTGGCCTGAGGCTCCTTGAGCCGTCCTGCGCCACTGTCAGGCCTTCCCCAGGTCACTCACCCCGGCCCTGGACGCGGACGATCGTGGCGAACACCCGCCGTACCGCGCCACCAGCTCGGCGGTCACCGGCTGCACGGCGACGTGCAGGTGCCGCCGCGCGGCCGGCCCGTGCGACCAGAGGCACACGGAGGTCTGCTCGGGCCGGCAGACGGCCTCCACCACGCGGGCCGTGTCGCGCAGCAACGGGCCCATCTCCGCCACCGCCTCGTCGCGCGGCGACCGGTCAACAGGTCGCAACCGAGGCACCCCCACGACGTCCATGTCCGTTCCGGAATGCTCGTTCGCCGCCGCGGGCCGGGCGAATCGGCCCGCGGCGGGACATCGGTCTAGCGGTTCGAGGCGGACTGGACGAAGTCGGCCAGGTCCTTCGACTGCTGCACCCGTGACGGCTCGTGGACGTACATCATGTGCCCCGCCGGGTAGTAGGCCGCTTCGATGTTGGCGTGCAGCTCCTCGGGGATCTGCAAGTGCGCCACCACGTGCTCGGCCGCGTAGTACGGCGTCGCGCCGTCCAGGTAGCCGTACGCGACGTGCACCTTCAGGTGCGGGTTGGCGCGCATCGCCGACGCCAGCTTGTTCGCCACCGTCACGTGCGTGCCCTCGAACTCCTTGTACGACCAGGGCCGCACGTTCACCGTCAGGATCTCGTACGGCAGGTCGTTCTCGTACTCCAGCTCCGCCCGCACGTAGTGGTTCAGCGCCGCCGTGTACGGGCCGAGGATCGCCGAGTACGACGGGTCCTCGCTGAAGTGCTCGCGGCCGTAGTCCGCGTCCGCGCCGGTGAACCGGGAGTCCAGCCGGCCGACGACCTTGCGCTCCGACCGCAGCAGCTCGGTGAAGAACCGCACGTGCTCGACCCGCAGGTCGACCCGGTCGACGTAGTCCTCGCTGAGCCCGGTCAACCCGGCCAGCCGCGTCACCGCCGCCGCGCGCTCCTCGGTGGACAGGCGGTTGCCGCGCGCCAGCGCCCACGGGTAGTCGCGGGACGCGAAGTCCTCCGCGTCGGCCAGCACGTCCTCCAGCGAACGGTCGCCGTGCAGCCCGTGGTAGTGCGCGATCGCCGCGTACGTCGGCAGGAACAGCGTGTGCGGCAGGTCGTTGTTCTCGCTGAAGTCCAGCGTGGTGAAGTCCAGCACGGACGAGATCAGCATCAGCCCGTTGAGGTACATGCCGTACCGCGACTGGAGGTAGTCGGCCAGGCCCGCCGCGCGCGTGGTCCCGTAAGACTCGCCGGCCAGGAACTTCGGCGACATCCACCGCCCGTTGCGCGAGGTCCACAGCCGGATCACCTCGCCGACCGACTCCAGGTCGCCCTGGAAACCGTGGTACTGGCCGGGCTTCTCGCCCTTCACCGCCCGCGAGTAGCCGGTCGACACCGGGTCGATGAACACCAGGTCGCTGTGCGCGAGCAGCGTCTCGGCGTTGTCGACCAGGTCGTACGGCGGCGGCGTGAGGGCGCCGACGTCACCGGAGACGACCCGGCGCGGTCCGAGCAGGCCCAGGTGCAGCCACACGCTGGACGAGCCGGGACCGCCGTTGAACGCGAACGTCACCGGCCGCCTCGCCGGGTCCGCGCCGTCCAGCGTGTACGCGGTGACGAAGACCTCGGCCTTCGGCAGGTGCCCGTCGAACTTGCCCTCGGTCAGCACCTCCTGGCGCAGCACCACCCGACCGGTGGTCGTGGTGTAGTTCAGCTTGCGCCGCTTGACGGTGATGCTGTGCTGGGTGGTGACGAGGTCGTCGGCAGGGAGGTCCTTCTCGTCGCCGTTGTCCTTGGCGGCCTGCTCGTCGCCGTTGTCCTTGTCGGTCATGGTCGAACTCTACGATCGGAGTCGCCGCCGGTGCTCCCGCTTTCCGCTCTTGACGAACGGGTTACCAGTTGCCGGGCGTGCCCGCGGCTGGTGGCGTGGCGCGAGGAGGTGGCGCGGGTCAAGCGGGCGGCGTTCCGCGACCAGGAGTACTGGGGACGCCCGGTGCCGGGGTTCGGGCCGGCCGACGCGTCGCTGGCGATCATCGGCCTGGCCCCGGCCGCGCACGGCGCCAACCGCACGGGCCGGATGTTCACCGGCGACCGTTCCGGCGACTTCCTGTACGCGGCGATGCACGCGGTGGGCCTGGCGACCCAACCGACGGCCACGCACCCGGGCGACGGCCTGGAGCTGATCGGCACGCGCATCACGGCCCCGGTGAAGTGCGCGCCGCCGGAGAACAAGCCGACCCCGGAGGAGCGCGACAACTGCCGCCCGTGGCTGATCAGGGAGCTGGAACTGCTGCGGCCGACGTTGCGCGCGGTGCTCGTGCTGGGCGCGTTCGGCTGGCAGGCGGTGCTCCCGGTGCTGGCCGCGGTCTGGCAGATCCCCCGCCCGCGTCCCGTCTTCGGCCACGGAGCGCAGGCCACCCTCCCCGCGCAGGACGGCGGCGAGCCGCTGCACCTGTTCGGCTGCTACCACGTGAGCCAGCAGAACACGTTCACCGGCAAGCTGACCCAGCCCATGCTGCAGGACGTCCTTCGCGCGGCCGGAACCGCGGCGGGCATCCTGTAGCCCGTGGGCAGCCGGGCCAACTACGTGATCGCCGGGGACGACGGCTTCGAGCTGTTCTACTCCCGCGGGGGCGCGGTCACGATGCTCGCCGACCTCGCCCGGGGACCGGCCGGGATCGAGCAGATCCGAGGGCTGGACCCGGCCGAGCACTGGCTGGACGACGTCTGGTGCGAGGGCGCGGCGCTGGTCGACACGGCGAACGAGGTCCTGCTCCACTTCACCTGGCACCACGACGGCGTCGCCGACCGGGCCCGGCGGCTGGCGGAGATCCGGCACGCCTGGTCCGGCTGGGACGTCCGCTGGGCGTACGGCGGCATCGAGGACGCGGTGGCCTACCTGGGCATCGACCGGCTGAGCGTGCGGACCGAACGCGGGAGACCGGGTCGCCGAACGTGCCGGACGGGACCTGCCCGGAGGACGGCTCGTGCGTGGTGACGGTCCGCGACGCCGGCGGCGAGCTGCGCGGGTACTGGTTCCACCACCTGTTCGGCGAGGCGCTGTGGGCCGGTCCGGTGTTGGTGGACCTGGTCGCGCCGGTGACCCCGGTGACGGACCGGAGCGTGCTGTCGAACGACCTCGTCGACCTCGGCGTGCACGTCGACGTGGCGCGGCGCGAGGTCGGCTTCTGGACGGCCGCGACCTTCAAGGGGACGGTCGACGAGCTGGCCGGGCCGGCGGTTCGAGTTCTGGGAGGACCGCCACGAGGAGCAGGCGCGGCGGTGCGCCGGCGAGTCCGAGGTGTTCCCGTTCCGACCGCGCCGGCCTGGACCGGACCGTTGGCCCGGATGGCCGTGTCGACGTCAAACCGGCCGCACCGGACGTGGCCGACAGGCATCCTTGGTCCATGAAGCCCCGACTCGCGCTCGTCCTCGCGATCGGGTCCGCGCTCGTCCTCATCGCGCTCGCGGCACGCGGCACCTCACCCGTGAGCTACCAGGACCGCCCCGCCGGCGACGACGAGGCCCCGCCGCCGACCGCCGAATCGGGCCCACCGCTCGACACCGAGGTGGGCCCGTCCGTGGCGGCCGGGTCGCTGCTGGTCTTCGTGATCATCTTCATCGCGGTGGCGCTGGTCGGCATGGTTTCGCTGCTCATCTCGCTCGGCGTGTTCCGGCGCCGACGGCGGCGGCGGGGTGTGGGCGCCGCGGTCGACGCGCCCGACCTGCCCGAGGAGCACGCGACCCCGCCGCCGATCCTCGTCCGCCGTGCCGCCGAGGCCCTCGAAGAGCTGCGCGACCACGCGAGCGGACCACCCGGCGACGCCGTGATCGCCGCCTGGCTCACCCTCGAACGGGCCGCGCAGGACAGCGGCGTGCCGCGCCAGGGCCACCAGACGGCCACCGAGTTCACCGGCGACCTGCTGCGCCGCTACCACGTGGACGAGGCCGCGGCCGGCACGCTGCGCCGCGCCTACCAGCGGGCCCGGTTCGGCACCGCCGAGGTCACCGCGGCCGATGCCCGCACCGCCACCGAGGCGTTGGAGCACATCGTGCGTGACCTCCGGTGAACGCCCTCGTCGACGGCATGGGACGCGCGGTCGCGCTGGCGGTGGCGGTCGCGGCCGGCACCGCGTTCGTGCTGGTCCGCGTGGGCGCACCGTGGCTGTGGGCGGTGGTGATCGCACTGCCCGTCGGCGGGTTGGCGCTGCTCGCCACCCGCCTGCCGCGCGCGACGGACGTCGTGTGGGCGCAGCAGCCCCCCACCCTCTCCACCGCCACGTCCGTGCAGGCCAGCACGCTCGCGAGCCGGCTCGCCGAGGCCGCCGTCGACCAGGACCGGTTCGTCGTCCGCGTCCAGCCCCGGCTGCGCAGGCTCGCCGAGGCACGGCTGCGGCAGGTGCACGGCATCCACGACATCCACCACCCGCAAGCGCGCGAGGCGCTCGGCGCCGACCTGCACCGCCTGCTCACCGACCCGAAAGCGCCGCTGCCCGAGCCGTCGAAGCTCGCCGACCTGTTGGAGAACCTGTGACCGAAACCGACGTGGGCGTCGAGGCGATCGCGGCCGAGGCGAAGGCGGTGCTGGCCGCCGTCGGCACCGTCGTGGTCGGCCGGGAGCGGTCGTTGCGGCTGGCGCTGGCGGCGATCCTCGCGGGCGGGCACGTGCTGCTGGAGGACGTGCCGGGCCTGGGCAAGACGTTGATGGCGCGGTCGCTGGCGCAGGCGTTGAAGCTGGACTTCAAGCGCCTGCAGTGCACGCCCGACCTGCTGCCCGCCGACGTCACCGGCTCGTTCCTCTACAACCCGGGCGACCGCGAGTTCACGTTCCGCGAGGGGCCGCTGTTCACCGGCCTGCTGCTGGCCGACGAGATCAACCGCACGCCGCCGAAGACGCAGTCCGCGCTGCTGGAGGCCATGCAGGAGCGGCAGGTCACGGTCGAGGGCCGCACGTTCGCCCTGCCCCGCCCGTTCCACGTGCTGGCGACCGCGAACCCGGTGGAGTACGAGGGCACCTACCCGCTGCCGGAGGCGCAGCTGGACCGGTTCCTGCTGCGGCTGGACATCGGCTACCCGCCGCCCGCCGAGGAGGTCGAGGTGCTGCGCCGCAGGCTCACCCGCCAACGCGAGGAGACCGAGGTCGAGCCCGTGCTGGACGCCGCACGGCTGCGTCGGCTCCAGCACGGCGTCGAGCAGGTGTCCGTGGACGACGACGTGCTGCGGTACTGCGTGGACCTGGCGTCCGCGACCCGCGCGCACAACGCCGTCGAGGTCGGCGCGTCACCGCGCGGCGCGCAGGCGTTGGTGCTGGTCGGGCGGGCCCTCGCGGTGCTGGACGGGCGGGACTTCGTGCTGCCCGAGGACGTCAAGGAGTGCGCCGTGCCCGCCCTCGCGCACCGGCTCACGCTGCGCCCCGAGACGTGGACGTCCGGCGTGACCGGCGTGGAGGTCGTGACCGAGCTGCTGGGCCGGGTGGCCGGTCCCGCGAGCGCCCGCTCGTGAACCGGGCACAACGGCTGCGCGCGGCGTTCACCAGCGGGCGCGGGGCGCACTGGCACCCGACCGACGCGTTGGTGCGCGGCCTCGCGCTCGGCGTCGGGATGGTGGTGCTCGGCGGCCTGCTGCACGAGGTCGAGCTGGTCCTGTTCGGCGCGCCGTTGCTGATCTCGACGCTGCTGGCCCTGGTCACGCCGGTCGTCGGCACGCCGGAGGTCCGGGTGCGCGGGCTGCCGCGCACCGGCGAGATCGGTGCGGCCAAGTCGGTGGTGGAGGTCGACCCGGGCCTGGGCGCCGAGGTGATGGCGATCCGGCTGCCCGGCATCGGCGAGGGCATCGGCCCGGTGCACTTGGTGGCGGCGACGGCGCGGGAGATCGAGGTCGTGCTGCGGCGTGACGCGTGGGGCGAGGGCGTCGACCTGCGGCCGGACCACCTGGTGGCGGGGCCGGACGCGTTGTTCGTGCACGGTCCGGTGACGGCGCCCGAGCGCGGCCGGGTGATCCTGCCGCCCGTCGAGGCGCTGCCCGCCGGTCTGCTGCCCGCGCGGGCCGTCGGCCTGGTCGGCGCGCACCGGGCGCGGCGGCCGGGCGACTCGGTGGAGCTGCGCGACATCCGGGCGTTCCAGCCGGGCGACCGGCTGCGGCGGATCGACTGGCGGGTGTCGCTGCGGGCGGGCGCCGGCGCCGCGGAGGGCACGAACCTGCACGTCCGCGAGCACCACGCGGAGGCGGACGCGGACGTCGTGCTGGCGCTGGACACGCGGCACGACGTCGGCGCGGAGCTGGGTGACTGGTCGTCGCCGGTGCGGGCGACGCCGGGCCTGGTCTCCGGCCGGTCGCTGGGCGAGTGGTCGTTGACGTCGCGCGGCACGACGGCCCGGCCCGGCGGCAGCCTCGACCTGGCCGTGCGGGCGGCGGCGTCGTTGGCGGCGGGGTACCTGCGGCAGGGCGACCGGGTCGGCCTGGTCGACCTCGGTCGGCCGCAGCTCGGGGCGCGGCCGGGCGCGGGGCGGCGGCAGCTGCTGCGGCTGCGCAACCAGCTCGTGGTGTGCGCGCGGTCGGCCGGGTGGGCTCAGCGGCCCGTGCTGCGGCCCGAGCAGGTGCCGCACGGCGCGCTCGTGGTGGTGCTGTCGCCGTTCCTGGACGCCGAGGTGGTGGAGCTGGCCGTGCACGCGGCGCGGCGGGGCAACCTCGTGCTGGCGGTGGACGTGCTGCCGTCGCCGTTGGTCGCCGATCGTGAGACACCGTGGGGCGAGAGCGCTCTCAAGGTCATCCGGCTGGAGCACGACGTGCGGCTGGAGGCGATGCGGCAGCACGGCGTGGCCGTGGTCCCGTGGGGCGCTCCGATCGCGGGCGTCCTCCGCGCCGCCCGCACCTCCCGCCGGGTGTCCCGATGACGCGAACGTTGAGTTCAGGCCGCGCGTGTCGAACGCTCAGGTCCCGCGTGTCGAACACTCAGAACGGGCGTGTCCTACGTTCAGGACAGGTGAGTTGAACGCTCAGGACGGGGGAGCGGTGCGGGTCGAGCTGGGGGCCGGGCTGCCGGCGTGGGTGTTGCGGGCGTCCATCGGGGTCGTCGGGGGCGCTGTGGCGGCGGTCCTCGCGGCCAACGGGGTCGAGTGGCCCGCGCTCGCGCTCTACGGCGCGCTGGTGGTCGTGGCGGCGGCCATCCCGGCGTCCGCCGCGGTCGCGCTGATCATCGGGTACCCGGCGGCGGCGATGGTGGTCGCCACCGACGAGCCGTCGTGGCCCGGCGTGTTCGCGCTGGTCGTGCTGCTGCACCTGCTGCACGTCCTGTCCGCCTACGCGGCGCTCGTCCCGGTCGGGTCGCGCGTTCACCCGGACGCGCTAAGAGCACCCGCGAAGAGGTTCGCCGCCGTTCAACTCCCCGTGCTCGCCCTCGGTGTCGTGCTGCTCCTCCTGCCGGGCGGCCGAACGGACGCCGCGGTCGAGGTGGTCGGCCTCGTCTGCGCCGTCGGACTGGTCGTCGGCACGGTCCTGCTGATGCGCCGGAAAGGCTGAGGAACACCCCCTCCCGGCTCAGCTCCAGCTGACCGTCTGGATCGTTCCTCTCAGCACGTTCACCCAGCCGTGCAGGTCAGCGGCTGCGTGTCGCCAATCACGCGGCGACTGTGGTCACAACGGGCCTGCTCGATGCGCCGGAAAGCCCTGCCCGGTGCGACCATGTGTGTATGGCTGCTGTGAAGTCGCAACCCACACGGATCGTGATCGTCGGCGGTGGGTACGTCGGCATGTACACCGCGCTGGGCTTGCAGAAGAAGCTGCGTTCCGGCGAGGCGTCCGTCACGGTGATCGACCCCCAGCCGCACATGACCTACCAGCCGTTCCTCCCCGAGGCGGCGGCCGGCTCCATCGAACCGCGCCACGTCGTCGTGCCGCTGCGCAAGGTCCTCAAGCGCTGCCACGTCGTCACCGGCCGCGCCACGCGCATCGAGCACGAGCGCAAGGCCGTCACGGTCGAGCTCGCCGACGGTCACGTCGAGGAGTTCGAGTACGACGTGCTCGTCTCGGCGCTCGGCGCCATCTCGCGCACGCTGCCCATCCCGGGCCTGCCCGAGGTCGGCATCGGCATGAAGACCATCGGCGAGGCCATCTACCTGCGCAACCACGTGCTGTCGCGGCTCGACCAGGCCGCCAGCACGAACGACCCGGAGCTGCGCAAGCGGCTGCTGAGCTTCGTCGTCATCGGCGGTGGCTTCGCGGGCATCGAGACGCTGGCGGAGCTGGAGGACATGGCCCGCTACGCGCTGCGGTACTACGAGGGCCTCGCGCAGTCCGACATGCACTGGGTGCTGGTCGAGGCCACCGGCCGGATCATGCCCGAGGTGAGCGCGCGGCTCGGCGTCTACACCGTCGAGCAGCTCGAGAAGCGCGGCATCAAGTGCTACCTCGACACGCGCGTCAAGAGCATGGAGGGCGGCCACGTCGTCCTGGACGACGGCACCGAGTTCGACTCGGACACCATCATCTGGACCGCGGGCATGAAGGCCAACCCGATGCTGCGCAACACCGACCTGCCGCTCGACGAGCGCGGCCGGGTCCGCTGCACGGCGGCGATGCAGGTCGTCGGCCTGCCGGGCGTGTGGGCCGCGGGCGACTGCTCGGCCGTGCCGGACCTGTCGCGCACCGAGGAGGACCCGACGGCGACCTGCGTGCCCAACGCGCAGCACGCCATCCGGCAGTCCAAGCTCCTGGCCAAGAACATCATCGCCACCCTGCGCGGCAAGCAGCCCAAGGAGTACTTCCACAAGTACCTGGGCTCGGTCGCGGGCCTCGGCCTCTACAAGGGCGTGGCCGACGTGTTCGGCCTGCGGTTCAAGGGCGTCGTCGCCTGGTTCATGCACCGCAGCTACCACGTGATGTTCATGCCCACGGTCAACCGCAAGTTCCGGGTGTTCGTCGACTGGACCCAGGCGCTGTTCTCGGGCCGCGAGGTCGTCGCCCTCGGCCAGATCCACGAGCCGAAGGCCGAGTTCGACCGGGCCACCAAGAGCTGAGCGCGAACGGCCCCGCGCACGCTGCGCCGTTCGGGCGGAGCGGGCGCGGGGCCGTCCGGAGTAGCCTTCTCACTTGAGCCCCCAGACGGGCTAACGCGCTGCGCGTCGTCTTGACATTGCGTAACGTGAACCCGAGAATACAGCTGGTGTATCGCCTGAATGTGTGATGCATCAGTGGGGAGAGAGGTGACCGCGATGTCTCTCGAGGAGCTGGCCGCACAGCTTCGCCGCGGTGAGATCGAGGATCGTGCGCTGGCGGAGTACTCCGCGGAGTACGCCACCGCCGAAAAGCGTTTTTGCAGCAAGAAAGACGACTGAGTCATGACCGTCTCCGGGTGGGGGAACGAGACCGTCCCCCCACCCGAGGCCGCCAGACCGGCGAAACCCACCCCGCTATTGCTCCAAGGCCAGGACTACCTCTTCCGGTCGCAACCCAAGTGCCTGGACTTCCAGGAGCAGGTCCACCGCCTCGGCATGGTGGACGAGGGCGACGGCAGCCCCGTGCCCTGCGTGCTGGTCCTCGCCCGGGCCGCCGACATGGAGATGAACGAGCTCTCCATCGCGCTCGCCGAACGCGGCATCCGGATGGCCCGCATCGACGCCGACCGCTCGGTCGACCTGCCGCTCACCGTCTACACCGACCAGCCGCTGCTGGAGCTCGACCGCTGGCTGCTGCGCCCGCTGCTGGTGTGGCGCAGGCACTTCGAGCTGACCGCCCTGCCGCTGGAACCCGGCACGCTGGCCGGCGCGTACGCCGTGGACCAGTGGGGCGCGGTCGCCGACTGGCTGTCCAGCCGCGGCGACTGGGCGCACGTCAACCCCAGCCGCAACACCTCCCACCTCAACCGGCTCACCCAGCTCGCCGACGCCGCCGCGTTCGGCCTGAAGGTGCCGCGCACCACGGTCACCACCCGACCCGGCCGCACCCGGCCCGGCGGCGGGCGGTGCATCGTCAAGACCTCCGGCCGCCACCTGCTGGAACCGCGCCCGGGCATGCAGCACGGCCTGTTCCCGCGCCCGCTCGAGACCAGCCGGTCCGGTGACGTGCCCGAGTCCGCGCCGGTGATCGTGCAGGAGTACGTGCCCTCCGACACCGAGGTGCGCGTGTTCGTGGTCGGCGAGCGGTGCCTGGCGTTCCAGGTCGACAAGCTCGACCCGGCGCAGCTGTGGGTCGACCCCGAGGCGGTCCGCGTCACGCCCGTCGACGTGCCGAGCGGGCTGACCGACCGGCTGCTCGCGCTGGCCAGGCACTGGCGGCTCCAGGTGGCCGCGTTCGACCTGCTGGTCTCAGGCGGGGACCACGTGTTCCTGGAGGTCAACGTCAACTGCGACTGGCGGTGGTTCGAGCACCGGGCGCAGGACTCGCGGGTGTCCGACGCCGTGCACGACTGGGTGGCGACGCGCTTCAAGGAGCTGCTGGGTGCGGGCAAAGGTCGCTGAGCACGCGACGCTGTTCTACTCCGACGGCGCCGTGGTGTGGGACGACTACCTCAACCACCGCCAGTTCGCCATCAGCGAGACCGCCGAGCTGCTGTGCCGCAAGTTCACCGGGTTCACCGACGTCGACGCGCTGCTCGCGCCGCTGGCCGAGGACGACCGGGTGGCGCTGCGCAAGGTGATCGAGGAGCTCCTCGAAGCCGGTGTGCTGATCGTGGAGGGCTCGCCCGAGCACGAGCGGGAACGGCGGCTGCTCGCCGGCTGGCGCGACTGGGGCACGTCGGCCCGGCACTTCCACTTCGCCAGCCGCACCCTCGCCGACGCGCCGTACCAGGGCACGGAGGAGCACGACGCCGTGCTGGACGCCAAGCTGACCGCCGAACCGCCGCCCGCGCCGTTCCGCAGCCTCGGGCGCACCGCCGTGCTGCTGCCGCGCCTGGACGGCACGTCGAGGTGGGCGTCGGCGGGGCTGCTCGACGTGCTGCTGGCCCGCCGCACGACCCGCGGGTTCGGGCCGGGGCCGATGTCGTTGACGCGGGTCGCCGAACTGCTGGCGGTGCTGGCCGGCCCGTCGCCCGCGCGACCGCGGATCGGGCGGTCCGGCACGGTGTTCAAGACCAGCCCGTCCGGCGGCGGCCGGCACCCGGTCGAGCTGTACGCGCACGTGCGTGGTGTCGAGGCGTTGGAGCCGGGCTGGTACCACTACGACGGGCTCGCGCACGCGCTGGAGCCGATCGGGGTGACGTGGGGGCCGGCCGAGATGACCGCCGCGGCGGGTGACCAGGACTGGGTCGGGCAGGCGCCGTTGGTCCTCGCGTACACGGGAGTACTCGAACGGACCAGATGGCGTTACGACACGTCACGTGCTTACCGCGTTGTGCAAATGGACGTAGGACACCTGTCCCAAACGGCTTATCTGGTTGCTACGGCAATGGGTTTTGGTATCGGCTTCACCGCAGCATTGCGGGATGAGCTCGTCGAACAAGCACTCGGCTGTGATGCTTATCACGAAGTCGTACTCGGTCTGAGCGCCTTGGGGCCATTACCCGAATGAGCGCAATAGCGGATCGCATTGAGCCGTGCGGGCGACTTCTTCTGAAGTAGCCCCACGAACGCTCGGTAACCGCTTAGGCTCCCCGCTGCCCCCGTAGCCCAACCGGTAGAGGCAGGCTCCTTAAAAGAGTCACAGTACGGGTTCGAATCCCGTCGGGGGCACGTTCGGCGCCAGAGCGACTTCACCCATCTGCCGGGTGAACCCAAAACGGTGCGTCGTGCCGGTCGGCATCGAGCCGGCATCGGGTCACCCGATCGGACCCGCGAACGCGGTGCGGCGCCGTGAACAGGCATACCGCATCGGATGAGTCGCGGAGTCCGATCGGATGACTCGTGCCGGATGACTCGCGCCGGTTCAGCGGTCGCGCGCCCATTCCGCGACGACGTCGGCCAACACCGCGAGCGGCAGCGGCCCGCCGCCGAGCAGCACGTCGTGGAACTCGCGGATGTCGAAGCGCTCGCCCAACGCCTCCTCGGCCGCCGCCCGGATCCGCAGGATCTCCAGCCGGCCGACCATGTACGCCAGCGCCTGGCCCGGCGCGGCGATGTAGCGGTCGACCTCGTTCTCGATCTCGACCAGCGCCAGCGGCGTGTTCTCGCGCAGGTACTCGACGGCCTGCGCGCGGCTCCACCCGTGCGCGTGCAGACCCGTGTCCGCGACGAGCCGGCCGGCCCGCATCGAGTCCATCGCCAGCATCCCGAGCCGCGCCACGTCGCCGGAGTACAGGCCCATCTCGTCGGCCAGCCGCTCGGTGTAGAGCCCCCAGCCCTCCAGGTACGCGGTGATGTGCGCGACCCGCCGCAGCACCGGCAGCTCGGTGAGCTGCTGCGCCAGCGTGATCTGGAAGTGGTGCCCGGGCACGGCCTCGTGGAACGCGATCGCCTCGGCCTGGTAGCGGAACCGCTCCTCGACCCGGTGGGTGTTCGCGTAGTACGTGCCGTGCCGCAGCCCGTCCGGCGTCGGCGCCGAGTAGTAGGCGATCGGCGCGCCCGGCGCGTCGGCCGCGGGCACCGGCTCGACCTGGCAGCGCTGCTCGGGCACCCGGCCGAACCAGCGCGGCGCGGCCCGCTCCGCCCTGGCCACGGCCTCGCGCGCGGCGGTGATCAGCTCGTCCTCGGTGTTCCAGCGCAGGTCGGGGTCGGTGCGCATGCGCTGGAGCACCTCGGCCACGTCGGAGGTGCCGAACACCCTCTGCCCGAGCTCGGCGTACTCCCGCGCCAGGCCCGCCATCACGTCCAGGCCGGTCCGGTGCAGCTCCTCGGGGGTGCGGTCGGTCGTGGTCTGGATCCGCGTGAGCGCCGCGTACATCGCCTCGCCACCCGGCAGCGCGCACAGGCCGACCCGGTCGTCCGGGCGGCCCTCGATGCCCGAGATCACGTCCCGGTAGGCGGCGAGCGCCGGGTGCACCACCTCGGCCAGCAGGCGCTCGCGCTCGGCGTCGAACGCCTCACCGCCGGTCGGGCGGGCCAGCGGGTCCTCGTCGGCGGCCAGGTAGCGGTCCAGGTGCGCCACGGCGGCGTCCACGAGGCGCTGGACGGGCGTGCGGCCCGCCGCCGCGCCGGCGAGCTGCCGTTCGGCGAGCCGGCGCAGGAAGTCGGGGATCGCGGCGAGCCGGTCCAGGTAGGCCCGCTCGGAGTCCGGCCCGGACAGCACGGTCGTCGGCAGGACCGACAGCAACTCGCCCGCGGGCGCGAAGAACGAGTCGGTGATCGTGTACTCGACGCCGAGCGCGTCGATCTCGTCCACGAGCGCCTCGGCCTGCTGCACGACCACCGCACGCGTCACCGGGTCGTCGTCCGCGGGCAGGGCGCGCGCCCGGTCCGCGATGTCCACCGCCCGCGCCCGCGCGGATTCCCCCGCCTCCACCCGGTGGTCGGCGAGCAGGTGGTCGTACCCCGGCACGCCGTAGACGGTCGCGCCCAACGGCGCCCGCGAGAACATCAGGTCGAGCAGTTCGTCGGCCAACTCCGCCGTCGTGCCCATGCGCACCCCCTGGTCGTCGTGAAACCAAGATGGTACTTAGCCTAAGAAACGATTTACACCCGGTCCAAATAGGCCAGCACGGCGAGCACGCGCCGGTTGTCGTCCTCGGACATCGGCAGGTCCAACTTGCCGAAGATGTTCGCGATGTGTTTGCCGACCGCTTTCTCGGTGACGAACAGCCGGCCCGCGATCGCGCCGTTCGAACGGCCCTCCGCCATCAACGACAGCACTTCCCGCTCACGCGGCGTCAACGTGGTCAGCGGCTGGTCGCGAGCGCCGCGCGCGAGCAGTTGGTCGATGACCTCGGGGTCCATCGCGGTGCCGCCCGCGGCGACCCGGCGAATGGCGTCCACGAACTGCTTGACGTCCGACACCCGGTCCTTGAGCAGGTATCCCACCGCGCCACCCCGGTCGGACAGCAGTTCCCGCGCGTAGAGCTGCTCCACGTACTGCGAGAGCACCAGGACCGGCAGGCCGGGCACCCGCTTGCGGGCCTCGATCGCGGCCCGCAGCCCCTCGTCGGTGAACGTCGGGGGCAGCCGGACGTCGACCACCGCCACGTCCGGGCGGTGGTCGACCAGGGCCTTGAGCAGGGCGGGACCGGAGTCGACCGCCTCGACCACGTCGAAGTCGTAGGCCTCCAGGAGCCGGATCAGCCCGTCCCGGAGGAGGACGAGGTCTTCACCGAGGACAACTCGCACGGCAGCTCCATGGTCACGATGGTCGGCCCGCCCACCGGGCTCGCGATGCCGAGTGTGCCGTCGAACGCCGCGAGCCGGCGCTCGATCCCGCGCAACCCACCGTTCTCCGACGGCTCCGCGCCGCCGCGCCCGTTGTCCCCGATCATCAACGACAACCGGCCGTCGTCGTGCCGCACCCGCACCCACGCGCTCGTCGCCCCGCTGTGCTTGGCCACGTTCGTCAGCGTCTCGGCCACCGCGAAGTACGCGGCCGACTCGACCGGCGCCTCCGGCCGGCCGGTCAGCTCCAGGTCGACCTCCACCGGCAGCGGGTGCGCCAGCGCCAACGCGCGCAGCGCGCCGTCCAGCCCGCGGTCGGCCAGCACCGGCGGGTGGATGCCGCGCACCAGGTCCCGCAGCTCGGCCAACGCCTGGGAGGACGACTGGCGCGCCTCGGCCAGCAGCTCCTGCGCCGCCCGGGGGTCCTGGGCCAGCAGCTCCTCGGCCATGCCGAGGCTCAGCCCGAGCGCGACCAGCCTGGCCTGCGCGCCGTCGTGCAGGTCCCGTTCGATCCGGCGCAGCTCGGCGGCCTGCGCGTCGACCGTGTCGGCCCGCGAGTCGGACAGCACGCGCACCCGGTCGGTGAGGGCGGCGGTCGCGCTGGGCGCGAGCAGCCGCTTGGCGACGGTCGCGTGCAGCCGGGCGGCGCGGGGCGTGGCCCACCACGCCAGCACCAGGAAGGCGATGCCGAGCAGCGGCGCGAGCACGAAGTTGCCGGGCGTCTTGTTGTCGATCAGGACGTACTCGACGTCCCCGTGGTCGAGCCAGATCAGCGGCACCACGAAGCCCAGCACGCCGTTGATCCAGAACGCGACCGGCAGCACGCCGCAGAGGATCCCGAGGATCGCGTTGACGGGCAGGAACGCCAGGTCGCGCCACGTCGCCGGGTCGGTGGCGATGGTGCGGACCCTGGTCATCGGGCCGCGGTTCGCGGGGACCCGGTACGGCGCCGGGATCTCCACCTCCAGCACCCGCGAGGCCCACCAGCGGAAGAAGCCGGTGTAGCGGCGGGCCAGCGCGGTGAACACCAGCAGCAGCGGCACGCCGATGGTCACCAGGATCAGCGGGTAGGCGTAGAGCTGGAGCGGGATCAGCAGCAGCCCCGCCACGCACAGCGGCGTCCGGGCCAGCCCCAGTCCGGCCTGCGTCAGCCGGGTGCGGGCGGCGCGTACCAGGTCGCGGTCCGTCATGGCGCCGATTCTTCCGGCTGACCCCCGGCAAATCGGTGGGTTTAACCCCCCAATGCGATCTACAGATCGATCACGGTCCCGTCCGCGACGACCTCCACGCCCGCCTCGGCGATCTTCGCGTGCTCCGGCGACGCCGGGTCCAGCACCGGGTTGGTGTTGTTGAGGTGGGTGTAGATCCGCCTGGTCGCCGGGTGCCCGCGCAGCTCCGGCAGGCTGTGCGCGATCGGCAGGTGGCCCATCGCGGCCTGCCCGCTCGGCCTGCCGGTGGCCGCGCCCATCTCCGACGGCGCGTAGAACGTGCCGTCCAGCAGCACGACGTCGGCCTCCGCCACCAACGCGTCGAACCCGGACGGCCAGGACGCCAGGCACGGCGCGTACAGCAGCACCCCGCCGGTGGCCGGGTCGTGGAACCGGTAGGCCACCACCCAGTGGCCCGCCACCGGCGAGTCGACGGCGTAGCGCGGGCGCTTGCCGCTCACCGGGAACGCGGTGACCTCCAGCCCACCCGCGAGCACGACCGCCTGCTCCGGCTCCACCTGCCGCCACGAGCACTCGCCGTACGTGGCCAGCACGGCACGCGTGGGCGCGAGGGCGTGCAGCACGGTCGCGGGCGCGTGGACCCGCAACCCCGGCGCGCCGCGCAGCACCGCCAAGCCCAGCGTGTGGTCCAGCTCGGCGTCGGTGAACAGCACCCCGCGCACCGGCGTGTCCCGCGGGCCGGGGCCGGGCGCGAGCTCGGGCGTCGCGGCGAGCTGCGCGCCGATGTCCGGCGAGGCGTTGACCAACCACCAGTCCACGCCGTTCGCGCTCACCGCCACCGCGTCCTGCGTGCGCACCGGCAACCGACCGGCCCGCACCGCCCCGCACGGCCCGCACGCGCAGTTCCACTGCGGCACCCCACCCCCGGCGGCCGTCCCGAGGACCACGACCTTCACCGCTCACCTGCCCGCTTCTCGCCGGCCGGGCGCGGTCCGCGCCCGCGGAAGTGCCCGAAATTGTCGTACCCCTGGGGCAGAATAAAAGCAGGGGTCCCCTGGGCGAGGACCCCTGCGGAGCGCGCCCGCAGTGCCCGCGCTCGCCGTGTCCGAGACGTCCGAGGCGGGCGTGTCCGAGACCGCCGTGTCCGCGACCCGCACCTTCACCGCACGACCGCCCGGTGCTCCACGTCGGCGGGAGGGCCGGCCAGGATCAGGTCGACCAAGCCCCGGTGCGGCGAGAGCGTGCACACCGGGTCGGTCGCCGACGCGTCGCCCGTCAGCTGGAACGCCTGGCAGCGGCACCCGCCGAAGTCCAGCTCACGGCGCGCGCACGAACGGCACGGGTCGCGCATCCAGTCGAAGCCCCGGAACGCGGTGAACGCGGGCGAGGTGTGCCAGATGTCGGCCAACGACCGGTCCTTCACGTTCTCCACCCCGAGCCCGTCGATCACCCCGGCCGCCGGGCACGGCAGCACGTCGCCGTTCGGCGCCACGGTCAGCTGCCGCGCCCCCCACCCGTGCATGCACGGCTTCGGGTGCGCCTCGTGGTAGTCGGCGATCACGTACACGATCTCCATCGCCGACCGCGCCTGCGCGGCGGCCACCACCTCACCCGCCCGCGCCAGCTGCTCCCTCGTCGGCAGCAGCGCGGCCCGGTTGCGCAGCGCCCAGCCGTAGTACTGGGTGTTGGCCAGCTCCAACCGGTCCGCCCCCATGCGCTCCGCGAGCGCGACGATCTCGCCCACGTGGTCGAGGTTGAGCCGGTGCAGCACCACGTTCACGGTCAGCGGCAGCCCCGCGTCCCGGATCGCCTCGGCGGCGCGGAGCTTCGGCTCGAACGCCTTCACCCCGGCGATCCGGTTCGCACCGGCCTCGCTCGCGTCCTGCACGGACAGCTGCACGTGGTCGACACCGCGCAACCCCGCGAGCCGCTCGGGGGTCAGCCCGAGCCCGCTGGTCACCAGGTTCACGTAGCAGCCGAGCCCGGCCGCGTGCTCGACCAGCTCCGGCAGGTCCTTGCGCGCCAACGGCTCGCCGCCGGACAGGTGGACCTGGAGCACGCCCAACGCGCGGGCCTGGTCGAACACCTCGCGCCACGACGCGGTGTCCAGCTCGTCACCCCTCCCGACCAGGTCGACCGGGTTGGAGCAGTACCCGCAGCGCAGCGGGCACCGGTGGGTCAGCTCGGCGAGCAGCCCGAACGGCGCCTCAGCCATCGACGTCCACCACCCGGCGCGCCACCAGCCGTGCGACGAGCTCGGCCACGTCGTCCGCCTCCACCCCGTCGAACTCCTCGGTCAGCCGGCGCGCGATGCCCTCGACGGACGTGCGCCCGTCGCACAGCGCGACCACCGCCGCCGCGGTCTCGTTGAGCACCAGCACGCCTTCCGGGAACAGCACCACGTGGCTGTCCCGCGTCTCGTCGTACGCCGTCTTCACGCCCCGGCGCAGGCGCGGCACCGCGTCCAGGCCGATCACGAGTAGTAGTCCACGGCGTCCAGCACCGCTCGCAGCACGTCGCACTTGAACGCCAGCGCGGCGACCGCCGCCTCCTGCTGCTCGCGCGTGCGGCAGTTGCGCACCACGATGTCCACAGTGGACTTCCCTTCGTCGGCGATCACCTTGAGCCGGGCGGTGAAGTACGCGAAGCCCTCCTCGGCGATCCACGGGTAGTGCTCGCGCATGTCCACCAGCCGGCGCGCCATCAGCCCGCGGGAGAACATCTCGGTCAGCCCGGACGCCACCGCCTCCACCCACGGGCGCGTGCGGGCGAACGTCACGTAGGCGTCCACGGCGAACCGCACGCCCGGCAGCACGTGCCGCTCGTCCAGCACCTCCTCGCGGGTCAGCCCGACGGCCTCCGCCAGGCGCAGCCAGTTCTCCGCACCGCCCTCGCCCGGTCCGCCGCCGTCGTGCCAGACGATCCGCTCCCGCCACGCCCGCCGGACCTCGACGTCGGGGCAGTTGGCCAGGATCGCGGCGTCCTTGCGCGGGATCGCCTGCTGGTAGTACCAGCGGTTGGCCGCCCAGAGCTGCAGTTCGTGCTTGCTCAACCGGCCCTCGTGCAGCCGGAGGTGGAAGGGGTGGCGGTCCCAGTAGCGGGGTGCCAGGGCGCGCAGGCGCGCGGTGAACTCGTCCGGCGTCAACGTCGAGCCGGACGACTCGGGAGTGGGCACGGCGGCGGGCACCTCTCGGTACGCGGGCGCCGCGCCCGCCGACGCGCGGCCGGCGGGACGCGGCGGCGGGCTCAACTGCGAGCGGCGTAAGCGGTGACTTCCATGGGGGTGTCGACGTCCCGGAAATCGGGCTTGACCCAGGTGCGCTTCTCGGGCTCGGTGGTCATGCGCTCTACTCCTCGGATGGGTGGTGCTTCTCCGTGGGGCGGCGGTAACCCACCGTAGAGCTTGCGGCGGCTACCGCGCTAGTTCCAGTTCCGCGCGGCGGGTATGCGCCTCAACTGTTCCAGCACCACCGGATCTTGCAACTGCATCCACTGGATCACCTCCGTGTAGGTGGCGCACACCGTTTCGGGCTTGACGCACACCTCGGCGAGGAACCCCTCCACCGCGTTGCTGAACGCGCCGCCGGCCCACTCGTTGAAGTGGTTGCCGATCACGATCGGCGCGCGGTTGCCGTTGACCGCCGACTGGTACACCGAGCGGTACGTGTCCAGCACGATCCGGGTGTAGTCACCGGCCTTGTCGGGCTCCTCCTTGGCGCCGTTGAGCGCGAACCAGAGGTTGAAGTCCATCATCACGACCTGCTTGCCCAGCGCGGGCACGCGCACCTCCGGCATGGGGAACTCCCACATGCCCTCGTGCACGAACGGCCACACCACCCCGAGGCTCACGTGGCTGGTGTCGTAGGCCAGGCCGTGACCGAGCATCGCCGGGAACGCCTGGCCCCACTGGCCCTCCAGGCAGGGCGTGCGCCCGCCGCGCACGGCCGCCGGGTCCAGCTTGAACCCGCGCTGCCTCGCCTTCTCCACGATCGCGAAGAACTGGTCGAGCTCCCGGTTCCACTGGTCGGTGTTCCAGGTGCCGACGTTGGGCTCGTCGCCGAGGCAGTAGTGGCCGTTGTAGTGCGTGCCGATCTCGTGGCCCGCGTCGATGGCCGCGTTGAGGTAGCCGATGCGCAGGTCCACGTCCGCGCGGCTGCCGCCGAACCCGATGGAGGAGTAGCCCGGCCGGTGCCCGGGGCCGGTGTAGGTGCGGCCGTCCTCGTCCGGCACCAGGTACACGCCCGACAACAGGCCGGTGACGTGCGCGTTCGCCTGCTTGGCGATCGGCATGATCCGGTCCCAGTGCGGTTTGGACGCGGCGCCGTCGAACGAGAACAGCACGAACTGCGGCGGCTTCTCGCCGGGCTGCATGCGCCGCATCCACGCCGGGGGTGACGCCGCGGCGGGCACGGCGGGCGCGGCGGCGGCGCTGGTGCTGCTGGTCGCGCGCGGCGCCATCGGCAGCGGCGCGGCCAGGTCGCCCGCGACGTTGCCCGGTCTGGGTTCGCGGGCTCCCAGGACGGCCAGCACCACCAGGGTGAGTGCCAGCGCGACGCCCGTGCTCAGCCAGCCCCATCGCTTCACAACCACAGGACGACGGGAAGTAGCCGGAGGTTGCCTCTTCGTGACGTGACTACCAAGCGTGGCCGCGTCACGACACGGGTGTGGCGGTGACGACCTGGTTCTCCTCGTAGCCGGTGTCGCCGCCGACCCACCGCCCGCCGCACGTCACCAGCACCAGCCGGTGCCCGCCGCGCGGACCGAACAGCTCGACCGCCCGCGACGGCAGGGCGTCCTTGCGGACCGCCTCGACCCGGCTGACCCGGAACCGGAACGCCCGGCCCGCCGTGTCGACCACGGTCACCTCCTGCCCGACCGCCATGCGCCACAGCTCGTCGAACGGCCCGGTCACGCCCTTCCAGTCCACGTGCCCGGCCAGCACCGTCGCGCCCTCCGCCGCGCCGAGGTCCACGCCCCACCACGTGGCCTCGCCGACGCCCTCCGGGATCGGCAGCGCGCCGTCCGCGGTGACCTCCTCGCGCACCAGGGTCGCCAACCCGCCCTCGGGCAGCCGCACGGTCCCCGGCTGCTGCTTGGGCGGTTCGGCGGGCGGCGGGGGAGCCGTGGTGGTGGTCGTGGCCGGCGGAGGTGACGCGGGCGGGTTCGCGCCGGCCGGCATGCCCGCCAGGTCGACGCCGCGCCCGGAGCGCGCGCTGTCGCCCAACGGGTGCGGCACGACCGCGTCACCGGGGATCGGCAGGCCGGCCGCCACGACGTCCGGCGGCCGGGTGGCGACGAGCGCGGCGGAGGCGAGCAGAGCCGCCACCGCCGCGCCCGTCAGCAGAGCCTTCATCACGGACGTGGACCTCACCGGCGGGCGGTCGCCCGTCGCCGCACGAGCAGGCCGACCAGCGTCGCGCCGATCAGGACCACGCCGCCGAACCCGACCAGCGCGCCGGCCGACACCTCGGTGGTGTACGCGGCCTTCGCGACCACGCCGGCGCCCTGGGAACCGGCGGCGATCGTGATCGGGACGACCGGTTTGTCCGGTTTGTTGGTCAACGCCAGCGCCAGCGTCTGGCCCGCCTCGACCGTCCCGCACACCTTGGGCGGCGCGTTGGGGTCGAAGAACTCCTCGTAGCCCTTGACCGGCGCGACCTCGACCACGCAGATCTCCTGCGGCGTGCGCAGGTCGGGCACGGCCGCGGTGCCGTCGGCGGCGGTCTGGAGCACGACCGGCGTGCCCTCGGGCCCGGTCAGGGCGGTGTCGTCCTGCCGCTTCGCGGGCGTCTGGCCGTCGGCCCCGGTCACCTTCAGCGCCACGCCGGCGATCGCCTTGCCGGTCTCGGCGTCGGTCTTGGCGACCTTCACCGCGCCCGGCGCGGTCTTCGCGGTGGTCGACGCGTTCGCGGTCAGCTTCTTCTCGCCGCCGGTGGTGACGATCCGCTGCATGTCGTTGTCAGCGGGCACGTGGACCTTGGGCCGGTCGGCCGGGCTGTCCAGCTTCACCGTGACCGACGGGTTGGGACCGGTCGGCACGACCTGCACCGCCAGCGCCTTGCCGTCGGTGGAGGTGGTGAGCTCCCCGGTGGCGGCGCCGGACTCCAGCGTCGCGTCGGCCAGCTCCACGCTCACCGGCGCGCCGGCCACCTGCGCGCCGTCGGTCTTGGTGATGTCCACCACCCACGTGTCGGGCGTGCCGATGACCTGCTCCTTGGTCGGAGCGCTCACCTTGGCCGTCCACGGGCCGCGGTTGGCCGCGGCCTCCTCCTCCAGCCGCTTCACGGCCTGCTGGGCCTGGCCGAAGCGCCCGAGCTGCCGGAAGTGGAAGTCCGCGTTGTAGGCGATGTGCCGGAAGTCGCTGTTCGGGTCGAGGGAGATGCCCTTGGCGGGGTCCTCGTAGGCCGTCCAGGTGTGCAGCAAATGCGCCAGCGCCGCCGCCTCGTCATTCGACTGGGTGTTCGCGTACCTCAACAGGAGGTACGAGATGCTGCCCGCCACGTCGTCGGACAGGCGTGCGCCGCCCTTGGAGAGCAGCTCGTCGCCCTCCTTGTACTCCACCCTGCTGTCCGGCGCGAGCAACGAGTACTGCACGCACCACACCAGCTGGCCGCGCCACTTGTAGGCGCCGAGCCAGTCGCCGCCCGCCGGCTTGTTGCGGTACCCCTGCGCCTCGGTCTCGTACCCCGGACCCTTCTCCACCAGCGGGGGCTGTGCGCCCGCGGCGGGTGCGGCGAGCAGGGCCAGACCGGCCGCGAGCGCCGCGCCGGCGAGTCGTCTCCACACCATGATGTCCTGAACCCCTCGGGCGCGCCGGTGGGCGTCGCCGGTCGGTGAGAGCTGCCGGGACTGAGCCTTACGGGTCCGAGATCACGTCGACAAGCCACCAGCGGGGTGGAACGCCGACTACGCTCCGCAGCGCGGGGTGTGGATTCGAGATCGACAGCCCGAGTAAAGTCGCTTTTACCCGACGGGAACCGATCGACTCGTGTGGTCGTTGAACCCCGTGACGGCGTCAGCACGCCACAGGAGGACGAGGTGCGTACCACCAGCAACCCCGCGTTCCGCAACCTGCCGACCAGCGGCGGTGGCGGTAACTACGCAGGCTTCGGCCAGCCCTACGAGGCGCAGCAGTACGGCGGCTACCAGGGCGCGCCGCCGACCACCGGCGAGCGCCCCATCACGATCGACGACGTGGTCACCAAGACCGCGACCACGCTCGGCGTGGCCATCCTCACCGGGTTCGTCTCGGCGTGGCTGGTGCTCTCCGGCCAGGTCGCGCCGTTCGCGCTCGCCGTGCCCGGCATGCTCATCGGGCTGGTCCTGGCCCTGATCATCATCTTCAAGCGCACGCCCAGCGGTCCGATGGTGCTCGCCTACTCGGCGGCGGAGGGCGTGTTCCTCGGCGCCATCACCGGCGTGTTCGAGGCGATCTTCCCGGGCATCGCCTGGCAGGCGATCCTGGGCACGTTCGGCGTCTTCGGCGCGATGCTCGTGGTCTACAAGACCGGTGCGATCCGCGTCACCCCGCGCCTGACCAAGTGGATCATCGGCGCCACCGTCGGCGTGGTCGTGCTCATGCTCGGCAACCTGGTCATGGGCCTGTTCGGCGTGAACATGGGCCTGCGCGACGGCGGCACCCTGGCGATCATCTTCAGCCTGGTGGTCATCGGCATCGCGGCGTTCAGCTTCCTGCTGGACTTCGAGGCGGCCAACGAGATGATCCGCGGCGCGATGCCCGCCAAGTACGCCTGGCTCGCCGCGTTCGGCCTGATGACCACGCTCGTCTGGCTGTACCTGGAGATCCTGCGCCTGCTGTCCTACTTCCAGAACGACTAGCACCACCCGCACGCGCGAAGGGCGCCCCGGCCACCGCCGGCGGCGCCCTTCGCGCGTGTCCTACGTTCAGGACCCGAGAGTCCTACGTTCAGGACCCCCGAGTTCAACGCTCAGAACATGCCGGTCGGGCGTTCAGCCGCACCACGCGTGGTCGTCCTCCATCGTCGAACCGACCTCGACCAGGCACGGCACGCACAACGCCCCGGTCCGCGACCGCAGCACGTGCTCCGGCGGCACGGAGTGGGCGCAGGCCGCCTCGAAGTACGCCTCCGAGGCCTGGTCCACGGCGAACGCGTGGCACAGCCGGTCGTACCCGCTGTGCCACCACACGTACGGCATCGTCACCCGACACCTCCCTACTCAAGGGTAGGACGACGGGTAACGGCATCCGTGACGCGGTTCAGCTCAACCGTTCGACGACCATCGCCATGCCCTGGCCACCGCCGACGCACATGGTCTCCAGGCCGAACTGCTTGTCGTGGAACTGCAGCGAGTTGATCAACGTCGTGGTGATCCGCGCGCCGGTCATCCCGAACGGGTGACCCACGGCGATCGCGCCGCCGTTGACGTTGAGCCGGTCCAGGTCGATGCCGAGGTCCCGGTACGACGGGATGACCTGCGCCGCGAACGCCTCGTTGATCTCCACCAGGTCGATGTCCGAGACCGACATCCCGGCCAGCGCCAACGCCCGCTTCGACGCCTCCACCGGCCCGAGCCCCATGATCTCCGGCGACAGCCCGGACACGCCGGTCGACACGATCCGCGCCAACGGCGTGATGCCCAGCTCCTTCGCCTTCACGTCGCTCATGATCACGAGCGCCGCCGCGCCGTCGTTCAACGGGCAGCAGTTGCCCGCCGTCACGCGGCCGTCCGGCCGGAACACCGGCTTGAGCCCCGACACGCCCTCGATCGTCACGCCGGGCCGCGGGCCGTCGTCGGTCGACACGACCGTGCCGTCCGGCAGCGTCACGGGCGTGATCTCCCGCGCCCAGAAGCCGTTGGCGATGGCCTTCTCGGCGAGGTTCTGCGACCGCACGCCGAACTCGTCCATCTCCTGCCGCGTCACGCCCTTGGCCAGCGCCAGGTTCTCCGCCGTCTGACCCATGGCGATGTAGATGTCGGGCACCTGCCCGTTCACCCGCGGGTCCACCCACTCCGGCGCCCCGGACTCCGCCACGGCCGCCGTGCGGGCCTCCGCGTCGGCGAACAGCGGGTTGTGCGTGCCCGGCCACGAGTCGGACGACCCGCGCGCGAAGCTCGACACGGTCTCCACGCCCGCGCTGATGAACACGTCGCCCTCGCCGGCCTTGATCGCGTGCAGCGCCATCCGGGTCGTCTGGACGCTCGACGCGCAGTAACGGGTCACCGTCGTGCCGGGCACGTTGTCGTACCCCGCGAGCACGGACACCACGCGGCCCATGTTGAAGCCCTGCTCGCCGCCGGGCAGGCCGCAGCCGAGCATGAGGTCGTCGATGTCGTTCGGGTCGAGCTGCGGCACCTTCGCCAGCGCGGCCTTGAGGACCTGCACGGTCAGGTCGTCGCCCCGCACGTCCTTGAGCGAGCCCTTGCCCGCGCGCCCGATGGGCGACCGGGCGGTGGAGACGATCACGGCCTCAGGCATTACGGAACTCCTTTGTTTCGCCGCAACGTGTGACGTGCAGCCTAGTTAACGCCCGTTCAGCGCGGCCACCACTCGTGACGAAGGACGCCGCACAGCGGCGCCAGCAGGATCGAGGTCGCCGCCTCGTACCCGGCCGCGCTCGGGTGGAACCGGTCCCGGCTGAAGTAGTCGGCGTGCCGCGCCCGGAACTCCGCCGCGAGCAGGTCGCCCATCGCCACCGCCACGCCGCCCGCCCGTTCCACCTCGACCCGCTGCGCCCGCGCCAACCGCCGCGACCACTCCCGCGCCACCGACCGCGCCGGTTCCGCGATCGGCCGCACCGTGCCCAGGTCGGGGCACGTGCCGACGACCACGCCGACCCCTGCCGCACGCAGCCGCCGCACCTGCGCGCCCAGCAACACCGCCGACCCCGCGATCGACAGCCGCGTCGTCACGTCGTTCGCGCCGATGATCACCAGCGCCACGTCCGGCGGGTCGGCCACCACCCGGTCCACCTGCGCCGCCAAGTCACGGGACGTCGACCCGGAGATCGCGTACGTCTCCAGCCGCACGGGCACGCCCACCTCGTCGGCCATCCCGGTCGCCAGCACCACGCCCGGCAGCTCGGCCGGGTCGTCCACCCCCAGCCCTGCCGCCATCGAGTCGCCGAGCACGGCGAACCGCACCGGCGTCCCGTCGCCGTCCCCGTACACGGCGTCGGCGCGCAACGGCGGCGCGTGGGGCGCCCCGATCACCACCCGCGCCCGCCGGGACTGCTCGGTGACCAGCCCGTACGCCACTCCGGTCAACCCGCCCAACGCCCCCGCGACCACCGCGAGGAGCCGAAACCCCCGCATCGGACCCTCCCCTCTCCCGACACCCATCGTCCACCCGGCCGAACACCGCGCCACCGATATACGCTCAGCGCGTCATCTCAAGAAGTGGAAGGTCCGTCGTGGAGTACGTCGAGAGCGTCGTAGACCTGGTCGGCAACACGCCGCTGGTGAAGTTGAACGCGGTGGCCGAGGGCCGCCGGCCGCTCATCCTCGCCAAGGTCGAGTACCTCAACCCCGGCGGCAGCGTGAAGGACCGCATCGCGCTGCGCATGGTCGAGGCGGCGGAGCGCAGCGGCGAGCTCGAGCCCGGCGGCACGATCGTCGAGCCCACCTCGGGCAACACCGGCGTCGGCCTCGCGCTCGTGGCCCAGCAGAAGGGCTACAAGTGCGTCTTCGTCTGCCCGGACAAGGTCAGCGTGGACAAGCGCAACGTGCTCAAGGCCTACGGGGCCGAGGTCGTGGTGTGCCCGACCGCGGTCGCGCCGGAGCACCCCGACTCCTACTACAACGTCTCCGACCGCCTGGTCGCCGAGATCCCCGGCGCGTGGAAGCCCAACCAGTACGCCAACCCGGAGAACCCGGCCAGCCACTACCACGGCACGGGTCCGGAGGTGTGGCGGCAGACCGAGGGCCGGATCACGCACTTCGTCGCGGGCGTCGGCACCGGCGGCACGATCTCCGGCACGGGCAAGTACCTCAAGGAGGTCTCCGAGGGTCGCGTGAAGATCATCGGCGCGGACCCCGAGGGCTCGGTCTACTCCGGCGGCACCGGCCGGCCGTACCTGGTGGAGGGCGTCGGCGAGGACTTCTGGCCGGACGCCTACGACCGGGACGTGTGCGACGAGATCGTCGCGGTGAGCGACGGCGACTCGTTCGAGATCACCCGGCGCCTGGCCCGTGAGGAGGGGCTGCTCGTCGGCGGCTCGTGCGGCATGGCCGTCGCGGCGGCGCTGCGGGTCGCCGAGACCGCGGGGCCGGACGACGTGATCGTCGTGCTGCTGCCCGACGGCGGGCGCGGCTACCTGTCGAGCGTGTTCAACGACAAGTGGATGGCGCAGTACGGGTTCCTGTCGCCCGACACGTCCGGCGCGACGGTCGGCGACGTGTTGCGGCGCAAGGACGGCACCGTGCCCGACCTCGTGCACGGCCATCCGAATGAGACGGTCGCCGAGGCGGTCGCGATCATGCGCGAGTACGGCGTCTCCCAGATGCCGGTCGTCAACGCCGAGCCGCCCGTGATGGCGGCCGAGGTGGCGGGCGCGGTCAACGAGCGCGACCTGCTCGACGCGCTGTTCACCGGCAAGGCGCAGCTGACCGACCGGCTCGACCGGCACATGTCGTTGAAGCTGCCCACGATCGGCGCCGGCGAGTCGATCAGCTCCGCCATGGCGGCACTGTCCTCAGCGGACGGTGCGCTGGTGCTGGAGGACGGCAAGCCGGCCGGAGTCGTCACCCGGCAGGACATCCTGGGTTTCCTCGCCGGTCGCTGATCGGCTGCCGGCCGGCCCCCGGAACGCGGTCGACGTGTCCTGCCCCTCATCGCGGATCGGGACAGGTTGACCGGTTGTGCGTGGCCGAGGGGGCGGCATCCGCTAGCGTTGGCCACCGACTCATACACCTACGGCCCGTGCCAAGGGGGTTGGAAACTCCGATGAACGCTCCGCAGCCGCCAGGGAACCAGCAGTTCGGCGGTCAAAACCAGCAGGAGCAGGGGCAGGGTGCCCAGCCCCCGAACGCCGACGCGACGCAGGTCGTGCCCGGCGGCGGCCAGCCCCCTGCTTTCCCGCCGCCGGAGGCGACCCAGGTCGTGCCCTCCGGACCGCAGCAGCCCCAGTCGAACCCGGACGCGACCCAGGTCGTGCCGCCGGGCGCGACGCAGCAGCCCGGGTCCAACCCGTACGGTCAGCCGGCGCAGCAGCCCGGCTCCGGCGCGTTCCCGGCCCAGCAGCCGCCCCAGTACGGGCAGCAGCAGCCCGCCCAGTACGGCCAGCAGCAGGCTTACGGGCAGCAGCCGCCGTCCAACCCGTACGGCCAGCCGCAGCAGCCGCAGCAGTACGGCCAGCAGCAGCCCAACCCGTACGGCCAGGCGCCCACGTCGAACCCGTACGGCCAGCCGCAGCAACAGCAGCAGCAGGCGTGGGGCGCCCAGCAGGCGTACGCCGCGCAGCCCGCTTACGGTGCGCCGTCAGGGGGTTACGCGGAGTGGGGCAGTCGGGCCGTCGGCGCGTTGATCGACTACGTCGCGCCGGGCGTGATCGTCGGCATCCTCGCCGGCATCGGCGCGGCGACCGGTGACCCGACGCTCTACCTGATCCTCATGGGTGTCGGGTACGTGGGCCTGCTCGGCTTCATGATCTACAACTCCTGGTACCTGGCCGGCACCACGGGCCAGTCGATGGGCAAGAAGGTCGCGAAGATCAAGCTCATCAAGGAGGAGACGGGGCAGCCGATCGGTTTCGGCAACGCCTTCGTGCGCCACCTGTGCCACTTCGTCGATTCGCTGCCCTGCTACGCGGGCTGGTTCGCGCCGTTGTGGGAAGCGAAGAAGCAGACGTGGGCCGACAAGATCCTGGGCACCATCGTGGTCAACGCCCCCGCGGGCGCGGCTCCCGGCGGCTACCCCGGTGGCTACGGCCAGCAGCAGCCCAACCCGTACGGCCAGGCGCCCGCGTCGAACCCGTACGGCCAGCCGCAGCAGCAGAACCCGTACGGCCAGCAGCCGCCGCAGCAGTGGTGACTTAGGTCGGACACCGATTCACCCGACCGCCCGTCGGCCTTCCGGTCGACGGGCGGTTGCGTTTTGGGCCGCCGTACCCTAGACGCATGACGGACACCGGCCACTACGGTTTCGCGACCAGGGCTATCCACGCCGGGCAGGACCCCGACCCGACCACGGGCTCGGTCATCGTGCCGATCCACGCCACCTCCACCTACGCGCAGGACGGCGTCGGGGGGCTGCGCGGCGGTTTCGAGTACTCCCGCACCGGCAACCCGACCCGTGCCGCGCTGGAGGAGTGCCTGGCGGCGCTCGAAGGCGGGCGGCACGCGCGCGCGTTCGCCTCCGGCATGGGCGCGACCGACACGGCCCTGCGCGCGATGTGCCGGCCCGGCGACCACGTCGTCATCCCGAACGACGCGTACGGCGGCACGTTCCGGCTGATCGACAAGGTGCTGTCGCACTGGGGCGTCGAGCACACGCCGGCCGCGCTGTCCGACGTCGACGCGGTGCGCGCGGCGATCCGGCCGAACACCAAGGTCGTCTGGATCGAGACGCCGACCAACCCGTTGCTCAACATCGCCGACATCGCGCTGCTCGCGCAGGTGGCGCACTCGGCGGGCGCGCTGCTCGTGGTGGACAACACGTTCGCCTCGCCGTACCTGCAGAGCCCGTTGGAGCTGGGCGCGGACGTCGTGCTGCACTCGACGACCAAGTACGTCGGCGGGCACTCGGACGTCGTCGGCGGGGCGTTGATCACGTCGGACGACGAGCTCGACGCGCAGTTCGGCTTCCTGCAGAACGGTGCGGGCGCCGTGCCGGGGCCGTTCGACGCGTGGTTGACGTTGCGGGGCATCAAGACGCTCGAAGTGCGCATGGAGAAGCACTCGGACAACGCCGAGAAGGTCGTCGAGGCCCTGGTCCGGCACCCGAAGGTGACGCGCGTGTACTACCCGGGCCTGCCCGAGCACCCAGGCCACGAGGTCGCGGCGAAGCAGATGCGCCGGTTCGGCGGGATGATCTCGTTCTGCGTGGCGGGCGGCGAGCAAGCGGCCCTCGACGTCTGCTCCCGCACCCGCCTGTTCACCCTGGCCGAGTCGCTGGGCGGCGTCGAATCCCTGATCGAGCACCCCGGCCGCATGACCCACGCCAGCACGGCCGGCTCGCTCCTGGAGGTCCCCGCCGACCTGATCCGCCTCTCCGTGGGCATCGAATCGGCCGACGACCTGATCACCGACCTCCTGACCGCCCTCGACTAACCCCCGAGAGTCCTACCTCCAGCCCTCGAGAGTCCTACGTTCGCGTCGCGCGTGTCCTACGTTCAGAACACCTGAATTCAACGCTCAGCACACCGAACCCCGCGCTCAGTCACCACGGGCGCGGGGTTTCGCGCTGTGCTGAGCGTTCAACTCGGGGTACGTGAACGTAGGACTCTCGCGCCCTGAACGTAGGACTCTCGCGTTCTGGACGTGGGACACGCGGGTCAGCGGGGGCCGAAGCGGGCGGCGGAGCGTTCCTTCGCCTTGGCGGCCTCGACCTCGCGGTCACGGGGTGGGGCCTGCGTGACCAGCGATTCGAGCAGCACGCGAGTGGCCTCGGCCACCGCCTCGACGGCCGCGTCGAACGCCGCCTGGTTCGCCGCCGACGGACGCGTCGACCCGCTCACCTTGCGCACGTACTGAACGGCCGCCGCACGGACCTCGTCCTCGGTGGCGGGCGGTTCGAAGTTGTGGAGCACCCTGATGTTGCGACACATGGGTCCACTATCGCCCACGAGCCCGCGAACGTCAGGGCTTCACGTCGTACCGCGCGTTCTCCACCCGCGGCACGGCGGGCAGGTCGTGCCCGTCCACGCACCCGCCGACGAACTCCACCACGCCGTCGCGCTCCACGAACCGGCCCGTGTCCGCGCACCCCGCGTGGGCCACGGTGAAGAACGCCGCGCCGGTCAACGCCACGGCGGTGGCCACCGCTCCGACGAGCGGGAGCACCGCGGTGACCCGTGCCGCGAGCGCCATGCCACCCTCCAGGTGAATGCTGTGTGAGCTGACCCCGCACCGAGAGTACCGGTCCCGGCGCGTGCCGTACGGGCATCGTCAGCGTTCCGACAGGATCCGACGCGAAAGGCCGGCCCGGGGGTGCCCGGACCGGCCCGTCGCCGTCACAACGCGAGACGCCGCCCGACGGTTCCCGCCGCGGCGACGCCGAGGGGTCAGAGGTTGCCCCGGCGCTCCTGCTCGCGCTCGATCGCCTCGAACAGCGCCTTGAAGTTGCCCTTGCCGAAGCCGAGCGACCCGTGCCGCTCGATCAGCTCGTAGAACACGGTCGGCCGGTCGCCGATCGGCTTGGTGAAGATCTGGAGCAGGTAGCCGTCCTCGTCCCGGTCGACCAGGATCCGGTGCTCCTTGAGCACCTCGATCGGCACGCGCACCTCACCGATGCGCGCCCGCAGCTCCGGGTCGTCGTAGTACGAGTCGGGCGTCTCCAGGAACTCCACGCCCGCCGCGCGCATCGCGGTCAACGTGGCCACGATGTCGTTGGTCGCCAGCGCGATGTGCTGCACGCCGGCGCCCTCGTAGAACTCCAGGTACTCGTCGATCTGCGACTTGCGCTTGGCCACGGCGGGCTCGTTGAGCGGGAACTTCACCCGGTGGTTGCCGTTGGAGACGACCTTGCTCATCAACGCCGAGTAGTCGGTGGCGATGTCGTCGCCGATGAACTCCGCCATGTTCACGAAGCCCATCACCCGGTTGTAGAACTCCACCCAGTGGTCCATCCGGCCGAGCTCGACGTTGCCCACGCAGTGGTCGACCGCCTGGAACAGGCGCTTCGGCGCGCCCGCCGGCCGCACGACCGTGCTCTCCCGCGCCACGTACCCGGGCAGGTACGGCCCGCGGTAGCCCGACCGGTCGACCAGCGTGTGGCGGGTCTCGCCGTAGGTCGCGATGGCCGCGACCCGGACGGTGCCGTGCTCGTCGGTGAGGTCGTGCGGCTCTTCGAGGACGGTCGCGCCCTGGGCGCGCGCGTGCTCGACGCACCGGTCCACGTCGGCGACCTCCAGCGCGAGGTCCACCACGCCGTCACCGTGCTTGCGGTGGTGGTCGAGCAGCGGGCTGTCCGGCCGCACGCCGCCGTTGATCACGAACCGCGCCGAGCCGGACTTGAGCACGAAGGACTTGTGGTCCCGCTGCCCGGTCTCCGGCCCGGAGTACGCGACGAGCTGCATCCCGAAGGCGACCTGGTAGAACCACGCGGTCTGGGTCGCGTTGCCGACCACGAAGACCACGGCGTCCATCGAGCGGACGGGGAACGGGTCGCGCGTCCCGTCGTAGTCGACCAGGCCCACGAGTTGGCGGAGCTGGTCGTAGCTCACGTCGTCAAGCTGCTGCGTCATACCTCACAGCATGTGGAATGCTGGTCAGGGTGAGCAACACTCCGGAGTTCCGCTGGACATCTTGTACAGTGGTTCATGCCTTCCGACCCGCAAACTGAACACTCTGACCAGGCCGTCGACGCCCTGGACGCACGGCTGTTGCTGCTGCTCACCGACGAGCCCCGGCTGGGGGTGCTGGAGTGCTCGCGGCGCCTCGGCGTGGCCCGCGGCACGGTGCAGGCCCGGCTGGACCGGCTGGTGGCGCGCGGCGTGCTGACGGGCTTCCCGCCCGCGCTCGACCTGGCCGCGATGGGCTACGGGCTGACCGCGTTCGCCGTGCTGGAGATCGCCCAGGGACGGCGGCACGAGGTGTCGCAGGGGCTGGCCGCGATCAACGAGGTGTGCGAGGTGCACGCGACGACCGGGCCGGGCGACCTGTTCGCGCGGGTCGTGGCCCGGTCCAACGCCGACCTGCAACGGGTGATCGACTCGATCGTGGACGTGCCGGGCGTGCAGCGGCTGTCCACGTCGATCGCGCTCTCCACCCCCGTCCCGCCCCGCGTGCGGCCCCTGCTGGAACGCGTCACGTGACCGGATCGGGCGGTACGACATCAGGTGATACGACAACAGGTGGCACGACAGCAGAAGGGCGGGCCCCCCCCCGGGGGGGCGCCCCCCCGGGGGGGGGGGGGGCGCCCGCGGACCGCACCGCCGAGATAAGGGGTCTCCCACATTGGGGCCCCCCCCCCCCCGCGCCCCCCCCGGGGGGGGGCCCCCCCGGGGGGGGGGGCCCCCCCTCCTGGTGTCTGGGGGTCAGCCGGCGTACGGCACGGCCTTGATCAGCGTGACTTTCATCGTGCTGCCGTTGGGCAGCTCGTACTGACGCGCCTCGCCCTCCTTCGCGCCGAGCAACGCCTTGCCCAGCGGCGACGACGGGGAGTAGACCTCGAGGGCGCCGTGCGCGCCCTCCTCACGGGTGGCGAGCAGGAACTCCTCGGTCTCGTCATCACCGTCGTAACGCACAGTGAGCACCATGCCGGGCGCCGCGACGCCCGTCACCGTGGGCGCCTCGCCGACCTTGGCGACCCTCAGCAGCTCCTGCAGCTGGCGGATGCGGGCCTCCTGCTTGCCCTGCTCCTCGCGGGCCGCGTGGTACCCGCCGTTCTCGCGGAGGTCACCCTCCTCGCGACGCGCGTTGATCTCCGCAGCAATGACCGGGCGATTCTCGATCATCTCGTCCAGCTCCCCCTTGAGCCGGTCGTAGGCCTCCTGGGTCAGCCAGGTCACCTCAGTGTCGCTCACGGTCACCAACTCCTCGTCTTGCTCCGGCCCACGGCGTGGGCTGGCAGTTCCCGGGCGCACCAGCCCGGAACGGAAAAACACGGCCCGCGTCGGGGCCGTGCTGAAAGGCCAGAGTAACAGACCCAGAACGTTCGGCGACGGCGTTTTGTTCCCGGATCCGCCACTAAACCCGCAGATCACCCGCTTGGCCGCTACCTCGTGGACAGGTACGCCGGAACCTGGTAGGAGCAGCCGAAGACCTCGCCGGTGACGGGTGGTTTGGACGTCCGCAGCACGGTCGTGGCGCGCACCGTGTCGGCTCCCGGCGCGACCAGGACCTCCCGCCGGCCGGCCTCGTCGCCGTCCTGGGAACGCGCGCGCACGATGCACACCACGGGCTGCTCCGGGGTCTGCCTGACCACCTCGAACGTGATCTCGACCGTGCTGTCGCCGACCACCGTGAACGCGGTCTGCTTGGCCTCGACGGGCATCGTGCCGAGGTTGCGGTAGCCGACCCACGCGACGACCCCGCCGACCAGCACCGCGATCACGGGGAGTGACCACCGCGCCCACCTGGGCAGGGACCTGCGCGGTGCGCCGTACCGACCCTCCGGCAGTGCCACTGTCCGAAACCTTCCCGCCCGTGGGGAACAATGTCCCTCGACCACCGCGTTGAGTGTCGCAGGGGCTGGACCAGACAGGTTCGGCAGGGGCGAGGAGGAGCACCACCGTCATGGTTGAGAAGCTGCGCCTGATGGCGGTGCACGCGCACCCCGACGACGAGTCCAGCAAGGGCGCCGCCACGATGGCCCGCTACGTGGCCGAGGGCCACGAGGTCATGGTCGTGACCTGCACGGGCGGTGAGGCGGGCAGCATCCTCAACCCCGCCATGGAGCGCCCGGACGTGCTGGAGAACATCGCCGAGATCCGCCGCGGCGAGATGGCCCGCGCCGCCGAGATCCTCGGCGTGCAGCACCGCTGGCTGGGCTTCGTCGACTCCGGCCTGCCCGAGGGCGACCCGCTGCCGCCGCTGCCCGAGGGCTGCTTCGCGCTCGTGCCGCTGGAGGAGTCCACGCCGCCGCTGGTCGAGGTGATCCGCGAGTTCCGCCCGCACGTGATCGTCACCTACGACGAGAACGGCGGCTACCCGCACCCCGACCACATCCGCTGCCACGAGGTGTCGGTCGCCGCGTTCGACGCGGCCGGCGACCCCGAGCGCTACCCCGAGCTGGGCGAGCCGTGGCAGCCGCTGAAGCTGTACTACTCGCACGGCTTCTCCCGCGCGAAGCTGATGGCGTTCCACGAGGCCCTGATCGCCGTGGGCGAGGAGTCCCCGTACGCCGAGTGGCTGGCGGGCTGGGACGCCGACAAGCCGGACGTGATCGAGCGGGTCACCACCCGCGTCGAGTGCGCCGACTTCTTCCCGGTGCGCGACGAGGCCCTCAAGGCCCACGCCACCCAGATCGACCCTGAGAGCCGCTGGTTCGCCGTGCCGCTGGAGATGCAGCGCTCGGTGTGGCCGACGGAGGAGTACGAGCTGGCGCGGTCGCTGGTCGACAGCACCGTGCCGGAGGACGACCTGTTCGCGGGCGTCCGGGAAAGGGTGACCGCGTGACCTCGTTCGACCCGATCCCGTGGGAGCAGACCACGGCGATCGTCCTGGCCCAGCAGCCGCCCTCCACGGACAAGGACCCGGGCGGCCAGCAGGAGGACTTCGGCAAGTCCTCCCCGCTGGGCCTGCTGGTGCTGGTGCTGTTCTTCATCGCCGTGGTGTTCCTGGTCAAGTCGATGAGCAAGCACCTGAAGAAGCTGCCCGCGTCGTTCGACGAGCCCGAGGCCGACGCCAAGCCCGAGGCGAAGGCGGGCAACGGCAACGGCGGCGCGAAGAAGGACGACTAGCCGAAGTCGAGCTTGAGCACCCCGGACCGGCACCACACCACGAGCGTGCCGTCCGGGTGCCGGATCAGGTCGGTCACCGGCGAGTCCAGGTCGAGCGCCGCGAGGGTGCGGGCCCGGCCGCCGGGCGGGCAGGACCACACCGCCGGCCGTCCGCCGTCGTCGCCGGTCGCGACAAACGCCCGACCGTCCCGCAACGCCGTCGCCGCCTTGGTGCTCGGGCCGGCGACCCCCGGCCACGGTGGAGCCCACGGCGTCAGGTGGCCGGAGGTGTGCTCCAGCTGCACCCAGCCCGGGCCGACCCGGCCGCCCAGCCGCCCGCGCGACTCGGTGTGGTGACCGCCCGCGAACCCCTGCACCACGTACGGGTGGTCGCTCAACGCGGACGGCGCGCGCAGCGGCGCGCACACCGCGTCCACCGGCCGGTCCAGGCGCAGCACGGCCAGGTCACCGTCGTCTTCCCGGAACTCCACCGACGCGGCGACCGCCACCCCGGGGTGGACGAGCGTCACGTCCACCCGGTCGTGCGGCACGACGTGCGAGCAGGTGAGCACCAGCTCCGGTGCGACGAGCACGCCGGCGCCGATGTCACCCACCCGGGCTAACCAGGGCGGGCGTTCCCGGTAGCTCGCGCGCACCCCGCCGACCTTACTGCTCGTACCAGGTCCGACGGGCGGGGACGGAGACCAGTTCCCGCTCGGGGTAGCGCAGCGCGGTGAGCCTGCCGCCGAACACGCAGCCCGTGTCCAGGCACAGCGTCCCGTTCACCCACTCCGGTTCCTCGACCGGTGTGTGTCCATAAAGGACCATGGCGGCGCCCCGGTAGTCCTGCGCCCACGGGTAGCGGACGGGGAAGCCGCGCGAGTCGCGCTCGCCCGTGCCGACGCCCCACAGCGCCAGCGACCGCATCCGCGCCGACTCACTGCCGTGGTAGCGCTCGGGCAGGCCGGCGTGGGCGATGACGAGCTTGCCGCCGTCCAGGACGTAGTGCGGCACCAGGGAGTCGCAGAACGCCAGCACCTCGGCCCGGAACTGCGCGGTCTCGCGGGCCAGTTGGTCCAACGAGTGCTCCAGGCCGTGGCTGACGTGGACCTGGTGCCCCCGCAACGCGCGCACCAGCTTCTCCTCGTGGTTGCCGCGCACGGAGACGGCGTTGCCCGCCGCCACCATGGCCATCACGAGCCGCAGCACGCCCGGCGTGTCCGGGCCCCGGTCCACGAGGTCGCCGAGGAACGCCACCTTGCGCCCCTCCGGGTGCGTCCCTTCGGCGGAGTAGCCCAGTTCGCGCAGCAGGTGGACTAGCTCCGCGTGGCACCCGTGCACGTCACCGACCACGTCGAACGGCCCGGTTTCGTGGCGCAGGTCGTGCGGCGGCGGCTCGGGGGAGGGCTCCATGACCCCAGTCTGGTCGACGAGTCCGGCGGTTGTCCGGGATTTACTGTGGAGCTATGACGAACCGGCTCGCGTCCTCGACCAGCCCGTACCTCCTCCAACACGCCGACAACCCGGTGCACTGGCGCCCGTGGTCGCCGGAGGCGTTCGAGGAGGCGCGCGAACGGGGCGTGCCGGTGCTGCTCTCGGTCGGGTACGCGGCGTGCCACTGGTGCCACGTGATGGCGCACGAGTCGTTCGAGGACGAGGTCACCGCGGCGTACATGAACGAGCACTTCGTGAACGTGAAGGTGGACCGCGAGGAGCGGCCGGACGTGGACGCGGTCTACATGGCCGTCACGCAGGCGCTCAGCGGGCACGGCGGCTGGCCCATGACGTGCTTCCTGACGCCCGATGGCGAGCCGTTCTACGCGGGCACGTACTACCCGCCGTCGCCGCGCCAGGGCATGCCGTCGTTCCGCCAGGTGCTGGAGGCGATCGACCACGCGTGGCGCGAGCAGGGCGACGAGGTGCGCGAGTCGGCGGCGGGGATCGTGGCGCAGCTGGCGTTCAAGCCGCTACCGCAGTCCACAGTGGACGAGGAGGTGCTGTCCGGGGCGGTGGTGTCGTTGCTCGGGCACTTCGACCGGACCAACGCCGGTTTCGGCGGCGCGCCGAAGTTCCCGCCGTCGATGGTGCTGGAGTTCCTGCTGCGCCACCACGAGCGGACCGGGTCGGTCGAGGCGCTGTCGATGGCGCGGACGACGTGCGACGCGATGGCGAACGGCGGGCTGTACGACCAGCTGGCGGGCGGGTTCGCGCGGTACGGCGTGGACGCGGCGTGGGTCGTGCCGCACTTCGAGAAGATGTTGTACGACAACGCTTTGCTGCTGCGCGCGTACACGCATTTGAGCCGCCGTGACGACAACCCGCGCTACCGCCAAGTGGTCCGTGAGACGGCCGAGTTCCTGATCCGCGACCTCGGCACGGCGGAGGGCGGGTTCGCGGCGTCGTTGGACGCGGACACCGACGGCGTCGAGGGGTCCACGTACGTGTGGACGCCCGCGCAGCTCGTCGAGGTGCTGGGGATGGCGGCCGGGGCGCGCGCCGCCGAGCTGTACGGCGTGACGGACGAGGGCACGTTCGAGCACGGCGCGTCGACGTTGCGGATGCTCGGGGTGCCGGACGACGAGATCGCGGCGAAGCTGCTGGCGGCCCGCGACCGCCGGCCGCAGCCGGGACGTGACGACAAGGTCGTGACGGCGTGGAACGGGATGGCGATCGTGGCGCTGGCGGAGGCGGGCGCGGTGTTCGGCGAGCCGCGGTGGGTGGCGGCGGCCGTGCGGGCGGCGTCGCTGGTCCTGGACGTGCACCTGGTCGACGGTCGGCTCCTGCGCACGTCGCGCAACGGTGTCGCGGGCACGGCGGCGGGCGTGCTGGAGGACTACGGCTGCTTCGCCGACGGCCTGCTCGCCCTGCACCAGGCGACCGGCGACGTCAAGTGGTTCACCGCCGCCTGTGGATTGCTGGACACCGCGGTGGCCCGGTTCGCGGGGGAGGAGCCCGGCGTCTACTACGACACCGCGGACGACGCGGAGGCGTTGGTGCAGCGGCCGTCGGACCCGTCGGACAACGCGAGCCCGTCCGGTGCGTCGGCGCTGGCTTCGGCCCTCGTCACGGCGTCCGTGCTGGGCGGGCCGTCGACCTACCGCGACGCCGCCGAGGCCGCTCTCGGCCGCGCCGGCCTGCTGGCCGCCCGGGAACCCCGGTTCGCCGGGCACTGGCTGAGCGTGGCCGAGGCGTTGGCGCTCGGGCCCGTGCAGGTCGCCGTGGTCGGTGACGCGTCGGAGCTGGTCAGCGCCGCGTGGGCCGGGGTGCACGGCGGCGGCGTGGTGGTGGCGGGCGCGCCGGACTCCGCGCCGTTGCTCGCCGACCGGCCGCTGGTGGACGGCCGTGCGGCGGCCTACGTGTGCCGCGGGTACGTGTGCGACCGGCCGGTGACGTCCGTGGCCGAGCTGACCGGGGCCCTGGCTGTCCACCGGTAGCGAACCGCCCTTCCGAGGCCTCGTAAGCGGCGTAGCGTCGGCATCGTCGTAATCATGTAATCGAGGTGGTGCGAGATGCGACGTGGATGGGGAGGCCGGGGCGGCTGGCAGCAGGCCGAGCAGCCACCGGCGGACGACGCGGCGGGCTGGTTCGGCGGCAGGCTGCCCGATGAATGGTTCACCGGGGCGCCGGTCGTGACGGTGGACCGGGAGGAGATCCTGGTCGTCGGCACGCTGCCCGCGCTGGAGGGCACGTTCGCGGACGACGCGGAACGCGCGGCGGCCGAATCGGGCCGGATCAGCCGGTTCCGCGAGCAGACGAGGGACGAGCGGATCGAAATCGCGCGCCAAGCCGAACACCGCTACCGGCGCAAGGTCGCGTGGGGAGCACGGCTCGGTGGCACGGAGGAGCTGTTCACCACCCTGTCGGTGCCCGTGATGACGCGCCTGCGGCAACCCGAGCGGATGGTGCTGGACACGCTCGTCGCGGCGGGCGTGGCGCGGTCGCGTTCCGAGGCGCTGGCCTGGGCCGTGCGCCTGGTCGGCGAGCACGCGGACACCTGGCTGACCGAACTGCGTGCCGCGATGACCAGGGTGGACGACCTGCGAGCCCAAGGCCCCGACCTGGCGTGACGAACACCCGTTTCCCGGCGGTCCCGGGAAACGGGTGTTCCCGAATCACGGGTCAGGAGTAGATCGCGAACCAGATGGCGATGTAATGGCACAGCGCCGCCAGCACCGTGGCCGCGTGGAAGAACTCGTGGTAGCCGAAGACCTCCGGCCAGGGATTCGGCCAGCGGCAGGCGTAGAAGACGGCGCCGACGGTGTAGAGCAGGCCGCCCACCAGGAGCAGGACCAGGGCCGCCACGCCGACGTGGTGCAGCAGGTCCGGCAGGACGAAGATTGCCACCCAGCCCAGCGCGATGTAGATCGGCACCCCGAGCCACCTCGGGGCGTGCGGCCAGGCCAGTTTCAGCGTCACGCCGCCCAGGGCGCCGAGCCAGACCACGAGCAGCACGACGTTGCCGGTATTCGGCGGCATCGCCAGCAGCGCGAACGGGGTGTAGGTGCCGGCGATGAAGACGAAGATCATCGAGTGGTCGAGGCGCTTCATCCACGTCCGCGCCCGCACGCTGACCCAGTTCACGCGGTGGTACAGGGCGCTCACGCCGAACAGGCCGAGCACGGTCGCCCCGTACACGGACGTCGCCAGCGCCGCCTTCGCCGACACGGTGGCCGCGGCCAGGGCGATCAGCGTCGCGCCGGTCGCCACGGACACCACGAACGACCAGAGGTGCAGCCATCCCCGCAGACGAGGCCGCAGCGCGGCCTGCGGGCTAGGAGTCGACGTGGTCACGCCCTGAGGTTACGGGAGCGTAGGTGACCCGGTCAGCACACGACGGCGTGACCGCGCCCACCCGGCGTACGCTCTTCCAGCGTGGGTCTTCGCGAACAGGTCAAGAGCGTCCTGCTCAAGGGTTACGAGTTCCGCCTCAACCGATGGCTCGACGGCAAGCAGCGACCACGTCACGTCGGCGTCGTGCTCGACGGCAACCGCCGGTGGGCCAGGGAGGCGGGCTTCGACGACGTCGCGCACGGCCACCGGGCCGGCGCGCGCAAGATCCTCGAACTGCTGAGCTGGTGCCGCGAGGCCGAGGTCGAGGTGGTCACGCTGTGGATGCTGTCCACGGACAACCTCAACCGGCCGGCCGAGGAGCTGGACCCGTTGCTCGGCATCATCGCCGACATCGTCGACGAACTCGCCGAGCCCGGTAACCCCTGGCGCATCCGGCACGTCGGCGCGCTGGACATGCTGCCGACCGAGACCGCAGCCCGGCTGTCCGCGGCGGCACTGCGCACCAAGGGCCGCACCGGCCTGGAGGTCAACGTCGCGGTCGGCTACGGCGGCCGGCAGGAGATCGCCGACGCGGTCCGCAAGCTGCTGCAGAAGCACGCCGAGTCCGGCGGCACGATCGAGGAGCTCGCCGAGGTCCTGGACGTCGACCACATCGCCGAACACCTCTACACGTCCGGTCAGCCCGACCCCGACCTGCTCATCCGCACCTCGGGCGAGCAGCGGCTGTCCGGCTTCATGCTGTGGCAGTCGGCACACTCGGAGTTCTGGTTCACCGAGGCCTACTGGCCCGAGTTCCGCCGCACCGACTTCCTGCGCGCCCTGCGCGACTACGCCATCCGGCACCGCCGCTTCGGCTCCTAGGGCGGGCGACGCCTGGTCGCCGCCCGCGCACCCGAAGGGGAACGCCCGAGGGCGGCACCCCCCGACTGGGAAGTGCCGCCCTCGGGATCACCGGTGTGGGGCTCAGTCGTCGTACGAGTCGTTGTGCCCGGGGGCGTCCGACTCGTTGTGGTCGTTGTCCGTCGCGATGCAGACGCTCTCGTCGTTGTTCGAGAGGATCGGGATCGCCAGGACGTTGACCTCGACCTCGCAGATGTTGACCTGGCTCAGCAGGTCGGAGTCGTTGCCGAAGTTGATGAGACCGAACTGGTCGGCGTAGGTGCCGCCTTCCTCGTCGTCCTCGAAGTACTGCTGGTTGTGGTACTCGCCGATGGCGGTGTACTCGCCGTCGTCGTAGCCCCCTCCGTGCGGCGTCGCGAACGCGGGGGAGCCCAGCAGCATCAGACCGGCCGCAGCGGCGGCGACGGCACCTGCCTTCTTGAACATATAAACACACTCCTCTAGTGGGGAATTGATGTGACGCCCATAACCTTGCTCGCGCGATCCGAGCATTCGGGGAGTCTGCGGCTCAGGCGGTTTGCCCTCGCTCAGGTAATTTACTGGCTGGAGTTGTGGATTGCACCCGGATGAACACCATCGTGTGAATGATGTGTAATCGGTATGGCTCTCGGTTCGAAATCCGGACATCGCGACCACGTACTCGCGTCGTCATATCAACGGTATTGCGCGCCATCCGCTTATTCGGCCGCACGTCGTCGGTCGTCGCACGGTGACCTCGGCGGGCCCGTCGGCTCCGCAGCAGGTAGAGGGCTTCAGCTGCCGTCGTCGTCGGAGACGGCGCACAGGCTCTCGTCGTTGTTCGACAGGATCGGAACGCCGATGACGGCGTTGACCTCGATCTCGCAGACGTTCAGGCCGCTCGCGACGTCGGAGTCGTTGCCGAAGTTGAGCAGGCCGAACTGGTCGACCACGTGCCCGCTGCCGTCGTCGTCGTTCACGAGGGTGAAACCGTGCTCGGATTCGTGGCCGTGCCCCTCCTCGTGGGGTTCGCCGCCCACGGCGAACGCCGGGGCGCCGACCAGCATCAGTCCGGCCACGATCGCGGTGAGCGTACCTGCCTTCTTCAGCACTTCACACTCCTCTTTGCGGGTTTCCCCGGTCGATCCAGCGCTGTCCGGAAGCCGGACCGCTGCCTGATCGGCAAAACTACCGAACATCCGCCCCCGTGTGGATCTCGATAACACGATTGTGTGATCCGCCGAACGTGGGTGTCCCCCATTGTGGTGTCTTTTCGGGTCAGAATTCGTCGGCGCGGTTCGGCTGTGGTAAACCGGGCGGTCATCTCGTATGGTCTTCAGTCCGTGGACGGCGACCGGATCGTGCGTGAGTACCTGCTGCTCGGGCTGAGGCTCGACCGGCTGTCGCCGGGGTTGGTCGACTCGTTCACCGGTGACCGCGCGCTGCGCCGGGCGGTCGACGTCGAGCCGAGGCCGCACCCCGTGGCGTTGACCGAGCAGGCCGCGCTGCTGCGCCGCGAGCTGCCCGGCGCCGACCTGGAGCCGACGCGCAAGCGCTTCCTGGACGCCCACCTCGTGGCGGCCGAGACGATCGCGCGCAAGCTCGCCGGCGTGCGCGTCGGCTTCGTGGACGAGGTGCGGGCGTACTTCCAGGTCGACATCAGCCCGGGTCACCCGGACACCTACCGCCGCGCGCACGCCGCGCTGGACGAGCTGCTGCCCGGCCCCGGCTCGCTGGCCCAACGGCTCGCCGACCACCGCGCGCTCGACGAGGTGCCGCCGCGTCGCCTCAAGAACACCGTCCACGCGCTGTCCAGCGCGCTACGCGACCGCGTGCGGCAACGGTTCGAGCTGCCCGCGAACGAGGTGGTGGAGTACGAGGTCGTCACCGACAAGCCGTGGAGCGGCTTCAACTACTACCTGGGCGGCTTCCGGTCGCGCGTGGCGATCAACGCCGACCTCGGCCACCGGATGTCGAACCTGCCGCACCTGGTCGCCCACGAGTCCTACCCCGGCCACCACACCGAGCACTGCCGCAAGGAGGTGGGCCTGGTCGGCAAGCGCGGGCACGCCGAGCAGGCGTTGTTCCTGATCAACACGCCGCAGTGCCTGATGGCCGAGGGCATGGCCGAACTCGGCCTGCACGCCGTGGTCGGCGCCGGCTGGGGCCGCTGGGCCGAGGAGATCATGGCCGACCTGGGCCTGCGGATGGACGGCGAGCTGGCCGAACGCGTGGAGAACGCCCTCTCCGGGCTGCTCACCGTGCGTCAGGACGCCGCCCTGATGCTGCACGACCGGCGTGCCCATCCGGATGACGTGGTGGACTTCCTGTGCCGGTGGCTGCTGGTTCCCGAACGCCGTGCCCGCCACATGCTGCGATTCCTCGGTGACCCTCTGTGGCGGGCGTACACGACGACGTACGTCGAGGGGGTGCGACTGGTCCGCGCGTGGCTCGACCTGCGCGCCCGCACGGACACCTTGAGCGACCGGTATCTGAGACTTCTTGACGAACCACTGGTGCCGGCGGCGTTGGCGGAGGAAGTCGCGGCCGGGGTGCCCTGGTTGTCCCGCGACCCTGGGTGACGGACCGCGCCACGTCCGGCCGCACGTGCCCTGAGCTGCGTGGACGACGCCGGATTGCGCCGATGTGACGGCCCGGGGTCGTCCACGCGCACCCGCTGAGACCGTCTCCCGCCAGTTTGCGGCGGGGTGACGAATTGACGAATCACCTGTGTGGCTGCCTGCATAAGGGGGACCTGCGGAGGTAACTTCCGGTTGGCGGGACGCGTCCACTGCGGACCGCGCAGGGAGGCCCTGATCGTGGCTGTCGTCGTATCGCCGGTTCCGCCGGCGGTGATGAGCGCGAGGGGGCCGGCACCCGGCCCTCGTGACCGGCGCGCCTCCAGCTAGCGGAGGCGGTCCGGTCGATCGGGGTGGTGCCTGGCCCAGCGAGGAGCGGACGCGGGTGCCGCGTTCGTGAGGGAGTTGCCGTGAACGCACGACGACCCGCGAGCCGTTCCTCAGGCTCATCGCGCAGCACTTCCCGGCGCCGTGGCGCGCCGACGACCAACACGTACGTGGTGGACACGTCCGTGCTGCTCTCCGACCCCCTGGCCACCACGCGGTTCGCCGAGCACGAGGTCGTGCTGCCGCTCGTGGTGATCAGCGAGCTGGAGGGCAAGCGGCACCACCCGGAGCTCGGTTGGTTCGCCAGGGAGGCGTTGCGCCTGCTCGACGACCTGCGACTGCGGCACGGCCGGCTGGACCACCCGGTCCCGATCGGCGAGAGCGGCGGCACGCTGCGCGTGGAGCTCAACCACTCCGACCCGGAGGTGCTGCCCGCGGGTTTCCGCACGGACTCCAACGACGCCCGCATACTGGCCTGCGCGCTCAACCTCGCGGCCGAGGGCAACACCGTCACGCTGGTCACCAAGGACATGCCGCTGCGGGTCAAGGCGGGCGCGGTCGGCCTGGCCGCCGAGGAGTACCGGGCGCACGACGTCACGCTGTCCGGTTACTCCGGGATGTCCGACGTGGACGTCGACCAGACCGTGGTGGACGCGCTCTACCGCGACACCGTGATCGACCCGGCGCTGTTCGACCTGGCGCACGTGGCCGAGCTGCCGTGCCACAGCGGGTTGCGGCTGCTGGCGGGCACGTCGAGCGCGTTGGGTCGGGTCACGCCGGACAAGCAGCTGCGGCTGGTGCGCGGCGACCGCGAGGCGTTCGGGCTGCACGGTCGGTCGGCCGAGCAGCGCGTGGCGCTGGACCTGCTGCTGGACACCGAGGTCGGCATCGTCTCGCTGGGCGGACGGGCCGGCACCGGCAAGTCGGCGCTCGCGCTGTGCGCGGGCCTGGAAGCGGTCATGGAACGCCGGCAACACCGCAAGGTCGTGGTCTTCCGCCCGCTCTACGCGGTGGGCGGCCAGGAACTGGGCTACCTGCCCGGTTCCGAGAGCGAGAAGATGCAGCCGTGGGCGCAGGCGGTGTTCGACACCCTCGGCGCGCTGGTCAGCCAGGACGTCGTGGAGGAGATCATGGACCGCGGCATGCTGGAGGTCATGCCGCTGACCCACATCCGCGGCCGGTCCCTGCACGACTCGTTCGTGATCGTGGACGAGGCGCAGTCGCTGGAGCGCAACGTGCTGCTGACCGTGCTGTCGCGGTTGGGCGCCAACTCGCGGGTGGTGCTCACGCACGACGTGGCGCAGCGTGACAACCTGCGCGTAGGGCGGCACGACGGCGTGGCGGCGGTCATCGAGAAGCTGAAGGGCCACCCGCTGTTCGCGCACGTCACGTTGACGAGGTCGGAGCGCTCGCCGATCGCCGCGCTGGTCACCGAGATGCTGGAGGACTACGCCTCCTGACGGCTCGACGACGAGGCCGCCCCGGTCGCCGTGACCGGGGCGGCCTTCAGCTTGTGGTCGACGACCTTCGCGAGCCAGGCCAGCACCGCGGCGGCGAGCAGCACGAACAGGGCGTTGCGCAGGGCGGCGCCGAAGCCGAGCTCGGTGGCGTCGAGGAACGGGTACGGGTACCAGTCCGTGATCGCGCCGTGGGCGAACGTGTAGGCGATCCACACGACGGGCCAGATCAGCAGCGCCTTGGCGACGGTGGTGCGGTCGAAGCGCGGTCGGGGGCCGAACAGCAGCCAGCCGAGCACCGCCAGCACCGGGGACAGCTGGTGGAAGCCGAGGTTCACCCACCAGGCGATGCCGACGGGGTTCGTCAGCGGCGCGAGCACGAGGGCGAACACGATGCCGGTGATCGCGATGCCGAGCAGCGCGTCCAGGCGGGCCACCCGCCAGCCGCGGCCGTCCCGGGTGGGGTTCGACGCCAGCGTGATGGCGACGACGAGCACGAACAGGTTGCTCTGGATGGTGAAGTAGCTGAACAGGCGGACGAGGCGGACACCGAGCGTCACGTGGGTCGTGGTCTCGTCGGCGTTGACGTCCGTCCCACCGGTGAACAGCAACACCAGTTGGGTGATCAGGGACGCGGCGATCACGGCCGCGAGCACGCCGTGCCACACCCGTGAGCCGGTGTGCCAGGCGGTGGGGCGCGGTGCGGTGCTCATCGCCCGATCATCGGGTCGGGGCCGCGGTCCCGCTGGGCGAGCCGGCCGTGCTTCCCACCAGGGCCGTGCGGGGCCCTGGTGGTCAGCGTGGTCCGCGGTGGTCGTCCACGGTGGTAGTGGCCGACCCGTTCGGGTGAGGCGGGATCACCAGCCCGAGGGAAGCGGGCGGCCTTCGGCGAAACCGGCCGCGCTCTGCACGCCCACCGTCGCCTTGGCGTGGAACTCCTCCAGGGTCTGGGCGCCGGCGTAGGTGCAGGAGCTGCGGACGCCCGCCGTGATGGCGTCGAGCAGGTCCTCCACGCCGGGGCTGGTCGGGTCCAGGCGCATGCGCGAGGTGGAGATGCCCTCCTCGAACAGCCCCTTCTTGGCGCGGTCGAACGCGTTGTCGGTGCGGGTGCGGGCGGACACGGCGCGCTTGGACGCCATGCCGAACGACTCCTTGTAGAGGCGACCCTGCTCGTCGCGCTGGAGGTCGCCGGGCGACTCGTAGGTGCCGGCGAACCAGGAGCCGATCATGGCGCTGGACGCGCCGGCGGCGAGGGCGAGGGCGACGTCGCGCGGGTGGCGGACGCCGCCGTCGGCCCAGACGTGCTTGCCGAGCCTGCGTGCTTCGGCGGCGCACTCGGCGACGGCGGAGAACTGCGGGCGGCCGACGCCGGTCATCATGCGGGTGGTGCACATCGCGCCCGGGCCGACGCCGACCTTGACGATGTCCGCGCCCGCTTCGACCAGGTCGCGGACGCCTTCGGCGGTGACGACGTTGCCGGCGACGACCGGGACGGTGGGACGTGCCTCGCGGACGGCCTTGAGGGCGGCGAGCATCTTCTCCTGGTGGCCGTGGGCGGTGTCCACGACGAGGGTGTCGACGCCCGCCTGGAGGAGGTGCTCGGCCTTGGCGGTGACGTCGCCGTTCACGCCGATGGCGGCGGCGACGCGGAGCTTGTCGGCGTCGTCGAGGGCGGGTTGGTAGACGTCGGCGCGCAGGGCGCCCAGGCTGGTCATCACGCCGCGGAGGCGTCCGTCGGCGTCGACGCCGAGCGCGACCCGCTGGGTGCCGCCGTGGAGCCGGTCGAAAACTTCACGCGGACGGGTGTCCAACGGAAGGGTGACGATGCGGTCGTCGGCCACGTCGTGCAACCGGGTGAACCGGTCCACGCCCGCGCACGCGGCCTCGTCCACGACCCCGATGGGCCGGCCGTCGTCGTCGATCACGACGACCGCGCCGTGCGCCCGTTTGTGGAGGAGGTTGACCGCGTCGGCGACCGAGTCGCCGGGGTGCAACGTCAACGGGGTGTCCCACACGGTGTGCCGCGCCTTCACCCACTGCACGATCTCCGCGACCGCTTCCGGCGCGACGTCCTGCGGGAGGACCACCAGCCCGCCGCGTCGCGCCACGGTCTCCGCCATCCGGCGTCCCGCCACCGCGGTCATGTTCGCGACCACGATCGGGATCGTCGCCCCCGTTCCGTCGGAGGTCGACAAGTCGACGCCGAACCTCGAGTCGACGGCCGATCGGCCGGGCACGAGGAAGACGTCGTCATAGGTCAGGTCGTAGCTGGGCCGATGCCCTTCGATGAACCGCACGAGAACTTAACGGTACTCGCGTCGGGGGGAGTTCGCCCTGGTTGTCCGCACCATCGAGGGGATCGATACGGGGTCTGCGGTTGTAGCTTCCTCCAAGCCCGCAGTCCTGCGGCCGTCCGCCTCCTCCCGGCGGGTGTTCGGCCACCTGCCGGCGGGGACGGGACGGCTCCGCGGCCACTCGAACGGCGGCGATGCTCCCGACAGTGGGTCGCCAGCGCGTCACTGGGCCGGGACCAGCGCGAGCGTCCCGTCGCGTCGACCACCTCCACCCGCTATGGATCGCCCTCCCGTCAGGGCCGCACTCTCCCGTCAAGGGCCACCTCCGCCCGTCATGGGCCACCTCCGCCCGTCATGGGCCACCTCCGCCCGTCATGGGCCACCTCCGCCCGTCATGGGCCACCTCCTCCCGCTATGGGCACCTCCTCCCGCTATGGGCACCTCCTCCTTGCCGTGGACCACCGTCGCAGGCTCTGTGCGCCCCGGGCCGTCGGCGGCGGTGTGGGGCGAGGCTGGCCCGGCGGGTGTTGGTGGTGGTTGCGGCGCGTGCCGGGTTGGTTGGTTTCCTCCTCGTTTCAACCGAGGGCCGGTAACAGTGTTTCCGTACATTTTCGGCCCATGATCACTCGATCGTGTTCGGTGGGGGTGTCGGGCGCTGGGGCAGCAGGGCGCGAACGGCGTCGATCGTGTCCGCCTCGCCCGCGTCCTTGTCCGGCCGGTAGCGGAGCACGCGCGCGAAGCGCAGGGCCACGCCGCCCGGGTACCGGGGGCTCACCTGGACGCCGTCCAGCTCGATCTCGATCACCATCTCCGGCCGGACCATCACCACCCACTCGGTCTTCTCCGTCGCGATCGCCATCAACTCACGCGTCTGCCACGCCAGCAACTCGTCCGTCAGCCCCTTGAACGTCTTGCCGACCATGATCGGCGCGCCCCCGTCCGGATCACGCGCGCCCAAGTGCAGGTTCGACAGCAGCCCTCTCCGCCGACCGCTGCCCCACTCCACCCCGAGCACCACCAGGTCGAGCGTGTGCACCGGCTTCACCTTCTGCCAAGCCCGCCCGCGCCGCCCGGCCGCGTACACCGACCCGAGCGACTTCACCATCACGCCCTCGTGCCCGCCGGCCAACGCCTCGTCCAGCACCCGCGCCGCCACCTCCTCCGACGGAGGCGACACCACCCCCGGGATCACGTGCGACCCCGCCACCCGCCGCAACGCCTCCAGCCGCACGGTCAGCGGCTCGTCCAGCAGGTCCACCCCGTCCACGTGCAGGCAGTCGAAGAAGAACGGGCTGAGCAGCAGCTCCCGGACGTCCTGCGCCCCGAACCGGCTCATCGTCTCCTGGAACGGCCGGGGCTTGCCGTCGTCGTTCAGCGCCAGCGTCTCCCCGTCGAGCACCACCGATGTGCACGGCAGTGCCCGCACCAGCTCCACCAACTCCGGCACGGTGCCGGTGATCTCGCGCAACGTCCGCGTGAAGATCCGCACCTCGTCACCCGACCGGTGCACCTGGATCCGCGCGCCGTCCAGCTTGTGCTCCACCACGCACGACCCCAGCTCCGCCAACGCCGAGGACAGCGACTCCGCCGGCGACGCGAGCATCGGCCGCACCGGCCGCCCCACCTCCAGCCGGAACGCGGCCAGCGCCGCCGACGCCCCCTCACCGCTCATCGCCGCCACCGCGGTCTCCGGCAGCGACCCCGACAGCATGAACGCCCGCCGCACCACCTCGCCGGGCACGTCGCCCGCCCGCGCGATCGCGTCCACCATCACCCCTTCGAGGGCGCCTTGACGCAGCTCACCCGTCAGCAGCCGCCGCAGGAAGTCCTGCTCGGCCGCCGTGGCCCGGCCGAACAGCGAGGTCAGCGCCTCGACCCGCCGCGCGGCGGACCCCTTCCCGCCGATCGACGCGAACGCCCCCAACGCCTCGTCCACCTCGGACACCGTCAGCGACGGCGCCGCCGCGGGCGGGACGTCCAGGTCGAACACGGTGCGCCACCCCGCGCCGATCCGACCCTGGCTCGGCACGCCGACCAGGAACGACACCACCGCGGGCGTGCCCATCCGGCGCACCAGCTCCGCCAGGGCGGCGACCTTGGCCAAGCGGGAACGCGTCGCCGCCACCGCGGCGGACGTCTCGACGACTTCGGTGAACAACACGACGACCATGGTGCACCCGGGCACCGACAAAAACCGGTCAGACGGCCGCGCGCAGCTCCGCGACGGCCTCCCGCAGCCGGTCCGGCGTCAGCGCCGCGTACCCGAGCACCAGCCCCGGGAACGTCGGCGTGCGCGCGTAGTCGGCCAAGGCCGGCGCGTTCACCCCGCGCCGCGCCAGCCGCTCCCGCAACGCCACGTCGTCCGTCCCGGCGGGCAGCCGCACGACCACGTGCAGCCCGGCCGCCACCCCGATCGGCTCCCACTCCGGCAGCACGGCGCGCAGCGCGCCCAGCAACGCGTCCCGCCGCGCCCGGTACAGCTGGCGCGTGCGCCGCAGGTGCCGGTCGTACCCGCCGGAGCCCAGCAGCCGGGCGAGCGCCGCCTGGTGCAGCGTCCCCGTGCCCAGGTCGTCCAACCGCTTGCGGTCCACCACGACGTCGCGCAACGCGGGCGGCAGCACCAGCCACCCCAGCCGCAACGCGGGCGCGAGCACCTTGCTCGCACTGCCCTGGTACACCACCCGCGTCGGGTCGAGCGCCTGCATGGCGCCCAGGGCTGGCCGGTCGTAGCGGTGCTCGGCGTCGTAGTCGTCCTCCACCACCAACCCGTCGCACGCGCGCGCCCACGCCAGCAGCGCGCGCCGACGTTCGGGGTGCAGCACGACGCCCAACGGGAACTGGTGCGCCGCCGTGACGAACACCGCGCGACAGTCCGTTGTGGACAGCAGGTCGACGCGCAGCCCGTCCGAGTCGACGGGGACCGGCCGGATCGCCAGGCCGTGCGACGCCAGCATCTCCGAGGCCCCGAAGTGGCTGGGCTCCTCGACGGCGACGCTGCGGTGCCCGGCCGCGTGCAGAACCCGGCCCAGCAACGAGATCCCCTCCGCCGCGCCGTTGGTGACGACCACTTCGGACGGTCGGGCCGCCACCGCGCGCACCCGGCCGAGGTAGTCCGCCAGCTCACGCCGCAGCGGGCCGAAACCGGCCGGGTCGGGGTAGCCGAGGTCGTCGGTGGACAGGTCGGCCAACGCCGCCTTCTGCGCCTGCGACCACTCGTCGCGGGGGAACGCGCTCAACGCGGGCACGCCGGGCTTCAGGTCGTACCGGAACCTCGGCGCGGGCTCGGCTTCGGAGGCGGCGGCGCCCGGCCACGTGACGGTGGCCGTCACGGTGGTGCCGGAGCCGCGCCGCGCGGTCAGGTAGCCCTCGCCGATGAGCTGGGCGTACGCGGAGGTGACCGTGCCGCGGGCGACGCCGAGCTGGGCGGCCAGGTCGCGGCTGGACGGCAGGCGGGTGCCCGGCGCGAGCCGCCCGTCGCGCACGGCGCGGCGCAGCTCGGACTCCACCGCGCGCCTGCCGTTCGGGGCGGGGAGGAGGAGTTCACGGTAAGTGGTCCAGTCGGCGGCCATCGAAGTGGAGCTTAAGCCTGGACCACTGGTGCGTGAGAGTCCTGGGCATGAGAAAAGGTGGAACCGCGATCGCGGCCGGTGCGATGTCGTCGGTGATCGTGGGCGCGTCCGTGCCGGTGACGGGCATGCTCCAGGCGTATCCGCTGCTCACGGGGCAGGCGATGCGGTACGCGCTGGGCGGGGTGGCGTTGCTCGTGTGGATCCGGCTCCGCGGTGGGCGGCTGCCGGTGCCGGGGCGGCGGGACTGGCCGGCGCTGATCGGGCTGGTGGCGACGGGGATGCTCGGGTTCAACGCGTGCGTGCTGTACGCGCAGCGGTACGCCGAGCCGGGGTTCGTCGCGGCGGTGCTCGGGGCCAGTCCGCTGGTGCTGGCGCTGGTGGCGCCGTTGGTGGCGGGGCGGAAGCCGGCCGTGGCGGCGGTGGTGGGCGCGGTGGTCGTGGTCGGCGGGGTGGTGGTGCTGTCGGGCGGTGGGTCGTGGCACGGGCCGGGGTTGCTGCTGGCGTTGTTGACGATGGCGGGTGAGGCGTCGTTCACGCTGTTCGCGGTGGGTGTGGTGCGGCGGATGGGCGGGTTGGCAGTGGCGACGTGGTGCTGCCTGGTCGCGGCGGGGGTCGGCGCGGTGGTGGGGACGGTGTTGGGCGGGTGGCAGGTGCCGACGGTGCGTGAGGGCGTGGCGCTGGTGGTGCTGGGGGTCGTGCTGACGGCGGTGGCGTTCGGGCTCTGGTACTTCGCGGTGGCGCAGCTGGGCGCGGACCGGGCCGGTGTGCTGATCGGGCTGATGCCGGTGGCCGGGCTGGTGGCGTCGGTGGCGTTGGGCGCGCAGGCGTTGACCGCGGTGGCGTTGGCGGGTGCGGTCGCCGTGGCGGCGGGGTGCGCGATCGGGCTGCGGGGGCGGGCGGCCGAGGTCGACCACCCGCCCCTGGTCGAGCCGGTGACCCAGGTCGCGCGTGCTGAGCGTTGAACTCAGGGGTCCTGAACGTAGGACTCTCGCGACGCGAACGTAGGACTCTCGCGGGTTAGTGGGGGTTGGCCATGCGCAGGACGTCGAGGGCGCGGTCCAGGTCGGCTTCGGAGAGCTTCGAGGGGACGTGGCCGCGCTCCAGGACGACTTCGCGGATGGTCTTGCGCTCCTTCAGGGACTGCTTGGCGATCGAGGCGGCTTCCTCGTAGCCCAGGTAGCGGTTCAGGGGGGTGACGATGGAGGGCGAGGACTCGGCGTACTCGCGCATCCGGTCGATCTGCGGTTCGGCGCCGGTCAGGACCTTGTCGGCGAGCAGGCGGGCGACGGCGGCCAGCAGGCGGGACGATTCCAGGACGTTGCGGGCGATCACGGGCAGCATCACGTTGAGCTGGAAGTTGCCCTGCGACCCGGCGAACGCCACCGCCGCGTCGTTGCCGATCACCTGCGCGACCACCATCATCGTGGCCTCGGAGATCACCGGGTTCACCTTGCCCGGCATGATCGACGAGCCCGGCTGGAGGTCCGGCAGCGCCAGTTCGCCGAGCCCGGCGCGCGGGCCGGAGCCCAGCCACCGCAGGTCGTTCGCGATCTTGTAGAGCCCCACGGCGGTGGCCCGCAGCTGCCCGGAGATCTCCACCACGCCGTCCTGCGTGGCCTGTGCCTCGAAGTGGTCGCGGGCCTCGGTCAGCGGCAGCCCGGTGACGGCGGCCAGCTCCGCGGCGACGGCCGTGCCGAAGCCGGCGGGCGCGTTCAGGCCGCTGCCCACCGCCGTGCCGCCGATGGGCAGTTCCGCCAGGCGGGGCAGCGACGAGGTGAGGCGCTCGACGCCGTAGCGGACCTGGGTGGCCCACGCGCCCGCCTCCTGGCCCAGGGTGATCGGCACGGCGTCCATCAGGTGCGTCCGACCCGACTTGACCAGGGACGTCCAGTCGGCGGCACGGGCGTCCAGCACCGAGAGCAGGTGCTCCAGGGCCGGGACGACGTCGCGCGCCACCGCCTCGGTCGCCGCGACCCGCAACGTGGTCGGGAACGTGTCGTTGGACGACTGCGACGCGTTGACGTGGTCGTTCGGGTGCACCTCGCGGCCCAGCGCGCGGGTGGCCAGGGTGGCGATGACCTCGTTGGCGTTCATGTTCGACGACGTGCCGGAGCCGGTCTGGAACACGTCGACCGGGAAGTGCTCGTCGTGCTCGCCCGCCGCGACGGCGTCGGCGGCCGCGGCGATGGCCGCGGCGACTTCGGGTTCCAGCACCCCCAGCCGCTCGTTCACCCGCGCCGCGGCGGCCTTGAGCAGGCCGAGCGCGCGGATCTGGGCGCGCTCCAGGCCGCGCCCGGAGATCGGGAAGTTCTCCACCGCGCGCTGCGTCTGCGCACGCCACAGCGCGTCGACCGGCACCCTGACCTCGCCCATCGTGTCGTGCTCGACGCGGTACTCCTGTTCAGCCATACCACCGAGTTTGGACCGATCGCCGCGACAGGGCACAAGAGGAGTGGGAAGAGTGGCGTTGAACACCTATGGTCGGGGTATGGAGCTTGAGGTCGACCTGCTGATCGTCGGTGCGGGCCCCACGGGGCTCTTCGCGGCGTACTACGCGGGGTTCCGGGACCTGTCCGTCGCGCTGGTCGACGCGCTGCCGGAGGCGGGCGGCCAGATCACCGCGATGTACCCGGAGAAGATGATCTTCGACGTGGCCGGGTTCCCGGCGGTGCGCGGGCGTGAGCTGGTGACCGCGCTCGTGCAGCAGGCCGACCAGTGGCAGCCGACCTACCTGCTCGGCCGCCAGGCCCGCACGTTGTCCGATGTAGACGGTCGGCTGGAGGTCGGGCTGGCCGACGGCGGCGTGGTGCGCGCCGGCGCGGTGCTGATCACGGCGGGCATCGGCGAGTTCCGGCCGCGTCCGCTGCCCGCGGGCGACGGCTGGCTGGACCGGGGCGTGGTGCACTTCGTGCCCAAGCTCAACGTGCACACCGGCCAGGACGTGGTGGTCGTGGGCGGCGGCGACTCGGCGTTCGACTGGGCGCTCGCTCTGCACCCGATCGCGGCCAGCGTCACGCTGGTGCACCGCCGCGCGACGTTCCGGGCGCACCCGCCGACCGTGCGGCAGGTCCGCGAGCTCGGCGTGGAGATCATCACCGACGCCGAGGTGCTGGAGCTGCGCGGCGACCCGGACCTGGCCGAGGTGGAGCTGGGGCTCAAGGGCGGCGACCGCAAGGTGCTGCCCGCGCAGGCCGTCGTCGCGGCGCTGGGGTTCACGGCCGACCTGGGTCCGATCGAGTCGTGGGGCCTGGAGCTGGACCACCGGGCGGTGCTGGTGGACACCACCATGCGCACCGCCCGGGATCGCGTCTACGCGGCGGGCGACGTCGCCCAGTACCCCGGCAAGGTGAAGCTGATCGCCACCGGGTTCGGCGAGGCCGCCACCGCGGTCAACAACATCGCCGTGCTGCTCAACCCGGAGGCGCACCTGTTCCCCGGGCACTCCAGCAACGCGAGTTAAGGCACTACTTGGACTTGCTCACCCGGGAACAGGTTGTCGTAGAACACCAACGACTCCTGCGGGCCCAAGCGCACGCAGCCGTGCGATTGCGTGTTGGTGTCACCCTGGTGGAACGCGATGCCGTTCGCGGTGAAGTACACCGCGTTCGGCATCGGTCCGTTGTAGGGCACGCTCCAGTCGTCCTTCACCTTGCGCAGCACGGGATAGGTGCCGACCGGGGTCTGGTAGCCGGGCATCCCGTGCGACACCCGGACCGGCCCGTAGCCGGTGTTCCCGTTGTAGATCAGCCACGCCTGGTTGGTGGACAGCTGCACGCACGCGCCGTTCTGCACGGAGCACGGCGTGCCGGTCGAAGCGGAAGCGGGAGTCGCGAGGCCGAAGGTCAGGGCCGCCGCGGCTAACGCCGTCGTGCCGAGCGTCTTCCTCATCGCTATCACTCCTCGGTGTCAGGATTACCCACCGAGGAGTGATCCGACACACCGCGTTACGCCGTCACCTGGACCTGGTCACCCACTCGGAGGGTGTGGAAGTACTTCGCCGCCGCTTCGCGTGACAAGTGGATGCAGCCGTGGGACGGGTCCGTGAGGCTGCCCTCGTGGAACGCGATGCCGTTGCTGACGAAGTAGGTGGAGTACGGCATCTCGGCCATGCCGAAGTCGCGGCTGTAGTCGAGCTCGACCTTCCACAGCACCGAGTGGTAGCCGACGGGGGTCTCGTAGCCGGGCATCCCGGACGTCGTCGGCACCGGTCCGTAGCTGATCTTGCCCCCGCTGATCAGCCACGACTCGTTGGTCGACAGCCGCACGCACGCGCCCTCGGTGATGTCGCACGGCGTGCCGGGCACGGTCACCGGCGGGGGCGGCGGCGCGGGCTGCGGGTCCGGCGTCTTGGTGGTCGCGGTCGTCTCCGCGGTCTCCGTCGGCGCAACCGGTGACTCCGACGTCGGGGCGGCGGAGGAAGACGTCGAGGAGGAAGTCGAAGAAGACGGGGCCGCGACCGGGCCCGAGGCCTCGGGCGTCCCGCAAGCCGTTGCCAGGAAAGCGATTGCCACCAGTGCTGCTCTGCGCATCGCGCAAACCCCCCAGAGATCGTGCTGTGTGCTGATCCTGGAGACGCCGTCCCGGAGGCTGTGGTTGCAGGCCCCTCGGTAACGAATTGGGAAGGGCCGCCCCACCCGGAGGAGGGACGGCCCTTCGAACGCTAGGACGAGCGGTCTAGACCGCGCCCGCGTACTGCCCGATCCACGAGCGGAACGCCGGCACGTCCATGTAGATCGACGGGCCGGTGGCGCAGGTGGAGCTGTTGTTGCCCGCGCGGCTGGTGGCGCCGATCAGCTGCCACACGCCGTTCACGGACTTGACCTGCGGGCCGCCCGAGTCGCCGTAGCAGGCGCCCGAGTTGCCGTTCGGGTTGTTCGTGCAGATCTCGTACGTGCCGTAGATCCCCAGGCAGCGGCTGTCCGCCACGATCGACGTGTTCAGCTCCTGCAGGATCGTCGGCGCGCCGCAGCCACCGCGCGGGGCGCACGTCTGGCCCCACCCGATGATGCGGGTGGCCGTGCCGGTCGCGCCGGACGTCGACGCCACCGCGATCGGCGTCTGGCTCACCGACGTGGACAGGCGCACCAGCGCGATGTCGTACGACGAGTGGGTCACGACCTGGGCGCCGGTCGCGACCGTGCCGCCGCTGGTGCGGTTGGTCGTGCCGATGCGCGCCCGGATCGAGGACGCCGACCGGCCTTGCACGCAGTGCTTGGCCGTGACGACCCAGTTGGCCTTGATCAGCGAGCCGCCGCAGAAGTGGCTGCCCGTGGTGCTCTGCAGGGAGACCATCCACGAGTAGGTCTGCGTGGCGTTGCCGCCGCCCACGATGAACGGGGTGACGCCGCCGTCGGTCGCCGGGGCCGCCGCCGCCCCGGCCGCCGAGGCGAGTGCCGCGCCGACCGCCACCGCGAAGGCGGTGAACAGGGTACGAACCTTCATCGCTTCCTCTCCGTCCCCGGCGCAGGGTGCTCGGGGACGGATCGGAAACTAAAGATGAACGCGGCGTGATCACCACAGCCGATCGGCCGGTAACGCTGGGTTCACAGTTGACAGCGCTCGGTGGCAACCGGACCAGGGCCGGTCACGGGAGGGGCGGCAGGGCGTCCTCGCCGGTCGACGGGATGTCGAAGTCGACCGACGAGTACTCGCGCAGCTTGGTCAGCCGGTGGAAGCCGTCGATCATCCGCACCGTGCCGGACTTCGAGCGCATCACGATCGACTGGGTCGTGCAGCCGCCCGCCCGGTAGTGCACGCCGCGCACCAGGTCGCCGTCCGTGACGCCGGTCGCGCAGAAGAACACGTTGTCGCCGCGCACCAGGTCGTCGGTCAGCAGCACGCGGTCGAGGTCGTGGCCCGCGTCCAGCGCCTTGCGCCGCTCCTCGTCGTCCTTGGGCCACAGCTTGGCCTGGATCGCGCCGCCCATGCACTTCAGCGCCGCCGCCGCGATGATCCCCTCCGGCGTGCCGCCGATGCCGACCAGCAGGTCGATGCCGGTGTTCGGCCGGGCCGCCGAGATCGCGCCCGCCACGTCGCCGTCGGAGATGAAGTGGATCCGGGCGCCCGCCGCGCGCACCTCGCCGACCAGCGACTCGTGCCGCGGCCGGTCCAGGATGCACACCGTCACGTCGGAGACGTCGCTGTGCTTGGCCTTCGCCACCCGGCGGATGTTCTCCGCGATCGGCGCGGTGATGTCGATGACGTCCGCCGCCTCCGGCCCGGTGGCGAGCTTCTCCATGTAGAACACGGCCGACGGGTCGAACATCGCGCCCCGCTCGGCCACCGCGAGCACCGCGAGCGCGTTCGGCATGCCCTTGGCCATCAACGTGGTGCCGTCGATCGGGTCGACCGCCACGTCGCACTCGGGGCCGTTGCCGTCGCCGACCTCCTCGCCGTTGAACAGCATGGGCGCCTCGTCCTTCTCGCCCTCGCCGATCACCACCACGCCGCGCATGGACACGGTGCCGATCAGCTTGCGCATGGCGTCCACCGCCGCGCCGTCGCCGCCGTTCTTGTCGCCGCGGCCGACCCAGCGCCCGGCGGCCATCGCGGCCGCCTCGGTCACCCGGACGAGCTCCAGCGCGAGGTTCCGATCGGGTGCCTCGCGACGACGCTCGGACGGGCTGCTGGCTGTGACCATGAGGTTCCTCCTGCGACTGCGATTACCGGCCGGTAGACCAATCCTCGCACGTCATCACGCCTCGGCCACGTCCTCCTCGGTCACACTGAGTGCTTGATCGATCCGTTCCCGGGCACCCGCCAGCTGCCGCTCGCAGGTCTTCGCCAGGGCCTCGCCGCGTTCCCACAGCGCCAGCGACTCCTCCAGCGAGAGGCCGCCCGCCTCCAGCCTGCGGACCACCTCCACCAACTCGTCCCTGGCCTGCTCGTAGCCCGGCTCGCTCACGTGGACAACTTCCCCAATCGGTTCTGGACGTGCACCACGACGGTCGCGACCGCCTGGTCGTACCCGATGAACGCCTCGGCGAACTCCGCGCCGTCACCCTCGCGCACGGCGTCGTCGATGCGGTGCTCGGCGTCGGCGACGCGCCTGCGGTGCACCGAGCCGTGGCCCAGCCACCACCGCATCCCGGCGTAGCCGGAGGTCGCCTCGGACAGGTCGTGTAAGCGGTTGATCAACGTCTGCCTGCCCGACGTGCAGCCGGCCACCAGGGACAACCAGCAGTCGGCGGCGGCCTGGTCGGCCGACACGGCGCGGCTGCGCACGGCGCTCGCGCCCTCGTCGTCGGCCTCGCCGGCGGCAGCCACCGTCAAGGGCAGGAACGTGGGCTCACGTGCGGGGTTCGGCACCACCGCCTCCTTCCTGGGCCGCATTGCCGTCTCCGTCGGCGTGCGCCTCGGCGCCGTCCCCGTCAGGGGTGACGACCGCGTGCACGGCGCCGTCGGCCACGCGCACCCTCAGCAGGGTGCCCGCGGGAGCTTGGGAGGTCGAGCGGAGCACACCGTCGACCCCGTCGGGGGTGAGGAGCTGGACCACCGCATACCCCCGCGCCAGCGTGGCGGCAGGCCCGAGGGTCGTCAAGCGCGCCGTGGTGGCGATCAGCCCGGAGGTCTCCGAATCGAGGCGGTTGCGCACCGCGCGCCGGGCGCGTTCCCGCAGCCGGTCGACGTCCTCCGCGCGCCGGTCCAGCGGACCGTGCGGGTCGGCGAGCGCGGGCCGCGTGCGCAGCGCCGCGAGCAGCTTCCGCTCCCGGTCCACCCAGCCGTGCAGGGCGCGCCTGCTGCGGTCGCGCAGCTGGCGGATCCGCTCGCCCTCCTCCGCGACGTCCGGGACCACCCGCTTGCCCGCGTCGGTCGGCGTGGAGCACCGCACGTCCGCCACGTGGTCCACCAGCGGGGTGTCCGGCTCGTGCCCGATCGCGGACAGCACCGGCGTGCGGCACTGCGCCACCGCCCGGCACAGGGCCTCGTCGGAGAACGGCAGCAGGTCCTCCACGCTGCCGCCGCCGCGGGCCAGCACGATGACGTCCACTTCGGGGTCGCGGTCCAGAGTCGACAGTGCGGTGAGGATCTGCGGCACGGCCAAGGCCCCTTGCACCGCAACGGTGATCACCCGGAACCGGGCGCCCGGCCAGCGGGCGTGCGCGTTGGTCAGCACGTCGCGCTCGGCGGCCGACGCGCGCCCCGTGACGAGTCCGATCTTGTTCGGCAGGAACGGCGGCTTGCGCTTGCGCCGCGGGTCGAACAGGCCCTCGGCGCCCAGCAGCTTGCGCAGGCGTTCGATCCGGGCCAGCAGCTCGCCGATGCCGACCTGCCGGATCTCGTCCACGCGCAGGCTCAGCGTGCCGCGGTTGGGGAAGAAGTTGGGCTTGCCGTGCACCACGACCCGGCTGCCCTCGGACAGCTGCAGCTCGCGGACCATGGCCACGGGCGCGGTCAGCTGCATCGACATGTCCACGGATGGGTCGCGCAGCGTGAGGAACGCCGTCGCGGTGCCCGGACGGGCGCTCAACTGGGTGACCTGGCCCTCCACCCAGACGTCGCCGAGCCGGTTGATCCAGTCGAAGATCTTGCGCGCGACCGTGCGCACCGGCCACGGGTTCTCCGGGCTCGATCTGTCGCCCTGGGGCTTCGCGGTGCTCGTCTGCTCCGGGTTCACTGGTTGTGCAGGTTCGCGATGCGGCGGGTGAGCATGCCGGTGAACTCCGGGCGGGCGGCGTGCGTGCGCTCGTGCGCCAGAAGCTCCTCGAGGTCCTCCGCGGTCAGGGTGCGCAGACGCGCCCTGAGCTGCGCCAACGACAGCTCGTCGTAGTTCGGCAGCACGGCGGGCGGCTCGGCGGCCAAGGCCTGCTCCTCCACCGCCCACGGGTCGTCGGCATCGGTGTCGAGGTCGGTGTCGGCCGTGGTGGCGGGCGCGGCGACGCCCTCGTCCTCGTCGAACGTCGCCCACTCGGGTTCCTGCTCCACCGGCCGCAGCACGGACAGCACGTCGTCACCCTTGATTGCGAGTTCCGTCACCCGCTGCTGGAGCCGCATGGACAGCTGCAAGGCCTCACTGACCACGGTGACCGGGAGGCCCGCGAGTTGCCCCGGCAGCTTCCGGGCCTGCTCGACGGCGGTGACCGCCAGTCCCGCGGCGAGGCGGACGGTCAGGGGCAGTGGCTTCATGCCCTACAGCCTGCCGCAGTCGGCCGTCCGATGCCTACATCCGGCACGCCGTACCCTGGTCGTCATGGACAAGCGAGTGCTCCTGGCCAAGCCGCGTGGCTACTGCGCCGGCGTGGACCGTGCCGTCGTGACCGTGGAGAAGGCGCTGGAGCAGTACGGCGCGCCGGTCTACGTGCGCAAGGAGATCGTCCACAACAAGCACGTCGTGGAGACGCTGTCCCGGCGTGGCGCGATCTTCGTCGACGAGACCGACGAGGTGCCCGAGGGCGCGCTCGTGGTGTTCTCGGCGCACGGCGTGTCGCCCGCGGTGCACGAGGAGGCCGCTTCGCGGCAGCTTCGCACGATCGACGCCACCTGCCCGTTGGTGACGAAGGTCCACAACGAGGCCAAGCGGTTCGCCCGCGAGGACTACGACATCCTGCTCATCGGCCACGAAGGGCACGAGGAGGTCGAGGGCACGTACGGCGAGGCGCCCTCGCACATCCAGCTCGTGGACACCGCCGAGGACGTCGACAAGGTCGTGGTGCGCGATCCGTCCAAGGTGGTCTGGCTCTCGCAGACCACGCTGTCGGTGGACGAGACGATGGTGCGGGTGCGGCAGTTGCAGGACCGGTTCCCGGACCTGCAGGAGCCGCCGTCGGACGACATCTGCTACGCCACGTCCAACCGGCAGACCGCGGTGAAGACGATGGCGCCGGAGTGCGACCTCGTGCTGGTGGTCGGGTCGAAGAACTCGTCCAACTCGGTGCGGCTGGTCGAGGTGGCGTTGCAGGCCGGCGCGCGGGCGGCGTACCTGATCGACTACGCGCGCGAGGTCGACCCGGCGTGGCTTGAGGGCGTGACGACGGTCGGTGTGACCTCGGGCGCGTCGGTGCCGGACATCCTGGTGATGGAGCTGCTGGAGCACCTGGCGACGCAGGGCTACGGCGACGTCGAGGAGATCACCACGGCGAACGAGAAGATCGCCTTCGCCCTGCCGCGCGAACTGCGCAAGGACATGGTCCGCTAGGACGGTTCGTCTCGGCGGAAGCGCCCCACGCCGGTCACGGCGGGGGCGCTTCGTCGTTCCTCGTCACGCCGAACAAGACCGGGGTGCCGGTGCGCCTGCGCGGGAACCTCGACCGGACCCCGTTCCTGACCTTGGGGGACGCGATCGAGATCGTGCTGGGGCGGGAGCACGTGGAGGCGTTGCGGGAGCAGACCGCGACCACGTTGGGTGACATGACGCGGGCCGAAGCGGCGGAAGCGCTGGTGCACGACACCTTCGACGCCGGGGTGCGGGCACGAGCGGCGGGCCGGCGGGCGTTGGCGGGGGTGGAGGTCGCGCGGCGGGCGGGTGCCGACGAGCAGGCCGACCGGGCGCACCGGGCGGGCACGCCGCGATCGAGGCGGCGGAACGGGCCTCGCGGGCCGCACGAGCCGCGGGCGCGGCGCTCGACTGCGCTGACGAAGCCGCCGAGGAAGCCGCACGGGCGGCCGATGCGGCGGACGTCGCCGGAAGAGCGGGGAACCGGCGTTCACCTGAAGATCAAAGCGTCCGCCGGCATCCCACGGGCGGCGTCCGACAGGACCGTCGCCGCCATCGCGACAGCGGATGCTTCGCAAGGGTCCTCGGCCAGGGGACCCCTGTTCTTATTCTGCCGGCATGGTCTGACAATTTTGTTCCCCCGAAGCACTGAGCTGCGCTGACGGCGTAAGCGGTTGGCGCGGGGGTGAAGTTCGCGTTTCCTGGAACGATGAGCACCGTGCTGATCGGGGTGGAGAACGTCGCCACCCCCAAGTGGGCCCGTCGTCGCGGTGGGACGTCGGTGAGCTTGGGCAAGGCCCTCAAGAGCCTGCCGTCGGCGGTGGCGATGGTGGTTCGGCTCGCCTGGCGCACGTCGCCCCGGCTCACCGTGCTGGCGGGTGTGGTGCACGTGCTCTCCGGCTGCGTGACCGCGTTCGGGCTGCTCGCGACGGCCGACGTGTTCTCCGCGCTGCTCAGCGGCGGCCCGACGCCGCAGCGGGTGGTGGAGGCGCTGCCCGCGCTGGCGGTGGTGGTCGGGTCGTTCGTGGTCCGCGCGTTGCTCGACACGGCGGTCGCGGCGGTGGAGAGCTCGCTGCGGCCCAGGGTCACGCGTGAGGCGAACGACGAGGTGACGGCGGTCCTGGTCCGCGCCCAGCTCCTCGCGTTCGAGGACGCCGACTTCCGCGAGCTGGCCCGGCAGGGCGGCCGGCGTGGCGTCCGCTCGCTGGAGAGCAGCCTGCGCTACCTGGCGGACCTGCTCTCCGGCGCCATCTCGCTGACCGCGGCGGTGGTGACGGTCGGGTTCCTCAACCCGTGGCTGGCGCCGGCGCTGCTGCTGGCCGCGTTCGCGAACGCCTGGGCGTCGGCGCGGGCGTCCAAGCTGCGCTACGAGCACTTCCTCGACTCGGTGACCCGCAACACGCGCAAGGGCGTGGTGGAGGAGGTCGCCACCAACCGGGACTTCGCGCTGGAGCGGCACGCCCTGACGTTGCAGGAACGCCTGCTCGGCGAGCACCGGCGCATCGCGGAGAGCCTCATGGCCGACGAGATCCGGATGGCCCACCGCACGAACATGGTGCGGTTGACCGGGCGCGCGCTGGCCGGTGTCGGCACGGCCATCGCCTACGTCGTGCTCGGCTTCCTGCTGCACACCGGTGACATGGAGCTGGCGTTGGCGGGCACGGCGGTGCTGGCCATGCGCACCGGCTTCTCGTCGCTGGCGTCGACGACCCGCGCGGTCAACTCGCTGTACGAGGACTCGTTCTACATCGACTTCTACCGCAAGCTGCTGGTCGAAGGCGCGGAACGGGCCCAGGGCAGCTCGCCGGTGAAGGCGCCGGAGGACCCGGAGGAGATCACGCTCACGGACGTCTCGTTCACCTACCCGGGCGCGCCGAAGCCCGCGTTGCGGGAGGTGAACCTGACCGTGGCGCGGGGCGAGGTCATCGCGCTGGTGGGGGAGAACGGGTCGGGCAAGACGACCCTGGGCAAGGTGCTGACCGGCCTGTACCCCGCGTCCTCGGGCACGGTCGCGTGGGACGGCGTCGACCTGGCCGAGGCGGACCCGAACTCGGTGCACTCGGCCATCGCGGTGATCGCGCAGGACCCGGCGCAGTGGCCGATGACCGCCCGGCACAACGTGGCGGTCGGGCGGCTGGAGCGCGAGGACGACGAGGCGTGGCAGGAGGCGGTGGCGAAGTCGGGCGCGGACGAGGTGCTGGCGAGCCTGCCCGCCGGGCCGGACACCGTGCTGTCGCGGCAGTTCAACGACGGGCAGGACCTGTCCGGCGGGCAGTGGCAGCGGATGGGCATCGCGCGCGGCATGTACCGGGACGCGGCGGTGCTGGTGGCCGACGAGCCGACGGCCGCGCTGGACGCCAAGGCGGAGGCGAGGGTGTTCGAGGGCCTGCGCGAGGCGACCGCGCGGCGCACCACGATCCTGGTGACGCACCGGCTGGCGAACATCCGCAACGCCGACCGGATCGTCGTGCTCGACCAGGGCCGGGTCATCGAGCAGGGCACGCACGAGCAGCTGATGGCGTTGCGCGGGCACTACTTCGAGCTATTCGAGCTCCAGGCCTCCGCGTACCGGGGCGGGCTGCTCGCGTCCTAGCGCGGGACCGGGCGGCGGGTGGAGGGTGCCGCCCGGCGCCCGCCGCCCGGTCAGGTCGTGGCTGTGGCCCTCCCCCCAGCGAAGGTCACAGCCGGTGAACCGCGATCAAGCCTGGCGGACGCCGGTACAGCGCCGGTACAGCGGCGGTCCACGACCGGGCGCCGGTGGTGCGCTACCTTCGGTGCCGCCTCGGCCGTGGGGAGCCGTGGCGCAGGGAGTGTGCCGAGTGCTGTTCCGGGTCCTGGGCGCGGTCGACGTCGTGCGGTCCGACGGTGCGCCGGTTCCGGTCGACGCCCGGAAACCGCGGGTGCTGCTGGCCACGCTGCTGCTGCACGCGGGCGAGTGGGTGAGCGTCGAGCGGCTGGTCGAGGCCCTCTGGCCGGAGGGCGCGCCGCCGTCGGCGGAGAAGAACACCAAGACCTACGTCTGGCAGCTGCGCCGGCTGCTGGTCGGCGAGTGGATCGACGGCGGCCGGGCCGGCTACCGGGTCCGGGTGGCGGAGGACGAGCTCGACGCGCACCGGTTCGAGGACCTGGTCCGGGCCGGGCGGCGGCACGGGGACGCGGGCTCGCACCGGCAGGCGGTGGCGGCGTTCGCCGAGGCGTTGCGGCTGTGGCGCGGCGACCCGTTCCGCGACCTGGCGGGCCCGGACGCGGACGCCGTCAAGGCCCGGCTGGTCGAGCGCAGGCTCACGGCCCTGGAAGGGCACGCGGCGGCGTTGTCCGCCTTGGGGTCGCACGAGGAGGCGGTGGTCGCGCTGACCGGGTTGGTCGCGCAACACCCGTTCCGGGAACGGTTGCGCGGCGCGCTGATGACCGCGCTGTACCGGGCGGGCCGCCAAGCGGAGGCGCTGGACGTCTACGACGAGGGCCGCGTGCTGCTCGACCGGGAGCTGGGCCTGAGGCCGGGGGAGGAGCTGCGCCAGCTGCACCTCGACATCCTCAACCAGGACCCCACCCTGGAGGTCGGGCGGGAGGCGGCCCCGGCCCGGGTGTGCCCCGCGCAGGTGCCCGCGGCCGTCGCCGGGTTCACCGGACGTGCCGAGCACGTGGAGCGGCTCGACGGCCTCCTGCTGCGCGCGGACGACGGGCAGCCGCCGCCGGTCGCGGTCGTCACCGGCACGGGAGGGGTGGGCAAGACCGCTTTGGCGCTGCACTGGGCGCAGCGGGTGCGGAACCGGTTCCCCGACGGGCAGCTCTACGTCAACCTCCGCGGGTACGACCCGGACCTGCCGGTCGGCCCGGGTGACGCGCTGTCGGGCTTCCTGCGCGCGTTGGGCGTCGACTCCCGGGACATCCCGCAGGACCTGGCCGAGCGGTCCGCGGCGCTGCGGTCGCTGCTGGCGGGCAGGCGGGTGCTCGTGGTGCTCGACAACGCCCGCACGGCCGCCCAGGTCCGGCCGCTGCTGCCCGGGTCGCCGGGCTGCGTGGTGCTGGTGACCAGCCGCGACTCGATGCGGGGGCTGATCGCGAAGGACGGCGCGACCCGCGTCCGGCTCGACCTCCTGCCCGCCGACGAGGCCGGCGACCTGCTGCGCGCGTTGATCGGCGAGCGGGCGTCGGCGGACCCGCGTGCGGTGGACGTCCTGGTGGAGCTGTGCGCCAGGTTGCCGCTGGCCCTGCGCTTGGCCGCCGAGCTGGCCACCGGCCGCCCCGCGGCGTCGCTGGCCGACCTCGCCCGCGAGCTGACCCGGGAGCAGGACCGGCTGGACCGGCTGGACGACGACGCCGACCCGCACGCGGCGCTGCGGTCGGCGTTCTCGTGGTCCTACCGGCACCTCCCGCCCGCCGTCGCGCGGGTGTTCCGGCTGCTGGGCGCGCACCCGTGCCGGGAGCTCGGCATCCCCGCCGTCGCCGCGCTGACCGGCTCGGACGACGCGGCGGCCCGGCGGCACGTCGACGCCCTGGTCCAGTCGCACCTCGTGGAGCCCACGGCCGACGGCCGGTTCCAGATGCACGACCTGCTGCGCACCTACGCCCGCGGCCTCGCCGCCGAGGTGGACGGCGACGAGGGGCGGGACGCGGCGCTGCGCGCGCTGGCGGACCACTACGTGCGCGAGGCGGCGGTCGCGATGGGGCTGTTCGACCCCGTCGACCACGCCGGGCGGCCGGCCGCGCCGCCGTCGGCCCGCATGAGCACCCGTGTCGACGCGGTGGCGTGGCTGGAGTCCGAGCGGGCGAACCTCCTCGCGGTCGCCGAGCACGCGGCCCGGCACGGCGACGCGGAGCACGCCGAGGAGCTCACCGCCGCGCTGTGGCCCTACTTCCACGTCCGCGGCCACCACGACGAGTCCCTCGCCCTGCACACGCACGCCCTCGTGGCCGGCCGCCGGCGGGCGGACCGCGCGGCCGAGGGCGCCGCGCTCACCGGCTTCGGCGTGGCGTGCGAGCGGCTGGGGCGCTACGAGGAGGCGTTGCGCCACCACGAGCAGGCCCTCGCGGTCGGGCGGGAGACCGGTGACGTGAGCTTCACCGGCCGGGCGCTGAAGAACCTGGGTGTCGTGCTGCGCCGCCTCGGTCGGCACGAGGAGGCGGAGCGGAGCTTCCAGGAGGCGCTGGCCATCGCCAGGGCCATCGGCAACCGGCGCGGCGAGGCGGCCGTGCTGTGCAGCCTGGCGCTGGTGCACGAGGCGTCCGGGCGTCACGAGGAGGCGTTGCGGCACATGGAGCTGGCCCTGGCGGCCGTGCCGGACGTCGACAACGACCACGCGCTGGTGGGCCACCTGCAGGCGAACCTGGGGCTGGTCCAGCTCCGGCTCGGCCGGTGGGAGGTCGCCGCGAAGCACCTCGGCGAGGCGCTCGCGGGCGCACGGGCGACCGGCAACCGCGACCTGGAGGCCGAGGTGCTGGACACCCTGGGCGAGCTGGCGTCCGCCGGCGGCGACCCCGGGCGCGCCGTCGAGCACCACCACGAGGCGTTGGCGCTGACCCGTCGCACGGGCGACCGGCACGAGGAGGCACGCGCCCACGACGGCCTCGCCCGCGCCTACGCGGCCTGGGACCGGCCGGACGACGCCCGCCGGCACCGGCTGCTCGCGACGCGCCGTGCGCCCGGTGCACGTCCGGTCGACGGCTCCCCGGTGAAAGTCGATCGTCGGGGTTAAGGGCGAACGCCGACTCCCTTCCCCGGCGGGCGGGAAAGGGAGCGGTCTCATCCGTGACGGTCAGCGGTAATCAGTACCACGCTTTGTGGTAGACGTGGTTGTTCGTGCCCTCGACGAAGACGTCGATGCGGTTCGGCCCCCACGAGACGGCCGCCGGGTTGTGCAGGAAAACGCCGCCGAGGTTTTCCCAACCGGACCACGACGACCCGTTCCACCACTTGTGCCAGAGCTGGTTGTCGGTGCCCTTGGCGAACACGTCGAGCCGGTTGGCCGACCACGACGACACGGCCGGGCCCGCGGTGATGACGCCGCCGAGGTCCTCCCAGCCCGACCACCTGGTGCCGTTCCACCACTTGTGCCACAGGTGGTTGTTCAGGCCCTCGACGAAGACGTCGATGCGGTTCGCGCCCCACGACACGGCGGCCGGGTTGTCGATGAACACGCCGCCGAGGCTCTCCCAGCCGGACCACGAGCCGTTCCACCACTTGTGCCACAACGCGCCGTCCGAGCCCCTGACGAACACGTCCAGCCGGTTGGCCGACCACGACGACACGGCCGGACCTGCGGTGATGATGCCGCCGAGGTCTTCCCAGCCCGACCAGGACGACCCGTTCCACCACTTGTGCCACAGGTGGTTGTCCGTGCCGCGGCCGAACAGGTCGATGCGGTTGGGTCCCCACGAGACGGCGGCCGGGTTGTCGATGATGTTGCCGCCGAGGCTTTCCCAGCCCGACCACGAGGAACCGTTCCACCACCGGTGCCAGACGGCCGAGTCGGTGCCGCGGGCGAACACGTCGAGTCGGTTCTCGGACCACGACGACACGGCCGGCCCCGCGGTGACCACGCCGCCGAGATCGGTCCATCCCGACCATTGTCTGTCCGTCGCCCGCTCGGGTTCCGCGACGGCCGCGGTCGTACTCGTCGAGAACAGCGCCACCAGCACGACGATCAACAACCTGGTGAATGAGATATTCATCGGAAGATCTCCTCAGAGTTCGACGTTTAAAACTCCGAACACGAGGGAATCTAGCACGCACGGGTGGTTTCCCAATGGTTGAAAAACCGTTGGGCCACTACGGTCCGGGATCTCCGCAGAAATTGTGCTCCACTCGGCCGGGTGGTTACTTGACGTCAATTCTCCGGCACGCGTAATACTGTCGGGCGACCCTCGATGGTGAATCAGGCGGTGAGTTCCAGCGAGGAGCCCTCGCGGGCCTTGCGGACGCGCAGCCGGGTCGGGATGCGCTGCCGCAGCTCCTCCACGTGCGAGACGAGGCCGACGACCCGGCCGCCGGCGCGCAGTTCGTCCAGCGTCGTCATCACCAGCTCCAGGGTCTCGGCGTCGAGCGTGCCGAAGCCCTCGTCGATGAACAGCGTGTCCAGCACGGCGCCCGCCGCGACCACGTCGGCCAGGCCGAGGGCCAGGGACAGCGAGGCCAGGAACGACTCGCCGCCGGACAGCGTCTTCGCCGGCCGCTGCTGCCCCGAGTAGTCGTCCATGACGTCGAGGCCCAGCCCGCCCCTCGTGCCGCGCGGGCCTGCCTCGGTCGAGTGCACGAACCGGTAGCGGCCCTGGCTCATCCGCTCCAGCCGGGCACTGGCGGCCACCGCGACCTCCTCCAGCCGGGCGGCGAGCACGTACGTGCGCAGTGTCATGCTCCTGGTGTTCTGCCCCGACCCGTTGATCACGTCGGTCAACGCGTCCAGCTCGGCGAACTCGGCCTCCACCGGCTCCAGCCGCAGCCACGCGTCGCGGAGCCGCTCGGCCAGGTCGGCGGCGCGCGCGGCCCTCGTGCGGGCGTTCGTCAGCGCCGTGGCGGCCTCGGTCGCGGCGTCGCTCGCCGCCCGGAACCGCTCCTCCGCGCCCGCCACGTCGACCTCGGCGTCCGGGTCGGTGTCGGGCAGCTCGGCCAGCGTGCTCTCGGCCGCGGTCCTGGTCTTCTCGACGTCGCGGATCCGGGTCTCCAACTCGGCGACGGCGGTGGCCGGGCGTGCCGCGGCGAGCGCGTCGGCCACGTCGGCGAACCCGGCGAGCGAGGCCAGCCGCGCCACCTCCAGCCGCTGGTCGGCCAGGCGTTCCTCGTGCTCGGCCACGGCGGCGCGCCGTGCGGCCAGCTCGGTCAGCGCGTCGGCCAGGTCGGACAGGTGCGCCCGGCGCGTGACCACGTCCGGGAAGTCGCCGCGCGCCTCCTCCAACCGCGCCCCACGCTCCTCGACGGCTTCCGCCAGCTGCGCCCGCTGCGCGCCCGCCTCGGCCAGCTCACGTTCCAGCGCGCCACGCTGGTCGAGCGCGCGCTGGACCTTGGCCTCCAGCTCGGCCAGCGCGTTCTGCCTGCTCTCCCACTGCTCGGCGCACGCCGCCACGGACCGGTGCTCGCGTTCCAGCTCGGCCGGCGGCCGGTCGCCCAGCTGCTCGCGCAGCAACGCCAGCCGTTCGCCCAACCGGTGGGCCTCCTGCTCGGCCCGCTGCCGCCGGTCCAGGGCACGCTGGTCCTCGTCGGCGGCGCCGTCCTCGTCCAGGGCCGTCACCGCGTCCAGCATCGGCTGCGCGGGCGAGGGGTGCTCGGCCGACCCGCACACCGGGCACTCGTGGCCCGCGCGCAGCCGACCGGCCAGCTCGACCGCCATCCCGTCCAGCCGCTCCCGGCGGATCCGGAGCAGCTTCTCGCGGGCCTTCTGCTGCGCGTCCACCGCCTCCCGCCGCGCGTCGTCCGCCTCCCGGAACGCCCGCTCCACGCGCGGCAGCTCGGCCGCGGCGGCGGCCAGCCCCGACACCTGCGGCAGCCGGGCCGCGGCCTCCGCCGACTCCTCGACCGCGCCCTTCGCGGCGGCCAGCCGGTGCGGCACCTCGTCCAGCTGCGTGACCAGCGTGGCCAGCCGCTGGGACGTGGCGGCGACGTCGCGGTCCAGCTGCGCGATCCGCCGCTGGTCGGCGCGCTGCCGCTCGGCCTCGGCGGCCAGGCTCGTGAGCCCGCCCGCCTCCTCGCGCAGGCGTTCGCCGTCACCGCGCAGGTCGGCGCCTTCGTAGCCGAGGGCGGCCACGGCGACGGCCGCCGCCCGCTCCTGCGCGACGGCGGCGTCGAGCTCGCGCTCCAGCTTCACCGCGCGTTCGTGCGCGGGGGCCACGACCGCCGCCTGCCGGGCCGCGTCACGTTCGGCGACCCACGCCCGCAGGCTCGGCTCCACCTCGGCGTACCGGTCGAGGTGACGGCGCGCGTCGCGCACCCGGCGGACCCGCTCGTGCCGCGCCCGCGCCTCCTGCCAGTCCCGCTCGGCGACGGCGCGCCGCCCGGTGGCCTCGGCCGAGAGCCGCTCGGCGTCGCGCTCGTCCTCGTCCAGCCGCTTGAGCAGGGAGCTGAGCCACTCCTGGTCGCCACCGCCCTCGGGCAGCTCCTCCAACGCGACCTCGGCGACCTTCAGCACCAGGTCGCGGTGCTCCTGGCCGAGCTGCGCGACCTCGCGCCTGCGGTCCGCGCGGCGTTCCCGGAACCACTTCTCCACGTCCAGGAACCGCTCCGTGCCGAACAGCTTCTCCAGCAGCTTCTCCCGCTCGGCGGTCTCCGCGCGCAGGAACCGGGCGAACTCGCCCTGCGGCAGCAGCACCACCTGGAAGAACTGCTCGGCCGTCATCCCGAGCAGGCCCTCGACCTCGCGGGCCACGTCGTCGATGCGGCTGTGCCCCTCGCCGGTCCACCCGCTCACCCACGTCAACGACACCTGCGCCTGCTGGCGGGTGGCGCCGTCGCCGCGCTTCTTCGGCCGCTCGTACTCGGGGCTGCGCTTGATCCGGAACCGCCGGCCGCGCACGGTCAGCTCCAGCTCCACGTACGTGGGCGTGTCGCGGTCGGCGTAGTCGCAGCGCAGCCGCTTCACGTCGCCGCGCGCGCCGGGCACCTTGCCGAACAGCGCGAACGCCACCGCGTCGAGCAGCGTCGTCTTGCCCGCGCCCGTGTCGCCGTGCAGGAGGAACAGGCCGTCCGCGCCGAGCAGGTCGAAGTCGACCTCCTCGCGCCGCGCGTACGGGCCGAACCCGCTGACCGCCAACCGGTGCAGCTTCACGACTCGTCCTCCCGGGCAGCCGCGGCGAACGCCTCGCGCAGCAGGTCCAGCTCGCGCGGGCCGGGCCGGTCGCCGCGCACGTCCTCGACGAAGCAGCAGGCGATCTCCTCGTCGCTGCGACCGCGCACCCGTTCGGCGAACCGCAGCTCGCCGGTCCGCCCGCCCTCCGGCCGCCACTCCACGTGCACCGCGTGCGGGAACCGCCGTTGCAGGCGCCGCAACGCGTCCAGCGGGCGCACCCGGTCGGTCAGCGTGACGGAGAGGAAGTGGTCCTCGACCGGCTCGTGGTCCGGGTCGAGCAGCAGGTCGTCGAGCGAGCCGCTCACCGCCGACAGCGCGCGGGGCACCGGCAGGGAACGCCGTTGCACCCCGGCCAGCCCGCCCGCGTCCAGCTCGACCAGCCACACCGACTTGTGGTGCCGCGCCTCGGAGAACGAGTACGCGACCGGGCTGCCCGAGTACCGCAGGTGCTCCGCCAGCGTCTGCTGACCGTGCAGGTGGCCCAGCGCCACGTAGTCGACCCCGGCGAACACCGAGCCCGACACGTCCTGCACGCCGCCCACCGCGATGGTGCGCTCCGACTCGCACGGCTCGCCGCCGGTCACGAACGCGTGCGCCATGACCACCGACCGGGTGTTCTCGCGGGTCGCGAGGTCCAGCTTGATCCGCCGCATCGCCTCGGTGAGCACGCCGCCGTGGCCCTTGGCCTCCACGCCGAGCGCGTGCCGCGCCGTCTCGGGCTCCAGGAACGGGATCCCGTACACCGCCACCGGGCCGTGCTCGTCGGCGAACAGCACCGGGTCGTGCAGCTCGGCCACGCGCGTGCGCAGGTGCAGGCCGCCCGCCTCGGCGAACGCGCCGAGGAAGCCCAGCCGGGCCGCCGAGTCGTGGTTGCCGGGCGTGATCACGATCTTCGCGCCCGCCTCGCGGATGCGCTTGAGCACCCGGGAGCACACCGCGACGGCTTCCGCGTTCGGCACGGCCCGGTCGAACAGGTCTCCCGCCACGACGACCGCGTCGACCCGCTCGTCCGCGACGGTGTCGGCGAGGCCACCGAGCACCGATTCCTGCTCTTGCAGCAGGTCACGGCCGTGGAAGGTGCGCCCCACGTGCCAGTCGGACGTGTGCAGGATCAACACGTCGGCCACGCTAGGGCCGGCGGGCCGCCTGATCGTCCAACCCGCTCGGCGTGTCGCTCGAACGTGTGGTCGGACACGTGTGCGCGATGATCGTGGGATGACGGCGGTCCTCAGCACGGCGGCGGTGGTCGTGGCGCTCCTGCTCGCGGGTGCGTTGGTGTTCCTCTGGCGGCTCTACCAGGACAGCGTCCGGCGCACCGACGCCGCGCTGGCCGCGGTGCGGGCCGAACGGGAACGCGGCGACGCGCAGTGGGCGGCGTTGCAGCGCTACGAGGTGGCGTTCTCCTCGGTCAGCGGGCGCGGCGAGCTCGGCGAGAAGGTGCTGGTGGAGACGGCGCGGGTGCTCGGTCTGCGGGAGGGGATCCACTTTGAGTTGCAAGTGGACGTGGCCGGCGGCGGTTCGGTGCGGCCGGACCTGGTGCTCAACGTCGGCGGTGGGCGGCGGGTGCCCGTGGACGCGAAGATGAGCATGGCCACGTGGGCGGAGGCGGTGGAGACCGACGACGCGACCGAGCGCGTCGACGCCCTGCGCGTGCACGTCCGCAACATCCGGGCGCGGGCCGCGGAGCTGGCGGGCAAGGGCTACCAGCGGTGGGCCGACGCGATCTACGGGACGATCATGTTCGTGCCGAACGACGGCGCGGTGGTCGCGGCCCTGGACACCGACCCGGAGCTGCTGCGGTGGTTGCTCGACCGGCGCGTGTTCCTGTGCGGGCCGACCGGGTTCGCGGTGATCGCGTCGGCGGCGATGTTCGCGGTGACCGACCGCGCGCTGGCCGACGACGTCGAGCAGGTCAGGGCGGCGGCGTCGCGGGCGCACCGGGCGGCGGACGGCGCCATCGACGCGGTGAACCTGTCGAGCACGCACCTGCAGCGGTTCCTGTCGGCGCGGCGGCGCGAGCTGGACGCGTTGGAGGGATTCCGGGCGGCCGTCGAGCCGTTGAGCAACGCGTCGTCCGACGTCACACCCCTGCCGCTGGTGAGGCGGGCGGACGAGGCCGGCCTCGGTGCACCCTTGGACGCCCGGGAGGCGTAATAGAGTGTGCCGGGACTGAGCCGAACGAGGAGTGTGCGTGACCGCTGCAATGCGTGACGACTCGCGCAGCGAGCCGGAGGACGACGAGTTCGCCGCCGTCCGCTGGAACGACCGCGCCATGTTCGGCAGCTTCCGGGGTCTGCCCTGGTGGGCGGCCGTGCTCATCGCGTTCGTGGTGGCCATCGTCGGCACGTTCGTCGACGTGAACTCGGCCGCGAAGACCGTGGGCTGGGTGTTCGCCATCACGTTCTTCGTGGGCTGCGTCGGCGCGGTGGTGTTCGTCGAGCGGCGCTCGATGTTCGGCCCGATTGTCCAGCCGCCGCTGGTGCTGGCGATCGTGGTGCCGATCCTGGTTGTGCTGACGCAGGGCATGCCCGGCGGCGGGCTGGCGTCGGTCGGCCTGGCGCTGGGCAAGCCGCTGATCGACGGCTTCCCGGCGATGGCGATCACCACGGCGTGCACGGTGATCATCGGCATCGTCCGCGTGACGACGCAGAAGGACCCGAACCGGCTGACCAAGGACGAGATCCGCGAGGCCAAGCGCAAGCCGGACGCGCCGCGCCGCGCCGACCGCCCCGCCGACCGCCCGGACCGCGCCGAGAAGCCGCAGCCGGAGGACCGCCCCAAGAAGCGCCCCAGGTCGGACCGCGCCGACACCCCGGCCGACCGCCGGGCCGACGCGCCCGCCGACCGCCGCCGCCCGTCCCAACCGGCCGACGAGGACCGCCCCAAGCGCCCCCGTCCCCCGTCGGGCTCCCCGGACCGCCCCCGCCGCCCCGCCCCGCCCCGGGAAGGCGGCCGCCCGCGCCGCCCCCGTCCGCGCGACGAGGACTGATCCGTCCGTGCGGTGGACGACGGTCACGCGACCCGGGACTCGTGGTCCAGCAGCCACCGCTTCACGTCCGCGCCCCACCTGAAGTTGCCGATCGCGCCGCCCGTGCGGATCACCCGGTGGCACGGCACGAACAGGGTGGCCGCGTTGCGGGCGCACGCGGTGGCAGCGGCGCGGACCGCGGCCGGACGGCCGGCCAGCAGGGCGTAGTCCGCGTAGCTGACCGGTTTGCCCGCCGTGACGGTGCGGAGCGCCTCCCACGCCTGCTGCATGAACGCGCCCCCGCGTTGCCGGACCGGGACGTCGGCGATCGCGCCCAGGTCACCGGCGTGGTAGGCGCGGATCGCCCTGGTCACCGCGCCCAGGTCACGGCGGTGCGCGAGCGTCGTCGGGCGCAGCGACGGCGAGACCTGCGGCAGCAGCTCGTCCACGTCCGCGGTCCACCCGCTGGCCAGGACGGCGCCGTCCATGGCGACGACGGCGGTGAAGGGGCTGATCGGCGTGTCGATGGTCGACACGTGGCCGGTGCTCACGCGGTCCTCCTCAAGTGCATCGCGGCGTACGAGCGCCAGGGGCGCCACGCGATGTTGTCGCTGGTCAAAGGGATGTCAGGGGCGCCGAGCACGCGCATCACGACGTACGAGGCCACCTGCGGGCCGACGCCGGGGAACGCCGACAGCTCGGCGTGCAGCTCGTCCGCGTCACGGCCGACGTCGACCCGCAACGTGCCGTCGGCCAACGCCCGCGCCACCGGCGAGTCGATCGCCGACGGCGCCGGGTACAGGTGCGTCACCGGGCCGTCGGGCTGCTCCAACCGCTCGCCCGGCGCGTCGTGGCCGAGCGCCCGGAGCAGGGTTTCCGCGCCGTCGACGCTCCCCGGCAACCGCACGCCCGGCCGGGCGACGACCGACGGTCGCAACGCCGGGTCGGCGGACAGGAAGTCGTCCACGGCCACCGGGTCGGCGTCCAGGTCCAGCAGCCGCCGCACCCGGCTCACCGCGCTGCCCAGGTCACGCAGGTCGGTCAACCGCAACGTGCACGACACGTGCCCCGCCGCCGGCTCCAGCAGCACGGTCGCCTGGCCGTGCGGCAGGCGCAACGACCGCGCGTAGCTGTGGTCCGTCACGTGCTCCACGCCCGGGATCGCGTGCGCCCGGAAGTACGCCAGCAGCCCCGCCGCGTCGAACGGCGGCCGGTACGGCAGGCGCAGCGTGATGCGGCCCGCCGCGGTCGACGCGGCACGGGTCGAGCGCATCGCCGACGGCGTGGCCGCGAACACCGCCCGGATCGTGTCGTTGAACTGCCGCACGCTGGCGAAACCGGCCGCGAACGCGATGTCCGCGAACGACAGGTCCGTCGTCTCGATCAGCAACCTCGCGGAGTGCGCGCGGTGCGCCCGTGCCAGCGCCAGCGGTCCGGCGCCCAGTTCGGCGGTCAGCACGCGGGTCAGGTGGCGTTCCGAGTAGCCCAGCCGCGCCGCGAGCCCCGGCACGCCCTCCCGCTCCACCACGCCGTCGGAGATCAGGCGCATCGCGCGGGCGGCCATGTCGGCCCGCAGGTTCCACTCCGGCGAGCCGGGCACGGCGTCGGGCAGGCACCGCCGGCACGCCCGGTAGCCGGCGGACTGCGCCGCCGCCGCGGTCGGGTAGAACTCGGCGTTGCGGCGCTTCGGCGTCACCGCGGGGCAGGACGGCCGGCAGTAGATCCGGGTCGTGCGCACCGCGAGGATGAAGCACCCGTCGAAGCGGGCGTCGCGGGCGGCGACGGCCCGGTAGGCGCGTTCGTCGTCGAGGAGCATGCGACCTACTCTGCCAGCGGCGGGACGTGGGGTCTCGCGGGAATCGGACACGGCATCCGGGGCGCGTAGACTCACCCACCGTGAGTTTGACCCTCGGTATCGTCGGCCTGCCCAACGTCGGCAAGTCCACCCTGTTCAACGCCCTCACGCGCAACGACGTGCTGGCGGCGAACTACCCGTTCGCGACCATCGAGCCGAACGTCGGCGTGGTGCCGCTGCCGGACGCCCGCCTGACGACGTTGGCGGACATCTTCGGCTCGGAGCGCGAGGTGCCGGCGGTGGTGTCGTTCGTCGACATCGCGGGCATCGTGAAGGGGGCGTCCGAAGGCGCGGGGTTGGGGAACAAGTTCCTCGCCAACATCCGCGAGGCCAACGCGATCTGCCAGGTCATCCGGGTCTTCGACGACTCCGACGTGATCCACGTCGACGGTCGCGTCGACGCGGCGGCCGACATCGAGACGATCAACACCGAGCTGATCCTGGCCGACCTCCAGACGTTGGAGAAGGCCATCCCGAGGCTGGAGAAGGAAGCCCGCACGCAGAAGGACCGCCGTCCGGCGCTGGAAGCCGCGCAGAAGGCGCGCGAGGTGCTCGACGGCGGGCGCACGCTGTTCGCCGCGCAGTCCGAAGTGGACGGTGAGCTGCTGCGCGAGCTGAGCCTGCTGACCGCGAAGCCCTTCCTGTACGTGTTCAACGCCGACGAGGCCGTGCTCACCGACGAGGCGAAGCTCAAGGAGCTGCGCGAGCTGGTGGCGCCCGCGGACGCGGTGTTCCTCGACGCCAAGGTCGAGGCGGAGCTGCTGGAGCTGGACGAGGAGTCCGCCCGCGAGCTGCTGGAGTCGATCGGTCAGCACGAGCCGGGCCTGTACTCGTTGGCGCGGGCCGGCTTCCACACCCTGGGCCTGCAGACCTACCTGACCGCCGGCCCGAAGGAGTCGCGGGCGTGGACGATCCCCCGTGGCGCGACCGCGCCGCAGGCCGCCGGCGTGATCCACACGGACTTCGAGCGCGGCTTCATCAAGGCCGAGGTGGTCTCGTTCGAGGACTTGGTGGAGGCGGGCTCCATGGCCGCCGCGAAAGCCGCCGGCAAGGTCCGCATCGAGGGCAAGGACTACGTCATGGCCGACGGCGACGTGGTGGAGTTCCGCTTCAACGTCTGACCGGTTGATCGAAGGAGGTCGGACAGCTCATCCGGCCTCCTCGGCATGCCCCCACCGTCCTCCAGGGTGGTACGATATCCGGTACCAGAGAAGAGGGGGTGCCCGCCGTGTCCATCACCGCGAGCGAGGCCCGTAGAGACCTGTTTCCCCTGATCAAGAGGGTCAACGAGGACCACGACGCCGTCGAGATCGTGTCCAAGCACGGAAACGCCGTGCTGGTTTCCGCCGAGGACTACGCCGCCCTGCGCGAAGGCTCCTACCTGCTGCGCTCGCCCGCGAACGCTCGTCGGCTGCTCAAGGCCTACGAGAACGCGTTGAGCCGGATCAACCTCTCCGAGCGTGCGCTGATCGACCCGGATGCGGCAGACGCGGACAAGGGTGGCGAGTGAGGCTCGTCTTCGAAGAGCACGGCTGGGAGGACTACACGTCCTGGCTCAAGAACGACCGCAAGACGCTCGCCCGGATCAACAAGCTCATCGAGGACGTCCTCCGCGACCCGTTCACCGGGATCGGCAAGCCCGAACCCCTCAAGCACCACCTCCCGGGTGCTTGGTCGCGGCGGATCGATGACGAGCACCGGCTGGTCTACCTCGTCGTCAACGACGAGATCGTCATCCTCGCGGCCCGTTATCACTACTGATCGAGGGGGAGTCGCCCGGAGCCGGCGCACTCGGGAATTGCGGACCGGCTCGTGCTACCACATTGGTAGCATCACGGCATGGCGATGACGTTGCGGCTGTCCGACGAGCAGGAACGCGCGCTCGCACTGCTCGCCGAGGCGGACGGGGTGAGCAAGCACGAGGCCGTGGTGCGTGCCATCGCGGACGCCGCCGCACGCCGCGTCCGCCAGGACCGCGTCCGAGGCCTCTCCGCTGAGGGGCGAGCACGGTACGCGGGGCTGCTCGACCGGCTCGCGCAGTGACCGTGGAGTACCTGACCCTGGAGGACCTGCTGGCGCTCGCGGACGACTTGGGCGTGCCCCAGGTCCGCGACGTGGGCCTGCTGGACTCCGCCGCCCACCGGCCCCGGTCGTCGCTGATGGGGCAGGACGCGTACGAGGGCGTGCACGAGAAGGCCGCCGTGCTGCTGGAGTCGGTCCTGCGCAACCACCCGTTGATCGACGGGAACAAGCGGCTGGGGTGGATGTCGACGTTCGTCTTCTACGGCCTCAACGGCGTGGACCTGGACGCGCCGGAGGACGACGCCTACGACCTCGTCATCGCGCTGGCGACCAGTGAGATCCGCCACCCGGAGGCCGCCGCGCGCCTGGCCGGCTGGACCAAACCCGACACCACGCCCCCGCGTGACGCGCCGGAGTTCCGGCTCGACGGGTGATCACCGGCCCGGCAACAGCTTGGTCAGGTCGACGTCGATCTCGAATGGCACGGTGACGTGCAGCGAGTCGCTGAAGATGCCCGTCGGCGCGTAGGACTTGGCGTGGCGCGGCCACGCGGGGGACCGTCGGTACCGGAGCACAGGCCCCTGAACAGACCTCGGGGCGGGGGGGGGGGGGGGGGCGCCCCCCCCCCCGGGGTGTGGAGGGCTGCGAGCGGCCCCCGGGTGTGGGCCCGGGGGGGCCGGGGGGGGCCCCCCCCCCCGCCCCCCCCCCCCCGGGGGGGGGGGGGCCCCCGGGGCCCCCCCCCGCCCCGAGGTACTGTGCTGAAGGCGTCAGCGCACCTGGTTGCGGCTGTGGCGGGCCAGGGCGAAGACGCCCCCCGCGGTGGCGAGCATGGCCAGGGCAGAGACGGTGAACACGACGATGTCGGTGGTCATGCGATTTTTCCCCTTGCGTTGATCTCCCACTCGTCTTGACGTCCGGGTACCCGGTTTCGTGGCCCGACAGTCGTGTAATTCACACGATCGTGGAGGTAGATGCAGTGGGACTGCGTGCACTTGAGGGGCGGGTCCTCGCCCTCGCGCCGTGGATCCTGGCCGTGTCCCTGCTCGGGCACCTGGCGATGGTCGCGTTCCAGGCGAAGATGACCATGGTGGACCTGATGGTCTACCGGAACGCCTCACCCGAGCTGTTCACCGGTTTCCTCTACGACTGGCGGCTCAAGGAGTTCTCCGACCAGTTCGCCCTGCCGTTCACCTACCCGCCGTTCTCCGCGCTCGTCTTCGTGCCGCTGTCGTGGGTGCCGTGGGGCCTGGCCCGCTGGTTCTGGCAGCTCGCCTGCCTCGCCTGCCTGTGGTTCGTCACCCGCAAGTCCCTCCAGCTCGTCGGCAGCAACGACCCGCGCCGCGCGATGCTGTGGACCGGCCTGTTCGTCTGGGTCGAGCCGGTCCGCACGACCCTGAACTACGGCCAGATCAACCTGGTCCTGGCGGCCCTCCTGCTCGGCACGATGGTCAGCGCCCAGAGCTGGAAGCAGGGCGCGGGCGTCGGCATCGCGGCCGGGTTGAAGCTCACGCCCGCCATCTCCGGCCTGTACTTCCTGCTCAACCGCCGCTACCAGGCCGCCGTCTGGTCGATCGTCGCGTTCTTCGGCACGGTCGGGCTCGGCTACCTGATCTCGCCGCGCCTGTCGACCGAGTACTGGTTCCACCTGCTCGGCGACGCCTCCCGCGTCGGCCCGGTCGGCTCGGCGATCAACCAGTCGCTGCGCGGCGCGCTGTCCCGCACGGTCGGGTACGACATCGGCACGGGACCGATCTTCCTCGGCGCCGTCGTGGTCGCGGCCGTGCTCACGGGGTTCGCGCTGCACGCGTCGCTGAAGGCCAAGGACACGTTGGCGATGATCGTGTCGGTCCAGTTCCTCGGCCTGCTCGTGTCGCCGATCTCGTGGAGCCACCACTGGGTGTGGGCGGTGCCCGCGCTGATGTGGCTGGTCTACGCGGCCAAGCACCGGCTCGCCACGGTCACGGCCGTCGCGTGGGTCCTGGCGATCGGCAGCTACCTGATCTCGTTCCTGCTCAAGACGCAGCCGTCGATCTGGATCGTCTCGCGCCCCTGGTACTACTCGGCGCTGGGCTGGGTGTACCCGGCCGTGGGCGTGCTCACGCTCGTCACGGTCGCCGTGGTGCTCCGGCAGCGGACGTCGTCGACGTCACAGGAAGACGTCGAGCACCCCGTCGATCTCCTCCGCGAGTGACACGTCCAGCGCCGTGATCCCGCCGCTGGAGTGCGTGCCGCAGCGGAACGTGAGCGTGCGCCAGCGGATGTCGATGTCGGGGTGGTGGTTGTCGTTCTCCGCGATCTCCGCCACCCGGTTCACCACCTGCAGCGCCTGGGCGAAGCTCTCCAGCTCCACCGTGCGCACCAGCGAGGCGTCCTTCGCCTGCCACGAGGGCAGCGAGGTCAGCGCGGCGGTCACCTGGTCGTCGGTCAGCAGCTCGGCCATGGCCCTGATCGTCCCACCGAGCGGGGTAAGCTGCGCGTTCGCCACGGGAGTCCGGTGCTGCGCCGGGCTGAGAGGAAGGCGCGCGAGCCTTCGACCGTCCACACCTGATCCGGGTCATGCCGGTGTAGGGAGAGATGATGTTCCGACGAGTGCTGCCCATCGTGAGCGCGTTCGCGCTGCTCACGGCCTGCTCGGTGACCACGTCCAGCACACCTCCGCCGGGGGAGCGGGTCGTCACGCTGGTGACGCACGACTCGTTCGCGCTGAGCCCCGGGCTGCTGGAGCAGTTCAAGACCGACACCGGCATCACGATCAAGCCGCTGGCCAGTGGTGACGCCGGTGAGGTGACGAACAAGCTGGTCCTGACCAAGGACGCCCCGATCGGTGACGTCGCCTTCGGCGTGGACTCCACGTTCGCCTCCCGCGCCCTGAAGGAGGGGGTGTTCGCCGAGTACGCGAGCTCCGAGGCGCAGCACGGCGCGCAGCGCTACCAGCTCGACCCGCCGAACCGGCTGCACGCCGTCGACGTCGGCGACGTGTGCCTGAACATCGACGTCGCCGCGTTCAAGGACGTCGGCGAACCCAAGCAGTACGCCGACCTGGCCGACCCGAAGTACAAGGACATGCTGGTGGTCGAGGACCCGGCGACGTCCTCGCCGGGCCTGGCGTTCCTGCTCGGCACGATCGCCACGTTCGGCGAGCAGAACTGGCAGAACTACTGGGGTCAGCTGAAGGCCAACGGCGTGAAGGTCGTCAGCGGCTGGGAGGAGGCCTACACGCAGGACTTCTCCGGCTCCAGCGGCAAGGGGCCGCGGCCGATCGTGGTGTCCTACGCGTCGTCCCCGTCGGCGGAGATCGGTGACGACGGCGCGCCGCGCACCAAGGCGCTGCTGGACACGTGCTACCGCCAGGTCGAGTACGCGGGCGTGCTGAACGGCGCGAAGAACGCCGAGGACGCCAAGAAGGTCCTGGACTTCCTGCTCGGCGAGCAGGTGCAGGCCGACGTGCCGGGCCAGATGTACGTCTACCCGTCACGGGAGGGCGTCGCGCTGCCGGAGGCGTGGACGAAGGCCGCGCCGCTGCCCGCCTCCGCGCGGTCGCTGCCCGCCGCCGAGGTCGACGCGAACCGCGAGCGGTGGGTGCAGCAGTGGCGCACGTTGGTCCAAGGCTGACCTGGACGCTCGCCGCGCTCCTGCCGCTGGCGTTCCTGGGCGTGTTCTTCGCCTGGCCGGTGCTGGCGATCGTCGCGCTCGGCCTGGACGAGGGCGGCGTGCTGCCGGTCCTGGCCCGGGCCGACACGTGGGACCTGGTCGGGTTCACCCTCGGCCAGGCCGCCGCGGCGACGGCGTTGGCGCTGGTCACGGGCCTGCCGGTGGCGTTCTTGCTGGCCCGGTGCCGGGTGCGGGGCACGGGGTTGGCGCGCGCGGCGGTGATGGTGCCGTTCGTGCTGCCGACCGTGGTGGTGGGGCTGGCGTTCCGGGCGTTGTGGCCCGACGGCGGCGTGCTGCCGATCGTGCTGGCCAACGCGTTCTTCAACGTCGCCGTGGTCGCCCGCACGGTCGGCGGCTTGTGGGCGCGGGTCGACCGGCGGGCGGAGGACGCGGCACGGGCCCTGGGCGCGTCCCGCGTCCGCGCGTTCACCTCCGTCGTGCTGCCGTCGTTGGCGCCGGCGATCGGGTCGGCGGCGTCGGTGGTGTTCCTGTTCTGCGCCACCAGCTTCGGCGTGGTGCTGGTGCTCGGCGGCGCGCGTCACCGCACCTTGGAGACCGAGATCTACTTGCGCACGGTGGAGCTGTTCGACCTGTCGGGCGCCGCCGCGCTGTCGTTGATCCAGTTCGCCGCCGTGATCGCGGTGCTCGTGATCGGCGGCCTTGCCCGCCGCAAGCGCGAGAAGTCCCTGTCGCTCCGGATCGAGCCACCCCGCCGGCCCACCGGCGGCGAGTGGGGCGTGGTCGTCGCGGCGTGGCTGGTCGTGGCCGCACTCCTCGTGCCCGTCGTGGGCCTGGTCGCCAGGTCCCTGGCCACCGACGACGGCTGGAGCTTCGCCGGGTACGCGGCCCTGGCGGGCACGGGCGAGCGCGGCACGCTGGCGGTCTCCGGCCTGGACGCGGCGCTGAACTCGGTGCGCACGGCCACCGACGCCACCCTCCTCGCGCTGCTGGTCGGCGTGACGTCCGCGATCGTCCTGGTCGGGCTGCGGCGGCACGGGTCCTGGTTCGCGGAGACCCTGGACACCGCGCTGATGCTGCCGCTGGGAGTGTCCGCCGTGACCCTCGGCTTCGGCTACCTGATCACCATGGACGCGCTGCCCGGCGATTTCCGCACGTCACCGCTGCTGGTGCCGTTGGCGCAGGCGTTGGTGGTGACGCCGTTGATCGTGCGGATCGTGCTGCCGGTGCTGCGCGCGGTGGACGAGCGGCTGCGGCAGGCGGCGGCGACGTTGGGCGCGAGCCCGTGGCGGGTGTGGCGCGAGGTGGACCTCCCGCTGGCGTCGCGGTCGCTGCTGGCGGCGGCCGGGTTCGGGTTCGTGGTGGCGTTGGGCGAGTTCGGCGCGACGAGCTTCCTGGCCCGGCCGGACGCGCCGACGTTGCCGGTGGTGATCGCGCGGCTGATGTCCCGGCCGGGTGAGCTGAACAGCCAGATGGCTTACGCGGCGTGCGCGTTGCTGATGGTGGTGACCACGGTGGCCGTGCTGGTGATCGAGCGGCTGCGCGTGCCGAGCGGCGGGGAGTTCTGATGTCGTTGCGGGTCGACGGGGTGAGCGTGGCCTACGGTCCGGTGACCGCGGTGTCCGATGTGGACCTGTCCATCGCGGACGGCGAGGTGGTGGCGCTGCTCGGACCGTCCGGGTGCGGCAAGTCGACGTTGCTGCGCGCCGTGGCCGGGCTGGAACCGCCTGCCGCGGGCGTCGTGTCGTGGGACGGCGTCGACCTGGCCGGCACCCCCGTGCACCGGCGGGGTTTCGGGTTGGTGTTCCAGGACGGTCAGCTGTTCCCGCACCGCGACGTGGCGGGCAACGTGGCGTTCGGGCTGCGGATGCGCCGGGTGGAGCGGGAGGCGCGCGAGAAGCGGGTGGCCTCACTCCTGGACCTGGTCGGCTTGGCGGGCTACGCCGACCGCCGCGTCACCGAGCTCTCCGGCGGTGAGCAGCAACGCGTGGCCCTGGCCCGCGCCCTCGCACCGCGCCCCAAACTGCTCCTGCTCGACGAACCGCTCTCCGCCCTCGACCGGGCGTTGCGGGAGCAGCTGGCGGTGGACCTGGCGCGGCTGCTGCGCGACACGGGCGCGACGGCGCTGGTGGTGACCCACGACCACGACGAGGCGTTCACCCTGGCCGACCGCGTGGCCGTGATGCGGGCGGGCCGGATCGTGCAGGTCGGCGAACCGTCCACGGTGTGGCAACACCCGACCGACGTCGAAACCGCCCGCTTCCTGGGCTGCGGCAAGATCCTGCACCCCTCCGCCGCCGAACACCTCCTGGGCGTGCGTGCGAGGGTCGGCCTGCGTGCGACGGCACTTCGCGTCGACCCCTCCGGCACCATCGAGGCGGAAGTCCTGGAACGCGTCCACCGCCGCGACCACGTGCGGCTGCTCGTGCGGCTGGCGGGCGAGGACTTCGAGGCAGTCGCCCCAGTCGCCACCCCACCGTCCCCGGGCGACCGCGTCACGCTGACCGTGGACCACGACGGCATCGCCATCATCGACTGACTTGTCAGGTGAACGCGACCTGCGCCCTGAGGCGGGCCAAGGGCGCTCTGACACGAAACCCGGACCGACAACGGACCCGGCACATCCCCACCCACCGGCCGTCATCCTGCTGATCTGCCCGTCCGGCGAGGACTCTTTTGATCTTGACGCTTCCCGCCGTCACCACCACCGTCAGTGACCCAGGTCGAGCGCGTACTCCACATCCCCGTGCTCAGCACCCTCGATGTAATCCGGCCACTCCTCGTGGAACGTCCGCACGTACTGGAGCCCGACCTTCTCCAACACCCGCCGCGACCCGGCGTTTACCGCCATCGCGTACGCCACGATCCGCCTCAACCCCACCGCCCGCCCGTGCTCCACCAGCGCGGCAGCCCCCTCCGTCGCATAACCACACCCCCAGAAGTCGGGGTGCAGCCGATACCCCAACTCGGCCACACCACCGCCCACCTCACTCAACTCGAACCACCCGACAAACGCGCCCGCCCCCGACGCGCCCGCCCCCTTGAGACGGGCCGCCCACCACCCCCCACCCATCACCTTCGGCAGCACGACCCGCTCCACGTCCGCCCGCGACACCGGCTTGCCGTCCTCGATGTACCGCATCACCCGCGGCTCGCCGAGCAACCACGCCACCGCGTCCACATCGGACTCCACGACCTCGCGCAGCACCAACCGCCGGGTCTCCAACGACACCACGTCCATGCCGCCGATCCTCGGCTAGTTGTCCTTGGTAGCCAACCGCATTGCCGCCAACGACATCCCGATCAGGATGTAGCACCCCGCCAACGCCGTGCTGCGCCACAACCCCTCGGTCGGCAACGGGTCGCGCATCACGTCGATCAAGCCCTCCCACGCGGACGTGAGGAGGTACGGGTGCAGCCAGTCCAACGCGCTGAACACGCCCAGCACCGCGAACACGATCACACCGGCCATCGTCGCCGCCATCACCACCAACGGGTGCTCGGTGCACGCCGAGATCGCCATCGCGATCGCCGCCACACCCCACACCTGCACGGTGACCAGCAGGATCGTCAGCACGATCCGCCCGAGCGCCGCGCCGAACGACAGCGTGGACCCCGACAGCGTGAGCATCCCCTGGCCACCGAACAGCACCACACCGGTGATCGTGCCGACGAACGCGATCAACGTCACCGCGAACAAGGTCATCGTGGCCACGCCGAACGCCTTGATCCCCAGCAGCCGCAGCCGACCGACCGGCGAGATCATCAGCCCGCGCAACGTGCCGTGCTGCGCCTCACCGGCCAGCCCGTCCGCCGCCCAGATCGCCCCGACCAGCGGCAAGAGCAGCGGCAATGCCAGGAACAGCGTGAACACCGGCAGCACGAGCCCGTTGCCCGCGATGATGGCGGCCAGACCGGGTCCCGCCGCACCGTCGCCGTCCACCGCGAACCACAGCCCGATCCCGGCCAGGATCGGCACCAGGCACAGCGACGCCAGCCCGATCACCGTCCGCGGCCGGCGCACGATCCAGCGCAGCTCCGAGCGCAGTTGCCTGCCCAGCGGAGCGCGCGTGGCGACCAGCGCGCTCATCGGGCCCCCTCCTCGATCGTGTCCACGGCGGACAGGTTGTGCTCGGACTCCTCGGCCTCGGTGAGCCGGGCGAACAGATCTTCCAGACCGGTGCGGTGACGACGCGCCTCGTGCACCTCGACCCCCGCGTTCACCAGCGCCCGCACCACCACGGGCGCGGTCGTGCCGATCAGCTCGACCCGCACGCCCCCCTCGATCGGGCGCGCCGAGATCCGACCGGCGCGCAACGCGTTCAGCGCGTCGTCCACGTCCGGCGTGACGACCAGCAGCGAACTGCTGTCCGCGTGCAGCAACTCGGCCAGTTCCCCTTGCGCCACCACGGTTCCCCGGTGCAGCACGGCCACGTGCGTGCACGTCGCCTCGATCTCGCTGAGCAGGTGCGAGGACACGACGACCGTGCTGCCCGCCTCGTGCAGGTCCGCGATCACCTTGCGCACCTCGCGCGTGCCGGCCGGGTCGAGGCCGTTGGTCGGCTCGTCCAGCACGATCAGCTTCCGCCGCACCAGCAGCGCCGAGGCCAGCCCCAGCCGCTGCTTCATGCCCAGCGAGTACCCCCGGTAGCGCCGGTGCGCGGCCGCGGCGAGGCCGACCCGCTCCAACGCGTCCTCGACGGCCTGCCTGATGTCGCCCGAGGCGAGCAGCGGCTCGAAGGCCGCCGCCCGCCGCAGGTTCTCCCGCCCCGACAGGAACGGGTGGAAGCCCGGACCCTCGACCAGCGCGCCCACGTGCGGCAACGCCTCCGCGACGCCGTCGGGCAACGCCTTGCCGAGCAGCTCGACCTCACCCTCGGTCGGCCGCACGAGCCCCAGCAGCATGCGGATCGTGGTGGTCTTGCCCGACCCGTTGGGGCCGAGCATCCCGAGCACCGCCCCCCGCGGCACGTCCAGGTCCACCCGGTCCACCGCGACCGTCCGCCCGTACACCTTGCGCAGTCCCCGCGTCCGGGCCGCGAAGACCGGGGTGGAGCCGGCGGTCCCGGAAAGGGACGCCGACTCCACCCGCGCGCTGGTCGAGGAGGTCACTTGACCTGGCCGATCGCGTCCACGAGCACCTGCTCCGGCACCGCGCCCGCGGCCACCCGGCCGTCGTCGGCGATCAGCACGCCACCGACCCGCGTGGTGATGAGCGTGCCCGAGCCCCAGTCGCCGCTGACCTGCTTGCCCAGCTGCTTGATCAGCCCCTGCACGTCGACGTCACCGCCCTCGCCGCGCTCCTGCCAACGGCCCTCGCGCTGACCCTGCTCCCGCTGCGCGTCCGCGAGCCCGGTCAGGGCGTCGTCCGGTACGCGGGCGGCCAGCACGACGTCCCAGCCCTCGCCGATGACCTGCGGGTTCGCCTCGGTGAACGCCTGCTCGGCGGCGGCCTTGTCCTCGGCCGACGGCTCGTCGACCTCGGGCTCGGTCACCTTCGCGCCGGCGGGCGGCGTGAACGCGAACAGCGACGCGTCCTGCGGGCCGACGTTCAGCTCGGAGAACCCGACCTGCATGGCCGGCGCGTCCGTGCCGTTGGTCAGCACGGCCACCCGCAGCGGCACCCGCAGCTCCGAGTCGACCGCGACGCGCACCTCGCGCAGCACCGTCTTCTCGGTCGGCTTCGGCGTCAGCACCAGCTCGTACACCGGCCGGTTCGCCACGCGGGCGGTGCCGTCGACGGTGACGTCGCTGTACTCCTGGATCGCCGCCACCACCTGGCGCGACAGCGTCACCGGGTCCGTCGGCACGGCCTGCTGCTCGCCGCCGAGCTCCGGCTTGTGCTGCTCGAACGCGCCGTGCGGCATCTTCTTCACGGTCTGCTCGGCGGAGTCCCACAGCCACGCGGTCTGGCCGTCGTCGACGAACGTGCGCTCGGAGTCGCCGCCGGGCAGCTGCACCCGGAGCTTGCCCTGGCCGTCGGTCCAGACGCGCAGGTTGCTGGCGCCGTCCGACGCCTGCGGCACGCCGGCGATCGCCGGGATGCCCAAGTCGTTGTCCACGTCCACCGTGCCGCCGAACGCGGCCGGCTCGGCGTTCAGCACGGACTCCACCAGAGCCTCGGCGCTCACGTCCGGCAGCACCGGTGCGGGACCGGCGCCGGCGGGCATCGCGAGGAGCCCGAGCCCGGTCGCACCGGCGACCACGCCTGCCGCCGCCGCCACGACGGTCACCCTTCTCCGGTTCATGTGTCCCTCCTCCTACCGGGCAGCCCCTTGCGACCCGACAACCCAGACACTCCTCCGCGAGCCCTGAGATCGAGCTGAGAGCGGCCCGGACGCTGAGAGCGACCTGAGACTCCCGCGCCGATTGTCCTCCTCACGGGGCATGCTGTGGGACGTGAGACCACGGGTGCTGGTTGTGGACGACGAGATCGGCGTACGGCGCGCGTTGGAACGCGGCCTCTCGGCGGAGGGCATGGAGGTGGTCACCGCCGCCGACGGCCCCAACGCCCTGCGCGTGGCGTTGACCGGCGCGTTCGACGTGGTGCTGCTGGACATCATGCTGCCCGGCCTGTCCGGCTACCGGGTGTTGCAGCGGATGCGCGCCGAGGGGGTGCGCACGCCCGTGCTGATGGTGTCGGCCAAGGACGGCGAGGTCGACCAGGCCGACGGCCTCGACCTCGGCGCGGACGGCTACCTGGTGAAACCGTTCTCGTTCGTGGTCCTGGTGGCGCAGGTCCGGGCGTTGCTGCGGCGCAACTCCGCCGACCTGGCGCGGCGCAGGCTCAAGCTGGGCGAGCTGGTGGTGGACCGCGCCATGCGCGAGGTGAGCTGGGCCGGCGAGCCGGTGTCGCTGTCGCCGCGCGAGTACGCCGTGCTCGACGTGCTGGCCAGCCGCGCCGGATCCGTCGTGACCAAGGACGAGCTCCTGCGCACGGTGTGGGGCGACGAGCAGGCGGCCACCCGCAACGCGGTCGAGGTGTACGTCGGCTACCTGCGGCGCAAGCTCGACGCCATGGGCGCGGGCGAGGTCGTGCGCACCGTGCGCGGCCACGGCTACCTGGCGTCCACGCCCGACCTCGACGCGGCGCTGGGTGCGGCGGGGACCAGGCGCAGGTGAACCTGCGCCGGTGGTGGCCGCCGCGCCGGTGGTGGCTGCGGCGGACGCTGAGGTTCCGCATCACCGTCGTGGCGACCGGCGTGGCCCTGCTGTGCCTGCTCGCGTTCACCCTCCTGGCGCCTCAGCTCATCGGGTACGTGCAGGTCAACGCGGTGGACCGGGAACTGGCCAAGGCGGAGAACGTGCGCGTGCTCGACACCGCCGGCAACCCGCTGGACGGCGGGCCGAAACCCGACCTGACCGCGGCGGAGGTTCGCGCGCTCAAGGCGGGCGAACCCGTGCTGCGGATCGACGGCCCCAGCGCGCACCGGTGGATCGGCCGGGTGGAGTTCGCCCCGGACGGCACGCCCCGGCTGCACGTCGCCGGTGACACGCTGGTCGGCTACCGCGAGGCGAACCAGCTGGGCACGCGGTGGCTCGCGGTGGCCGCGGTGCTGGTCGCGGGCCTGGTCGGGATCGCGACCTGGCTGGCCGTGCGGTCGTCGTTGCGGCCCGTGGAGCGGATGCGGGTGGCCGCGGCGGAGCTGCCGCGCGGCCAACGACTGCCCGTGCCGGCCGCGCGGGACGAGCTGCAAGCGCTCGCCGAGGCGTTGAACGCCCTGCTGGCGCGTCGCGACGAGGCAACCGAACGGCTGCGCCGGTTCACCGGCGACGCCGCGCACGAGCTGCGGTCGCCCGTGACGTCCGTGCGGGCGCAGGCCGAGGTCGCGGTGGCGCACCCCGACCCGGACTTCTCCATCGAGGTGCTCGAATCGGTCGTCGAGGAGTCCGAACGGCTGTCCGCGCTGGTGGACGCGTTGCTGATCCTCGCGCGCGCGGACACCGGCGAGCTGCCCCGCGCCGAGCCCGTCGACGTGGTGCTTCAGGCGCAGGCCGCCGTCGACCGGCTGGGGGAGACGGAGCTGCTCGTGCAGCTGGCCGCGCCGATGAGCGCGTGCCTGATCTCCGCCGCGGGCACGGAGGTCGAGCTGGTGCTGGACAACCTGCTGCGCAACGCCGCCCGGTACGCCCGGACGTTCATCCGGATCTCCGTGCTGCCGGCCGTGCGCGAGGTGCGGTTGCTGGTGGACGACGACGGGCACGGCATCCCCGAGGAGCACCGGGACAAGGTGTTCGACCGCTTCTACCGGGTCGAATCGGACCGCGGACGGGCCACCGGCGGGTTCGGGCTGGGGCTGGCGCTCGTGGCGCACCTGGTGCGGCGGAGGCGCGGGACGATCCGGGCCGGCGAGTCGCCGGAGGGCGGCGCCCGGCTGGAGGTGCGCTGGCCGCTGTACCGGTGACGTCGGGGTGGCAGGATCGGCGACCGTGCCCGAGCTGAGAACCACCACCCTGGTCGACGCGCCGTTGCGGACCGTCGCCGCCGCGTTGCTGGACGCGCGACTGCTGGCGCGTGCCGTGCGAGGGCTGGGCGTGCGGATCACGGGTGGCGCGCCGGTGCTGTTCGTGGGTGCTTCGCTGGCCGGGTCCGTGGGGCCGGTGAACGGGACGCTGGTCGTGACGCGGGCCGACACCACGGGCGTGTCGGCGGAGCTGGTCGGTGGGCCGTTGCCGCGGTTCACGCTGGTCACGGACCTGCTGCACACCGGTGGGGGCACGATGGTGGTCGATTCCGTCGAGTGGTCCACGCCCGGCGGCCCGTTCGGGCGGCTGGCGGACGTCCTGGTGGGCCGCGGCCTGGCCCTGAAAGTCCTCGAAGCCCGTGCCGCCGCCGTGGCCGCCCGCAGCATCGACCTGCTGAGCGCGCGCGTAGTAGTAGGTGCGGCGATCATCCGTGACGGCCTGCTCCTGGCCCAGCAACGCAGCTACCCGCCCGAGGCGGCCGGCAAGTGGGAACTGCCGGGCGGACGCGTGGAGCCGGACGAGACCGACCACGCCGCCGTGATCCGCGAGTGCTCGGAGGAACTGGGCGTGACCGTCACCCCGGGCGACCAGGTGGGGCCCGACGTCCCCCTGCGCTCCGACCTGATCCTGCGCGCCTACACGGCCACCCTGACCTCGGGCACCCCGATCCCGACCGACCACCAGGCGATCCGCTGGCTGGCCTCCGCCGACCTGGACACCGTCGACTGGCTCCCCGCCGACCGCGTCCTCCTCCCCTCCCTCCACCCCCACCTCTCCTGACCCCCGCGCGGGTCGAACACTCAGGTCCCGCGTGTCGAACGCTCCGAACGACCGTGTCCTACGTTCAGGACCCCCGAGTTCAACGTTCCGGACGTTGAACTCGGGGGTCCTGAAGGTTCGACACGCGGGCCCTGGAGGTTCGACACGCGCGGGTGGGTGGGGAGTCAGCCCAGGCCGGACATGCGCAGGGCGGCGTCGAGGCGGTGGGTGCAGCGTTCACGCGAACGTTCCGCGCCGTGCGCCCGCGCCCGGTCCAGCTCGGCCGGGTCGTCGAGCAGCCCCTGCGTCACCTCGCGCACGGGCCGCAGCTCCTCGACCACCGCGTCCGCGGCGGCCTCCTTCAACTCCGAGTAGTCCTTCACCGAACCCGCCAGCTCCTGCGGGTCCTTCCCCGTGCACGCCGCCAGGATCTCCAGCAGGTTCGCCACGCCCGGCTGCTCCTCCGGCGCGTAGCGCACCTCGCCCCGGTCGTCGGTCACCGCACGCCGGATCTTGCGCCGCACCAGGTCCGGCGGGTCGAGCACGAACACCGTGCCCGCCGCGTCCTTCGCCGTCTTGGCCATCTTCCGCGACGGATCGGCCAGGTCACGGACCCGCGACGCGGTCGGCGGCACGACGGACCGCGGCATCACGAACACCTCGCCGTACGTGCCGTTGAACCGACGCGCCAGCACCCGCGCCAGCTCCACGTGCTGCCGCTGGTCGTCACCGACCGGCACCTCGTGCGCGCCCTGCAGCAGGATGTCGGCCGCCATCAGCACCGGGTACGTGAGCAGGCTCAACCGGACCGACGACCGGCCCGCCGACTTCTCCTTGAACTGGATCATCCGGGCCGCCTCGCCGTACGTGCAGGTGCACTCCAGCACCCACGTCAACGCGCCGAGCTCGCGGACCAGGTCGGACTGCACGGCCACCGACCGCGGGTCGACGCCGGCGGCGATGAGCACCGCCAACTGCTCCCGGGTCAGTGATCGCAGTCGTGACGGGTTGTGCGACGTCGTCATGGCGTGCAGGTCGCTGATGAAGTAGACGTCCTCTTCGGTGCCCTCGGCGGCCCACCGCCTGATCGCGCCGAGGTAGTTGCCCAGCTGGACGGGACCGGACGGGGTGATCGCGGACAGCCTGATCATGGTGATCCCTTCGGGGTGTGCCCGCTCGGCGTGGCCCCCCGAAAGCACGAAGGCCGCCCCAGCGGGCGGCCTGCGTTCGTCTGACGCGCAGTTCTCAGGGCCGCCGGAAGGCGGACCACCAGAACGGGTAAAGAGTGCGCATAGCCGCGATTCTAGCGTGTTACCCGGGTGTGTCACGGGTCTACATTTCTTCTATGTACGTCGTGCTGCTGGAGTACACCGCACCGCTGGACGAGGTCGACTACGCGCTCCCGGACCACACGGAGTGGCTGAAGAAGCAGTACGAGGCCGGGCACTTCCTGGCCTCGGGTCGTCAGGTGCCCCGCGTGGGCGGCGTGATCATCGCGCGGCCGATGGCGCGCGGGAAGCTGGACGCGCTGCTGGCGACCGACCCGTTCGCCTCCGCCAAGCTGGCGAAGTACCAGGTGGTGGAGTTCCAGGTCACCCGGACCGCGCCGGAGCTGGCCAGGATCAACGAGGCGGTGATGGGCTAGCCGGCGGGTGGCCCCGTCCCACCCGGCGTCGGCCGGGCGGTGGCCCTCACGCGGCCACCTTCTTCTTCCCGGCCTTCTTCCCGATCTTCTTGCCGTCCGCCTTCTCGGCCTTCTTGCGCTCCTTGCGCTCCTGCTTGGCCGCCTTCTTCGCGGCCTTCTCCCGCGCCTTGAGCATCACCACGACTGGACAGCTCTTGCACCTCGGCGTCGAACGGCAGCACTTCTTCTTCACCTTGACCTTGCCCACGTGGCGTGCTCCACTCATCCGGGTGTCCTCAGAGTAGGTGAGGCTGACCTCACCTGCCGTCCCTGTGTGGTAAGGGCGCTGCGCCCGGTAAGCTGTAGTCAGGCTGCGCGCGATCCAACGTCCGGCGCCTGGCTTCCCTCGCACAGACTGCTCTAGGAGTTCCGCGTGCCCACGGCCACCGCGTCGATCAAGGAAACGCTGGTCCGCAACGACCTGCGCAACGTCGCGATCGTCGCGCACGTTGACCACGGCAAGACGACCCTCGTCGACGCCATGCTCCGCCAGTCCGGGGCCTTCTCCGAACGAGCCGAGCTCGTCGACCGGGTCATGGACTCGGGCGAGCTGGAGCGTGAGAAGGGCATCACGATCCTGGCCAAGAACACCGCCGTGCGCCGCCACACGCCCGACGGTCCCGTCACCATCAACGTGGTCGACACCCCAGGTCACGCCGACTTCGGCGGCGAGGTCGAGCGCGGCCTCTCCATGGTCGACGGCGTCGTGCTGCTCGTCGACGCCTCCGAAGGCCCGCTCCCGCAGACCCGGTTCGTGCTGCGCAAGACGCTGGCCGCCGGTCTGCCGGTGATCCTGGTGGTGAACAAGGTCGACCGCCCCGACGCCCGGATCTCCGAGGTCGTCGAGGAAGCGCACGACCTGCTGCTCGACCTGGCCAGCGAGGTCGGCGCCGACGACTCGGTGCTCGACCTGCCGGTCGTCTACGCCTCGGCGCGCGCCGGCCGGGCGTCGCTCAACCAGCCCGAGGACGGCGGCCTGCCCGACACGGAGAACCTCGACGTGCTGTTCGAGGTCCTGTTCCGGCACATCCCGGCCCCGCTGGGCGACTCCGACGCGCCGCTGCGCGCGCTGGTGACGAACCTCGACGCGTCGTCGTTCCTCGGCCGCATCGCGCTGTGCCGGATCGAGGCGGGCACCATCCGCAAGGGTGAGACGGTGGCCTGGTGCCGTGAGGACGGCACGATCCAGAAGGTCCGCATCACCGAGCTGCTGATCACCGAGGCGCTGGACCGCGTGCCCGCCGAGCAGGCACGGGCGGGCGACCTGGTCGCCATCGCCGGCATCCCGGACATCACCATCGGCGACACGCTCGCCGACGTGGACAACCCCGAGCCGCTGCCGCGCATCACCGTGGACGAGCCGGCGATCTCGATGACCATCGGCGTCAACACCTCGCCGCTGGCCGGCCGCGGCGGTGGCACCAAGCTGACCGCGCGGGTGCTCAAGGCCCGGTTGGACTCGGAGCTGGTCGGCAACGTGTCGGTGCGCGTGCTGCCCACCGAGCGCCCGGACACGTGGGAGGTGCAGGGCCGCGGTGAGCTGGCGCTGGCCATCCTCGTCGAGCAGATGAAGCGGGAAGGCTTCGAGCTGACCGTCGGCAAGCCGCAGGTGGTCACCAAGACCGTCGACGGCAAGCTGCACGAGCCGTTCGAGCGGTTGACGATCGACGCGCCGGAGGAGCACCTGGGCGCCATCACCCAGCTGCTGGCCAACCGCAAGGGGCGGATGGAGAACATGTCCGGCCACGGTTCCGGGCGGATCAAGCTGGAGTACGTCGTGCCGTCGCGCGGCCTCATCGGCTTCCGCACCGAGTTCCTGACCGAGACGCGTGGCACCGGTATCGCGAACGCGGTGTCCGAGGGCTACGCGCCGTGGGCCGGCGAGATCCGGACCAGGCACAACGGCTCGCTCGTCGCCGACCGGTCGGGTCAGATCACCGCGTACGCGATGATCCAGCTGGCGGACCGGGGCACGTTCTTCGTCGAGCCCGGCGCCGAGGCGTACGAGGGCATGGTCGTCGGCGAGAACCCGCGTGCGGAGGACTTGGACGTCAACGTCTGCCGTGAGAAGAAGCTGACGAACATGCGCACGTCGACCGCCGACGTGATGGAGACCCTGGCCCGGCCGCGGAAGCTGTCGTTGGAGGAGGCGCTCGAGTTCTGCGCCCCCGACGAGTGCGTCGAGGTCGCGCCGGAGGTCGTGCGGGTGCGCAAGGTGATCCTGGACGCGAACCAGCGGGGCCGCGAGCGCAGCCGCAACAAGTTGCGGGGCTGACCGCTACTCCTTATATATAGGGTCTGCTGAACGGGCACCTCGGGCTTCGGCCGGAGGTGCCCGTTCGCTTTCCCACCGCGCACCCGTGACCGCCAAACACGATCGGGTGAACATAGGTCAAAAATGTACGGTAACACTGTTACCGCCCCTCGGTTGGAACATGAGGAAACCGACCGACCGCCCCGACCCCGACCACCTCACCACCCACCCCGCCTCCCACACCCACCGGCTTCCCCCACTGCCGCCTGCCACCCCCACGGCCCGCCCGCCACCGGGACCCGCCCGCCACCGGGACCCGCCGGCCCGCCGGGCCCGCGCCACCCGCCGGAGTGCCCCACTCGCCGGACCCGCCCAGCCCGCCTGACCGCTGGACCTGCCCAGCCCGCCTGACCGCCTGACCGCCTGACCGTCCGACCCCTGACCGCCCGGCCGCCCGGCCACCAGCCCAGGGGACACCGGCGGGGGAGTGGTGGGACTAGGGGAGTGGCGGGAGTAAGTGTCGTGGGAGTGGGGGAGGTCGCGGCGGGGAGTGGTGGGGTTGGGCGTCAACTGTCAGCGCCGTCTGGCACGCTCGTACCCATGGGGACGCGGACGGTTCTTGCGGTGTTGGCTGCGCTTGCGCTGGTCGCGGCGGGTTGCACGGCCACACCGCCGCCGCCGCTGGTGCCGTCGACGCCCGGCATGACGGTGGTCCCGAAGGAGAAGCAGAACGAGATCGTCGTCGGCGTGGACGACGTCAAGGGCGGCTACAACCCGCACACGCTGGCCGGTCAGAGCACCGTCACGACGGCGCTGGCCGCGTTGCTGCTGCCCTCGACCTTCCGCACCGACGCGGACGGCAGTCCGCGGCTCGACCTGGACCTCCTGGTGAGCGCCGAGGTGACCAGCGCGGAGCCGTACACGGTCACGTACGCGTTGCGCCGAGATGCCAGCTGGTCCGACTCGGCGCCCATCGCGGCCGAGGACTTCGTCTACCTCTGGCAGCGCATGCGGGAGGAGCCGGGGGTGATCGACCCCGCCGGGTACCGGCTGATCGACGACATCGCCAGCCGCGAGGGCGGCAAGGTCGTCGAGGTCGTGTTCAGCAAGCCGTACCCCGGCTGGCGGAGTCTGTTCCGCGACCTGCTGCCCGCCCACCTGCTGAAAGACGCGCCCGGCGGGTGGAGCGCGGCGCTCGCGGACAGCTTCCCGGCCACCGCGGGGCCGTTCGCGGTCCGCACGCTGGACCAGCCGCGCGGCGAGATCATCCTCGAGCGCAGCGACCGCTTCTGGGAGGCGCCGCCCGCCCTCGACCGGGTGATCCTGCGCCGCGCGACCCCGCACGACACGGTCGAGGCGTTGAACACCGGCGACGACCAGGTCGCCCTCATCCGCGCCGACGCCATCGCGGTCAAGGACATCGACGAGCTGGCCAAGACCGCGTCACTCGCCAGCGTGGTCGTGCCGCGTCCGGAAGTCGTCCAACTCCTCCTCCGCCCCGCCTCGCCGCGAATGCAGGACCTCCGCGTCCGCACCGCGGTGATGAACCTGCTCGACCGCGACGACCTGATCGCCGCCGGCACCCGCAGCGGACCCAGTGCGGACCTCCGTGCGGACGCCCAGGTGATCCCCCCGAGCAAGCCCGGCTACACCCCGACCATGCCCGCCAAGGCCGGTGACCCGGCGCTACTGCTCACCGAAGCGGGTTACACCCGACCGGATGGTGGGCAGTGGGGGCGGGATGGCAAGCCGCTCGAGTTGACCATCGCCGCACCGGCCGGGGTCGAGCCGTACGTGACCGTCGCGAACCGCGTTCAGCGTCAACTGTCATTGTCCGGAATCGCCGCGCGCGTCCTGACAACGCCGCCCAATCAGTTGTTCGGCCAAGATCTGTCGGATACCGCCGCTTCCAATGAGCCCGTCGACATTGCCGTCGTGCCCCAGGTCGACACCGGCGATTCCGCGGCCGTTCTGGCATCCACATTCGGGTGCCGACCGTCACCCGAGGACGGCGGTACACCCATTCCGGCGAATCTGTCCGGTTTCTGCGACCAGGCGGTCCAGCCGGTGATCGAACAGGCCCTCAGCGGGCAGGTGCTGCTCGCCGACGCCCTCAAGACCATCGAGCCGGTGCTGTGGCAGCAAGCGGTCTCGATGCCGTTGTTCCAGGTAGCGGACCTGCTGGTGGTCCTACCGGAGGCCTACGGCGTCACCGCCGGTGCTCCGTTCGCCGGTCCGCTGAGCACCGCGCGCACCTGGCGGCGCGAAGATCGTTGACCGTTGACCCGGACGAAACACTGGCTTCAAGATGCGTTCGCGGTGCAGTATTGACAGTATTCTCGTCGTCCGGTTAACGAACGCTCCCGCCCGGTAACGACGGAGTCGCGTGCTGCGACCAACGTGTCACCCTTTGGTCACGATCGGCCGATGGGCAGTGACCGTGCCGCGCACTGGTTCTTATCGTGCTGCAACGGTGTGTCGGTTCGGGGCGCGTTTGGCACATCACGGTTATGGGTGGAAGTCGGCCCAAACGGTCGCTCCAACCCAGTGCTAGGAGGGCACGTGTCGATGAGGAGATCAAAGGCTGTCACGGCGTTCGCGCTGCTGACCTCGGCCACGCTCGTGTTGAGCGCGTGCGGCGGCGGCGGCACGAGCGGCGACCAGGGTGGCCAGCAGAACGCCGACCCAGGCAAGATCGGCGCGCAGGACGAGGTGTTCCAGCGTCCGAAGGTTGACGACATCGGCGAGATCGCCATCGCCGTCGAAGAGGGCTTCGACGACTACCAGAACTACATCGGTGCGTCGAACAGCTTCGCCAACACGATCGCGTTGTCGAATGTGATCCCCTCGCCCTACTTCACCGACTTCGTCGACGGCAAGCTGGTCATCAAGGTCGACGGCGACCTGATGGAGTCGATCAAGGTCGTCTCGAGCGACCCGCAGGTCATCGAGTGGAAGGTGCGGAAGGAGGCGGTCTGGTCCGACGGCGAGCAGATCGACTGCGACGACTTCTACCTGAAGTGGCTGGCCGCGACGAGCAAGGCCACCATCAAGGGCGACGACGGCACCGAGGTCTCGATCTGGGACGCCACGCCGACCGGGTACGAGAACATCGAGAAGATCGAGTGCTCGGACAACGACAAGACCGTCAAGACCTCCTTCTTCAAGGACAAGCCGTACGCCGACTACCGCGGCATCTTCTCCACCCCCGGTAGCGACGGGCTCCTCCCGGCGCACGTCCTGGAGAAGCAGACCGGCATCGCCGACATCATGAAGGTCACGCCGGAGCAGAACGACGACCAGGTCAAGAAGGCCGCCGAGTTCTTCACCAAGGGCTGGCGCGGCTACAACAAGGACCTGTCGCTGTCCGGCAGCGCCTACATGATCGAGTCGACGGACCTGAAGGACCAGACGGTCCTGGTCCGCAACCCGAAGTGGTGGGGCAACCCCGGTGGCCCGGCGCGGGTCATCCTGAAGACCAACACCGACTCGCAGTCGGCGACCCAGCAGCTGCAGAACAAGGAAGTCGCCGTGATCGCGCCGCAGGCCGACCCGGCGGTCGCCCAGCAGCTGCGCGGCGACAGCGCGTTCACCGTCTTCGCGGCCGGTGGCCAGACCTTCGAGCACGTCGACTTCAACATGTCGCTGCCCTTGTTCAAGAACAACAAGGAACTGCGGCTGGCGATCGGGCAGTGCTTCGACAACCAGGGTCTGGTCGACAAGCTGATCAAGGACGTCGACCCGAACGCCACCCCGCTGGGCAGCCTCGTGATGATGCCCAACGAGGTCGGCTACGAGGACCACTACAGCGACCTCGGCAAGGGTGACGTGGCCGCGGCCAAGAAGACCCTCGAGGACGCCGGCTGGAAGCAGGGCGCCGACGGCATCTACGCCAAGGGCGAGTTCCGCGCGTCGTTCAAGCTGGGCCACAAGATCGTCCAGCGTCGTGCCGACACGGTCCGCATCCTGCAGGACAAGTGCAAGCAGGCCGGTATCGAGATCATCCAGGACCAGGCTGACGACTTCAACTCCAAGCGGCTCACCGCGAGCGAGTTCGACGCGGCGCTGTTCGCGTGGGTCGGCCAGCCCCTGAAGGCCGGCGCCTACGGCAACTACGCGTCGAAGGACGCGGGCGGCTCGGGCAACTACAACCTCTACTCGAACAAGCAGGTCGACGAGAAGTGGAAGGCCGCCAACGGTGAGCTCGACTACCAGAAGCGCCTGACCATGATGAACGAGGTCGACAAGCTGATGCGGGACGACCTGCACAGCATCCCGCTGTTCCAGCTGCCGGACTTCGCGGCGAGTGACGCGAACATCGGCCCGATCGCCTACGTCGGCGTCGGCGGCGGTGTCACGTGGAACCTGTTCGCGTGGCAGAAGAAGTAGGTTCGGCGCGGTTCGCTTGAGTTGTAGAAGATGAGTCCGGCCCGGGGGGTCGGTGCCGACCGCACCGACCCCCCGGACGGTGTCCGCGTTCCGGTGGGTGGGATCGCCGGCTGTCGCAGGCGGCTGGCCTGCCTGGGAAGACAAGAGACTTGTCATGTTCCGTTACATAATCCGGCGGTTGTTGATCGCGATTCCGCTGCTGATCGCCGCCTCGTTCCTCTGCTTCGGACTCACCGCCGCGATGGGCGATCCCCTGGACGAGTGGAAGCTCCAGAAGCCGCGGACCCCGGCCGAGGTCGCCCTCGCCTACGAGCGCACGGGCTACAACAAGCCGTTCGTCGAGCGCTACGTCGACTGGGCGGGCAAGTTCGTCACCGGTGACTGGGGCGAGTCCGTCGTCCCCGGCAACGCGGGCAAGCCGGTCAAGGACGACCTGTTCAAGGCCTTCACCGTCACGCTGCGCCTGATCGTCGCGGCCGAGTTGATCGCGCTGATCCTCGGCATGGCGATCGGCGTGATCGGCGCGGTCAAACAGTACTCGATATTCGACTACACAGCGACCGGAATAGCGTTCGCGATGTTCTCGATGCCGCTCTTCTGCGTCGCCCTCATCCTGAAGGCGGGCGGCATCCAGCTCAACAACTGGCTGGAGTCAATCGGCGGGGACCGGTGGATCATCACCGCGGGACCGCCGGGTGACGGCTTCAAGGGCAGCTTCGGCGAGCAGGTGTTCCAGTACAGCGGCGCCTACATCCTGCCGACCATCTGCCTCGTGGTGATCCAGTTCGCGCTGTACAGCCGGTTCCAGCGCGCGTCCATGCTCGAGACGCTGAACGCCGACTACGTGCGCACGGCGCAGGCGAAGGGCATCTCGCAGGGGCGGTCCATCTTCCGGCACGCGTTCCGCAACGCCCTGATCCCGATCATCACCGTCTCGTCGTTGAACATCGGCGCCGGCTTCGGCGGCGCGGTGATCACCGAGACCGTGTTCGGCTGGTCCGGCATGGGCAAGTTCCTGATCGACGCGATCACGAAGAAAGAGCCATACCAGGTGCTCGGCTTCATGATGGTGACCGCGGTGTTCATCATCGTGTTCAACCTGATCGCGGATGTCCTTTACGCCTACCTGGACCCGAGGATTCGCCTTGACTGAGATCGGTTCGCCTGTGGCGCAGGCTCCAACGCCCAACTCAGCCGAGGCAAGTCAGTTCGACACCACCTCGGCCCGCAAGCAGTGGCAGGTCATCCTGCGCCGCTTCCTGCGGCACCGCGCCGCCGTCGTCGGCCTCGCGCTGTTCGTCGTGCTCGTGCTGTTCGCCTTCCTCGGCGGCCTGATCTGGAAGTACTCCTACACCGACCTGGGCTTCCAGCGGTACCTGCCGCCCAGCGGCGACCACCCGTTCGGCACCGACCGGCTCGGCGGCGACATGGTCGCGCTGATCATCCGCGGCTCGCAGTTCTCGTTGCAGATCGCGATCGTGGTCGCCCTGGTGTCCACGGTGATCGGCGTCGTGCTCGGCGCGCTCGCCGGGTACATGCGCGGCTGGGTCGACAGCCTGATCAGCCGGTTCATCGACCTGCTGCTGGTCATCCCCGCGTTCGTGATCGCGGCGGTGCTGGTCCGCAACAGCTTCGTGCTCTCCGTCGCCGGCGGCAGCGGCAGCAACTGGCTCATCGTGGCGCTGTACCTCGGCCTGATCGGTTGGCTGTCGATCGCCCGGGTCATCCGCGGCATGGTGCTGTCGCTGCGGGAGAAGGAGTTCGTGGAGGCGGCCCGCGCGCTGGGCGCGTCCACCACGCGGATCGTCTTCCGGCACATCCTGCCCAACACGGTCGACGTGATCATCGTGAACGCCACGCTGGCGGTCGCCCAGGCGGTGCTGCTGGAGGCCGCGCTGTCGTTCATCGGCCTCGGCGTGCAGCCGCCGGACACCTCGCTCGGGCTGATGATCAGCCTGAACAAGAACGAGCTGACGCTGCACCCGTGGTTGTTCTTCATCCCGTTCGCCTTCATCGTGCTCATCTCGCTGTCGGTGAACTTCATCGGCGACGGTCTCCGGGACGCCTTCGACCCGCGGCAGAAGAGGGTGAAGGCATGAGTGAGGTGGACGTGATGGGTGCGCCTGAGTCGTCGGCGTGGGAGAACACCGCCGGCAGCGGCGAGAAGCTGCTGCGGGTGGAGAACCTGTCGGTCGACTTCCCGACCGACGACGGCACCGTGCACGCCGTGCGCGACGTGTCGTTCACCCTCGGCCCCGGCGAGGTGCTGGGCATCGTGGGCGAGTCGGGTTCCGGCAAGTCGGTGTCGTCGATGGCGATCATGGGCCTGCTGCCCAAGACCGCGAAGGTCGGCGGGTCGATCAAGTTCAAGGACCGCGAGCTCGTCGGCCTGGACTACAAGCAGATGCAGCCGGTGCGCGGCAACGGCGTCTCGATGATCTTCCAGGACCCGATGACGTCGATGAACCCGGTCTACACGGTGGGCTGGCAGCTCGCCGAGGCGCACCGGGCGCACCACGACGTGTCGAAGAAGGCCGCGTGGGCCAAGGCCGTCGAGGCGCTGGAGCTCGTGGGCATCCCGCAGCCGGACCGCCGCGCCGCGCAGTACCCGCACGAGTTCTCCGGCGGCATGCGGCAGCGCGCGATGATCGCGATGGCGATCATCAACGACCCGGACGTGATCATCGCCGACGAGCCGACCACGGCGCTGGACGTGACCGTGCAGGCGCAGATCCTGGACACGTTGCTGCGCATCCGGGACGAGACGAGCGCGGGCATCATGGTCATCACGCACGACCTGGGCGTGGTGGCGGGCATGGTGGACCGCGTGCAGGTCATGTACGGCGGCACGGTCGTCGAGCAGGGCGCCGTGGACGAGGTCTTCGAGGCGCAGCGGATGCCGTACACCGTCGGCCTGCTGGGCTCGATCCCGAACCCGAACATGCTGGGCAAGCGGCTCACGCCGATCAAGGGCGCGCCGCCGTCGCTGATGAACCTGCCGCGCGGCTGCTCGTTCTCGCCGCGCTGCCCGTTGGCGATCGACGAGTGCCGCGAGACCGAGCCGCTGCTGCTGGAGACCGACCGGGCGGGCCACTTCGCGCGCTGCCACCGCTCCGCGCACCTGGCGACCATCGAGAACCCGCAGCGGCTGTTCGTCCACGACGAGATCGGCGTGGTCGAGAACCCCGCGTCGCTGACCATGGCGAACCCGGACATCCCGGTGAGCGAGGACCTCGACGTGGTCGAAGCTCGGTTGCACGAAGAGGAGAAGCCGACCTCATGACGTCGACTGACATCAACCCCCAGGCCGGTGGCCTCGCTTCGGGCGGACGTCCGGGCGAGACCCCGCTGCTGGAGGTCAAGGACCTGGTCAAGTCGTTCCCGGTGCGCGGCGGCGGCATCATCCCGCGCACGGTGGGGCAGGTCCAGGCGGTGTCCGGGGTGAGCTTCGACCTCTACCCGGGCGAGACGCTGGGCCTGGTCGGCGAGTCCGGCTGCGGCAAGTCCACCACCGGTCGGGCGATCCTGCAGCTGCACAAGCCGACGTCGGGCTCGGTGAAGTTCGAGGGTCGCGAGCTGACCACGTTGCGGGGCAAGGGCCTGCGGTCCGTGCGCCGGGACATGCAGATCGTGTTCCAGGACCCGTACGCGTCGCTGAACCCGCGCTGGCAGATCAACGAGCTGATCTCCGAGCCGTTCAAGATCCACGGCGTGCCGCAGGACGGTGGCTCGGACGTGCAGCACCGGGTCAACGAGCTCATGGAGCTGGTGGGCCTGAACCCGGAGCACCGCAACCGGTACGCGCACGAGTTCTCCGGCGGCCAGCGCCAGCGCATCGGCATCGCCCGGGCGCTCGCGCTCAACCCGAAGCTCGTGGTGCTGGACGAGCCGGTGTCCGCGCTGGACGTGTCGGTGCAGGCGGGCGTGGTGAACCTGCTGGAGGAGCTGCAGGAACGCCTGGGTCTGGCGTACCTGTTCGTGGCGCACGACCTGTCGGTCGTCCGGCACATCTCCGACCGGGTCGCCGTGATGTACCTCGGCAAGATCATCGAGATCGGCGACCGGGAGGACATCTACGCCCGGCCGATGCACCCGTACACGCAGGCGCTGCTGTCCGCGGTGCCCGTGCCCAACCCGAAGGTGGAACGCGGGCGTCAGCGGATCGTGCTCACCGGTGACGTCCCGTCGCCGGTGAACCCGCCGTCGGGCTGCCGCTTCCGCACCCGGTGCTGGAAGGCGCAGGACATCTGCGCCGTCGAGGAACCCAAGCTGGAACGGCGCGGCGACGGCGACGGCACGCTCTCCGCGTGCCACTTCGCCGAGGTGGTCCCCGCCCTCGTCGGCTGAGCTCGACGGCCGCCGCCGTGTGACGTGACCCTCGTGGCACTTCGCACGGCGGCGGCCGATTACTCTCTTCCGGTGACGCTCACCGCTCCACCACGGTTGCTGCTGGTACACGCACACCCCGACGACGAGAGCCTGTGGACGGGCGGCACCATCGCCCGCTACTCGGCGATGGGCGTGCACGTCACCGTGGTCACCTGCACCCTCGGCGAGGAGGGCGAGATCATCCCGCCCGCGCTCCAGGAGCTGACCGCGGACGCCGCCGATCAGCTCGGCGGGTACCGGGTCGCGGAACTGAGATCCGCCTGCGCGGCGCTCGGCGTGACCGACCACCGGTTCCTCGGCGGCATCGGCCGCTGGCGGGACTCCGGGATGGCGGGCGTCGAGGCGAACGGCCACCCGCGCGCGTTCGTCAACGGCTCGCCCGACGAGCAGACCGCCGCCCTGGCGGAGATCATCGCCTCGGTGAAGCCGCAGGTCGTGGTCACCTACGACGCCTTCGGCGGCTACGGGCACCCCGACCACATCCGGGCGCACGAGATCACCATGGCGGCGGCGACGGACGTCGACCGCGTCTTCCACGCCGTGACGTCCCGCGCCGCGACCGAGGCGGGCGCGGCGGCGTTGGCGGAGATCGGTGACCTGCCGTGGCGGCTGCCCGCCGAGGGCGAGCTGGCGGTCACCGACGACGCCGCGATCACCACCACGATCGACATCTCCGAGCACCTGGTCGCCAAGCTGAGGGCGCTGCGCGCGCACTCCACGCAGATCAGCGTGTGGCAGGACGGCTCGGGCCGGGCGGCCTACGCGCTGTCCAACGGCATCGCGCAGCCCGTCGTGCAGGCCGAGCACTACGTGCTGGCCAAGGGGCCCGCGGAGGGCGCGGAGACAGACCTGTTCGGAGGGCTCGATTGACCGATCGCCTGGCTCTCCTCGGGATCGCGCTCGCGGCGTTCGTGCTCGCGGTGCTCGAGCTGTTCTTCCTGCCGATGCGGCTGGACGGCACGCTCCTGCCGCGGGTGGACGACCTGCCGTTCCCGATCACGGTGGTGCTCGCGATCGTGACCACGCCGATGCTGGTCCTCGCCGCCTCACGGCACGCGCGCCGCACCATGGCCGCGGTGTCGCCGCTGCTGGTGTGGGTCGGCACGTTGCTGCTGTTCGGACTGTTCGGCCCGGGCGGTGACGTGGTACTCCTCAACGACTGGCGCACCCTGGTGCTGTTCGCCGGGGGCGCGTTGCCGGGCGCCATCGCGGTGGGCGCGCACATGGGGAGGACGGCCGGTGCCGGAGACGATCACTGACCGGGACGTGGTGCGGGCCCTGCGCCCGTTCGTGCGGGCGACCGGGCCGCTGCTGGACACCTTGCGCGACGCGAACCTGCTCGGCCTGCGCGACCGCGAGGTGGAGCGCGACGCCGACCGCAAGCTCGTGGACAAGCTCTGGGACCAGCTGGCCGCGGTGAAGGTGCCGGGCACGGCCGCGTGGACGCGGATGGACGTGCTCCAGCGCGACGAGTTCTGGCTCAACCGGGTCGGCCGGGTGGTGTCGCTGGTCGCCGCGCTGCCCGGCATCGGCGGCGTGCTGGCCGACCGGCTGCCGATCCAGTCGGCGCTCGGCGCGGCGGGGCAGGGGCTGCTGCTGTCGGCGATCGCGGGTGAGCACGGGTTCACCTCGACCGAGGACCGGGTGCGGCTGCTCGCGCACGTGCTGTTCCAGCGGGAGGTCGACGGGCTGCCGGTCGACCAGCGCAAGGAGGACGAGCAGACCGCGTTGCTGACCGAGGAGCTGCGGGAGCGGTCCACGTTCCGGGCGATCGGCGCGACGATCTGGAAGCTCGCCAAGGTCCTCTGGAAGCTGGAGGACGAGCTGGACAAGCGCCCGCAGGGCAGGCTGTACCACCAGGCGCTGGGCATGCTGCCCGTGGTCGGCGTGGTGGGCGACTACTTCGGCGAGCGCTCGGCGTTGAAACGGGTCCGCAAGGCCGCCTACGCGTGGTTCGACACCCAGTAGCGGTAGCGGTGGTGCTCGACGCAGCCCAGCGACTCGTAGAGCGTGATCGCGGGCTTGTTGTGCTCGGCCACCTGGAGCGCGCACGTCGTCGCGCCGCGGCCGACGCCCCACGTCGCCAGGGCGCCCATCAGCCGCCGGGCCAGGCCGAGCCGGCGTGCCTCGGGGCGCACGGCGAGCCGTGCCACGTGGAGCAGGTCGCCGACGACGGCGCCGCGCACGGCGGCGAGCACCCGACCGTCCCCGACGACCGTGCCGAAACCGACCTGCCCGCCGGACGCGAGCACGTGCCGTTGCGCGGGGGTGGGGTCGGATTGCGCGGCCAGCTCCCACCATCCGGGAGAGGGGACGTCCGAGATGTCCACACCGGCTTCCTTCGGGGTGGCGAACCCAGCCGTCCGGCCGGTCATCACCAGCGATTCCGAGCCGCCCGGGTGATCGACGTCGATCCGCCATCCGGCCGCTTCGACGCCCGCCTCGGCCGGTGCGCCGATCACCACGTGGGCGGCCGGCTTGATGCCGTTGGCGGTCGCGAAGTCGATCACCTCGGTGAGCGCGTCGGCGACCGGGATCCCGGGATCGCCCGTGGTCAGGGCGCTGTTGGCACGTCCGGTGAAGCCGCCCGCGGCGCGCAGCCGCCACTGCCCGAGCGGCCGGTCGACCAGCGCCGGCCACGCGTCGGCACACCGTTGCTCCAACTCGGTGACGTGCTCCACCGTGGCATCGTGCACCGCCCGGGTGAACGGTGGTCTGTGAGCTGGAGCACGGTACTGATAAGGCAAGCCTGCGCGTTGGACAATCGACTCCGCCGCGTACTCTCCGGCTTGCGCGGTGTGGACCAGAAAAGAGCAGGAGAGCGCAGTGACCTATGTGATCGCCCAGCCGTGCGTGGACGTGCTCGACAAGGCGTGCATCGAAGAGTGCCCCGTCGACTGCATCTACGAAGGCGACCGGATGCTCTACATCCACCCGGATGAGTGCGTCGACTGTGGTGCTTGCGAGCCGGTGTGCCCCGTCGAGGCCATCTACTACGAGGACGACGTGCCGGACGAGTGGAAGGAGTACACGAAGGCGAACGTGGACTTCTTCGACGAGCTGGGGTCCCCCGGCGGCGCCTCCAAGGTCGGCAAGGTCAGCGCCGACCCCGCGTTCATCAAGGCTCTCCCCCCGCAGGCGTCGCACGAGTGACGTTCAGCAGGAGGCTCCCGGACTTCCCCTGGGACTCGTTGGCCGACCACGCCGCCAAGGCGCGCACGCACCCCGGTGGCGTGGTCGACCTGTCCATCGGCACGCCGGTGGACCCGGTCCCGGAGCTGATCCGGCACGCCCTCGGCACGGTGGCCGACGAGCCGGGCTACCCGACCACGCACGGCACGCCCGCGTTGCGCGAGGCGGTCGTCGGGGCGTTGGCGCGGCGGCACGGTGTCGTCGGGCTCGACCCGGTGGCGGTGCTGCCGACCATCGGGTCGAAGGAGTTGGTGGCGTGGCTGCCGACGTTGCTGGGCCTGGGGCCGGGCGACGTGGTGGCCATCCCGGCGTTGGCGTACCCGACGTACGAGGTGGGCGCGCGGCTGGCGGGCGCTTCGGTGGTGCGGCTGGCCGACGGCGAGCCGCCGCCGGCCGGGACTTCGCTGGTGTGGCTGAACTCGCCGTCCAACCCGACCGGTCGGGTGCTGTCGGCTCCGCAGCTCGCGCAGGCCGTGGCCGACGCGCGGGCGGTCGGGGCCCTCGTCGCGTCCGACGAGTGCTACCTGGCGCTGGCGTGGGACGCGCAGCCGGTGTCCGTGCTGCTGCCGTCGGTCAACGGCGGTTCGCTGGACGGTGTGCTGGCCGTGCACTCGTTGTCGAAGTCGTCCAGCCTGGCCGGGTACCGGGCGGGGTTCGTGACGGGCGATCCGGCGCTGGTGGCGTCGTTGCTCGAGGTGCGCAAGCACGCGGGGATGATCGTGCCGCGGCCCGTGCAGGCGGCGATCACGGCGGCGCTGACCGACGACGCGCACGTGGCGGAGCAGCGCGAGCGGTACCGGGCGCGGCGTGACGTGCTGCTGCCCGCGTTGACGGCGGCCGGCTTCACCGTCGACCACTCGGAGGCCGGCCTCTACCTGTGGTCGACCCGTGACGGCGAGAACGCGTGGGACACGATCGGCTGGCTGGCGGACCGCGGCATCCTGGCCGCGCCGGGCACGTTCTACGGCCCGACGGGCGACCGGCACGTCCGCATCGCCCTGACCGCCACCGACTCCGCCATCACCACCGCCACCACCCGCCTGACCTCTTGACCCCCGCGAGAGTCCTACGTTCACGCGGCGAGAGTCCTACGTTCGCGACCCCCGAATTCAACGTTCGACCGACCAGCCGGTCTGTCGAGTGTTGAACTCAGGGCTCCTGAACGTAGGACTCTCGCGCTGCGAACGTAGGACTCTCGCGGTTAGTCGTTGGAGTGCAGGGCGGCGTTCAGTTCGACGCCCGTGCCCTTGCGGGGCAGGACCTTGACCACGCCGGTGGTCGAGTCGCGGAGGAACAGCAGGTTCGACATGCCGGACAGCTGGCCCGCCTTGACGACCGCGCCGTCCGCGCCCGTGACCTTCGTCCCCGCCGTGATGTAGAGGCCGGCCTCCACGACGCAGTCGTCGCCCAACGAGATGCCCACGCCGCCGTTCGCGCCGATCAGGCACCGTTCCCCGACCGAGATGACCTGCTTGCCGCCACCGGACAAGGTGCCCATGATCGACGCGCCGCCGCCGACGTCCGAGCCGTCACCGACGACCACACCGGCGGAGATGCGGCCCTCCACCATGGACGTGCCCAGCGTGCCCGCGTTGAAGTTCACGAAACCCTCGTGCATCACGGTCGTGCCCGACGCCAGGTGCGCGCCCAGCCGCACGCGGTCCGCGTCCGCGATCCGCACCCCGGACGGCACGACGTAGTCCACCATCCGGGGGAACTTGTCGATCCCGTACACGGTGACCGGACCACGCGCGCGCAGCCGCAGCCGGGTCTGCTCGAACCCCTCCACCGCGCACGGGCCGAAGTTCGTCCACACCACGTTGTTGAGCAGCCCGAACAGGCCGTCCAGGTTCGCGCCGTGCGGCCGCACGAGCCGCGACGACAGCAGGTGCAGCCGAAGCCACACGTCGTACGTCGAGGTGGGCGCGTCGGCCAGCGACCCGATGCCGACCCGGACGCCGACGACCTCGACGTCGCGTTCGGCGTCCGCGCCGAGCTGCTTGGCGGCGGCCTCACCGAGCGCTGCCGAGACCTCCGCGGACGACAGCAGCGCCACACCGGGCTCCGCGTCCCCGAGGGACGGCGACGGGAACCACGTGTCCAGCACAGCGCCGGTAGGGGTGACGGTGGCGAGTCCGACGCCGTACGCGCCGGTGGGGTTTGCGGTGCTCACGGGTGCCAACGGTAACGTGCGCCGAGTGGCCGACACCTTGCACCTCGCCGCCGATCCCGTCGAGCTGACCGCCGCGCTGGTCGACACGCCCAGCGTCTCCGAAGACGAAGCCCGAATCGCCGACCTCGTCGAACGGTCCCTCAAGGACCAGACCGCCCTCGAAGTCACGAGGTCCGGCAACGCCGTGCTGGCCCGCACGAACCTCGGCCGCCCGTCCCGCGTCGTGCTCGCCGGCCACCTCGACACCGTGCCGATCAACGACAACCTGCCGTCCCGCCTCGAGGACGGCGTCCTGCACGGCTGCGGCACCGTCGACATGAAGGGCGGCGACGCGGTGATGCTGCACCTCGCCGCCACGATCGCCGACCCGCGCCACGACCTCACCTTCATCTTCTACGACTGCGAGGAGATCGAGGCCGTCCGCAACGGCCTCGGCCGCATCGAGCGCGAGCTGCCCGAGTGGCTGCACGGCGACCTGGCGATCGTCTGCGAGCCGTCCAACGGCGTGATCGAGGCGGGCTGCCAGGGCACCATCCGCGTCGAGCTCCGCACCAAGGGCGTCCGCGCCCACACCGCGCGCGGCTGGATGGGCGTGAACGCCATCCACGCCATCGGCGACGCCCTGAACCGCCTGGCGGCCTACGAGCCGCGCCAGGTCGAGATCGACGGCTGCCTGTACCGGGAGGGCCTGCAGGCCGTGAAGATCAGCGGCGGCGTCGCGGGCAACGTCGTGCCGGACGAGGCCGTGCTCACGGTCAACCACCGCTTCGCCCCCGACCGCACGCCCGAGCAGGCCGAACAGCACCTGCGCGAGCTGTTCGAGGGCTACGCCGTCACGGTCACCGACAGCTCGCCGGGCGCGCTGCCCGGCCTGACCGCGCCGACCACGCGTGAGCTGGTCGACGCCGCCGGCGGCACCCCCGTCGCCAAGCTCGGCTGGACGGACGTGGCCCGCTTCGCCGCCCTCGGCATGCCGGCGGTGAACTTCGGGCCGGGCGACCCGACGCTCGCGCACACGCAGCAGGAGCACGTCCCGGTGCACCAGATCCGGCAGTGCGCCGACGTGCTGCGACGCTTCCTCGGCCACGACGCGCGGCTAGACTCCGGCCAATGACGGACAGCGTGGACGAGCACCCCAAGGAGAAGCAGCGCGGCCCGGTCGTCCTGCGCCGCGGGCGCCGAGACGAGCTGACCACCACGGACCAACGGCTGCTGGACTCGCGCGGCCCGAGCGACTGGGTGCACACCGACCCGTGGCGCGTGCTGCGGATCCAGGCGGAGTTCGTCGAGGGTTTCGGCGCGCTGGCCGAGGTGCCGAGCGCGGTGACCGTGTTCGGCTCCGCCCGCACCGGCCGCGACCACCCCGAGTACGAGACGGGCCGCAAGCTGGGCGGCGCGCTGGCCGAGGCCGGGTTCGCGGTGATCACCGGCGGCGGCCCGGGCGCGATGGAGGCGGTCAACCGGGGCTGTTCGGAGGCGGGCGGGTTCTCCGTCGGCCTCGGCATCGAGCTGCCGTTCGAGCAGGGCCTGAACCCGTGGGTCGACCTCGGCGTGAACTTCCGCTACTTCTTCGTGCGCAAGACCATGTTCATCAAGTACTCGCAGGCGTTCATCTGCCTGCCGGGCGGGTTCGGCACGCTCGACGAGCTGTTCGAGGCGTTGACGCTCGTGCAGACGAAGAAGGTCACCAAGTTCCCGGTGGTCCTGTTCGGCAAGGCCTACTGGCAGGGCCTGTACGACTGGGTGCGCGACTCCGTGCTGGCCAGCGGCAAGGTCAGCGAGAAGGACCTCGACCTGCTGCACCTGACCGACGACATCGACGACGCCGTGCGCGTGGTGAACGACGCGCACAAGGCGTGGGCCGACGCCCACTGAGCCGCGGACGAGGTCGCGTCGGTCCGCACCACCGACGCGACCTCGCGAGTCAGCCGACCTGAGCGCTGTCGAGCCCTCGTGCGACGGCGAGGCGCGTGGCCTCCTCGGCGAACATGTCCACGTCCAGCGGCACGAACGGCGACACCTTGACGTCCAGCCGCGAGCCCGTCGCCTTGGCCTGCCAGGTGCCCAGGACCTCGCCGTCCACGAGCAGCGCGCCACGTCGGCCCAGGATGCGCCACACCTGCTTCTGGTGCGCCTTGTCGGGCACGAGCAGGTCGCGGTCGCGGGCGTTCAGGTAGGGGTCCAACGGCGGCAGCAACCGCACCACCTCGGGCTCCGGCGGGTTCTCGAAGGCCGCCATCCGGTCGGCCGGCAACCACGCCCGCTTGGACACGGCGACCAGGTCGTCCGGCCACACGTCCTTCACCTCGCGCACCGGCGCGCCGAAGTAGTGCGCCACCTCGGATGGCCCGGCGGGCCCGTGCAGCCGCAGGTAGTCCGCGATCAACGCCTCGAAACCCCGGCTCGCCCGCGGCACCTCACGTCGGCCCTCCAGCGGCACGAACGTCACCGTCTTCTCCGCCGGGTCGAACCGCAGGCCGGCGGGCAGCACGGCGAGGCGGAAGATCGGGTCCAGCACGTGCGTGGCGTCGCAACCCCGGCACCAGGCGGTGACCTCCGGGCGCACCTTCGCCGTGAGCCGGGACGACGCCTCGCCCTTCGTCATCGGCCCGGTCACCACCTCGCGCAACGCCGACGCGACCTCGTGCAGCACCTCCAGCCCGTCCTCCACCGGCGGCCGGTTCATCCGGGCTACCGCGTCGGCGTCGCTCAACGGCCACAGCCGAGCCGCCAACGCCGGCACCTCGTCCGCCCGGTGCCAGTGCGGCGCACCCCGCACGCTCCACGTGAGGGTGAACTCGTCCAACTCGGGCACGGTCGCCAACCGCGCCGCCAACGCCGGCACCGCCGACCGTTCGGAGTCCTGCAACCCGAGGTCGAACACCCGCAGCCGGGACGCGTCGGTGACGGTCCGGTCGAACTGGTGCGCCGCGACCCGGTAGGCGATCACCCGTTCGCGATCAGCCAAGGTCGGCGTCCAGGGTGATCAGCTCGTGCTCCAGCCGGGCCGTGCCGGAGATGCCCGCGAGCTCACCGGTGCCCGACCCGGGCACGATGTGGCCCCAGAAGTGCGCCCCGTCCGGTGACATGACCGCGCCGTGCTGCAGGACGAACGTCCCGCTCTTCCCCTCGACCGTGCCGATGAACCTCTCGGTGCCCACGTACCCGGCGGCGCCGTCCGACGGCTGGCACATCGTCAACTCGGCGGTGCTGGTGCCCTCCATCGCGCCGCTGTACGCCTTGTCCACGAGCGCCCGGCCCAGCTGCGGCTCCGCCTCGTCGTAGACGGTCTGGTCCCATCGGGTGATCTTGAACGTCGCCTTCGCTTCCATGCGGGTGATACTCGCAGGAATTCCTGTCACCCGCTGTCAGCTACCTGCCCGTCCGGCGAGGACTCCTTTGATCTTCGAAGCTCCACCGAGCCCCCGGACCACTCACCCCCGCGGCACCTTCAACCACGAATCCGCACCGAACGCCACCGACGACCCGACCACACTGGACCCCTTGTACCGGGCGTCCACCGTGTCCACCACCAGCACCAACCGGTTCCCTGCCGCCACGTCCCACACCACCGGCTCCAGATCCGCCTCCACCACCCGCGCCCCGCTCCCCACCACCGTCACCGGCTTGTGCGTGACCAAAGCACCCAACCCCAACGCGTTCACCTCGTACAGGTACGCGTACAACGTCGTCCGAGCCGCACTGGGCGTCACCGTCAAGCGCACCCGAGGCGTCCCGCTCACCGTCGTGCCACCCCACTCCACCGGCCCCCGCCACACCGCCGCCGCACCCCGGTCGATCAACGGCGTGGCAACCCCGACCGGCAACCGCAAGAACCCCTGCAACGCCCCCGACACCAACACCACCCCGCTCTCCGCGACCGTCGGCCACCCAGCCGCGATCCGGTCACCACCCGAGATCCCGTCACCACCCCCGAACCGATCCGCCACCAACGGCACCGTGTCCGTCCGCGCCGTCACCGCCGCCCACGACGCGAACGACCGCCACCCACCACCGTTGTTCGGCTTCACCCGCACGGGCAACTCGCGCTCGATCCCGTTCGCCTCGCCCTTCACGTGGTGGTCGAACCACCGCCCCACCGACGTCCAGATCTCGTTCGGCAACCCGGCCGCCCCGAACAACTCCGCCGTCGCGTGATCACCCGGCGACAGCATCAACCGCTTCGGCCCGGTCAACGCGCCGAAGAAGTCCGTGAGCTGGCTCGGCGGGAACAGCCCGTCGTTCCACGCGTTGCCGATCATCACCGCCGCCTTGATCGACGACACGTGCGAAGCCGGTGACCGCGGCGGCGAGATCGGCAGCACGTCGGCGAACCGGTTCTCCCGATAGGCGGCTTCGGCCTCGCGCAGCACCGGCCCCGGCCGTCCGGTCAGCTTCCCCGCCGCCAGCAGCAGCTCCACCGCCTGCGCGCTCACCGTCTCGTTCGGGTACAGCGAGCGCCCCAGGTCGGTCCACGTGCTCAGCGCCGCCACCGCCTTGATCCGCGGGTCGCGCGCGGCGGCCAACAACGACTGCCCCGCCCCGTACGAGATCCCGCCGACACCGATCCGCGCCGGGTCGCCGCCCGCGTGCGCCAGGCCCCAGTCGATCACCCGGCTGACGTCGGCCACGGTGTCCGGCCCGGCCACGTCGATCTCACCGGCCGAGTCGTAGAAGCCCCGCGACGTGTAGCTGATCACCGAGTACCCGGACTCGTGGGCGAGCTTCGCCGCCGCGCCGACGTACTCGATGTTGTTCACGCCCCAGCTCGACGGCAGCACGAGCAGCGGGAACGGTCCGCTGCCCCGCCCGGTCGGCGTGACGACGAACGCCTTCAACGGCGTGCCGCCTTCACCCGGAACCGTCTCGTACGCGACCGCGAACCCGGGCACCACCGCCTGGACCGGCGGTGTCACCACGAGCGCCACCACAGCGGCGAGCAGCAGGGGGAGTGATCGGCGCACGAGGTCCTCCTTGACCATCACCGTCCACCGCGACCGGGATCACGCAAGACCGTGACCGGGATCACGCGGAACGCTACCGGCGAGTAAACACGAAACGTACTCGCCAGTAGCACCGACCTGTGACGCGGATCACGTGACCACCCGGCATGGCACGATGCCGCTCATGCGGTTCGGCTCCCGAGAAGTCCCCGGAGATCGCGCGCTGGTGATGGCGATCGTCAACCGGACGCGCGACTCGTTCTACGACCGCGGCGCGACGTTCTCCGACGACGCCGCGATGGCCGCGGTGGACCGGGTCGTCGCCGAGGGCGCGGACATCGTCGACATCGGCGGGGTCAAGGCGGGCTCCAAGGGCGAGGTGGTGGACGCCGCCGAGGAGGCGCGCCGGGTCGTGCCGTTCGTCGCGGCGGTCCGCGAGCGGCACCCCGACCTGGTCATCAGCGTCGACACGTGGCGGCACGAGGTGGGTCGCGCGGTGTGCGAGGTGGGCGCGGACCTGATCAACGACACGTGGGCGGGCGCGGACCCGGCGCTGGCCGAGGTGGCGGCGGAGTTCGGCGTCGGCATCGTCTGCTCCCACACCGGCGGCCTCGAACCGCGCACCGACCCGCACCGCGTCCGCTACGCCGACGTGGTGGCGTCCGTGGTGGCGGAACTGGTCGACCGGGCCGAGCGGATGGTGGCGCTGGGCGTGCCCGCCGAGGGCGTGCTGATCGACCCGACCCACGACTTCGGCAAGAACACGTGGCACGGCCTGGAGCTGCTCCGGCGGCTGGACGAGCTCGTGGCCACCGGCTGGCCGGTGCTGATGGCGTTGTCGAACAAGGACTTCGTCGGCGAGACGCTGGGCGCCGAACTCGACGACCGGGTCGACGGCACGCTGGCCGCCACCTCCGTGGCCGCGTGGACCGGCGCGAAGGTCTTCCGGGCGCACCAGGTGCGCCAGACCAGGCGGGTGGTCGAGATGGTGGCGAGCATCGCGGGCACGCGTCCGCCGGCGCGCGTGCTGAGGGCGTTGGCCTGATGACCGACTGGTTCGCGTCCAACACCTGGCAACGTCCACAGTGGACCGTCGAACAACTCCTCACCCACAAGGCGGACCGCACCATCAGCGTCGTCCTCCCCGCCCTCGACGAGGAGGCCACCGTCGCCGACGTCGTCTCCGTGGTGCGCCCCCTCCTCGGCACCCTCGTGGACGAACTCGTCGTGATCGACTCCGGCTCCACCGACAACACCGCCGAAGTCGCCGCCTCGGCCGGGGCGCGGGTCGTGCACCGGACCGACGTGCTGCCCGACCTGGCGCCCCGCCCCGGCAAGGGCGAGGTCCTCTGGCGCTCGTTGGCCGCCACCACCGGCGACCTGGTCGTGTTCCTCGACTCCGACCTGGTCGACCCCGATCCCGAATTCGTGCCCGCCCTGCTCGGCCCGCTGCTCACCCGTGACGACGTGCACCTGGTGAAGGGCTTCTACCGGCGACCGCTGCGGCTGGAGAGCACCGGCGGCGGCCGGGTCACCGAGCTGGCCGCACGGCCGCTGCTCAACGCCCTGCGGCCGGAACTGGCCGGCGTCGTGCAGCCGTTGGGCGGCGAGTACGCGGGCACGCGCGACTTCCTGGAGTCGGTGCCGTTCGCGCCCGGTTACGGCGTCGAGATCGGCCTGCTGCTCGACGCGCACACCCGCTACGGCCTGGACGGGATCGCGCAGGTCAACCTGGGTGTGCGCAAGCACCGCAACCGGGACCTGCGGCAGCTCGGGCCGATGGCGGCTCAGATCGCGGTCACCGCGTTGCGCCGCTGCGGCGTGCCGGTGGCGTCGTCGACGTTGACGCAGTTCGTGCCGTTCGACGGCGAGTGGCTGCCGTCGCCGGTGGACGTGCCCGCCGAGGACCGGCCCGCCATGCGCTCGGTGCTCCAGCGGTCGCGGTAGTACCCGTCGACGGCGACCAACTCCTCGTGCGAACCCTCCTGCACCACCCGACCACCCTCGAACACCACGATCCGGTCGAAGTCGACCAGCGGCGCCAGCCGGTGCGTGACCAGCACGACGGCACCGACACCATCGAGCACCCGACGCAGCACGGCGTCACCGTGGTCGACGGCCAGACCTTCGACGGGTTCGTCCAGCAGCAGCACGTCCGGCTCGGCCAACAGGGCCCGCGCCAACAACAGGCGTTGCCGCTGACCACCGGACAACGCGTCGCCGTCCTCACCGACAACCGTCTCCCACGGCACGTCCAGGTCCACCAGCCGGGCGACCCGGTCCAGCTCCTCCCGTGACGCCTCCGGCCGGGCGAGCCGCACGTTCGCCTCCACGGTGGCGTGGAAGACGTGCGCGTCGTCCAGCACGCCCTTGGCGACGCCGGGGTGCGCGGCGGCCAACGCCCGCAGGAACGTGCTCTTCCCGGCCCCGCTCGCACCCACCACGCCAACCTTCCCCACCGGCAACTCCACGTCCGGCACCGGCGCCTCCACCGCCCGCAACGCTTCCCGCACCCGCCCGACCGACCCCCGCACCTCGGCCCACCGCTGAGCCGCCGCCGCCAAGGGCACCGTCACCTCCAGCACCGCGACCGAACCGAGCACGACGTGCGCCGGCGCGCCGGACCGCAGGAACGCCAACGCCACCCCGAACTGCACGACCACGGCCACCGCCGCCAACGCCGCCGCGCCGAACCCGCCCCGCCGTTCCCGCTCGGCCAGCGCGTCGACCACCCGTCCGGTCGCCTCCAGCCCGCGGTCCAAGGCGCCGAAAGCCGTCAGCTCCGCGGCGCCGTCCAGCAGCACGACGGTCCGCTCCGCCAACTCCGAGCGCAACGGCGCGAGTGCCCTCGAGTGCCGCACCGCGAGCCCGTACGCAGCCCACGGCACGAGGAACACCGCCACCACCAACCCGGTCGCCAACGGCCACGCGAAGCCCGTCGCGACCAACGCCACCACACCCACCACGACCGCCACCGCGCCGGGCAACGCACATCGCAGCAAGGCGTCCTGCACACCGTCCACATCGGACACCAGTCGGGTGAGCGCGTCACCCTTGGCGAGCGGACGGCGCAGCAACGCGTCGTACACCCGGCCGCGCACCTCCGCCAAGTGCCGCAAGACGGCCGAGTGCCCGGCGAGCCGCTCGGCGTACCGCAGGCCGCCGCGCGCCAAAGCCAGCGTGCGCACCGCCACGATCGCCACCGCCAACGCCGACAGCGGCGGCTGCTCGGCGGCACGCATGACGAGCCACACGGCGGTGGTCATCAGCCCGATCCCGGCCAGTTCGGCGGCCACGCCGGCCACCACCGCGAGCACCAGTCGCCTCATCCGAACGCCACCACCCGGTCCACCTCGCCGAGCATCGCGGGCCGGTGCGCCACGACGATCGCCGTGCGCCCGGACGCGAGCCGCCGCGTCGCCCTCAGCACCGCTTCCTCCGTGCCGCCGTCCAGCCGGGAGGTCGGCTCGTCCAGCAGCAGCATCCGCGCGTCGTCGCGCACCAACGCCCGCGCCAGCGCGACCCGCTGCCGTTCACCGGAGGACAACGGGTGCTCGGCGTCGACCAGGTGGGCCAACCCCATCTCGGCCGCGGCGGCGCGCACGTCACCGGTCGAGCCGAGCGCGATGTTCTCGCCGACCGTGCCGGGGAACAGCGTCGGCCGCTGCGGCACCCACGCCACCTGTCGCAACCACCACTCGCGGTCGAGTTCGCGCAGGTCCACCCCACCGACCAGCACCCGCCCCGACGCAGGAGTCACGAAGCCCATCACCACGGCCAGCAATGTGCTCTTCCCGACCCCGCTGGGCCCCGCCAACCCGACCCGCTCACCGGCCGCGATCCGCAACGACATCGGGCCCAACGACTCCCTGCCCGGATACCGGACCACGACCCGTTCCACCACGATCTCGGCCGTCCGCAGGTCGGGCGCGAGCACCCCGCCGACCACCACGCGGGCCTCACCCGCGAGTTGTCCACAGGCTGCACCCGACGACGGCATTTCGTCGCCCCCCTCTGGCAGGATCAAAACCGGGGATCCCCCTGGCGAGGACCCCTGCGTAGCGACGACCTGCGGCGCGGCTGGTGCGGCGGCCTCTGCCGAGGGGATGGCCCGCGGCACGGCCTCCAGCACGGCCAGGCCCTCGGCGGAGGCGTGGAACTGCGAGCCCGCCGCCCGCAGCGGCAGGTAGGCCTCCGGCGCCAGCAGCAGCACCAGCAGCGCCACCTGCAACGTCACCCCGCCGTGCAGCAGCCGCAACCCCACCGGCACGGCCACCAGCGCCACCGACAACGTCGCCACCAACTCCAGCACCAACGCCGACAGGAACGCCACCCGCAGCGTCCGCATCGTCGCCGCCGCGTGCGCACCCGCCATCGCCCGCACGGTCGCCGCCTGCGCCGCCGCCCGCCCGAACACCTTCAACGTCCCCAGCCCGCGCACCACGTCCAGGAAATGCCCACCCACCACCGCCAACCCGGCCCACTGCGCCCGCGTCCGATCACGGGTGTGCACGCCGACCAGCGCGGCGAACACCGGCACCAGCGGCAAGGTCACCAGCACCACCACCGCCGACGCCAGGTCCGCGAACGACAACCGCACCACCACCGCGACCGGCACCACCGCCGCCACCACCACCTGCGGCAGGTACCCGGCGAAGTACGGCTCCACCGCGTCCACCCCCTTCACCACCAGCGTGGTGACCGACCCCGAAGACCCCGAAGACCCGGAAGACCCGGAAGACCCGGAAGAACCGCAAGACCCCGAAGACTCGCGCAACACCCGCTTCCGCAACGCGGCCTTCACCGAGATCGCGAAGCGCTGCGTCACCACCCGCCCGCCCCACACCAGACCCCCGCGCACCAAGACCACCGCCACCACCCACCACGCCGACAACCCGCCCGCCACCACCGCCGCCAACACCTCGGCCTGCGCCAGCACCACCGCCGCCGTCACCACCGCCAACACCACCAGGACGACGACGTACCCCCGGTCAACGTGCCGCACGGGACATCCGCCAAGTCGCCCACTGGAACACCAGCACCAACGGCACCACCACGACCGCCGCCCACGTCAACACCCGCAACGTCGGGAGGTCCGCCATCACCGACACCGTCACCACCGACCTCGCCCCGAACACCCCCACCACCGGCACCGCGCACAGCACCGCGCTGCACGCGAAAGCCACCCGGTGCCGCCCCGCCCGCAACGCCACCCACACCCCGCCCAACAAGCCCGACGCGACCACCCCCGTAACCCCGAACGCGGGCACCGGCACCGACCCGGCCGTCACCACCGCCGCCACCACGAAACCAACACCCGGCAGCACCAGGACACCAGCGATCCGCGACGCCCGCGCCCGCAGCTCACCCGACAACCGCCAAGCCAGGAAAACCGCCCCGTGCAACGAGAACAGCACCAGCATCCCCGCACCCCACAACCACACCGGCCCGCCGAGCACCCGCCCCAGCAGCACACCCCACCCCGCGGCGACCACCAGCGCGCCACCCACCAGCGGGAAATCCCACCCGGGCGACCGCAACTGCACCGCCACCGTGAAGCACACCAACCCGGCCAGCAGCACCGCGAACACCGTGTGCTGCGACGACAGCAACTCGCCCTCCAACCGGGGGAACGCGCCGAACAGCACGCCCACCGCCGCGACCAGCCACACCTCGTTGCCGAGGAAGAACGGCGTCACCGCGCGCAACACCGCCCGCCGCGACCGCTCGTCCCGCCCGACCAGCCGCAACAACACCCCGACCCCGTAGTCGAACCCGGCCAGCGCGAAGTAACCGCAGGTCAGGAACGCCAGTAGGACAACCCAGACACCTTCCACGACACACCCCTCACAGAGCCGGGACGAGCGGCGACACCGGCGCCTCGTCCGAGGAAACGGGCCCACGCCGGGCCAGCCGGGCGATCAGCACCCAGTCGGCGACCGCCAGCACCGCGAACACGGACGTGAACGCGATGAACGACACGAGCATCTGCCCCGCGCTCACGTGCGACATCGCGTCCTGCGTGGTCAGCACGCCCTGGATCAGCCACGGCTGCCGCCCGACCTCGCGGAACAGCCACCCGCCGATCGCCGCCACGAACGGCAGCGGGATGCCGAGCACCATCAGGTACAGCGGGAACCGCAGCCGCACCACCCAGTCGCGGAACAGCAGCGGCACGGTCGCCCAGCTCACCAGCAGCAGCACGAACCCGATCTGGATCATGAACCCGAGGCCGATCCCGTCCGGCGCCCCGACCGTGTCGAGCTTCTCCGGCTGGTAGCGCTCCACGATCGGGAACTGCCCGAACCCGAACCCGATCAGCACCGGCGTGGCGAGCGCCGTCAGCACCACGCCCAGCCGCAGCGACCGGCGGAAGAAGTCGACCTCCGCCGTGCGGCGGATGAAGTGGTAGGCGCTCACGCCGGTCAGGAACACGCCGCCGACGGTCAGCGACGCGAAGCACACGTGCAGGAACGCCGTGCCGAACGTCGGGTTGGCCACCAGCGCCGAGAAGTCGACCAGCCGCAGCACGCCGTCACGCGCTTCGTGCCCCGCCGGGTTCTGCAGGAACGCGTTCGCCATCATGATCCAGAACGCGGAGGCGAACGCGGTCAGCGCGACCAGCCAGATCAGCGCCAGGTGGACCCACTTGTTCAGCCGGTCCCAGCCGAAGATCCACAGGCCGAGGAACGTCGACTCCAGGAAGAACGCCACCAGCGTCTCCAGCGCCAGCGGCGCGCCGAACACGTCGCCCGCGACCGTCGACAGGCCCGACCAGTTCAGCCCGAACTGGAACTCCATGACGATGCCGGTCGCGATGCCGAGCGCGTAGTTCACCACGTAGAGCCGACCCCAGAAGCGCGTCATCCGGGCGTGCACGGGGTCGGCGGACAGCGTGGCCCGGGTCTGCATCACCGCCACCGACGTCACCAGTCCGAGCGTCAGCAGCACGAACAGGAAGTGGAACGACGTCGTGGTGGCGAACTGGAGCCGGGCCAGTCCGAGAGCATCCATGGGTAGTGACGGTATATGTAGGCAGACAACCCAACATCGGGGATGTCCCCGATTCCCACCCCGGTCCCGGATCAGTAGAGTGCCTACCCATGAAGTCCGACGCGTTGCGGGGGCATCTGGACGCGCTCCTGCTGGCCACGCTCGACGGCGGCAAGCTGCACGGCTACGCCATCATCGAGGCGTTGCAGCGGCGCAGCGGCGGCGCCCTCGACCTGCCCACCGGCACCGTCTACCCGGCCCTGCGCCGGCTGGAGACCGCCGGCCTGGTGACCAGCGAGTGGAGCACCGTCGGCGGCCGGCAGCGCCGCACGTACCGGCTCACGAAGGCGGGCCAGCGCGCCCTGGCCGCCGAGCGCACCGCGTGGCGCGAGTTCACCACCGCCATCGAGGGCGTGCTGGGAGGTGGGCCGTGGCCGGCTCAGGCGTGATCGACGACTACGTAACCGCCCTGGACCGGCGGCTGCGCGGACCGGACCCGGTCAAGGACGACCTGCTCGCCGAGGCCAGGGACAGCCTCCACGACGCCGCCGCCGCGCACCGCGACCGGGGGCTGGCGGAGGAGGACGCGCAACGCCGCGCCGTCGCCGAGTTCGGCCCGGTCACCGCCATCGCCCGCGAGTACCAGGGCCTGCTCGGCCTCGCCTACGGCGCCCGCACGCTGCGGTCGGTGATGCTGGTGATCCCCCTCGCGTACGTGATGTGGGAGCTCAACCGCCGGTTCTGGATCGGGGCCTGGAACGACTTCGACGCCCCGCCGCCCGACTGGTACCTCCTCATCGCCCGGTTCAACGACACGTCGGCGTGGCTCGTGGCGGGCGTGGCGGTGCTCGCGCTGCTCGTCGGACGGCGGCTGGCCCGCACGACGGTCAGCACGGTCACCCTGGCCAAGCTCGCCGGTGTCGTGGCCGTCGTCGCGGTCGGCGTGTCCCTGCTCGGCAACGTGGCGATCCTGGCCGCGACCGCCTACCTGGACGCGACGAGGCTGCTCCTGTCACCCCCGGTGGCCGCCGCGACCGTCGTCTCGTTCGTCATCGCGCTGCGGCTGGCCGTGCTCGCCCGGCGCTGTGTGGTGTTCTCCTCGGTCTGACCGGCGGGGCATGTGTCACGATCGTCACGTGACCTCAGCGCTCATCTACATCGTCGTCATGGCGCTCGTCGCGGCCGTGGTCTTCCTGCTGGCCGCGTTGGTGTTCGGGCGAGGCGAGGAACTGGCGCCGCTGCCGCCGGGCGCGTCGCCGACCCGCCTGCCGTCCGACGACGTGACCCCGGACGACGTGCGCGACCTGAAGTTCCAGCAGGTCCTGCGCGGCTACAAGATGACCGAGGTGGACTGGGCGCTGGACCGCCTGGCCGGCGAGGTCGAACGGCTGCGCGACCGCGTCGCGGAACTGGAGGCCGAGCTGGGCGTCGACCGCCCGGCGGCCACCGAACCCGACCAGGTGACGCCCGACCCCGAGCGGGAGCCGGAGCATGACCCGGCTTGACCTGCGCGTCGAGGTCGAGGCGCCGGCCGCGACCACCTGGGCGGCGCTGACCGACTGGGCGCGGCAGGGCGAGTGGATGCTCGGCACCACCGTCCGCGTGACCAGCGGCGACGGCGCGAGCGAGGGCAGCGGCCTGACCGCGTTCACCGGCCTCGGCCCGCTCGGGTTCACCGACACCATGCGCATCACCGCGTGGGAGCCGCCGGTGCGCTGCGCCGTCGAGCACACCGGCCGGCTGGTGCGCGGGACCGGCGAGTTCGTCGTCGTGCCCCGCGGGGAGGCGCGCAGCGAACTCGTCTGGTCCGAGGACATCGCACTACCGCTGAACCTGGCCTTCGCGCCGGGTGTGAGATGGTCGCTGCGCCGCTTCGCCGCCTTCGCCCGGGAGTACCACGCATGACCGACCTCGTCCGCTGCCCGTGGGGCGACAGCACGCCCGACTACGTCGACTACCACGACACCGAGTGGGGCGTCGAGCTGCGCGGCGAGGCGGCCATGTTCGAGCGGATGTCGCTCGAATCGTTCCAGTCGGGCCTGTCCTGGATCACCATCCTGCGCAAGCGCGAGAACTTCCGGACGGCCTTCGCGGGCTTCAAGCCCGAGCTGGTCGCCGAGTTCGGCGCCGACGACTTCGACCGGCTCATGGCCGACGCGGGCATCGTCCGCAACCGCGCCAAGATCAACGCCACGATCGCCAACGCCCGCGCCGTCGCCGAGCTGGACGTGCCGCTGGACGACCTGCTGTGGTCGTTCGCCCCCGAGCGCCACGAGCGCCCCGCCACGAGCGCCGACGTGCCCGCCGTCACGCCCGAGTCGAAGGCGATGGCCAAGGAGCTCAAGCGCCGCGGCTTCGCGTTCCTCGGCCCCACCACCTGCTACGCGCTGATGCAGGCCACCGGCATGGTCGACGACCACATCGCGGCCTGCTTCCGCGCCTCGTCCTAGCCACGTCCGGGCTACCTCGTCCCGGCCTCGAGGGCCCGGCCGCCTCAGCCGTCAGCGCCCCGTGAACGCCGGCTTCCGCTTCGCCACGAACGCGGCCACCGCCTCGCGGTGGTCGGCCGTCGCGCCCGCCTCCGCCTGCGTGCGCGCCTCCACGTCCAGCGCCGCCGCCAGCTCGCCGGAGAACGCCATCGCCTCCTTGATCTTGGCGTACGCCGTGGTCGGCCCGGCCGCCAGCTGACGGGCCAACGCCTGCGCCGTCGACAGCACCTCGCCGTCCGGCACGACCTGGCCCACCATGCCGATCCGCAACGCCTCCTCCGCGCCGACCGGCTGCGCGAGCAGCATCATCTCCATCGCCCGACCGTGCCCGATCAGCCTCGGCAACGTCCACGACGCGCCCGAGTCCGCGGTCAGCCCCACGTTCGCGAACGCCATCAGGAACTTCGCCCCCGCCCCGGCCACCCGCAGGTCGCACGCGTACGCCAGCGACGCCCCCGCGCCCGCCGCCATCCCGTTCACCGCGGCGATGACCGGCTTCGGCATACCCACGATCGCCTTGATCAGCGGGTTGTAGTGCCGCTCCACCGTCTCCAACGGCGCCGGGTCGCCCGCCTCCAGCAGCGCGACGTGCTCCTTGAGGTCCTGACCGGCGCAGAACGCCTTCCCCGCGCCGGTCACGACCACCGCGCGCACGGCGTCGTCCGCGGCGGTCTCGACCACGGCCTGGAGGAACCGCTCCTTCAACGCCACCGTGAACGAGTTGAACGACTCGGGCCGGTTCAGCGTGAAGGTGCGAACGCCGTCAGCGTCCTCGATGAGGAGTTCGGACACGGGGTGACCTCCGGTTAGTGGTGTGCGAGGCAGTCGTCGACGAACTTGGCCACCGCCGGCGCGAGGCGGTTGGTGTGCCGGTCGAAGAACTCGGCCGCCCCCGCGCCCGGCCAGTCGGCGGGCAGCAGCTCGCGCGGCAGGCCGGGGTCGCGGAACAGGAACTTGCGCCAGGCGTGCAGGAACCGCTGCGAAGCCGCGAACGCCGCCGCGGGCGCCGTACCGTCCACAGCGGACATCACCGGCTCCCACTCGGCCACGAACCGCGCGTAGTCGCGCCCCAGCGTGGCCAGGTCCCACGCGCGGACCGCCAGCTCGGCCGGGTCGCCCTCGTGCTCGCCGTGGAACGTGCTGCCGCGCACGTTCTCGGTGGTGAGCACGTCCGCCAGCTCCGGTGACGGGCGCGGTGCGATCCACGTCACGGGGCCGAGCGCGCCGTAGCCGAGCAACTGCAGCGAGGAAGCGAGCCGGTCGCGCGCCTCCCGGGCAGGCAGCTCCTCCAGCACCACCACGTGCCAGCGACCGTCCCAGGTGGACGGCCGGGTGCGGTAGATGCGGGCCGCCGCCTCGTCCAGCCGCCGTTCCGCGCGAGGTGTCATCGCGTAGCCGGGGCCGTCCGGCAGGCGGACCGGTTCCAACCAGCCCTGCCGCACGGTGCGCGAGACGGCCGTGCGCACGGCGGGCGCGGCGAAGTCCAGCGGCTCCAGCAACCGGACCAGCGCGGCGATCGTCGCCGCGCCACCCCGCTCGCGGAGGTGGCCGCCGTAGACGTCGAAGAGCGCGGAACGGGCTCGCACGAGAGCCGAGTCTGTCAGGGCGACCCCGCGACACGCCACAACGCGGTGCACGGTCACGACCAGGTGACGGTCGGCGGTCGGCGCGGAAGTCGTTGGCGCACGGTGATCCTGGCCGTGATCTGCGGCTTGGTGAAGATCGCCCGACCGCCGCCGGCGGGCCGGAAAGATCGGTTCGGTTTCGCTGCCGAGTCCGCATAGGGGAGAATGGGCGGAGTATCCGGCCCTGGTCGGACGGGGAAGATGTTGACGGAGGGAGCACGCGATGGCGGCCATGAAGCCCCGGACCGGCGACGGTCCCCTCGAGGTGACCAAGGAGGGGCGCGGCATCGTGATGCGCGTTCCGCTCGAGGGTGGTGGGCGCCTCGTCGTCGAGATGTCGGCGGACGAGGCCAACGCCCTGGGCGACGCCCTCAAGGCAGCCGCCGGCTGACCGGCCGGACAAGAGAACGCGTCGACGCCCCGGTTTCCACTGTGGAACCGGGGCATCGCTACGTCGTGCCGCGCCGGTGACGTGACCGTGCGCCCGCGGCGCTGATCTGCGGTTTCACCAGCTCCACCCCCTGTTGGTCCCTTCGGAGGTCCCCCGTGCGAGCACCCCTGCCCACCCCGCTGGTCACCGTCGAGGTGGCCGACACCCTCCGGCGAGGTGTGCCCGCGGTGCTCGTCGCGTTCCCCGGCGACCCGGTGCGGCTGGGGCCCGGTGCGGAGGACGTGGACGACCTCGGTGACGTGAGCGGCGCGGCCGGTGCGACGAGCAAGCAGGGCCGGACGTGGGTCGTCGGCGTCGGCGACGGCGGGTCGGGCGACTGGCGCAAGGCGGGCGCGTCGCTGGTGCGGGCGCTGCACGCGGACGCGGAGAAGTCGGGCGGGACCACGTTCGACGTGCGGCTGCCCGCCGACGTGACGGCGGAGGCGGTGGCGGCGTTCACCCTGGGTGCGGCGGTCGGCGGCTACCGGTTCAAGGTGACCGCCGAGGAGCCGCCGCCGCGGGTGAAGTCGTTGCGCCTGGTCACCGGGGGTGCCGGGGTGGCGGACGCGGTGCGGAAGGCGAACACGCTGGCCGCCGCGACGTCGTTGGGGCGCGACCTGGCGAACACGCCGTCAAATGTGAAGGATCCGTCCTGGCTGGCCGCTGCGGCGGTGAAGGCGGCGCGGGCCGTGCCGGGGCTGCGCGTCGACGTCCGCGACGAGAAGTGGCTGGCCGAGCAGCGGTTCGGCGGTGTGCTGGCGGTCGGCGGCGGGTCGGCTCGGCCGCCGAGGTTCATCGAGCTGACGTGGCCGGGCACCGGCGACGGGCAGCCGCACCTGGTCCTGGTCGGCAAGGGGATCACGTTCGACACCGGTGGCATCTCGATCAAACCGGCTGAGGGCATGCACCTCATGCGCACGGACATGTCCGGCGGTGCGGCGGTGGTGGCCGCGCTGGTGGGGATCGCGCGGCAGAGCCTGCCCGTCCGGGTGACGGGGTTGGTGCCGGCGGCGGAGAACCACGTGTCGGGCTCGGCGTACCGGCCGGGTGACGTGATCACCCAGTACGGGGGCACGACGACCGAGGTGACGAACACGGACGCGGAGGGCAGGCTCGTGCTCGCCGACGCGCTGGCCTATGCGGTGCGCAACCTGCGGCCGGACGTGCTCGTGGACGTGGCGACCCTGACCGGTGCGATGAAGGTCAGCCTGGGGGTGCGCACCGGTGGGCTCTTCGCCACCGACGACGACCTCGCGGCGCGCGTGGCCGAGGCGGGCGCCCGCGTCGGCGAGTCGTGGTGGCGCATGCCACTGCTGGAGGACTTGGCGGAGGACGTCCGCAGCGACATCGCCGACGTCCGCCAGTGCCCGCCGGGACCCGGTGGAATCACCGCGGCGCTGTTCCTCAAGGAGTTCACGGGTGGTGTGCCGTGGGCCCACCTGGACATCGCCGGCCCCGCGCGCGCCGACAAGGTCTACGACGAGGTGGTGGCGGGGGCAACCGGCTTCGCCGCAAGGACCCTGATCGAACTGGCCGAGACCTACGTGCCGTCGAACACGATCGGGTGATCATGGCCTGAAAATGTACGGAAACACCGTTACCGCACCTCGGTTGAATCGAGGAACCGCAACCACCCCCAACCACGGCCTCACACGGATGGCGGGGCTGGAGCGGCGGACACGGAAGGCGGGTGCGGCGAGGTGGACGCGGCGGACATGGCCGGACGCCAGGTGCGAAGCGCCGGGGCGGGGAACGCCGGGCGCGGACTCCGGTGGGCACGGACGTCCGGCAGGGACGCGGGGCGCGGGCACGGACGGGGTCACGGGCGCGGACTCCGGCGGGCGTGAGCGTTGAAGCCGGATGGGAGCAATGGGCACGGAAGTCGGCTTGGGCCGGGAACGTGATCAGGTCGCCAGCGCGTGGTCCCGGAAGGCTCGGACGGCCGGCGGGAGCGGGGCGTCGGCCGGCCAGACCAGCGCGATCTCCCGCGCGGCACGCGGGTTGAGCGGGATCTCCGGCAGCCCCGACGGCGAGTCGGCGTGCGGCAGCAGGGCCACCCCCAGGCCCGCCGCGACCAGGCCCCGGACGGTCTCGGTCTCCTGGCCCTCGAACGCCGGCGTGGGCACGAAGCCGGCCGCCGCGCACAGGTCGTCGGTGATCTGCCGCAGGCCGTAGCCCGGTTCGAGGCCGACGAACTCCTCGCCCGCCAGCTCGGCCACCCGCACCGACGACCGACCGGCCAGGCGGTGGCCCGGTGGGACGACGAGGATCAGCTCCTCCTCCCGGACGACGGCGTGCGCGAACGCGGGGTCGGTCGGCGGCGGGGAGACGAGGGCCAGGTCGACGATGCCGTCGGCCAGGTGGGCGAGGATGTCCTGCCGCGAGTTCTGGACCAGGCGGAATCGCACGGACGGGTGATGTTCGCGGAAGCTGCTGACCAGGGCCGGGACCACCGACCTGCCCAGGAGGTGGAGGAAGCCCAGCGCCACCTGGCCACGTTCGGGTGACACCTCCTCCGCCGCGGCGCGGTGGCCCGCTTCCAGGACCGTCAGGGCGCGGTCGGCGGCCTCGCACAGCAGGCGGCCCGCCCTGGTCAGGCGGACGCGTCGCCCCGATCGGACGACCACCGGCGCGCCCAGCGACGTCCCGAGGGCGGCCAGCCAGCGGCTCACGGTCGGCTGCGGCACGCCGACCGCTTCGGCGGCGTGGGTCACGTGCTCGTCCGCGGCCAGCGCGCGGAGGACGGCCAGGCGCGGGACCAATTCATCCATCACCGCATGGATTGTCGCAAACCGGCGCATTGGACGCATCGATTAGCGTCGAAGACGTGCCCAGCCGCCTCACCACCGCCGTCGCCGCCACCGGCCTGGCCACGTTCGCGCTGCTCTACGCGCCGCAGTCGGTCCTGCCCGACATCGCCCGCGACTTCCGCCTCACGCCGGCCGAAGCGTCCCTCGCCATCAGCGCCGCGACCGGCGCGCTGGCCCTCGCGATCATCCCGATGGCCGCCCTCGCCGACCGCCTCGGCCGACGCCGCGTCATCGTCTGGTCCGTCCTCACCGCCGCCGCCCTCGGCCTGCTCCTCCCGCTCACCCCGACCTACGAAACCCTCATCGCCGCCCGAGCCCTGCAAGGCGTCGCCACGGCGGGCGTCCCGGCGACCGCCATGGCGTTCCTCGCCCAGGAAGCACGCAAGGCGCACGTCGGCGCGGCCATCGGCGCGCTGGTCGCGGGCAACAGCGCGGGTGGCATGCTCGGCCGCCTCATCACCGGCTTCACCACCGACGGCACGTCGTGGCGCACCGCCCTGGCCCTCGCCGGCGCGTTCGGCGCGGCCTGCGCGATCACCGCCGCCCTCCTGCTGCCCAAGGGCCACCCCGCCGAACGCCGCCCGAGCGCCCTCAAAGACGCCCTCACCGACCGCGTCCTGCTCTGCCAGTACGCGATCGCGATCCTGGCGGTGGCGGCGTTCATCTCGGTCTTCAACGTCATCGGCTTCCGCCTCACCACCGACCTGGGCCTGCCCACCGGCGTGGCCACCCTGGTCTACCTCGCCTACGCGGCGGGCGGCGGCACGTCCGCCGCCGCGGGCCGCCTGGCCGACCGCCACGGCCGCGCCCGCGTCGCCCTCGCCGGCCTGGCGCTCGCCGCCGCCGGAGCCGCCATCACCCTCCCCGACCACGTGGCCGCGATCGCGGTCGGCCTCACCCTGTTCACCGGCGGCTTCTTCGCCGCCCACGCGGTGGCGAGCGGCTGGGTCGGCGCCCACGCGCCCGAGCACGTCCGAGGCCAGGCCTCGGGCGTCTACCTGTTCGCGTTCTACGTCGGCAGCAGCACCGGCGGCACGGCGGGCAGCGCCGCCTACCAGGCCCACGGCTGGCCGGGCCTGACCGCCCTGGTCACGCTGTGGCTGGCGCTGGCGGCCGTCGCGGTCGTCGCCGCGCGCAATGCCGGGACAACCCGGACAACCCAGGCCGGTCAGAAGTCCAGCGGCACCTCGACCCCCGGCCCACCGGTCACCGCCACCTCGCCCAACTGCGGCAACGTCACCTCCCCCGACGCCACCGAGAACGTCGCCGACCGCACGTCCTCCGGCACCTCGTACACGACCGCCACCGGCACCGTGTCGCCGCCGTAACGCGCCCCGACCTGCCGCGCCGCCTGCCCGCCCGGCACCGTCAAGGTCAACAGCGGCGACGTCTGCCCCGCGCCGACCACGCTCGGCAGGTCGTGCCCGACCATGCGCAGCTCCACCAGCGCCATCCCGGCGCCCGCCGTCGCCAGCTCGTACTGCCCGCCCGCCGCCACCGGCCGCTGCCGACCCACCTTCGCCCGCACGACCTCCACCGACCCGGTGGCGCCGCCCACCGTCACGGGGGTCGACACCGAGATCGACTCCGGCCCCGGCGCACGCCGCAGCGCCTTCGTCGCCTCGCCGACGACCACCCCGGTCGGCACCTCGACCCGCTGCTGCAGCGACTTCGCCCCCACGGTGTCGAGCACCAGCGACTCCTGCCCGCCCGCGACCGGCACCGTGTAGACGATCAGCGCCGACCCGTTGTCCGGTAACCGGTCGGCCGGCAGCAGGTGCCGCCGACCCGGCACGTCCAGCGACAGCTCCGGCGGCTGCGGCAGCCACCCGCGCCACGGCGTCTGCCCGAACGCCGAGTCGACCTCGCTGTGCCGCGTCACCCGCACCCGCAGCACCCGCAGCGCCACCCCGTGCTCGGCTCTCAGGTCACCCTCCGCCGTCGGCCACACCGACGGCGACGAGTACCCCGTCACCTGCACTTCGAGCTGGTCGTCGCGCACCATCGCGGACGCCGCGTCGAGCACCTGCCCGTCGTCGGGCAGCACGGCCAGGAAGTCCGGCCCCGCCTGCCCGACGCCCTGGTCGGCGTCGGTCTCCCGCCCGTCGGTGCGCACCAGCTTCCCCACCGGTGTGCTCCGGGCGCCCTGCGCGGGCACCTGCGGCGGCTGGACCTCGAGCCGGATCCCGGACGCGCTGCGGTCCACCTGCTTCAACGGCACCGGCACCCAGTCGGTGGTCGCGGCCGTGCCGGGCACCTGCACGGGACCGCACCACAACCGCGTGTCGACCTCGAACGCCTCACCGGTGCGCGCGAACCAGCAGCTCACCGCGTCCCGGCCGGTCCGGGCCACGTACCCGAACGACAGCGTGTAGCTCAGCTCCGCCTCGGCCCGCGCCTGCAGGCCGGGCGCGTCCAGCACCGCCTCACCCTCGATCGTCAACCTGACCTGCTCCGCGCTGAACGCGGGCGTGGCGCACCCACCGGCCACCAGCGCGAGCAGGAGCACAAGCCACCGCATACCGCCCCCAGTAGTCGCCCCTACTGGTTAAAGGCGGTCGGGCCCCCATACCGTTGCATCGCGATCGAGTGGCGCACGTCACACTGCGGGGTCAGGTGATCACTGAGCGCCGTTCAGCGCCGCCGAGTACACCGCCACGGTCTGCTCGGCCACCGTCGCCCACGAGAACTCCTCGATCGCCCGCGCGCGCCCGGCCTGGCCGAACGCCGCCGCCCGCGCCGGGTCGCCGAGCACCTCGTTCACCGCGTCGGCCAACGCCACCCGGTACGCCTCGACGTCCTTCTCGTCGTAGTGCACCAGCAGCCCGGTCCGCCCGTGGTCCACGACCTCCGGGATGCCGCCCACGTCGGACGCCACCACCGCCGTGCCGCACGCCATCGCCTCCAGGTTCACGATGCCCAGCGGCTCGTACACCGACGGGCACACGAACACCGTCGAACGGCTCAGGATCTGCCGCACCTCGGCCGGCTGGAGCATCTGCTGGATCCAGAACACCCCCGGCCGCGCCGCCGCCAGCTCCGCCACCGCCAGGCGCGTCTCCTCGGCGATCTCCGGCGTGTCCGGCGCGCCCGCGCACAGCACGACCTGGGCGTCCGGCGAGATCCGGTGCGCGGCGGCGACCAGGTGCCCGACGCCCTTCTGCCGGGTGATCCGCCCGACGAACGTCACGATCGGCCGCGCCGGGTCGATGCCGTGCCTGACCAGGGCGTCGGTTTCGGAAACAGGGTGGTAGGCCGACGTGTCGATCCCGTTGCGCACGACGTGCACGCGTGCCGGGTCCAACGACGGGTAGCAGTCCAGCACGTCGGCGCGCATGCCCTCGCTGACCGCGATCACCGCGTCCGCCGCCTCGTACGCGGTCCGCTCCACCCAGGAGGACACCCGGTAGCCGCCGCCGAGCTGCTCGGCCTTCCACGGCCGGCGCGGCTCCAGCGAGTGCGCGGTCACCACGTGCGGGATGCCGTGCAGCAGTTTCGCCAGGTGACCGGCCATGTTGGCGTACCAGGTGTGCGAGTGCGCCAGCTGCACGTCGCCCAGCGCGGCGGCCATCTCCAGGTCGACCGACAATGTGGCCAGCGCGGCGTTCGCCTGCTCCAGGCCGTGCGCCGGGTTGTGCGCCCTGGCGTCCGCGCGCGGCCCGCCGAAGGCGTGCACGTCCACGTCCACCAGTTCGCGCAGCCTCGGCACGAGGAAGCCGACGTGCACCCCAGCGCCGCCGTAGACCTCCGGCGGGTACTCCCGTGTGAGCAGTCCAATTCGCACGACGCTCACCGTAACCCGCTCGCCGGGGGCAGCCGGGTGAACGAGCGGAGTTTGCGTTACTTCGCCGTTGGTGGGTCGGTGCTCACCCGGTTAGGGTCGTTGCTGTGAAAGGGCAACCGCACGTTCTAGGAATTGTCCTCGCCGGTGGCGAAGGCAAACGGTTGTGGCCGTTGACCGCCGACCGGGCAAAGCCGGCGGTGCCCTTCGGCGGTAACTACCGGCTGGTGGACTTCGTCCTGTCCAACCTGGTGAACGCGGGTTTCGTCAAGCTCTGCGTGCTCACCCAGTACAAATCCCATTCCCTGGACCGGCACATCTCCACCACGTGGCGACTGTCCAATGTGCTCGGCCAGTACGTCACGCCGGTGCCGGCACAGCAGCGGCTCGGGCCGCGCTGGTACACCGGCAGCGCCGACGCCATCTTCCAGTCGCTGAACCTCGTCAACGACGAGAAACCCGAGCACGTGATCATCTTCGGCGCGGACCACGTCTACCGGATGGACCCCGGTCAGATGGTGCAGCAGCACGTGGAGACCGGCGCGGGCGTCACCGTGGCGGGCATCCGGGTGCCGCGCGCGGAGGCCAAGGCGTTCGGCTGCATCGACTCCGACGCGACCGGGCTGATCACCCGTTTCCTGGAGAAACCGGCGGAGCCGCCGCACGTGCCGGACGACCCGGAGGTCACCTTCGCGTCGATGGGCAACTACGTGTTCACCACCGAGGCGCTGATCGACGCGTTGCGGGCGGACGCGTCCAACCCCGACTCCGACCACGACATGGGCGGCGACATCATCCCGATGCTCGTCGACCAGGGGCAGGCGCACGTCTACGACTTCGCCGACAACAAGGTGCCGGGCGAGACCGACCGCGACCGGGGCTACTGGCGCGACGTGGGGACCATCGACGCCTACTACGAGGCGCACATGGACCTGGTGTCGGTGCGGCCGGTGTTCAACCTCTACAACCAGGCGTGGCCGATCCGGACGGCGACCCCGCCGCTGCCGCCCGCGAAGTTCATCGCGGGAGGCAGCGCCGAGGACTCGATGGTGGGGCCGGGTTCGATCATCTCCGGCACCGTGCACGGGTCCGTGATCAGCTCGGACGTGGTCGTGGAGTCCGGGTCGGTGGTGCAGGGGAGCGTGCTGCTGCCGGGCGTGCGGATCGGGCGTGGCGCGGTGGTGCGGCGGGCGATCCTGGACAAGAACGTCGTCGTGCCCGACGGGGCGTTGATCGGGGTGGACCCGGCGACGGACCGGCAGCGCTACACCGTGTCGTCCGGTGGGGTGACGGTGCTCGGGAAGGGCGTCACGGCGCACTGAGCGGGTGGCCCGTGGTCGCGTCGACGTGGTCGGGGACCTCCTCGTGGCGGTCCCCGACGGTCGACGTGCCGCTGGGTTCGATCATCAGGATGCGCGCGCCGGTGGGTGACGAGGGCTTGTGGCGTGCGCCCTTCGGGACGACGAACACGTCGTTGGTCTTGAGGTGCACCGTGCGGTCGTCGAGGGCGATGTCGAGTTCGCCTTCGAGGACGAGGAAGAACTCGTCGGTGTCGTCGTGGGCGTGCCAGAGGTGCTCGCCGCGGACCTTGGCGACGCGGACGTCGTAGTCGTTGACCGTGGTGACGACGCGCGGGCTCCACAGGGCGTCGAACGTGGTGAGCGCCTCGGCCAGGTTGATCGGATCCATGGCGGCGATGCTGCCCGGCGACGTCGGGCGGGTGTGAGTGCTAGGAATCGCACATGCCGCCAGGATCCTCGCACCGCGTCGTGATGATCGTCGACTCCGGCTCGAACCCGTTCGAGCTGGGCGTCGGGACGGAGCTGTTCGGTCTGCGCCGACCCGAGCTCGGTGGGCGGCCGTGGTACTCGTTCACCCTGAGCGCGCTCGGTCCGGTGCGGATGAACCACGGGTTTTTCACCCTCACGGGTGTCCCCTCTTTGGGGGAGGTGGAGCACGCGGACACGGTGATCGTGTCCAACCGGCCGGACAGCTGGGTCCGGCCGCCGGAGCCGTTGCTGGAGGCCGTGCGGCGGGCGCACGAGCGGGGCGCGCGGCTGGTGAGCTTCTGCACGGGGGCGTTCACGCTGGCGCACGCGGGGCTGTTGGACGGCCGTCGCGCCACCACGCACTGGCAGTGGGCGCGGCTGTTCCGGGAGACGTTTCCGCAGGTCACGTTGGTTCCGGATGTCTTGTACGCGCGGGACGGCCAGATCTACACGGCGGCCGGGAGCGCGGCGGCGCTCGACCTGGGGCTGCACCTGATCCGGGAGGACCACGGCACGGAGGTGGCCAACGTGGTGTCCCGGCGGCTGGTGTTCGCTGCCCACCGGGACGGCGGGCAGCGCCAGTTCGTGGTCCGGCCCGTGCCGGAGGTGCCGGACCAGTCCCTGGCGGAGGTCTTGACCTGGGCTCGGGCGCGGCTGGACGAGCCCCTGACGGTCGCCGCGCTGGCCGGCCGCGCGGCCGTCAGCCAGGCCACCCTGCACCGCCGGTTCCAGGCCGAACTGGGCACCACACCCCTCGCCTGGCTGACCGCCCAACGGGTGGACCTGGCGCGCAGCCTCATCGAGCGTGGCGAGTCACGCCTGGACGTCGTGGCGCGCCGCTGCGGCCTGGGCTCACCGTCGAACCTGAGAGCCCACTTCCACCGCCGCACGGGCCTGACCCCGAGCGCCTACCGCGACCGCTTCGGCCCCGGCCGGGACGATCCGCCGGCCTCGCGCGCCGGATGACCACGACCTCGGGCGAGTTGTCCACAGCCTGCCTCTGACCACACGAAATCGTCGGACCTCGCCGGCAGGATAAAAGCAGGGGTCCCCTTGGCGAGGACCCCTGCGAAGCGAACAAGCCGAACCGCGTGACAACCGCCGGGCGTGTCGGCGGCCGGCCGGGTTCGGCCCGGGCTCAGCCGACCTTCGCCGCGACCAGCAGGCCGTCGCCGAGCGGCAGGATCACCGGCACCAGGCGGTCGTCCTCGCGGACCGACCGCGCCACCTCCCGCATCGCCACCGTGTCCGGGTCGCGGTGGGACGGGTCGACCACCCGGCCGTGCCACAGGACGTTGTCGAACGCGATCACGCCACCCGGCCGCAGCAGCCGCACGCCCTCCGCCAGGTACTTCGGGTACTCCGACTTGGCCGCGTCCACGAACACCAGGTCGTACGCGCCGTCGGTGAGCCTCGGCAGCACGTCCAGCGCCCGACCCATGATCAACCGGGTCCGCGACACCGCGACCCCCGCCTCCGCGAACGCCACCCGGGCCGCGCGCTGGTGCTCCGGCTCCACGTCGATCGACGTCAGCACCCCCGCCGCGGGCATGCCGCCGAGCAGGTACAACGCACCCACACCGGCCCCGGTGCCGATCTCCACCACGGCCTTGGCCTGCAACGCCGCCGCGAGGAACCGCAACGCCGCCCCGCCGCCGGACCCGATCGGCACGCACCCCAACTCGGCGCCACGAGCCCTGGCGGCCGTGATGACGGCGTCCTCGGGCACGTAGCGCTCCACGTACTCGCGCGTCGGCGCATCCACAGCACGAAGGCTAACGCCGCCGGCGGCGGTTCGGGCGAATCTCGCGGACAACCCGGATTCTCAGCGTGCTCTCAGCCGCCTCTCACGATGGTTATAAGGGAGAACGCCACACTGACCTCAACGCATGACGAGCAGGACCAACGGGAACACGTCAGGGGAGCCGAGCGTTGACCCGTGCAGCAGGGCAGCCAGCCCAGTGGAGGTGCTTAACCGCCCGATGCCAAAGCAGCCGACCGCCGCACTGACCGCGCCCATCGAGGACGCGGACTGGATCGCGCCCTCGTGGGACCAAGTTGTGCGCGACCACGCCGACCGGGTGTACCGGCTGGCCTACCGCCTGTCCGGCAACCAGCACGACGCCGAGGACCTCACCCAGGAGACCTTCATCCGGGTGTTCCGCTCCCTCGCGTCGTACAAGCCCGGCACGTTCGAGGGCTGGCTGCACCGCATCACCACGAACCTCTTCCTCGACATGGCCCGCCGCCGCTCGCGCGTGCGCATGGAGGCCCTGCCCGAGGAGACCGACCGCATCCCCGGCGACGACCCGACGCCCGAGGAGATCTACGACGACACGCACCTCGACCCGGAGCTGCAGGCCGCGCTGGACGAGTTGCCGCCCGAGTTCCGCGCCGCCGTCGTGCTGTGTGACGTGGAAGGGCTCTCCTACGAGGAGATCGGCGCCACCCTCGGCGTCAAACTCGGTACCGTGAGGAGCAGGATCCACCGGGGCCGCCAGGCCCTGCGGGTCGCACTGGAACGCCGTCGGGGTCTCGTCCAGGAGGACTCTGCATGACCGACCTGCGAGGTTGGCAACTGCCCGAGCAGCACCTGCTGCCCGACGCGGTCGTCGCCTTCGTCGACGGCGAGCTGTCCGCCTCGGCGCACAACAGGGCGTCCGCGCACCTGCAGCGCTGCCCGTTCTGCGCGGCCGAGGCGTACTCGCAGCAGCAGGCCCGCTCCGCGGTGCGCGCCGCCGACGCGCCGTGCGCGCCCGCGAGCCTGCTGGCCAGGCTGGGCGCGATCCCGCAGGAAGTGGAGCTGCCCAGCGCGCCGGACGGCCTCGCGGTCAGCGAGGACGGCCAGCTCGTCACGGTCCAGCGGCCCGACCGGGTCGCGTTCGGCAGCGGTCCCGTGCTGGGGTCCGGCCGCCCTTTCGGGACCGGCGGCGGTAGCCGCTTCGGAGCCGGTCTCTTCGGGGGGCGACGTGCCCGCCAAGGCGCCGGCGTCGTCGTCTCCGGTCTCATGCTCGGCGCGCTCGCCCTGGTCGCACCGGGCAGCGAGGACAACGCGCCGCCGCCCGCCCAGGGCAACTCGCCGCAGCCCTCGCCCGTGGTCGCGCCGGCGTTGACCGACGACCGCGAGCCCGTCGGCGTGCTGCGCCCGGCCGCGCAGGCCGGCCTGCTGGACCGCTGACCGGCCCGCTGACGGCAACTTCACCGGTCACCCGGCACGATTGCCCCGCGACAACCATGGTGTGACGACGTGCGGGGAGCGATGAGCGAGCCAGAACAGGGCAACGGGACCCCCAGGTCGGGCGTCGACGACGGGGCGCACCGCAGGCTCGCACCCCGTCCGCTGAACCGCCCGGCCGTGGACCCCGGTCACCAGGCCGTGTTCGGCCGGCCGCCGGGCGTGGCGGGCGCGTTCTCCGCCGACCGCCCGAGCCCGAACGGCAACTCGTCCGTCCGACTCGCGCCACCCCCGCCGGAAGCGCTGACCACGGCGTTCGGCCGGCCGCACGGTGACGACGACACGCTCCTGCAACGCCCGCCGGTCGACCTGAACGGCGAGCCCGAGGTGGAGCCCGTCTTCTGGGAGGGCAAGCCGGCCGGCGACTCGTGGCGCGACCCGGGCGCGTCGGCCGTCATCGGCCCGCCCGCCGTCACCGAGCAGCCCGACACCGAACCCAAGCCGGAGCCGCCGGCCGGACCGCAGCTCAGCGTGCCCGAACTGCTGTTCGGGCGGCGCGTCAAGCCGATGGCCCTGGCACTGCTGATGGTGGCGGCGCTGGTGATCGGCGCGGGCGGCGGCGTGGTCGGCTGGCTGCTGGGCCGCGTCGGCAACCCGCTCACCGACGGCGGCGTCACGCTCGCCGAGGTCAAGCCGGGCAAGGAACGGCCGGTCGGTTCCGTCGCCGAGATCGCCCAGCGGGTCACGCCCAGCGTCGTGTCGATCGAGTTCAAGGGCGCGAACGTGGCCGGCGTCGGCTCCGGCGTGGTCATCGACGGCGAGGGCTACGTGCTGACCAACGACCACGTGGTCGCCCCGGCGGTGCAGGACACGTCGGCGAAGCTGACCGTGGTCTTCACCGACGGCAAGCGGGCCGTGGCGCAGGTCGTCGGCCGCGACTCCAAGACCGACCTCGCGGTGATCAAGGTCGAGGTGGACAACCCGACCGTGCTGCAGTTCGGCGACTCCGACGAGCTCGCGGTGGGCGACACCGTGCTCGCGATCGGCTCGCCGCTGTCGCTGTCGAACACCGTGACCGAGGGCATCGTCAGCGCCCTGCACCGGCCCGTGACGGCGGCGGGCGAGAACGGCGGGCCGCAGGTCACCTACGACGCGATCCAGACCGACGCGGCCATCAACCCCGGCAACTCCGGCGGCGCGCTGGTCGACTCCTCCGGCGCGCTGGTCGGCATCAACTCGTCGATCCGCACCGAGACCGGCGGCTCGGTCGGCCTCGGGTTCGCGATCTCCGGCAACTACGCGCGCAAGGTGTCGCAGGCGTTGATCCGCGACGGCGAGGTCAAGCACGCGGACATGAACATCAACGTGCGGTCGGCGTCGGCGGAGACGGCGGAGGGCGCGCAGGTGCAGAACGTGCCCGAGGGCGGTGCGGCCGACGCGGCGGGCATCGAGGAGGGCGACGTGATCACGCGGGTCGGCGACCGGATGGTGCGCAACGCCGCGGAGCTGACCGTTGCGGTAAGGGACCATGAAATCGGCGAGACGGTGCCGGTCGTGCTGGCCAGGCAGGGTCGTGAGCTGACCGTGCAGGTGACTCTGCGGTCCGACTGACGGCTACGCTGGCAGCCAGGGCTTGGGGCGCGGAAGGTGGGGCACGAGGGTGTTCGACAGCATCGGGTGGCTTGAGATCCTCGTCATCGTCGTGGCGGGTCTGTTCATCCTGGGCCCGGAACGACTGCCCGACGCCGCCGCGTGGGTCGGCAAGACGGTCCGCCGGGTCCGCGACTACGCGACCGGCGCGCGCGAGCAGTTGAAGCAGGAGATGGGGCCGGAGTTCGAGCAGCTGCGCAAGCCCCTCGAGGACCTCCGGGAACTGCGCAACTTCGACCCCAAGCGCGCGATCACCAAGCACTTGTGGGACGACGAGCCGAGCGAGAAGCCGAACGGCCACCCGACCGTGCCGCCGGTCCGCGACACGACCAGCCGGGACCGTCCCCTGGACCGCGGCGAGCGTCCCCCGTACGACCCGGACGCCACCTGACACGCACCCCGGGCCGCCGCTGACCGCGGTGTGCCGAACGGGCTGTCCGCAACGTCACGGCCCGGAATTGTCGTACCTGGCCGGCAGAATCAAAGCAGGGGTCCCCTTGGCGGGGACCCCTGCGATGCGTTCGGGTGTTGCCGGTCGGTCAGGCGACGCCTCGGCCGCGGTGGGTGGTGGTGGTCGGGGTGCCGGTGATGGTGAACTGCGAGCCCGGTTCGACGACGATCGCGCCGGCGGCCGAGTTGGTGATCCGCACGTTGGTCAGGGTCGCGCTGCCGCGGGCGCCGCCCATGGCCAGGATCCCCGCCCCGTTGTTCGAGCGGTCGATGAGGACGTTGCTGACGACGACCCCCGGGACGTTGCCGCCGCCCGACTTGAACTGGATGCCGTCGTAGGTCGAGTCGTGGATCTCGGTGTCGCGGATCGTCACGCCGGTGATGTCGCGGCTCTGCGCGAACAAGGTGATCGCGCCGAACTCCTGCGCCTCGCCCCAGAACGCGCCACCCGTCCGGAACAGGGCGTTGTCGGCGATCAGCGTCTGCCCGGAGAACGGCAACGGGTCGTGGTCGGTCGCCAGCATGATCCCCGGGTAGTTCATGGTGTCGTAGATGAGGTTGTTCTCGACCTTGTTGCCGTGACCGCCGTAGATCGCGACGCCGTTGGCCCGCCACGGCAACTGGATCGTGTTGTTCACGAACGCGTTGTCGTGCGCGACGTCGACCGCCTGGTCCTTGACGTACCGGTTCGCCCACACCGCCAGCGAGTCGTCGCCGGTCGTCCGGAACGACGAGTTGAACACCCGCGAGTCGCGCGTGCCGTTGGTGAAGTTGATGCCGTCGGCGTACGTGTCGCGGATCCTCATGCCGCTGAACTCGACCCCGTCGGCGGGTCCCCACAGCTCCGGGATGTTGTCGTAGTCCCGACCGACCCACACGCCGACGTTGGCGTGCTCGATCCACACGTTCGTGATCTTCGTCCCGGCGCCGAACCGCCCGTTGAGGCCCACGCCGCCCTCGGCGCCGCCCGCGCCGCCGCGGATCCGGCCCGAGCCGAAGATCGCGATGTCCGAGATCCTCGTGTTCGCGTCGATGTCGAACCCGAAGTTGCCCTCGTGCGGGTGGTTGATGCCGCCCTGGGCCAGGTGCGGCTCGGTGAGGGTGTAGAGCTGCGAGTGCCACATGCCCGCACCGCGGATCGTCACGTCGCGGATGCCCACCTGGTTGTGCTGCCCCCGGTTGAGCGGGTCGTCGGTCAGGATCTTCTTCTCCTGCCGCCACTGTCCGGCCGGGATCCACACGCAGCCGATCACGCCGTTCTGGTCGTCGGTCACGGCGCGCTGGATCGCGTCCGTGTCGTCGCCGCCATCTCCGGGCACGGCGCCGTAAGCGGTGATGGACGTGCACCCGGCGGGCTGCGAGGTCGGCGGCGCCACCTGCTCCAGGTCGATCAGGTCGATGACGTAGAACGCCGCGGTGTCACCCGCGTCGCGTTGCAGCCTGAACCGGGTGCCGGGCGGGTAGGTCCGCGCCAGCAGGGCGTTCGCCTCGTCGAACAGCCGCCGCGCGTCGGCCTGCGGCGTGTTCGTCAACCCCTCGGGGTCGTCCGTGGTGCCGTAGAGCCAGCTGTGCTTGGACGACAACGTCAACTTCCTCACGAACACGTCGTCGGCGTAGAGGCTGATGGTGGCCTCGATGCCGCCGCCTCCGGGCGCGTCCGGGATCGAGTTGCGCACCACGATCGAGTTCGACGCGGTGGTCGACGTGAACTCCACGAACTGGCCCGTGCCGTCGAGCCGCACGGACTTGCGGCCCGACGACTCCGTGGCGAAGTTGGTGTGCCCGAACCGCCGCAACGGGTCGGCTGCCAGCAGGGTGCCCTGGTACCGGCCGGCTTCCGCCTCGTGCTCGACGTACGGCACCGCCGCGCCGCGACCGACCACGATCGGCTGCGACAGCGCGTTGTTGGTCTCGTCGGTCTCGGTGACGACGCCGGTCGCGTCGGCGGTGGCGGTGATCGTGGCACCGCCGGCGGTGGCCGTCCAGGTGCCGCCGACCGGCACGGTCACCGTCGCACCCGCCGCGACGGCCGGGCTCTGCCCGGTGAGCGTGACGCCGCCGACCGCCACCCGCGTGACGGTGCCCGCGCCGACCGCCACCGTGCCGCGGTTGCGCACCGAGACGGTGAACGAGACGGGCGCGCCGACGGCCGGGTTCGGCGGGGTGGGCGTGATGCCGACGACGGTCAGGTCCGGGCCGGGCGCCTGCGTCACGACCAGCGGTGACGGCGCGGTGTGCGCGTTGTTGCCGTTGTCCTGCTCGGCGACGGCGTCGGTCGGGTCGACCACCGCCTTCACCGGGTAGCTGCCCGTCGCCCGCCGGCCCGCGTTCACCGACACGGCGGCCGACGCGCCGGCGGCCAGCCCCGCGACCGGGGCGCTGCCGACGACCGTGCCGCCGAGGCTGAAGTCGACCGAAGTCGCGCCCGCCGCGGCCGAGCCCGTGTTGCGGACCGTGGCGGAGAGGGTGACGGCGTCGACCTCCGAGGGACTGGCGGGCGTCCACGACACCGCCGCCACGGTCAGGTCCGGGTTCGGCGCGGGCGTGCCGACGACCTGGAACTCGGCCACCTGCCCGCCGGGCGCACCGGTGTTGCCGAAGAACTCCAGCCGCACGTCCGCCGCCCGCCCGGTGACCGGCACGGTCACCGCGTTCTGGTTGCCGCCCGGGCTGAACGCGTGCTCGGCGCGGGCCGCCAGCGACGTGAAGCCCGTCGCGCCCTGCTCACGGCCCAGCACCTGGAAGGTCTGCGTCCGCGGCCCCCAGATCGGGTCCGGGTTGAGCTTGACCACCACGGCGGCCACGTCGGCGTCCGCGCCGAGCTTCACGGTCAGCGTCGCCGACTGGCCGCCCGCCTCCCAATACGTGGTGACGTTGCCGTCGTTGGCGTTGGTCGCGACGAACCCGAGCGTCGACGACGACGCCTCGATCGGCTTGCCGACCGCGAGGTTCGTGCCGCCGCCCTGGCCGACGCGCGTCACCGCGTTGCTGTCGCCGGACACGTTGCCCGCCGCGTCACGCGCCCGCACGGTGTAGGTCACGGTGGCGGTCGCCGGTTGGCTGTCGGTGTACGTCAGCGTCGTGCCCGGCACGGTGGCGCGCGGCGCGCCGTTGGCGAGGACGGTGTACCCGGTCACGCCGGTGTCGTCGGTGGACGCGGTCCAGCTCAGCCGGACCTGCCCGGCGGCGGGCTCGGTCAGCGACAGCCCGCCCGGCGCGGTCGGGGCCCGCCCGTCGCCGGTCGTGGCGCCGTAGACCTCGAACTCCGCGACCTGGGCGGCGGGCCAGCCGGTGTTGCCGGTGACGTGCAGCCGCACGTGCCGGGCGGCCCTGGCGGTGAAGTCGATGGTGGCGGTGTTGCCGCTCGCCGGCGCGAACACCCGTGCGGCGGAGGGCGAGAGGTCGGTGAACGTGGCGCCGTCCGTGCTGCCCTGGACGGCGAGCGTCTGCGTGCGCTCGCCCCAGCCGGTCGGCAGTGCCAGCACGACCCGGCTCACGGCGGCGGTCGCGCCGAGGTCGACCTGGAGCCACTGCGGGAACGCGTGGTTCGCGCTCTCCCAGTAGGAGGCCCGGTTGCCGTCGGTGGCGTTGGCCGCGGGGTAGCCGGCCTGCGAGCCGCTCGCGGACGTGCTCTTGCCCGCAGCCAGGTTGACCGCGGTGACGCCCACGTCGCCAGGCGCTCCGGAGGCGGGGGAAAGGCCGAGCGCGGTCAAGCCGACCGCGAGGATGCCGCCGACCAGTCGCCGGCTGCGCTGCTTCCGTTTCATGGGTGTCCTCTTCGTCGGGGACGACGGTGGGCAGACCGCGGCGGAGCGCCTGCCGCCAAGTTGCGGAACGATATGAAGATTTTGAGCTCTACTTGTCAACTTCTTGCGGAGTTGCGTACAAAGGTTTCAGACCGGCGGCGGTTCGTCAACGGCCGACCGGCTGCGGGCAGCACGAAACAGGGGCCCCCGGATCGGGAGCCCCTGTCGTGGTTTCAGGCCGTCAGCGGCCGGCCGGCGAGACGTTCAGCAGGCGGCCGGCGAGCCCGCGCGAGCGCGTCGACAACTTGCCCGCCACGGTCGTCAGCACCTGGCCGGCGGCCGACTCCGGCTGCGCCAGCACGATCGGCGTGCCCGAGTCGCCCTGCTCGCGCAGGCGCGGGTCGAGCGGGACCTGGCCCAGCAGCGGCACGTCCGCGCCGACCGCCTGGGTCAGCGAGTCGGCCACGGCCTGCCCGCCGCCCGAGCCGAACACGTCCATCCGGGTGCCGTCCGGCAGCTCCAGCCACGACATGTTCTCGATCACGCCGGCGATCCGCTGCCGCGTCTGCAGCGCGATCGACCCGGCCCGCTCCGCCACCTCGGCCGCCGCCTGCTGCGGCGTCGTCACGACCAGGATCTCGGCGTTCGGCACGAGCTGCGCCACCGAGATGGCGATGTCGCCGGTGCCCGGCGGCAGGTCGAGCAGCAGCACGTCCAGGTCGCCCCAGAACACGTCGGCCAGGAACTGCTGCAACGCGCGGTGCAGCATCGGGCCGCGCCACACGACCGGCGTGTTGCCCGGCGTGAACATGCCGATCGAGATGAGCTTCACGCCGTGCGACTGCGGCGGCATGATCATCTTCTCGACCTGGGTCGGCTTCGCGTCCGTGCCCAGCATGCGGGGGATGGAGTGGCCGTAGATGTCGGCGTCCACCACGCCGACGGACAGCCCGCGCGCGGCCATCGCGACGGCCAGGTTCACCGTCACCGACGACTTGCCGACACCGCCCTTGCCCGACGCGACGCAGTACACCCGCGTCAGCGAACCGGGCTGGGCGAACGGGATCACCGGCTCCTCGACGCCGCCGCGCAGCGTCTTGCGCAGCTCGGTGCGCTGCGCGTCGCTCATCACGTCCAGCTCGACGCGGACGCCGGTCACGTCGTCGAGCGCGGACACGGCGGCGGTCACGTCGGCGGTGATCTTGTCGCGCAGCGGGCAGCCGGACACCGTCAGGAAGACCGCCACGTCCACGACACCGTCGTCACCGACCACGACGCCCTTGACCATGCCGAGGTCGGTGATCGGACGCCGGATCTCCGGGTCCTGGACACCGGCCAACGCCTTCTGCACGTCGTCAACGGTAGGAAGAGTCACGGGAACGCCTTCGCCAAGAGGTGGTGGGACCGCCATGCTACGGCGGGCCGTGCACCTCCAAGCTACCGGTTGGTCACCTCGGATCCGGGGGCAGCGCGCAGCCGGTTGCGTGCTTTCCGTAACATTGGTATCCGTGCCGGAAACCGGATCTGCCCGGTTGCCCACCCGTACCGAGCTGGGGGTGTGGCGATCCTTCCTCCGGGCGCACGCGAGGCTCACACGGATCCTGGAAACCGAACTGATCGCCGAGCAACGCCTGTCGCTCGCGGCCTACGACGTCCTGGTCCAGCTCGCCGAGGCGCCGCAGTACCGCTTGCGGATGACGGAGCTGGCCGAGGCCGTGCTGCTGTCCCGCTCCGGCGTGACCAGACTCGTCGACCGGCTGGAACGCGCGGGCCTGGTGCTGCGGGAACGCGCCGACGGCGACGGCCGGGGCGTGGTGGCGGTGCTCACCTCGCAGGGCCTCGACCGGCTGCGCGCGGCGTCGGGCACCCACCTCACGGGTGTGGCGCGCCACTTCGCGGAGACGTTCGACCACGCCGAGCTCGAGGCGTTCGGCCGCACGTGCGACCGGCTGGGCGCCGACGAGCCCTGACCGTCACGACGACACGTCGTCCTTGACGTCCGCGGCGTCCTTGAGCGGGCCGTCCTTGAGCGGGCCGTCTTTGGCCGCCCCGTCTTTGCCCGCGCCGCCCTTGGGAGGGCCGTCCTTGGCGGGCCGCTTGCGCTCGCGGAACACGCGTTCCAGCTCGGTGCGCAGGTAGTCGCGGGTCACCACCTCGCCGACGGCGAGCCGCAGCGCGGCCAGCTCGCGGGCCAGGTACTCGGTGTCGGCCTTGGTCTGCGCGGCGCGGGCCCGGTCCTCCTCCAGCGACACCCGGTCGCGGTCGTCCTGCCGGTTCTGCGCCAGCAGGATCAAGGGCGCGGCGTACGCGGCCTGCGTGGAGAACGCCAGGTTGAGCAGGATGAACGGGTACGGGTCCCAGCGCAGCGTCACCGCGAACAGGTTCAGCGTGATCCACACGATCACCAGCAGCGTCTGCCAGAACAGGAACTTGCCGGTGCCGAGGAACCGGGCCAGGCGCTCGGAGAACCGGCCGAACGCCTCCGGGTCCAGCGACAGCCGGAACCGGCCCTCCGTGCGCGGCTGGTCGAGCCGTCGACGCGGCAGCAGCTCAGGCATGGGACAGCCCCGTTTCGCGCCAGTTGGCCGGCAGCAGGTGGTCGAGCACGTCGTCCACGGTGACCGCGCCGAGCAGGTGGTCGCTCTCGTCCACCACCGGCCCGCACACCAGGTTGTAGGCGGCGAAGTAGCGGGTCACGTCGCTGAGCGACGCGGTCGGCGACAACGTCGCCAGGTCCGTGTCCAGCACGCCCGCGACCAGGTCGGACGGCGGCTCGCGCAGCAGCCGCTGGATGTGCACGCAGCCCAGGTAGCGGCCGGTCGGCGTGGCCGTCGGCGGCCGGCACACGAACACCATGCTGGCCAGCGCGGGCGTCAGGTCGGGGTTGCGCACGTGCGCCAGCGCCTCGGCCACGGTCGCGTCCGGCGCGAGCACCACCGGCTCCGGCGTCATCAGGCCGCCCGCGGTGTCGAAGCTGTACTCCAGCAGCCGCCGCACCGGCTCGGACTCCTCCGGCTCCATCAGCTCGAGCAGCCGGTCCTTCTCGCCCTCGGGCAGCTCCGCCAGCAGGTCGGCCGCGTCGTCGGGGTCCATCGCCTCCAGGATGTCCGCCGCGCGCTCCTCGTCCAGGTAGGCCAGCAGGTCCTTCTGGTCCTCCTCGGCCATCTCCTCGATCACGTCGGCGAGCCGTTCGTCGTCCAACGCCTCGGCGACCTCGTAGCGCCGCTTGAACGGCAGGCTGTGCAGGGCCAGCGCCACGTCCGCCGCGCGCATCGTCTCGAAGATCGAGACCAGGTGCTGCGCGCCCTGCGGCTGGCCCGCCAGCTCCGTCACCGACAGCCCGGTCAGGTCCTCCCAGTGCAAGACCTGCACCGGCCCGCGCCGGGCCAGCCGGCCGGTGCGCTCCCGCACCGCGACCCGCGTCATCCGCCAGTCCCGGGTGCGGCTGGGCTCCATCGCGGCGTCGACCAGCACCGCCGCCGCGCCGGAGGCGAGCGTGACGCGCGCGTCGAGCAGCTCGCCGACGACCAGCACCTCGTTGGTGCGCTGGTGGAACTGGCGCAGGTTGACCGACCCGGTGGCGAGCGTCACGGCGTTCGGCTCGATCGAGGTGACCCGCAGCATCGGCACGAAGATGCGCCGCCGGGTCGCCAGCTCCAGCACCAGGCCGAGCACGCGGGGCGGCTGGCGGTCCACCCGCAGGCCGATGACCAGGTCGCGGACCTTGCCGATCGACTCGCCGTCCGGGCCGAACACGGGCAGTCCGGCGAGTTGAGCGGCGAAGACCCGGTTCACGGCAGGCACGTGATCAGGCTAGTCCGCCGGGTGCCCCGCCGCTGCGTTCCACTGTGGACGTCGTGGTCCGGTGTCCCGGTCAGGGCCGCAGCGCGTGGGTGATCGCCTCGACCGCGACGGCCATCTCGGGCAGCTCCTCCTCCAGGCACCACAGCCAGGTGTCGACGGCGCGGCAGAACGTCCAGGCGCGGGCGCGTTCGACGTCCAGCTCGCCGATGTCGCACAGCGCGGCGAACCGGTCGCGCAGGCCGCGTTCGCCATCGAGCTCCCCGAACCTGTTCCAGAGCAACGGGATCACGCCGAACTCGCGGTCGCCGGCCAGCGGCTTCGGGTCGATCATCAGCCACGGCTCGCGGTCGCCGCGCAGCACGTTCTCGTAGTGCAGGTCCTGGTTGACCAGCGTGTTCCCGGCGTGCTCGACGAGGTCTCGGCCCAGCTCGCCCGCCTGCTCGACGACGGCGGCGGGCAGCGGGTCGCCCAGGTCGGCGTTGCGCGTGCGCGGGTCGGCGAACTCGTGGCGGCGGAACTCCGGGCCGGCCGGGCCGTTCAGCCGGCGCAGCAGCCCGCCGGTGACGGCCAGCGCCTCCTCGATCGGCACGTCGAGCAGCGACGAGGTGTGGTCGAGGCGTTCCAGGAGCAGCGCACCGTGCCGGTCGTCGTGGTCGAGCAGCGCCACCACGCCCTGACCGGCCCACACCTTGAGCGCGGTCGGCTCGTGCCGCGTCTCCTCGTCCATCCACGTGAGCTTGAGCACGGCGGGGTGGCCGTCGGCGCGGCGCACCGGGAGGACGACGGCGATGTTGCCGTGCAGCAGCGGGCCGTCCGGGGTGAGGCGCCAGCGGGCGCAGAACTTCGTGGCCAGCGAGGGGAGTGAAGCCCGCCACTCCAGCGCCTCCTCGCCCAGGATGACGCCGAAGCCCTCGGGGACGGTGATCACGCGAACTCCAATCGGTAGACCGACTCCCACTCCGGCCGGCCGTTCAGCCGGGCCGCTCGCAGCGCCGCTCGCGCGTCGTCGTCCAGGTCCGCGAGGCGGGCGGTCGCCGCGGCGTCGACGAGGTGGGAGTGGGTGGTGGGGGAGCGGACGGTGACCGTGCACGTGACGCCGTCGGCCAGGCCCGGCACCTGCTGCTCCGTGCCGCCGACGGCGACGAGGAGGCCGCCGTCGCGCCACAGCGCCCACACCAGTCGCGGCTCGCGGCCGTCCGGTCGGATCCACACCGCCGCGGCCTTGCGCAGCGCGTTGTCCAGCACCTGCTCGATCTCCACCGGTTCAGCCTGCCACGGGCCTGTGAGCCGTGACTCACGAAATAGCGGGCGGCACGCGTGCGTGCCACCCTTCGCACAACAGGAGTTACCGGCCGGTACGAGGAGGTACCCCACAGTGGTCGACCAGCAGCGTCCCCGTCGCTCGTGCCTGGCCGTGCCCGGCTCGAGCCAGAAGATGATCGACAAGGCTCGCACGCTGCCCGCGGACCAGGTGTTCCTCGACCTGGAGGACGCGTGCGCGCCGCTGGCCAAGCCGGACGCGCGCAAGACCATCGTGGCCTCGTTGAACGAGGGCGGCTGGGGCTCCCGCGCGCGGGTGGTGCGGGTGAACGACTGGACCACCGAGTGGACGTACCGCGACGTCACCGAGGTCGTCGAGGGCGCGGGCGCGAACCTGGACTGCATCATGCTGCCCAAGGTGCAGACCGCGGAGCAGGTGCACGCGCTCGACCTGCTGCTCACGCAGATCGAGAAGACCATGGGCTACGAGGTCGGGCGGATCGGCATCGAGGCGCAGATCGAGAACGCGCTCGGCCTGATCAACGTCAACGCGATCGCCACCGCGTCGCCGCGGGTGGAGACGATCATCTTCGGGCCGGCCGACTTCATGGCGTCGATCAACATGAAGTCGCTGGTCGTCGGCGAGCAACCGCCCGGCTACGACGTCGGCGACGCCTACCACTACATCCTGATGCAGATCCTGATGGCCGCCCGCGCGCACGACAAGCAGGCGATCGACGGGCCGTACCTGCAGATCCGCGACGTCGAGGGCTTCAAGCGCGTGGCAGGCCGCTCGGCCGCCCTCGGGTTCGACGGCAAGTGGGTGCTGCACCCGGGCCAGATCGACGCGGCGAACGAGGTGTACAGCCCGAAGCAGGACGATTACAACCACGCCGAGAACATCCTCGACGCCTACGACTACTTCACGTCCGAGCAGGGCGGCAAGCGCGGCGCGGTGATGCTCGGCGACGAGATGATCGACGAGGCGTCGCGCAAGATGGCGCTGGTCATCTCGTCCAAGGGCCGTGCCGCGGGCATGGCGCGCACGAACGTGTGGTCGCCGCCGGAGGACTGACTTCTCCCGGCTCCCGGTCGGCGGGGGGTCGTAGAGTGATCGCGTGGCCGACCGGGAGCTGAAGTCGATCGAGATCGAGGGCTACGCCTCGATCCGTTCAGCGCGGGTGGAGCTCGGCCGGCTGAACGTCCTGATCGGCGCGAACGGCGCGGGCAAGAGCAACTTCGTCCGCGTGTTCGAGCTGCTGGGCCGCCTGGTCGAGGAAGACCTGGGCTACTTCGTCGGCCTGAACGGCGGTGCGTCGGCACTGCTCAACAGCGACCCGGCGACGTCCAGGTTGCGGATCCGCCTCGATGCGCCACCCAACACCTACGAAGCCGCGCTGGTCCCGGCGAGCAATGACGAGCTCATCTTCGAACACGAAGAAGTCGTGCACCAGACCTCGTCTCAAGGACCACAGCCCTTCGCCCGGGTCGGCCGTGGCACCAGGGAGACACGACTGCACCACTTCCTCGGGAACGACGCAACCAGGGACCTGGCCGCAGTCACTGGCGTGGCCGAGATGGTGGATCTGCTGCGCGGCTGCCGGGTCTACCACTTCCACGACACGAGCCGGAACGCGCCGGTCAAGCAGTTGGTGCCCACCGCGGACAACCTGGCGCTGCGCGACGACGCCGGCAACCTCGCGGCCGTCCTGCTGGCGCTCTCGGACAGCGACGACCGGGCCGACCACGCCGCCTACCGGCGGATCGTCGGGGTGATCCGCCAGGTCGCGCCGTTCTTCCGGGACTTCGTGCTGCGCGCGGAGAAGGGCGATCGACTGCGCTTCCGGTGGCGACAGGCCGACTCCGACGCCGTGTTCTCGGCCGACCAGATGTCGGACGGCACTCTGCGTTTCATCTGCCTCGCGACGCTCCTCCTGCACCCGCGGCTGCCCTCGCTGGTGGTGTTGGACGAGCCGGAACTGGGGCTGCACCCCTACGCCGTCGTCCAGTTGGCCGGACTGCTGCGGCAGGCGTCGACGCGCAACCAGGTGCTCATCGCCACGCAGTCGGTCACCCTGATGAACCAGTTCGAACTCGATGACCTGATCGTGGTGGAGCGGGTCGACGGAGCCTCGGAGTTCGTCCGCCCGGACCGCGAACGGCTCGCCGCGTGGTTGGACGAGTACTCGCTTGGCGAGTTGTGGGAGAAGAACCTGATCGGGGGCAGGCCGGGCGGGCACACGTGACGGGTGCCATCCGGCGGGTCCACCTGCTGGTCGAGGGGCAGACCGAGGAGGTCGTGGCCGATTCCGTCCTGCGCCCCCACCTCGAAGGGCTCGGTTGGATCACCACGTTGTCGCTGGTGAAGACCAAGCGACCGGCGGCCGGGCCGTCGCACAAGGGCGGCATCACCGGGTGGGCGCAGGTCCATCGGGACATCCGGCTGCTGCTGAACGACACGAGCGTCGACGTGCTCACCACGCTGTTCGACTACTACGCGTTCCCTGCCGACTGTCCCGGCATGGCCGACCGGCCGTCCGGTGACGTCTACGAACGGGTCGGGCACGTCGAGCGCTGCCTCGCCGACGCGGTCGGCGACCGGCGGTTCCGGCCGAACCTGGTCGTCCACGAGTTGGAAGCCTTGGTGTTCGCCGCCGCCGACGAGTTGGGCCAGTTCCTCGGTCCGGAACTCGCCGAACGGCTCCGAGCCGACGTCAGTGCCGCAGGTGGGCCCGAGCTGGTCAACGACGGGCCCACGACCGCGCCTTCGAAGCGGCTGCTCGACTACTGCCCGGGTTACGTCAAGACGGTCGACGGGCCGCTGGCGATCCAGGACCTCGGCCTGGCACGCCTGCGCGCGGCCTGCCCGCACCTCGACGGCTGGCTGCGCACGTTCGAACAGTGACGGGTCGGGTACGCGCCGCTGATCCCGACGGTGAGCATTCCCACAGGTCGGGTGCTGGATTGGCGATCATGGGGGGCCGCCTGTGCATGGTGGTGGGCGTGGCCAGACATCGCACCCCGCGCAGACCGCTGTTCCGGCGTCGCCGTGACGACCTGCTCGAGCGCAGCTTCAGGCCCTGCCCCGCCTGCTCGCACGACGTCCACGTGTTCGCCGACGTGTGCCGCCACTGCGGTGGCGGGTTGGAGCTGCGCGCCTCCTGACCGGAGGTCAGCGCGGCGGCGGCAGGTTGCCGACCTCGCGGTACAGCCACACCACGAGCACGACCCACAGCACGACGGCCAGCACCCACAGCACGGTGAGCACCACACCGATGATCAGCCCGGCGGTCGCCATGCCCCAGCCCTGCTCACCGGTCCGCCGGATCTGCTTGCGCGCCACGATGCCCAGCACGATGCCCGCCGGTGAGAACAGGAACGCCGTGATCAGCGCCGCGATCGCCATCCCGTTGGTCTGGGTGGTCGGCGGCGGCGGGTAGTAGGCCGGCTGCGGCTGGTACGGCTGCGACATTGCGGTCCCCCTGCGAATCGTGCGGGCGCACAGGCTACCCGCTGTTTCGGTTCAGCGCGTGGCGATGAGCACCTTTGTCGCGCGAACGGGCGTTAACCGGGCCATACTCGCCGGTAACCCGAGAGCTACGAAGGGAAACGCGATGGCGCGCCTGGCCCGGACCGCAGGACTGACCGACGTCCAGGAGGAGATCCTGTCGACGGTCCGCACCTTCGTGGACAAGGAGATCATCCCGCACGCCCAGGCGCTGGAGCACGGCGACACCTACCCCGCCGACATCGTCGAGGGCATGAAGGAGATGGGCCTGTTCGGGCTCACCATCCCGGAGGAGTTCGGCGGGCTCGGCGAGTCGCTGCTGACCTACGCCCTGGTCGTCGAGCAGATCGCGCGCGGCTGGATGTCCGTGTCGGGTGTGATCAACACGCACTTCATCGTGGCGCACATGCTCAAGCAGCACGGCACGCCCGAGCAGCAGGCGAAGTACCTGCCTCGGATGGCGACCGGCGAGGTGCGCGGCTCCTTCTCCATGTCCGAGCCGGAGTTGGGCTCGGACGTCGCGGCGATCCGCACGCGGGCCGTGCGCGAGGGCGACGACTTCGTCGTGAACGGCCAGAAGATGTGGCTGACCAACGGCGGCACGTCCAACCTCACCGCCGTGCTGGTGAAGACCGACGAGGGCGCGGAGAAGGCGCACCAGAACCTGACCACGTTCCTGGTGGAGAAGCCCGAGGGCTACGGCGAGGTCGTGCCCGGACTCACCATCCCCGGCAAGATCGACAAGATGGGCTACAAGGGCGTCGACACGACCGAGATGGTCTTCGACGGCTTCCGGATCCCGGCCGAGCAGGTGCTCGGCGGGCAGACCGGTCGCGGGTTCCGGCACATGATGGACGGCGTCGAGGTCGGTCGGGTGAACGTGGCCGCGCGGGCGTGCGGCATCGCGTTGCGGTCGTTCGAGTTGGCGATCGAGTACGCGCAGCAGCGCAAGACGTTCGGCAAGCCGATCGTGGAGCACCAGGCCATCGCGTTCAAGCTGGCCGAGATGGCGACCAAGGTCGAGGCCGCCCACCTCATGATGGTGAACGCGGCGCGGCTGAAGGACTCGGGCGCGCGCAACGACGTCGAGGCCGGCATGGCCAAGCTCATCGCGTCGGAGTACTGCGCCGAGGTGACCCAGGAGGCGTTCCGCATCCACGGTGGTTACGGGTACTCCAAGGAGTACGAGATCGAGCGCCTGATGCGCGAGGCGCCGTTCCTGCTCATCGGCGAGGGCACCAGCGAGATCCAGAAGACCATCATCAGCCGGGGCCTGCTGCGCGACTACCAGTCCCGGGGTTGACGCGCGGTTGACGCGCGGCTTGCACTAGGGGTCGGTGGTGTGCCTTCTCGGGCCCTTAAAAGATCAAAAGCGTCCTCGCCGGACGGGCAGATCAGCAGGATGACCCCAAGTACCGCTGGATGTTC
>NZ_JAJHUO010000008.1:0-117398 GCF_020859565.1 Saccharothrix luteola | reverse complement strand
CCGACCTCCCTCCGGGCTACCACACGCGTCAAGGGGGCGGTTCCAGCCCAGTGTTCCTGTTGGGGTGGAAGGTGCCCCCTTGACCCGTGCGGTAGGGCAAAGCCAGGTCGGCGGGATGACACGAAGCCCTCCCCTTGGGGAGGAAGAGCATGAGCAGCCGCACACGCCCCCGCTCCACCCGACCCCGGGCCCGCCGGCGACCCCCGGACTGTCCACTGGGCTTCTTTTCTCTCAAAGTAGGGCTTCGTGTCATCCCGCCGACCTGGCGCAGCCCTACCGCGCGTGTCAAGGGGGGCGTAGTTCACCGATACCCGCGGCTTCGACTGTGGGCGCCCCCCTTGATACGTGTGGTAGCCCTTGTGGAGGTCGGTGGGATGACACGAAACCCGGACCAACGACGGACCCGCAGCATCCAGCGGTAGTTGGGGTCATCCTGCTGATCTGCCCGTCCGGCGAGGACATGCTTTTCGAGCTTTGATCTTTCACGCTCCGACGGCACGCACCGACGGCACTCACGCACCGACCCGCCGGACCCACAACCGCAGGCTCGCCGCCCGTCAGTGCCACGGTCGGGTGACCTGGTCGGCACCACGATCGGGTGGTCCGGTCAGGACCCCGCACGGCGCGGCGGGCCGCCGGGCGGAGGTCACGTTTCGCACCCCTTCACGGCGACCTGTTTCGCGCCGGTCGCCCGGTGTTGGCAGGATGGGGAGATCAGCACCGCGAAGAGGTGGTCACCGTGACGAGTTCCTTCTCCGGCCAGAACCGACCCGGGGTGCCTCCCCGCCTGCCCACCCCACCCACCGGTTGGCCCATCGGCTCGTACGGCACCTACGAGGAGGCGCAGCGCGCCGTCGACTTCCTCGCCGACGACGACTTCCCCGTCCAGGAGGTCACCATCGTGGGTGTCGACCTCATGCTCGTCGAACGGGTCACCGGTCGCCTCACCTGGGGCCGCGTGCTGGGCACCGGCGCGGCGTCGGGTGCTTGGTTCGGCCTGTTCGTCGGCGTCCTGCTCAGCCTGTTCAACACCACCCCCGGCAGCAGCCTCGGCCCCATCGTCGCGGGCCTGGTGGTCGGCATCGCGTTCGGCCTGATCTTCGCCGCCGTCGGCTACGGGTCGGCGCGCGGCAAGCGCGACTTCCAGAGCGCCAGCCAGCTCGTCGCGGGCCGCTACGACGTGCTCTGCCAGCCCCGTTCCGCCGAACGGGGCCGCGACCTGCTCGCCAAGCTCGCCATGCGCCCCTCCGACGCCGGCAAGTCCGGCCAGGACTGAGGTCGAAGACCGAGGTTTACCGCACCACCGGACCGGGTAAGGCCGTTCCGGGCTCCGGTGGTCGTGGCACCTGGTCACCGGTCCTACGTTCGTTCCACCGGCCGGCCCGGCCGGCCGGTGGACACGACGAGGTGCCGGGCGTCGCGGTCTGGCTCCTCCGTTGTCGGGAAGGAGGCAGGACCGATGAGGGGCAAGGGTCATCGGTTGGCCGCCGCAGGGGGCGCCGCGCTCATCGCGACGTCCGTGCTGGCGGGCTGTGGTTCGGGTGACGGCGGGATCACCATCAACGTCTACAAGTACCCGCAGGAGAACTTCCAGAAGATCGTCGACAACTGCAACGAGCGGACCGACGACTACGAGATCGTCTACCACAAGCTCCCGCGCGAGGCGGACGGCCAGCGCGAGCAGCTGGTCCGCCGCCTCGCCGCCGGTGACGACGACATGGACGTGCTGGCCCTCGACGTCACGTGGACCGCCGAACTGGCCGAAGCCGGCTGGATCAAGGAGTTCACCGGCCAGGTCAAGGCCCAGGTCGAGGACGGCACGCTGGAGACGCCGCTGGCGACCGCCCGCTACGAGGGCAGGCTGTACGGCGCTCCGGACAACACGAACGTGCAGCTCCTCTGGTACCGAGGCGACCTCGTGCCGACCCCGCCGACGACGTGGTCCGAGATGATCGAGATCGGCTCACGGCTCGAAGCGGACGGCAACGACAAGACCCCCGGCCTCGTCGCCGCGCAGGGCAAGCAGTACGAGGGCCTCGTCGTCCTCTACAACACCCTGGTCAACACCGCCGGCGGGCAGATCCTCGACGAGAGCGGCACGAAGTCCGTCGTGGACGACGGCGCGGTCAAGGCGCTGGAAGTGCTCAAGCAGTTCGCCACCTCCGACGTGGTCGACCCGTCCTTCTCCAACGCCGCCGAGGACGACGCCCGCCTCGCGATGGAGAACGGCAAGGCGGCGTTCCAGCTCAACTGGCCCTACGTCTACGCCGCCGCGCAGTCCGTCCCCGACCTCGCGCCGAACCTGAAGTGGGCGCCCTACCCGTCGATCGACGGCGGGCCGGCCGAGGTCACCGTGGGCGGCATCAACTACGCGGTCAGCGCCTTCTCCCGCCACCCCGACGAGTCGTTCGACGCCGTCACGTGCCTGCGCAGCGCGGAGCACCAGAAGTTCGCCGCCATCAACGACGGCGTGCCGCCCACCATCGAGTCCGTCTACGACGACCCGGAGATGGCCGAGCCGTACCCGATGAAGGAAGCGATCCTGGAGACGCTGAAGAACGCGGGCGCCCGCCCGCGGACCCCGGCCTACCAGAACGTCTCGACCGTCATCTCGACGATCCTCTCGCCACCGGCCGACATCGACCCGCGGCGCACGGCCGACCGGCTGCGCACCGAGCTCCAGGACGCGCTCGACTCGAAGGGGGTGCTGCCGTGAGCCACGCGTTGGACGCCGAACCGGCCGCCGAACCCAAGCTGTCGCCCAAGGCGAAAGCCGCGCTCAGCGAGGGCAAGAAGGCCGAACGCCGACTCGGCCTGCTGCTGTGCGCGCCCGCGATCCTCATCATGGCGGCCGTCGCGGGCTGGCCGATCCTCTACTCCTTCTGGCTGTCGCTGCAGCGCTACGACCTGAAGTTCCCGGACCGCACGGAGTTCGTCGGCCTGGACAACTACGTCACCGTGCTGACGAACCCCTACTGGTGGAACGCCATGTGGGTGACGGTGCTCATCACGGTGGTGTCCGTGGCCGTCGAGCTGGTGCTCGGCATGGCGCTGGCGCTGATCATGCACCGCACCCTGGTCGGCCGGGGCATCGTGCGCACGTCCACGCTCATCCCGTACGGGATCGTCACGGTCGTCGCCGCGTTCTCCTGGCGCTACGCCTGGACGCCCGGCACCGGCTACCTGGCCGAGACGGTCGCGGGCGGCGACCCCGTGCTCACCGAGAAGATCCCGGCGATCATGGTCGTGACGCTGGCCGAGATCTGGAAGACCACGCCGTTCATGGCGCTGCTGCTGATGGCGGGCCTGGCCCTGGTGCCGGACGACCTGCTCAAGGCCGCCGCGATGGACGGCGCGAGCGCGTGGCAGCGGTTCACCAAGGTCATGGTCCCGGTGATGAAGCCCGCGATCCTGGTGGCGCTGCTGTTCCGCACGCTCGACGCGTTCCGCATCTTCGACAACCTGTTCGTGCTCACGGCTGGCTCGCAGGGCACGTCGTCGGTGTCGATGCTGACCTACAACAACCTGATCAAGGGGCTGAACCTGGGCATCGGCTCCACCATGTCGGTGCTGATCTTCATCGCGGTGGCGATCATCGCGTTCGTGTTCGTGAAGCTGTTCGGGACCGCCGCGCCCGGCAGCGACGGCGGGGGGAGGCGCTGATGGCGGGCATCGGCGGGGCCGTGACGACGGGCCGCAAGGCGCGCTGGACGGTCCTCAACGTCCTGGTGGTGGCGTACGCGCTGTTCCCGGTGCTGTGGATCGTGTCGCTGTCGTTCAAGACCAAGGAGACCCTGGGCGACGGCAACTTCATCCCGCGCGCCTGGACGTTCGACAACTACAAGGCGATCTTCTCCACCACGGAGTTCGTCCGCGCGCTGGTGAACTCGATCGGCATCGCGCTGATCGCCACGGCCGTCGCGGTCGTGTTCGGCACCATGGCCGCCTACGCCATCGCGCGGCTCGACTTCCCCGGCAAGCGGCTGCTGGTCGGGGTGTCGCTGCTGATCGCGATGTTCCCGCAGATCTCGCTGGTCTCGCCGCTGTTCGAGATCGAGCGCTCGCTCGGGCTGTTCGACACCTGGCCCGGCCTGATCCTGCCCTACATCACGTTCGCGCTGCCGTTGGCGATCTACACGCTCTCGGCGTTCTTCCGCGAGATCCCGTGGGAGCTGGAGAAGGCGGCGAAGATGGACGGCGCGACGCCCGGCCAGGCGTTCCGCCGGGTCATCGCGCCGCTGGCCGCGCCCGGCGTGTTCACCACCGCGATCCTGGTGTTCATCTTCTGCTGGAACGACTTCCTGTTCGCGATCTCGCTGACCTCGACCGAGAGCTCGCGCACGGTGCCGGTGGCGCTGTCGTTCTTCACCGGCGGCTCGCAGTTCGAGGACCCGACCGGGTCGATCGCCGCCGCCGCCGTGGTGATCACCGTCCCGATCATCCTGTTCGTGTTGTTCTTCCAGCGTCGGATCGTCGCCGGGTTGACCTCCGGCGCCGTCAAGGGGTGAAGCAATGGCCGAGATCGTCCTGGACAGCGTGACCAAGCAGTACCCCGACGGCGCGGTGGCCGTGCGGGACGTGGACATCGAGATCGCCGACGGCGAGTTCATCATCCTGGTCGGCCCGTCCGGCTGCGGGAAGTCCACGACCCTCAACATGATCGCGGGCCTGGAGGACATCACGTCCGGCGAGCTGCGCATCGGCGGCGAACGCGTCAACGAGCGCGCGCCCAAGGACCGCGACATCGCGATGGTGTTCCAGTCCTACGCGCTGTACCCGCACATGACAGTGAAGGAGAACATGGCCTTCCCGCTGCGGTTGGCCAAGGTGGACGACGCGACCGTGGAGAAGAAGGTCCGCGACGCCGCCGAGATCCTGGACCTGACCCACCACCTGGACCGCAAGCCGTCCAACCTGTCCGGCGGGCAGCGGCAGCGGGTCGCGATGGGACGGGCGATCGTGCGCAACCCCAAGGCGTTCCTGATGGACGAGCCGCTGTCGAACCTCGACGCCAAGCTGCGCGTGCAGATGCGCACGTCGGTGTCGCGGCTGCAGAAGCGGCTCGGCACCACCACCGTGTACGTCACGCACGACCAGACCGAGGCGATGACCCTCGGCGACCGGGTCGTGGTGATGCGCGGCGGGGCGGTGCAGCAGATCGGCGCGCCGCAGTTCCTCTACGACAACCCCGCCAACCTGTTCGTCGCCGGGTTCATCGGCTCGCCCGCGATGAACTTCGTGCCGGCCGCGCTGGAGCACGGCGTGCTGCGGTCGGCGCTCGGCGACGTGCCGCTCACGGACCGGGTGCGCGGGCTGCTGGAAGGCGCCGACGCGCCCCGCGAGGTGATCATGGGGTTGCGGCCGGAGCACTTCGAGGACGCCCGGCTGGTGGACGACGCCGTTCGCTCGAAGGGCGTCACGTTCACCAACCACGTGGACGTGCTGGAGTCGATGGGCTCCGACAAGTTCGCCTATTTCAGCCTCCAGGGTGAACAGGCGACCTCGGCGGAGCTGGCCGAGCTCGCGGCCGACGCCGGCTCGGCGGACGTGCCCGGCGGTGGGGTGTCGCTGGTCGCCCGGATCGCCGCCACGTCCACCGCGGTGGCGGGGGAACCGGCGGACATCTGGTTCGACGCCGACCAGGTGCAGCTGTTCGACCCGGGCAACGGCCGCAACCTCACCTACCGCGGCTGACCACCGCACCGGAAGGCCGCCCCACTGGTTCGACGGGGGCGGCCTTTCACACTTCCAGGGGAAGTCCAACGGGAGGTTTCCGGAGGTCACGGGAAGGGTGCTGACCAGTCCGGACCATCGGCCGGGGCGAACTCCATAGGCCATTCAGCGCAGCAAACGCACACCTCGTCGCATTTGTGGCGCTACGGGTGCCGGCGATCCCCACGCTGGTCGGAGGCGGAAACGACTCCGGCCGTAAAGGGCCGGGGCAGGGGAGTCCGCCGAGCACAGAGAAGAGCGCGAGATGGGGATTCTTGACGGCAAAGCAGTCGTGATCACCGGGGCGGGACGGGGTTTGGGCGAGGCCTACGCGATGCACGCCGCGCAGGCCGGAGCCGCGGTCGTGGTCAACGACATCGATGCTGACCAGGCCGAACAGGTGGCCGAGCACATCCGGGCGTACGGCGGGCGCGCGGTGGCCAGCACGGCGACGGTGGCCGATCCCAGCGAGGCGGAGAAGATCGTGGGAATGTGCCTGGCCGAGTTCGGCCGGGTCGACGGGCTGGTCAACAACGCCGGCCTCAACTACGAGGCGCTGCCGTGGGAGGACGAGCCGGAATCCATCCGGCGGATCGTCGAGGTCAACCTGCTGGGAGTCATATACACCGGAATGGCCGCGATGCGCGTGATGCGCGAGCAGGGCCACGGCTCGATCGTGAACATTTCGTCAGGCGCGTTTCTCGGCCAGCGCAAACTCGCCGCCTACTCGGCCACCAAAGGCGCGGTGGCCTCGCTCAGCTCGTCGTGGGCCCTTGACCTGGAAGGGGACAACATCCGGGTCAACGCCGTCTGCCCGGTCGCCCACACCCGGATGGTGTGGAAGTCGGAGCGGTCCCTGCGGGCCATCCCGGCCGACCGCACCCCCGGCAAAGTCGCGCCGCTCGTGCTGTTCCTGCTCAGCGACGCGGCCGACGGCATCACGGGGCAGATCGTCCGGTGCAACGGCCGCCAGCTGCACCTCGTCGGCCACCCGTACTTCAAGCAGCCGATCCTGGAGAGCGACACCTGGGACACCGCGTCGGTGAAGCGGGCGTTCGACGGCGTCCTGCAGGCCCACCTGGAACCGTTCGGCCTGGAGAAGCGCATGCCGCCGCGGCTGCGCGAGCTGGTCGAGCCGGGCCGCACGGCCTGAGCCGGAACCGGGTGGTGGAGCAGGGGAGGCGCCTTCGAACCGGCGCTTCCCCGCCCTGCCGCGAGGTTCACCTGTTTGCCCGCCCCTCACCCGCTCCCACCGCGGTGATCACACCTTCGGGTGATCGCCTGATCGGTGGGTCTTGCTGCGACGATGCTGGACATGGGCACGCGCACACCCCGGGTCACGGACTGGCGGCTGGTGGTGCAGTCGCGGTTGGACCGGGTGCGCGCCGACCTCGCCGCGCTCGGCCCGCGGGACCCGCTCGACCCGGAGAGCGACCAGTGGCGCGCGGTGGCCGAGCAGGAGGCCGCCGTGGTCGAGGACATGATCACGCGCGCCGAGTCGCGGTGGCGGACGGTCGCGTCGTGGTGGTCGGGGTGGCACATCGAGCGAGCCTGGCGGTCGCTGCACGAGGCCGAGATCGCGGTCGTGGCCGCGGGCAGCGGGTTCCTCGGGCGGCTGCCGGGGCTCAAGGCCCGGGTCGCGGAGAACCTGGAGGAGGACGACCCGCGCCGCGTCGCGCTGGAGGAGCTGCGGCCCGGCGAGTTCCCCCTCTCCATTGAGCGGGAGATCGTGGTCGACGCGCTGCGGGCGGCGTTCGACGCCTCCGACTTCGCCCACGCCGGGTCGCGGGCGTTGCGCAACAAGCTGATCGCCACGTCCGTGGTGCTGTTCGTGGTGAACACCGCGCTCGGCGTCATCGGCCTGCTCAAGCCCGGCCTGATCCCGATGTGCGTGAGCGCGGAGAAGCTGCCGACGGTGTGCCCGTCGGGCAAGTCGGCGACCGGCGCGGACGTGTGGCTGTCCCAGGTGTTCGGCGCGTTCGGGGCGGTCCTCTCGGCCGTCGTGCTGCTCCTGCGCCGCCGGCCCAGCCTCTCGCCGTACGTCATGGTCGGCTACCAGGCGCTGATCAAGGTGCTGCTCGGCGCGGCGCTCGCGGTGGTCGGCATCCTGGGCCTCGGCGCGGGCGTGACGACCGGCCTCATCGGCGTGGCGTCCCAGGCCGCCCTGCTGCTGTGGGCCGTGATCCTCGGGTACGGCCAGCAGGTCGCGACCCGCCTGCTCGACACCTACACCGACCGGGTGATGGACCAGGCCCGGCCGCTGCCCCGGCTGGAACGGCAGCGCTAGCGGCGCGAGCGCAGGGTCGAGATGACGTCGGCGTCCCACCGGTGCGTGCGGATCAGCCGGTACCGCTCCGCCGCCACCCACATGTACGCCTCGGTCTCCGTGCGGTCGCCCACCAGGTCCGCCTGCCGCAGCATCTCGACCACCGGCTGGTACTCCTCGGCGTACCAGCGCCCGGCGACCGTGGCCCGGTCCAGGAACGCGCCCTCGTCCTGCATCAGCCGGAAACCCCACGCCTCCACGTGCTCGCCGAGCTCGGCGTACTCCCACGGGTCCGACAGCAGCACCGCCGCCCGCGCCTGCCCGCCCAACGGCACCCGCTCGAGGAACAGCCGCCGGTAGTCCTTCACGATCAGGTCGCCCCGGTGCCGGATGCCGTGCGCCGCGATCCGCGTCACGACCTCCGTCACGTACGCGTCGATCACCTCCAGCCCCAGCGCGTGCGCCACCGAGACCCGGTGGTGCCCGTCCTGGACGAAGTGCAGGTCACCCACCCGGTACACCTCGATCGGCGGCACGGGCTCGCCCCGCCGCTGCGCCAGCGCCAGCCGCTGCCACCGCTCCCGCACCCGCGCCGACGTCGGCCGGAACCGGCGGTCGAAGTCCCGCGTCCGGTCCACGCTGCCGACGATCGAGTCGAGCCGGACCGCGCGCAGCCCGAGCCGCCGCTCGCTGAGCATCCCCAGCGACTCGACCACCTCGTGGAACGGCAGCATGATGTTCACGTCGTCCGGCTCGCGGCGCAGCCACGCGGCCAGCCGCGACATCACCTGGCGACGGCGGGCGCGCAGGAAGTCGTTCTCCGCGTCGGCCCGCGGGAATCCGGTGTCACGGGGCACGGCACTCCTCCTCAGGGCACTGGGACGTCCAACACCTGGTAACCCACGACGTTCACCACGCGGGTCGAGCCGAGCACGCGGTCCGGCTTCACCTGGCCGTGCGGGTGGATGTGCCCGTGCAGCATGACCGGTGGCCGCAACCGCCGCACGGCCTCGTGCAGGCAGGCGAACCCCCGGTGGGGCGGGTCCGGCTCGTCGCCGCAGCCCAGCGGCGGCGAGTGGGTGAGCAGCACGTCCACCCCGCGCCCGTCGCGCCACCGCCGCCACCGGGCCGCCCGCAGCACGCCGCGCAGCCGACGAGCCTGCTGCCGCTCGGTCCACTGGTTCGGCCCGCCGCTGTACCGCACGGACCCGCCGAGCCCGGCGATCCGCAGCCCGGCGACGTCGACCACCCGCCCGTCCGCGTTCACGCCGCCCGCCGGACCGGGCCAGCGCGCCGGGAGGCCCGCCTTCGTCCACAGGCCCCGGACGTTGGTGTACCCGGTCAGGTCCGCGTCGTGGTTGCCCGGCACGAACACGCACGGCCGGTCCAACGCGCCGGCCAGGAACTCCAGGTAGTCGAACGGCAGGTCACCGGCCGCGACGACCAGGTCGACGTCGTGCCGGCGCACCCGGTCGGTCCACAACGACTCGACCACCTCGTCCGCCACCGCGAGCACCCTCGGCACCCACCGAGCCTAAGCGCCGGCGCGGTCGGAGACACCTCGTCGGTGAAAGGGTGAACAACGCGTTCCTCCCCCTGCCGCACAAGGGAAATCGGGTTAACGTCACAGGGTGCTCGCCGAGCTGTTCCTCGACGCGTCCCGCGCCTGCGACGTCCACAGCCCGCTCACCCGCACCCTGCTGGTGGCCGCGGCGGACGACCTGGCCCGCGGCGGCATCACCGCGCGGGTGATGGCGGGCGCCGAGTGCGACCGGCACGGCACCGTGCCCGGCCTGCGGTTCGCGGGCGCCCTGCACCGGCTCGTCCTGGAGGGCCGCGCGCCGACGCTGGCCAAGCACTACCCGACGGCCGGCGGCCGACCCGACCTGGGCGCGCTCTGGGACGACGCGCTGACCGTGCTGCACGAGCACACCGACGAGCTGCACGCCCTGGTCACGTCCACCGTCGTGCAGACCAACGAGCCGGGCCGCAGCGCGCCCCTGTTCGGCGGCCTGCAGACCGCCACCCACCTGGCTGCGGCCGAGGTCGGCAGGCGGGCCACGTTCCCGATCCGCCTGCTGGAGGTCGGCGCGTCCGGCGGGCTGAACCTGCGCCCGCACCGCGTCGCCTACCGGGTCGGCGGCGAGACGTTCGGCGACCCGGGCAGCCCGTTCGCCCTCGACCCGGGGTGGACCGGCAGGCCGCCCGTCGACCTGCGCCACAACCTGCGCCTGGTCCGGCGCGCGGGCTGCGACCTCAACCCGGTCGACGTGTCCACAGAGGACGGGCGGCTGCACCTGTCGTCGTTCGTCTGGGCCGACCAGCCGGCCCGCTTCGACCGCCTCCAGGCCGCCGTCGAGCTGGCCAGGCTCGACCCCGTCCCGGTGCGGCGGGCGACGGGCCCCGAGTGGCTGGCCGAGCAGCTCGCCCGCCCGGAGCGCGACGTGCTGACCGTCGTCTGGCACTCGGTCGTCTGGCAGTACGTGTCACCGGCCGACCGCGCCATGGGCCGCGCGATCCTGGCCGACGCCGCCTCCCGGGCCACCCCGATGGCGCCGCTGGCGCTGCTGGTCTTCGAGCCGCGCCGCACCCACACCGCGGGCACGTACGAGTTCCGGCTGCTCCTCAAGCTGTGGCCGGCCGGCGTCTCGCTGCGCCTGGGCACGGGTGTGGGGCACGGCATCCCGTTCGCGTGGGACACCGCGCCCTGGAACTGAGCGGTCAGCTCCCGTTCGCGATCAGCAGGGTCACCGTGGCGAGCCAGCCGATGAGGAAGGTGAGCACCCAGAACCGCAGGTTCGTGAACATCCTGGACATGGGGGGACATCCCGTCGCGGGAAGGGGAGGGGGTCTACAGCCAGCGGTTGCGACGGAATATTCGGTACAGGGTGAGGCAGACCACGAGGATCACGGCGATCACCATGGGGTAGCCGTACTTCCAGTGGGTCTCCGGCATGTAGTCGAAGTTCATGCCGTACACGCCGACCACCATGGTCGGCACGGAGATGATCGCCACCCAGGCGGCGAGCTTGCGCATGTCCGAGTTCTGCTGGAGCGTGATCTTCGCCAGCACGGCGTTGACCAGCGTGGTCAGCAGCTCGTCGAAGTTGATCACGCGTTCGGACACCTCGGTGAGGTGGTCGTCCACGTCGCGGAAGTACGAGCGCACCTGCTCGGGGATCAGCGGGGTGTAGCCCTCCGCCAACCGCCGCAGCGGCACGGCCAGCGGCATCACCGCCCGGCGCAGCTCCAGCACCTCGCGCTTCATCAGGTAGATCTGGTCGGCGCTGACCCGGCTGCGCGGCTGGAAGACCAGCGCCTCCATCTGGTCGATGTCGTCCTCGATGTGATCGGTGACGTCGAGGTAGTTGTCGACCACGTGGTCGGCGATCGAGTACAGCACCGCCGCCGGCCCCGAGCGCAGCCGTTCCGGCTCCTCCTCCAGCTCGCGCCGCACGGCCGCCAGCCCCGAGTGGTTGCCGTGCCGGACCGTCACCACGAAGTCGCGGCCGAGGAACACCATGATCTCGCCGCTCTCGACGATCTCGTTGGCGGTGTCCGGCGACGAGTTCTGGATGTACCGGACCGTCTTGAGCACCATGAACAGCATGTTGTCGTAGCGCTCGAGCTTGGGCCGCTGGTGCGCGTGCACGGCGTCCTCGACGGCCAGCTCGTGCAGCCCGAACGTGTCCGCGACGCCCTGGATCTGCTCCTCGTCCGGCTCGTGCAGCCCGATCCAGACGAACCCGTCGCCGCGCTTGCGCACCTCCTCGACCGCGTCGACGTGCGACCAGCGGCCGGGCAGGCGCGTGCCGTCGACGTAGACGCCGCAGTCCACGACGTACCGCGCCAGCGGCACGGGGATGGGCACCGAGGGTCGATCCTGCGCGCGGCCTCTCAAGCCGCCGAGCGAGGGCAAGCTGGGCACGGGTCCTCCAGGTGGGGAGCGTCGACTCGACGAACGACGACGGCACGTCCCGACCGGTACCGCTGGGCCTAGCTGTGGAAAGCCGGCTCCCCGATGAGGACGCGCGAGGTACTCGCAGGATGGGGGTCGTTACTCATCGGTAGTCCTCACCTCCTCGGGTCGGCTGGCCGCGGCGGTGTAGTCGCTCACAGACCAGTTGCCGAGGGTACTCCCCCGGTGCTCACACTGTCGTCCCGGTCGGAGTGGTCCTCGATCACACCGACCTCACACTGGTAGCCGGCCAACGGAGGCGTGCGGTGCAGTTCGGGCGTTACTACGAGGAGTTCGAGGTCGGCGCGGTCTACAAGCACTGGCCCGGCAAGACGGTCACCGAGTACGACGACCACCTGTTCTGCCTGCTCACGATGAACCACCACCCGCTGCACATGGACGCGCACTACGCGGCGGAGACCACCGACTTCGGCAAGAACGTCGTCGTCGGCAACTACGTCTACTCGCTGCTGCTGGGCATGTCGGTGCCCGACGTGTCGGGCAAGGCCATCGCCAACCTGGAGGTGGAGTCGCTCAAGCACGTCAAGCCCACGTTCCACGGTGACACCATCTACGGTGAGACCGAGGTGCTGGACAAGACGCCGTCGAAGTCCAAGGACGACCGCGGCGTGGTCTACGTCGAGACCCGCGGGTACAAACAGGATGGAACGGTCGTCTGCGTGTTCCGCCGGAAGGTCATGGTGCCCAAGCGCTCCTACGGCGAGGCGCGCGGCGGCGAGCAGCCGGGCAGGCCCGAACCCAAGGAGTGACGTGACCTCGCTGGATCTGGTGCGGCAACGACTGGCCCGGTTCGCGACGAGCGAGGCGCACGGCGTCTCGCCGCTCTACGAGCACCTGGCCTCGCACGCCGCCGACGATCCGGAGGTCGCCGGTCTGCTGACCGCCGCCCCGGAGCGGTTCGCGCACGCGACCCTGCTCCTGGCGGCGGCGCACCGGCTGGTGCAGGCCGAGCCGTTCCACGCGCTGTCCCGGTACTACCCGTCGCTGGGCGGCACGTACGGCGCGGACGAGAGCACCTGGCGGCTGTTCCGCGAGTTCGTGCTCGACCGGGCCGACAAGGTGCGCGAGCTGGTCGCCACCCGGACCGTGCAGACCGACGAGGTGCGGCGGGCCCCGCTGCTCTACCCGGCGCTGGCGCGGGTCAAGGGGCCGGTCGGGCTGCTGGAGGTCGGCTGCTCGGCCGGCCTGCTGCTCGGCCTGGACCAGTACGGCTACCGCTACCAGACCCAGCAGGCGGGCCAGCTCGTCGCGGGGCCCGCCAAGGCGGCGCTCGGGCTGCACTGCGCGCTGGAGCTCGCGCCCGGCGCGGAGCTGCCGAAGATCCCCAAAACGGTGAAGATCGCGGCCAAGGTCGGGCTGGACCGGGCGCCCGCCGACCTGACCGACGAGGACACGTACGCGTGGCTCGAGGCGTGCGTGTGGGCCGACCAGCCGGAGCGGCTGCGGCTGTTCGGCGTGGCCGCGACCGTGCAGCGCAAGTCGCCGCCGGAGTTCGTGGTCGGCGACGCGGTGGCCGACCTCGGCAAGGCCGCCGACCGCGTGCCCGAGGACCTGCCGCTGGTGGTCCTGACCAGCAACGTCCTGCCGTACGTCGCGGGGGAGGAGTTCGTCGGCGCGCTGCGCGGGCTCGGCCGCCCGGTGTGGTGGCTGAGCCACGAGGCGTACGCGGCGGGCCTCGTCCACGTGCTGCCGGGACGGGACGACCTGCGGCCCGGCGCGGACGAGCCGGCCTTCGACGTGATCGGGCTGGTCCGGTTCGAGGGCGGCGACGTGCGGTCGGCGCAGGCGTTGGCCCGGACGGCGCCGCACGGCCAGCGGTTGGTGTGGCTCCCCTGATCGGGGGAGGCGATCACGAACGGGGGAGTTGGCCCCAGGCGTCGAGGGTCTCGTGGAGCATCTCGGTCAGTGGAAGTGTGGCCAAGATCGCAGCGTCGGCCCAGCGCGCGTCCACCGCGTCGTCCCCTGGTCGGAGGACGCCGGATCGCACCTGGCAGGCGTAGTCGTGGATCTCGTAGACACCGCGTGGCGCCGGACGGGTGACGCTGCCGATCAACGCCCCGACCGTCACGGAGAGTCCCGTCTCCTCGCGCAGTTCCCGCACAATTGCGGTCTCGTCGGATTCGCCGGGTTCGACTCGGCCACCCGGTAACGACCACAGTCCCTCACCTGGAGCATTGCCCCTTCTCACGAGTAGCAGTCGCCCGTTCGAGTCGTGGACGATGCCGCCGACACAGCGGATCCGGAGCTCACGTTCGGCCGTCACGATCACCAAGCGTAGTCACACCGGGTTGGCGGTGCAGGACGCTGACCCAAGTGCGGTACAAATCTCCCGACGTGTCGCGGAGTGCGGTACAACGGTTTTCACTGGCGCCAAACGGGTGCGGTAGCGAACGGGGTTGATCACCGTGAATCTGAAGAAGATTCTCACTTTCGCCGGGGTCGGCTTGGTCCTGTTCTTCCTCATCGCGGAGCCTCAGCAGGCGGCTCAGCTGGTGCAGAACATCCTGGGCACCCTGCGGGAAGCCGCTGAGGCGCTCATCACCTTCGTGAAACAATTGTTCTGAGTCGACCGGCTCCTCCCTCCCACGGCGAGAGGTCGAAGGCATGTTCGCACCACGGGACCCCGACGAGTACCTGCTCCCCACGGAGCGTCGGGTCATCCGGGTACGCAGGCACTGGAGCAGTCTGCTCTGGGATCTCCTCGAGGCGGGCGCGCTGCTCGCCGGCGCGATGATGATCTCGTACCTGCTGCCCGACAACGCGGGCATCATCCAGAACATCCTCTGGTACGCCTCGCTGTTCGTGCTGCTCAGGCTGGCCTACTTCGTCATGGAGTGGTGGGTGGAGCGGATCGTCGTCACCGACAAGAGGTTCATGATCTCCTCGGGGGTCTTCGAGACCAAGGTCGCCATGATGCCGATCAGCAAGGTCACCGACCTCACCTACGAGCGGTCGGTGCTCGGGCGCATGTTCGGCTTCGGGACCCTGGTCGTGGAGTCGGCGGGTCAGATCCAGGCCCTCAACCGGATCGAGTACCTGCCCAACCCCGAGGAGGTCTACGACGCCATCTCGGAGTTGACCTTCGGTGACAAGAAGGCCCAGGCGGAGCGCTTCTCGATGATCAAGGCGCAGCGGGCGGCGCGCGGCAAGAAGATGGTGCCGTAGGTCAGACTGGGTGGGTGCGCATCGACCTGCACACCCACTCGACCGAGTCCGACGGCACCGACACGCCCGCGGAGTTGGTGGCGGCCGCGGCCGCCACCGGCTTGACCGCGGTCGCGCTCACCGACCACGACACCGCAGCCGGCTGGGCGGAGGCGGCCAACGCGCTGCCACCCGGCTTGAAGCTGGTGCGCGGCGCCGAGCTGTCCTGTGCCTCCGACGACGGCCGGGGTCGGGTCATCACCGTCCACCTGCTCGCCTACCTGTACGACCACACCTCGCCCGCGTTGGTCGAGGAGCAGCTGCGGCTGCGCCTGGAACGACGCCACCGGCTGCGCCGGATGGCCGAGCGGATGGTCGCCGACGGGTTCCCCATCGACCCGGACGAGCTGATGGCGGCCATGCCGACCGACGCGCCGGCCGGACGTCCCCACCTCGCCATGGCGTTGATCCGGGCCGGTGTCGTGTCCACCGTCAACGAGGCGTTCGCCAAGTACCTGACCGGTGGCCGGTACTACGTGCCGCGCACCGACACGCCCGTGGCGCGGGCGATCGAGATGATCGCGGAAGCCGGCGGGGTGACCGTCCTGGCGCACCCCTTCGCCACCTCGCGCGGCCCGATCGTGACCGACCAGGTGGTGGCCGACCTGGCCGGGCTGGGACTCGCCGGCGTCGAGGTCGACCACCCCGACCACGACCCGGGGACTCGGGCGAGGCTGCGCGGCCTGGCGGGGGAGCTGGGCCTGCTGATCACCGGTTCCAGCGACTACCACGGCACGAACAAGACCGTGCGGCTCGGCGCGGAGACGACCTCGCCGGACGTGCTGGACGCCCTGGCCGATCGGGCAACCGGGTGCAAGATCCTGGTCGGTTGAGGTAGCTCTTCGAGAACTGTCGGACTCCCTCGGTAGCGTGGGGGCGTGCAGGAGCAGCTTGGGTTCGACTTCGGCGCGATGCCGAAGAAGTTGGTGCGGGTGACGCCGGCGAAGCTCGCCACGTGGGCGGACTGCCCGCGCCGCTTCCGCATGGCCTACCTCGACCGGCCGTCGCCGCCGCGCGGTGGGGCGTGGGCGCACAACACCCTCGGCGCGGTCGTGCACAACGCGTTGAAGGCGTTGTTCGACCTGCCCGCCCAGCGCCGCACGCCCGAGCAGGCGGTCGCGCTGCTGCACCGGCAGTGGAAGAACGACGGGTTCCGGGACGCCGAGCAGGCGGGCGTGTACCGGGACCGGGCGGTCGGGTGGGTGCGCGACTACGTCACCGAGCTGGACACGTCGATCGAGCCGGTCGGCATCGAGCGCTGGGTGTCCACGCCCACGTCGAAGATCGTCGCCGAGGGCCGCGTCGACCGGATCGACCTGCGCGACGGCGAGCTGGTGATCGTCGACTACAAGACCGGGCGGCACGCGCTGACCGTGGACGACGCGCGGGGCTCGCAGGCGCTGGCCCTGTACGCGCTGGCGGCCCGGCGGACGCTGCGCAAGCCGTGCCACCGGGTCGAGCTGCACCACCTGCCCACGGGCACGGTGTCGGTGTGGGAGCACACCGAGGAGAGCCTGGGGCGGCACGTGTCGCGGGCCGAGGAGGCGGCGGACGAGCTGCGGCTGGCCACCGACACGCTGGAGGCGGGCGGCGACCCGGAGATCCTGTTCCCGCCGCGCACCGGGAACCAGTGCACGTGGTGCGACTTCCGCCGGTCGTGCCCCGAAGGGCAACGCGCGGCGCCGTCGCTCGACCCGTGGGCGTTGCTCGCGCCGTAGAGTTGGCCGCGTGACGATGGTGGACAGCGGACCCGAACCACGCCTGGCCAGGGTGTGGCGCGGCGTCAGCGGCGCGCTCGCCGTCGGCTTGGTGCTGCTGACGTTGGGCTTGATCGGCGTGCAGGTCTACGCGGGCACCCGCGACCTGCCCGGACCTGGGCTGGACGTGGTGGCCGGGCACGGCGTGGCGGCCGTCGCCGCGGTGGTGGCGCAGGTCGTGGCCGACCGCCGCCGGGGCTGGGCGGTGGCGTTGTGCGGCCTGCTGGTCGTGCTGCTGGCGGCGTCGACCCTGTGGTTCTTCTGGTGGGCTTAGCCCCTGGCCGAAGCGCTCGACAGGGCCTGCGCCCGGTCAGGACAGCCAGGCGCGCCAGGTCGGCAGGAGCGTGGCCAGCAGGGCGTCCGGGGCCTCGGTGTTCGGGTTGTGCATGACGCCGGGCAGCACGGCGAAGTCGGCGTCGAGGCGTTCGGCCATGTCCCGCTGGCTCGCGGCCGACCAGGAGTCGTCCAGGTCGCCGCACACGACCAGGCACGGGATGCCGTTGGACCGGGCGACCCTGGCCAGCTTGGCGACCAGGTCCGGTTCGGCGCGCAGCGCCTCGCCCATGCCGAGCAGCCCGACGGGTGACGAGCGGACGAACCGCTCCCGGTAGAAGTCCTTCAGCTCCTGGGGCACCATCCGCCAGCGCGGGTTGAGCGCGTGGCGGGTCTCGTTGACCTCCTGCGACGCCTCGATGCCCTGCTCGCGGAGGACGATCTCGCCGTAGTCCAGCGCGGTGCGGCGCTCGCCCGGCGGCAGTTCGGACGGGCCGGACGACATCAGCGTCAACCCCGCGACGGGCGCGCCGGCCAGCACCGCACCGCGGGCCACGAGTCCACCGAACGAGTGACCCAGCAGCAGAACCCGCCTGCCCTCGGCGGCCAGCTTCGCGACCAGTTCGGCCACCGACGCGCCCAGCGCCTCGGGCCGGTAGTCGGATTCGAGGAGCGGGCCGGGCGACTCGTACTGGCCCGGCAGGTCGATCGCCACGACCTCGATCCCGGCGTCGGCTATCGGGTCGAACAGCGGCGCGAAGTCCTCTTTGGACCCCGTGTAGCCGGGGAGGAGCAGCGCGGTCGCGCCGAGGTCGGGTCCGGCGGCGGGCGCGTGCAGGGCCGCGATCGGTCCGTGCCTGCCGGGCAGGTCCACGCGTTGCGCCCGGTGCGGGCTGAACTGCGAGTGCACGTCTGGCAGTCTGCCGCACCGGGCGCGCGGGCGCGTGGCGCGTTACCGCAGTGCGACGAGCGTGCCGCCGCGCTGCTCCAGCACGACCGGGCCCTCGGTGGCCATCTCGATCGGGCCGGCGTGGTCGCCGCGGTCGACCGGGACCGAGGCGATCTCCTCGCCGGTGATCTGGTCGAGCACCTTCAGCCCGTCGTCGACCGGCAGCAACAGCCGCCCGGCGAGCGTCGTGCCCGCGCCGAGGGTGTCGTTCGCGGTCCACAGCGGGTTCAGCTCGGTCAGCGACAGTGCGACCGTCTTCGACCCGGTGAACCAGTAGACGTTCGCGGTGCTGGTGAACGTCGACGCCACCCGCCCGGGCGGGTCGCCCGCGAGTTCGTCGGCGGTGACGTCGACCGGGTAGCTGCCGATCGAGGAGCCGGTCTCGGAGTCGAACACCACGATCCGACCCGGCACGGCCAGCGCGACCCGGTTCGCCGTCACCGCGATCACCCGGGCGCCGTTCTCTCCGGTCACGGTGGAGGTGATGACCTGCGGCTCGTCGGACTTCTCGGGGTTGGGCTTGAGGATCGTGAGGCGGTCTGAGGGGTCCAGGGCGGGGCAGCGCTCGATCAGCGCGATCTTGCCGCCGGTGACCGCGAACGAGTGGTACGTGCAGCCGGTGCGCGGCTGCTTGTTCGGGTTCACGATCGCGCGCAGGGCGCCGTACTCCATCGAGCGGACCAGGTCGTCGCGGCGGTAGACCTCGACGTACGTGCCGCCAGTGGTGAGCACGTGCGAGCCCTCGTTCAGCAGGCGGGTGCCGAACTCGGCGTCGCCGTTGCGCTGCGGTCCGCGCTTGCCGGAGGCGTTCTCGAGGGTGGTGACCTCGGAGCAGTTGGTGTCCTTGCGGTGCACCGCGAACACCCGGCCCCAGGCCGTGGAGACGGTGCAGAGGGGCAGGTCGCGGGCGTAGCGCCAGCGGACGTCGCCGGTGAGCGCGTCGCGGCCGACGACCTCGCCGCCATCGCCCGTGACGACGACCGAGTCGAGGTTCACCGGCACCGGCGTCGCGCCGCTGGGGGCGCGCCAGATCTCGGACAGCGTCGGCGGCATCGCGGTGACGGGCTGCAGCGGGGTGATCTCGGACGGGCCGGTCTGGCTGACGGTGTTGCGGGCGTCGCTGGTCAGCCACAGCACGAGGCTCGCCACCAGCACCGCGACCACGACCAGGGCGAGGCCGATGAAGTCGCCCCTGGTGCGCCACGACCTGGACGGCACCGGCTCGTGCGGCTCGTCGTCGTGCGGCTTGGCGCCGTGCGGTCCGTCGTCGTGCGGTTCGCCGCCGTCGTCGTGCGGCTCGACCTGGGATTCGACGGGCTGCGCCAGGACGTCTTCCTCGTCCAGCACGACCTGCCCGTTCGACTCCGCCTGCTCCGGCTGGCCCACTGCCCGGCTCCCGATGTCGGTGATCTATCGCGTTTCGTCTGGCGACATGCTGCCACCACCGGGAAGAGGTCGGTGTGAGGCGGCGGCACCGACCGTTCCCCGCGGCGTTCCACGGCCCTGCGCTCCACCCGTTCCGGCGCGGCGCTGACGCGGCTCCGGCACGGCTGCGGCGTGGCCTGACCGTGCTGGCGCGGGGCCGTTTCGGCGGCTCCGCCCGTGCCGGCGCGGGGTCGCGTCGGCGGCTCGGCCGTTGCGGCGCGGGCCTTGCTGCTTCGGCCGTTGCGCCGCGGGCTGTGCCCGACTGCTCCGACCGTGCTGCTCCGACCGTGCCGGCGGGCCGTGTCGAGCGGCTCCGACCGTGCCGGCGCGGGCTGTGGTGTCCGCGACCTGGCCCGGTCCGTTCACCCGCCCGCCTTGGCCCGGCCCGTGGCCCGTTCACCGCTGTCCGGTGTTCGGGCCGGGCGGCGTGCCGTGGCCGGCGGGTGCGGCCTGCCGTCCGTTTCCGGCGGCCCGGTCCTCGTGGTCCGGGCCGGTTCCGGTTCCGGCGGCGGGTGTTGCGTGCCGTTCGTGCCGGTGCCCGGGCGTCCTGGTGGCCCGGTCGCCGTGGCGGGCGGCGGGTGGGTTGCCCAGGGGGCCGGGTTGGTTCGGGGCTCCTCGTTTTCAACCGAGGTGCGGTAACAGTGTTTCCGTACATTTTCGGGCGATGATCACCCGATCGTGTTGCCGGTCGAGTCGGGCAGCGCTCTCCAACCGCGCTGCCCACCACGATCGTTCCCTACTCGGCCGGTGCGGACTCGGCCGACTCGCCGCCCGTGCGGCGGCGCCGGCGCCTGCGGGGGCGTTCGGCGTCACCGGCGGACGAAACCGACGACTCCGGTGCACCTGCGGTGACCTCGGCGGACGCCTCGGCGACCGGTCCGCTCTCACCGCCGGCCGGCGACACGCCACCACGGCTGCGGCGGCGCTTGCGCGGCCTGGTGCCGCCCTCCTCGCCCGACCCGGAGCCGGTGGTGCTGCCGCCGCCGTTGCCGGACTCGGTGGCCGGGGCCGCGTCACCCGCCCGACCGCTGCGCCGGCGCTTGCGCGTCTTCTTCTCGCCCTTGAGGTTCTCCTCCGGCTCGGCGTCCAGGCCCGCGCGCGTGCGCAGCCCCAACGGCAGCCGACCGGTCGAGCCCGCCGGGATGTCCAGGTCCGCGAACAGGTGGTCGGACGTCGAGTACGTCTCCACCGGCTCCGGCTTGCCCAGGTCGAGCGTGTCGCTGATCATCTTCCACCGGGGCATCTCGTCCCAGTCGACCAACGTCACCGCGACGCCCGTGCGCCCCGCCCGACCGGTGCGGCCGATGCGGTGCACGTAGGTCTTCTCGTCCTCGGGGCACTGGTAGTTGATCACGTGCGTGACGCCCTCGACGTCGATGCCGCGGGCCGCCACGTCGGTGGCCACCAGCACGTCGATCTTGCCCGAGCGGAACGCCCGCAGCGCCTGCTCGCGCGCGCCCTGCCCCAGGTCACCGTGCACGGCCGCCGCGGCGAAACCGCGTTCGACCAGGTCGTCGGCCACCTTCTGGGCGGTGCGCTTGGTCCGGGTGAACACCATGGACAGGCCGCGCTCGCGGGACTGCAACGCCCGCGCCAGCAGCTCCGACTTGTCCAGCGCGTGCGCCCGGTAGACGAACTGCTCGGTGCGCTCGTGGATGGCGCCCGCGTCGTTCTCCTCGGCCCGCACGTGCGTGGGCTGGTTGAGGAACGTGCGCGCCAGCGTGATGATCGGGCCGGGCATGGTCGCCGAGAACAGCATGGTCTGCCGCTCGTCGGGCACCATGCGCAGGATCCGCTCGATGTCGGGCAGGAAGCCCAGGTCGAGCATCTCGTCGGCCTCGTCGAGCACCAGCCCGCGCACCTTGCCGAGCACCAGGTGGCGCTGCTCGGCCAGGTCGAGGAGCCGGCCCGGCGTGCCGACGACCACGTCGACGCCCTTGCGCAGCGCCGCGATCTGCGGCTCGTACGGCCGGCCGCCGTAGATGGCCAGCACGCGCACGTTGAGGTGCTTCGCCGCGTCCGTCAGGTCGTGGGTGACCTGCAGGCACAGCTCACGCGTCGGCACGACGACGAGCGCCTGCGGCGTCCCGTCACCGGGCGTGACGATGCGCTGGAGCAGCGGGATGCCGAAGCCCAGCGTCTTGCCGGTGCCGGTGCGGGCCTGGCCGATGACGTCGTCACCGGCCAGCGCCAGCGGCAGCGTCAGCTCCTGGATGGCGAACGTGCGGTGGATGCCCGCCTCGGCCAGGGAGCGCACGATCTCCTCGCGCACGCCCAGCTCGCCGAACGTGGGCGAATCGGGTTTGACCGGGGCGTCGGCCACGAGCGGGTGCGAGGTGTCGTCCTCGGGGACACCCGCCTCGCTGTGCTCCAAGGCCACCGGGTCGATATGTGTCTCTTCGTTCGTCGCGGTCAGGATGATCGCCTCTCTCGTACCAGCGCGCCACGGCCTGTACGGGCCACTCGACCGCGTCACCGCCACTCGGCCGGGGGCCGGGCGGGTCGCGGGAGGGCCAGCGAGGTGTGTGCGCGCACCCTCTCCTGGCGGCACGGTGCCGCCGCAGTTCAGCCTTCGGCACCGCTGCGAGCCCCCACTGGGCCGCGCCGCGCCGGGCGTCATCTGTCGAGTCTACCCGCCGACTAGGCCGATCGGGCTGGTTCGCGGCGTCGAGTGCGGTTTCGCGTGCCCAGGGTGTTGCCAACGACACCCGACTAGGCTCGTGGCATGAGCGACCCGGGAGTGGATGCAGCGGTGGGCCAGGTTGCGGTGGGTGACGGTGGCCAGGTGGCGGAGGGTGTCGTGGACCTCCTCGGCGCGCTCGCGTACGGCGAGCTGTCGGCGTTCGACCGGCTCGCCGAGGACGCCAGGACCGCGCCCACGCTGTCCGGGCGTGCCGCGCTGTCGCAGATGGCGGCGGCCGAGATCGGTCACTACGCGCTGCTGGACCGGTACCTGGCCGAGCGCGGCCACTCGCTGGAGGAGGCCATGCGGCCGTTCGCCGCGGGCTTCGACGGCTTCCACGCCTCCACGGCGCCGCGCTCGTGGCTGGAGTCGCTGGTGAAGGCCTACGTCGGGGACGCCCTGGCGGCCGACTTCTACCGCGAGGTCGCCGAGTGGCTGGACGAGCCGACCAAGGAGCTGGTGCTGGCGGTGCTGGCCGACACGGGCCACTCGGCGTTCGCCGAGCGCGAAGTCCGGTCCGCCTGCGACGACGACCCGAAGCTGCGAGACCGGCTCACGTTGTGGGGTCGCCGGCTGCTCGGCGAGGCATTGACGCAGGCCCAGTACGTGGTGGCGGAGCGGGACGGGCTCGCGGAGCTGATCGTGCGCGGCTCGGGCGACCTCGCGGGCATCGCGGCGCTGTTCCGGCGGCTGCAGCAGAGCCACACGCGCCGCATGGCGGCCCTCGGGCTCGGCTAGGGTTGGTGTTCGAAAGCCATCAACGCCGCACGGAGGTCAGCGTGGAGGTCAGGGTCGGGATCGCGGACAGCCCGCGGGAGCTCGTGGTGTCCAGCGGGCTCACCCCCGAAGAGGTCGAGGCGCAGGTCGCGGACGCGCTGAAGGCCGGCACCGGGCAGCTCGTGCTGGTCGACCAGAAGGGCGCCCGCTACGTGGTGCCCGCGGCGCGCATCGCGTACGTGGAGATCGGTCCGAGCGACTCGCGCCGGGTCGGGTTCGTCTCCGGCGACTGAGCGTCCGCGCGGCGCGCAGCCGAGCGAACTTCGCCCGGGCGACCGGGCACGAGAAGGGGCACCCGATCGGGTGCCCCTTCCGCGTTTCCCGCCCTGGTCAGCCCACCGTGAACGGCGGCGTGGAGGTGCCCGCCACGCGGTAGCGCCGCCAGGGGTCGGGGTCGGTCAGCGAACCGGTCGCCGAGCCGTCGGGCGTGCGCAGCAGCGCGGTCCGCGCACCACCCTCCACCAGCTCGGTCACCTGCTCGTTCGCGCCGACCCGGCCGTACCAGTGGTAGCGGCCGTCGATGGGCTGGAAGTAGCCGCGCAGCTCGACGCTGACCGGCACCTCCTGCTGGTCGAACACCAGCACGGCCGCGCCGGTGTAGCCCTCTTCGTCGTGCTCGTGCCCTTCGGACATCACGCCTCCTCGACGTCGACGACCCGCAGCCGGGGTCCTTCGTGCCGGTCACCATCGGTGAACTCGGTGGTCAGCGGCGCCTCCGGGTCGAGTGCCACGCCCGCGGAGCGGAGCAGGCCGTCGATGGCGTGCCAGATGATCGTGGTCAGGTAGTCGCTCAGGCTCGCCCGCGTCATCGACTGCCGGTCGAGCCACCAGTCGCCGGCGTTCTGCACCATGCCGACCAGCGCGTGCGCCCACGGCTCGGCGCCGCCGGAGTCCATGTCGAACGCCCGCAGGTAGTCGCCGAGCAGCCGGGCCAGGGCCGCCGCGATCAGCTGCTTGTCCTCGTTGACCACGTCCTGCTCGACCGGCCGGTCGGTGAACGACTTGCGCACCACGAACCGGTACAGGTTGGGGTGCTCCTCGATCACGGACAGGTACGCGTCGACGATGCCCTGGATGCGGGGGCGGATCGGACCGTCGAGGTCGATCGCGGGCCCCATCTTGTCCATGAGCATCTCGGTGCCGCGCCGGCCGACGGCGAGGTAGAGGTCGGACTTGTCGGCGAAGTGCCGGTAGAGCACCGGCTTGCTGACGCCCGCCTCGGCGGCGATCTCGTCCATGCCCACGTCCGGGCCGTGCTTGGCGACGGCGCGGATCGTGGCCTCCACGAATTCGGCGCGCCGCGCCTCGCGGTGCCCCTTCCACCGTTCCCGGCGGGCGTCGGTGCCGCCCTTGACAGTTCGAGCCATGTGACGCACGCTACCAGAAGTAACCGTTACCTCAAGTTACAGATAACTCGAGTCACAGATAACTCTCCCCGGGAGGGACCACCGATGACGAAGGCCTTGAAGGTCGCGGACCGCGAGAAGACCGCCGAGCGCCTGCTCAACTCCTCGGCCGACAAGTTCTACGACCCCGAGGTCGACATCGACTGGTCCGCACCGCTGGTCGACGGCCTGCGGTACACGCCGGAGCACCGGTGCTCGCTGTACGGCACCGAGCTGTGGGACCGGATGAGCCCGGAGCAGCGCGTCGACCTGTCCCGGCACGAGGTCGCGAGCGTGGCCAGCGTCGGCCTGTGGTTCGAGATCCTGCTGATGCAGATGCTGCTCAAGGAGGTCTACCGCTCGGACCCGACGACCAAGCACGCGCAGTACGCGCTGACCGAGGTCGCCGACGAGTGCCGGCACTCGACGATGTTCGCCCGGATGGTCGAGACGATCGGCTGCCCGCCCTACGGCCCCCGCCAGTACACCTACCAGCTGGGCAAGCTGCTGCCGGTGATCGGCTACGGGCCCGCCCTGTACGGGTCGATCCTGGTCGCCGAGGAGATGCTGGACCGGTTGCAGCGCGAGACGATGGCCGACGAGACCGTGCAGCCGCTGGTGCGCATGGTCAACCGGATCCACGTGCTCGAAGAGGCCCGGCACGTGCGGTTCGCGCGGGAAGAGGTCGTGCGCGGCATGGCGAAGCTGACCAAGAAGGAGCTGCCCTACCAGCGGTGGCTGCTCGCGACCACGTCCATGTTCATCACCCGGTCGCTGATCAACCCGGACGTGTACGCGGCCGTGGGGCTGGACAAGGACGAGGCGCACAAGGCCGCGCTGGGCAACCCGCACTGGCAGGAGAGCATCCGCTGGTCGGGCGAGCGGATCATGAAGTTCCTGGACGAGGTCGGGCTGGTCGGCAAGCCGGGCATGCGCGCGTGGCGCCGCTCGTTCCTGCTCGGATGAGGGCTCGGGTGGACGCGCCGCGGGCGTCCGACCAGCGGTTCGTGACCTCCGACGGCACGGCGCTGCACGTGGTGGACAGCGGGCCGCCGGAGGCCGAGGTGACCACCGTGCTGCTGCACGGCTGGACGCTGGACCACACGTCGTGGGACCCGGTGGCGCCGGCGCTGCCGGGACGCGTGCTGCGGTACGACCACCGGGGTCACGGCGGCTCGGCGCCCGCGCCGGTCGGGACGGCGACGATCGCGCGGTGCGCGGACGACCTGGCCGAGCTGGTGGCGGCCCGCGTGCCGACCGGGCGGCTCGTGCTGGCCGGTCACTCGATGGGCGGCATGACGATCATGGCGTTGGCCGAGCAGCACCCCATGCTGCTCGACCGCGTCGACGGCGTCGTCCTGATCGCCACCTCTTCGGGTGAACTCGCCGGGTCGACGCTGGGGCTGCCGGGGCCGTTCGGCCGGGCGTTCGTGGCGGGGGAGAAGGCCGTCAACCGGCAGATCGTCCGGTTGCGCCGGGCTGAGCTGCTCAAGCGCACCGAGGTGGTCCGGCCGGGGCTGCGGTGGCTGCTGTTCGGCAAGCGGCCGTCGTGGCGGGACGTGGCGATGACGGCCGCGATGGTCGGCCGCTGCCACCCGGTGAGCATGGTCGGGTTCCGGGACTCGCTCGACGAGCACGACCGGCGCAAGGCGCTGGCCGGGCTGGCGGGGATCCGGACGGTCGTGCTGGCGGGCGCGGAGGACCGGCTGACGCCGTTGCGGCACGCGCGCGTGCTGGCCGACGAACTGCCGCACGCCGAGCTGGTGATCCACCTGGGCGCCGGCCACATGCTGCCCCTGGAGCGGGCTGAGGAAGTCGCAGCACACATCACGGCGTTGCATTGACCCGCCTCCGGCAGGTCGGCGAGGCCGCCTGGAAGTCGGCAGGTCGCGCTGCTGTGACTGCGGTGAGGGCCGTCGTCGGGGACGGCCCTCACCGCACGGCTCAGTGCTGCAGGGGGAAGCCGCCGCCGATGCCCCGCCAGGCGAGGTTCGAGATCAGGGCGACCGCGTCCTCCTTCGCGAGCTTCCGGTCGTCCGCGAGCCACGCGCGTGCCGTGACCTGCGACAACCCCACCAGGCCGACCGCGAGCAACCGCGCGCGGTGCTCGTCGAGGCCCGCGTCGGCGGTGATCGTGTCGGTGATGGCCTCCACGCTGTCCGTCGTCGCCCGCTCCACGGCGCGCGCCACCGCGGGCTCGCCGCGCAGGTCCGACTCGAACACCATCCGGAACGCCTGGCCCTCGCCGTCCACGAAGTCGTAGAACGCGGCGACCGCGGCCTTCACCCGCTGCTTGTTGTCCGTCGTGGACGCCAGCGCACCGCGCACGCGGTTCACCAGCTCGTCCACGTGGGACTCCAGCAGCGCCATGTACAGCTCGAGCTTGCCGGGGAAGTGCTGGTAGAGGACCGGTTTGCTGACCCCCGCGCGCTCCGCGATCTCGTCCATCGCGGCGGCGTGGTAGCCGTTGGTCACGAACACGTCCTGCGCCGCGGCCAGCAACTGGGCACGCCGAGCGGTTCGCGGGAGCCGCACACCCCGCCCCGCCGCGCCGCCGTGGTGCCCGACCGCAGTCTGGGCCGTCTCCGTCATGGTGCCTCCAGCCAACCAATCACTTCGCGGAACCGGGAAAGGGGTTGCCCTTCCGGCTCGTCGGCAACCTTACTCGCTGGTAGCAGCGTTCCAAGCATGCTTCCCGTTTCGTAGGACGCCCGGCCAGGCATCCTGGGGTGGTGACCGAGACGCTGGAGGCCCGCAGGACCGCCCTCACCCACGTGCCCCTGTCCACCGCGCCGCTACCTCCGCTGGACACAACGATCCAGCCGTGGCCTGGTGACTACGTCGAGGTGGGCGGGCACAGCGTGCACGTCCGCCGCACCGAGGGACCGGCCGGGTCGAGGGCCGTCTACGTGCACGGGCTGGGCGGTTCGGCGACGAACTGGACCGACCTGGCCGCGCAGTTGCGCGAGCACGTCGAGGGGCACGCGCTGGACCTGCCCGGTTTCGGCCGCTCCGAACCGATCGACGGCTACGACTTCCGGATGGCCACCCACGCGAGGGTGGTCATCGAGTACATCGAGTCGCTCGGCCCCGACCCGGTGCACCTGTTCGGCAACTCCATGGGCGGCGCGATCACGCTGATGGTCGCCGCCACCCGGCCCGACCTGGTCCGCACCCTGACCCTGGTCTCGCCGGCCGTGCCGGACCTGCGGCCGAGCCTGCGCCGGGTGTCGGACCGGCGGCTGCCGCTGGCGTTCCTGCCGGTCGTCGGCCCGCGGGTGCAGGCGCAGCTGGCCGCGATGACGCCGCGTGAGCGCACCCACCAGATGCTGCGGCTGTGCTTCGCCGAGCCCCACTCGGTGCCGGCGAACCGGATCGAGCAGAGCGAGCGGGAGTACACCGAGCGGTCCGCGCAGGCGTGGGCCGGCAACGCGCTCAGCGCCAGCACCGTCGACCTGATCCGCTCGTGGCTGGTCCCGAGGTCGAGGTCGATGTGGCTGCTGCCGCCGAAGATCACCGCGCCGACGCTGGTCGTGTGGGGCACGGAGGACCGGCTGGTCAGCGTGCGCAAGGCGCCGCGGGTGGCCAGGCTGATCCCGCGCGGCCGGCTGTACGTGCTGCCGCGCACCGGGCACGTGGCGCAGATGGAACGGCCGGTGTCGGTCGCGCGTGCCGTGGCGGGCATGTGGGAGGCGGTCGAGCGGGGGGCGTGGTGACCCGTGATCGGTTCAGCCGACCGGTGACGCGCAGGTCACCTGCAGTCCGCCGCCGTGGTGCGGTTGTGGCACCCTGGTTGGCGTGAACCGGACGTCGCAGGGCGCGCGTGACACGGCGCCGTCCTCTGATGACCGGCCGCCGCTGTCCGAAGACCGCTACCGCCGCGGCACGCGCCGCACCGGCGCCGAGCCGCTGGCCGCGGCCTGGGAACCGGCAGGCCGGAGGCGCCGCAAGCGCCGCAGGGGTGTGAAGGGCCTGATCGCGGGCTACGGCTGGCGGATCTACGCCATTCCCGTGCTGCTCGTGCTCACGGCCCTGGTCGTGCTGGACACCGCCGCGCCCTCGACGTCCGCCGGTGGCGAGACCAACCCCACCACCGGCTCGTCCGCGACGTCGACCACCACCGGGCCGCCCGAGGCGACCGAGAGGCCGCCGGGCGACATCGACCTGAAGAACTTCCCCACCGCGCAGCTGCCGGACGGGCCGAAGTACTCCGAGCAGGGCGCGGGCACGTTCGCGGTGGTGCCGGGCGGCACCCAGCCGGCGGGTACCGGCGGCAGGCTCTACCGGTACGCGATCGCCATCGAGGACGGCGTGGAGCCGTCGGACTACAACGGCGACCGCGAGGCGTTCGCCCGCACCGTCGACGGCATCCTGGCCGACCCGCGCAGCTGGATCGGCACCGGTCAGGTGTCCATGCAGCGCGTCGAGGGCGGACCGGTCGACTTCACCGTGAGCTTGACCACCACGAACACCACCCACGCCCTGTGCGGCTACTCGATCAAGTTCGAGTCGTCGTGCTGGCACGACGGGACCAAGCGGGTCATCATCAACACGTCCCGGTGGGTGCGCGGCGGCAAGGTCTACGGCAGCGACCTCAGCGCGTACCGGACGTACGCGATCAACCACGAGGTCGGCCACGTGCTGAAGAACCCGCACGAGGGCTGCAAGGAGAACGGCAAGGCCGCGCCGGTGATGATGCAGCAGTCGTTCGGGGTGGCCAACGACTACGTCGCCCAGCTCAACCAGGTCGACTCGTCCAACCGCTACGCCGTGGAGGCCAACGGCCTGGTGTGCACCCCCAACCCCTTCCCGGTCGCACCGCAGTAAGGCCCGTCCCGAGCCTTGGGACGACTTCCCATCGGGGAAGACGGACGGGCAGGCTGGTGTTGTCCGTCGGTACAGGACATGTTTCGTCGAGGAGGACTCAGATGGCGCTTCCGCCGCTCGTGGAGCCCGCAGCGGAGCTGACCAAGGAAGAAGTAGCGCGCTACAGCCGCCACCTGATCATCCCGGACGTCGGGGTCGACGGGCAGAAGCGGCTGAAGAACGCGAAGGTCCTGGTCGTCGGCGCGGGTGGCCTGGGCAGCCCGGCCCTGCTCTACCTCGCGGCGGCGGGTGTCGGCACGCTCGGCGTGGTCGACTTCGACGTCGTCGACGAGTCGAACCTCCAGCGTCAGGTCATCCACGGTCAGTCGGACGTCGGCAAGCCCAAGGCCGAGTCGGCCCGGGACTCGGTGGCCGAGATCAACCCGTTCGTGAAGGTGGTCCTGCACCAGACCCACCTGAACTCGGAGAACGCGCTCGACATCTTCCGCGACTACGACCTGATCCTGGACGGCACGGACAACTTCGCCACCCGGTACCTGGTCAACGACGCGGCCGTGCTGCTGGGCAAGCCGTACGTGTGGGGCTCGATCTTCCGATTCGAGGGCCAGGTCAGCGTGTTCTGGGAGGACGCGCCCAACGGCCAGGGCCTGAACTACCGCGACCTCTACCCGGAGCCCCCGCCGCCCGGGATGGTGCCGTCGTGCGCCGAGGGCGGCGTGCTGGGCGTGCTGTGCGCGTCGATCGGCTCCGTCATGGTGACCGAGGCGATCAAGCTGCTGACGGGCATCGGCGACCCGCTGCTCGGCCGGCTCATGGTCTACGACGCCCTGGAGATGTCCTACCGGACCATCAAGATCCGCAAGGACCCGGAGAGCCCGAAGATCACCGAGCTGATCGACTACGAGGCGTTCTGCGGTGTCGTGTCCGACGACGCGCAGCAGGCCGCCGCGGGCAACACGATCACGCCGCTGGAGCTGAAGCAGAAGCAGGAGAGCGGCCAGGACTTCCTGCTGGTGGACGTCCGCGAGCCGCACGAGTACGAGATCGTGAAGATCCCGGGCTCGGTGCTGATCCCGAAGGACCGCATCCTGTCGGGTGAGGCGTTCGCGGAGCTGCCGCAGGACAAGCAGGTCGTGCTGCACTGCAAGTCGGGCGCGCGTTCCGCCGAGGCGCTGGCCGTGCTGCACCAGGCCGGGTTCAAGGACGCCGTGCACGTGGGCGGCGGCGTGCTCGCCTGGGCGCGCGAGGTCGACCCCTCCCTTCCGACCTACTGAGCTGACAACCGACGCCGGGGCGGCCTCCAGGGGCCACCCCGGCGTCGGGCGCTCACGGCTCGGTCACCTCGGCCAGGAACAGCAGCAGGCCCGTGCCCCGGTGGCGCACGGCCAGCAGGAACGGCCGGTCGAACCGCACCACCAGGGCCTCCCCGGGGTCGTGCCAGCCCATCGCGGCGATCATCGTGGTGGCCGCGGCGCCCTCGACCCCGTGCTCGTCGAGCGTGAGCTTCGCCTGGTGCAGCACCTGCTCCACCAGCAGCCACGAGTCGAACAGCGGGCCCGCCCCGAGCGCGCGCAGCGGCTCGACCAGTGCCGAGCCCGCCTCCAGGTCCACCTTGGGCAGGTACAGGTCGACCTCGGTGAACCGCACCCCGGTGATCAGGTCGGCGAGCGCCTCCCCGTCGAGCTCCGCCGTCGCCAGGGGCTGGTCGGGGAGCAGGGCGACGACGTCCAACGCCTCCTCGCACGGGATCAGCACGGACTGCCAGCCGTGCCGCGCGGCGTAACCCGATGCGCCGGTCCGCCGCATCGTGGGCACCATCCGCTTGCCCGACGGGGCCCGGAACTTGCGGGGCCGCGTGTCCTCCTCCGGGAAGTCCTCCGCCCACGCGCCCTTCACGTGCAGCGCGTTGACCAGGACGGCGAGGGTGCCGGGCGTGATCGCCCGGGGTGGGACGGCCTGCCGGACCAGGCCATGGGTCAGCTCGCGCACCACCTCGTTGATCACGACGTGCGCGTGCTCGTCCAGCACGAGCCGCCGCACGTCCGGGTGCTGCGCCGCCGGGGCGGCCGGGTCGACCCAGATGGTGTCGGCCGAAGTCACGGCTGGCTCGTCGGCCGCGACGGCGAGCAGCTTCGCCGTCCGGTCGACGTCGGCGCGCAGCACGTCGGCCACGGCGGGCCCGGTGTCCTCGCCGGCCACGCCCGCGGCCCGGCACAGCGCCGCGGCCACGGAGAACGGCGACCAGCAGCGGTTGCCGGCGGGCAGTGCGCGGTGCACGGCGAGCGCGAACGCGGCGTGCGTGGCTTCAGTCACAGCACAAATCCCCCTGTTGAGACCGCAATAATGCGGTTAGGCCGAATGCGTGGACACCACGTGTTCGAACGCCCGAGGTCCACCAACGGAAGGCCCGGTGCAGGTAGCGTGCCGGCCGTGACCACTCCGGAGCCGCCACCGTCGCACGTGCGCGCGGCGTTCGGCGCGCGCGACGCCGAGCCGGAGTTGATCGACGGCGGCCCGGTGTGGCGCTGCGGCGACGCGGCGATCCGGCCCGCGGGCAAGCCGGCCGAGGCCACCTGGGTGGCCAAGACCCTCGACGCGCTCGACGTCGAGAACGTGCGCGTGGCCAGGCCCCTGCGCTCCACCGACGGCCGCTACGTGGTCGGCGGCTGGGCGGCGACCAAGTACCTCTCGGGTCGGGCCGAGCCGCGGCACGACGAGGTCGTGGACGTGGCCGTCAAGCTGCACCGGGCGACCGCCGAGCTGCCGAAGCCCCGGTTCCTGGACGCGCGCGTCGACCTGTTCGCCACCGCCGACCGCTGCGCGTGGGACGAGGAGAAGGCCGACCTCGACCCCGACCTGGGCGGCCGGCTGTTCGACCTGACCGCCGCCTACCGCAAGCCCGTCGCGCTCAAGCCCCAGGTCGTGCACGGCGACCTGTTCGGCACGGTGCTGTTCGCGGGCGACGCGGCCCCGGCGATCATCGACTTCGTCGCCTACTGGCGGCCGGCGCCGTACGGCGCGGCGGTCGTCGTGGTGGACGCGCTGTCCTGGGGTGGCGCGGATCACGGCCTGCTCCAGCGCTGGGCGCATTTGGACGAGTGGCCGCAAATCCTCCTGCGGGCGACCCTGTTCCGCCTCGCGGTCCACGCGCTGCACCCCCGTTCGAGCAGACAATCTCTCGCGGGACTGGAGCGAACGGCGGCACTCGTCGTCGACCTGCTGTGAGCTCACCCTCACCGCGCGTCCCCTGAGCTGTGAAGTTCGCGTGGACGAAACATTCCACGTGCTGCCGTTAACAGCCGCTTCTTACCGTCGGGCTCGTGACCGCCTCCGCGAGCATCGACACGCACTGCCCGTACTGCGCGCTGCAGTGCGCGATGTCCATCGAGAACGGCAAGGTGTCGCCGCGCGAGTTCCCGACCAACCGCGGCGGGCTCTGCCAGAAGGGCTGGACGTCGGCCGAGCTGCTGACCTCGCCCCACCGGCTGACCACGCCGCTGGTGCGCCGGGACGGCGAGCTGCGGCCCGCCACCTGGGACGAGGCGCTGGACCTCGTGGCGGCCAAGCTCAAGGACCTCCGCGAGACCCACGGCCCGGACTCGGTCGGCGTGTTCGGCGGCGGCGGGCTGACCAACGAGAAGTCGTACCTGCTGGGCAAGTTCGCCCGGGTCGCGCTGGGCACGTCCCAGATCGACTACAACGGCCGGTTCTGCATGTCCAGCGCCGCCGCCGCGGGCCTGAAGGCGTTCGGGCTGGACCGCGGCATGCCGTTCCCCGTCACCGACCTCGACCGCGCGGACGCGATCCTGCTGGTCGGCGGCAACCCGGCGGAGACCATGCCGCCGTTCGTGCAGCACCTCCGCAACGCCGAGCTGATCGTCATCGACCCCCGGCGCACGCCCACCGCCGAGCTGGCCACCCTGCACCTGCAGCCCGCGCCCGGCACGGACCTCGCGCTGGCGCTCGGCCTGCTGCACACCGCCGTGGCCGACGGCTACCTGGACAAGGAGTACCTGGCCGAGCGCACCACCGGCTTCGACGACGCCTGGCGCATCGCCGCCACGTGGTGGCCGGAACGCGTCGAGCGGGTCACCGGCGTGCCGGTCGCGGACCAGCGGGCGGCGGTGCGGATCCTGGCCGAGGCGCACAACGCCTACGTCCTCACCGGCCGCGGCACCGAGCAGCACGCCAGCGGCGCGGACACCGTGTCGGCGTGGATCAACCTGGCGCTGGCGCTGGGCCTGCCCGGCCGGAAGTACTCCGGCTACGGCTGCCTCACCGGCCAGGGCAACGGCCAGGGCGGGCGCGAGCACGGGCAGAAGGCCGACCAGCTCCCCGGCTACCGCAAGATCGACGACCCGGCGGCCCGCGAGCACATCATGAACGTCTGGGGCGTCGACGACCTGCCCGGACCCGGCCGCTCGGCCTACGAGCTGCTCGACGCGCTGGGGCAGCCCGGTGGCCCGAAGGCGCTGCTGGTGTTCGGCAGCAACGTCATCGTCTCCGCGCCGCGCTCCCAGCACGTCGCCGACCGGCTCAAGGCGCTGGACCTGCTGGTCGTGGCCGACCTGGTGCTGTCGGAGACGGCCGCGGTCGCCGACGTCGTGCTGCCGGTCACGCAGTGGGCCGAGGAGAGCGGCACGATGACCAACCTCGAAGGCCGGATCCTGCTGCGCCAGGTGGCCGTGGCCCCGCCGGAGGGCGTGCGCAGCGACCTGGACGTGCTGCGCGGCCTGGCGACCCGGCTCGGGCAGCCCGCCGAGCGGTTCCCGACCGAGCCGGAGGTGGTGTTCGAGGAGCTCCGGCAGGCGTCGAAGGGCGGCGTCGCCGACTACTCCGGCGTGACCTACGAGCGGCTGCGCGACGGCGAGGCCCTGCACTGGCCCGTGGTCCAGGAGAGCACGCCGCGCACCTTCCTCGACCGCTTCGCGCACGCCGACGGCCTGGCCAGGTTCGTGCCCGTCGAGCACCGCGGACCCGCGGAGGTGCCCGACGCCGACTACCCGTTGCAGGCGACCACCGGCCGGGTGCTCCAGCACTACCAGTCCGGCGCGCAGACCCGGCTGGTGCCCGAGCTGAACAAGGCCGAGCCCGAGGCGTACGTGGAGGTCCACCCGGACACCGCGACCAGGGCGGGCCTGGACAACGGCGGGATGGCGGCCGTCGTCTCGCGGCGCGGCCGGACCGTGGCGCGGGTGCGCTGCGTGCCGTCGATGCGGATCGACGTGGTGTTCCTGCCCTTCCACTACGCGGGCGAGGGCCGGGCGAACCTGCTGACCAACCCGGCGCTGGACCCGACCAGCCGGATGCCCGAGTTCAAGGTGTGCGCGGTCCGATTGGAGTCGCTATGAGGAACGTTGTCATCGTGGGCTACGGCATGGCCGGCGCCCGGCTGGCCGACGAGATCCGGCGCCGCGACCCGAAGGCGGAACGCGTCTCGGTGACCGTGCTGGGCGACGAGTCGCACCACGCGTACAACCGGGTGCTGCTGTCCAGCGTGGTCGCCGGGTCGCTGACGCCCGACGCGGTGCGGCTGCACGACCCCGACTGGGCCGCCAAGCACCACGTCGACCTGCGGCTCGGCAGCGCGGTCGGCAAGATCGACCGCACCCGCCGGGTCGTGCACGTCGACGACACCGAGGTGCCCTACGACGCGTTGGTGCTGGCCACGGGCTCGCGGTCGTGGGTGCCGCCGACGCCCGGCCTGCTCGACGGCAACGGCGCCCTCGCGCCCGGCGCGGTGGCGTTCCGCTCGCTGGACGACTGCGCCGAGATCGTGGCCAAGGCCTCGCCCGGCACGCCGGTCGCGGTGCTCGGCGGCGGGCTGCTCGGGCTGGAGGCCGCGCGCGGCCTGGCCGGCCGGGGCTGCCTGGTCACCGTGGTGCACCCGGTCAAGCACCTGATGGAACGGCAGCTCGACGCGGGCGCGGGCCGGGTGCTCGCCACGACGTTGAACGGCCTGGGCATCGAGTTCCGGCTCGGCGTGCTGGCCGCGAAGTACACGCCCGGCGACGGGCTGGAGCTCGACGACGGCACGCACGTGCCCGCGGACCTGGTCGTCGTCTCGGCGGGCGTGCGCGCGGAGACCTCGCTGGCCGAGCAGGCGGGCATCGAGGTCGACCGGGGCATCCTCGTGGACGACGCGCTGCGCACCAGCGACCCCAGGGTGCACGCCATCGGCGACTGCGCCCAGCACGTCGGCACGGTGTCCGGCCTGGTCCAGCCCGCGTGGGAGCAGGCGGCCGTGCTCGCCGACCGGCTCACCGGCGTCGCGCCGGCCGCCCGCTACTCCGGCACCACCGTCGTGACCAGGCTCAAGGCCCGCGACGTCGACCTGGCCGCGTTGGGCGACGTGCACGTGGGCGTCGACTCGGTCGACGACGAGGTGCTGTGCTTCCAGGACCCGGCGCGCGGCCGGTACGCCAAGCTCGTGCTGCGCGACGACAAGGTCACCGGCGCGATCGTGCTCGGCGCGCCGGACGCGGCGGCGGCCATCACCCAGCTGTTCGACCGCGGCCTGCCCGCGCCGACCGACCGGCTCGCGCTGCTGCTGGGCCGCGCGCTGCCCGCCGAGAACGAGGCCAGCCCCGCCGACCTGCCCGCGTCCGCGGTGGTGTGCCGGTGCAACACGGTCAGCAAGGGCCAGCTGGTCAGCGCCTGGCGCGGCGGCGCGACGACGTTGTCCTCGATCGCCGAGGTCACGCGGGCCAGCACGGGCTGTGGGGGCTGCAAGGACGCGGTGTGCGGGATCGTCGACTGGCTCGCCGCCTCACAGCCCCAATCCGCTTGATGTGCGCGGGAGTTGCCGCCGACGACACCTGTCCGAACGTCGGGGTAACGGACCGTTCTTACGGTTCCTGCAACGGGAAATCGGTGTCCAGGAGGGTCCAATGAGCACGGTGATGGAGACCAAGGGCGTTGCGCCTCAGGCCAAACGCGGTGGTCGGTGGATCGAGCACTGGGAGCCGGAGGACCCGTCGTTCTGGGAGACGACCGGCAAGAAGGTCGCCCGCAAGAACCTGGTCTTCTCCATCCTGGCGGAGAACCTGGGCTTCACGGTGTGGAGCCTGATGAGCATCGTGGTCGTGAGCCTCGGCTCCGTCGGCTTCAGCTTCAGCGTCGGCCAGACGTTCTGGCTGCTCATCGTGCCGAACCTGGTCGGCGCGGTGCTGCGCATCCCCTACACGTTCGCGGTGCCGAAGTTCGGCGGGCGGGCGTGGACCACGATCAGCGCCGGCCTGCTGCTGATCCCCACCACGATGCTGGCGATCGCGGTGAGCAACCCCGGCACGCCGTACTGGTTCTTCCTGCTCACGTCGGCCGCGATGGGCTTCGGCGGCGGCAACTTCTCGTCCTCCATGGCGAACATCTCGTTCTTCTACCCGGAGGGCAAGAAGGGCCTGGCGCTCGGCCTCAACGCGGCGGGCGGCAACCTCGGCGTGGCCATGGTGCAGCTCGTCGTGCCGATCGTCATCTCCCTCGGCACGGGCATCAACCTGGCCTACGCGGCGCTGTTCTGGATGCCGTTCATCATCGTGGCCTCGGCGTGCGCGTGGTTGCTCATGGACAGCCTCACCCAGGCCAAGCCGGACGGCACGTCGTACAAGAAGGCGATGTCGAACAAGCACACGTGGGTGATGTCGTTCCTGTACATCGGCACGTTCGGCTCGTTCATCGGCTTCTCGTTCGCGTTCCCGTCGCTGATCAAGCTCAGCTTCGTCGACTACAAGAGCTTCGTCGGCCTGGCCTTCCTCGGCGCCCTCATCGGCTCGGTGAGCAGGCCGTTCGGCGGGTGGCTCGCCGACCGGTTCGGCGGCGCGCGGATGACCATGGCGGTGTTCCTCGGCCTGGCCGCCGGCACCGTCAGCCTGCTGGTCAGCATCGAGATCCGCAGCTTCGCGCTGTTCTTCGGCTCGTTCATCGCGCTGTTCGTGCTGGCCGGCGTCGGCAACGGCTCGACCTACCGGATGATCCCGGCGATCTTCATGGCGCAGACCGCGGACGTCCCGTCGGCCAAGCGGCAGGCCGCGGCCGTGGTCGGCATCGCGGGCGCGATCGGCGCGTTCGGCGGCGTGCTGGTCAACCTGGTGTTCAAGTTCTCGCTCGAGGGCAGCAAGACGCTGGCGCCCGCGCTCACCGCGTTCCTGGTGTTCTACGGCCTCTGCATGGCCACCACCTGGTGGTTCTACATGCGGCGACGGGTGTTCGCGCGCGTGCCGAGCCTCGCCTACGCCGGCGTGTGACGCACACAACCCTCTGAAGTGCGGCGTGAGGCTGCTTTAACGCCTGCGCAACATTCGCGACCTTGGCACGACACGGTGCCCGGTGAGCATTGACCTGGGCGGAAGAAGGGATTGGTCCCATGACGCGAACGCTGGTGGTGGTCGGTCACGGCATGGTCGGTCACCGGCTCGTGGAGGCCCTCCGCGAGAAGGACGTGACCGGTCAGTGGCGGATCGTCGTGTTCGCCGAGGAGACCCGTCCGGCCTACGACCGGGTCGCGCTCTCGTCCTACGTGGACAACTGGGACGCCGGGTCGCTGAGCCTCGCGCCGCACGACGACGACGCCGTCGAGCTGCACCTGGACGACAAGGTGGTGCACCTCGACCGCGACAACAAGGTCGTGCGCACCGCCAAGGGCCGGGTGCAGCCCTACGACGCGCTGGTCCTGGCCACCGGCTCGGTGCCGTTCGTGCCGCCCGTGCCCGGCCGTGACCTGCCCGGGTGCCACGTCTACCGCACCATCGACGACCTGGACGGCATCCGCGCCACGGTCGAGTCGGCGCGCGCGGCGGGCCGGCATGCGGGCATGGTGCTCGGCGGCGGCCTGCTCGGCCTGGAGGCGGCGAACGCGCTGCGCGGCATGGGCATCTCGCCGCACGTGGTCGAGCTCGGCCCGCGGCTGATGCCGCTGCAGGTGGACGAGGGTGGCGGCGGCCTGCTCAAGCGCCTGGTCGAGAAGCTGGACCTGACCGTGCACACCGGCACGTCCGCGTCCTCCATCGAGCAGGACCGCGGGCGGCTCATCGCCAAGCTGTCCAACGGCGTCGAGCTCGACCTGGACGTCGTGGTGTTCTCCGCGGGCATCCGGCCGCGCGACGAGCTGGCCCGCTCGTTCGGCCTCACCGTCGGCGAGCGCGGCGGCATCATCGTCGACAAGGCGTGCCGCACCTCCGACGAGCACGTCTACGCCATCGGCGAGTGCGCCAACCTCGACGGCATGGTGTACGGCCTGGTCGCGCCGGGCTACTCCATGGCCGAGGTGGTCGCCGACCGCCTGCTCGGCGGCGCCGCCGAGTTCCCGGGCGCGGACATGTCCACCAAGCTCAAGCTCCTCGGCGTGGACGTGGCCTCGTTCGGCGACGCGCACGCCAAGCAGGAGGGCGCGCTGGAGGTCGTCGTCAACGACGCCGTGGCCGGCACCTACGCCAAGGTCGTGGTGTCCGACGACGCGAAGACCCTGCTCGGCGGCATCCTCGTCGGCGACGCGTCCAAGTACGCGTCGCTGCGGCCGCTGGTCGGCAGGCCCGTGCCCGGCGACCCGGTCGCGCTGATCGGGCCGGAGGGCGGCGTCGAGCTGACCCTGCCGCACGACGCGCAGGTGTGCTCGTGCCACGCGGTCACCAAGCAGCAGATCGTGGACGTGGTCGACTCCGGCGAGGCCGTCGACGTGCCGGGCATCAAGTCCTGCACCAAGGCGGGCACCGGCTGCGGCTCGTGCGTGCCGATGCTGAAGAAGCTGCTGTCCGAGTGCGGCGTCGAGCAGTCCAAGGCGCTGTGCGAGCACTTCGACCAGTCCCGCGCCGAGCTGTTCGAGGTCGTCCGCTCCACCGGCGTCACCACGTTCTCCGAGCTGGTCTCCCGGCACGGTCGCGGCCACGGCTGCGACATCTGCAAGCCCGCCGTCGCCTCGATCCTCGCGTCGCTGGACAACGGGCACGTGCTGGAGGGCGAGCAGGCCGCCCTGCAGGACACCAACGACCGCTTCCTGGCCAACATGCAGCGCAACGGCACCTACTCGGTCGTGCCGCGCATCCCCGGCGGCGAGATCACGCCGGAAAAGCTGATCGTCATCGGCGAGGTCGCCCGCGACTTCGGCCTCTACACCAAGATCACCGGCGGGCAGCGGATCGACCTGTTCGGCGCGACCGTCGACCAGCTCCCGCTGATCTGGAAGCGCCTGGTGGACGCCGGTTTCGAGTCCGGCCACGCCTACGGCAAGGCGCTGCGCACGGTGAAGTCGTGCGTCGGCACCACGTGGTGCCGCTACGGCGTGCAGGACTCCGTGTCGCTGGCCATCGCGCTGGAGCTGCGCTACCGCGGCCTGCGGTCGCCGCACAAGCTCAAGTCCGCCGTGTCCGGCTGCGCGCGCGAGTGCGCCGAGGCGCGGGGCAAGGACTTCGGCATCATCGCGACCGAGAACGGCTGGAACCTCTACGTCGGCGGCAACGGCGGCTTCACCCCGCGCCACGCCGACCTGATCGCGTCCGACGTGGACACCGAGACCCTGATCAAGCTGATCGACCGGTTCCTGATGTTCTACATCCGCACCGCGGACCGGTTGCAGCGCACGTCGACGTGGATCGAGTCGCTGGAAGGCGGGCTCGACCACCTGCGCGACGTCATCGTCGACGACAGCCTCGGCATCTGCGCCGACCTGGAAGCCGCGATGGCCAAGCACGTGGACAACTACGCCGACGAGTGGCGCGGTGTGCTGGAGGACCCGGAGAAGCTGTCCCGCTTCACCTCGTTCGTCAACGCGCCCGGCACGCCCGACCCGACGATCACGTTCCGCGAGGAGCGCGGCCAGAAGGTGCCGGTCCTGTTGGGCGTTCCCACTGTCGGCCAGGCGGAGGTTTCCCGATGACACCTGTGTGCGAGTTGAGCGCCCTGCAGCCCGACCGCGGGGTGGCGGCCCTGCTGCCCGACGGTTCCCAGGTGGCGGTGTTCCTCACCTCGGCCGGGACCGTGCACGCGTTGGGCAACATCGACCCGTTCAGCGGCGCGGCCGTGATGTCGCGCGGCATCGTCGGCGACCGCGGCGGCGTGCCGGTGGTCGTGTCACCGGTGTACAAGCAGGCCTTCGAGCTCTCCACCGGCAAGTGCCTGGACGACCCCTCGACCGGCGTGCCGGTGCACCCCGTGGTCGTGGCCGACGGCGTCATCCAGGTCGGGTCACCGTGAACGCCGCCCCGCTGGCCGGGTACACGGTCGGGGTGACCGCCGCCCGGCGGGCCGACGAGCTCTCGGCTCTGCTCGAGCGCAAGGGCGCGACCGTGCTGCACGGTCCCGCCATCAGGATCGTGCCCCTGCCCGACGACACCGAGCTGCTGGCCGCGACCAAGGCCGTGGTGGAGGAGCCGGTGGACGTCGTGGTGGCCACCACCGGCATCGGCTTCCGCGGCTGGGTGGAGGCCGCGGAGGGCTGGGGGCTCGGCGCGCGTCTGCTGACCAGGCTGTCCGGGGCGCGGGTGCTGGCCAGGGGGCCGAAGGCGCGGGGCGCGGTGCGCGCAGCCGGGTTGGTGGAGGCGTGGTCGCCGGAGGGCGAGAGCAACGCCGAGCTGCTCGACCACCTGCTGCGGGCCGGCGTGTCCGGTCGGCGCATCGCCGTGCAGCTGCACGGCGAGCCGCTGCCGGAGTTCACGTCGACCTTGCGCGCGGCCGGCGCCGTGGTCGTCGAGGTCCCCGTCTACCGCTGGACGGGCCCGTCCGACCCCGCGCCGCTGGAACGGCTGCTGGAGGCCGTGCTCGCCGGCCAGGTGGACGCGCTCACGTTCACCAGCGCGCCGGCCGCGGCCTCCGTGCTGCGCGTGGCGGAGGCGATGGGCAAGCAGACCGAGCTGATCTCGTTGCTGCGCCGGGAAGTGCTGGTGGTGGGCGTCGGCGCGATCACCGCCGGACCGCTGGTCGCGGCCGGCGTGCCCGTCGTGCAGCCGGCACGGGCGCGGATCGGCGCGCTGGCGCGTGAGCTCGCGCTGGAGCTGCCCGCCAGGGCGACGCGGCTGCGGATCGCGGCCCGGGACATCGAACTGCGCGGCCAGGCCGTGGTGGTGGACGGCGAACTGCGCCCCGTGCCGCCCGCGCCGATGGCCGTGCTGCGCGTGCTGGCCGCCGCCCGTGGCCGGGTGGTGTCCCGGCGCGACCTGCTGGCGGCGCTGCCCAGCGGCGGCGAGGAGCACGCCGTGGAGACCGCCATCGGCCGCCTGCGCTCGGCGTTGGGCGAGCCGCGCATGGTCGCCACCGTCGTGAAGCGCGGCTACCGCCTGGCCATGGACCCCGCCGGGGTGGCCGTATGACCCTGGTCCTCGTCGCGCACGGCACCCGTGACCCCGCCGGGGCCGTTGTCGTGGAAGAGATCGCGTCCCTGGTGCGGGCGCGGCTGGGTGGCGTGCCCGTGCGGGTCGCCTACGCCGACGTGCGGCAGCCGGACGTGACCTCGGTGCTGGAGTCCATCTCGGGCCCGGCCGTCGTGGTCCCCGCGTTCCTGGCCGCGGGCTACCACGTCCGGGTGGACATCCCGGCGCAGGTCGAGGCGTCCGGCCACCCCGACGCGGTGATCACGGACCCGATCGGTCCGGCCCTGCTGCCCGCGCTGCTGGCGCGGCTGACCGAGGCCGGGTGGACGCCGGGCGACTCGGTGGTGCTGGCGGCGGCGGGCTCGTCGGATCCCCGCGCCCTGGCCGACGTCCGCGCCGTGGCCACCGCGCTGTCGCGCCGGGTCGGCCCGGTGACCATCGGCTACGCCGCCACCGCCGAACCCCGCATCTCCGACGTGGTCGCCTCCGCCGCCGGTCGCGTGGCCGTGGCCTCGTGGCTGCTGGCCCCCGGCCTCTTCCACCGGGTCGTCGCCGACTCGGGCGCGGCCGTCGTGGCAGCGCCCATCGGCGCGCACCTGCGGGTCGTGGAAGCCGTCCTCCTCCGCTACTACGAGGCGCGCTGCTTCCAAGACGTGGCCTGACCGCGAGAGTCCTACGTTCACGGCGCGTGAGTCCTACGTCCAGACCGCGCGTGTCCTACGTTCGGAACACCCGAGTTCAACGCTCGGGTGTCGGCGGGCGTGCGACGACGGGCCCGGAATAGTTGAGGGTTCAACCAGGTTGACGCGGGTGAGACCGCCGAACCCGGGCGGTCACCGTCCGAGGAGGCAGTCATGCCCGCCGTCACCGCCGACACCCTGACCTTGCCGCGCCTGCCCCGGTTGCCCGAGGCCGCGACCGAGTGGCGCGGCGTGCGCCGGGTCGTGCGGGCGCAGCGGTTCCTCGAAGGCGAGGGCTTCCAGGTCCGCCGCCCGTTCCCGGGCGTGGAGCTCGCCGACGCGGACCCGTTCCTGCTCCTCGACCACATGGGCGCCGTCGAGTACGGCCCCGGCGAGGCGAAGGGCGCGCCCTGGCACCCGCACCGGGGCTTCGAGACCGTCACCTACATGATCGACGGGGTCTTCGAGCACCGGGACTCCACCGGTGGCGGCGGGGTGATCACCAACGGTGGCACGCAGTGGATGACCGCCGGTTCCGGCGTGCTGCACTCCGAGCTGCCGTCGCAGGAACTGGTGGCGCAGGGCGGGCTGTTCCACGGCGTGCAGCTGTGGGTCAACCTGCCGAAGGCCGCCAAGTGGACGCCGCCGCGCTACCAGGACATCAACGCGGCCGACACCGTGCTGCTGTCCAGCGACGACGGCGGCGCGCTGGTCCGCGTGATCGCCGGTGACGTGGCGGGGCACCAAGGCCCCGGCATGACGCACACGCCGATCACCTACCTGCACGCCACGCTCAGCCCGCACGCCCACCTGACCCTGCCGTGGCCGGAGGACTTCACCGCGATGGTCTACGTCCTGTCCGGTCGCGGCACGGTCGGCGCCGACCACCGCCCGCTCGACGAAGGTCGGCTGGCCGTGTTCGAGAACCACGGCGCCGCGCTCACCATGCGGGCCGACACGACGTGGGACGTCCTGGTGCTGGGCGGGCTGCCGCTGCGCGAGCCGGTCGCGCGCTACGGGCCGTTCGTGATGAACACGCGGGCCGAGATCCTGCAAGCCGTCGAAGACTTCCAAGCCGGGCGACTGGGCGTCACGCACGTGCCGCACGTCACCGCGGCGGACGAGGAGCTGTCATGACCGACGTTCGCGAACTGCTGCGCAAGGGACGGATGTTCCGCGCGTCCGGCGACCCGAGCGGCGCGGCGCGTTACCTGGCCGAGGCCGCGGAGCACGCGCCGGCCGACCGGACCGTGCTGACCGAGCTCGCGCTGGCGCACTTCCAGTCCGCCGCGCTGGGCAAGGCCGAACGGGTGCTGACCGCGCTGGTCGACCTCGACCCGTCCGACGGCTACGCGCGCCTGCTGCTCGGCCGTACGCTCAGCAGGCAGAGCAGGCACGCCGAGGCGCTGCCGCAGCTGCGCCTGGCCGCCGCGATCACGCGCGACCCCGAGGTCGAGTCCGAGGTGGCGCGGGTCGAGGCGCGGGTCAGAACAGGGCCGGGGGCTCGTCGGCCTTCTCCTTGACCGCGTCCTCCCAGCGGTACGTGCGCAGGTCGACCTTGCCCCCGTCGACCGCCACGCCCTCCTCGCGCAGCAGTTGCAGCTGCTCGTCGGCGATGTGGGGCGCGCACGTGCCGTTGGCGCGCAGCACCCGGTGCCACGGCAGGTCGTGCCCGTCCTGGTTGAGCACCTGCCCGACCAGGCGGGGCGACGGCGCGCGGGCGATGTCGGCGACGTCACCGTAGGTCGCGACCCGGCCGCGGGGAATCTCGCGCACGACCGCGCGGACCATCTCGTGCAGTTCCTCGTCCACAGTGCCAGTATGGCCGCTGCTTCGCAGACGGCGGCTCGGTCGCCTGGAAGTCGGTCGTTCGCGACCTCGCGTGGTGGTCCGGTCGTGTCGGGGGTTCGTGGTTCCATGCTCCGGTGGCAGTGAACAGGGCGCCGTTGCTGGTGCGCCGGGTGCGGCAGGAGGAGCCCCGGCGCCACTGGGACGCGCCCGCACGCGCCGTGTTCGACCACGCCGGCGGGCCGCTGCGGTTGCTCGGCGGCCCCGGCACGGGCAAGACGACGTTGCTGGCCGAGGTGGTGGCGCACCGGGTGCTGCACGGCGGCGTGCACCCGGAGAACGTGCTGGTCCTCACCCCCAACCGGCGCGCGGCCGAGGCGATGCGCGCCCACATCACCCGCCTGCTGACCGTCGCCCGCGCCGACGGCGCCCTGCCGACCACGCAGGAACCGCTGGTCAGGACCGTGCACTCGTACGCCTTCGCGGTGCTGCGCGCGCAAGCCGTCCACCAGGGCGAACCCGCGCCCCGCCTGCTCTCCGGCCCCGAGCAGGACGCGGTGGTGCGCGAACTGCTCGCCGGCGACGTGAGCATGGGCGCCCCGAAGTGGCCGGAACGCCTCCGTCCCGCCCTCGCGCTGCCCGCGTTCGCGCACGAGCTGCGCGACCTGATGCTGCGTGCCACCGAACGCGGCTTCGCGCCGGAGGACCTCACCGAACTCGGCCGCGTGCACTCCCGCGAGGAGTGGGTCGCGGCCGGCCTGTTCGCCACCCAGTACGAGCAGGTCAACCTGCTGGCCAGCAGCGGACAGGGCCACGCGCCGTCGTTCGACGCCGCGGAGTTGGTCGGCAGCGCGCTGCTCGCCTTCCAGACCGAGCCGGACGTGCTCGCCGGCGAGCGACGGCGGGTGCGGCACCTCCTGGTCGACGACGCGCAGCACCTCGACCCGTTGCAGTACGAGTTCATCCGCGTGCTGGGCGGCGCCGCGCAGGAGTTCGTCCTCGCCGGCGACCCCGACCAGGCCGTGTTCTCCTTCCGCGGCGCCGACCCGACGCTGCTGTCCGAGGCGGGCGGCCCGGCGGTGGTGCTCACCACGGGCTACCGGATGGCGCCGGAGATCAGGGCCGCGGTGGGCAGGCTCGCCGGACGCCTGCCCGGCGCGTCGCCGACCCGCGAGGTCTCACCGGCCGACGGCACGGGCAACGTCCAGGTCCGCCTGTTCGCGTCCGCCGCGCAGGAGGCGAGCTGGGTGGCCGACCAGCTGCGCCGGGCCCACCTGATCGACGAGGTCCCGTGGTCGCACATGGCCGTCGTGGCGCGGTCGGCGACCAGGTCACTGCCGGTCCTGCAACGCGCGCTGCTCGCGGCCGGCGTCCCGGTGGCCGTGCCGCGCGACGAACTGCCGCTGGCGCGCCAGCCGGCGGTGATGCCGTTCCTGGCGCTGCTGCGCTGCGCGGCCGTGCCCGGGGCCCTCGACGAGGACACCGCCGCGATGCTCCTGTCGTCACCGCTCGGCGGCGCGGACCCGTTGGCGCTGCGGCGGTTGCGGCGCGGCCTGCGCCGGCTGGAGCTGGCCGCGGGCCGTGACCGGCCGAGCGGCGAACTGCTGGTCGAGGTGATCGAGTCGGACGACCGCCTGGCCGCGCTGGAGGACGCCGAGGCGCAGCCGGCGCGCCGCGTCGCCGGGCTGCTCCGCAAGGCCCGCAAGGGGATCGCCGACGGCCTGACCGTCGAGCAGGTGCTGTGGGAGCTGTGGCAGACCACCGGCCTGGAGCTGCGCTGGGTGGCGCAGTCCGCGCGGCACGGCACCGTCGGCATGCAGGCCGACCGGGACCTCGACGCGATCGTGGCGCTGTTCGAGGCCGCCGCGAAGTACGTGGACCGGCTGCCCGGCTCGGGCGCCGAGGGCTTCGCGGACTACCTGGCCGCGCAGGAGATCGTCGGCGACACGCTGGCCGCCGCCGCGCCCACCGGCGAAGCGGTGTCGGTGCTGACCGCGCACGCCGCCGCCGGTCGCGAGTGGACGGTCGTGGCGGTGCCGGGAGTGCAGGAGGGCAGCTGGCCCGACCTGCGGCTGCGCGGGTCGTTGCTGGGCGTGGAGCGCATGGTCGACGTGGTCGCGGGCGTGTCGGCGGAGACGGTGTCCGCGGTCGCGCCGATCCTGGCCGAGGAACGGCGGCTGCTGCTCGTCGCGGCGAGCCGGGCCCGGCGGACGTTGCTGGTCAGCGCGGTGCGCGGGGAGGACGAGCAGCCGTCGCGGTTCCTGGACGAGATCGAGGAGCTGTCCACCGAGGAGCCGGAGCGGCCGACGTTCACCCCCGAGCGCGGGCTGGTGCTGGCCGAGCTGGTCGGCGAGCTGCGGCGGGTCGTGTGCTCCGACGACGAGCCGGCCGAACGCCGGGAGCGCGCGGCCGTCCAGCTGGCCCGGTTGGCGGCGGAAGGCGTGCCGGGCGCGCACCCGGATTCCTGGTACGGCTTGGCGGACGTCACCACGGAAAGTCCTCTGTGGACCGAGGAGCACACGGTGAGCGTGTCGCCGTCCACGGTGGAGACGCTGGCGAAGTGCCCGCTGCGCTGGGTCGTCGAACGGCACGGCGGCCAGGACCCGGCCGAGCTGGCGTCGGTCACCGGCACGCTCGTGCACGCGTTGGCGCAGGCCGCCGCGACCGGCGCGGACGAGAAGGAGCTGCGGGTCAAGCTGGACGAGGCGTGGGCCGCGGTCGACGCGGGCGCGCCCTGGTTCTCCCGCCGCGAGCGGATCCGGGTGGAGCGGATGCTCGACACGTTCCTGGCGTGGCTCGCGTCCAGCCGCTCCCAGCTCACCCAGGTCGCGGTCGAGGAGGAGATCTCCGTCGAGCTCCCGAGACCCGACGACGGCCCGAAGCTGCGCGTGCGCGGCCGGGTCGACCGGCTGGAGACCGACCGGGACGGGCGGCCGGTCGTGGTGGACGTGAAGACCGGCAAGTCCCCGGTGAGCAAGGACAAGGCGCAGGAGCACCCGCAGCTCGCCGTCTACCAGCTGGCGACGGCGCTGGGCGGCTTCACGCACCTGGGCCTCGGCACCGACCCGGGCGGCGCGCGCCTGCTCTACGTGGCCAAGGAGGACCGCAAGTCCGGCGCCGTCGAGCGCGAGCAGGCGCCGCTGGACGAGCAGGGCGTGCGGGTGTGGCTGGAGGCCGTGCAGCTGGCCGCCGGGTCCAGCGTCGGGCCGTCCTACCAGGCGACGGAGAACGCGGACTGTGATCGTTGCCCGGCCCGCACCACGTGCCCGGTGCACTCGTCCGGTCGTCAGGTGAGCCACTAGGGCGGTCCTGACCAGCCACTTCGTCCCCGCCCTGCGGGTCGCCGAAGCCGGCCGGGCCCGACCACGGAGAATGCGGGACGTGGTCGTGCCGAGCGGGGTCGAACGGGTGGCGGGTGAGCCGGTGGCGCTCGCGAGCCCGTTCGAGGTCGCCGAGGCGCTCGGCCTGCCCAAGCCGACGCCCGAGCAGGCCGCCGTCGTCGCCGCGCCCACCGCGCCCGCGCTGGTCGTGGCCGGGGCCGGCGCCGGCAAGACGGAGACGATGGCCGCCCGCGTGGTGTACCTGGTCGCCAACGGCTTCGTCACCCCCGACCGGGTCCTCGGCCTGACGTTCACCCGCAAGGCCGCGCGCCAGCTGTCGGACCGGGTGCGGCTGCGGCTGCGGCGGCTCGGTGGCTCGCCCCTGCTGGACCGGCTCGACCCGAGCGGTGAGCGGCGGGCCGCGGTGCTGACCACGGAGCCGGTGATCCTGACCTACCACGCGTACGCGGGCCGGTTGGTGGGCGAGCACGGCCTGCGGCTGCCCGTGGAGCCGGGCGTGCGGCTGCTCACCGAGACCGCCGCGTGGCAGCTCGCGCACCGCGTGGTGTCGACGTGGAACGACGACCTGGACACCGACAAGGTGCCCGCGACCGTCACCGGCTACCTGCTCGCGCTGGCGGGCGAGCTGGGCGAGCACCTGGTCGACCCGGTCACGCTGTGGCGGCACGCCGAGCGGCTGTGCGCGGTGATCGAGAACGCGCCCAAGACGGCACGGCAGCGCGACGGCCTGCCGGAGTCGCTGAAGGCCGTGGTGAGCGCCCAGCGGCTGCGGGTCAACCTGATCCCGCTGCTGGAGGCCTACCAGGCGCGCAAGCGGCGTGAGGCGGCGATGGACTTCGCCGACCAGATGTCCCTGGCGGCCCGGCTCGCGTCCGAGCACCCGGAGGTCGTGCGGGGCGAGCGGGAGCGCTACGGCGCCGTGCTGCTGGACGAGTACCAGGACACCGGTCACGCGCAACGCGTGCTGCTGCGGTCGTTGTTCGGGCGGGGCGAGCCGATGCCCGTGACGTCGGTGGGCGACCCGGCGCAGGCGATCTACGGCTGGCGCGGCGCGTCGGCGGCGAACCTGCCCCGGTTCGTGCAGGACTTCCCGCCCGCGAAGAAGTACGGCCTGCTCACCAGCTTCCGCAACCCCCCGGAGGTGCTGGCCCTGGCCAACGCCGTGTCCGCGCCGCTGCGCGCGATGGGCCTGGACGTGGACGAGCTGCGCGCCCGTGAGGGCGCCGGGCCGGGCGACGTGCGGGTGGCGTTGTTCGACGACGTGCGGCAGGAGCTGGACTGGGTGGCCGACACGGTCGCCGCGCAGTGGGAGCAGCACCTGGACCACAGCGACGAGCCGCCGACCGCCGCCGTGCTGGTGCGCCGCCGTTCGGACATGGCGAACATCGCGGCGGCGCTGCGGGAACGCGGCCTGCCGGTCGAGGTCGTCGGTCTCGGCGGGCTGCTGGACGAGCCGGAGGTGCGCGACCTGACCAGCGCCCTGCGCGTGCTGGTCGACCCGCTGGCCGGCACCGCCGCCGCCCGGCTGCTCACCGGCTCGCGCTGGCGGATCGCGGCGTACGACCTGGCGGCGCTGTGGGCGCGCGCACGTGACCTGGCCGGTGCGCCGAGCAGGCAGGCCGTGGCGAACGACCCGCTGGCCGTGATCGCGGACGCGCTGCCGGGCGAGCACGCCGAGCAGGCCGGGCTCGCGGACGCGTTGGACGACCCGGGCGACCCGACCGCGTACTCCGCCGAGGGGTACCGGCGGATCCGGCGGCTGGGCGCGGAGCTGTCGTCGTTGCGCCGGCGGCTGGTGCAGCCGCTGCCCGAGCTGGTCGCGGACGTCGAGCGCACGTTGTTGCTGGACATCGAGGCGATGGCCCGGCCGGGCGGGGTGGGGCGGGCGCACCTGGACGCGTTCGCCGACGTGGTCAACGACTTCGCCGCCGCCAGCCCGTCGGCCACCCTGCCCGCGCTGCTCGACTACCTCTACACCGCCGAGCAGGCCGAGGACGGTTTGGAACCCGGCGAGGTGGAGGTGGCCGAGAACCGGGTGCAGGTGCTGACCATGCACTCGGCGAAGGGCTTGGAGTGGCACATCGTCGCCGTGCCGCACGTGGTGAAGGACGTGTTCCCGGGTCGGAAGAAGTCGTCGAGCTGGCTGCGCACGGTGGCTGAGCTGCCCGCCGACCTGCGCGGTGACGCCGAGGACCTGCCGACGCTGCGCATCGCGCCCGACGCCAACCGCAAGGAGGTGGAGGAGGCGCTGGCCCGGCACGAGGACGACTTCGACGCGCGGCGGCTGGTGGAGGAGCGGCGGCTGCTGTACGTGGCGCTGACCAGGTCCGAGCACAGCCTGCTGGTGTCGGGGCACTGGTGGGGCGAGACGGGCGACAAGCCGAAGGGCCCGTCGGCGTTCCTGACCGAGATCCGCGAGTCGGTGCTGGCCGCCGACCACCCGCCCGCCGACATCGCCCACTGGGCGGCCCGTCCGGCCGACGACGAGCCCAACCCGCTCGCGTCGCAGACGAAGACGGCCCAGTGGCCGACCGACCCGCTGGGCAAGCGCCGCGCCGCCGTGGCCGACGGGGCCGAACTGGTCCTGACCGCCCTGGACCGCCACCTCGCCGCGCCGCCGACCCCCGACCTGCCCCCCGAGCCCTCGTCGGAACCGGACCTCGACCTGCCACCCGAACCGCCGGCCGACGACCTGCCCCCGGACCCGCTCGACCTGTCCGACCCGCCGGCCGACGACCTACCTCCCGACCTGCTCGACCTGCCCGAACCCCCGGACCACGAGCCGGACTTCGAGCCTGCCCCCGAACCTGCCCCCGAACCTGACCACGAGCCACCGCCGGACCCGCCCGACTCGGACCCGCGCGTGTCGAACGCTCAGGACCCGCGTGTCGAACCCCCAGGACCCCCGAGTTCCACGTTCGGCGACCCCGACGTGCCCGAGGACGACCCGGACGGCTGGGCCCGGGACGTCGACGTGCTCCTCGCCGAACGCGCCGCCGCGGCCGACCGCCGGGAACGCGTCGTCCTGCCCGACCACCTCTCGGTCAGCCAACTGGTCGAGCTCGCGGCCGACCCGGACCTGCTCGCCCGCCGGCTGCGCCGACCGCTGCCGTTCCCGCCCAACCCGCTGGCCCGCCGCGGCACGGCGTTCCACACCTGGCTGGAACAGCGGTTCGGCGCGAGCCGCCTGTTCGACCTCGACGAACTGCCCGGCGCGGCCGACGACGGCGCGGCGCCGGACAGCGACCTCACCCGTCTGCAGGAGGCGTTCCTGGCCGGCGCGTGGGCCGACCGCGTGCCGCACGACGTCGAGGTGCCGTTCGAGGCGGAGATCGACGGCCTGTCCGTGCGCGGCCGGATGGACGCGGTGTTCGCCGACGACGACGGCGGCTGGACCGTGGTCGACTGGAAGACCGGCGCGGTGCCGGAGCCCGACCGCCTGCCGGCGCTGTCGGTGCAGCTCGCGGCCTACCGGCTGGCGTGGGCGGCGTTGACCGGGACGCCGGTGGAGAAGGTGCGGGCGGCGTTCCACTACGTGCGCCAGGACCACACGCTGCGCCCCGCCGACCTGCTGGACGCCGACGGCCTGCGGGCGCTGATCCGCTCGATCCCGGCTTAGGAGTTCACCCGCGCGTGCGCGGGCACTTCCTTCAGCACCCGGTCGTAGAGCACTTCCAGCAGCCACCGCCCGAACAGCGACGGCCCGAACTCCGTCGACCGGTCCTCCGGCGGCACCAGCAGCTCGGCCGCGCCCGCCGAGTCGACCGCGACCACGCCGATGCCGTAGTAGTCCAGCTCGATCAGCGGCCACGACTGCTTGCCCAGCGGCGCCGGGAGCACCACCGAGCACGGCGCGAGCGTCATCAACGTCCCGCACGACTGCAGCGCGCGGTCCACCGTGGACTCACCCACCAGCACACCGACCAGCTCGACGGCCGGCACGGGCAGCCGGTCGTGCGCGGCCGGCTCGAACCACGAGCGGAACCACGAGGGGTCGGCCTGCGGCGGCCAGCCGTTCGTGCTGCGCCACTCGTGCACATCGGCACGAACCCGCACGACGGCTGACACCTGATGGCCCAGCACGGCGACGTCGGGCACGACGATGCCGCGCCAACCCAACGCCGTCGCGGCATGGTGGAGGAGCGGTTGCACTCGGGCATCCTAGGACTGGTTGCGGTTTCAATGACAGTCCCCCGGCCGCGCTGGGTGTCGAACCCAGTGCCGAGAGTGATCAGGGAGTTGAGTGTCCTACGCGCAAGGCCCACAGGATGAGCGGCACCTGCAACGGCAACCGCCCGTAGGCGACGGCCTTCACCCTGGGTGACTTCGTCCGGTAGTCGTAGGCCATCTTGACGTTGGCCGGGAACACCGCCGCGAAGAACCCGGCCGCCAGCTTCCCGCCCACGCCCCGCGTGCGCGGCACGGCGACCGCCGCCGCCAACGCCAACTCCACGGCCCCGGACAGGTACGTCCAGGTCCGCGGCTTGCCCGGCAGCGCGCGCGGCACGATCGCGTCGTACGGCTTCGGCTTGGCGAAGTGCGCGACACCCGCGGCGCCGAGCAACCCGGCCAGCGCGAGCGCCGACCGGGAACGGGAACGAGTGGGTTCCATGGGACCACCCTGTCACGTCGTCCGGCGAACGGCGCTCCCAGGGTTCTTCCGGGGTTATCCTCCCGCACCGTGAGCGGTGATCCCGAAAAACCCGAATCCCCCGAGCGGGCGGCCGTGGCGGCGTTCGCCGACGACTTCCTGACCGGCCTGCGCGAGTGGCTGGCCATCCCGTCGATCGGCGTCGACCCGGCGCACCACGGCGACGTGGCCGCTTCCGCGCACTGGCTGGCCGACGCGCTGCGCCGCGACGGGTGGTCCGACGTGCGGGTCTGGGACGAGGGCCCGGCGCTGCCCGCCGTGTACGCCTGCCGGCCCGCGGCCGATCCCGACGCGCCGACCGTGCTGGTCTACGGCCATCACGACGTGCAGCCGGTCGACCCGGTCGAGCAGTGGCACCATCCACCGTTCGAGGCGACGGTGATCGGCGAGGAGCTGTTCGGCCGGGGCGCCAGCGACGACAAGGGCCAGGTCGCGATGCACCTGCTCGGGATGCGGGCGCACCTGGCGGCGACGGGCGCGGAGCACCCCGCGGTGACGGTGAAGCTGTTCGTGGAGGGGGAGGAGGAGTCCGGCTCGCCGCACCTGACCCGGCTGCTCGACGACCACCGCGACGACCTCGCGTGCGACCTCGTGGTGTTCACCGACACGCCGCTGTACGGGCGTGACGCGCCGACCGTGTGCACCGGCCAGCGCGGGGTGTACGGGGCGGAGGTCGTGTTCACCGGCGGGACGTCCGAGGTGCACTCCGGGCGGGCCGGCGGCAGCGTGCCGAACCCGGCGACGGCGATCGCGCGGCTCGTCGCGGCGCTGCACGACGAGGACGGGCGCGTCCGGCTCCCTGGCTTCTACACCGACGTGATCGAGCCCACGGCGGCCGAACGCGCCGACTACGCGGCGCTGCCGTTCGACGAGGCGGAGTGGCTGGCGAACGCCGGCGGCGCCCAAGGAGTGGCCGGGGAACCCGGTTGGTCGACCCTCGAACGAGTCTGGGTGCGTCCCACCGCCGAGGTCAACGGCATCCACGGCGGCTACACCGGGCCGGGGCTCAAGACGGTCGTGCCCGCGCGGGCGTCGGTGAAGCTGTCGTTCCGGCTCGTGCCCGACCAGCGGCCGGAACGGGTCGCCGACGCGTTGCGCGAGTTCGTCGCCCGCCACACCCCGGCCGGGCTGCACGCCGAGGTGGTCCCGTCCGGTGACGGCGCGCCGCCCTACGCGGTGGACGTCTCCCACCCGGCCGTGGGAGCGGTGCGCGACGCCGTGCAGGCCGCGTTCGACCAGCCCGTGCGGTTCAGCCGGACGGGTGGCTCCGGCCCGGCGGCGCTGCTGCACGGGTGGCTCGGCGTGCCGGTGGTGTACCTCGGCGCGACGTTGCCGGATGATCGGATCCACGCGCCCAACGAGCGCGTCGTCGTGCCGCTGCTGCTCCGCGGCGCCGAGGCCGCCGCCCGGTTGTGGCGACTACTGCCGGAGAGGTTGTCATGATCCGCCGCACCAGCCCGGGCGAACCGCTGGCCGACCGGCCCGGCCACTCGCTCGTCGGCGTGATCAGGATGCCGGACACGGTGCAGAGCCCGGTCCGCGCGATCATGAAGCGGGTGATCGGCGCTCTGACCGCGCTCATGGCGGCCGTGCTGATCGTCTACTTCGACCGCGACGGCTACCGCGACGTCAACGAGGACGGACTGTCCTTCCTGGACTCGGTGTACTACGCGACGGTGTCGCTCTCCACCACCGGATACGGTGACATCACCCCCGCCAGTTCGTCGGCGCGGCTGGTCAACGTCCTGGTGATCACCCCCTTGCGGGTGCTCTTCCTGATCGTCCTGGTCGGTACGACCCTCGAAGTGCTCACCGAGCGTTCGCGGCAGGCGCTGCGCATCCAGAAGTGGAGGACCAAGGTGCGGGACCACGTGGTCGTCATCGGGTACGGCACGAAAGGCCGGTCCGCCGTCAGCGCCCTCATGGGCGACGGCGCCGAGCCGGGCTCGATCGTCGTGGTCGACACCACCCAGGAGGCCTTGGACGCCGCGTCCGCGATCGGTCTCGTCACCGTCCACGGCTCCGGCACCAGCAACGACGTCCTGCGGGTCGCGGGCGTCCCCCGCGCACGTGCCGTGGTGGTCGCCGCGAACCGCGACGACACCGCCGTCCTGGTCACCCTCACCGCGCGCGAGCTGGCCCCGAAGGCGCAGATCGTCGCCTCGGTCCGGGAGCGCGAGAACGAACACCTGCTCCGCCAGTCCGGCGCGGACTCGGTCGTGGTCTCCAGCGAGACCGCGGGCAGGCTGCTGGGCATGGCCACCGCCACCCCGTCCGTGGTGGACATGGTGGAGGACCTGCTGACCCCGGACGCGGGCCTGGCGATCGCGGAACGCGACGTGGAGCCCTCGGAGATCGGCGGCTCGCCGCGCCACCTGCCGGACATAGTGCTGGGCGTGGTGCGCGACGGCACCCTGTACCGGGTGGACGCCCCGGAAGCCGACGCGGTGGAAGCCGGCGACCGCCTCCTCTACGTCAAGAAGGTCACCCCGCCGAGGGACGCCTAGCCAGCCCTCGGCACACCCTCACCGGGCACCCACACCCTCATTCGGCCAACGGAATCCGCACCTCGAACGCGGCCCCAACCGACCCGATCCCCTCACCACGCGGGCCTCGCGCACCGCCCACATGAGCGACCCCGCCGGACGGCACGAGGCCATCTGGATCGGCGACCGCTCCGCGCGCCACGTCGTCCTGTGCATCGGCGACCGCGCCCCGCCCCAGGAGGCCTTGCGGATTGGCGATCGGGTCGGGCTGCCCGCTGTCCTGCGGGTCGGTGGTGGGGCGGCCGGCACCAGCCACCGGCGCGACCGGCGCGGGCCGTGCGATACCCGCGTCCCGCACGTGTGCGGCCGGCGGGCGGCTGGGGCTCGGGCCTGATCGATCCGGCGAAAGTGGGGGGTTGTGTGGGTTGTGGACTTCTGCCTCCCGCGAGTCGTTGCCGTGGTGGCTGTCGTTGCCGTCATTGCTGTTGTTGCCGAGGGTGATGCAGGAGAGCTCGCCGCCGTGCGCGCGCACGACACCGCGGGCGATCGGCAGCCCGAGGCCCGATCCGCCGGAGCGCTGGTCCCTCGCCTCGTCCAGCCGCACCAGCCGGTCGAAGATGCGTTCCCTGTCCTCGGGCGGCACGCCCGGACCGTTGTCGGACACGACCAACCGCGCGAAGCTCCCCACCCTGGACACGCGCAGCCGCACCCGACCCGACGGGCCGGTGGCCTGGCGGGCGTTGTCGGCCAGGTTCGCCAACACCTGCGCCAACCGTTGTGGGTCGCCCGAGACGAACGCCGACTCGCCGTCGGCGGCGATGTCGAAGTCCGGCGCGAGCAACTGCGTCCGCCCCACCTCGGCCTCGGCCAGGGCGAGCAGGTCGACCCGCTCCCGGTGCAGTTCGAGGCCGGCCTCGATGCGCGCCAACGCCAGCAGGTCGTCGACCAGCCGCCCCGCCCGCCGCGACTCGCGCACGAGCAGCAGGTTCAACCGCTCCCGCTCCTCGGCACTGGCGGTCTGCATCAGGGCTTCCGCTACCGCCTGCACGCCCGCGATGGGTGTCCTCAGCTCGTGCGCCGCGTCGGCCACGAACCGTTTCGTCCGCTCCTCCGATCCCTCCAACGAGTCCAGCATGTCGTCGAACGCGGCGGCCGTCCGGCCGAGTTCGTTGTCCGCCCGCGACGGGTTGAGCCGGTACCCGCGGTTGCCGCGCGCGATCGACCGGGCCAGCGTGGTCATCGCGTCCAACGGCGCCAACGCCCGCCGGACCACGAGCACCATCGCCCCCGCCGTCACGGCCAGCGCACTCACCCCGGCCAGCAGCAACAACCGCCGCAGCCTGGTCTGCGCCGCCGTGATCACCGACGACTCGGCGTACACCGTGATCTTCGACCCGTCGAGCAACTGCCGACTGACTTCGTTCGCCACCTCCTCGTCCGGCGCGTTCCCGAACACCGTCCCGTCCGGCATGACCAGCCGGACCTCCACGCCCCGGCCTTCCAGCCGGTCCACCAGTTCCGCCCCGCGCACCCGCTGCTTGACCAGCTGCTGCGCCACCCGCGCCTTCTCCAGCAGCGCGGTGTCGACGTCCCGCTTGGACTGCGCCGCGAACAGCGCGTCCACCAGCAACACGACCCCGATCAGCACGACGCCGAGCACGCCGATCGCGGACAACGTGACCCGTCGGCGCAGCGAGACGGTCCGCAAGCTCACGTCTCGTCCGCCCTGAGCACGTAGCCCAGCCCTCGCACGGTGTGCAGCAACCGCGGCCCGTGCTCCTCCAACTTCCGGCGCAAGGCGCTGACGTGCACCTCGACCAGGTTCGGGTCGTAGTCCTCGTAACCCCACACGGCGGTGAGGATCTGCGTCTTGCCCACCACCCGCCCGCGCTGCGCGGCCAGGTACCGCAACAGGCGCAGTTCGGTGGCGGTCAACTCGATCGACGCGTCACCCCGCAGCACCACCGCCGACTCGGCGTCCACGACCAGGTCGCCGATCTGCACGGTCGACGGCGTCCGCCCCAGCCGACGCAGCACCGCGCTCACCCGGGCGACCAGCTCGGCCAGCACGAACGGCTTCACCACGTAGTCGTCCGCACCCCGGTCGAGCCCGCGCAGCCGGTCGGTCACCCCGTCCCGGGCGGTCAACATCACCACCCCGGCCCCGCACGTCCGCCGGATGACCTCCAGGAGCATGAAGCCGTCCCGACCGGGCAGCATCACGTCGAGCACCACCAGGTCCGGCCGGAACCGGACCAGGTCGCCCTCCAGGTCACGACCGTCCGGCCGGACCTGCACCTGGTAACCCGCGTCCCGCAAGGCGGAACTCACCGCGGCGCCGATCGCCTCCGCGTCCTCGATCACCAGCACCCTGGCAGCAGTCGACACCTCCATATTCTGCGTCGCGTCGCCCACTACGGCCGCAACGCCGCGATAGGCCTGGACAATCGACGGTCACTCGCCGGCGCTCGCCCCGTCACCTGCCGTCACCCGGCGCCGGGCGGTCAGCGGTCGGTTGCGGTGGGCGACGTGCCGGAGGCCTGGGCCGGCCTCCCCCGACGTGGGCGCGGACGGGAGAGACCGGCCGTCTGTGGATCCCGGTGCCACGTCGCGTCGGCGGCGGTTGGCGAGCGGTGCGGCTCGGGATGCGAATCCGATGTGGACACGGACGGGGACACGGATAGGGACAACTAGCGACAGGGACGACAGGGACGGGGGCGGCTCAGGGGCGGCTGCGCCGGCCTCGTCGTGGGGTGGGCGGTGTGTCGGCTCCCGACGAGGTGGAGCGGTCCTGTGAGCGGGCGGTGTCGTGCGGGCCTGGCTGAGGGCTTCAGGAGGCGCTACGGCGCACGCACCCGGCACGGTGACCGCGTCGGCCGGCGCAGGCGCGACGGTGACCGAGTTCGAGAGCTCCACCAGGACCCGGGACTTCTCCGGCGCGGCGGCCAGGTCCAGGGACGGAGATCCCGTCGCGGTGCGCGGTGCGGCATCCGGCGACGTGCTCGTGGTCGAACGGGTTCGGTGGGTTTCGTCGTGTTGGGCATGGGACCAGTGTCGAACAGGAGTTCGAGGGTGTGCAAGATCACGATCAGGTGATGTTTGAGGGGGCGGCGGAGCCCGTCCGCCCCCACGACAACCGACCGCTCCGTCTGCGACCATCCACGCTGTGGCGGTTCCGCGAAGCCCGGTCAGGTGGGCGCTGGTGCTGCTGGTCGTGGGCCTGGCGGCCGTCGCGGCAGCGGTCGCGTTGTGGTGGCCGCGCACGTCCGCCGAGGTCCAGCGGACCGCCGCCACCGTCGTCGCACCGGCCTCCTGCGGTGACGCGGAGGCCTACGACCGGGTCGAACTCACGATCGGTGACCGGACGCACACCGCCAAGCTCGACGGCTGCGGCCACCAGCAGGACGAGGTCGTCGAAGTCGTCGTCCCCGCCGACACCAGCGCCGAGTTCACCGTCCAAGCAGCCGCCAGCACACCGGTCGGCATGCCGTTCGAGGCCAGGCTGACCACGTTGCTCATGTGCCTGAGCGGCCTGGCCGGCGGCCTCTACGCCTACCTGCTGACCAGGCGTTCTCAGCCGACGGCCGGTGCCGGCGCCGCATAGGTGTTGCACGACGACGTCACACCCGTCGTGTACCCCTGCGACGCCCATTCGGACTGGTTGGCGGGACTGCCGTGGGCGTTCTTCTCCGGCGGCTCCTCCACGGCGTACTGGAAGTCCTCCGCCGCCTCCTGCGCCAACCCGGTCCCGATCGACCCGGACACCGCCACCAGGAACATCCCGGCGAAGCAGTTGGCCTGCAGCTCGATCCGGCGCGACATCTCCAGCCCGGCGGGCGTCTTCTCGCCCGCGTCGACGATCTTGGTGTCCGCCGCCCGCAGCATCCCCGTCAACGCCTGCACGTGGTGCCCGTACTCGTGCGCCAACGTCGCCAGGTGCGACCCGGCGCGCTCGCCGCCGCCGTTGTCACGCAGCCGCCGCGTGGGCATGTAGATGGTCCTGTTGCGACCGCAGTAGTACGCGACCGCCTCGCTCTCCGCGGGCGCCGAGCCGCACGGCCCTTCGGTCAGGTCCGGCGACGTGTCCAGCGCGGGCGAGTCGAACGGCAGGTTCGCCTGCTCCAGCACCGGCCGCCACGCCTGGTCCAGGCACACCACGCCGGCCTGGTAGTACGCCGCCAGCTCCGCGTCCGACACCCCGAACCCCGGCAACGCGCACGTCACGGCGGGCAGCCGCACGGGCGCCGTGAGCAACGGGTGGTCGGCCAGCCGGTGCACGGCACGCGGCCGAGGGGCCTCCGTCTCCGTGGACTGCACGACGGTCACGCCCGGCGCGGCCACCGCACGGCCGTTGATCCGACGGGACGTCTCGAGCTGCGTGATGCCGCCGAGGCCCAACACGCACAACACGATCAACGAGAACACGCCGATGAGGACGATCGGGTTGTTCTTGGGGGTCTCCTCGGGCGTGTGCACGGTCCTCCAGTCGGGTCAGCTGACGTCCGCCGCGCTCGCCACCCAAGTGTTGCACGCGCTCGTCTCGTTGTTTTTGAACCCGTGGTTGACCCACGCGGCGTTCCGCTCGGGCGCGCCGTGGTCCCGGTTGGGGTAGATCGGGTAGTCGCCCCGGTTCCCCGCGTCCGTCAGGGCCACCGAGATGACGTCGGCGGGCACCGCGCCGTGCGACAGCGGCGCGAGCGTCATCCCGCCGAAGCACGTGGCCTGCAGCTCCTTGCGCCGGTTCAGGTCGAGGCCCTCGGGGGTGTCCCAGCCGCCCTTCTCGTACTGGGCCTGGCCGGAGGCCCGCAGGATGCCGGACAGCCACTGGACGTGGTGGCCGTACTCGTGCGCGAGCTGGCCCAGGTACTTGCCCGGGTGGTTGGGGTTCGCCGAACCCTGTTCGTTCGCGTAGTGGTTCGGCGTCCAGTAGATGGTGCCGTCGCAGTACATGGCCGTGCGGTCCGGGCCCACGGAGCCGCACGTGTTGGTGATCTGGGACGTCACCATCACCAGCTCGACCGGCTGGTAGGGCAGGTTCGCCCGCTCGAACGACGGCTTCCACATCGCCTCGATGCACGGCAGCGAGGCCCTGAGGAAGCGGTCCTGGCCGGCGGGCGAGTACTCCATCGCCGGCAGGGGGCAGCCGCCGATGTTGAACGCGCCGAGGCCCGCCGCGTGGATCGGGTTGTCGCCCAGCGCGATGACGGCTTTCGGGCCGGCCTTCGGCGTGCTGGTCGACGTGGTCCGCGTGCTGCTCGACGTGGTGGACGCCGTCGTCGTGGTCGTCGTGGTGGTGGTGGGTTCGGGGGTGTATGTGTAGCTGTCGTACCCGGCGTTGGCCGAATCGCTCGGCTTCTTGGAGCTGCTGTTCGCGGCCACGATGCCGATCGTGGCGACACCCAGCACGAGGAAGCCGACGACCAGCGCGGCCACCAGCGGGCCCTTGCTCTTCTGCCGCGGCAGCGGCGGGTACGGCATCGGGGCGGGGCCCCAGCCCGGGGGCGGTCCGGGCGGTGGGCCCCAGTTGACCGGTGGCGGCTGCGGCGGGGCCATGGGCGGCAGGTGCCGCGGGGTCATCGGCGGCGGCATCGGGGGCGCCTGCCCCGGCCAGGACTGCGGTGGCGGCGGCTGCTGGGCGGGCCACTGCTGGGGCTGTTGGTGGTGGAGCGGGGCGGGCATCGGCGGCGGCCCAACCGGTCGTGGCGGCGGCCAGCCACCCGGCGGCGGTGGTTGCGTCATCGCTGGTGGTCCCCCATATCGCGGATGCCCGAATCAGCACAAGAGCTTAGGGGAACTCCGCTATTCTCCGCGGCCGTGTTGAAAAACTGGGGAGCGGCGGCCATCTGCGCGGTCGCGCTGTGCGCGGGTGCCGGCACGGCGACGGCGCAGCCGAGCGACGCGGCCGGGCTGCCCGGGACGGTCGGCGCGGACGTGCGGCTCAAACTGGAGCGCGACGGCAGGCTGACCGTGACCGAGGTGGTCACCGTCCCCGAGGGCGCGACCGCCACGCGGGTCGTCCCGCTGCGCGTGCCGGTCTCCGCCGATCGCGAGCGGGTTTTCCAGGTCGGCGACGCGGCCGTGGACGGCGCGGGCACGGCCACCGCGTCGGACGACGAGCTGAGGATCGCGCTCCGGGCGGGCACGTCCACCGTCAAGTACTCCGTGGTCGGCGCCGTCGCCAAGATCGGCGACACGCTGGAGCTGAGCTGGCAGCCCGCGAGCGGCTGGGACACCCCGCTCGACTCGGTGAAGGCCTCCGTGATCACGCCGGACGTGCCGCGGTCGGTGAACTGCCTGGCCGGCGAGCCGGGCACGTCGAAGCCGTGCACCAGCGCGGACCTGGGCGACGGGCGCGGCGTGCGGGTGACCGAGATCGGCCTGGCCGCCGGCGAGCGGGTCGACGTGACGGTCGGGTTGCAGGAGGGCGCGGCCCCCGCCAACGCGCGTGTGGAGGAGTCGTCCGGGCTGGCGGCGGCGTTCGCGTTAACCCCCCTCACCGGCGCCGGGCTCGGTGGGCTCGTGGTGCTGCTGCTGTGCGGCGGGTTGTTGTTGTGGTACCTCCGCGGCCGTGACGCGCGGGCGTTGGCCGGTGAGGTCGGGCCGGTGAACGTGCTGGTCACCGACGGTTCCGGGCGGGTGGCGTTCGCCTCGCCGGACGGCGTGCTGCCCGGCCAGGTGGGGACCGTGGTGGACGAGCACGTGGACGTGGTCGACGTGACCGCGACGATCGTGGACCTCGCGGTGCGCAACTACGTGTGGATCGAAGAGGTCGACGGGCACGACTGGCGGTTCGTGCGGCGCAACCCGGCCGACCCGGCGCTCTCGGGGTACGAACGCGCGGTGTACGAGGCGTTGTTGCCCGACGGTGTGGACGCGGTGTCGCTGTCGGAGCTGCGGGGCAGGCGGATCGACCTGTCTCGCGTGCGGGACGCGCTGTACGCGGACGTGGTGGCGAAGAACTGGTTCGCGCGCCGGCCGGACGCCGAGCGCAACCTGTGGTGGTGGGCCGGTGTCGGTGTCGGCGTGCTGGGCGCGGTGCTGACGGTGGTGCTGGCGCTGGCCGGCGGGGCGGCGTTGTTCGGGCTGGTGGTCGTGGTCGCCGGGGTGGCGTTGGCGGTGGGCGCGCGCACCATGCCCGCGCGGACCAAGCGCGGCAGCGTCTTGTTGGAGCACGTGCGGGGGTTGCGCGGGTACCTGCACACGGCGACGCCGCAGGACATCCCGGAGTCCGATCGGGAGATGGTGTTCTCGCGGTCGTTGCCGTACGCGGTGGTGCTGGGGGAGACGGAGCGGTGGTTGGCCACGTTCGCCGGCACGCGGCCGGGGCTGTACTGGTTCGGCGAGGCGGAGCAGGGCGGTGACCTGCGGCGGTTCGCGCAGCGGTTCCCGGCGTTCCTGGGCGCGGTGGACGGGGTGCTGGCGCAGGCGGGTCACCTGCGGTCGTTGCGGGGCTGACCCGACGTTCACTCGAAAGTGATCTTGCACATCTCGAACAGAAGTTCGACACTGGAGCCATCCCCCAACACGAACCCGCGGGCGGCGGGCGAAGGTCCACGGGGGGCGCAGCCGCAGTCGACCCGGTGTCCACACGCGCCGGCTCCACCGGGTTGGCGGCCTGCTGAGACAGGTGGTGGTCCGGACCGGCGCGGGCGCGTGCCCGGTTCCGGATCGGCGGTCGAGGCGCTGGTCGGCCGGTCGGAACCCGGTCGGTTCGCGCTGGGCGTAGCGGGATGCTTCGGTGGGTGGGCGACCATCGAGCCCGGCGGTGGTGTGAACCCGTAGGCTGCGTTCATGGCGCTACCCGAACTGCACAGGTTCACGCTTCCCAACGGTCTGCGGGTGGTGCTCGCACCCGACCGCAGCGCCCCGGTCGTCGGGGTGAGCGTGCACTACGACGTGGGTTTCCGCTCCGAGCCCGAGGGGCGGACGGGGTTCGCCCACCTCTTCGAGCACCTCATGTTCCAGGGCAGCGAGAGCCTGGAGAAGCTGGCCCACTTCCGGCACGTGCAGTCCTCGGGCGGCACGTTCAACGGGTCGACCCACCCCGACTACACCGACTACTACGAAGTGCTGCCGTCGGCGGCGCTGGAGCGGGCTCTGTTCCTCGAGGCGGACCGCATGCGGGCGCCGAAGATCACCGAGGAGAACCTGCGCAACCAGATCGACGTCGTGAAGGAGGAGATCAGGCTCAACGTGCTCAACCGACCGTACGGCGGGTTCCCGTGGATCCTCCTGCCGCCGGTCCTGTTCCAGACCTTCCCCAACGCGCACAACGGCTACGGCGACTTCACCGATCTGGAGAACGCCACCGTGGACGACTGCGCCGCGTTCTTCGACACCTACTACGCGCCGGGCAACGCCGTGCTGACGGTGGCGGGCGACTTCGACCCCGAAGGGGCGAAGGCACTCGTCGAGAAGCACTTCGGTGACGTGCCCGCCCGACCGGTGCCGTCCCGGCCGTCGTTCGCCGAGGCCGCGCCGAAGGGCGAGCTGCGGGCCGAGCACACCGACAAGCACGCGCCGATGCCCGCCATCGCCGTGGGCTACCGCATCCCGGACCCGGTGAACGAGGTCGAGGGCTACCTCGCGTACCTGGTCCTGGCCGGTGTGCTCACCGACGGCGACGGGTCGCGGCTGCAGCAGCGACTGGTGCACCGCGACGCGATCGTGGTCGACGTCGGCGCCGGGTGCGGTCTGTTCGGGCCGTTGGAGGCGCGCGACCCCGACACGTTCAGCATCACCGCGATCCACCCGGCGGAGGTCACCTCCGAGCAGGTGCTCGCGGCGGTGGACGAGGAGCTGCTGCGGTTGGCCGAGGAAGGGCCGACGGAGCAGGAGTTGGCGAAGGTCACCGCCCGCTGGGTGTCGACCATGCACCGCGAGCACGACCGGCTCACCAGCCGGACCCTGGGGCTCGGGTCGGCCGAGCTGCTGTTCGGGCGGGCGGAGCTGCTGTACGAGCTGCCGGAGAAGCTGGCCGGCATCACCACCGACGAGGTCGCCGCGGCGGCCAAGGCGTTGCGGCCCGACTCGCGCGCCGTCCTGATCCTCAACCCCGCCGACGGAGGTACCGAGTGAGCGCCCCGACCAAGCACCGCAGCGCCGAGGAGATCGGCCGTACGGAGCTAGGGCCTCGCCCGTTCCCGGAGCTGGGCGAGCAGCGGGCGGCGGCGGACCTGGACACCGTCGACACCACGCTGGCCAACGGCCTGCGGGTGCTGGCCGTGCGCCGGGACTCGGTGCCTCTCGTGGAGGTGCGGCTGCGGATCCCGTTCGGCGACCCGGCGGCGAGCAGCGTCGGCTCGACGCACGCGGCCCGCGCCGAGGTGCTGGCGAACACGATCCTCACCGGCACGGCCACCCGCAGCCGGGTGGACGTGGACACCGAGCTGGCCCTCGTCGGCGGCGAGCTGGACGCGGTGGTCGACCCGGAGCGGCTGGCGTTCTCCGGCAACGCGCTGGTGTCCGGTTTCGAGACCGTGCTGGACGTGCTGCGGGACGTGCTGACCGGCGCGACCTACCCGGCCGACGAGGTCGAGCGGGAACGCGCGCGGTTGGTGGAGCGGATCCGGTTGGCGCGCTCGCAGCCGAACGTGATCGCGCGGGAGGCGTTGCAGCGCCACCTGTACGGCGACCACCCGTTCGCCAAGGAGATGCCCGAGGCGGACGAGGTCGAGGCGGTGACGCGGGACGACGTGCTGGCGCTGCACTCGTCGGCCGTGCTGCCGCGCGGTTCGGTGATCGTCGTGGTCGGCGACGTGTCGCCGGACGCGGCGGTGCGCGCGGTCGAGGGCGCGCTGGGCGGCTGGACCGGCGAGGGCACCGCGGTGGCGTTGTCGCCGCTGCCGCCCGTGCGGGGTGGTGACGTGCTGTTCGTGCACCGCCCCGGCGCCGTGCAGTCCCAGATCCGGCTCGCCGGGCGCGGGCTGGAGCGCACCGACGACCGGTACCCGGCGTTGCAGCTGGCGAACCTGGTGTTCGGCGGGTTCTTCTCGTCCCGGCTGGTGGAGAACATCCGCGAGGACAAGGGCTACACCTACAGCGCGCGGTCGCACCCGGAGTTCACGCCGGGCGGCGCGACGCTGCTGGTGGACGCCGACACCGCGAGCGAGGTGACCGCGGCGGCGCTGCTGGAGACCCGGTACGAGCTGGGCAAGCTGGGTCTCGTGCCGCCGACGGAGTCCGAGGTGGACACCGCGCGCCGGTACGCGATCGGGTCGCTGCTGACCGCGACGTCGTCGCAGGGCGGGCTGGCGTCGTTCCTGATGAACCTCGCCGGGCTCGGGCTGGACGTCGAGTGGTTCACCGGGCACCCGGGCCGGCTGGCGGCGGTCACCGTCGAGCAGGTCACCGAGGTGGCGTTGGAGTTCTTCGCGCCGACGTCGTTCACCGGCGTGCTGGTGGGTGACGCGGACCTGTTGACCCCGCAGCTGCGGGCGCTGGGCGGCGTGACCCTGCCGTGAGCTTCGAGTTGGTGGACCTGCCCGCCTTGTCGCGGTTCACGGTGGATCGGCGGGAGCCGTTGCGCGGCGACGCGGAGCGGGTCGCGCAGCTGTGGCCGAAGGCGCGCGTCCTCACCGTGGACGTGCACGGCCGCACGTTGGTGGCCGACCAGGCATCGCGCCTGGTCGACCGCCCCGCCACCGAGTTCGGCGACGGTCCGCCGGACACGGCGGTGCTGCTCGGCGAGCAGGACGGCGTGGCGTACTGGGCGGTTCCGCTGACCGAGGACGAGACGGACGTCGGCGCGCCCTCCGGCCGGGCGTGGATCCGGCCGGAGCTGACGGACGAGCCGCAGTGGCTCGACCTGCGGGCGTGCGGCGCGTTGCTGGACGACACCGGCGCGGGCCTGTTCACGTCCGCGGTGGCGTTGTTCCACTGGCACCGGTCGGCGAAGTTCTGCGCGGTGTGCGGCGGGACGACCGAGTCGATCAAGTCCGGGTGGGCCCGGGTCTGCGAGCGGTGCGGGCACGAGGAGTACCCGCGCACGGACGCGGCGGTGATCTGCCTGGTCCACGACGGCGCGGACCAGGTGCTGCTCGCCCGCGGCGCGGGGTGGCCCGAGGGGCGGTACTCGGTGCTGGCCGGGTTCGTCGAGGCGGGCGAGTCGCTGGAGGCGTGCGTGGCGCGGGAGATCGAGGAGGAGGTCGGCGTCGAGGTCGTCGGCATCCGCTACCTCGGCAGCCAGCCGTGGCCGTTCCCGCGGTCGTTGATGGTGGGGTTCGAGGCGGTGGCCGACCCGACCGAGCCGCTGAGCCTGGCGGACGGTGAGATCGCGCAGGCCCGGTGGGTGAGCCGGGCCGACGTGCGGCAGGCGCTCGCCGAGCCGGGCAGCGTGCCCGACCTGCTGCTCGCGCCGGGCGCCTCCATCGCCTACCGGATGATCCAGTCGTGGGCGGCGGTCGACTGACCCGCCGCACCGCCTGCTGATGTCCGACCTGCTCCCGGTCGGCCCCCGGCGGCGTCACCCGGCCGGCCGAACGGCCGGTGCGGCGTGGCCGGGTCGCGCGCGAGCAACAAGCCGACCGCCGCAGGGTCGTCAACGCCGGGGCGGCCGCCGACGGGCAGCAGGTGCCGGCGACGCCGACCTGCACCGAATCGGGCGGACACTGCCGGAAGCGCACGGCAATTGGGGCACCAAGCGGATCGCAACCGACTAACGTCGAAAGTTCTACGCGCCGGTGTGGCGGCCGTGGTCATACTCGCCCGATGGGGGTCGCCGTGCACCGCAAGCTGACCGTGCGCGACCTGCGTGCCGGTAACCGGGCGCGGGTGTTGCGCGCGCTGTACTTCGACCAACCGCGCAGCCGGCAGGAACTCGCGGGCGCCACCGGGCTCAGCCAGGCGTCGGTCAGCAACGTCGTCGCCGAGCTCATGGCGGACGGCGTCGTGGTGGAGGCCGGGCAGGTCGACTCGGACGGCGGGCGGCCCCGCGTGCTGCTGCGGGTCGACCCGGGGCACGCGGCGGTGGTGGGTGTCGACGTCGGCGAGACGCACGTGCTGGTCGAGGTGTTCGACCTGACGCTGCAACGGCTGGCGGAGGCGACGTTCCCGATGGAACCGGACGTCCACTCGGTCGACGACGTGGCGCGGCGGGTCCTCGAAGGGCTCGACCGGTGCCTCACGGCCAGCGGGGTCGGCGACGTGCTCGGCGTCGGCATCGGCGTGCCGGGGCAGGTCGAGCACGGGCTGGTGTACGCGCAGACCGTCGGCTGGCGCGGTGTCGCGTTGGAACAGCTGCTCCGGACCGGGACCGACCTGCCGTTGTTCCTGGACAACGGCGCGAACACGCTGGGGCAGGCGGAGGTCTGGTTCGGCGCGGGCCGCGGCACGGGTGACGCGGTGGTCGCGTTGATCGGGTCGGGCGTCGGCGCGAGCGTCATCACCGGCGGCGTGCTGTACCGCGGCTCGTCGGGCGGTGCGGGGGAGTGGGGACACACCACGGTCGCGCTGGACGGCCGCCCGTGCCGGTGCGGCGCGCACGGGTGCCTGGAGGCGTACATCGGCGCGTCGGCCGTGGTGGAGCGGTACCGCGCGGTGAAGGCGGACGTGCCGGCCGAGCAGGAGGCGGCGTTGGCGGCGCTGGTCGCGGACGGTTCGCGGGCGGCGCGGGACGTCCTCGCCGAGACCGCCCGGTACGCGGGCCTCGGCATCGCGAACCTGATCAACCTGTTCAACCCGTCCCAGGTGATCGTCGGCGGCTGGGCCGGGCTCCTGCTCGGCGGGCGGATCCTGGACGACGTCCGCGCGCAGGCCTCCCGCCACGCCCTGCGCCGACCGTTCGAGCAGGCGTCGATCACCCTGTGCGAACTGGGTCCCGAATCCGTCGCGCTCGGCGCGGCCACGCTGCCGGTGGCCGAGTTCCTCGCCGCGGGTGGCGTGCGCCGCCGCACCCCCAGTCACGTGCTCTAGCGACGGCGCTCGCCCGCGCGAAGCGGACCCCGCTCCGGTCAGGCGGTGTGCTGGTACGTCGAGTAGGTGAGGTAGCCCGCGTCGCCGCCCTGGTAGTACGTGTCGGCGTCGACGGGCGCGATCGGCAGCGTGGCGCGGAGCCGTTCCACCAGGTCGGGGTTGGCGATGAAGGCGCGGCCGAAGCTGATCAGCTCCGCGCCCAGGCCGAGCCAGTGGTCGGCGGCGGCCCGGTCGGTCTGCTTCGGACCCATCGGGACCACCGGGTTCATGACCAGGGTGCCCGGCCACGCGCGGCGCAACCCGATCAGCACCTCCTCGTCGGCGGTCGCCTCCAGGTGCACGTAGGCGAGGTCGAAGCGGGCGAGCTCGGCGAGCAGCGCCGCGTACAGCTCCGGTACCTCGGTCTCCTCGACGCCCCAGAACGTGGCGCCGGGCGAGAGCCTGATCGCGGTGCGCTCCGCGCCGACGGCGTCCACCGTGGCCGCGACCGCCTCGACGGCGAACCGGATGCGGTGGGCGATCGGGCCGCCGTAGGAGTCGGTGCGCAGGTTGGCGTTGGACGACAGGAACTGCGAGATCAGGTAGCCGTTCGCGCCGTGCAGCTCGACGCCGTCGAACCCGGCGTCGACGGCGCGGCGGGCGGCCTCGGCGTACGAACGGGCGTGCTCGGGCACCTCGGCGGTGGCCAGGGCGCGGGGCACCGGCGCGGGCCGCGGTCCGTTCGGGGTGAACACGTCGCCCACGGCGGCGACGGCGGACGGTCCGACCGGCTGGAGACCGGTGGTGTCGGGGTGCGACACCCGGCCGCCGTGCATGATCTGGGCGAAGATGCGTCCGCCGTTGACGTGCACGGCGTCGGTGACGGGCCGCCAGGCGGCCACCTGCTCGTCGGTGTGCAGGCCCGGTGTGCTCGGGTTGGACTGCCCGATCAGGCTGGGCTGCACGCCCTCGGAGACGATCAACCCGGCCGTGGCGCGCTGGGCGTAGTAGGTCGCCATGGCCGGGGTCGCGAGACCGCCGGCCGCGGCCCGGACCCGGCTCATCGGCGCCATCACGACGCGGTTGGGCAGGTCCAGACCACCGAGGCGGTAGCGGTCGAACAGCGTGGTCATGCCGGAACTCCTTCGCACTGGTCGAGGCCCGCGACGGGCCCGACCGGTACGCTAAAACCTGACATCAATGTGAGAGGCAAGCCGTGCGGCCGGCGTCACAATCGGAGGGTCGGATGAGGATCGGTGACCTGGCGGCGCGAGCCGGGGTCAGTGTCCGTTCGCTGCGGTACTACGAGGAGCAGGGACTTCTCAGCAGCACTCGCAGCGCGGGCGGGCAGCGGCAGTACACGGAGTACGACGTCGAGCGGGTCGCGTTCGTGCAGCGCCTGTACGCGGCCGGGCTGTCCAGCCGCACGATCACCGAGCTGCTGCCGTGCCTCGACTCGCCGAGCGACGAGAACTCGGACGCCGCGATGGAGCGCATGGCCAGGGAACGCGACCGGCTCTCCGACCACATCGAGGAGCTGCTGCGCACCCGTGACGCGCTCGACGTCCTGATGATCACGGCCCAGGCCCACCGCGACGGCCGCCGCGTTGCCGCCTGCTAGGGGTCGACCCGGTCCAGCGCCGCGCCGTCCCACGTGGTCTGCGTGCACGCCACGCCGCGGCCGTTCTTGGGTCGCAGCACGTCGTAGATGTGCATGCGCGGGATCTTGTCGGACACGCCCCAGCCGCTGGGCCAGGTGATCACCCAGTCCATGTCGAGGTCCACCAGCAGGCCGAGCATGCGCGCGATCGTCGGGTCGTCCAGCCGCTCGAACGCCTCGTCCAGCAGCACCAGGCGCAACGGCGAGAACTCGCCGCTCACCGCGTCGTAGAACGAGGCCGCCGCCGCGAACAGCGTCACGTACGAGATGAGCCGCGTCTCGCCGGACGACAGCTGCCGGAGCCTGCGTTCCCGCGGGTTGCCGTCCGGGCCCGTGTCGGCGACCGTGACGGTGAACTGGTGCCACGTCCGGTAGTCCAGGGCGCGGGACAGGATTTCGGCGTAGTTGCCGGTGTGCGCGTCGCGTTCGGCTTCGATGCGTTCGGTGAAGACGCGGCGCAGCGTGGCGTCCTGCTCGGGATCGCGTTGCGCGTAGGGGAGGCGGACCAGCGCCAACGCGTCGCGCGTCTCCTCCTCCAACGCCGACGACGGCTTCCACGCCAGCTTCACGTGCACGCCCTGGCTGGACCGGGCCTTGCCGAGCACCTCGTTCATCCGCTTGCACAGGTCCTCGGCGACGGCGATCTGCCCGCGCAGCCACTCGGCCAGGTCGCGGATCAGGTAGTCGGCGAAGATGTTCTGGTACTGCTCGTCGAGGAAACCGCGCTGTTCGGCCAGTTTCGCGGTGACCTGCCGTGCGGCGACGGCGACCGGGCGGGCGCCCTCCTCACCGGTGACGGTGACGGTGAGCAGGCCGACGTGCTGCTCGGCGGCGATGTCGTGGCTGCCGGCCAGGGAGGTCTGCAACGCCTGGAGCTTGGTGATCACCGTGGCCTCGCCCGCGCCGCGCCGGTCGGACGCCGCCAGGGCCGTGCGGACCGACGTGACGTCGTCCGGCGTGTCCGGCAGGGCGGCGACGAGGATGCCGGGCGCCTGCACGGTGGCCTTGAAGTGCTCGGTCGCGCGGGTCAGGGTGTCGCGGGCGGTGGCGAGTTGTTCGGCCGAGGTGTCCAGTTGGGCGTTCAGCTTCGCGGCCTGCTCGCGTGCAGAGGTGACTTGTTCGCGCACGCCCTTGAGCTCATCGCGCATCTCGCGCCGCGAACGCTCCAAAGTGGACAGTTGGTCAGCGATTTCCCTTGCCTCGCCCCCGATCGCGTCGGTCAGCTCGGCCAACGTCGACGCCTGGGACGCGTAGTCGACGCACCGCGCCTCCGCGTCCGCCTCCGCCGCGGCCCGATCCTCCACGGCCGCGTGGTACCGGTGTGCCGCGTCGGTCAGGTCGGCCACCGTGCCGCGGCACTGGCGGCGCAGGACGTCGCCCAACCGGTCGGCCGTGCGCTGCGCCTCGGCCGCCGCCTGTTGGGCCTGGTGCAGGCCGTCGGTGGTGGCGGGCAGGTCCGCGTCGCCGGCCTGGCGCACGACTTCGGCGGCGGCGGCTTCGCCACGCGCTTGGGCGGCGGCGAGCTCGTCGCGCAGCTCCTCGGCGCGGCGGGCGGCGCGGTCGGCGGATTCCTGGGCGGCCTGGAGGCGGCCGTGGCGGGCGACCAGTTCGCGGTCGGCAGGGAAGCGGTCGAGGTGGGTCTCCCACTGCTCGACCAGGCCGTGCGCGGCGGCCAGGTCGGCTTCCGCCGCGCCGAGGTCGGCGCGCAGGGCGGCCAGCTCGTCCTCGAGGTCCGCGATCCGGCGCTGGCGGGCGGCTTCGCGGGCGCCGGCGCCGATGAACTCCGCCGCCTCCTTGTGCCACGCGCCGGTCAGCACGCCTGCCTGCCACCGGCCGTCCGGGGACACCGCGAACGCGCCGGCGGCCGGGGCCAGGGTCCGCAGGGACACCGAGGCGAGCAGGTCCGCCACCACCGCGGCCGGGACCGGTGAGGCCGGCTCGACGGCCGGGATCAGCACCGTCGCCAGGGACGGGCCGTCCACCGGGGTGCCGGGGATGGCCAGCACGTCCTGTCCGGGTGCCTCGGGTGCGGGGTGTGCGGCAGCTGCGGGGTGGGTTGGGTCGAGGGTCAGGTCGGCGGGGTCGGCGGTGAGGGTGTGGTGGGCTGGGTCGGGGCGGTCGGGGGTGGTTTCGGCGGGTCCGCTGGTTTTCAACCGAGGTGCGGTAACAGTGTTTCCGTACATATTCGGGGCAGGTTCACCCGTTTGTGTGACCCAGGCGTCCAGAAGGCCCGATGCCTCAAGGGCTGCCTCAAGGCCTGCGCGGGAGCTGTCGTCGACGGTGGGGTGGAAGTCGACCAGGCGGTAGAACGGGGCGCCCGTGGTGGGGTTCCGGTCCGACGCGGTGAAGCGGCCGCGGGCCGGGGTTTGGGCGGTTCCCGAGCGCAGGCGCGACAGTTCGGCGTCACGGCCGTTGATCGACGTGACCAGGTCGGCACGTCGTCGCGCGGCCGTGTGCGCGCCGTCCCGGGCGGCGGTGACCAGGGGACCCACCCACTCCCGGGCGGCGGTGGTCAGGGTGCGGGCGGTGGCCGGGTCGATGGTGGTCGGCAGGGAGAGCGGTGAGTCGGGGTGGCCGGTCGCCAGGGGGCCGGAGGTTCGCCACGACTCGACGTCGGCCAACCACCCTTGGGCGACCTCGGCCAGTTCCTGCGCCTCCTGGTTGCGCAACGCCGCCGCCTCGGTCGCCGCGTGCTGAGCATCCCGCGCCGTCTGGCGCAGCGCCTCCACCTTCCGCTGCGCCGAATCCAGCTCGGCCGCCCGCGCCGCCAGCGCCAACGCCAACGCACCGCGCTGCCGCGCCGCCGAAGCGATCTCCGACGTCCGCGCCGCCACCTCCGCCAACGTCCCCTCGTCGACCGACACCGAAGGCGGCACGCGGCGTTCGATCGGCAGCGGCTCGGCTTCCGGGTCCGGCTTGGCCCGCACCGACTCCGTGCGCACGACCGCCTCCGAGCTCGACACCCGCGGCACGTCCGGCACGGTGTCGGTGGGCAGACCCGCCACGCGCAGGTGGTGGCGCAGCGGCTCGACCAGCTCCTGCGCCGAACCCAGGTCCTCGGCCAACCGCCGCAGCAGCCGCAGCACGCCGTCGACCGCGCCGTCCTCCTGCAACCGCTGCTTGTTCGCCATGTCCAGCGCCGCCACCGCCGACGAACGCTTCTCCGCCACCAGCTTCTCGCGCGTCTGCAAGTCCTGGAGATCGCGGAACGCCGGCAGTTCCTTCAACGCGCCGATGGTCTCCTCGGCCTGCTGCTCACCGGCCTCCAACGACGCCACCGAGTGCTCCGCCGCCGCACGCGCCGCCAGCGCCTCCTCCAACGACGCCGCCAACCGGGCCGACGTCCGTTCCAGCTTCCGCACCCCGTCCTCGGCCCCGCCCAACCGCTCCGCCGCCGCGCGCAGCCCGCCGAACGCGTAGTCCGAGTACGTCTTCAGGAACGTGCCCAGCGCCGCGTCGGCCGACGACAGCCGCGTGATGTTCTCCCGGATCGACTCCAGGTCGTCGAACGACGTCGCCAGCTGCTCGACCATCGCCTGGTCCAACGGCGGCAGCGCGTCGGACAGGATCTGCTCCAGCTGCCCTTCCAGCACCTTCAACCCGACGTCCGGGTTGCGCAACGTCCGCTGCAGGTGCAGCAGGTCGCCGTACCGGGGCCCGGGCACGCCGTACACGGTCTCGGCCACGCGCGCCCGGAACGCCGCCTCCTCCAGCACGCAGTCCGCGCCGATCAGGTCGCGCAACTGCACCGGGCCCAGCGGCGTGCGGTCCGCGCCGACCAGCGTCAACCCGTGACCCACCCGCGACGAGGTGATGAACCGCCACGAGTCGGTGATCGCCTGCGAGGTCTTGGACGCCTTCACGCCCAACCCGCAGGTCAGGTACTCCCCGGCACCACGGGTCAGCTCGACCCACGCGTACCCGATCCGGTTCGGCCCGCCGTCGTAGTCGTCCAGCATGAGCCGCCGCAGCGACACCGTGTCGAAGCCCTTGGAGCCGACCTGCCGCAGGTCACCGTCCAGGCACAGCGGCAGCAGCAGCTCCAGCGTGCGCGACTTGCCGGACCCGTTGGTGCCCTGGAAGATCGCGCGCCCGCCCGAGAAGTCGAACGTCTGCTCGGTGTACTGCCAGATGTTGACGATGCCGCCCCTGTGCAGCCGCCACCTGTTCACGCGGTCTCCTCATCGAACAACGACCAGCTGGGCACGTCCGGCACGACCACCGGCTCGACTTCACGTTCGGGGTCGCCGTCGGGCGAGGGCAGCCACCGGTGGGCGGCGGCGTTGAGCAGCCACCCGTCCTCGGAGGCGACCGCCAACCCCATGCGGCGCAACAGCTCCAGCACCTCGTCGACCAGTCGGTCCAGGTCTTCGGTGAACTGCTTGGACCACGCGGTCGGGTAGTCCTCGACCAGCCGCGAGCACACCTCGGACAGCCGCGCCCGGTCCACGGCGTGCCGTCCACCGGCGAGAGGGTCGGACTCCAGCAGCTCCGGCAGCGCCAGCAACGCGATCCGCGCCACCGTGGACGTGCCGGGGAAGTACAGGTCGGTCAGGTAGTCCTCGGGATCGGCCGCCAGCACGCCCTCGACCCGGCACTCGGTGTGCAGGCCGAAGCACGTCTCCAGCAGCGCGGACTCCTTGCGCTGGTTGCGCCGCAACCACTCCGCCTGCTCCGGCGGCAGGTCCGCGTACAGGACGACGGGGTTCTCCACCAGCTTGCGCCGCACCGCGTGCTCCACGCCGCGCGGACCGGGCCGTGCCGCCAGCTCCACCAGCCGGGCCGGCGACGACGCCTCCGCCACCGGCCCGGTCAGCAGCTGCCCGAGCAGGTCGGTGTCGATCGTGATCAGCGCCTCGGCCTGCACGTCCACCGTGCCCTCGGTCTCGTGCAGCACGCCGAGCGAGACCAGGTGCCGCAACGCCGCCGTCAACGCCCGCCGGTCCGCCACGTCGTCCACCACGGTCAGCCCGGCCTCCACCGCGGCCGCACGGATGTCCGCCACCAGCCGCGACAGCAGCGCCTGCCGCCCGACCCCGGTCAGCACCGCCATGGTCAGCGCCACGTACGCGTACCCGCGCGGCGACATGCCGAGCACGCCGCGCGAGTCGTCGGGACCCGGGCCCGCCTTGTAGAGCCGGGCGAACCGCCGTTCCACCACGAGCCGGTAGCCCAGCTGCCGGGCGAACAGGTCCTGCAACGCCGCCCGGTGCCGGTAGACCAGCGCCAACAGCTCGCCGTCCGGCCCGTCGGCGCGCAGCAGCGGCCGTCGCAGCAGGGTGCGGGCGCAGCGCACCACGTTCGCGGCGTCGATCTCGGAGAGGTCGTCGAACATCAGTCGAGCACCAACGTCGAGTCGTGCAGCGTCAACGTGCCCGCCGCCGAACGGATCCGCGTCGAACTCCCGGCGGTGTGCGAGACGGTCACCCGCAGCCCGCGCACCGGATCCGTCGCCGAACCGGAGTCGGCCGCGGTGTCGCGCTGCGCCATCGCCAAGGTCAGCAGCTCGCACAGCACCTCGAGCGCCTCACCGGACAACGTCGTGGACGACAGCCGGGGCGCCGCCGCCGCCAGCTCGGCCACCGACGCCGCCCGCCGCTCGTCGGCCTCCCGCGCCTCGGCCAGCAGCGACTGCTCGGTCATCGGGTCGTCCAGGATCCGCGAGGTCCGCCCGCGGGCGCCGCGATCACCGCGGCTGCGCACGCTCACCTGCACGTCGACCACCGGCCCGTCACGCCACGCCGTGCGCTCGTTGTCGCGGTCGTGCTCGGGCGCCGGCGACACGTGCCGCGCCGCGTACAGCCCGAACGCCGCCGCGTAGAGCTCGTGCGCCTCCGAGCGCGTCCCCGCGTCGAACCACCCGGCCAGCTTCAGCAGCTCCGCCCGCCTGCTCGGCAGCAGCCCGCCGCCGGACGTCGCCCGCTTCACGCTCGCCAGCAGCGACCCGATCGCGCGCGCCGTCGCCTCCCGCAACGCCGTCACCTGGCTCGGCCGCCCGGGGCGGTCCACGAACCAGTCGGTCAGGTCCTGCCAGTCCTCCGCCGACCGCCCGCGGGCCCGTTCGACCTTCTCACCGAGGTCGGCACGGCCCAGCAGGCGCAGGAGCTCGGACCGCGCGGAGGTGACGCGGGCCAGGGCGTCCGCGATGGCCGGCGTGTGCCGCAGCACGTCCTCCACGACCATCTGGATGTACTCGACCAGCAGGTTGCGGAACCCGGAGATCTCCTCGGGCGCGAGGTGGTGCCGCGTGACGACCTGACCCAGGTAGGCGTAGAAGTCGCGCACGGTCGCGGCCAGCTCGGCGTGCTGGAGGAACAGCGTCGTGACCTGCTCGGCCAGCACCTCACGCGAGCGGGGCGCGCCGCTGATCAACGCCTCCGACAGCGACTGCCCGAGCCGGTCGAGGCCGCGTTCCACGGCGGGCAGCAGCTCCCGGGACACCTCCCGGGCGCCCTCCGGCACGCGCAGCAGCTCGTCCACGTCGCGCTGCACCCGGACCGCGAGCTTGCTGACCTGGTAGCGCACGCTGCCGTGCTGGAACTCGGCGATGCTGGAGGCCACCACCTCGCGCCTGCCCTGCACCAGGTTGCCCCACTCGACCAGCTGCCGGAGCCGGTTGATCACGTTCTCGATGCGCGACTCGCCCGCCTCGACCCGGCCCTCCCGCTCGGCGCCCGCCAACGCGCCCGCGACCTCACCCGCCGACAGGTCGGCCAGCAGCGTGGACGTGAACAACCGCATGATCGCCAGGTACGTGCGCTGGTGATCGCGGGCGTCCAGGTACGCGTAGAGCTTGAGGCGGCCGGCTGGTTCCACGGTGCGCCACCCTAATGCGGCGGTCCGACACGTGCGGGCTACCGTGCCCGTGTGAGTCTGGGGCGCGCGGTGGGGTTGGTGCTGGGCGTGGCCGCTGACGCGGTGTTCGGCGACCCCGAGAGGTATCACCCGGTAGCGGGATTCGGACGGGCGGCGGCGGCGCTGGAGCGCAAGCTGTACCGCGACCACCGGGCGGGCGGTGTGGCGCACACGGTCGCGCTCGTCGGCGGCACGGTCCTCGCGGGAGTCGCGGTGGAGCGGCTCGGCAAGCGCAGCCAGGTCTTCCAGGCCCTGAGCACGGCCGCCGCCACGTGGATCGTGCTCGGCGGGTCGTCGTTGGCCGACGAGGGCACCGCGATGGGCCGCGAGCTGGACGGCGGCGACCTCGAAGCGGCGCGCAATCGTTTGCCCAACCTGTGCGGGCGCGAGCCGCGCAAGCTCGACACGATGGGCCTGGCGAAGGCGACCGTCGAGTCCGTGGCGGAGAACACGTCCGACGCCGTCGTGGCCCCGCTGTTCTGGGGCGCGGTCGCGGGCGTGCCCGGTCTGCTCGGCTACCGCGCGGCGAACACGCTCGACGCCATGGTCGGCCACCGCAACGAGCGCTACCGCCGGTTCGGCTGGGCCGCGGCACGGCTGGACGACGTGGCGAACCTGCTGCCCTCGCGGCTGGCCGCGCTGCTCACGGCGGCCGGTGCGCCGGTCGTCGGCGGGTCGGCGGGCGAGGCGTGGCGGACGTGGCGGCGGGACGCGGCGGCCCACCCGAGCCCCAACGCCGGCCAGGTCGAGGCGGCGTTCGCGGGCGCGTTGGAGGTCCGGCTGGGCGGGCGCACGGTGTACGCGCACGGCGCGGAGGACCGGCCGGTGCTCGGGCACGGCCGCAACCCCGACGCGGGTCACGTGACGCGGGCGGTGGAGCTGTCGCGGGTGGTCGGCGCGTCGGCGGCGGCCGTGACCGCGGTCATCGCGCTGGCGCGGCCTCGTCTTCGGCGAGCTGTTCGGCGACGGACTTCCGCCTGACCTTCTTGCCGGTGGTGTCCGCCTGGAGCGCGCCGCCGGGGCGGATCTCGCGGACGGTGAAGTACAGCCAGCCGCCGAGCGCCATCGCGCCGAACGCGATCCACTGCAACGCGTAGGAGAAGAACGGTCCCGCGTCGAGCTTCGGCAGCGGCAGGGACTCCTCGACCCCGGGCTGGCCCTCGGTGAGCTGGAAGTAGCCCGGCCGGAGGTCCAGCCCGGCGGCGCGGCCGACCACGGCGGAGTTCACCGAGTACACCTGCCGGTGCTCGTCCTCCTGGAACGCCTCCCGGGTGTCCGACTCGTCCCGGCGGACCAGCGCGACCAGCGTCACGTCACCGGTCGGCACCGGCTTGAGGTCGGGCACCTTGATGCCGTTGACCGGCCGCACGTAACCCCGGTCGACCAGCACCGTCGGCCCGTCGGCCAGCCGGAACGGCGTCAGCACCTCGAACGCCGCCTCGCCCTGCACGGTCCGCAGCCGCGCCACCGCCTGCCCCTCGGGCAGGTAGCGGCCGGTCAGCGTCACGCGCCGCCACTCGACCTCGGCGGCGGGCCGGTCGAGCAGCGTGGCGACCGGCACCGGGTCGGTGCGCAGGGACGACGTGACCGCGTTGTTCTGGGCGTCGCGCTCGGTGTCGCGGTCGAACTGCCACGGCGCCAGCAGCGTGAAGCACGCGCCCGCGAACACCCAGACCGCCAGCGTCAACGCCAGCCACCCGGGCTGCAACAGGAACCTCAACCGCACGTGACCACGGTAAGCCCTAGGCCGTTGTGACCTGCACCCGGTCGAAGCGGGCGGTGAAGCCCGGGCCCGTCGGCGCCGCGACCATCACGCCGACCAACGCCTCCACCTCGGGCGGGAAGTACGCCAGCCGCAGCAGGGTCGTCGGCTCGGTGTCGCCGGTGCCGTAGCGGACGGTCACCGCGTCGCCCTCGCGCACCGCCGCGATCGTCACCCGACCGACGCGTCCGGCCGGCACCACCGACCAGTCGGAGAAGTCCCTGGTCACGACGGTGCTGACCTGGAACTCGTCGTCCACGAGCTCGACGCCCGCCTTGATCCAGTTGCGGTCGTCGAGCCACAGCGCGATGCCCGCCTGGTCGTACTGGGCGGCGTAGTCCGCGGTGAACGAGGCGGCGATGGTGAAGTCACCGGTCAGCGGCACGCCGAGGACGTGGCCGCTGTCACGGTCGTAGCCGTAGTGGGTGGTGCGCCAGAAGTCCGTTTCCGGGTCGCTGGTGACGGTCAGCCCGTCCTGGTCGCTCCACGCGCGCGGCTCGTTGAGCCACCGCCAGTCGTCGCGGTCGAACGCCTTGATCCCCATGCGGTCATCATCTCAGCGACCGGGCCAGGGACAACGCCTGTCCGGCGTAGCCGCCGCCGAACAGCACGGCGTGCACGAGCACCGGGAACAGCTGGTGCAGCGGCACCCGGTCACGCCACCCGTCGGCCAGCGGCGCGGCCTCGTCGTAGGCGGCGAGCACGCGGTCCAGGTGGGGGCAGCCGAAGAGGGCGAGCATGGCCAGGTCGCTCTCCCGGTGGCCGCCGTGGGCGGCGGGGTCGATCAGCCACGCGCGGCCGTCGGCGGCCCAGTGCACGTTGCCGTTCCAGAGGTCGCCGTGCAGGCGGGCGGGCGGTTCGTGCGGCGCCTCCACCCGCACGGCCTCTATGGTCCGGGCCTCGGTCGGGGTCAACACGCCCGCGTCCACCGCGAGTCGGGTGTAGTGGGCGATCCGGTGCTCGGCGAACCACTCGGGCCAGTTGTCGGAGGGGACGTTGCGCATCGGCGCGAGGCCGATCGTCGCCTCGGTCGGCCCGCCTGGTGGCGGCACGCCGAACGCCGGGGCTCCGGTGGTGTGGAGGGCGGCGAGCTTGCGGCCGAACTCCTCGGCGGTGGTGGGGGTGGGGTGGCCCTGGTCGATCCGGTCCATCACCAGCCACTGCGCGTCGTGGCCGTGCAGGTGTGGGACCGGTGGGCCTTTGGGTTCGGTCAGCCAGTGCAGTGAGGCGGCTTCGGCTTGGGTCGCGTTCGGGGTGCTGTGCCGTTTGACGACCACCAGGTTGCCGTTGGCGAGGGTGACTTCCCAGGTGGTCGGGCCGAGGTGGCGGGTTTCGGTGCCTGGGACGCCGGTCAGCTCCGTCGCGGCTTGGGCCGGTGATCTACGGCTGTCCACGGGGGTGCGTCCCTTCGGCTTGGCGTAGAAGCTTGAAAAGCATGTCCTCGCCGGACGGGCAGATCAGCAGGATGACCTGGGGTTGGGTGGTTCTGTGCCGGGTCCGTCGTTGGTCCGGGTTTCGTGTCATCCCACCGACCTCCACAAGGGCTACCACACGTATCAAGGGGGGCGCCCACGGTCGAAGCCGCGGGTATCGCTGAACAGCGCCCCCCTTGACACGCGCGGTAGGGCTGCGCCAGGTCGGCGGGATGACGCGAAGCCCTACTTCTGGGGAAGGGCATGCCAGTGGACGGTCCGGGGGTCGCCGGCGGGCCCGGGGTCGGGTCGGGCTGGGGCGTGTGCGGCGGCGATGCCCTCACCTCCCCAGAGGGATGACACGAAACCCGGACCAACAACGGACCCGGAACATCCAGCGGTGCTTGGGGTCATCCTGCTGATCTGCCCGTCCGGCGAGGACGTGCTTTTGATCTTTGTGTCACATCTGCCTTATAGGCGTTCGCGGACCCAAGCCAGCAGACCGGGGACCGCGGCCTCCACCATCTCGACCACGCGGTCGAAGCCGGCCTTGTCGCCGTAGTAGGGGTCGGGCACGTCGACGCCGTCCGCGTCTGGGTCGAAGGAGCGCAGCAGCCTGACCCGCTCGGGATCGCCGACCAGTCGCCGCAGCGCCCGCGCGTGCCCCGAGTCCAACGCCACCAGAAGGTCGGCGTCGAGGTGGTTGTCGTCGACCTGGGCGGCGCTGTGCTCGGTCGGGTAGCCGTTGTCGGCCAGCGACTTGGCCGCCCTGGGGTCGGCGGGGTCGCCCACGTGCCACCCGCCCGTGCCCGCGCTGGTCACCTCCACAAGATCACCCAGGCCGGCCCGGCGCAGGTGCTCGCGGAATATGATCGCGGCTACGGGGGAACGGCAGATGTTGCCGGTGCAGATGAACGAGACGGTCAGCGTCACGGCAGGGGAGTCTGCCAGGTCGAGCGCTCCGCGACCGCTCGCTTTGGGGGTCCAAGCATGTCCGGGGTCGTGGTTGGTGTCGTCGTGGTGCTCGTGGTCCTGGCGACCGCCGGGGTGGTGGTGGCGGTGCGCCGCCGGTCGTGGCCGGAGACGCCCGCGTTCGCCCGACCACGGCCCGTGACATCGCCTGGTGGGCCGGTGCCCGACCCGAACGCGGGATTCTTCACCCATCGCCGTTTCGCGTTCCGGAAAAGGCATTTCTTCGTCGGCACGGGATGTCCGCCGGTGCTGGTGGCCGATTTTTCGTCACTCGACGTGTTGCGTCGGGAACAGCCCGTGCGCATTGCCCGTTACGGCATTCGGGTGTGGTGGTGGTTCGAGGACGAATTCTACCGGGAAGCGGTCGGCCTGGGTGCCGACGACGTGCGAACATGGGTGCGTGAGCGGGAACGGAAGCGGCTGGCCCGGCAGGACCGGGCCCGACTGCTGTCAGCGGCGGAAGAGAGTCTTCGAAAGCGTGTTAACGAGTAACGTGTCGACCCGCGCTGCCGACGCCAAAGGCGTGGGGAATGTGTCGGGAAGGAAAGTGAATGACTTGCACATGTCTGGCGTGGCGGGTTCGTCCGTCCAATTCGGAACGGGTGTCGCACTCGAGGACCGGGTGGTCCCGCCGGTGTCCGCGGCCGACGCCGGGAGAGTCCGGCGACCGGTGCTGACCGAGCGGTCGCTGTGCCCGGGCGGCCGGCCCGAGGTGCCCTCGCTCGTCCACCTGGTGCTGAGCCTCGCCGTGCTGTGCTTCGCGGTCGCCATCTCGGTGCTCTGACGGCGGCAGTCCGGGCTGCGGTCCGACCGGCGCTCGAGCGGCGGTCTCAGCGGGCTCTCAGGCGCCGCGAGCGACGATCACCGTGTGTCCACAGTGCAGTCGAACGAAGCGCAGTCGACCATGCCGACCATGCCGGCGCTCGCCCGTGCGCTGCCGAAGGTCGAGGACGAGATCCGGGCCTTGGCGACCTCCTCGTCCCTGCCGATCGTCAACACCTTCTCCGGCCGCATCACCGCGGCCGGCGGCAAGCGGCTGCGCTCGGTGCTGGTCCTGGCCGGGTCGCTGGCCGTGTCCGGTCGCATCACCGACAAGGCGGTCACCGCCGCCGCCTGCGTCGAGCTGCTGCACGCCGGCTCGCTGGTGCACGACGACCTGATGGACAACGCCGAGGAACGGCGCGGCGTGCGCACGGTCAACGCGGACTGGGGCACGGGCCCCGCCGTGCTGGTCGGCGACTTCATGCTGGCCCGCGCCAGCCAGGCCGCGCTCGACCGGATCTCGCCGTTCGCCGCGAGCACGCTCGCCAAGGCCGTGACGGACCTGGTCGAGGGCCAGGTGCTGGAGGTCGTCGACCTCTACGACGCGAACCGCGACCCGGCCGCCGCGCTGCGGTCCATCGAGCTGAAGACGGGCGCGCTGTTCGAGGTCGGCTGCGTGCTGGCCGCGCACTGCGCCGACGCCGACGAGGCGACCACCGGCGCCATGGCCCGCTTCGGCGGGCTGTTCGGGCTGATGTTCCAGATCCTCGACGACCTGCTGGACCTGGCGTCCACCTCGCAGCGGCTGGGCAAGCCGGTCGGCAACGACATCCGCCAGGGCGTGTACACGTTCCCGCTGCTGCGGGCGTTGACCGACGACCAGCGCGCGCTGCTCGCGCGACGCGGCCGTGAGCTGACCGACGCGGAGCTGACCGGGTTGCTGGCGCAGCTGCGGCAGAGCAGCCTGGTCGCCGACACCCTCGCGCACTGCACGTCGCTGGCCGGGCAGGCGGTGCGCGCGCTGCCGGACCTGCCCGACTCCGACGCCCTCGGCATCCTGCGCGAGCTGCCCGGCGCCTACCTGGACTGGGCCGCCTCCCAGATCGGGTGACGACGCTGATCGCCTAGACTCGCGGCGATGACCAGCCAGGATTCCGGCCGGGCGCTGCTGCGCCACCACGGGGACGTCGACGCCGCACCCGGGCTCGTGGACTTCGCGGTGAACGTGCGGACGCCCGTGCCGCCCGCGTGGCTGCGCGACCGGCTGGCCGCCGCGCTCGACGGCCTCGGCTCCTACCCGGCCTCCGCCGCCGACGAACGCGCCCGTGCCGCCGTGGCCGCCCGGCATGGGCGCACGTCGGACGAGGTGCTGGTCCTCAACGGCGCCGCGGAGGGCTTCGCGCTGCTGCCGAACCTGCACCCGTGCCTGGCCGCCGTGGTGCACCCGTCGTTCACCGAGCCCGAGGTGGCGTTGCGCGACGCGGGCGTGCCGGTGCAGCGGGTGCAGCTGTGGCCCGAGGCCGGCTACGGGCTGCGCGCCGACCTGGTGCCCGACGAGGCCGACCTGGTGGTGCTGGGCAACCCGACCAACCCGACGTCCGTGCTGCACCCGGCGGAGGTCGTGGCGTCGCTGAGCAGGCCCGGCCGGGTGCTGGTGGTGGACGAGGCGTTCGCCGACGCCGTGCCCGGCGAGCCGGAGTCGCTGGCCGGTCGCGCCGACGTGCCCGGGCTGCTGGTGCTGCGCAGCCTGACGAAGACCTGGGGCCTGGCGGGCCTGCGCGCGGGCTACCTGCTCGGCGCGCCGGAGCTGCTGGCCCGGCTCGCGCTGCCCCGACCGCCGTGGCCGGTGGGCAGCCTGGTGCTGGAAGCCGTCACGGCGTGCTGCGAGCCGTCGGCCGTGGCGGAGGCCGAGGCGTGGGCGCGGGAGACCCGGGAGCACACCGCGCGCGCCGTCGCCGCCCTGGGCGCCCTGGGCGACCTGGTGGTCGTGCCGCCGGACGCGCCGTTCGTGCTGCTGCGCGTGCCGCACGGGCAGCGGGTGCGGGAGGCGTTGCGCGACAAGGGGATCGCGGTGCGGCGCGGGGACACGTTCCCCGGCCTGACCGCCGACCACCTCCGGGTCGCGGTCCGCGCGCCCGAGGAGTTCGCCCTGCTGGTGGACGCTTTGCGAGTCGTGCTGGAGGAGCTGTGACCACGCTCGGGGACGTCCTGGAGGTCCTGGAGGCCGCCTACCCGCCCGCGACCGCCGAGTCGTGGGACGCCGTGGGCCTCGTCTGCGGCGACCGCGCCGAACCCGTGACGAGGGTGCTGTTCTGCGTCGACCCGGTCCAGTCCACAGTGGACGAGGCGCTGGAGGTGGGCGCGCAGCTGATCGTGGCGCACCACCCGCTGATGCTGCGCGGCGTCACGGGCGTCCCGGCCGACGACCCGAAGGGCGGGCTGGTCCACCGGCTCATCCGCGCACGTGTCGCCCTCTACACCGCGCACACGAACGCCGACGTGGCCAACCCCGGCGTCTCGGACGCCCTCGCCGAGGCCCTGGGCCTGCGCGTCACCGGCCCGCTGGAGCCCGCGGACGCCGAACCCGGCACCGCCACCGGCATCGGCCGGATCGGCGAGCTCGACCAGCCCGAACCGCTGCGCGACTTCGCCCGGCGCGTCGCCGAGGCCCTGCCCGCGACGGCGTGGGGCGTGCGCGCGGCGGGCGACCCGGACCGGCCGATCCGCCGCGTCGCGGTGTGCGGCGGCGCGGGCGACAGCTACCTGGCCGCGGCGGCACGCGCGGGTGTGGACGCCTACGTCACCGCGGACCTGCGCCACCACCCGGCGGGCGAGCACCTGGCCGCGGGCGGGCCCGCGCTGGTCGACGTGGCGCACTGGGCCAGTGAGCAGCCGTGGTGCGGACAGGCGGCGCACATCGTGCGCGCCGCGTTCGGCGGTACGGTCGAGGTCCTCGTCTCGACCCGCCGGACCGATCCGTGGACCGTGGGCGTGACGAGCCGAACAGGAGAGGTGACGTAGTGCGAGTCCCTGCTTGCTCCTGCTCGGCGCTGGTCACCGTGGTCGGGATGGCGACGAGCCGAGGGTCCGAGCCGCTGGTCGGCAGTGCCTGTTCTGTCGTGCGTGGGTGGGCGCGGGACGATTGCACCCTGACCGGTGGTGCGCGGTGAAGGCCACCCGTGTCGGCTACTCCGCGGACCTCAACGCGGGAAAGTGCGAGCAGCTCGTAGAGCAGGCGCGCCGGCTCGGTGCCATCCGCTCGAAAGTGTGGCGGGAGTACGGCTCGATCAACGGTGTCGTGCACTACACGATCGACGCGAGCGCGGTGAAGTCGTCGAGAAGGCCCTGCGGTGACCGCGGGATCGGCGTGGACAAGGGGTGCAGCGAGGTCCTCACCGACTCCGACGGGCTGCACCACGGTCCCGCACCCGGTGAGTTGTCGACGAGCGAATCCGATCACCGGAAAGCGAAGAACTCGCGTCGCGCGAAGCTCCGGGGTGTCGCCGAGAAGGCAGTCCGACGTGGGCATCACGCGAAAGCCCGACGGATCAGGGACCACAACCTCGGCGTGATCAAGAGGAACCGCCGCTCAGCCGCTTGGCAGCGCCGAGTCCGCGACATTACGTTCAAGGCCGTGCATGCTGTGGTCGACAAGGCCCGGTTCGTGGTGGCCGAAGACCTGACAAGGACCTTCACCTGCCGCAAGCGGCTGGGGAGGGATACGAACCGACGGTTGGCAGCCTGGACCAAGGGCGTCACCGCCGAGGCACTGGCGAACGTGTCGGAACGCAGAGGTTCTGCGTTGCGGCTGGTCAACGCCGCTTGCACGTCACAAGTCATTCCCGGTACCGACTTCTTCGGAAGACGGGCGGGGGACCGGCTTCACTGCATCCGGTGCGGGGCCGGGTGGCAGGCCGACCACGCCGCTGCGATCAACATCCTGGATCGAGCCGCCGACCCCGACGTCGGCCTGTACACCCGCCACACGCGGGTGAAGCAGCTCCTCCAGGAGCGGGATCGCCAACGGTCCAGACTGCCGGACCAGGACTCCAACACCGCAGATCGCTGCCGGTGTGGAGAGCGAAACATCCACAACCGATCGTTTTCGATCGACGAAAAGGAAGCAGGACCTCAGTGAAAGCCGATCCCGCCGTGCAGCGCAGGCTGCTCGACCTCGCGCAGGTCGACGCCGAACTGTCGCGCGTCACCCATCGGCGCCGCACGCTGCCCGAGATCGCGGAGATCGCCGAGGCGGAGAAGCAGTTCCGCGCCAAGCAGGACGCGCTGACCACGATCGAGACGACCCTGGGCGACCTGAACCGCGAGGTCAAGCGGCAGGAGACCGAGATCGACCAGGTCCGCGCCCGCGAGGAGCGCGACCGCAAGCTGCTCCAGGGCGGCTCCGTCGGGGCCAAGCAGCTCACCGACCTGGAGCACGAGCTGGCCACCCTCGGCCGCCGTCGCGGCGCGCTGGAGGACGACCTGCTGGAGCTGATGGAACGCCGCGAGGCCGTCGAGGCCGACATCCAGCACGCCCGCGTCTTGCTGGACAAGGCGCAGGAGGCCCTGTCCGACGCAGCACGTCGCCGCGACAGCGCGCTGGCCGACCTGGAGTCGACCGAGACCAAGCGCACCGCCGACCGCGGGCTCATGACCGGCCAGTTCCCCGAGCCGCTGCTCGCGCTCTACGAGCGGGTGCGCAAGCAGAAGAACATCGGCGCGGCGCTGCTGCAGTCGCGGCGCTGCGGCGCGTGCCGCATCGAACTGGACCGCAACGCGTTCGCCAAGGTCAAGGAGTCCGCGGCGGACGAGGTCATCCAGTGCGACGAGTGCGGCGCGATCATGGTGCGCACCGGGGAATCGGGGCTGTGAGGGTCGTCGTCGAGGCCGACGGCGGCTCGCGCGGCAACCCCGGGCCCGCCGGGTACGGGGCCGTCGTGCTGGACGAGTCGGGCGCGGTGCTGGCCGAGCGGTCGGCGGGTCTCGGCGTCGTCACCAACAACGTGGCCGAGTACCAGGGGCTCATCGCGGGGCTGCGGGCGGCGGCCGAGCTGGGCGCGTCCGAGGTGTCCGTGCGGATGGACTCCAAGCTCGTGGTCGAGCAGATGTCCGGCCGGTGGAAGGTCAAGCACCCGTCCATGCAGCCGCTGGTCGCGCAGGCCCGCGAGGTGGCGCGGGCGTTCGACCGGGTGGGCTACGAGTGGATCCCGCGCGAGCGCAACCAGCGGGCCGACCGGCTGGCCAACCAGGCGATGGACGAGCAGGCGGGGGTTCCCAGGAAGGCCCAGCCGGAGAAGGCCGAGCCGCAGCAGCCGGACGCCGCCGCGACCCAGTCACCGGTGTCGTGGACCGGTGCGGTCGGCGAGCCGACCCGGCTGTACCTGCTGCGCCACGGGCAGACCGAGTTGTCGGTCGCCCGCCGCTACTCCGGGCGCGGCAACCCGCCGCTGACCGAGGTCGGACGCGGGCAGGCCGAGGCCGCCGCGCGCCGGCTGGCCAAGGTCGAGGGCCTGACCGCGATCGTGTCGTCGCCGTTGGGGCGGGCGCGGGAGACGGCGCTGGCCGTGGCGACGGCCACCGGCGCCGAGCTGTCCTGGGACGACGACCTGATCGAGACCGACTTCGGTGCGTGGGAGGGGCTGACCTTCACCGAGGCCGCCGAACGCGACCCCGACGTGCACCGGCGCTGGCTCGGCGACCCGTCCGTGCCCGCGCCCGGCGGCGAGAGCTTCGACCAGGTGCACCACCGGGTGCGGCGGGCGCGCAACGCCGTCGTGTCCCGCTTCGGCGGCGCGAACGTCGTCGTGGTCAGCCACGTCACGCCGATCAAGTCGCTGCTGCGGATGGCGCTGGACGTCGGCCCGTCGCTGCTGTTCCGGCTGCACCTGGACCTGGCGTCGCTTTCGGTGGTCGAGTTCTACCCCGACGGCCACGCCTCCGTGCGGCTGGTCAACGACACGTCGCACCTCGGCTAGCCGGCGGGGCGCAGCCGGGCGCGCTCGTCGCGCCGGAACCGGGCGTCCTCGACGGCCAGCGCGAACCGGTCCACCGCGCCGCGAATCGCTTCGGCGGCTTTCGGCGCGATGGTCCCGTTCCCGATGTCCGGGTCGAGCACGAATTCGCCGCGCAGGACCGAATCCGCGCCTTTGCCGGCGAGCAGCGGGTTCAACGCGTAGTCCATCGCGACCAGGAATCCCTGGCTGCCGCCGGTCGCCAGGGGCAGGATCACCCGGCCGCGCAACGCCTTCTTCGGCAACAGGTCGACCAGCGCTTTCACGAGTCCGCTGTAGGCCGCGCGGTAGACCGGGCTGGCCACCACGATGCCGTCCGCGCGCAGCACCGCGGCGACCGCGTCACCGATCTCCGGGTCCCTCAGGTCCTCGGTGAGCAGCGGCAACGTCGGCAACTGGCGCACGTGCAGGGTGTGCACCGCGTACCCGGCCGCGCGCAGCAGCCCTTCGACATACGTGACGACGACGCCGGTCCGGGACGTCGGCGACGGGCCGCCGGAAATCATCAGAATGGAGGACATGGGTCGCTGACACCTTTCGGGAAAAGGCTCGGAGTGCGAGGTAAAAGGGTCAGTGGCAACAGATCGCGGCGGCGGTGCGGCCGAAGTCGACGTGCCGTCGGCGGGTGAGTCCCCCGATTCCTGCCATGGTTTCGAGTAGAGCAGCAAGCCCACATCGCGACAAGGTTCACCGGCCCTGGTTCCACAGCCTGGGAAGCCGCCGGTATCCTGGTGCCCGCGGATGAGTCGGCAGGGCGGTCGCGTCGACGGGTTCACGGATCCGTCGCCGAGGAAAGTCCGGACTCCACAGGGCAGGGTGGTTGTCAACGGCAACCAGGGGCGACCCTCGGGACAGTGCCACAGAGAACAGACCGCCCCGGCGCGAGTCGGGGTAAGGGTGAAACGGTGGTGTAAGAGACCACCAGCGCCCCCGGTGACGGGAGCGGCTAGGTAAACCCCACCCGGAGCAAGGCCAAGAGGGTGCCCCAGGGCACCTGCGCAGGCGTTCGAGGGCTGCCCGCCCGATGCCTGCGGGTAGGCCGCACGAGCCTGTCGGCAACGGCAGGCCGAGATGGATGGCCGCCGAACGGGACCGCCGCGAGGCGCCCGGGAACAGAATCCGGCTTACATGCCGGCTCATCCGCCCCTTCCGGCCAGTCGGCCGACGTCGCCCATCCGGCGCACACGTCCGTCCGGTCGTGCCCGTCCCTCGGGGTCACCGGCCAGTTCAGGCCTATTCGCCCGCCTATACATCCCTTGCGCGCCAACGGCGTTACACAAGTGAAGCCGTTCGAGTGGTTGTCGGTATCAGCCCCGCTCGCCGCGAGTCCTCCTCTGTGCCACCACCTGGCTCCCTCACCGGCCTGACGGACGCGGCGGCGATCACGGTGGGCAGAGGGGGTCCCTTCCTCGCCTGGGGGTGGGAAGGGGCCCCGTCCCGCGTCGAGGCGGCCGGCGTCGGCCGGGAAGGGCGCGTCGGCCGGGTCAGGCGCGGCGGGCCGGTCGGCCGGGCGGCATGCGGAACACCGGGCGGAACGCCGCGCCGCCGTTGTAGCGGCGCTCCAGCTCGGCCACGTACGCCTCGACGGCCGGGTTCACGATGTCGGCCAGGCTGCGCACGCCGGCCTCCGCCTCGTACGCCGCCAGGTAGGTCGCCGCCGCCCGCGCCCGCTCCAGCACGTCCTGGTCGAAGTTGACCGTCCGCTGCACCCGCCGCCCGGTTTGCCGGTCGCCACCGGTAACCTGATCATCGTCCGAGACGGCCACGGAGACGGTGATTTCGTTCACTCCGCCGGCTGGTTCGGGCGCGGCCTCGGGCGGCTGGGTCATCGGCGAGCCTCCTCGGCGTCGTCACTCCGGCCTGCGGACCGTTCGGGTGCCCGCCGCTGAGCCGGACGGGGGAGTCGTCGTGGCCGGCGGGAAGTGGGCTGGTGGTCTTGCACACTGTGCGTGACCAGGGGCTTCGCAGGCGGGTGAACTATCTCAGCAATCGGGAGAATCACGGGACGTCGGTTCTCCACCGGCTCCCCCCGATCCATGATGTCCGTGGTCAGATTAGACGTAATCGACTACCAGGGGAACGCTTATTGATCTACGCACCGCTGATCGCCAGATACACCTGGTGACGAAGACGTGTTCTACTCGATAGCGCACCAACCGGACGGGCACCCCTCGGCCCGCCCGGCGAAGTCCTGCGTACTCAGGAGTACGAGATGACCGCCATGACCCTGGTAACACTCGCCCAGCAGCCGCCCGCTTTGGGCACAGGCGGGGTGCGCCAGTGGATCCTCGACAACCTGGTCCCCCTCCTCTTGTTGACCGTCGCGGTCCTGCTGCTCTGGCTCGGCGGCGGCAAGGGTGACAACGCCGGGGTCATGCGCCGCCTGGGCGGCGTCATCATCGCGTTGGCGATCATCGGCCTGGCCGTCACCACGAACGCGGGCGCCAACATCGGCCAGTGGATCGCCGGCCTGTTCACCGGCGGGTGACCCTTGCGGGTACGCACTGACGACGAGGTCTACCGGGTCGACGCCGTCTGGCTCGGCCCGCCCAAAGCAACCTTCCCGTGGCGTGCGCGGTACGTCGCGTGGGGTGTCGGCATCGTGGTCTTCCTGCTGGTGACGGCTGTCCAGCGGCAGGTCGGCTTCGGTTTCGACGTCATCAACACCGGCTGGGGCTTCGTGATCACGGTCGCCCTGACCAGGTTCATCTGCGCGCGGATCAGCCACGAGCGCCCGCTGTCGTCGGTGGTGGCGATGTGGGTGCGCGAGCTGACCGCGCCGCGGGAGACCACGGCGGGCCGGGGCGGCGCGGCCAGCGCCGCGCGGATCCGGGTCAACGCGCACCGCCCGCGCAAACGTCCTAAGAGGGGTGCGAAACGCGCGAGCGCCGCCACCCGATCCCAGCACCGCACGCAGCAAGACCGCCGTCAGAAGGAGGTGCGCGGTGTTCGGACGCCGGCGTGACCGTGACCGACGATCCGCTGCGCACGTGGCCCAGCACGCGGCTGCGGGGCGCGACGACCGCAAGGTCTACAGCAAGCGCGGTCGCCGCCTGCCCGGCGAGCAGGCCGTGCCGAGCTACACCCCGTCCATCGCGGCCCGCAGCATCGACGGCCACCTGCTGCGCACCGGCCAGGAGGTCTACGCCTGGTACCGGCTCGCGCCGCAGCGCTGGTCGTTCCGGTCGGACTCGCAGCGCCAGGACCTGATCGCCGCCATCGCCGGCCAGTACGCCGAGCTGCAGGGCCGCTGGATGCACCTGCGCGTGACGAACCGGCCGTACCCGATCCGGATGTGGGCCGAGGCGCACGTGCACAACGCCGTGCGCCGGCTGCCGGACACCCCCGGCACGCTGAGCTTCGACGACTACATGGTCGGCGAGCAGCAGCAGCTGATGGGCCGGTCGATGGCCGAGAAGGAGGTCTACCTCGGCGTCCAGGTGCAGACCCGCAACATGATGGACCGCGCGGTCGAGCGCGCCGCGCCCGTGCTGCGCAAGGTCTTCCCGGACGCGGTGGACGCCGAGCTGGTCGCGATCGAGTCCGAGATCGACCACCTCGACCAGGTGATCGGCTCCGCCGGCCTGGAGGGCCGCCCGGCCACGGCCGAGGAGATGGCCTGGCTGATGCACCGGTCGTGCTCGCTGGGCCTGCCCGCGCCGCGCAACCTGCCCGCCGTGCCCGGCGCGCCGTGGGAGCCGGAGGACCTGGCGTCGTTCACCGACGCGGCGGACTTCCACCAGGAGCCGTACTCGCCGACGGTCACCGTGCGCGGTCGCACGGGGTCGAACGCGGGCATCAAGCGGCACGTCGCCGTGCTCACCGTGGGCCTGATGCACGGGCTGCAGATCCCCGAGCAGGACGACCCGTGGGTGCAGCGCTCGGACCGGCTGCCCGCGGCCGTCGAGTGGTCGGCGCGGATCTACGTGCGGCGGCCCGAGGAGGTCTCCGGCGAGTTGCAGCGGCAGATGAGCAAGGTGCGCTCGCAGGTGCGCCACTACACCGACGAGCACGAGCTGGACCCGCCGCAGTCGCTGGCCCGCCAGGCGTCCCGGGTGCTGGAGATCGACGACGAGATGACGTCGGGCTTCACCGCGCTGGGCACGCGGGTGCGCAGCTGGTGGCGGCTCGCGGTGTCCGGGCCGACCGAGCGCGAGGCGCTGCGGCTGGCCCAGGGCCTGCTCGACCTCTACAAGCCGAAGGTGGCCATCGAGCACCCCGAGGCGCAGTACGCGATCGCGCGGGAGTTCATCCCGGGCGAGCCGCTGTCCTCGTCGGCCTACCTGCGCCGCGGCTCGGTGCTGTGGGCGGCCTCGGCCGTGCCCACCGCCACCGCCGAGGTGGGTGACCGCCGCGGCATCCTCCTGGGCGAGACGGTGACCGCGACCCGGCGCCCGGTGGCGTGGGACCCGTGGATGGCGCAGGAGCTGCGGGACTCGTCCGGCCTGACCGCCATGGTCGCCGGGCTGGGCGCGGGCAAGTCGTTCCTCGGCGGCGGCATCGTCTACAAGACGTTGCGCGCCGGGGCGCACTGGACGCTGCTCGACCCGTCCGGGCCGCTGGCGGCGTTGTGCGAGCTGCCCGAGCTCAAGCCGTACGCGCGGCCGATCAACCTGCTCAACGCGCAGGCGGGCATCCTCAACCCGTACCGGGTGGTGGCCGAGCCCCAGCTCGACCACTTCATGGACGAGGAGGACCCGGAACGGGCGTGGCGGCGTGAACGCGCGCTGGCCGCGGCCACCCGTCGTCGTCTGGTGCTGGACGTGCTGTCCGGCCTGCTGCCGTACGAGGTGTCGCGGTTGCCGCAGACCCGGATCGTGCTGCTGCGCGCGGTCCGCACGGTCGGCGGCCGGCCCGACGCGCACCCCGGCATGGTGTTCGAGGCGCTGCGGCGTGACGCGAGCGAGCACCACGAGCACGCGGTCGTCGTCGCCGACTTCCTCGACGAGATGCGGGAGCGCATGTCGCTGCTCATCCCCGAGCAGGACCTGGACCCGTACAACGAGGCGCGCGACGACCGGTTGACCGTGCTGACCATGGCGGGGTTGAACCTGCCGAAGGACGGCGTCGGCCGCGAGCACTGGACGGACGCGGAAGCGCTCGGCGTGGAGATGCTGAACCTCGCCGCGTGGCTGACCCAGCGCTCGATCTACGAGCGGCCGAAGGACCTGCGCAAGGGCGTCTGGATCGACGAGGCGTTCTTCCTGTCCGAGGTGCCGACGGGTCGCGTGCTGATGAACCGGTTCGCCCGCGACTCGCGCAAGTGGAACGTCCGCGTGCTGCTGTCGTCGCAGATCCCGGCGGACTTCCTGAAGATCCAGGGCTTCGTCACGCTGCTCGACTCGGTGTTCGTCGGCCGGTTGGACGACGACCAGGCCCAGTCCGACGCGCTGCGCCTGCTCAAGGTGCCGATCGGGGCGGGCTACGAGCAGGTGGTGGCGTCACTGGGCCGTCGCCCGGGTGGCGTCCGCACCAACCTCGAACGCGACCGCGCGCCGCGGCAGTTCATCTTCGGCGACGGCGCGGGCGGCGTGGAGCGGATCCGCATCGACTTCTCCGGGCCGCACCTGGAGCACCTGCGCAACGCCCTCGACACCACCCCGGACGCCATGCGCGAGGGTCCGGAGTCGACCGAGGTGGAGGTCTCCTCCCCGCCGCAGGACCCGTTCGCGTACGCCGAGCAGTACACCGACGAGTACGACGACGAGCTGGCCGCCGACCTGGAGGTCGGCCTGACCGACGAGCTGGTCGACTCGGCGCACGGCGAGGGAGGAAACCGCCGACCGGGCCGGGAAGGCGGCGCATGAGCACCCTTCTGCTGGTGGCGCTGGTCGCCGTCGCGCTCTACGCGCGACGGCGATTCAGACACGCCCAAGAGCACGCCGAGGCGCACGGCCGACCGGCGCGCGCCCGGTGGCGTGCGATGGCCGTGGTGGTCGCGATCGTCGGCCTCCAGGTGGTCATCGGCGCCACGCCCGCCAGCGCCGCGCCGTGCGGCGAGGCGCCCAACCCCGAGCGGCCCGGCTCGGGCATGGTCGGCGCGATCGACCCGCCGATCGGCAACGGCCTGCCGAACACGCCGTACCTGAACCACGGGTACGCGGGCATGGTCTGGCACACCTACCAGGAGAAGTGCCTGGTGCCCAACGCCAGCCCGGTGCTGGACACCTGGATGGGCAACGAGCTGTTCAACGTCGGCAAGAACATCGTCGGCGCGACGAACGCCCTGCACTACACCGTCGTCGGCCAGGGCCTGCTGCAACCGCTGGACGAGGCGGTGAAGACGGGCGTCCAGAAGGTCTACGACAACGTCTACCTGCGCTGGTTCGGCCTGGTCGCGCTGATCCTGGCGGTGTTGATGTTCCGCCAGATCTGGCAGGGCGACCTGGCCTCGATCAGCAAGCGCGGGCTGTGGGCGCTGGCCGCGATGTGGCTGGCGACCTCGACCCTGGCGCTGCCGCAGTTCTACAACCTGCTCGACAGCACCCTGGTCACCAAGACCTCGGAGATCCAAGCCGGCTTCATCGACGTGGACGCGAACCAGGACACCCTCGACAAGCTCCCGTCGGACCTGCACCAGACCGTGGTCTACCAGAGCTGGCTGCGCGGCGAGTTCGGCACGCCCGACGCGCCGCAGGCCAGGGACTTCGGCCCGAGGCTGCTGGCCGCGCAGTCGTGGACGGTGCAGGAGCTCGCCGAGCACAAGGACGGCGACCAGGCCGCGCTCGACGCCAAGAAGGCCGAGTACAAGAACATCTACGCGCAGCTCGGCCCCACGAAGGGCTACTTCAGCGGCGAGGACGGTGGCCGCACGGGCGCCGGGTTCCTGTCGTTGCTGCAAGCCGTCGCGTTCTCGTTGTTCCAGCTGTTCGCGAAGGCCGCGGTGCTGCTGGCGCAGCTGCTGCTGCGGGTGCTCACGCTGGCGGGTCCGCTCATCGGCCTCGTCGCGCTGATCCACCACGACCTGCTGCGCAAGGTCGCCCGAGCGGCGGCCGTGACCGTGTTCAACGTGCTGGTGCTGGCGGTGCTCGCGGGCACCCACGCGTTGCTGCTCCAGGCGATCTTCAACGCCAGCGGGCTGACGCTGCTGACCAAGGCGCTGCTGGGGCTGATGCTGACCTTGGTCTGCTTCATGGTCGGCAAACCGCTGCGCCGGATGTGGCAGATGGTGGAGATGTCGGTCGGCTCGGCCAGCAACGCGCTGCCGATGCGCGGCGGCGTGCTGTCCAGGCTGCGCAAGAAGAAGGAAGGCCCCTCGCCGCAGGAGGAGTTCTGGGACACCGTGCGCGACGCGGACCCGGACGGGCCCGAGGTGCCGCAGCGCGACCGGCGGCGGGTGCGGCCCGAGGCGGCCAACCCCGTGGCCGCCACCGCGCAGCGGTTGGACCGGGCCGGGAACAGCGTGGGCGAGCTCGGCAGCGGTGGTGGGAACGGCGCCGCGGCGCTGCCCGGTGGTGGGTACGCCGGTCCGGCGGCGTTGCCGTCCGGGCGGTCCAGGGTGGTCGACACGGTGCCCATCGCCGATCGGAACTACGACCGGGTGGACGACGCGGTGCTGGTGCCCTCGCGCGTCAACGGTCGGGTCCTCGACGCGCCGACCGCCGTGCCGGGGCCGCGCCGCGCCGAGACGGAAGTGGTGGCGGGACGGCAGGTCCACGTGATCTACCGCCCGTCACGCGGGCTTGAGGTCAGGGACAGCTGATGCCGATCCGAACCAACCGCGGCCGGGCGGCCGTGTACCGACGCCTGTGGGGCTGGCCGTTGCGCTCGCCGCGCCACCTCGTGGCCTCGATCGTCGGCGTGACGGTCCTGGTCACGACGATCAGCGTGGTCATCCCCAACGCGATCAAGCCGCGGCAGGGCGGCGGCACGGCGGGGACCACGTCCACCGTGGTGACCGGCGGCAGCGGCGGCAACCAGGTCGGCGTGCTGCCCACCGCCACCTCCACCGCGCTGCCGACCAAGGCGCAGAGCCCCACCGCCGCGCCCACCTCGGCCCCGGTGAACCCCAACGCGCAACTGGTCGCCGACATGTGGGTCGACGCGTTCAGCGCGTTCGAGCCGGGCAAGACGACCAAGGAGCAGTGGCTGGCCGGGCTCAAGCCGCACACCTCGAACGAGCTGTTCCCCCGGTTGGAGTCGGTGGAGCCCGCGAACGTGCCCGCGGTGATCGACCAACCGGTCAAGGCCATCAAGTCGTTCACCGAATCGGCGGAGTTCGAGGCCCGGTTGGAGGACGGCAAGCTCTTGGTGACCGTGGTGAAGCTCCCCGAGGGCTGGCGCGTGCACGACTGGACGAAGGGGGCCTGACGTGCTCAAGATCGGGCTCGTGGTCGTCGCGGTGGTGGCCGTGGTCGCCGTGACCGTGACCAACGGCGTGTCCACCGTGCTCAGCGAGAACACCCCGTCGGAGGAAGCCGCCGGCATCCGCATGGCGAGCTGCAACGCCTCGATCGGCCCGTGGGGCGGCGGTGGCGAGGAGAAGGGCCGCCGGGAGGCGGAACGGCTCACCGACGAGCAGCGCACCACCGTCGCCAACATCATCTCCATCGGCCGCGAGCGCCAGTTGCCGCCGCTGGCCTGGCAGATCGCGATCCAGGCGGGCATGACCGAGTCGGGGCTGCGCAGCCTGGACTACGGCGACCGCGACTCGCTCGGCATCTTCCAGATGCGCCCGTCGATGGGCTGGGGCACGCCCCAGCAGGTCACCGACCCCCACTACGCGATCAACAAGTTCTACGACGTGCTGCTCAAGCTGCCGGACTGGGAGGAGCAGCGGCCCGGCGACTCGGCCCAGGACGTGGAGCGGTCGGCGTTCCCCGACCGGTACCACAACTGGGAGGCCATGGCGGCGTTCCTGATCAGCAAGGAAGGGGACGTCAGCGACCCGGCCGGGTGCGGCGAGAGCGTCGGCGACTTCCTGCTCGCCTCGAACGCGGCCGGCACCGCGATCGAGTTCACGAAGCAGCAGCTCGGCGAGCCCTACCTGTGGGGCGGCAACGGCCCGGACGCCTGGGACTGCTCCGGCATCCTGGTCAAGGCGTTCGCGGCGGCGGGCGTGAAGATCCCGCGGGTGGCGAACGACCAGTACATGGCCGGCGGCGCGTACCTGCCCGTGCGGGAGGCCAAGGCGGGTGACCTGATCTTCTGGGCGACCAACCCCGCCGACCCGGTCACCGTCCACCACGTGGCGATGTACCTGGGCAACGACGAGTACATCCACGCGCCGCAGACCGGTGACGTGGTCAAGATCAGCAAGGTGAACTGGACCTACCACGAGTTGATGCCACTGGCCGTCCGGCCGGGCGTGTAGGGAGGCACGACGGTGTTCAACCACGAACCCATCCAGCGCCACGCCGGGCCGCCCGCGTCGAGCACGCCGACGCGGGACTACCTCAACACCCGGCCGCCGGGCACCGACCAGGCGTACGCGGTGCTGCCGCGGTCGCTGGTCGAGGCCATGCCGCTGCCGTGGCAGCAGCAGATGGCGCACCTGCTCGCCGACTTCCACCGCACGTACGCGCACCTGAACTGGCCGGTGTACCGGGTGGTGCCGTCCCGGATGGAGCGGCTGGTCGACCTGGACGAGGAGCAGTTGGCCGAGGTCGGCGCGATCGTGGAGATCGACTCGGACGGCGAGCTGGTCTACCGCGACCGCAGCGGCGCGCTGATCACCGACCCGGAGCACAAGACGGTGCTGGTGTCGGTGCTCGACCCGATCCCGGGCGAGTTCGCCAACGCCAACCAGAACACGCCGCCGCGCGGCTTCCCCCAGCCGCCGCCGGCCGTGCCGCAGCCGACGTTCCCCCAGTCGGGCCCGGTGCCCGTGCAGGCGCCCCGACCGCCCCAGTGGTGAACATGACATGCGCTCCGGCGCATGCAAACCTGGACGCATGGCTTCTGACCCGAACGCTTGGTACTACTGCCTGACCCACCGGACGGTCGAGCACGGCGTCGGCTGTCGCGGCGGTGACCGCATGGGCCCCTACCCGGACGAGGCCACGGCGCAGCGCGCGCTGGAGCTGGCGCGGGAGCGGACGAAAGCCGAGGACAAGGCCGATAAGGACTGGGGCAAGCGCTGAGGCCGGCCTAGGGTGCACCCCATGGTGATCCGCACCGGCCGAGCGGACCTGGACTTCGGCGGCATCCGGACCGAGTTCGGCCTGCCCGAGGAGTTCCCGGCCGACGCCCTGGCCGAGGCGCAGGCAGCGGTGTCGCGCGACGTCGGCACGGCCGACCGCGAGGACGCGACCGACCTGCCGTTCGTGACCATCGACCCGCCCGGCGCGAAGGACCTGGACCAGGCGCTGCTGGTGCAGCGGGTCGGGTCCGGCTTCCGGGTGCACTACGCGATCGCCGACCTGGGCGCGTTCGTGGTGCCCGGCGGCGCGCTGGACGCCGAGGTGCGCAAGCGCGGCCAGACGCTGTACCTGCCCGACGGCAACGTGCCGCTGCACCCGCCGGTGCTGTCGGAGGGCGCGGCGAGCCTGCTGCCCGGGCAGGCGCGGCCGTCGGTGCTGTGGACGTTCGAGTGCGGCCCGGACGGCGAGCCGGTCGAGGTGCGGGTGCGCCGGGCGATCGTGCGCTCGACCGCGCAGTTCGACTACGAGGGCGTGCAGGCGCAGTTCGACGCGGGCACGCCGCACCCGTCGGTCGAGGCGCTGCCGGACTTCGGCCGGTTGCGGCGGGAACGCGCGGCCGAGCGCGGCGCGGTGGAGCTGCAGCTGCCCGAGCAGGAGATCGTGCCCAACGGTGACGGCGACTGGAAGCTCGCGGTCCGGCCGCGCGCCGACGTGGACTCCTGGAACGCGGAGATCTCCCTGCTCACCGGCATGTCCGCGGCGAAGGTCATGATCGCGGCGAAGGTCGGTGTGCTGCGCACGCTGCCCGACGCGGACGACGGCGCGGTGGACGCGTTGCGGCGGTCCGCGCACGCGCTGGGCGTGCCGTGGCAGGCGGGCGTGACCCCGTCCCGGCTGCTCGCGGGCCTGGACCCGAGCCGGCCGGAGGCGTTGGCGCTGTTCGTGGACGCGACCCGGCTGCTGCGCGGCGCGGGCTACACGGCGTTCAACGGCGAGGTGCCCGCCGTCTCCACGCACGCGGGCCTGGCCGCGCCGTACGCGCACGTCACCGCGCCGCTGCGCCGGCTGGTGGACCGCTTCGCCACCGAGGTGTGCCTGGCCGTCACGGCGGGGGAGGACGTGCCCGAGTGGCTCACCAAGGCGCTGCCCCTGCTGCCCGGCCTGATGGGCGGCTCGGACGCGCTGGCGAGCAAGGTCGACCGGGCGTGCCTGGACCAGGTCGAGGCGTGGGTGCTGGCCGACCGGGTGGGCCAGCACTTCGAGGCGGTCGTGCTGCGGGCGGACGGAGGAGGCGCAGACGTCTTCGTCCCCCAACCGCCGGTGATGGGCCGCTGCACGGGCGAGGACCTGCCGGAAGGCGAACGGATCGCGGTGCGCCTGGTGGAGGCCGACCCCGAGCGCCGGAAGGTCGTCTTCGAACGCCGCTGAGCCCGCCCGTCGACCCGACCGCCCTCCGGCGCTTGCTCCCGGGTCGAACCGACCGCCCTCCGCGCTCAACGACGCACCTCCGCCGACCGGCTTCGCGCCGCGCGGACCGGTTGCGATCATGCGCCGCCGTGGGCCGGCCCGGTCCGATCACCTGTGGTGTGATGACCCGATGACCGGGTCCGCACGTCCGCTTTCAACGCGCCCGGAACCGCCGTTGTGCGGGCCCAGGCGCGTGCGCGATGCCCGTTCGGGCGGAGCCGACCGAAGTCTCGGGGGGAGTTGACCGAAGCCGATTCTTTTGCCGCTCCGCTGTGGTCACATACGGCAGTCGGAAGAAACGGGGTCGGGGGACCTGGCGGTGGCCGCCATCGCCGGTGGGACCAGGGATGGGGATTGCCATGATCGAAGACGTGGCGCAGGGTGCGGTCATAGTGGTGCCGCCCGCTGACGACATCGCGATCGGTGTCGTGGACCGGCAGTACGAGGACCTCGTCCGCGGGGTGAACCAGCGCTGGGTGGCCGCGCCCGAGCGGGTGGTCGTCGCGACCTCCGCGGAGGACGTCCGGCGGACCGTGCGCGACGCGGTCCGGGAGGGCAAGCGGATCACGGTGCGGTCCGGGGGGCACTGCTTCGAGGACTTCGTCTACAACTCCGAGACGCAGGTCGTCGTCGACCTGACCGAGTTGGACGAGGTCTACTACGACCGCAGGCACCGGGCCGTCGCGGTCGAGGCCGGGGCGACGATCCTGCGCATGTACGAGACGATGTACAAGAAGTGGGGCGTCACGGTGCCGGCCGGGTTCTGCCCGACCGTCGGCATCGGCGGGTACGTCAGCGGCGGCGGGTGGGGCACGCTGGGCCGCCAGTTCGGACTCATCGTGGACCACCTGTACGGCGTCGAGGTCGTCACGGTGGACGACCGCGGCAAGGTGCGCATCGTGGTCGCCACCCGCGAGGAGCACGACCCGAACCGCGACCTGTGGTGGGCGCACACCGGCGGTGGCGGCGGCAGCTTCGGCGTCGTCACGCGCTACCTGTTCCGCACGCCGGGCGCGGAGGGCGACGACCCGCGCGCACTGCTGCCGCACCCGCCGCGCGAGGTCATCCTCGCCGCCGTGGGCTGGTCGTGGGCGAGCATCGACCGGGCCGAGTTCGGCCGGCTGGCGCGCAACTACGCCCAGTGGCACCTGGACAACTTCGCGCCGGACAACCCGAACCGCGACATCGCCGCGTTCATGGGCCTCAACCACCGCTCCGCCGGGCAGATCGGCCTGATCGCGCAGATCGACGCCGACCAGCCCGACGCCGAGGAGCGGCTGACCGAGTTCTTCCGGTTCATGAACGAGGGCATCAACGTCGAGCCGGAGGCGTTGACCGCCTCCGTGGGCGACCTCGGCGCGCTGCCGCAGTTCTTCTTCCAGCGCAGGCTGCCGTGGTTGCAGGCCACCAGGTTCTTCGGCATGTCCAACGTCCAGGTGACCGACCCGACGTTCCGGGCCGAGTACAAGTCGACGTTCATGGTCGGCAACTTCCCGGACGACCAGCTCGACGCCCTGCACGCGCACCTGACCCGGGACGACATCAACAACCCGAACGTGACGGTGCAGCTCACGCCGTACGGCGGTGAGATCTCCGCGGTCGACCCCGCCGACACCGCCGCGGTCCACCGCGGCGCGGCGTTCAAGATGCTCTACTCCGCGTACTGGACCGACCCGGCCGACGACGACCGGTACGTCGGCTGGGCGCGGGACATCTACGGCGAGGTGTACGCCGCCACGGGTGGTGCGCCGGTGCCGAACGACGTCACCGACGGCTGCTACGTCAACTACGCCGACATCGACCTGAACGCCCCGGAGTTCAACCGGTCCGGCGTGCCGTGGCACGACCTGTACCACAAGGAGAACTACCCGAGGCTTCAGCAGATCAAGAAGAACTACGACCCGCTCGACGTCTTCCGGCACGGTCAGTCGGTCCGGCTGCCGGCCGTGTAGGGGGCGAGCGGCAAGGAGCGTCATGGCATTGCAGATCGGCTACAAGGCGTCCGCCGAGCAGTTCGCACCACGTGAGCTCATCGAGTTCTCGGTGCGCGCGGAGGAGGTGGGCCTGGACAGCGTGATGGTGTCCGACCACTTCCTGCCGTGGCGGCACCAGGGCGGGCACGCGCCGTTCGCCCTCGCGTGGCTGGCGGCGGTGGGTGAGCGCACGTCCCGGGTGCGGATGGGCACGAGCGTGCTCACCCCCACCTTCCGGTACAACCCGGCGGTGATCGCGCAGGCGTTCGCCACCCTGGGCCTGCTCTACCCGGACCGGGTGATCCTCGGCGTCGGCACGGGCGAGGCCCTCAACGAGATCGCCGTGTCCGGGCGGGAGTGGCCGGAGTTCAAGGAGCGGCTGGGACGGCTGCGCGAGTCCATCGCGCTGATCCGCGAGCTGTGGACCGAGGACCAGGTGAACTACAAGGGCGAGTACTACACCCTCGTCGACGCGAGCATCTACGACCGACCCGAGCGACCCGTCCCGATCTACGTGGCGGCGGGCGGCCCGCAGATGGCGAAGTTCACCGGCCGGGTGGGAGACGGCTTCATCTGCACGTCGGGCAAGGGGATGGAGCTGTACTCGGACAAGCTCCTGCCCTCGTTGGCCGACGGCGCGACGGCGGCCGGGCGTGATCCGGGGCAGATCGACCGGATGATCGAGATCAAGCTGTCCTACGACCGCGACCCGGCGGCGGCGCTGGAGAACGTCCGCTTCTGGGCGCCGTTGTCGCTCACCGCCGAGCAGAAGCACACCGTGCACAGCGCGGAGGAGATGGAACGGCTCGCCGACGAGCTGCCCATCGAGCAGGTGGCGCAGCGGTGGATCGTCGCCTCCGACCCGGACGAGGCGCTGGCCGGCATCAAGCCCTACGTGGACGCGGGGCTGAACCACCTCGTCTTCCACGGGCCGGGCCACGACCAGGAGCGCTTCCTCACGCAGTTCGCCGAGGACGTCCTCCCCCGGTTGCGCGAGCTCGGCTGACGGCTTTCCCGCCGGGCACTCCGGTGCCCGGCGGGAAAGGCAGTTTGGAAGTAGCCCGAGGCCTCCCACCAGCGACAGGATGATTCCAACCGAGAGGGCACCGCGTCGTGCCCGTCGGCTCGGAGCCCCGACCTCTGCTGGAGGCCAGCGATGACGATGACCGAAGGGGCAGCCGAGACCGTCGCGGCGCCCAACGACGTCAGGCCGATGACCGGCCAGGAATACCTGGACTCGTTGCGCGACGGCCGTGAGGTCTACGCGTACGGGGAACGGGTCGCGGACGTCACGACCCACCCCGCGTTCCGCAACAGCGCCCGCTCCATCGCCCAGCTCTACGACGCCCTGCACGCGCCGGAAGCCCAAGGCTCGCTGAGCGTCCCGACCGACACGGGCAACGGCGGCTTCACCCACCCGTTCTTCAAGACCCCGTACTCCGTGGACGACCTGGTCCAGTCCCGCGACGCGATCGCCGGCTGGCAGCGGATGGTCTACGGCTGGATGGGGCGCACCCCGGACTACCAGGCGGCCTACTTCGGCACGCTGGTGGCCAACGCCGACTACTACGGGCCGTTCAAGGACAACGCCCTGCGGTGGTACCGCGACGCCCAGGAGCGGGTGCTGTACTTCAACCACGCCCTCGTGCACCCGCCGATCGACCGCAGCAAGCCGGCCGACGAGATCGCGGACGTGTGCGTGCACGTGGAGCGGGAGACCGACTCCGGGCTGATCGTGTCCGGCGCGAAGGTCGTGGCGACCGGCTCGGCGCTGACGAACGCCAACTTCGTCGCCCACTACGGACTTCCCGTCAAGGACAAGAAGTTCGGCCTCGTGTTCACCGTCCCGATGGACGCGCCGGGGCTCAAGCTGATCAGCCGCACGTCCTACGAGATGGCCGCCGGCGCGCTCGGCAGCCCGTTCGACTACCCGCTGTCGAGCCGGTTGGACGAGAACGACGCGATCATGGTGATGGACAACGTCCTCGTGCCGTGGGAGAACGTGTTCGTCTACGACGCGGACGCCGCCAACGGCTTCATGAACGTCTCCGGCTTCGCCGAGCGGTTCACCTTCCACGGCTGCACGCGGCTCGCCGTCAAGCTGGACTTCATCGCCGGGTGCGCGATGAAGGCCGTCGAGCTGACCGGCACCTCCGGCTTCCGCGGCGTGCAGGCGCAGATCGGCGAGATCCTCAGCTGGCGCGACCTGTTCTGGGGCATGTCCGACGCGATGGCGAAGTCGCCGGACACCTGGCTGAACGGCATGGTGCAGCCCAACGTCAACTACGGGTTCGCGTACCGGATCTTCATGGGCATGGGCTACCCCAGGGTCAAGGAGATCCTGCAGCAGACCCTCGGCAGCGGCCTCATCTACCTCAACTCCCACGCGAGCGACTGGCGCAACCCCGACGTGCGGCCGTACCTGGACCGGTACCTGCGCGGCTCGGACGGCGTCGAGGCGGTCGACCGGGTGAAGCTGATGAAGCTGCTGTGGGACGCCGTGGGCACCGAGTTCGGTGGGCGGCACGAGCTCTACGAGCGCAACTACTCCGGGGACAACGAGTCGATCCGGGTCCAGACGCTGATGATGTACCAGGCGACCGGCCGCGCCGACCCGCTGAAGGCGTTCGCGGATCGCTGCATGTCCGAGTACGACCTGGACGGCTGGACCCGGCCGGACCTGTTCGACGGCAGCGACCTGCGCCTGACGGGTGGCCTCTGAGGACGTTCCGAGGACGTTCGGGCGGGCGGTTCTTTTCCCCGCCCGGGACGGTCTCTACTGCGACGGTGCGAGTTCCGGATTGGATCGGTGACGCGATGCTGGCATTGGGATTGAGCGGTCATTTCGGCGGAGAGGACTCCGACCTCGTACCCGGACTGCCCGAGTCGTACTCGCACGACGCCGCGGCGTGCCTCGTCGCCGACGGCAAGCTCGTGGCCGCGGTGGAGGAAGAGCGCTTCAACCGCATCAAGAAGACCACCAAGTTCCCCGTGAACGCGGTGCGGGCCTGCCTCGACATCGCGGGCGTCGGCCTCGACGAGGTCGACGTCGTGGGCTACTACTTCGACGAGACCTTCAGCGACAACGCGCTCAACACCTGGTACGCGGCCATGCCGCAGATCCCGGTGCGGTCCGCGCGGCGGCTGATCCAGGACAAGCTCGCCGAGGGCCTCGGCGTGGAGGTGCCCGACGAGCGCGTCCGGTTCACCGGGCACCACTACGCGCACGCCTGGTCGTCCTTCCTGCGGTCCGGGATGGACGAGGCGCTGGTGGCGGTCCTCGACGGCCGCGGCGAGGAGGAGTCGGGCACGCTCTTCCGCGCCGACGCCGACGGCATGCACCCGTTGACGACGCACCCCGTGCACGCCTCGCTGGGCCTGTTCTACCAAGAGGCCATCAGCATGGTGCGGTACGGCTTCGGCGACGAGTACAAGGTGATGGGCCTCGCGCCCTACGGGGACGCCAAGAAGTACCGCGAGGTCTTCGACAGCCTCTACACGCTGCACGACGGCGGGCACTACGAGCTGACGCCGGGCACCCCGTGGCTCAACACGGTGGCGTCGCGGTTCCTCGCCGAGGGCTTCGCGCCGCGCCGGGCCGGCGAGCCCGTCACGCAGCAGCACCAGGACTTCGCGGCCGGTGTGCAGGAGATGCTGGAGAACGTCGTCGTCCACGTGCTGCGGCACTGGGCCGAGGTGACCGGGCTGCGCACGTTCTGCTTCGGCGGCGGCGTCGCGCACAACAGCAGCCTCAACGGCCTGCTGCTGCGATCCGGCCTGTTCGACGAGGTCTTCGTGCACCCGGCGTCGCACGACGGCGGCGCGTCGGAGGGCGCGGCGCTGGCCGGGGCCTTGCAGGCGGGCTGGAACCGCCCCAAGCTGTCCCGCATGCGCACCGCGAGCCTCGGCCCGGACCTCGGTGACCGCGACGCGATCGGCAAGCGCCTGCACGCCTGGCGCGACCAGGTGGAGGTCGAGCACCACGAGGACATCGTGGAGGTCGCGGCGAACCTGATGGCCGAGGGCAACGTGCTGGGCTGGGCGCACGGCCGGTCCGAGTTCGGCCCCCGCGCCCTGGGCAACCGCAGCATCCTCGCCGACGCCCGCCCGGCCGACAACCGCACCCGGATCAACGCGATGGTGAAGAAGCGGGAGGGCTTCCGGCCCTTCGCGCCCGCCGTCACCGCCGAGGCCGCCGACACCTACTTCGACCTCACGGACACCAAGGCGGACCACGACTTCATGTCGTTCGTGGTCTACGTCCACGAGGACCGCCGCGAGGAGCTGGGCGCGGTGACCCACGTCGACGGTACCGCGCGCGTGCAGGTGGTCGACCCGGAGCACAGCCCGCGGTACCACCGGTTGATCCAGCGGTTCGGCGAGATCACCGGGACGCCGGTGCTGCTCAACACCTCGTTCAACAACAACGCCGAGCCCATCGTGCAGTCGGTGGACGACGTGGTGACCAGCTACCTGACCACCGACCTGGACTACCTGGTGGTGGAGGACTTCCTGGTGCGCCGCCGCCCCGAGGCCGTGCTCGACGACCTGGTCGTGCGGTTCCGACCGGTCACCCGGCTGCGCAAGTCGTGGAACCACGTGGTCGGCCCGGACGCCGAGCACGAGATCTACCTGGACTACACCGGCGGCCCGCGCTCGACGGTGTCGGCGGAGGTCTTCGCGCTGCTGCACGCGGCGGACGGTCGCAAGACGCTGGCGGAGCTCGTCGGGGGCGAGGTGTCCGACGAGGTGCGGAAGGTGTTCTACGACCTCTGGCAAAGCAGGCTGTTCGAGCTGCTGCCACGGGAGGACGGCTGACCATGACCGCGTCCGACCGGGACCCCGACCTCCCGCCACCGGTCCACCTGGGCGTGCAGCGGCTGCTCGACACCGTGCGCCAGCAGGCGGAGCTGCCGTGGATCGACGCCGCGGGCCAGTGGGACGACCCGCTGTTCGACGCCTGGGTCAACTGCCTGGAAGCCGCGACGACGGTGGGCCGGGCGTTCTCCGCGCGCACCGCCCGGGGCGGCGCGGACGAGCCGGACGCGCAGCTGGTCGACGACCTGGTCGACCAGCTGCGCGGGGGGGGGCGCCCCCCCCCCGGGCGCCGGGGGGGCCCCCCCCGGCCCCCCCCCCCCCCGCGGCGCGCTGTCGGCGGCCCGGGCGGCGACCGCGTCGATCAGCTTCTCCCTGGTGGACACCACGGACCGGCAACGCCGGGGCTGAGGTTCCCGACCACGCCGCACCGCCCGCGTCACCGAGCACCACCGGTGACGCGGGCGGTGCGCTGTCAGGCGAAGGCCGTGGCGAGCTCGCGGATGACGTCGAGCCGGGTCGGGTCCTCGAAGCTGATGGACAGCTCCTGGATCCCGGCCGCCTCGTACGCGGCGATGCGCTCGCGGATGGTGGCGATCGTGCCGATCAGGCCGTACTCGCCGAGGTCGCCGGGGTAGTTGTCGGGCGCCCACACCGGGATCGCGGCGCGGGCCTCGGCGTCGGTGTCGCGGATGATGCAGTGGGTCGTGGTGGTCTTCCAGATGTGGTCGTAGTCGCGGCCCAGGTCCTCGCAGTGCTTGCGGAGGATGTCGAGCTTGCGCCGGATGCCGTCCGGTGACTCGATGACGTTGCAGGCGTCGGCGAACTCGGCGACGATCTTGAGCGTCACCTTCTCGCCGGAACCCGCGATCATCATCGGGATGTGCGGCGACTGCACGCCCTTGGGCTGGTTGATCGCGCCCTTGATCTGGTAGTGCTTGCCCTCGAAGGTCGCCTCGTCCTCCGTCCACATGCGGTGGATCACCTGGACCGCCTCGCGGAGCTGGCGCAGGCGCTCGCCGGGGGTGCCGTACTCGTAGCCGTAGCCGACGTAGTCCGCTTCGTACCACCCGGCGCCGATGCCGAACGTGAGCCGCCCGCCCGAGATGACGTCCACAGTGGACGCCATCTTGGCCTGCAGGGCGGGGTTGCGGTAGTTGTTGCCGGTCACGAGCGGTCCGAGTCGGACGTGCTCGGTCTCCCTGGCCAGCGCCGTGAGCGTCGACCAGACCTCGAAGAAGGTCTCCTGCGACGGTGGCACGGTGTGGAAGTGGTCCGGCGCCCACAGCGAGTGGTACCCGCTGTCGTCGGCGGCCTTCGCGATCCGGACGATGGTCTCGAAGGCCTCCGCCGGGTCCGGGATACCCGCCAGGTCGTGGCCGAAGCCGGTGGGAAGGAACAGGCTGTACTTCATGCTCGCGGCCTCCTGTGGTCAACGCACGGCGTGCGGACATCCGACCGGGGGGAAGGGAAGAGCGAGCGGCCCCCCGGGAGTTGAGACCCGCCAGGGGGCGGAAAAGAACCGGGCTCGACTGCGGGAAGGCGAATCAGGCCGGCGCGGTCGCGGGCAGCCCGAACTTCGCCACCAGGTCCGAGTCGACGAACAGCACGATCCTCGCGATCCCGTCGGTGGCCAAGGTGAGCACGGTGACGCCGAACGCCCGGTGCACGCCGTCCTCGCCCCGCCGGTACACGGCCGTCCCGGGCTGGCCGTTCGCCCCGACCGGCACCAGGCGCCACTCGCCGGGCGTGCCGATGGCGTGCCGGGCGATGAACGGCGCGCAGGTCCGCTTGCCGGCGAACCACGTCGCGGTCGGCACGGTCTCCAGCCTGGCGTCGGCGCGCAGCAGCCGTTCCAGCGCGGCGGCGTCGGACTCCTCGAACGCCTTGATGTACTGGTCGACCAGGGCCCGGATCTGCGGCTCGTCGGGCTCGGTGACCCGGTCCACGTCGGCGGAGACCTCTTCCAGCCGCGCCCGCGCGCGTTGCAGCATGCTCTTGACCGCCGTCGTGGTCGTGTCGAGCATCTCGGCGACCTCGCTGGCCGGGAACGCCAGCACGTCCCGCAGCAGGAGCACGGCCCGCTGCCGGCCCGGCAGGTACTGCAGGCTCGCCACCAGCGCCAGCCGCAGGCTCTCCCGCTCGCTCACGATCACCGCCGGGTCGCCGGCCTCCCGGGCGCCGTCGTGGCCCCAACCGGCGGACGTGGAGATCGGCTCGAGCCACAGGACGCCCGGGCCGGCCGAGACCTGCGGCGTGTCGGGGTCGCCCGCCGGACCGCCCAGCCCGGACGGCAGCATCCGCCTGCTGCGCTGCTGCAACGCCGTCAGGCTCGCGTTCGTCGCGATCCGGTACAGCCAGGCGCGCACCGACGACCGGCCTTCGAACCCGCCGTAGGACCGCCACGCCCGAAGGTACGTCTCCTGGACCACGTCCTCGGCGTCGTCGACCGAGCCCAGCATCCGGTAGCAGTGCGCCAGCAGTTCGCCCCGGTAGCTCTCGGTGTCGCTGGCGAACTGCGTGTTGTCGGGCATTCAGCCTCCCGTGCGTGGCCGCCGACGCCCTTGACCCCGGCGGCGGCGCTGCGGTCGGCGGTCATGTGGGACGCTTCTCGGTGCACACGGTACTCGCTGGGTGACGCTCGCGAAGGCGGCCCGGCGATCGCGCGGGCACCCGTCGGGCGGGCGCGCGGAGGCCGTGCCGGGAGTGCCAGGCGGGTATACGCGCAAAAGCGGGTGTCCGCGCGAAGGCGCACACCCGCTTGCCGGGACCGCGGTCCCGTCGTGGACCAGCCTCGTCGACCCGCGACCCGCCTGCGGAGCGCACCGGCGCCGCAGGCGGTGCCGGCCGGGCTTCGGTGCGCCCGGGCCGACTGCCGCTGATCAGCGAGCTGCGATCACTTGATGAACTCCGACGCGTAGCCGCGCAGCACGTCGTGGTCGAACGGGTTCAGGAACGACACGGCCAGCTCCTGCACCCCGGCCTCCTCGTAGGCCGCGATCCGCTGGTGGATGGTCTCCACGGTGCCGATCAGGCCGTACTCGGCGACGTTGCCCGGGTAGATGGCGCCGACGAACGGCGGGGTCGCGGCGACGGCCTCCTCATCGGTGTCGGCGATGATGCACAGCGTGGAGGTCGTCTTCGTGATGGAGTCGTAGTCGCGCCCGACGGTCTCGCAGTGGTCCTTGAGGATGCCGAACTTGCGCTTGAGGCCCTCGGGGCTCTCGATGACGTTGCAGGCGTCGCCGAACTCGGCGACGATCTTCAGCGTCACCTTCTCGCCGCCACCGGCGATCATCATCGGGATGTGCGGCGACTGGAGGCCCTTGGGCGAGTTGATCGCGCCCTTGATCTGGTAGTACTTGCCCTCGAAGGTGGCCTCGTCCTCGGTCCACATGGCGCGGATGACCTGGACGGCCTCGCGCAGGCGGCGCAGGCGCTCGCCGGCGTCGTGGAAGTCGTAGCCGTACGAGACGTAGTCCGGCTCGTACCAGCCCGAGCCGATGCCCATGGTGAACCGGCCGCCGGAGATGACGTCCACGGTCGAGGACATCTTGGCCTGCAACGCCGGGTTGCGGTAGCTGTTGCCGGTCACCATGTGGCCGAGCCGCACCCGCTGCGTCTCCCGGGCCAACGCCGTCAGCACCGACCACGACTCGAACAGGAACGCCTGCGAGGGCGGGACGGGGACGAAGTGGTCCGGCACCCAGGCGGCTTCGTAGCCGGCCTCGTCGATGGTCTTGGCGACACCCACCAGCGCCTCGAACGCCTCGACCGGGTCGGTGAAGCCCGCCAGGTCGTTGGTGAAGCCGCTGGGCAGGAACGTGCTGTGTTTGATGGCCATCCTAGCTCTTTCCTCGTGGTGCGATCGGGCCGCGTCGGCCTGGCGGCGCGCGACGTCAGGCGGTGGTGCTGGAGTAGAGACCGCGCGGCGGACCGAAAGGAATCGGGCATCCCGTAGGTCCCTCGCTATTCGCACCTGACGTGGAATACCGACCCGCCGAACGGGTGCCCCGCAGGCTCGCGCTTGACAGCCGTCCCCCGGATGGGGGAAATGTGATGCGCGCCCACGCGGAATTCCCGGCTCGGCGCCGGTTCCCGCGTCCACCCGCTCGGCTCGCGCCCACCTTCACCAGCACCGGACGAGGAAGCAGGCCCGTGATGCCCGAACTGCCCCTGACCCTGACCGACGCCGCGGCCGCGCTGCGCTCCGGCGAGGTCACCAGCCTGGAGCTGACCGAGGCGGCCATCGCGGCCGCCGAGAGAGCCGACGGCCCGCTCGGCGTGTTCCTGTCCCGCTTCGACGACGAGGCCCGCCGCGCCGCGCAGCGCGCGGACGACGAACTGGCCGCCGGCACCGACCGCGGGCCGCTGCACGGGATCCCGATGGGGATCAAGGACATCATGCCCACCGTCGAAGGGCCGACCACGTCCCAGAGCCTGGTGTTCGACCGCGACTGGGGCGACGGCCACGAGGGGCCGGTCATCGCGCGGCTGCGCGAGGCGGGCGCGGTGATCACCGGCAAGACGACCACGATGGAGTTCGCGCTCGGCCTCCCCGACCCGGACAAGCCCTTCCCGTTGCCCCGCAACCCCTGGGACCTCTCGACCTGGGCCGGCGGGTCGAGCTCGGGCAGCGCGAGCGGTGTCGCCGCGGGCATGTTCTACGCGGGCATGGGCACCGACACCGCGGGCGGCATCCGCATGGCGGCGGCGTTCAACGGGGTCAGCGGGCTGATGCCGACCTTCGGTCGGGTGCCGAAGTCCGGCTGCCTGCCGCTGGGCTACAGCCTCGACCACATCGGCATGATCGGCCGCTCCGCGCGGGACTGCGCGGTGGTGCTCGCCGCCGTCGCGGGCAGGGACGAGAGCGACCCCGACTCGGTGGACGCGCCGTTCGCCGTGCCCGAGCCGCAGGCGCCCGACCTGTCGGGACTGCGCATCGGCGTCGTCCGGGACGGGCACTTCCCCGACCACGGCGACCCCGCCACGGCCACCGCGTTCGAGGCGGCGCTGGCCCGGTTCGAGGCGGCCGGCGCGGAGCTGGTGGAGGTGTCGCTGCCGTACCGGGCCGAGGTGATGACGGTCCACCAGATCACGATGACCAGCGAGGGCCTCGCCTACCACCGGCCGGACCTGCACAAGCGGTGGGACGACTACTTCGCCGCGACCCGGTGGATGCTCGCGCAGGGCGCGCTGGTGTCGGGCGCGGACTACGTGCAGGCGCAGCGGGTGCGCCGGGTCGCCCAGCACGCGGTGGCCGAGCTGTTCGGCACGGTCGACCTGGTCGTGTGCCCCACGGCGTCGATGGGCGCGCCCTCCTACGCCGACCTGTCCGGCGACATCACCGCCCTCGGCGCGCTCATCCACACCGGCTACTGGGACTGCATCGGCAACCCGGTGCTGGCCGTGCCGATGGGGTTCACCGCGTCGGGGCTGCCGCTGTCGCTCCAGATCGCCGCGCCGGCGTTCGGCGAGGCGACGGCCGTGCGCGCGGGTGAGGCGTTCCAGGCGGCCACCGACTGGCACCTGCGGGTGCCGGGGCTCGACCCCGGGACCGCGGTGGAGCCGCCGGCGCCGGGCGCGATGCCCGCCGCCGATCCCGCCGAGCTCGCCGCGGTGCGCGTGCTGTTCTCGGGCGCGACGCTGGCGCCCGCCGAGGGCGAGTTGCAGGCCTTCGCCCTCGGCTACCCGGACGTGCGGACTGCCGTAGCGGCGCTCTACGCGGTGCCGGAAGCCCGTTACGCCGACCCCGCGCTGCGCTTCGTGGCGGGTAGTCGGATCGTCGACTGGAGGCGGTGACGGCGCGGGAGCCGCGACCACGGCGATTCCGCCCGATCGGGAATACTTCGGGTGCGGCAATCTCGAAGTAGGCCGTGCCGTGCGAAAGTCAAGATTATGGAGTCACGGGTTCGGCCACCAGGCCGGGCAGCTCAGCCGGATTCCAAGGGGTTCCCCATAATGACTGTCCAGGAAACTACGGGTGTGCGGGAAGTGATCGACGGTATCGCGAAGGCGTGGGCGAACAACGACCCGGACGCGTTCGCGGACCTGTACACGACGAACGCGAGCATGATCCTCTCGGGCGACCGCTACCTCAGCGGGCGCGAGGTCATCCGCGAGGTCGTGACGCAGCAGTTCAAGTCGGCCCACGCCGGGACGACCCTGCTGCAGAACATCGTGGACGTGCGGTCGATCGCGGACGACGTGGCCGTGGCGATCACCGAGGGCGGCGTGCTGGCCCCCGGCGAGGACGTCCCCTCCGACGAGCGCTCCATCCGCGCCACCTGGGTGCTGCGCAAGGGCGGCGACAGCTGGCTCATCGCCGCCTACCAGAACACCCGCACCTCCGAAGCGGCGCTGCCCGGCCTGTAGCCGTCAGCCCTCACCACAACCCTGGCCGCAGTGCCGGGTGGTCCACGTCGTCGCACCACATCGGAAGCCTCGTGAGCCGTAGCGGTCGGAGGCGTTGAGGAGGATCAGGGTCATGGCCGCTGTGCAAGTCGGCATCGCGTTGCCGGTCCGGGAGACGGCGATATTGGGCTACCCCGACGCCGGCCCGCTGATGAAGATGGCCCAGCAGGTGGAGGAACTCGGTTTCGACTCGGTGTGGGTCGGCGACTCGTTCGTCGCCCGGCACCGGCTCGAGCCGCTCACCCTGCTGGCCGCCATCGCGATGATCACCAACCGGGTCACCATCGGCACGGCGGCGCTGACCGCGGTGCTGCGGGACCCGCTCTACCTGTCCCACATCCTGGTGACGCTCGACCAGCTCGCCGGGGATCGGCTGCGGATCGCGCTCGGCACCGGCTTCCCGTTGCCCGCCAAGGAGGAGCTGGACGCGGTCACGACCACGTACGGCCAGCGCGCGGGCCGGATGGACGAGGCCGTCGGGTTCTGGAAGCGCCACTGGAGCGGCCGGGACGGCGACTTCGTCGGCAAGCACGTCGACCTGTCGGAACTGGTCAACCAGTCCCCGCCGACCACCCCGGGCGGGCCGCGGATCTGGTTGGCCAGCAACGGCAAGCCCCGCGCCGTCGCCCGGGCGGGCGCGCAGTACGACGGGTGGCTGCCGGTCCGGATCGAGCCCGCCGAGTACCGGGAGTCGCTGCGGGCGATCCGGGACACGGCGGAGGCCGCCGGCCGCGACCCCGGCGACATCGAGCCCGCGCTGTACGTCACGGTCAACATCAGCGACGACCCGGCCGAGGCGCTCGCGGGTCTCGAGGACTACACCGACCGGTACAACAACATGCCCATCGAACCCCTGCGGGCCTACCAGCTCTACTACGGGGGTTCCGCCGCGGACTTCACCGACTGGCTGGCGGAGTACGTCGAGGCGGGCGCGCGCCACATCGTGCTGCGCATGGGTTCCTTCGACCACTACGAGCGCAACGTCCGGGCGATCGCGGACGGCGTCATGCCGGGCCTGCACGCCATGAAGGTCGACTGAGATCGGGAGAGCGATGCGTTTCGCGGGCAAAGTGGCGCTGGTGACCGGTGGCGGCACCGGCATCGGCAGGGCGACGGCGGAGGCCTTCGCCGCGGAGGGCGCGACGGTCGTCGTGGCGGGCCTCGACGAGGAACCGCTGCGGCAGACCGTGAAGGCGATCGAGGCGGCGGGCGGCGAGGCCAGTTCGATCGTCCTCGACGTCACCGACGAGGCCGCCGTCGCGGAGATGGTCGCGACGACCGCCCAACGGCACGGCGGGCTGGACGTCGCGTTCAACAACGCGGGCGTCATGGTGGGCGGCCGGGTCGCCGACCTGGACGCGGGCACCTGGGCGAGGGCGCTGTCGGTGGCGACCGGCACCTGGCTGTCGATGAAGCACGAGATCGGCTACATGCGGGAGCACGGCGGCGGCGCCATCGTCAACATCTCCTCGATCATCGGGCCCCACAAGAGCATTCCCGGCACCGGCGGCTACGCGGCGGCCAAGGCCGCGATCACCGCCCTGACCAAGACCGCCGCGCTGGAGCACATCCGCGACGGCATCCGGATCAACGCGGTCAGCCCCGGCCCGATCGCCACCCCGCTGTCGCTGATCCGCGGCGAGACCGAGGCCGAGCAGGCCGAGCGGATGAAGACCACCCTGCCGATCGGCCGGATCGGTGCCGTCGACGAGGTCGCGCGCGCCGTGCTGTGGCTCGCGTCCCCGGACTCCTCGTTCACCGTCGGCGCCGACCTCGTGCTCGACGGCGGCGCGACCGCTTGACCTCAACGACAGGAGAGACATGATTCTGGTGGTGGGAGCGACGGGCGTCGTCGGGCGCGAGGTCGTCGCGCAGTTGGTCGAGGCCGGGCAGGAGGTGCGTGCGCTGGTCCGCGACCCCGGCCGCGACCACGGTTTCGGCGGCGAGGTCAAGGTCGTCTCCGGCGACCTCGGCTCGGTGGCGACGCTGACCGCCGCCCTGACCGGCGTGGACAGCGCGTTCCTGCTCAGCGGCGGTGGGCCCGAGACGCCGCTGCACGACGCGAACTTCGCCGCCGCGGCGGCCCAGGCCGGTGTCCGCCACGTGGTCAAGCTGTCGATCATCGGCGCCGAGTACGGGTTCACCGACCTGGTCAGCACCTGGCACCTGGCCGGTGAACGGGCCGTCCGCCAGATCGGGCAGTGGCCCAACGGTCCGCAGTGGACGTTCCTGAGGCCGGGCGAGTTCAGCTCCAACGCGCGGCTGTGGGCCGTGCCCGTCAGGGAGCGCGGCGCGGTGTTCTGGTCGCAGGTGGACGTCAAGGTGGCCGTCATCGACCCGCGCGACGTCGCGGCGGCGGCGGTCACGGCGCTCACCACGCCGGGTCACGAGGGCAAGACCTACCGGATCGGCGGTCCGCGGGCGCTCGACGTCCGCGAGCGGGTGGACATCCTGTCCGCGGCGCTGGGCAAGCCCCTCAAGCTGATCGAGGTGCCGATCGCCGACGTGGCGGACGCGGCGGCCAGGGCGGGGCGGCAGAAGCTGGTCGTGGAGACCACGATGAGCAACCTGGGGCGGCCGGAGTTCCAGGAGAAGGCCTCCCAGGTGCTGCCGACGTTCCAGGAGCTGGTGGGCCGGCCGCCGCGCTCCTTCGAGGAGTGGGTGGACGACCACCTGGGTCTGTTCCGCTGAGTCCGGGTGTGCGCGGCGGTTCGTCGCGCACACCCGCGGCCTGGCTGTGGCGGAAGCGGTGTGCCTGCTCTCGGGCACACCGCTCCCGCGTCGTCGGCCTGCGCCGGTCTCAGCTCGGCAGCCGGATCGACTGCTGGTGGTTGAAGATGTTGCGCGGGTCCCAGGTCTTCTTGGCCCTCTGGAGCCGCGGGTAGTTCCCCTTGTAGTACAGGTCGTGCCACGGTACGGCCGACCTGTTCCACGCCGGGTCGTTGAGATCGGTGTCGGGGTAGTTGATGTAGCAGCCGTCACTGCGGCCGTTCGGCACCGGAACGCCGCCGGTGTCGGCGAAGACCGCGCCGTAGAAGTTCCGCAGCCACGTCCGGAACTTGGTGTCGTCGGCCGGGTTCGGCCAGTGCGTGATCCACAGCAGCTGGTAGGCGGAGTCGCGGTGGGAGTGGGCGGTGCTGTCGGGCGCGACGGCGTTGACCGCGCCGCCGTAGGAGGACAGCCCGACGCTGATCGCCGTGGTGTCCATGCCCGGCGCGGTCAGGTAGGTGTAGAACGCGTCGATCTGGGCGTCGGTGAACGTGGTCCGCATGTACGCCGACTTGTAGTCCGCGCGCAACGTCGGGTCGTTGAACGAGATGACCGCCTTGCCGACGTACTTCGTCGCCTGCAACCACGGCAGGGTGCGGGTTCCGCCCCCCGAGGGCCCGACGCCGTTGAGCACGGTGCGCAGGTACTCGTCCAGGATCGCCTGCGCGTTCGGCGCGGCGGCGTCGACCTGGGTCAGCAGCCCGAGGAAACCCTTCGACTGGTGGTTGAGGGTGATCTCGGCGTGCAGCACGCTGCCGGGGCTGTTGGGCGCGCTGTTGGCCACGTGCCAGTTGCCGAAGTTCCGCAGCAGGTTGGCCAGCCCCGTCTTGGTCAGGCTCGCCCACGGGATGCCGATCTCGCTGAGCAGCACGTTCGTGGGCGGTCGGGGCAGGATCTTCGCGGGTTCGGTCGTCGTGATGCCGGGGGAGCGGAACAGGTAGCGCGTGACGACGCCGAAGTTCCCGCCCCCGCCGCCGGTGTGCGCCCACCACAGCTCGCGGTTGGGGTCGGTCGGTTCCCGGGTCGCGGTGACGGTGGTCGCCCGGCCGTCCGCGCCGACCACGACCACCTCCACCCCGTACAGGTGGTCCACGATCAGCCCGTGGCGCCGGCACAGCATCCCCCAGCCGCCGCCCACGATGTGCCCGCCCATCCCCACCGAGTGGCAGATGCCGCCGGGCACCGTCACCCCCCAGGCGTGGTAGAGCTTCTCGTAGGCGTCGAGGAGGGTGGCGCCGGACTCGATGGCGATGGCGTTGTACTTGGGGTCGTAGTACACGGCGTCGAGGTTGGAGACGTCGAGCACGACCTTCACCGTGGGCTCGAACGGGAACCCCTCCAGGCAGTGGCCACCGCTGATGACGGTGATCCGCTTGCCCGCGTCCACCGCCGCCTGCACGGCGGGCGCCACCTGGTGGGCCGCGCCGACGACCCGCACCATCTCGGGTTTTCCGATGAACCGCTGGTTGAGCTGCCTGCGGACCAGGTCGCCGTAGTGCGGGTCGCTGGGTGTGACGGTGGCCGCGTCGATCGTGGTGCGGACGCCCAACTCGGCTTCCGCCGTCGCGGCGGCCGTGCCGGTGCCGAGCACCGGGGCGGCGGTGATCGCCACAGCCGCCGAGCCCTTGAAGAGGCGACGGCGGGAGAGTCTGTTGGGCGGTAACTCTGCGTTAAGTTCGCGGGGCATCCAGTAGTCCTTTCTCACTGCTTCGTAACCCGATAGGAGCACCGGATCGAGAAAAGGAACACGGATAGCGAACTTTACGCCTGGGGAGTAATAAATGTTACCCGCCAGTATGTGGCCGGAATCACACCCTCAACGGTGCGGGATTTCGTATTCATCGAAATGATTTCGCGCAATTCAGGCATGCCGAATCCACGCCCTCCCGGAATCGGAGGGCGTGGATTCGGCGCGGCTTTTCGTTCAGTCGAGGGTGTCGAGTGCCGCCAGGATGTCGGTGGTCTCGGTGCGCGCGGTGTAGTCGGGCTGGATGTCGATCCACCGCAGGACGTGGTCGCGGTCCACCAGCAGCACCGAGGGCATCGGCAGGCCGGTGGTGCCGTCGCTGTTCAGCTTCGCCACGTCGTTGCCGAGCCTGGCCAGGGTGGCCAGCGCGTCGGCGGTCGGCGTGGTGGCGAAGCCCAGCTCGGTGGCCAGCTTGTTGCCGGGGTCGGACAGCACGGGGAACGTCAGGGAGTTCTTGTCCCGCGTCGCGGCGGTGCCCTCGGGCTTCTGCGGGCTGAGGCCGATCAGGGCGATCCCCCGCTCGGCCAGCACCGGCAGCAACTCGGCCTCGTAGGCGTTCAGCGCCATGTTGCAGTAGGGGCCCCAGGCGCCGCGGAACGTGACGACCACGGCGGGGCGGCCGTCGGCCACCTCGTACAGCGACGTCGCTTCCCCGTCCGCGTCCAGCAGGGCCACGTCGGGCACCTTCGTGCCCGGCTTCGCGGCCCCGGCCGGCACCCCCGCGGCCCTGAGCTGGGCCTGTTCGACTTCGAAGGCGGAGAGCAGGCCTTCCGGCGCCTGGCTGGTCATGGAGGCCGTCAGCGCTGCGCTCCGGGCGCCGAGCGTCTGGGTGTTCATGTGCGTTCTCCTAGGTTCGGGTCCATCTGAGGCCCCCGCGGCACGGCCCGAGTCGGTCCGGGCACCGCCGGGGCGCTCCGATCTAGAGACCCGGTGCCGGGCGCAAAGGGATCGCTTGTGGCGAGCACGACGTGGACACGCCGATTCCTGTCCGGCCTCACCGGGGTCATAGGTGACGACGGAGCGACCGTCCGAGACCGACGAGGGGTGCCTGTATGACCGTGGACATCTCGATCGCCCCGCCGGATCCGACGCCCAGTGGGTCGTCGATGCGACGTGCGTTGCGCCGTGCTGCTGATGGTGCGGTGTTGGACGTGACCGAGGCCGCGGTGCTGTTGCACGCCCGTGGTGAGGATCTGGAGGCGTTGCTTCAGGCGGCGGGTCGGGTGCGTGACGCGCACCTGCTGGCGGAGGGTCGTGCGGGGGTGGTGACCTACAGCCGTAACGCCTTCATCCCGTTGACGCGTCTGTGTCGGGACCGGTGTCATTA
>NZ_JAJHUO010000007.1 GCF_020859565.1 Saccharothrix luteola | reverse complement strand
AGGTGGTGAGGGTGTCACCCCACCTCGGCGAGCCCGCGCCTGGTCGATCAGGCCGTGGAGGCCGTCAGCAGGTGCGTCCGGTGATGCGCGGGACGCAGTCGGAGTAGTCGAGGAACAACTGCACCGCCGTGTCGTTGCGCGAGGTCTGCGCGGCGATCAGCGTGTCGCGCGGGTAGAAGCCGCTGGTGCCGCTCGCCGACCTGGGGTACATCTCGAACGTGTAGCTCCAGATCTTGTGGGCGGCCCACATCCAGTCGTCGACGCTGCCGTCGGTGATGTAGAGGTCGCTGGCCTGCTGCGGCGTGTAGCCGTTCAACGACGCCATCCGCCTGCCCATGGTCTGGAAGACGTTGGCCTGGGTGGCGTCCAGGCCCGCGGCGGTGTCGTTGTAGGTGTAGCCGTACGGCCACAGGATCAGCTCCGAGAACGTGTGCCAGTCGATGTGCGACTTGATCTGCTGCACACCGCCCACCACGCGGCCGTTCACGAAGTCGCGGACCCGCGCGACCTCCGGCGCGGAGAACGCCGACGGGCCGCGGTAGGTGTCGCTCGACCCGCTGCCGCTGGAACCGCCGCAGCAGCCCCACTGGTGGCCCCAGTTGCGGTTCGGGTCCGTGCCGGTCGCGGTGGAGTTCGGCTGCCGGTTCTTGCGCCACGCCCGGAACGAGCCGGTCGCGATGTCGTACTCGGCGCCGTCCGGGTTGACGCTGGGGATGACCCAGATCTCCCGGCTGTCGACCGCGCCCTTGATGGCCGCGTTGGACGCGTAGTTGTCCGTGTACCGCTTGATGATGTGCAGGCACATCTCCACGGTCAGGTGCTCCCGCGCGTGCTGGTTGCAGGTGAACAGCACCTCGGGCTCGGACTCGTCGGACGCCGGGTTGTCGCTGATCTTGATCATCCACAGGTCGCGGTTCTGGTACGACTTGCCGATGCTGCGCAGCGTGACGAGGTTCGGGTGGTCGCTGACGGTCTGGTTCAGCTCGGCGACCATCTCGGCGTAGTTGTGGTAGCCGGTGTAGCCGGACGGGAAGTCCTGCGCGCCGAGCTGGGGGTCGGCGAAGTCCGCCTTGCCCAGGCCCGCGAGCTGGGCGTCCGCGTCACCGGCGTTCCTCATCGGCAGACCGGTGGCGCGCAGCAGCCACTGCTGGCGGGGTTCGGCGATCACGGTGAGCGTGTCGCCGTTCTGGCCGAGGACGTCGACCCCGGTCCGGGCGACCTTCGTCCTCGCCTCGGGTGAGGTCGCGGTGACCTCGAACACGGTCCGATCGGGGGTTTGGGCGGTCGCCGGTTGCGCCGAGCCGGGGTGCGCGGGGAGCACCAGGGCCACGCTCGCGACCAGCGCGGCGGCCACGAGGCCGCGCCGCTTGGTGAACATCAAGCCTCCATCATCAGCAGGGGTTGCGACGGAGATGGGGAACACCCGCAAGAGGTGCACACGCAGCGTGGCCCGTCGATCACGGATCGAGGTAGCCCCCGTTTGTCGGGTTCACCACTCGGGACCCGGGCTGACAGTTGACGGAATTGGCGACGCCTTACCCTTGTGGGCATGCTCAGCCGCATCGACCTGCGAGGTCGTGTCCCGTCAGCCGCCGAACTGCGCGCCGCGCTGCCGCGCGCCGAGGTCGACGTGGACGCGGTGCTGCATCAGGTCCGGCCGCTCGTGGACGACGTGCGCGAACGGGGCGTCGAGGCCGTGCTGGAGCACGGCGAGAAGTTCGACAAGGTGCGTCCGTCGTCGATCCGCGTGCCCGCGTCCGAGCTGGAGCGCGCGCTGTCCGAGCTCGACCCGGCCGTGCGGGCGGCGCTGGAGGAGTCCACCGCGCGGGCCCGCAAGGTGCACGCCGACCAGCGCCGGGTCGACACGACCACCCAGGTCGTGCCCGGCGGCACGGTGACCGAGCGCTGGGCGCCGGTGTCCCGGGTCGGCCTGTACGTGCCCGGCGGCCTGGCCGTCTACCCGTCCAGCGTGGTCATGAACGTGGTGCCGGCGCAGATCGCGGGCGTCGAGTCGCTGGTGGTGTGCTCGCCGCCGCAGGTGGAGTTCGGCGGCCTGCCGCACCCGGCGGTCCTGGCCGCCGCCGCGCTGCTCGGCGTGACCGAGGTGTGGGCCGTGGGCGGCGCGCTCGCGGTCGCGCTGCTCGCGCACGGCGGCACGGACACCGACGGCGGCGCGCTGGAGCCGGTGGACCTGGTGACGGGTCCCGGCAACATCTACCTGACTGCGGCCAAGCGGCTGCTGCGCGGCCTGATCGGGATCGACTCCGAGGCCGGGCCGACCGAGATCGCGATCCTGGCCGACGCCACGGCCGACCCGGTGCACGTGGCCGCCGACCTGATCAGCCAGGCCGAGCACGACCCGCTGGCCGCGAGCGTGCTGGTGACCACGTCGCCGGAGCTGGCGGACGCGGTGGACGAGGAGCTGGACCGCCAGACCGGCGCGACCAAGCACCACGAGCGCGTGCGGACGGCGTTGCGGGGCAAGCAGTCCGGCACCGTGCTGGTGTCCACGCTCGACGAGGGCCTGCGGGTGGTCGACACCTACGCCGCCGAGCACCTGGAGATCCAGACGGCCGACGCCCGCGAGGTCGCCGCACGCGTGCGCGCGGCCGGGGCGATCTTCGTGGGCGCGCACTCGCCGGTGTCGCTGGGCGACTACTGCGCGGGCTCCAACCACGTGCTGCCCACCGGCGGGTGCGCGCGGCACTCGTCGGGGCTGTCGGTGCAGACGTTCCTGCGCGGCATCCACGTGATCGACTACAGCGAGGACGCCCTGCGCGACGTCGCGCCGCACGTCGTGGCGCTGGCGAACGCCGAGGACCTGCCCGCGCACGGCCAGGCCGTGATGGCGAGGTTCCGCGGATGAGGCCCATCGGAGCGAAGGTCGAGATCACGGACCTGCCCCTGCGGGAGGACCTGCGCGGACGCACGCCGTACGGCGCGCCGCAGCTGGACGTGCCCGTCCGGTTGAACACGAACGAGAACCCGTACCCGCCCACGCCCGCCCTGGTGGAGGACGTGGTGCGGGAGGTGGCCGCCGTCGCCGGCGAGCTGCACCGCTACCCGGACCGGGACGCGGTGGCGTTGCGCGAGGACCTGGCCGCCTACCTGGCGTCGTCCACGGGCGTGCCGCTGACCTCGGCGAACCTGTGGGCGGCGAACGGGTCGAACGAGGTGCTCCAGCAGATCCTGCAGGCGTTCGGCGGGCCGGGCCGGTCGGCGCTGGGCTTCGAGCCGTCGTACTCGATGCACCCGATCATCGCGGCGGGCACCCGCACGGAGTGGGCGCCGACGCCCCGCCGCGCGGACTTCTCGCTGGACGTGGAGCGCGCGGCCGTGATCGTCGCCGAACGCGCGCCGGACGTGGTGTTCGTGACCAGCCCCAACAACCCGACCGGGCAGAGCCTGCCGGTGGACGACCTGCGGGTGCTGATCGAGGCGTCGCCCGGGATGGTCGTGGTGGACGAGGCGTACGCGGAGTTCTCGTCGCGGCAGAGCGCGGTCGTGCTGCTGGACGACTACCCGGCGAAGCTGATCGTCAGCCGGACCATGAGCAAGGCGTTCGCGTTCGCCGGTGGCCGGTTGGGCTACCTCGCCGCCGCGCCCGCCGTGGTGGACGCGTTGCAGCTCGTGCGGCTGCCCTACCACCTGTCGGCGTTGACGCAGGCGGCGGCGCGGGCGTCGTTGCGGCACGCGTCGGAGACGCTCGGGTCGGTGGCCCGGTTGGCGGCCGAACGGGACCGGGTGGCGGACTCGTTGGCCGGTCTGGGCTTCTCGGTGGTGCCGAGCGACGCGAACTTCGTGCTGTTCGGGTGGTTCGAGGACGCGCACGCCACGTGGCGGTCGTACCTGGAACGCGGTGTGCTGATCAGGGACGTCGGCATCGCCGGACACCTGCGGGTGACGGTCGGCACCCCGGAGGAGAACGACGCGTTCCTCGCGGCGAGCAAGGAGGTTGACCGGTGAGCCGGGTCGGCAAGGTGGAGCGGACCACCAGGGAATCGTCGGTGTACGTCGAGGTTGACCTCGACGGCACCGGGCAGGTCGAGATCGGCACGGGAGTGCCGTTCTACGACCACATGCTCACCGCGCTGGGCGTGCACGGGTCGTTGGACCTGGTCGTCCGGGCGACCGGGGACGTGGAGATCGACGCGCACCACACCGTGGAGGACGTGGCGATCGTGCTCGGGCAGGCGTTGCGGGAGGCGTTGGGCGACAAGGCGGGCATCCGCCGGTTCGGCGACGCGTGGATCCCGATGGACGAGACGCTGGCGCACGCGGCGGTGGACGTGTCCGGGCGGCCGTACTGCGTGCACGTGGGCGAGCCGGAGCAGTTCAACACCTTCACGATCGGCGGCAACTACCCGTTCGTGCTGAACCGGCACGTCTTCGACTCGCTGGCGTTCCACGCGGGGATCGCGCTGCACGTGCGGGTGGAGTACGGGCGTGACCCGCACCACATCGCCGAGGCGCAGTTCAAGGCGATCGCGCGGGCGCTGCGCGCGGCCGTCGAGCCGGATCCGCGGGTGGGCGGCGTGCCGTCGACCAAGGGTGTCCTGTAGATGCCGAAGGAGTACGTGGTCATCGGCCTGATCGCGCTGGCCGGGTTCCTCGGTGGCGGCGTCTACAGCACGTGGAAGACGGCCCGGGGCCTGGCGGTCGTGCTGCTGGTCCTGACCGTCGTCGCCGTGGGCGCCGCCCTCGCCTGGCTCCTCTGACCTGCACCGAGCGTTCAACTCGGCCATTCCGAACGTAGGACACGCGCGTTCCGAACGTAGGACACACGCGCGTGTCGAACGTTCGCGTCCCGCGTGTCGAACGCTCAGGTCCCGCGTGTCGAACGCTCAGGTCCCGCGAGTTCGACGTTCGGGGCGGTTGGGCGCGGGCGGTTTGGCTGTCTGCGTATGGTTGGTCACATGTCGTCACCGGCCGAGGCCGCCACCACCACCGGTCGCACTCGGGAGCGGGCCGATGCCGCCCGCAACAGGGCCCGCGTGCTCGCCGCCGCGGAGGAGGTGTTCGCCGCCGCGGGCGGGGCGGTCGGCGTGACGATGGAGGACATCGCGCGTGCCGCCGGCGTGGGCCGGGCGACGCTCTACCGGCGTTATCCGGACACGACGTCGATCGCGCAGGCGCTGCTGGACGAGCACGAGTCCGACATCCAGGACCGCATCCTCACCGGCCCGCCGCCGCTGGGCCCGGGCGCGTCGCCCGACGAACGGCTGGCCGCGTTCTACCGGACCATGGTCGGCCTGCTGGAACGGCACCTGCACCTGGTGCTCGGCGCCGAGACGGGCCGGGCGCGGTTCCGGGCGGGCGCCTACGGCTTCTGGCGGCGGCACGTCGCCTCGCTGGTGGACGGCGCGCCCGCGGCCGTGGTGGACGCCTTGATGGCGCCGCTCGCCCCCGAGGTCTACCAGTACCAAAGACAGGTGCGCGGCCTCGGCCCGGACGAGGTGGTCGCGGGCCTCGACTGGCTCACGAGACGTGTTCTCGCAGGTAGTTAGGCGGCACGGCGGCCGTCAGCCACACGCCGTTGGCGCTCACGCGGAACTCGTGGCCGTCGGCGGCCATGGCCGCGGCGTCGACCACCAGCACCACCGGCTTGCCCCGGCGCGACCCGACCCGGACGGCCGTCTCCACGGTCGCGGACAGGTGCACGTCGTGCCGCGCCATCGGCCGCAGCCCGTCGCGGAAGATGTCGGGCAGGAACCGGCCGACCGTCCCGTGGTACAGCTCGGCGGGCGGCTCGGCCACGGGCAGGTCCAACGACACCTCCACGGTGTGGCCCTGGTTGGCCCGGATGCGCCCGTCCTCGATCGCGAACCGCTGCTTGTCGTTGTCCGCCACGACCTCCAGCACCTGCGCCTCGGTCACACCCAGGGCGCGCACGAACTCCTCCAGGTCCACCCATCCCGCCGGGTCCAGGGTCAGCCCCAGCCGTTGCGGGTCGTGGCGCAGGGTCTTCGCCATCCGCTTCGACAAGCGGACCATCTGCTTCTTCTCTTGCACGACCTCCAGTGCAGCACGCGGCACAACCGGATTTCACGTGCCGCCTTCCAGGGCGGGCTTGAGCTTGGGCGCGCCGGGCCCGTCGGCGGCCTGCTCGTCGTCGAGGTTGTGCAGGGTGCAGCTGCGCAGCGACAGGCACCCGCACCCGATGCACGACGTCAGCCGGTCGCGCAGCCGCCGCAACGCGTCGATCCGGGCGTCCAGCTCCACCTGCCAGCTCGCCGACAGCCTGCTCCAGTCGGTCTTGGTCGGCGTGCGGTTGTCCGGCAGGGTCGCCAGCGCGTCGTGCACGTCCTCCAGCGACAGTCCGACCCGCTGGGCGGTGCGGATGAACGCCAGCCGCCGCAGCACGTGCCTCGGGTACCGGCGCTGGTTGCCCGCCGTGCGCTCGGAGGTGATCAACCCTCTTTCCTCGTAGAACCTCAGCGCGGTGTGTGGCACCCCGCTGCGTTCGGCCACTTGGCCGATGGTCAACATCTCCGGCAACTTGCTCACGTGCCCATCCTATGTCTTGACCTCGACCTAAGTCGAAGTTGTTTCGTGGGTTCATGGCAGTCAAGGACAAGTCGGGCTTCGCGGACATCCCCGCGTTGTTCCGGCGGATGACAGGGGACGAGAAGCACGAGTGGGCGGCGGCGTCCACGCTGGACGTGCTGTGGGTGCTCTACGACAGGGTGCTGGACGTCGCGCCGGACCGGGTGGACGACCCGGACCGCGACCGGTTCCTGCTGTCCAAGGGGCACGGTCCGATGGCGTACTACGCCGTGCTGGCCGCGAAGGGCTTCCTCGATCCGTCCACCCTGGACAGTTGGACCGCGTGGGACTCGCCGTTGGGCCAGCACCCGGACCGCGTGCTGGTCAACGGCGTCGAGATCAGCAGCGGCTCGCTCGGGCACGGCCTGCCGATCGCCGTCGGCACCGCGCTCGGCCTGCGCGTGCAGGGGCGGACCGCGCGGACGTTCGTGCTGGTCGGGGACGCGGAGCTGGACGAGGGCAGCAACCACGAGGCCATCGCGCTGGCCGGTCGGCTCGGCCTGGACCGGCTCGTCACCGTCGTGGTGGACAACGCTTCCGGCACGCACGGCTGGCCCGGCGGGGTGGCTAAGAGGTTCGAGGTCGAGGGCTGGCAGGCGTCCACAGTGGACGGACGTGACCACGGCGCGCTCCACGAGGCGTTCACGCAGGACCACCCCGGCCGTCCGTTGGTCGTGGTGGCGGAGATCGGCAAGGGGGAGCGGGGATGACGTCGATGCGCCAGGTGTTCGTGGACACCGTCGAGGACGTGATGCGGCACGACCCGCGGGTCGCCGTCGTGCTGGCGGAGATCTCGCGGGACGCGTTCGCGCCGCACGAGCGGGTGGTCAACGTCGGCATCCGCGAGCAGGCGATGGTCGGCGTGGGCGCGGGGCTGGCGTTGAGCGGGCTGCGGCCGGTCGTGCACACCTACGCGCCGTTCCTGGTCGAGCGGCCGTTCGAGCAGATCAAGCTGGACTTCGGCCACCAGGACCTGGGCGGGGTGCTGGTCAGCATCGGCGGCTCCTACGACGACCCGGTGTGGGGCCGCACGCACCAGGCGCCCGGTGACGTGGCGCTGTTCGGCACGCTGCCCGGGTGGACGGTGCGCGTGCCGGGCCACCCGGAGGAGGTCGGGCCGATCGTGCGGGACGCGCTGGCGCGTGACGACCGGGTCTACATCCGGCTCTCCCTGCGGCAGAACACCTCTCCGCACCCGGTGGTCGAGGGGTTCACCGAGGTGCGGCGCGGCGGGCAGGGCGTGGTGGTGGCGGTCGGGCCGATGCTCGACACCGTGCTGGAGGCCACCCGGGACGCGGACGTGACGGTGCTCTACGCGACCACCGTGCGGCCGTTCGACGCGGCCGGGCTGCAAGCGGCGGTGCGCCGCGCCGACCGGGCGGACGTGCTGCTGGTCGAGCCGTACCTGGAGGGCACGTCGGCGCACCTGGCGGCCGAGGCGCTGGCGGACGTGCCGCACCGGCTGCGGTCGCTCGGCGTGCGGCGAGACTCCGAGCTGCGGGCCTACGGCACGGCCGAGGACCACGATTCGGCGCACGACCTCGACGTGCTCGGCGTCGCCGCGGCTGTGCGTCGGATGTTCGGGCACCCGGCCGCTGCGGCATGATCTCTGCCTGTGAGCGTGCCGAGAACCCTGATCTGGACACCCGCGCCGACCGCGGAGCTGCAGCTGAACCTGCACCGCGCCGCCGCGGGGCCCGCGGCACTCGTCCCGGTCGCGTCCGGGACGGTGCTGCTGCCGCGCAGGCAGATCGGGTTCCCGGCGGCGTTCCGGCTGGCCGAGCAGGTGCGGGAGACCGGCGCGGCGGCGTTGCTGCTGCGCTGGTCTCCCACCGCCGAGGTGTGGACCGACGGCGAGCGGGCAGGCTCCACGGGCTCGGCGCGCCGGCTGGTCGGCCTGCTGCGCTGGTGGCGGCTCGACGCCCGACCGCGGCCCGCCGACCTGCCCGCCGACGTCGCCGAGGTGCGCGCGCTGGTGGACGAGGGCCGCGCCGACACCTGGGTGACCGCCCTGCCGAACCGCGCCGGCCTGCCGATCAACACGGTCCTGCCGGTGGTCCCGGTGACGCAGGGCGGGTTGGCCTGAGGGGTCGTGGCGGACCGCACGCTCCTGGCGTGCGGCGTGGCGACTACGCTGGATGGGTGCCCAAGGTCGTTGTGCTGGACTACGGATTCGGCAACATCCGCTCCGCCGAGCGCGCCCTCCAGCGCGTCGGCGCCGACGTGGAGGTGTCGTCCGACCACCGGGCCGCGCTCGACGCGGACGGCCTGGTGGTGCCCGGTGTCGGCGCGTTCGCCGCGTGCATGGCCGGGCTGGACGCGATCAAGGGCGGCCGCCTCATCGGCCAACGGCTCGCCGGCGGACGTCCGGTGCTCGGCATCTGCGTCGGCATGCAGATCCTCTTCGAACGGGGCATCGAGCACGGCGTGCTCACCGAGGGCTGCGGCGAGTGGCCGGGCACGGTGGAGCGGCTGGAGGCCCCGGTCGTGCCCCACATGGGCTGGAACACCGTCCGCACCTCCGAGGACACCAGGCTGTTCGCCGGCCTCGACCCGGACACCCGGTACTACTTCGTGCACTCCTACGGCGTGCGCAAGTGGGAGCTGCCGGAGTCCGACGCGCTCCGCGCGCCGCTGGTGACGTGGGCCGAGCACGGCGGCGACGAGTTCGTCGCGGCGGTGGAGAACGGTCCGCTGTGGGCGACCCAGTTCCACCCGGAGAAGTCCGGCGACGCGGGCGCGCACCTGCTGGAGAACTGGCTCAAGAGCTTCAACTAGGCTGAACGCGTGACTTTCACGCTGCTCCCGGCTGTTGACGTGGCCGATGGCCTGGCCGTTCGGCTCGTGCAGGGCGAGGCCGGCACCGAGACCAACTACGGCGACCCGCTGGACGCCGCGCTCGCCTGGCAGCGCGACGGCGCCGAGTGGGTGCACCTGGTCGACCTCGACGCCGCGTTCGGCCGCGGCAGCAACCGCGAGCTGCTGGCCCGCGTGGTCGGCGAGCTGGACGTCCGGGTCGAGCTGTCCGGCGGCATCCGCGACGACGCGTCGCTGGCCGCCGCGCTCGCGACCGGCTGCGCGCGGGTGAACCTGGGCACGGCCGCGCTGGAGGACCCGGTGTGGTGCGCGAAGGTCGTCGCCGAGCACGGCGACAAGATCGCGGTCGGCCTCGACGTGCGGATCACCGAGCAGGGCCACCGGGTGGCCGCGCGCGGGTGGACGAAGGACGGCGGCGACCTGTGGGAGGTGCTGGAGCGGCTGGACCGCGACGGCTGCGCCCGCTACGTGGTCACCGACGTCGGCAAGGACGGCACGCTCCAGGGCCCGAACGTGGACCTGCTGCGCGAGGTGTGCGCGCGCACCGACGCGCCGGTCATCGCCTCGGGTGGCGTGTCCAGTGTGGACGACCTGGTCGCGCTGGCGGCGTTGTCCCGAGACGGTGTCGAGGGCGCGATCGTGGGCAAGGCGCTCTACGCGGGCGCGTTCACGCTCCCGGAGGCGCTGGCCGCGGTCCGCGGCTGATCGCGTCCTCGATCTCGCGGACGATGTAGGCCTCCGCGGCTGCCTCGGTGACGCCCGTGCGTTCGAGGGCCTTGGCCGCGGCGCCTTCCTTCTCGGCGAGCAGGCCGAGCAGCAGGTGCTCGGTGCCGACGAACGCGTGGCCCTGGCGCAGCGACGCCCGCACGGCCAGTTCCAGCGCCTTCTTGCAGTGCGCGGTGAACGGCTGCGGGTCGGGCCGCTGCCGGACCGTGCCGTCGAGCTCGCTGAGCACCGCCATCCGCGTGGTGCCCTCCGACGCCTCCAGCTTGGCGATGGTCTTGGCGGCCAGGCCGCCGGACTCGTCGAGCAGGCCGAGCAGGAGGTGCTCGGTGCCGATGTGCTCGCTGAACCGGGCGTGGTGGCGGGCCAGCACGACGACCCGCCGGGCCCGGTCGGTGTAGCGGTCGAAGCTCGGCTTCAGGTCCGGCGACACCTTGGGCACGAACCGCTTCTGCGCGGCCTGCTTGGTGACGCCGAGGCTCTCGCCGATCTCGGCCCAGCTCGCGCCCGCGCGCCGCGCCTCGTCCACGAAGTGCCCGATGAGGTGATCGCCCAACTCGTCGAGCTGGCCGCTCAGCTGCACGGCGGCGGCCAGCCTGCCCAGCACGTCGGTGTGTTCCGCCGCGACGGTGACGATCAGGTCCGTGAGCTGGACCGGGGGAGCTACCACCCGTCAACTGTAGGTTGACGCAACGCGACGGGTCAACTCCGGGTTGACGCTAGGCGGGCGTGATCTCGATGCCGATCGTGCCGTCGCGCCCGCGGCGGATCCGGCTGCCGAGCAGGGTGAGCCTGCCCATCACGCCGTACTTCTTCGCGATGAGGGACCGCACCCGGTCGCTGCCGCGCCCGTCGAGCAGCCGCGCGGTGGCCGGGATCTGCTCGCCGGTGGGTTGGCCCCGGAAGTCGCACGGTCCCACGCGCACGTCGCCGCTGCGGCGGATGCGCTTGACCTTCCCCGCGTCGGCGGCCGACCACGCGTACAGCGTGCCCTCGGCGCCGGCCACCCAGACGGGTGTCGGCACGGCGGTGCCGTCCTTGCGGAAGGTGGTCAACAACAGGTACTTGGCGGCTGCGAGGTCCATGACCGGCAACGTTAGCCGCGACATGCGGAAGAGCCCCGCTCCCACGAGGGGAACGGGGCTCTTCACGAGCAACGCTGGGTCAGATGACCGTCACGTTCGTCGCCTGGGGGCCCTTGGCGCCCTGGCCGACATCGAAGCTCACCCGCTGGTTCTCCTCCAGGCTGCGGTAGCCGCCGCTCTGGATCTCCGAGTAGTGGACGAACACGTCCGCGCCGCCATCCTCGGGGGAGATGAAGCCGAAGCCCTTCTCCGAGTTGAACCACTTCACGGTGCCCTGCGCCATCTTTGTACTCCTCATACAGCTACCAACGGGGCGAACGCACCCGCTGGGGCCGGTCCAAACGCTGACCCTGAGGAATCACACGCTCAAACAATGTTTCGCGAGCGTGGATGACACGAACACAAAACTTGCGACCTCCTCAAGTGAACCACACTTTCGCCGCCACGTCGCCCACCAACGGCCGCGAATCCCACTTTCAGGTGTCGCGTGTCCCACGTCCAGAACGCGCGAGTCCTACGTTCAGGTCGCGTGTGTCCTACGTTCACGACCCCCGAGTTGAACGCTCAGGCACCGGGAGTCGGCCGCTCAGGGGCGTCCACGTAGGCTTTTGGCCATGTCAGTCGCGGTACGCGTGATCCCCTGCCTGGACGTCGACCGGGGCAGGGTCGTGAAGGGCGTGAACTTCACCAACCTCGTCGACGCGGGTGACCCGGTCGAGCTGGCGCGGGCCTACGACGCGGAGGGCGCGGACGAGCTGACGTTCCTCGACGTGACGGCGTCGTCCAGCGACCGCGAGACCACGTTCGACGTGGTCCGGCGCACGGCGGAGCAGGTGTTCATCCCGCTCACGGTGGGCGGTGGCGTGCGCGCCGCGGACGACGTGGACAAGCTGCTGCGGGCGGGCGCGGACAAGGTGAGCGTGAACACGGCCGCGATCGCCCGGCCCGAGCTGCTCGGCGAGCTGTCCCGCCGGTTCGGCGCCCAGTGCATCGTGCTGTCGGTGGACGGGCGGCGCGTGCCCGAGGGTGAGCAGCCCACCCCGTCGGGGTTCGAGGTCACCACGCACGGCGGGCGCAAGGGCACCGGCATCGACGCGGTCGAGTGGGCGGCCCGGGGCCAGGAGCTGGGCGTCGGCGAGATCCTGCTGAACTCGATGGACGCCGACGGCACCAAGGCCGGGTTCGACCTGGAGCTGATCCGGCTCACCCGCGCGGTGGTCGACGTGCCGCTGATCGCCAGCGGCGGCGCGGGCGCGGTGGAGCACTTCCCGCCCGCCGTGGCCGAGGGCGCGGACGCGGTGCTCGCGGCCAGCGTGTTCCACTTCGGCACGCTGCGCATCGGCGACGTGAAGCAGGGCCTGCGCGACGCGGGCGTGGTGGTGCGCTGATGCCGAACGCGCGCAACGCGCCCCCCGAGGTGCGCCTCGCGACCCTGATCGGCGCCGCCGGCGGCCTGGCGTTCGTGCTCATGGGCCTGATCCAGTGGCAGGTCGAGAACGACCCGAGCTGGATCAGGTTCCCGGTGATCGTCGCCGTGCTGGAGCTGCTCGCGGTCGGCGGCCTGGTGGCGGGCCTGCGCCCGGCCCGGCTGACGGCGGCGCTCGTGTTCGGCCTGGTCGCGTTGGTCCACCTGCTCGCGGTGCTCAACCAGGGGCCGGCGTGGATCCGCGTGGTCTCCGGCCTGCTGTCCGCGGTCCACGTCTTCGGCGTGGTGATGCTCAACACCAAGCCCGCCCGGATCCACTTCCTCGGAGGACAGCGTTGACCAGCGCGCTCGACCCGTCCATCGCCTCACGGCTCAAGCGCACCGCCGACGGGCTGGTGTGCGCCGTGGCGCAGCGGCGCGGCACCGGGGAGGTGCTCATGGTGGCGTGGATGGACGACGAGGCCCTGCACCGCACGCTCACCACCCGCCGCGCCACGTACTACTCGCGCAGCCGGCAGCAGCTGTGGGTGAAGGGCGAGACGTCCGGGCACACGCAGCACGTGCACGAGGTGCGGCTGGACTGCGACGGCGACACGGTGCTGCTCGTCGTGGACCAGGTCGGCGCCGCCTGCCACACCGGTGACGCCACGTGCTTCGACGCCACCGTGCTGCTCGGCCCGGAGGGCTGACGGCTCAGTCGATGTCGCCGGTCAGGTAGCGCTGGAGGTTGGGCGCGATGGCCTTGACCATCGTCTCCACGTCAGCCGAGGCGAACGGCTCGAACTTCACCACGTACCGCACCATGCCCATGCCGAAGATCTGGCTGGCCACGAGGGTGGCGCGCAGCTCCCCGTCCGGCACGTCCAGGTGCCCGACGATCCGCTTGAGCAGGGTGCCCACGAAGAAGCCCCGCAGCACTTCGGCGACCTGGTCGTGCGCCGTCACGCTGCGCACCAGCGCGGCGAACTGGCCGCCGCCGATGGGGTCCCAGATGCCGATGAAGTTGCGCACCATCCGCTCGCCGATCCCCTCGTCCGGACCGTCGAGGATGCGCTCGACCAGCGCGTTGACGTCGACCGGCACCTGGAGCACGGCCTTGGCGAACAGGGCCTCCTTGCCGCCGAACCAGTGGTTGACCATGGCCGCGTCCACACCGGCCCGCGCCGCGATGGACCGCACGGTGGCGCCCTCGTAGCCGCGTTCGACGAAGATCGCGCGGGCGGCGGCCAGCAGCGCGGCCTTGGTGTCCTCGCCGCCCGCGCGTCGGCCGCGGCGCTTGGGTTCGGTTTGGTTCGTGCCGGTGTCCACGCCATCATCATGCGGTAAGACGCACCTTTTTTCAACGTGCGTTGAAATAGGGCCCGGCCGTACATCCGTATAGGTGCAACCTGCACAATGTCGCCCATGGTGAGCGTCATCGGTGCAGGTGCGGGTCTGGGCGAGGTCAGCCCGACGCGCGAGGAGTTCCGCGAGCTCGCCGCCCAACGGCGGGTCATCCCGGTGGTGCGGCGGCTGCTGGCGGACGCGGAGACGCCCGTCGGGCTGTACCGCAAGCTCGCGGGGGACCGGCCGGGCACGTTCCTGTTCGAGTCGGCCGAGAACGGCCGCTCCTGGTCGCGCTGGTCGTTCGTCGGCGCGCGCAGCGCGGGCGCGCTGACCGCGACCGGCGGCGAGGCGTTCTGGCTCGGGCCGCACCCCGTGGGCCTGCCCGAGGGCGGCGACCCGCTGGTGGCGCTGCGCGAGACCATCGAGGTGCTGCGCACCGACCCGCTGCCCGGCCTGCCGCCGTTGACCGGCGGGATGGTCGGCTACATCGGCTACGACGCCGTGCGGCGGCTGGAGCGGCTGCCGTCGTTGGCCGAGGACGACCTGGAGGTGCCGGAGCTGGTGATGCTGCTGGCCACCGACCTGGCCGCGCTGGACCACCACGAGGGCACCGTCACGCTCATCGCCAACGCCATCAACTGGGACGACTCGCCGGAACGCGTGGACGCGGCGTACGACGACGCGGTGGCCAGGCTCGACGCGATGACGCAGGACCTGCAGAGCGCCGCGCCGCCCACCGCCGCGGTGTTCGCCCGGCCCAAGCCGGAGTTCGTGCGCCGCCGCTCGCAGCAGGAGCACTACGCGGTCGTGGAGAAGGCCAAGGAGGCCATCCGGGCCGGTGAGGCGTTCCAGGTCGTGCTGTCGCAGCGGTTCGAGATGCGCACCACCGCCGACCCGCTCGACATCTACCGCGTGCTGCGGACGTCCAACCCGAGCCCGTACATGTACCTGCTGCGGCTGGATGACTTCGACATCGTCGGGTGCAGCCCGGAGTCGTTGGTGACCGTGCGCGACGGCAAGGCCACCACTCACCCGATCGCGGGCACGCGGTGGAGGGGCGTCGACGACGAGGAAGACGCCTTGCTGGAGAAGGACCTGCTGGCCGACCACAAGGAGCGCGCCGAGCACCTCATGCTGGTCGACCTGGGCCGCAACGACCTGGGCCGGGTGTGCAAGCCCGGCTCGGTGACCGTGGTCGACTTCTTCAAGGTCGAGCGGTACAGCCACGTCATGCACATCGTGTCCACGGTCACCGGCGAGCTCGCGGAGGGTCGCACGGCGTTCGACGCGGTCGCGGCGTGCTTCCCGGCGGGCACCCTGTCCGGCGCGCCCAAGCCGCGCGCGATGGAGCTGATCGAGGAGCTGGAGCCCACGCGGCGCGGCCTGTACGGCGGCGTCGTCGGCTACCTGGACTTCGCCGGCGACGCGGACACCGCCATCGCCATCCGCACCGCCCTGGTGCGCGACGGCGTGGCGTACGTGCAGGCGGGGGGCGGCATCGTGGCCGACTCCGACCCGGTCGCCGAGGACAACGAGTGCCTGAACAAGGCGGGCGCGGTGCTCTCGGCGATCGCGACCGCGCAGACCATGGCCCCGGCGGTGGACCCGGCCCGTGTCTGAGAAGTCGGCGGCTAGGCGTCCACTGTGGATCGTGGTGGCGCTGCTGCTGCTCGCCGCGGTGGCGTTGTGGGGTGCGTCCGCCATGGCCTGGGGCGCTTCGGCGGACCGAAGCGGCGGCGACGTCGTGCCCGCGCTGACCCCGTTGGCGTTGCTGTGCCTGGCCGCGATCGCCGCCGTGGTGGCGTTGAGCGGCTGGGTGCGGCGGGTGCTCGGCGTCGTGGTGCTGCTGGCGGGCGTGGCGGCGGCGTTCCAGGGAGTGGACGCCGACGGGCCCGTGACCGGCCGCGGCCTCGTGCTGCTCGGTGCGGCGCTCGCGGTCGCGGCGGGCGTGCTGCTCGTCGTGCGCGGATCGGCCATGCCGCGCTTGGGCGGCGGCTACCAGACGCCCGGCGCGGCCAAGCGGACCGCCGACCCCGAGCGGGAGCTGTGGAACGCGCTGGAGCGCGGCGACGATCCCACGGAGCGGGACTGACCCCGTGCTGACGGCCGGCTGACGCGCCGGCTCCGCACGTTTGCGCACGTCGGCTCGCAAGGGCCCTGGTCAACTGGGCGAACGGGCCTACCCCGGTGGCCCGACGGGGTTCGCTGCGGGGTTAGCATCCTCGTGGCGGGAAGGGGAGCATGACGTGCGGGAGCTTGCGACTGAACCGGAAGGTCTGACGGAGTCGAGCGAGGTGCGCGGATGACCGTGCTCGAGTCGATCATCGAAGGCGTCCGCGAGGACCTCGCCGAGCGCGAGGCGGCACTGCCCTTCGACGTGCTCAGGGAGAAGGCGACGAAGGTGCCGCCGCCGCAGGACGTGATGTCGATCCTGCGCGGACCGGGCGTCGGCGTGATCGCCGAGGTCAAGCGGCGCAGCCCGTCCAAGGGGCAGCTGGCCGACATCCCGGAGCCCGCGGAGCTCGCCGCGCAGTACGAGCTCGGCGGCGCGCGGGCGATCAGCGTGCTGACCGAGGGGCGCCGGTTCGGCGGGTCGTTGGAGGACTTCGACGCGGTGCGCGCGGCGGTGGGCGTCCCCCTGTTGCGCAAGGACTTCATCGTCAGCCCGTACCAGGTGCACGAGGCGCGCCTGCACGGCGCCGACCTGGTGCTGCTGATCGTGGCGGCGTTGGAGCAGAACGCGCTGGTGTCGCTGCTCGACCGGGTGGAGTCGCTCGGCATGACGGCCCTGGTCGAGGTGCACACGGCCGAAGAGGCCGACCGCGCGCTGGAGGCGGGTGCGAGCGTCATCGGCGTGAACGCGCGCAACCTGCACACCCTGGAAGTGGACAAGGACGTCTTCGGGCGGATCGCGCCCGGCCTGCCCTTCGACACCATCAAGATCGCCGAGTCCGGTGTCACCGGACCGGGTGATCTGATGGCGTACGCGGGCGCGGGCGCCGACGCGGTGCTGGTCGGCGAGAGCCTGGTGACGAGCGGCGACCCCAAGGTCGCGGTGAACAAGCTGGTGACGGCCGGGTCCCACCCGGCGTGTCCCCGGCCGAGCCGGTAAGACCCCGTAGGAGGAGAGCGCATGGCGCGCGGCCAGTTGGCTCCGACACCCCACGACCCGGATGAGCGGGGCCACTTCGGGCCGTGGGGCGGCCGGTTCATGCCGGAAGCGCTCATCGCCGCGGTGGACGAGCTCGCCGCGTTCTACGAGAAGGCGCGGGTCGACCCCGAGTTCCTCGACGAGTTCGCGCGCCTGCTGCGCGACTTCGCCGGGCGGCCGTCGCTGCTCACGGAGGCGCCGAAGTTCGCCGCCCACGCGGGCGGCGCGCGGATCTTCCTCAAGCGCGAGGACCTCAACCACACCGGCTCGCACAAGATCAACAACGTGCTGGGCCAAGCGCTGCTGACCAAGCGCATGGGCAAGAAGCGGGTCATCGCCGAGACCGGCGCGGGCCAGCACGGCGTGGCCACGGCCACCGCCTGCGCCCTGATGGGCCTGGACTGCGTCGTCTACATGGGCGAGGTCGACACCGAGCGGCAGGCGCTCAACGTGGCCCGGATGCGGCTGCTCGGCGCGCGGGTCATCCCGGTGAAGACCGGCTCGCGCACGTTGAAGGACGCCATCAACGAGGCGCTGCGCGACTGGGTCGCCAACGTCGACGACACGCACTACCTGCTCGGCACCGCCGCCGGGCCGCACCCGTTCCCGGTGCTCGTGCGCGACTTCCACCGGATCATCGGCATCGAGGCGCGCGAGCAGATCCTGGAGAAGGCCGGTCGGCTGCCCGACGTGGTGGCCGCGTGCGTCGGCGGCGGGTCGAACGCCATCGGCATCTTCCACGGCTTCATCGACGACCCGTCCGTGCGGCTGGTCGGCCTGGAGCCCGGCGGCGACGGCATCGAGACCTCCCGGCACGGCGCGACGTTGACCGCGGGCACGCCCGGGTCGCTGCACGGCGCCATGTCGTACGTGCTGCAGGACTCCGACGGGCAGATCGCCGAGGCGCACTCCATCTCGGCGGGGCTGGACTACCCCGGCGTGGGGCCCGAGCACGCGTTCCTGAAGGACAGCGGACGGGCCGAGTACCGGCCGGTGACCGACGCCCAGGCGATGGAGGCGTTCGCGCTGCTGTCGCGGGAGGAGGGCATCATCCCGGCGGTCGAGTCGGCGCACGCCCTGGCCGGCGCGCTGGTGCTCGGCCGCGAGCTCGGGCCGGAGGGGCTGATCCTGGTCAACCTGTCCGGGCGCGGCGACAAGGACATGGACACCGCGATCAAGTGGTTCGGGCTGGGGGTGGAGTCGTGAGCAGGCTTGATCCGGTTTTCTCGGCTTGTCGGGCGGAGTCGCGGGCGGCCCTGATCGGGTACCTGCCCGCCGGGTACCCCACGCTCGAGGGCTCGAAGGACGTGCTGCGGACGATGGTGTCGTCCGGGTGCGACCTGGTGGAGGTCGGCCTGCCGTTCTCCGACCCGGTGATGGACGGCGTCACCATCCAGTGCGCGGCCGAGCAGGCGTTGCGGGGCGGGTTCCGGGTGCGCGACCTGTTCGGCGTGGTCGAGTCGGTGGCGGCGGCGGGTGGGCGCGCGGTCGTGATGACGTACTGGAACCCGGTGCTGGCCTACGGGGTGGACCGGTTCGCGCGCGACCTGGCGGCGGCCGGTGGGCTGGGTGTCATCACGCCCGACCTCGTGCCGGACGAGGGTGCCGAGTGGATCTCGGCGACGGACGCGCACGACCTGGACCGGATCTTCCTGGTCGCGCCGTCGTCGACGGAGGAGCGGATCTCGTTGACGGCCCGGTCGTCGCGGGGGTTCTTGTACGCGACGTCGGTGATGGGTGTGACGGGCGCGCGCGACGTGGTGTCGTCGGCGGCCCCGGCGCTGGTCAAGCGGGTGCGTGAGCACACGGACATGCCGATCGGCGTCGGTCTGGGCGTGCGGAGCGGCGCTCAGGCGGCGGAGCTGGCGGCGTTCGCGGACGGTGTGATCGTGGGCTCGGCGTTCGTGTCGGCCGTGCAGGACGACACCGTGGCGGCGTTGACCGAGGAGTTGGCCGGTGGGGTGCGCCAAGCGGCAGCGGCCGTGTAGCACGCACGTTCGAGTGAACTAGTCCGTCCGGCGGCTTCCGGGCGTCGGAATTGTCGGTGCGCGTCGGCATCCTGGGCTCGTGATCAAGCTCATCCACGACCCGGCGTGCGGCACTGCGGTGCGTCGGGCTGCCCCCGGAGGTGATAGCGCATGGCTCTGCAGGCGGACTACGAACACGACGTCGGTCATCCCGCTCCCTGGTTCCGCCACGAGGGACCCTGGACCCTCGACGAAGTCCTCGCACTACCCGAGGACCTGTCGCAGCGGGTCGAGCTGGTGGACGGGGCGCTGATCGTGAGCCGTCTCGGAAACCTCCCGCACCAGAGCCTCGTCGGCGACGTGTACTTCGGCTTGAGGACTGCTTGCCCACCTGACTACAAGGTGCTGCCCGGCTTCAACCTCGGCCTGTCGCCCAGCCGGATGCTCATCCCCGACTTCGGCGTCGTCGTTCGCGGACGCACCGGCTTGGTGCTGCCCGTCGAGGACCTGATCCTGGCCGGTGAAGTGCTCTTGCCGAGCACGCGACAGCAGGATCTGACGCTCAAGCGAGACCTGTACGCGGCGGGCGGAGTGCCGTTCTACCTGCTCATCGACCCCGCGGAGGGTGAGCCCGTGGCGACGGTGCTCGAGTTGGAAGAAGGCAAGTACGTGGAGACCGCCCGCAGCGAAGGCGGGTTCTTGAAGCTCGAACGACCCTTCCCGGTAACAATCGCGCTGTCGCCGTAGGGCAGATGGCCGCACCCACTACGGTGGTGGCCGTGGTGACGACTTACCTCGCGACGATCCCCAGCCCCGACCAGGGCGTGTGGCACCTGGGACCGATCCCGATCCGCGCCTACGCGCTGTGCATCATCCTCGGCATCATCCTGGCCATCTGGTGGGGTGAGCGCCGCTGGGTGGCCCGCGGCGGCCTGAAGGGCGAGGTCACCGACATCGCCGTGTTCGCGGTGCCGTTCGGCCTGATCGGCGGGCGGCTGTACCACGTGGCGACGGACTACGACAAGTACTTCGGGGAGGGTCGCAACCCGCTCGAAGCCCTGGCCATCTGGAACGGCGGCCTCGGCATCTGGGGCGCCATCGCGCTCGGTGGCGTCGGCGCGTGGATCGGGTGCCGCCGCAAGGGCATCCCGCTGCCCGCGATGGCGGACGCGCTCGCGCCCGGCATCCTCGCCGCGCAGGCCGTCGGCCGCCTCGGCAACTACTTCAACCAGGAGCTCTACGGCGGTCCCACCACGCTGCCGTGGGGTCTGGAGATCTACGAGCGGGAGGACCCGGAGACCGGCTTCGAGGACGACCTCGGCGGCGTGGCGGTGGACCACACGCCGATCGAGATCGTGCACCCGACGTTCCTCTACGAGATGCTGTGGAGCCTCGGTGTCGTCCTGATCATCGTGTGGGCGGACCGGAAGTTCCGGCTCGGCCACGGCCGGGTGTTCGCGCTGTACGTCGCGGGCTACACGGCCGGCCGGTTCTGGATCGAGCAGATGCGTACCGACTACGCCACGCAGGTGTTCGGGCTGCGGATCAACGTCATCACGTCGGTCGTGGTGTTCCTCGGTGCGGTCGTCTACTTCGTGCTCGCCGGGAAGAAGGGCGACCGCGAGGTCATCGTGCGCGAGGAGCCCGCCGCCGCCGAACCGACCGAGTCCGGCTACGCGAGCACGGACGAGGACAAGCCGGCGGCGGACGACGAGGAGACGACCGTCCCCGACACCAAGGCCGCGCCCGACAAGCCCGCGGACACCGGCGACAAGCCGGAGCAGTAGGCCGCCGTGCGCATCCTCGTCGTCGAAGATGACGACCGGGTGGCGCGCGGACTGCTCACGGCGCTGCGGCACGCGGGCTACGAAGTGCACCGGGTGGGCACGGCCGCCGCGGCGCTCACCGCGCCGCCGGCGGACGTCGTGCTGCTCGACCTGGGCCTGCCCGACGGAGACGGCCTCGACGTGCTGCGCGAACTCCGCCACCGCACCGGCACCGCGATCATCACCGTGACCGCGCGCGGCGAGGAGCGGGAACGGGTGCTCGGCCTGCGGCTGGGCGCGGACGACTACGTGGTGAAGCCGTTCGGCACTGCCGAGCTGCTGGCCCGCATCGAAGCCGTGCTCCGCCGCACCCGCGCGGCCCGTGCCGCCGCACGTGAGCACGAGATCACGCTGGGCCCGCTCACCCTGGACCCGGCCGGTCGCGAGGCCAGGATCAACGGCGAACCGGTGCCGCTGACCCGCAAGGAGTTCGACCTGCTCGCCCTGCTGGTCGGCCGCGCGGGCACCGTCGTCAGCCGCGACCTGATCGTGGACCAGGTCTGGCAGGCGCACTGGGAGGCGCCGTCACGCACCCTGGACACCCACATCGCCGCCCTGCGCGGCAAGCTCGGCGACGCGTTGCGCATCGAGACGATCCGCGGTGTGGGCTACCGGGTGGCAGCCCACACCACCGATCGTTGATCACCAGACGTGGGCGACGTCCACCACGACCCGGCCGGGGAGCGTGAACACCCGGAACGGCAGCACCGCGCGCACACCCAGGCCCACCGTCGTCTGCCCCTCGAACGACCCGGCCCAGGCGACCTGCCGGAACGTCTGGTAGCCCGTGACGTTCACCAGCTCCGACCCGTTCGGGTACGTGTAGGTCGGGTTGCCGTCCTGGTCGTAGGACGGCGAGTTCACCGTGATCTGCAGCTTGCCCGCGCCGCGCAACGGCACCGGCTTGCCCGACCCCTCGTGGGTCACCTCGGGCACGTACTGCACCGTGTAGCCGTCGTTCTCGCCGCCGGTGAAGTCGAACACCAACCGGTCGTAGCACTCCTGCTGACCGGCGCGGATGTTCGCCAGCAGCCCGGTCGTGGTCTGGGACGCGGCCTTCGGCCCCGATCCCCAGTCGACCGGCGTGCAGGCGGTGGGCGCCGCGGACGCGGTCACCGGCGCGACCACCGCGATGGCCGTCATCGCCGCGAGTACCAACGCAACCTTGCGTAACATGCTCATTCCCCCTTCGTCGGGCCGGAACAGCCCGCAGCCGACATGACGCACGTCACCCACGGGAGGTTGCCTCCGCGTGCTGCGCCGCCTGCTGGTCCTCATCGTGCCGCTGCTGGTCGCCCTGGTCGCGGCCCTCGGCGTGCCGCTCGCGTTCGCCGTCGTGCAGCGGGAGAGCCAGGAGACCTACCTCGACCGCCTGGGTGACGCGAGCCGGTTCGCGTCGCTGGCGGAGAGCGCCCTGGCGTCGGACCGGCTCACCGCGCTGCGCGAGGAACTGGTCCGCTACGACCAGCTCTACGGCATCTCAGCCGCCCTCGTCGGCACCGACGGCACCGTGCTGGAATCGTCACGCCGCCCGTTCGCCTTGGACGACCCGCACGTCGAGGTGGGCCTGAACGCGGCCTTCGGCGGGTACCGCGGCGAAACCGACCAGTCGGTGTGGCCGTGGGAGCGCGTGAACCTCGTCGTGGTCGAGCCGGTGGGCCGGGACAGCGAGGTGGTGGCCGCCGTGGTGACGATCTCCCCGACCGACGGCCTCAGGGCGGCGATCCTCCGCCAGTGGGGCGTGCTGGCGCTGATCGGCCTGGTGCCCATGCTGGGCGTGGTGGCGGTCGCGTGGCCGATGTCGCGCTGGGTCCTCCGCCCGGTCCGCACCCTGGACGAGGCCACCGCCGCCGTCGCGGGCGGCCGGCTGGACGTCCGTGCGGATGAGCTCGGCGGGCCTCCTGAGCTGCGCAGACTCGCCGCGAGCTTCAACGTGATGGTCGACGTGGTCGGCCGCGCCCTGCGCAGGCAACGGGCGTTCGTGGCGGACGCCTCCCACCAACTCCGCAACCCGCTGGCCAGCCTCCGCCTGGCCGTGGACAACCTGGAGCCGCACGTCACCGACGACGCGGGCCGCGAGGCGCAACGCATCGCGGTGGACGAGGCCGAGGAGATGGGCCGCGTCCTGGACACCCTGCTGGCCGCCACTCGGCTGGACAGCACCTCCGCCGCCGAACCGGTCGACGTGGACACCCTGCTGGCCACGCACGTTCCCGGCTGGCGCGCCCTGGCGGGCGATATTCGCCTGGAGGTGTCCGTCCCACCCGGCCTGCGGGCGCTGGAACCACCCGGCGGCCTCGGCAGCGTGCTGGACGAACTCGTCGGCAACGCGATCCGCCTCTCCGGCGGCACACGGGTGAAGGTCTGGGGCAGGGCCGCGGACGGCGGCGTGGAACTGCACGTGACCGACGACGGCACGGGCCTGTCGGACGACGAGCGAGCCGACGCACTGAGCCGGTTCTGGCGCGCACCGCGCCATCAGAACATCGCGGGCACCGGGCTGGGACTGGCCATCTGCGCCGAGCTGATCGAGTCGGCCGGCGGCGAACTGGCCCTCCACCCCGTCGAACCGCACGGCCTGGACGCCGTCGTCCACCTCAGCGCGCGAGCCGCCACCTGACCTGACCCATCTGCCGACCCGAACCGCCTGCCGACCCGACCCACCTGCCGACCCGAACCGCCTGGTGACCTGCCCCGCCGCCTGCCCCGCCGCCTGACCCGCCTGCGGCTGGCGCGCCGCCTGCTGCCGATGCTGATCGGGTGCGGATTGGCGCGGATCGAGCCCGGTGTCTCGCGGACCGAGCCCGATCCCCGCAGATTGAGCCCGATGCCCCCGCGGACCAGCCTGCCGCCTGCCGGACTGCGCCCGCCGCGTGCTGCTGGCGCGGATCAAGCCCGGTGCCCACGGACCCAGCCGATACCTCGCGGAGCCAGCCGGCTGCCCGGTGCTGCCCGGTGCCGCCCGATCGCGGTCCGGCGTCAGTCCGGTGCCCGACCGCGTGTCTGCCCGGCCGGTGCCCGACCGCGGGGTGCCCCGACCACGCCCGCCCGGTGCCTGTCCGCCCGGCCGCGTGGTGCCTGTTCGCACCGCCTGGTGCCTGCCCGCCGCGCGCCCAGTGCCCGCCTGCTGCTTGACCGTCTGCCTGGCGTTCGCCTGACCGCCTGACTGGTCGCCTGCCTGGTCCGCTGACGCTCGCCGTGGGTGCCGCCTCCTTCTATCCCGGCAACGTCAATGGTCTGCCGAAAGTTTCTCCATTGACGGGCAGTTCGCTCTATCGGGTGATCATCGGGACGCCGGTGCAGCCCCGGCCATGGGCGGCGGGAGGAGGTTTTGGCTGGTCAGCGCTTGGTCGCTCGGAACCAGCGTTCGGCGCCCTTGTGCAGCGGCACCTGGCCGGTGGCGATGCCGGTCCTCACGTTGATCCTGCTGGCCTCCGGGTGGCCCGCGGCGATCCGGGCCGATTGCGTGAACACCGTCCGCGTCACCACCTCGACCACGTCCTCGTCCAACGACGTCCGCGCCAGCAGCAGGTTGGGCACGGCGAACGTGCGGCACGGGCCGAGGTTGCCGTAGGTCGTGGCCGGGATGGTGGCCGGCACGTACGGGCCCGGGTAGGCCTCGGCCAGGCGTTCCGCCTCGGCGGGCAGGTCGAGCAGGCGCAGCGGGAACCCCGCGAGCGTGTCGGCGATGGCCGGCGTCGGAATGCCGGTCAGCGCGAGGAACGCGTCGAGCGAACCCGTCGTCAGCTCCTCGGCCGCGTCGGCGTGCGCCATCCGGCGCGCGTCGACCTCGATGCCCAGCAACGACAGCAGCCTGGTCGCGGTGAACTCCGTGCCCGACTCCGACGGCCCGAACGAGACCGTCCGCCCGGCCAGGTCCGACAACGTCCGCAGCGGCGAGTCGGCGGGCACGGCGATCTGCATGAAGCTGTCGTAGAGCCGGCCCACCGCACTGATGCCGCCCGGGTCTTCGGCGCTGAGCAGGGCACCGGCCACCAGCGGATCCAAAGAGGACAGTCCAAGGTGGACCTCGCCCTCGCGGAGCAGGCGCACGTTCTCCACCGACGCGCCGGTCTGGCGCTCCACCACCCGGGTCGTGGGCAGCTCGTCGGCCAGCGCCGCCGCCAGCGCGCCGCCGATCTCGCGGAACACCGCACCGTCCGGCCCGGTCGCGAGCACCAGTTCGCCGAGCGCGGGCGGGCTGCTCGACGTGCAGGCCGACAGCCACGCCGGCACGCCCGCCGCCAGGGCGGATCGCAGCACCGAACGCCGGGACACCCGCACGAACAGCAGGGTAACCCCACCACCGGGTGAACGGAGTGTTACGTCAGAGGGATCTGAAGTTTCCGGCGCGCTCCTTGTCGCGACGACGGCCTGTGCTCAGGATCACGAACCAACTCCCAACGGTCCCCCTTGGAGGAGACGTGGTCAGCGCGCAAGCCCGTGAGCGCAAACCGATCTACAAGCACCTCTACTTCTGGGTGCTGGTGTCGATCGTGCTCGGCGTCGTCGTCGGGTACGCCTTCCCGGCGCAGGCGTCGGGCATGAAGTGGATGGCCGACTTCTTCATCGCGCTGGTCAAGGTGGTCATCGCACCGACGATCTTCTGCACGGTCGTGGTCGGCATCGCGGGCCTCGGCAACCTCGCCAAGGCGGGCGGCCTGGCGCTGCGGACCATCCTGTACTTCACCGCGATGACGACGGTGGCGCTGGCGATCGGCCTGATCGTGGTCAACCTGGTGCAGCCGGGCCACCACGGCGCGTCCATCCCGATCAACGACGGCGCGGCGGAGAAGACGCTCGCCGACGCCAAGACCGCCGAAACCGGCGTCACGGGCTTCATCCTGGGCCTGGTGCCGAAGTCGTTCCTCGGCGCGTTCACCGACGGCCAGCTGATCCAGGTGCTGGTGGTCGCGATCCTGGTCGCGGTGGCCGTGGCGGGCATGGGCAAGCGCGGCGAGAAGGTCGTGTCCGCGCTGGACACCACGGCCAAGGTGATGTTCGGCGTCATCAAGATCGTCATGTACGCGGCGCCGATCGGCGCGTTCGGCGGCATCGCCTACACGATCGGCAAGTTCGGCGGTTCGATCCTGGGCAAGCTGGCGTGGCTGATGGGCTCGTTCTACGCGACGTGCCTGCTGTTCATCCTGGTGGTGCTGGGCGGCGTGGCGCTGTACGCCGGGTTCTCGATCTTCAAGTTCCTCCGGTACATCAAGGACGAGCTGCTGATCGTGCTCGGCACGTCGTCGTCGGAGACCGTGCTGCCGCGCATGTTGGTGAAGCTGGAGGCGGCGGGCGCGGACAAGTCGGTGGTGGGCCTGACGATCCCGACCGGCTACTCGTTCAACCTGGACGGCACGTGCATCTACCTGACCATGGGCGCGATCTTCATCGCCCAGGCGACGGGCACGGAGGTGGGCCTGGGCACGCAGATCGGGCTGCTGCTGTTCATGCTGCTGGCCAGCAAGGGCGCGGCGGGCGTCACGGGCGCGGGCCTGGTCACGCTGGCGGCGTCGCTGAGCGCGTTCGAGGGCAACAGCGCGATCCCGGCGGTCGGCATCGCGCTGATCGTGGGCATCGACCGGTTCATGTCCGAGGCGCGGGCGATCACGAACGTCATCGGCAACGGCGTCGGCACCCTTGTGGTGGCGCGCTGGCAGGGCCAGTTGGACCGCGACCGGTTGCGCGAAGTGATGGACAACCCCGGGCAGGTGGACGTGGATGCCCTGATGGAACAGCAGCACGGTGACGATTACGTCACGGAGCGTGAGCCGGTGGGCGCCGGCACCCGCTGAGACGCGCACCTGAGCCCCCGGTCGTCGCCCACGAGGCGGCGGCACGGGGGCTCACCTGCGAGTTCGTCCGGAATCGTGGCGGAGGGCGCAGTGTCGGCCGAATCTCACCGGCGCGCGCGAGGGCGGTCCCTCCGTTATGCTTAACAACGCGTAACAAGCCGGCCGGGGTATCGCTCGAACCGGCCGAATCGTTACCGGTCGCCGATCGAGATCACCCGAAGGATGGTGTGGATCCGTTTCGCGACTGTTAAAGTCTCGTCAACACGCGGGCCATCGTCGTCCCGTGCCCAGCACCCGGATTCCAGGACCTGGACACGAGGACTCGTTCTTTCACCAAGGACGACGAAGGAGGTCTGCGCAGTGATCTTCTCCGCCATCCCGTCCCCGCAGGGGCTCTACGACCCCGCCGCGGAACGTGACGCTTGCGGTGTGGCGATGGTCGCCGACATCCGAGGCCGGCGCTCGCACGACATCGTCGTCGACGCGCTCACCGCGCTGGCCAACCTGGAGCACCGAGGCGCCGCCGGCGCCGAGCCGACCAGCGGCGACGGCGCCGGGATCCTCCTGCAACTGCCGGACGCGTTCCTGCGGCAGGTGCTGGACTTCGAGCTGCCGCAGCCGGGCGCGTACGCGGCGGGCATCGCGTTCCTGCCCTCCGACGAGGAGCCGCGCGCCAAGGCCGTCGCGCTGACCGAGCGCATCGCCGCCGAAGAGGGCCTGGTGGTCCTGGGCTGGCGCGACGTACCGACCGCGCCCGAGCACGCCGGCGTGGGCCCGACCGCCCGGTCGGTGATGCCGCACTTCGCCATGCTGCTCGTCAAGGGCGAGACCGACCGGCGCGACGTCGCCCTGGACCGCCTCACGTTCGCCCTGCGCAAGCGGGTCGAGCACGAGAGCGCGGCGGCGGACGTCGGCACGTACTTCCCGTCGCTGTCGTCCCGGACGATCGTCTACAAGGGCATGCTGACCACGGGCCAGCTGCCCGCGTTCTTCCCCGACCTGCGCGACGAGCGGCTGGCCAGCGCGATCGCCCTGGTCCACTCCCGCTTCTCCACCAACACGTTCCCGTCGTGGCCGCTGGCGCACCCGTTCCGGTACGTCGCCCACAACGGTGAGATCAACACCGTCCGCGGCAACCGGAACCGGATGCGGGCCCGCGAGGCGCTGCTGGCCTCCGACCTGATCCCGGGCGACCTGACCAGGCTGTTCCCGATCTGCCACCCGGAGGGCTCGGACTCGGCGAGCTTCGACGAGGTGCTGGAGCTGCTGCACCTGGGCGGCCGGAGCCTGCCGCACGCGGTGCTGATGATGATCCCCGAGGCGTGGGAGAACCACACCTCGATGGACCCGAAGCGCCGCGCGTTCTACGAGTTCCACGCGAGCTTGATGGAGCCGTGGGACGGCCCGGCGTGCGTGACGTTCACCGACGGCTCGCTGGTCGGCGCGGTGCTCGACCGCAACGGCCTGCGCCCGGCCCGCTGGTGGCAGACCGCCGACGGCCGCGTGGTGCTGGCCTCGGAGACCGGGGTGCTCGACGTGCCCGCCGACCAGGTCGTGGCCAAGGGCCGGTTGCAGCCCGGGAAGATGTTCCTGGTCGACACGGTCGAGGGCCGCCTGGTCGAGGACGACGAGGTCAAGTCGAAGCTGGCCGAGGAGCTGCCCTACGACGAGTGGCTGCACGCGGGCCTGCTGGAGCTGGCCGACCTGGCCGACCGCGAGCACGTGGTGCAGAGCCACGAGTCCGTGGTGCGCCGCCAGCTCACGTTCGGCTACACCGAGGAAGAGCTGCGGATCCTGCTCGCCCCGATGTCCACCAACGGCGCGGAGCCGCTCGGCTCGATGGGCACCGACACGCCGGTGGCGGCGCTCTCGCAGCGCTCCCGGCTGCTCTACGACTACTTCGTGCAGAACTTCGCCCAGGTCACGAACCCGCCGCTGGACTCGATCCGCGAGGAGATCGTCACCAGCATGTCGCGGGTGATGGGCCCGGAGCAGAACCTGCTCGAGCCCGGCCCGGTCAGCTGCCGGCACATCAAGCTGACCTACCCGGTGATCGACAACGACGAGCTGGCCAAGCTCATCCACATCAACGACGACGGCGACCTGCCCGGCTTCGCGTGCACCGTCCTGTCCGGACTGTACGAAGTGGACGGTGGCGGCGCGGCGCTCGCGGCGGCGATCGAGCGGGTGCGCCGCGAGGCGTCCGAGGCGATCGCGAACGGCGCCCGCACGCTCGTGCTGTCCGACCGCGACTCCGACCACCGGATGGCGCCGATCCCGTCGCTGCTGCTGGTCTCCGCGGTGCACCACCACCTGGTGCGCACCAAGGAGCGGCTGCGCGTGGCGCTGGTCGTGGAGACCGGTGACGCCCGCGAGGTGCACCACATCGCCGCGCTGCTGAGCTACGGCGCCGCCGCGGTGAACCCGTACCTCGCGTTCGAGACGATCGAAGACATGATCAGCACCGGCGCGGTGACCGGCATCGAGCCGCGCAAGGCCGTGCGGAACTACGTGACCGCGCTGGTCAAGGGCACGTTGAAGATCATGTCGAAGATGGGCATCTCGACCGTCGGCGCGTACACGGCGGCGCAGGTGTTCGAGGCCGTCGGCCTGTCCGAGGAGCTGCTGGGCGAGTACTTCACCGGCACGGTGTCGAAGCTCGGCGGCGCGGGCCTGGACGTGCTGGCCGAGGAGGTCGCGCTGCGCCACCGCCGCGCGCACCCCGACAACCCGACCGACCGCGTGCACCGCAGGCTCGAGGTGGGCGGCGAGTACGCCTACCGCCGCGAGGGCGAGCTGCACCTGTTCACGCCGGAGACGGTGTTCCTGCTCCAGCACGCCACCAAGACCGGCAAGCAGGACGTGTACAAGCGCTACACCGACGAGGTGGAGCGGCTGTCCCGGCAGGGCGGCACGCTGCGCGGCCTGTTCTCGTTCAACGCGGAGGGCCGCACGCCGATCCCGATCGACGAGGTCGAGCCGATCTCCTCGATCGTCAAGCGGTTCAACACCGGCGCCATGTCCTACGGGTCGATCTCGGCCGAGGCGCACGAGACGCTGGCCATCGCGATGAACCGGCTCGGCGGCCGGTCCAACAGCGGCGAGGGCGGCGAGGACCCTGAGCGCCTGTACGACCCGGAGCGGCGCAGCGCGGTCAAGCAGGTCGCGTCCGGCCGGTTCGGCGTCACCTCCGAGTACCTGGTCAACGCCAGCGACATCCAGATCAAGATGGCGCAGGGCGCGAAGCCGGGCGAGGGCGGTCAGCTGCCCGGCTACAAGGTGTACCCGTGGATCGCGCGGACCCGGCACTCCACGCCGGGCGTCGGCCTGATCTCCCCGCCGCCGCACCACGACATCTACTCGATCGAAGACCTGGCGCAGCTGATCCACGACCTGAAGAACGCCAACGAGCAGGCCCGCGTGCACGTGAAGCTGGTCAGCGAGGTCGGCGTCGGCACGGTCGCGGCGGGCGTGGCGAAGGCGCACGCGGACGTGGTGCTGATCTCCGGCCACGACGGCGGCACCGGCGCGTCGCCGCTGAACTCGCTCAAGCACGCGGGCACGCCGTGGGAGATCGGCCTCGCCGAGACCCAGCAGACGTTGCTGCTCAACGGTTTGCGCGACCGGATCACCGTGCAGGTCGACGGCGCGATGCGCACCGGCCGCGACGTGGTGGTGGCCGCGCTGCTCGGCGCGGAGGAGTTCGGCTTCGCGACCGCGCCGCTCATCGTCGAGGGCTGCGTGATGATGCGGGTCTGCCACCTGGACACCTGCCCGGTCGGCATCGCCACGCAGAACCCCGAGCTGCGCAAGCGGTTCACCGGTCAGGCCGACCACGTGGTGAACTTCTTCCACTTCATCGCCCAGGAAGTCCGGGAACTGCTGGCGTCGCTGGGTTTCCGCACGATCGACGAGGCCGTCGGCCACGCCGAGCTGCTCAAGACCGACGAGGCCATCGAGCACTGGAAGGCGGCGGGCCTCGACCTGACGCCGGTGTTCGAGGTGCCCGAGACGCCCTACCGCACGGCGAAGCGCAAGGTCCGCGAGCAGGACCACGGCCTGGCGCAGGCGTTGGACCGCACGCTGCTCCAGCTCGCCGACGCGGCGCTGAACGACGCCCGCCCGGTGCGGCTGGAACTGCCGCTGCGCAACGTCAACCGGACCGTCGGCACGCTGCTCGGCGCGGAGGTCACGCGCCGGTTCGGCGGCGACGGCCTGCCCGACGACACGATCCACGTGACGTTCACCGGCTCGGCCGGCCAGTCGCTGGGCGCGTTCATCCCGCGCGGCGTCACGCTGGAGATGATCGGCGACGCCAACGACTACGTCGGCAAGGGCCTGTCCGGCGGCAGGATCGTCGTGCGACCGCACCCGGACGCGCCGTTCGCGGCGGAGCGGCAGGTCATCGCGGGCAACGTGATCGGCTACGGCGCCACGTCCGGCGAGATCTTCCTGCGCGGACGGGTCGGCGAGCGGTTCTGCGTGCGCAACTCGGGCGCGCTGGCCGTGGCCGAGGGCGTCGGCGACCACGCGTTCGAGTACATGACCGGCGGCCGGGCCGTGGTGCTCGGGCCGACCGGCCGCAACCTCGCCGCGGGCATGTCCGGCGGCATCGCGTACGTGCTGGAACTCGACCCGGCGGCGGTCAACACCGCGATGGTCGAGTTGCAGCGGCCCGGTGCGGAAGACCTGCGCTGGCTGCGCGAAGTGGTGGAACGCCACCACCAGCTCACCGGTTCGGCGGTGGCCGCGTCGCTGCTCGGCGACTGGCCCCGGCGTTCCGCGTCGTTCACCAAGGTCATGCCCGGTGACTACCAGCGCGTGCTCGAAGCGATGAGGCTCGCCCGCGCGGAAGGCAGGGACGTCGACCAGGCGATCATGGAGGCCTCCCGTGGCTGACCCGTACGGTTTCCTCAAGCACTCCCGCTCCGAGCCGAAGAAGCGGCCCGCCGCCGAGCGGCTCAGCGACTGGGACGAGGTGTACCTCGACGTGCCCGCCGAGCAGCGGGACGCGGAGGTGCGCACGCAGGCGACGCGGTGCATGGACTGCGGCATCCCGTTCTGCCACTCCGGGTCGGCCGGGTGCCCGCTGGGCAACCTGATCCCCGAGTGGAACGACCTGGTGCGCCGGGGCGACTGGGAGTCGGCGTCGGACCGGCTGCACGCGACGAACAACTTCCCCGAGTTCACCGGCAGGCTGTGCCCCGCGCCGTGCGAGGCGGCGTGCGTGCTGTCGATCAGCCACGACGCGGGCGGCGCGGTCGCGATCAAGCGGGTCGAGCAGGCCATCGCCGACGTGTCGTGGGAGCAGGGGCTCGTGCGGCCGTCGCAGTCGCAGGTGTCGTCGGGCCGCCGGGTGGCGGTCGTCGGTTCCGGTCCGGCCGGGCTGGCGGCGGCGCAGCAGCTCACCCGCGCGGGCCACGAGGTCACCGTGTTCGAGCGGGACGACCGGCTCGGCGGGCTGCTCCGCTACGGCATCCCCGAGTTCAAGATGGAGAAGAAGGTCCTCGACCGGCGGCTCGCGCAGCTGCGCAAGGAGGGCACGAAGTTCGTCACCGGCTGCGAGGTCGGCGTCGACCTGACCGTCGAGGAGCTGCGGGCGAAGTTCGACGCGGTGGTGCTCGCGGTGGGCGCGCTGCGCGGCCGTGACGACACGACCACGCCGGGGCGCTCGTTGCAGGGCATCCACCTGGCGATGGAGCACCTCGTGCCCGCCAACCGCGCCTGCGAGGGCGACGGGCCGGCGGAGATCGACGCGGCCGGCAAGCACGTCGTGATCATCGGCGGCGGCGACACCGGCGCGGACTGCTACGGCACGGCGTCCCGGCAGGGCGCGGCTTCCGTGCTGCAGCTGGACCAGTACCCGATGCCACCGTCCACTCGGGACAACGGCAAGTCGCCGTGGCCGGTGTGGCCGTGGATCCTGCGCACCTACCCCGCGCACGAGGAGGCGGGGGAGCGGAAGTTCGCGGTCGCGGTGGAGAAGTTCGTCGGCGACTCCGACGGGCACGTGCGCCACATCCAGCTGCGCAAGGTGCGGGTGGAGAAGGACGCCTCCGGCCGCCGCCAGGTCGTGCCGACGTCCGAGGAGGTCGAGGTGCTGCCGGCGGACCTGGTGCTGCTGGCCATCGGCTTCGAGGGCGTCGAGCACATGCCGTTGCTGGACGGGCTGGGCATCCAGCTCACCTCGCGCGGCACGATCTCGTGCGGCTCGGACTGGCAGACGCAGTCGCCCGGCGTGTTCGTCTGCGGTGACGCGCACCGGGGCGCTTCGCTGGTCGTGTGGGCGATCGCCGAGGGCCGTTCGGTGGCCAACGCGGTGGACCGCTACCTGACCGGCTCGTCCGACCTGCCGTCCCCGGTCATCCCCAACATGCTGCCGCTGGCCGTGGTGTGACCCCTTAGACCGCCGTTCGCTGGATGCCCGGCCGCCCCGACAACGACGTCGGGGCGGCCTCTTGCTCGCGCGACCCCGACCCGCGGACCAGGGCCGCGTGCTGTCAGACGCCGGTCACCGCGCGCACCGAGCGGATGCGGCTGACCAGGAACTCGCGGTGCTCGCCGCGGGGCGCGCAGTTGGCCTTCAGGTTGCCCGCGGCGTGGTCGACCGGGGTGATCACGTGCTTCACCGTGCTCCGCGGGCCGTTCGCCACCGCGATCTCCACGGACGTCCGGCTCACCAGCGCGTCCGCCAGCAGCACGACCTCCGAGTCGGGCAGCACCAGCGACTGGTCGCGCAGCAGCCGCACCGTGCCGATCCGCTGCGACTCCACCGGCGGCAGCACGAACCGCGGCCTCGGCCGCTCCCGCTCCACCAGCGCCGCCGCCAGCTTCGCCACCTCGTGCCCGGTCAACGGCGTGCGCCACCCGCCCGTCGCCGCACGCACGGGCGGCGGCTCGACGCGACGTCGCGGCACCCGCTCCACCACCGCCATGCCGTCCACGGCGGCCGTCGTCGGCGCGTAACCGGCCGCCCGCAGCAACGCCAACGTCTCCGCGGCGGGCTTCGCCGACGCCAGCACCGTCGGCCCCAGCGGCTGCAACGACAGCGGCGCCAACGACGGGTGCGCGGCGATCTCGCCCAGCAGCACCGGGTCCTCGGTCCGCACGCAGCACGCCACCGGCGTCACCGTGATCCGCCCGTGCTGCCGCGCCACCTCGCGCACCAGGTGCGCCAACGTCGGCGGCACGCCGTGCTCGGCCACCGACGCCAACCGGGCCAGCAACGCGTCCGGCTCGTGCCCCGCGTCCAACGCCCGCCGCACGCTCGCGCCGCTGAACCGCCACCCGCCCGCCGCGCCGTCCGCCGCCAGCTCCAGCACCCCGCTCAGCTCGCGCGACGGCAGCCCGGCCACCACGGCGGTCAGGTCCGGCCGCAGGTGCGCGGTGACCGCCTCGGGCGGCACGAACCGACCCGCCACCTCGTCCACCCCGCCCGCCAGCACCGCGCGGCCCAGCGCGGTCGCCGCGCCCAACGCCACCAACCCCACCGACTCGGCCTCCACCAGCGCCGCCTCGGTCGCCGCACGCCCGTGCACGGCGGGCCGCGTCCACACCAGCTCGGCCACCACCTCGTGCCGGTGCTCGAACGCCTCGTCCTCGTCCAGCCGCGCGTACCCCTCCAGCAGGCCGCGCCTGGTCCGGTCGCCCGAGTCCGACGAGGACGCTTCCGCCGACGCGGGACGCTGCTTGCCCGGCGTCCACGTCAGCCGCGGCCACGCGCGCGCCAACGCGGTCAGCCGCTCCGCGGGCGACGCGGCGCGCCACGCGTCCGCGCCGACGGTCGGCACCAGCCTGCCGTCGTCCACCGCGAGCAACCGCGCCTCGACGGCCAACCCCACCCACAACCGCGTCCGGCCCTCGTCCGACCGCAGCACGCCCGCGAGCCGCCGCAGCTCCCGCAACCCCAGCACCGCGCGGCACGTCACCTGCTCCACGTCGCACAGGTCGACCAGCCGCGTCACACCGTCCACAGTGGACGTAGCGGGCGTGATCGCGGCCCGGTCCGCGAAACCCCGGTTCTGCGGCGCGCGGCGGGGCGTGCGCGGCGCGGGCGTGATGCGGCGCGGCGGTTCTTCCTCCAGCAGCCGCAACCCGGGCGAGCTCACCAACCGCCCGGCCGCCGGCCACACCAGCGCCCGCGCGCGCAACTGGCCCAACGCCCGCTTCAGCTCCGCTCGCGACGCCTTCCCGTTGCAGCGCAACCGTTCCGCCAGCGCCTCCACACCCGCCTCGTCACCCAGCCGCAGCACGGTGTCCAGCACGTCCCGGCACGCCTGGTCGAGCCCGTCGACCGCCGCGCGCAGCGACGCCGTCGTGGTCAGCTCGTCCGCCAGCGCCCGCAACGAGTGGGGCCTGCGATCGGCGGCGTCCTTGCGCAGCGCCAAGATGTCCCGGAGCTCCACCGCGTCGAGCTCGCGCAGCCAGCCGGCCAGCGCCGTTTTCCTACCCACCCGGCGATTATGCACAGAACGTGACCGCTCGGTGATGCGTTGCGATAGAGCGTTCGAATGAGCCACGAATGGACGAACGTAAGCTGTGCGCCGTGGAATTCACCGGGTTCGGCGAACACGCCATCGACTTCTACGACGGGCTCGTCGCCGACAACTCCAAGGCCTACTGGGACGACCACAAGCACGTCTACCAGCGCGATGTGCGCACCCCGATGGAGACGTTGCTCGCCGCGCTCGAGCCCGAGTTCGGCAAAGGAAAGGTCTTCCGGCCCTATCGGGACGTGCGGTTCAGCAAGGACAAGACGCCGTACAAAGACCACTGCGGCGGCGTGGTCGAGCTCGGTCGCGGCGGTGGCGCGCACTACGTGCAGATCGGGACCGAAGGGTTGTTCGTGGCCGGTGGGTCGTTCGCCATGGCGTCCGACCAGCTCGCGCGCTACCGCGAGTCGGTCGCCGACGACGTGCGCGGGCGTGCGCTGGAGAAGCTGCTCGCGAAGCTCGCCAAGGCCGGCTGGGAGCTGCGCGGGGACAAGCTCAAGCGCGCGCCGCGCGGGCTGGACCCGGAGCACCCCCGGATCGAGCTGCTCAAGCACAAGCGCCTCTACGTGGCGAAGGTGTGGCCGCCCGACGACGTGCTGCACGAGCCGGGCTGCCTGGACCGGGTCCGCGAGGGCTGGCGGCAGATCACGCCGTTCGTGGACTGGTGCGCCGACCACATCGGGCTCACCGAGGTCGGCTTCCGGCGCTGACCAGGGTGTCGCCCGTGAAGGTGCACGATTTCGGGCAGGGCGGCTCGGTCCGGCCGATCGACGGCTCCAGCCGGGTGCGGCCGGCCTGTTCTCACTCCCCCAGAGGGGTGCGGCGTTTTCGGGCCGTCGACCGCGCGACCAGGGCGCCGAAGGCGATGCCGGCCACGTCCACGAGGGCGTCCAGGACGTCCCCGCCGCGGTTCAGCGCGGTGATGAGCCACTGCAACGCTTCCGAGACCGCGGCGTAACCCAAGAGGACGATGACCAGTGGTCCGGACGGCAGTCGCGCGTACCTCCCGGCGCCCATGAGCAGGGCGAACAGCACGAAGTGCACCACCTTGTCGGTGCCCGGGGGTGCGGTGGGCACACCTGACGCCGGGGTGAACAGCACGATGACGCTGAGCAACACCGTGACCACGAACGGAAGGATTCTGGGGCCCACGGTGCAGATTCTGCCTGTTTCGCGGAGATTACTTCCCGGTACATCCTGATCGGTCCAGTGACAGGGACTACTCTGACTAGACGTGAGTCGACGCGCGAAGATCGTCTGTACGATGGGTCCTGCCACCGCGACCGAGGACAAGGTCAACGAGCTGGTGGCGGCCGGTATGGACGTTGCCCGGATGAACTTCAGCCACGGCAGCCATGCCGACCACAAGCAGGTCTACGACCTCGTCCGCAACGCGGCCGAAGCGTCGGGCCGCGCGGTCGGCATCCTGGCCGACCTGCAGGGCCCCAAGATCCGCCTCGGCCGGTTCGCCCACGGCCCAGTCGAGTGGCGCACCGGTGACATCGTCCGGGTGACCGTCGAGGACGTCGAGGGCACCCACGACCGCGTCTCCACCACCTACAAGCAGCTGGCGCAGGACGCCAAGGCGGGCGACCGGCTGCTGGTGGACGACGGCAAGGTGGGCCTGACCGTCACCGAGGTCGACGGGCCGGACGTGGTCTGCGAGGTCACCGAGGGCGGCCCCGTCAGCAACAACAAGGGCCTCTCGCTGCCCGGCATGGACGTGTCCGTGCCCGCGCTGTCCGAGAAGGACATCGAGGACCTGGAGTTCGCCCTCAACCTGGGCGTGGACTTCATCGCCCTGTCGTTCGTGCGCTCGCCCGCGGACATCGACCTGGTCCACCAGGTGATGGACCGCGTGGGCCACGGCCGCAAGCCGGTGATCGCCAAGATCGAGAAGCCGGAGGCGGTCGACAACCTCGAAGCGATCGTGCTCGCCTTCGACGGCGTCATGGTCGCCCGCGGCGACCTGGGCGTGGAGCTGCCGCTGGAGCACGTGCCGCTGGTGCAGAAGCGGGCCATCCAGATCGCCCGCGAGAACGCCAAGCCGGTCATCGTGGCCACCCAGATGCTCGACTCGATGATCACGAACTCCCGGCCGACCCGCGCCGAGACCTCGGACGTCGCGAACGCCGTGCTCGACGGCGCCGACGCGCTGATGCTGTCCGGCGAGACCTCGGTCGGCCGTTACGCCATCGAGTCGGTCAAGACCATGAGCCGCATCATCGTGGCCGTCGAGACCGAGTCCACCGTGGTCCCGCCGCTGACGCACGTCCCGCGCACCAAGCGCGGCGTGATCTCCTACGCGGCGCGTGACATCGGCGAGCGGCTGAACGCGAAGGCGCTGGTCGCGTTCACCCAGTCCGGCGACACCGTGCGGCGGCTCGCCCGCCTGCACACCCCGCTGCCGCTGCTGGCGTTCACGCCGGAGCCCAGCGTGCGCAGTCAGCTTTCTCTCACCTGGGGCACCGAGACGTTCCTGGTGCCTAAGGTGGACTCGACGGACGAGATGGTCCGCCAGGTGGACCTGTCGATGATCGACATCGGCCGGTACCAGCCGGGCGACCTCGTCGTGGTCGTGGCAGGCTCGCCGCCTGGCACCATCGGCTCGACGAACCTCATCCGGGTGCACCGCCTGGGGGAGGACGACCACGCTTAGGAGATGACGTGACCGAGGCTGCCCGTGCCGCGGCGACCGCCGAGTTCTCGGACGTTCCACTGGACGCCGACGGCGTGCCCCACGGGCAGCCCGTGCTCGACCGACTCGTCGCGCTGCTCGACCTGGAGCGCGTCGAGGAGAACATCTTCCGCGGTGTGTCACCCGCCGAGTCGCCCGTCCGGGTGTTCGGCGGGCAGGTCGCCGGCCAGGCCCTGGTAGCCGCCGGCCGCACCGTGCCCCGTGAGCGCCGGGTGCACTCGCTGCACTCGTACTTCATCCGCGGCGGCGACCCGACCGTGCCGATCGTGTACGAGGTCGACCGGATCCGCGACGGGCGCTCGTTCACCACCCGGCGCGTGGTCGCGGTCCAGCACGGCAAGGCGATCTTCGCGCTGTCGGCGTCGTTCCAGCTGGACGAGCCGGGTCTCGACCACCAGGAGCCCATGCCGGCGGTGCCGGCGCCGTCCTCGCTGCCCACCTACGCCGAGTCGGCGGCCGGGTACCTGGAGAAGGTCGGCATGGCGCGGCTGCCGAGGCCTATCGACATCCGGTACGTGACCGAGCCGCCGTGGCGGGCGCGGGAGGACGGGCCGGGCGAGGCGCGCAGCCAGGTGTGGATGAGGGCGGACGGCGAGCTGCCGGACGACGACCTGCTGCACGTGTGCGTGCTGGCGTACGCGTCGGACATGACGTTGCTCGACTCGGTGCTGGTCAGGCACGGCGTGTACTGGGGAACCGACAAGGTGCTGGGCGCGAGCCTGGACCACGCCATGTGGTTCCACCGCCGGTTCCGCGCCGACGAGTGGTTCCTCTACGACTGCGCCTCACCTTCGGCTTCCGGCGCTCGGGGCCTCGCGACGGGCCGTTTCTACAGCCAGGACGGCCACTTGGTGGCTACCGTGGTCCAGGAGGGCCTGCTCCGGGTCCTGTAATCGACCGGCTACGCTGCGCGATCAACGGAGCAAGAGAGGTGGCCGCGATGAGCACGTTGCCCTGGCCTGACCACTTGCTCACGCTTGAGGAGTGGGACGCGCTTCCAGAGGACAAGTCGCGCCACTTCGAGCTGGTCGAAGGAGTCTTGCTGGTGGCGCCAAGGCTGGCACCGAAGCACCAAGTGGCGGTGGCGAACCTCCGGAGCTGCCTCAAAGAGCAACTGCCCGCCGGGGTGGTGGCGGTCCAGGACGTCGACGTCGTGATCGACCCGGGGCCTCCGCTCTCATTGCGCGCACCCGACGTCGTAGTGGTGCCTGCCGAGCGCTACTGGGAGCACCCGAGCCGGTTCAACCCCGATGACCTGCACTTGGCAGTGGAGATCGTGTCGCCGGGAACCGGTCGGACAGACCGCGTGTTCAAGCCGATCGAGTACGCCAAGGTGGGAATCCCGCACTACTGGGTGGTGGAGCTGGACGAGCCGGCCACGCTCATCGCGTTCAGCCTGGTCGCCGGCGGGTACAAGCAGATCGCACAGGGGAGCGGCAAGATCGAGGTTCCCGAGCCTTTCCCGATCACCGTGGACCTGACAACGCTGATCAACCCCTGATCCGCAGGGCGTCCCAGAGCGCCCGCACGTGGTGTTCCTTGGTCGCTTCCGCGCCGATCGCCACGCGGATGGCGAAGCGGCCGTCGACCACGGTGTGGGTGATGAAGGCGTCGCCGGTGGCGTTGACGCGGTCCATCGCGGCACGGGTGGCGTCGTCGCCGGAGCGGTGCGCGAGGGTGACCAGGGACAGGGAGCGGGGGACGACGAGGTCCCAGTCGTCGGACGCGTCCACCCACGATTCGAGCAGGGCGGCCAGCTCGACGTGGCCGCGCAGGTGGTCGCGGATGCCCTCCAGGCCGTACCACCGCAGCACCGACCACAGCTTCAGGGCCCGGAAGCGGCGGCCCAGGGGGACCTGCCAGTCGCGGTAGTCCACGACCGCGCCCGAGTCGGTCGCGGTGTTGCGCAGGTACTCCGGGAGGATCGCGAGGGCGTCCACCAGCACGTCCGGGTGCGCGGTCCAGAACAGGGACAGGTCGAACGCGGTCAGCATCCACTTGTGCGCGTTCGCGGTGAACGAGTCGGCCAGGTCCACGCCGTCGAACAGGTGCCGGAACTCCGGGCACAACGCCGCCGCGCCCGCCCACGCCGCGTCCACGTGCAGCCAGATCCCGTGCTCGGCGCACACCGCGGCGATCTCGCGCACCGGGTCGACCGCGCCGGTGCCCGTGGTGCCGATGGTCGCGCACACCAGCACCGGCCGCCGGCCCGCGTCCACATCGGATCGGACGAGCGAGGCCAGGTCATCCACCCGCATGGCCAGCCGGGAGTCCACCCCGACCGCTCGCACAGCCTGCCCGCCCAGTCCCGCCATCCGGGCGGCCCGCTCCAGCGACGAGTGCGTCTGCGACGACACGTACACGGTCTCGGATCCGTCCACGCCGGACTGCCGCCACTCCCCGCCCGACGCCCGGTGCAGCGCGGCGAGCATCGCGACCAGCGCCGCGGACGACGCGGTGTCCTGGATGACCCCACCGCCGACGAACGACGACGGCAGGCCGAGCGCCCCGACCAGCTCGTCCATCAGGTGCTGCTCGACCTCGGTCGCGGCGGGGGAGGTGGACCACAACATGCCCTGCACGCCCAGGCCCGACGACAGCAGGTCGCCGAGCACCGACGGCAGCGAGGCGTTCGACGGGAAGTAGGCGAAGAACCCGGGGTGCTGCCAGTGCGTCGTCCCCGGCAGCACGACCCGGTCGAGGTCCGCGAGCAGCCCGTCGAAACCCTCGCCGCGCTCGGGCAGCCCGGCCAGCCGCCCACGCACCCAGCCGGGCTCGACCGGTGAGGAGACCGGGAAGTCCTCGACGCGCGAGCGGTAGTCGGCGATCCAGTCGATCACCTCGTGGCCGATCCGGCGGAACTCGTCAGGGTCCATGCCCGGGCAATCTATACGCGTCGCCTGCGGTGGGTCGGCCGCTGATCGTCGGGCGGTGTCAGCGCCCGCGTCTCGACCCGTTCCAGCACCACCGAGCTGGTCAGGTTCCGCACCTCCGTGCGCGAGGCGATCTTGTCCATCAGGAACGCCTGCAGGTGCGTGCTGTCGGCCACCGCGATGTGCACGAGGAAGTCCGCCTGGCCGCTGACGTGGAACAACGACCGCGTCTCCGGCTGCGCCATCACGAACCGCCGGAACGCGGCCACCACCGGCCTGGTGTGCGGTCGCACGTTGACCGAGACGACGGCCTCCAGCGGCAGGCCGGTGGTCCGCGGGTCGACCACGGCGTGGAACCCGGTGATCACCCCGAGGTCGCGCAGCCGCCGCACACGGTGCAGGCAGGTCGACGGCGCGATCCCGACCTGCTCGGCCAGGCTCCGGTTCGGCAGCGTCGCGTCGTTCTGCAACGCCTCCAGGATCAGCCAGTCGACCGAATCCAGTTCGGCTGTCTCGCTCACAACCGAACACTGTAGCCGTCGGGTGGAATACACCCGAACGGATCGCCCAGGATGCGGCCGTGCACATCGCCTGGACCTCGTTCCTGCTCGCCCTCGTCGTCATCACCGTCGTGCCCGGCCCGGACTTCGTGCTGGTCACCGGCAACGCCGTGCGCGGCGTGCGGTACGGGGCGCTGACGGCGGCGGGCGTGGTGACCGGGTTGCTCGTGCACGCCCTGCTGGCCACGGTGGGGCTGTCCGCGCTGGTCGCGGCGGCGCCGGCGGCGTTGCTGGCGGTCAAGGCGGTGGGCGCGCTGTACCTGGTGCACCTGGGCGTCGCCACGTTGCTGGCGGCGCGGCGCGGCGGGCCGATCAGGCGGGCGCCGAAGTCCGACCGGTCGCTGTTCCTGCGCGGCCTGCTGTGCGACCTGCTCAACCCGAAGGTGATGCTGACGTTCCTCAGCCTCGTGCCGCAGGCCATGGACCCGGCGTCGCCGCCGCTGCCGCAGGCCGCGCTGCTGTCGGCGGTCGCAGTGGGCGTGTTCGCGTGCTTCTGGGCGGTGGTTGTGCCCTTGGCGGGCCGGTTGGCGGCGCTGCTGTCGCGGCCGAAGGTGCGGCCGGTGTTCGAGCGGCTGTGCGGCACGGCCCTGATCGGCATGGCGGCTTCGGTGCTCGCCGCGTAATTCTCGTTATCGTGTCGCGGCCGAGGAGTCTCCGGTGGGGTAAGCCCGACTCGGCCGAGAGGAACGGTATGCGCACACCAGGGGACGCCGCGGCGGTGACGGCCGCGCAGCGGGGCGAGCCGGGCGCGTTGGACGCGCTGGTGGCCGCCTACCTGCCGCTGGTCTACAACGTGGTGGGACGCGCACTGGCGGGCCACCCGGACACCGACGACGTGGTGCAGGAGACCATGCTCCGCGCGGTGGACGGGCTGTCGAAGCTGCGCGAGCCCGAGGCGTTCCGGTCGTGGCTGCTGGCCATCGCGCTGAACCAGGTGCGCGACCACCACCGGACCGGGCCGCCGCGCGCCGACGCCGAGCCGGCCGACCTCGCCGACCCCGGCGCGGACTTCGCCGACCTGGCCATCACCCGGCTGCAGCTCACCGGCCAACGCCGCGAGGTCGTCGCGGCCACCCGGTGGATCGGCGACGACGAGCGCGAGCTGCTGTCGCTGTGGTGGATGGAGCAGGTCGGCCGGATCACCCGCGCCGAGCTCGCCGAGGCGCTCGGCCTCACGCCGCAGCACGCGGCGGTGCGGGTGCAGCGGATGAAGGCGCAGCTCGACGGGGCGCGCGTGGTCGTCCGGGTGCTCGCCCTGCCGCGCTGCGGTGACCTGGCCGGGGTGATCGCGGACTGGGACGGGCAGCCGAACGCGTTGTGGCGCAAGCGGATCGTGCGGCACGCGCGCGAGTGCGCCCGCTGCGCCCGCGGGTTCGACGACCTGGCGGCGGTGGACGGCCTGCTGGCCAGGATCCCGCTCGTGCCGCTGCCCGTCGGGTTCGACCTGGCCGCCGCCGAGCCCGTGATCGCGGTGGTGAAGAAGGGCTTCTGGGCGAACGCGGCGACCAAACCGCTGATCGCGGCGGTGGCTGTCGCGGCGGTGGCGGGCGCGGTCGTGCTGCTGCCCGTCGACCGGGCGCCGACGCCGGTGGCCGCCCCGGTCGCGGTGACGACCACCAGCCGGGCGCCCTCGACCGTCCCGGCCACCACAACGACGACTACGACCACGACCACCACCACGACAACGCCGGCCGCACCGACCGAACCGGCGCCGGTCGTGCAGCCGGTCGCCAGGTCCGTCAAGAAGGGCGTCAGCACCTGGCACTTCGACGGCGTCACGGCGGCGTTGTCCGACGTGGGCGCGGGCTGGTTCTACAACTGGGCCCCGACCAGGGAGAACGTGCAGGCGCCGCCCGGCGTCGAGTACGTGCCGATGATCTGGGGCGCGAAGACGGTGACCCCGGCGAACCTGGCCGCGGTGCAGGGCCAGGGCGCCACCCTGCTCGGCTTCAACGAGCCGGACCTCGCGGAGCAGTCGAACATGACCGTGGAGCAGGCGCTGGAACTGTGGCCGCAGCTCCAGGCGACCGGGATGCGCCTGGGCAGCCCGGCCGTCGCGCACAGCGCCGACAAGGCGGGCGGCTGGCTCGACCGGTTCCTGGCCGGGGCACGGCAGCGCGGGCTGAGGGTCGACTTCATCACGCTGCACTGGTACGGCTCGGACTTCGGACCGGCCGCCGTCGGCCACCTGAGGAACTACCTGGACGCCGTGCACGCCCGCTACGGCCTGCCCGTCTGGCTGACCGAGTACTCGCTGGTGGACTTCTCCGGCGGCGGCGTGCGCTACCCGGACGAGCGGCAGCTGGCCGACTTCGCCGGCGCGTCGTCCCGGATGCTCGAAGGCCTGCCCTACCTGGAGCGCTACGCGTGGTTCGCGCTCCCCGCCGACAAACCGGGCACGGGGCTGTACGTGCCGGGAGGGACGCCGAACCGGGCCGGCGTGGCGTATCGCGCCACCGGTTAGGCGAGCGCCCGCCGCCGGTCGTGCGGCGCGGGCGCTCCGCGGTACCGGCCCGCCGCTGGTCGAGCAGCGGCGGGCCGGGTACCCCTCAGGCGGTCGGCCGGTCGTCGAACAGCGGCTGCCACCGGCCGTCGAAGCCGCCGCTCGCGGCCAGGTGCCAGCCCGGCGGCAGCCACACGCCCACCTCGCGGCTCGCGCTGTCGTCGATCCCGCCCGAGTGCACGAAGTACTCGTGCTGCCGCCAGTACGCGCCGTGCGACGCCGGGTCGCCGCTCACCGCGCCGCGGCTGCGGCCCGAGCTGTCCAGGCCGGTGCCCGCGAACCCGCCGAAGTCGTCGGACCCGGAAGGTGTGTCCTCGTCCAGCTCGGCCGAGTACGCGCCGAAGAACCACGCCTTCGACAGGTACCCCTCGCGCCCGTCGGTGAGGTCCGACGCGGCGTCGTCGCGGGACTGGTTGTAGAAGCGCTGCACGCCGGTCCCGATGCCCAGGGCGGGCGTCTCGAACCGCACGTCCACCACGTCGGTGGCCAGCCAGTGCCGCTGCCACGCCGACTGCGACCAGTGCGTGGGCACGATGTCGGCCAGGTCCTGCAGCTCGTAGGTCAACCGCTTGACCCTCGGCCACGCCACCTCGGTGCCGTTGTCCACCCGACTGGCCTGCGCGGACGCGTTGGCCCAGGTCAGCGGCACCGCGCCGAACGCCGCCACCGCACCCGCCGCCCCCTCCGGCACGAACGCGTAGTGCACGTTGCGCCGGTCGTCCGCGCCGGAGATGCGCACCTCGGCGGTCCCGGCCGCCGCCATCCGGCTCGAGACGTGGGCCCAGGTGTCGGTGACGAACCGCAGCTCGTGCGCGTGCGGCCCGGCGTCGGGCAGGTCGAAGTCGCTCTCGTCGGCCTGCCACAGCAGCAGGTGCCTGCCGGTCGAGGTGTGGAGGAAGTTCACGTCCGGGTCGTAGGACCGCCGCATGACGTGGTCCTTGTGGTGCGTCACGGTGGCGTTGCCGAACGACTCGCCCGCGCCGCCCGGCGTGCCGGTCACCCCGCGCACCACGATCTCCACCCGCTCCCAGTCGTGGATCTCGTCGCCGTCCTTGTCGGCCGCGTTGTAGACGTGGTACAGCAGCACCAAGGACTTGCTGCCGTTCTCGGTGAACTCCAGCAGCGCGGTGTAGAGGGTGGGCCGGATCCGCCACCGCTCGTACCCCGCGGTCCCGGCGACGTACCGGGGGCCGAGCTTCCAGTTCGCGCGGTTGGTGGCGAAGGCGCCGTCCCGGTCGAAGTCGAAGTTCGCGAGCCAGTCCCGGCCCTGCTTGCCGTCGTTCTCGTCACCCCGCTTGAGGATGACGGGCGCGTAGTGGTTCAGGTAGGCCTGCCGCTGCGCGGTGGTCAGCGTCCACGAGGCCTGCGCCGTCGGCGCGGTCAGGCAGGCCGCGAACACGGCCGCGACGAGCACGAGTAATCGGGTCATTCCCCCGACTCTCGCGCCGTCGCGGCCGGCTGTCAGCGGTGGCCCGTCCCGGTGGAGCGGGATCCCGCAGCGATCGAACGACAGCGGTCAGGCGATGGTCCACTTCTGGTTGGCCGCGCCGGTGCACGTCCAGATCTGGAGCCTGGTGGCGTCGGCGCTGGTGTTGCCGGTGACGTCCACGCACTTGCCGGTCGCCGGGTTCACCAGGTCGCGGCCCGACGTGTAGGTCCACTGCTGGTTCGCGCCGCCCGCGCAGCTCCACAGCTGCAACTGCGCGCCGTCGGCCGTGCCGCGGTCCTTGATGTCCAGGCACTTGCCGAGCGCGCGCAGCGTGCCGTCACCGGGCCGCGACCACTGCTGCGCCGCCGTGCCGTTGCACGTGTACAGCTGCACGGCCGCGCCGTCCGCGCTGCTCGCGCCCGCCACGTCGACGCACTTGCCGCCCAGGCCGGTGATCGCGCCGCCCGTGCCTCCGCCGTTGCCGGGCGTGCCCTGCCAGGTGAACGTCGCCGAGGTGCGGGCGGGCAGGGTGTAGGTGAACGACTGGTTGCCCCAGTTCACCCGGATCGACTGGGACGAGGTGCCGCCGTTGTGCGCGATCAGGGCCTTGGAGCCGTCCGGGTTGCGGTAGGCCACGTTCTGCACCGTGCCGTTCGCGGTCGAGTCGATCCGGTGCGCGCCCGGCTTGACGAACTTCGTCAGGTGACCGGTCGTGTAGTACTCGACGGTGTAGTCGACCTGACCGGCCCGCGACCCGCCCTCCTGCACGGTGATCAGGCCGGTGCACGTGCCGCAGCCGCCGTTGTGCGGCCCCATGTTCTGGTTGAGCGCGAGGCTCCACTTCACCAGGCTGGAGCTGTGGTTACGGGCGTAGTTGACGATGTCGGCCATGTCCTCGTTGTGCTGGTTCGAGATCCACGTGCCGCCGGAGTGCTCGGTGCTGAACTGCTTCACGTTCGGGTACTGGTTGCGGACCTGCGTGCCGACCGCCGGGTCGCCGAAGTAGCCGTGCCACGCGATGCCGCCGAACAGCGGGTCGTTGCGCACGCCCGCGTCGTTCAGCACGCCGGAGCCGAAGTTGGCGTAGTCGCCGTAGTTCCAGTCGTGCACCAGCACCTTGGTGCTGATGCCCGCCGCGCGGAACGCCGGGTAGAGGTTGTTCTTGGTGAACTCGACCAGGCCCGCCGGGTTCCAGCTCATGCCGGGGTAGTTCATCGCGGTCGGGTTGGACGCCTGGCAGCAGTTCGGCTCGTTCTGCACGGACACGTAGTCGACCGGGATGCCCGCCGCCTGATAGCTCTGCACGTACTTCACGAAGTACTGCGCGTACATCGGCGCGTACTCCCACTTGAGCCAGCCCATCTGGTCCATGCGGCCGTTGTCCTTCATCCAGCCCGGCGCGCTCCACGGCACGCCCTTGACCCGCAGTTGCGGGTTGAGCTGCTTGGCCTGCTGGGTCAGCAGCCGCACGTTCGTGTCGTAGCCGTTGGCGCCCCAGTCGTTGAGGTCGCAGCACGTGTCGTCGAGCGAGACGTGGCCCGGCCGGGACAGGTCCGACGCGCCGATCGGGTTGCGCACGAACGACAGGCCGATGCCGTCGACCGGGTGGAACAGCTTGCGCATCACCGCGTCCCGCGTCGCGGCGGAGACGGGACCGCCGCGCAGCAGGTAGGCGGTGGTGTCGGTGATCGAGGCGCCGCCGCCCTCGAACTGCTGGTAGGTCGTGCCCTCGTCGACGGTGATGGTGTGGGTCGCACTGCCGCCGTTGGTGCCGAACGCGATGGACGGCTGCTGGGCCAGGCCGCGGGTGACGACCCGGCCGCCGCTGTCGGAGGTGGTGGTCAGGTGCACGTTCACGGTCTCGCCCGCGGCCGAGGCCGGCTGCGAGGCGGCGAGGGCGGCTGCGACGGTGATCACGGCTATGCCGGCGCTGACGAAAGCCCGACGGTGGGAAGAGGGCACCACGGACTCCTTTCACGACGTTGTGGGCAGGGGTCGGCACTCTGTAACAAACTGGAACATTTGTGGAACTTGTCCGCAGGTGAAAGGAAACAATGCTGCCGAACCGGTGTCAAGGTCGTGCGGTGACAGCCGGTGGATACCGGTAAATACCGTGAAGGGCGCCGGCCGTCAGCGGCGCGGCGCGGGCCCGGTGGACGCCCTGACCACGAGTTCCGTGGCCAGTTCGACGTGCAGCGCCTCCAGCTCGTGCCGGTCGAGCAGCCGCATCAGCAGGGTCACGGCCAGTCGGCCCATTTCCTGCAACGGCTGCCGCACGGTGGTCAGCTCCGGCCGGGTGGCACGGCTGAGGTCGAGGTCGTCGAAGCCGGCGACGGACACGTCGCGCGGCACGTCGAGACCTTGCTCGCGGGCCGCCCGCAGCGCGCCGACGGCCATCTTGTCGTTGAACGCGACCAGCGCCGTCGGCCGGTCCGCGAGGCCGAGCAGGTCGCGGGCGACCAGGAAGCCGTTCTCCTCGGTCGGCTCGTCCACGTGCCGCAGCAGCTCCGCCGACGGCAGCACGCCGACGTCGGACAACGCCGCCGCGTACCCGGCGAGCCTGCCGTCGCTGGCCAGCCAGTCGCCGGGGCCGCCGATGATCCCGATCCGCCGGTGGCCCAGCTCCACCAGGTGCGCCATCAGCCGCCGCGCGCCCGAGAAGTGCGCCGCCGACACCGACGCCACGTCGCGCGGCAGCTCGGTGCGCGGGTCGACCACCACGAACGGGAACCGGCGGTCCCGCAGCCGGACCAGCTCCTCGGCCGGCTCCGGCGGCAGGATCAGGATCGCGCCGCCCACGTCCGCGCGGGCCGCCAGACCGGGCAGCGCGGACTCCCGCTGCGCCGACACGCCCGCGCTGAGCACGACCTGGCGGTGGTGCAGGGCCACCGTCTCGGCGACGCTGGAGACGATCAGCCCGAAGTAGTCGGTGAGCAGGTACGGGCAGCGCACGTAGATGGGGCCGGTCGGCTTCGCGCCCCGTGCCCGCGGCGCCTCCGCGCCCAACCCGGCCACGGCGCGCAGCACCAGCTCGCGGGTGTGCTCGGCGACGTTGGTCTGACCGTTGAGTACGCGCGACACCGTGGCGATGGAAAGCCCGGTCGCCCGCGCCACGTCCCGCACCGTCGCCCTGGCCATCCCCGTCCCCCTGTTCCACTGGCGTTTCACGATGTTACAGCGCGGCCGGCCGCGTACGGCGCAGTGGGCGTTGAGGGGTGCCACACAGGTGCGCGCGGGCGAGGATTTCGGCAGGCTGTGCAGATGACCACCTCCGAGGCACCCGCGCGGATCGCCGTCACCGGGCTCGCCGTCATGGGCAGCAACCTGGCGCGCAACCTCGCCCGGCACGGCTACCGCGTCGCCGTGCACAACCGCAGCCACGCCCGCACCAAAGCGCTGATCGCCGACCACGGCCACGAGGGCGACTTCGTGCCCGCCGAGACGCTGGAAGAGCTCGTCGCGAGCCTCCAGACGCCCCGCCAGATCATCATCATGGTCAAGGCGGGCGGTCCCACCGACGCCGTCATCGACGAGCTCGTGCCCCTGCTGGAGCCCGGCGACATGGTGATCGACGGCGGCAACGCCCACTACGCCGACACCCGTCGCCGCGAGGCCGCGCTGAAGGAGGCCGGGCTGCACTTCGTCGGCGCGGGCATCTCCGGCGGCGAGGAAGGCGCGCTCAACGGCCCGTCGATCATGCCGGGCGGTTCGAAGGAGTCCTACCAGCACCTCGGGTCGGTGCTGGAGGACATCGCGGCCAAGGTCGACGGCGTGCCGTGCTGCGTGCACGTCGGGCCGGACGGCGCCGGGCACTTCGTGAAGATGGTGCACAACGGCATCGAGTACGCCGACATGCAGCTCATCGCCGAGGCCTACGACCTGCTGCACCGGGTCGGCGGCATGGCGCCCGCCGAGGTCGCCGAGGTGTTCCGCGGCTGGAACACCGGTGACCTGGAGTCCTACCTGGTGGAGATCACCGCCGAGGTGCTCGGCCACGTGGACGTCGAGACCGGCGCCGCCCTGGTGGACGTGATCGCGGACGAGGCCGAGCAGAAGGGCACCGGCCGCTGGACCGTGCAGGAGGCGCTGGAGCTGGGCGTGCCGGTGACCGGCATCGCGGAGGCGGTGTTCGCGAGGTCGCTGTCCGGGCGGGCGGGTCAGCGGCAGGCCGTGCGGTCGGCGTTCGGGCCCGCCGAGGTCGCGGGCGACGCGGACGGCTCGCTGGTCGAGGACGTGCGGCAGGCGCTGTACGCGTCGAAGGTCGTGGCGTACGCGCAGGGCTTCGACCAGATGCGCGCGGCGAGCGCCGAGTACGGCTGGGACCTCGACCTGGGCGCGATGGCCACGATCTGGCGCGGCGGCTGCATCATCCGGGCCCGGTTCCTCGACCGCATCCGCGAGGCCTACGACAAGGCGCCGGAGCTGGCGTCCCTGCTCGTCGACGACTACTTCCGCGACGCGGTCAAGTCGGCCGAGGCGGCGTGGCGGCGCGTCGTGGTGAAGGCGGTGACCGCGGGCGTGCCCGCGCCCGGCTTCGTGTCCGCGCTGGCGTACTACGACGGGCTGCGGTCCGAGCGGCTGCCCGCGTCGCTGATCCAGGGCCTGCGCGACTTCTTCGGCGCGCACACCTACCGCCGCACCGACCGCGAGGGCAGCTTCCACACCCTCTGGTCGGGTGACAGGTCTCAAGTGGACGCTTGAGACCACCGGCCCGATCATGGCCGGGTGCGTGAACGCTTCCGCCGCCACCCCGTCACGGCCGGCTACCTGTCGGCCGTGGCGGTGCTCGCGCTGCTGACGCGGTTCGTGTTCGCCGACGGGATGTCGGCGCAGGTGCGGGAATCGCTGAGCACGAACGCGGCCAACCTCGACGACCACCCGGTCAACGCGTTGCTGGGCAGCGCGTTCGTGCTCGACCCCGCGGGCGACGGCCTCGTGGCCACCGGGCTGGCCCTGGTCGGCGTGGCGGTCTGCCTCGGCGTGCTGGAACGCGAGGCGGGGCCGTGGCGCGCGGCGGCGGTCGTCCTCGCGGGACACGTCGGCGCGACGTTCGTGACGGCGTTCGTCATCTCTTCGGGTGTCTACCCGATCGATCTCACCGACGTGGTCGACGTCGGTCCCGGTTACGTGGCGTGCGCCGCGGCCGGCGGCATCACCGTGTTGGGGCCGGTGGTGCTGCGCGTGCCGTGGTTGGCGCTGCTCCTCGCGTACCCGTTGGCGGGCGCGGAGTGGTTCGGCGCCGTGCCGGAGTTCGCCGCCGTGGGCCAGGTGGCGGCCGTCCTCATCGGACTGTGCGCCGGCGCGGTCGCGGTCGGCCGCGCCTACGCCGCCGTCGGCCGGTAGGTCCGTCACCAGGGGTGACGCCCCGCTCGTGATCAACACGACCGGGTGGATCCGCTGTCAGAGCGGGCACTTCCTCAGTCATCATGGTGTGGACGCGACCTGTGCGACGCGGGCTGTGCCGACACGTTCCCCTGTGCCGACACGGAGGTGCCACCGTGGCGAACCCTCACCACCGCGCCGGGGCCGAGTTCCGACTCGACGCCTTCTGGCCGCGCCTCCTGCCGCCCTTAGCACGGCGCTAGGCCCCCTCTGCGATCGACGACACCCCGCGCGCCGCGTGGGGCGACGACCCCTTGCGCTCGAAAGGACCCGACATGAACCGACCGCGCCCCAACAAGTCCCACGCGGGCGAGCACACCACGGCAGGTCCTCCGGGCGGTCTCGCCGGCGTTCTTCGCCACGACCTGCCTGCCTCCGTCGTGGTGTTCCTGGTCGCCGTGCCGCTCTCGCTCGGCGTCGCCGCCGCGGTCGGCGCGCCCCTGATGGCCGGGCTGATCTCCGGCGTCGTCGGCGGCATCGTGGCAGGCTCCCTGTCCGGCGCGCCGTTGCAGATCAGCGGCGCCGCCACCGGCTTGGTGGTGATCACCGGCGGACTCGTCGCCGAGTACGGCTGGCCCGCCACCGCGGCCATCACGCTCGCCGCGGGCGCCGTGCAACTCCTGTTCGGCCTGGCCAAGCTCGGCCGGATGGCGCTGTCCCTCTCGCCCGCGGTGGTGCACGGGATGCTGGCGGGCATCGGCTTGAGCATCGCGATCGGGCAGCTCGCCGTCGTGCTCGGCGGCGCCACGGCCACCTCGGTCCTGGACAACGTCGCCAAGGTGGCCACCATGGAGGTGGCGTGGTCGGCCGTCCTCGTCGGCGCGCTGGCGGTGGCCGCGCTGGTGCTGTGGCCGCGGGTGCCGCGCGCCTCGGTCGTGCCCGCGCCGCTGGTGGCGGTGCTGGTCGCGACGGTCGCGACGATGGGGTTCGACGTGGCCCGGGTCGACCTGCCCGGTGAGGTGTTCAGCCAAATCGTGCTGCCGGAACTGCCGGTCGGCGGCTTCGGCGGGATCGCGTTCGCGGTGCTCACCGTGGCCGTGGTGGCCAGCATGGAATCGCTGCTGTCCGCCGTCGCGGTCGACAAGCTGCACGCCGGGCCGCGCGCGGACCTCGACCGGGAGCTGATCGCGCAGGGCGCCGCCAACGTCGTCACGGGTGCGCTGGGCGGGCTGCCGATCGCCGGCGGCATCGCGCGCGGCTCGACCAACGTCGCCGCGGGCGCGCGGACCCGCGCGTCGACCGTGCTGCACGGTGCGTGGATCGCGGTGTTCGTGCTCGCGCTCGGCTGGGTGCTGGAGCTGATCCCGTTGGCGGCGTTGGCCGGCGTGCTGCTGGTGGTGGGTCTCCGGCTGGTGAGCGTGCGCCGGATGCAGGCGTTGTGGCGGCACGGCGAGTTCTCCGCGTACGCGGTCACGGTGGTGGGCGTGCTCGTGCTCGGGCTGGTGGAAGGCGTGCTGCTGGGCGTCGCGGTGGCGGCGTTGCGGTCGCTGCACCGGCTGACCCGCGCCTCGGTGCGCGTCGAGCAGGAGCCCGACGGCTGGCGCGTGGTGATCCGCGGCTCGCTGGTGTTCTTCGGCGCCGGGCGGCTGGTGCGCGGGCTGCGCGCCATCCCGCTGGGGCAGCGCGTGGTGCTGGAGCTGCACATCGACTTCCTCGACCACGGCGCGTTCGAGGCGATCGACGACTGGCGCGTCGGCTACGAGCGGCTGGGCGGCCACGTCGAGGTGGACGAGGTGCACGACACGTGGTTCAGCAAGGCCAGGAAGGGCATCCCGGCGCTGCGCAAGACGCCGCTGTCGCCGTTGCCGAGGTGGTTCGCGCCGTGGTCGCACTGGCAGCGCCACCGGCACGTCACCCTGCCCCGGCCGCGCGCCGACGTCGACCCGATGATCCGCGGCATGCGCGAGTTCGAGCGCACCACCGCGCCGTTGGTCCGCCCGTTCCTGGCGGAGCTGGCCGCGCGAGGCCAACGCCCGCGGCAGCTGTTCATCACGTGCGCCGACTCCCGCGTGGTGCCCAACCTGATCACCACGAGCGGGCCGGGCGACCTGTTCTGCGTGCGCAACATCGGCAACCTGGTGCCGCTGGACGGCGACGACTCCGTGGGCGCGGCGATCGAGTACGCGGTGGAGGTGCTGGCGGTCGAGACGATCGCGGTGTGCGGGCACTCGGACTGCGGCGCGATGAAGGCGGTGGTGCACGGCTCGACGCGGCCGGGCACGCAGCTGCACACGTGGCTGAAGGCGGTCGAGCCGAGCCTGATCCGCTTCCACGCGGCCGAATCCGACCTACCGGTGGTGGAACGGCTCTCGGTCGCGAACGTGGCGCAACAACTGGACAACCTCATGGCCTACCCGAGCGTGCGCGAAGCGGTGGCCACGCGCTCACTGCGCCTGGTCGGCATGTACTTCGACATCTCCGCCGCCCGCGTCTACCTGGTCGACCCCGACCACGACGGCCTGGAACCGGTCTACGCCTAACCCCTTGCCCCCCACCGCATAGCCCGCACCGGTCGCACCCGATCCGCGAGGTCGACTTCCCGGCGACCTCGCCCGCCGTCTGCGGAGCAGCGGCAATTCAACACGGGGTGGGGGGGCCCCCCCCCCCGGCCCCCCCACCCCGTGCCGAGCCTCGACGGCGGACCGGCCTCGGTCGGGGGTGCGTGGCCGGTCCGGCGTCGGGCTCGGGGGCAGGTCGGGCGGCGCTGGTGGGGCTCGATTTGCGGGGGAGGCGCGTCGCCCGACCGAGCTGGGCTAGCCGACGCTGCGCAGGTGCTTGCGGTGGTTGCCGGACGGCTCGTCGCCGCCGACGGTCAGCGCCAGCTGCGCGCCGAGGTACGCCCGGCACGGCGAGGGCAGGCGGCGGCGGAAGCGGCGGGTGCGGCACGTCGGGCAGCGGCCGTGCTCGTCGGGCGTGTGCTCGTCGAGCAGCGCCTTGACGGCGGTCACCACCCTGGGCAGCTCGCAGCGGGCCAGCTCGACCGCCGTCTCGTCGTCGCCGATCGACGCGAGGCGGACCAGCGTGGCCAGGTGTTCTCGGAGGGACCGGTCGAGCTGGCTGAAGACGGTGGTGGACACCTTCAGCGCTCCTTCCCTGGGGCGGTGTGCTGCACGCAGCCTGTTACCGCGTCCGGCCCTCTGCAAGTTGCAGTACACGAATGGATGACGTCACTTTGCTTGGTCCGCGCCCGCCCACAGACTGGACCGCGGCCCCCGGGTCGGGGCCGTCGACGAAAGGTGTCCGGATGCCACGGGGCAGCAGCCCGACGCTGCGCAAGCGACGGCTGGTCAGCGAGCTTCGGAGGCTGCGCGAGGCGGCCGACCTCACCATCGAGGACGTCGCCGAGCGGCTGGAGTGCTCGGCGTCCAAGATCAGCCGCATCGAGACCGGCCGCGTCGGCGTCACCCCGCGCGACGTCCGCGACATGCTCTCGGCCTACGGCGCCGACCGGGCCACGTCGGAAGAGCTCGTGCAGCTGGCCCGTGACGCGCGGCGCCGGGCGTGGTGGGACGAGTTCGGCGACATCGCGCCCGGCCGGTACGTCGGGTTCGAGGCCGACGCCGAGTGGGTGCGCACCTACCAGGGCCTCATGGTGCCCGGCCTGCTCCAGACCGAGGCGTACACCAGGGCGTTGATCCGGGCCGTGCTGCCGGACGCCGCGCCGGCCGAGGTGGACCGCCGGGTGGAGCTGCGCAAGGCCCGCCAGGCGCTGCTGCTGGAGGACGACCCGCTGTCCCTGCACGCGGTCGTGGACGAGGCAGCCCTGCGGAGGTTGGTAGGCGGCCCGGAGGTGATGGCCGAGCAGCTGGCGCGACTCAACGAGGTCGGAGAACTGTCGAACATCACTCTGCAGGTGGCCTCTTTCGAGGCGGGCGGTCACGCTGCGATGGACGGTCCGTTCGTCATCCTGTCGTTTCCCGAGCAGTCGGATCCGGCCGTGGTATACATCGAAAGTCCGAGGGGCGACGTCTATTGGGAACAGCCCTCGGACATCGCCAGGTATTCCGACATGTTCGCACGGCTCAGCGCCGAATCGCTCGACCCGGCCGCCTCGTCCGCGCTGATCGGGCGGGTGGCGCGCGAGCTCGCCTGAATCCGAGGTGAACTGCCATGCAACGCCAGTGGCGCAAGAGCACGTGGTCGTCCGCGGGTGGTCCGGAGTGCGTGGAAATCGCGCTCGACCCGAACGGCGCCGGTGTGCGTGATTCGAAGAACCGAACCCGCGGCGAGTTGGGCTTCGGTTTCGCGCAGTGGTCCCGATTCGTGGGCAGCGCGAAGAACGGCGCATTCGACACCCGGTGACGTGCCGGCCCGTTCACCTCGGGGACGTGCCTTAAGGCGCGTCCCCGACTTTCGGCCGGTGCCCGTACGACCTTGGTCTGGCGGCCGGTCAGACCGCGGTCCGATGCGCCCGCCCACGTGGCTGCGGTGGACTCCCCTTAGCCTGCACGCCGAGTGCTCGTCATGATCCACAGGGGGATGAACCATGGCCTTGCTGACCGACGCCCTGGAAGGGCTCGCCGGTCTGCCGCAGCCCGCCGTGCTCGCGGTGACGGGCGCGTTGACGTTGGCGGAGTGCACGCTGGGCGTCGGCTTCATCGCGCCGGGCGAGAGCGCGCTGCTGCTGGCCGCGACGACGGTCACCAGCGTGTCCCGGTTCCTGGTCATGTGGTTGGTCGTGTCGGTGTGCGCGGTGGCGGGCGACAGCATCGGCTACTTCCTCGGCCGCCGCTACGGCGACCGGCTGCGGGACAGCAAGGTGGTGCGCAAGCTCGGCCAGGAGCACTGGGACAAGGCCGGCGCGCTGCTGCGCAGGCGTGGCGCGTGGGCGGTGTTCTTCGCCCGGTTCATGCCGGTGGTGCGGACCCTGGTGCCCGCGTCGGCGGGTGCGTCGAAGCTGGAGTACCGCCGGTTCCTCCCCGCGTCGATCGCCGGCGCGGTGAGCTGGTCGGCGCTGCACATCGGCATCGGCTCCGCCGCGGGGGCGTCGGCGAAGTACATCGAGTCGGTGTTCAACGGTGCGATGTGGGGCCTGATGGGCATCGCGGTCGTGGTCGGCGTCGTGGTGGTGCTGCGCAAGCGGCGCAAGGCGGCCAAGGCCGGCGAGGTGCGCGAGCTGGAAGAGGTCGCCTAGCCCGCGAGCCGGCCTCGCCGTTCGGCCCTGGGACCGGCTGTCCGGCAGGGGCCGGACGCGCGGTGTGGTCGCTGGTCGCGCGGTGCAGTGCGCGGGCCCCTGGTCCCGCGCAACGCCGAAGGGGCCGTGTCCGGGGGTTCGGTCCCGGGCACGGCCCCTTCGACTGGGGGGAGGGCATGGAGTTGGGCCATCCCCTACCGGATGACCCGTCTCCGGTGGAGAAGGGGACGAGGGCGGGCCGGCGTTCCGCCGCCGCGGGCTGGATGCCCCTTGCACGCCGGCCTGCCCTCGTCGTTCAGGGAGAGCAGCGGATGTTCCGCTGTCTGGTCCAACCTCGCTCACCGGGGTTCGCCCTGTGTGGTTGATCGGACACGCTTAGCGTAAGAATGCGGCTACAGGACGACTGGAGCCGGACTGAAGTGATCTCCTAGGCTCGGTCTGGGTCTCAACGTGTCGGCGAAGGATCGGTCGGTGGCAGACGGCGGCGGCGAGCGCTTGCGGTTCGAGGTGCTCGGCCTGCTCCGGGCGGTGCGCGGTGGCGGGGAGGTCGACCTCGGCGCCGCCAAGCAGCGTGCGGTGCTGGCGGTGCTGCTGCTGGCCCGCAACGCGCCGGTCAGCCGCGACCAGATCATCGAGGCCGTCTGGGGCGACAACACGCCGACCAGCGCGGTCAACCTGGTGCAGACCTACGTCGCCGGGCTGCGCCGCGCGCTGGAGCCCAGCCGCGCCCGCCGCGCCCCGGCCGAGCTGCTGACCTCGGTCGGCGACGGCTACCTGCTCCGGGTGGACCCCCAGCAGGTCGACCTGGACGAGTTCGAGCGCGGCGTGGTGTCCGCGGCCCGCCTGCGCGCGTCCGGCGACCTGATCGCGGCGGCCACCGCCCTGGACGAGGCGCTCGGCCTGTGGCGCGGCGAGCCGCTCGGCGGTGTCGCGGGCCTGTTCGCCGAGGTCGAGCGCGGCCGGCTGGTCGAACGCCGGCTCGCGGTGCTGGAGGAGCGGGCGGAACTGCTGCTGCTGATCGGCCGAGGCGCGGAGCTGGTGCCGTCGCTGACCACGCTGGTCGGCGAGCACCCCCTCCGGGAACGCGGGCACGGCCTGCTGATGCGCGCGCTGTGCCAGGCCGGGCGGCAGGCCGAGGCGCTGGCCGTCTACCGCGAGGCACGCCGGGTGCTGGTCGAGGAGCTCGGCGTCGAGCCGGGCCCGGAGCTGCGCAAGCTCCAGCAGGCCGTGCTGGCGGGGGAGAACCCCGAGCCCGACCGCCCGACCAGGCCGATGGAGGTGCGGCCGGCCGCCGAGTCCTCGCCCGCCATCACGCCCGCGCAGCTGCCGCGCGTCTCGGCGTCCCTGATCGGCCGCGACGACGAGCTCAAGCGCCTGGACGGCCTGCTGGCCTCCTACCCGGAGGGCGGGCTGGTCCTCGTCGTCACGGGCCCGGCCGGCGTGGGCAAGACCGCGCTCGCCCTGCACTGGGCGCAACGCGTGCGCGAGGACTTCCCGGACGGCCAGCTGTACGTCGACCTGCACGGCTACGACCCGAACCAGGAGCCGCTGGGCGCGGGCGAGGTGCTGAGCCGGTTCCTGCGCACGCTGGGCGTGCCGTCGCCGGACATCCCGGTCACGGTCGAGGAGCGGTCGGCGCTGTTCCGCACGCTCATCGCGGACCGGCGCATGGTGGTGATGCTGGACAACGCGCGCGGCTCGACCGAGCTGCTACCGCTGCTGCCCGGACCGCCGTCGTGCGTGCTGGTCACGTCGCGCCGGCGGTTGGTCGGGCTGGTCGCGCACGCCGAGGCGCGGCTGGTGGAGCTGGACATGCTGGACCCGGACGCGTCGGTGGCCGTGGTCAGCCGGGTCGCGGGCCGGGACGGCACGGAGGCCGCCGCGCTGCGCCGGTTGGCCGTGCTGTGCGACGGGCTGCCGCTGGCGCTGCGGATCGCCGCCGCCCGCCTCGCCGTCGCGCCGACGTTGCGCGTGGCCGAGCTCGTCGCCGAGCTGGACGACGAGCACGGCCGGCTGGCCGCCCTCGGCCTGGAGGACGAGGACTCCACGGTGCGCGCGGCGCTGGACGCGTCACGCCGGGCGCTGCCGCCGCTGCCGGCGCGGTTGCTGGCGTTGCTCGGCCTGCACCCCGGCCCGGACGTCACGGCGTTCGTGGTGGCCGCCATGGCGCAGGTGCGGGTCGGCGACGCGCAGCGGGCGCTGGACGCGTTGACGGCGGCGAACCTGCTGTCGGTCAACGAGCCCGGCCGCTACGGGGCGCACGACCTGGTGCGCGTCTACATGCGGACGCTGGCCGCCGAACTGCCCGCGCCCGTGCGGCACGAGGCGACCAGCCGGATGCTCGACTTCTACCTGCACTGCGCGGACCTGGCCGACGGGCGGCTGCCGGTCACGCGCGGCAGCAGCGTGCGGGTCGCGCCCGAGCACGTGCCGCTGGAGGTGCCGAAGCTGCACGGCTCGGCGGAGGCGAGCGCCTGGCTGGACGCCGAGCAGGGCAACATCGTGGCCGCCGCCGAGCTGGCCGCCGCGCCCGGCTCGGACCCGGGGTGGCTGGTGCACGCCTGGCAGCTGCCGTACACGCTGTCGCGGTTCCTCTGGCTGCGCGCGGACCGGACCACGTGGCTGCGCACGACGGAGGCCGCGCTGGAGGCGGCCACCACCCTCGGCGACCCCGAGGCGAGGTTCGTGATGCTGTTCAACTTGGGCATCGCGCTGGCCCAGTTCCAGCGGATGGACGAGTCCCTGGACCGGCATCGCGAGGCGTTGGAGGTGGCGCGGGCGTCCGGCGACGTGAACGCGCAGGCCAGAGCCCTGACGGCGGTGGCGGACATGCTGGCGTTCCTGGGTCGGGTGGACGAGTCGGAGGCCTCCTACCGGGAGGCGCTGGAGGTCAGCCGGGCGGCCGGGTCGCGGTGGGCCGAGGCGAACGCGCACCACAACCTCGGGCTGCTGCACCTGGCGTCCCGCCGCTACGACGAGGCCAAGACGTGGCTGCGGGCGGCGGTGACGATGTACCGCGAGGTCGGCGAGCAGTGCGGTGAGTCGACCTGCCACACCGACCTCGCGATGGTGCTGCTGGAGTCGGGCGAGGGCGGCGAGGCCGTCACGTCGGCGCGCACGGCGCTGTCGGTCGCGTCGGCCGCGGCGAGCCCGTACCACCAGGCGATGGCGCACGACCGGCTGGCCACGGTGTTCGACCGGCAGGGCCTGCCCGGCGCGGTGGCGCACTGGCAGCGGGCGCTGGCGCTGTTCACCGAGCTCGGCGCCCCGGAGTCCGACCAGGTGCGGGAACGCCTGGCGCGCGCCCGCGCGACGACCTCGGTCTGACCGCGTCCGCGTCGACCGGGGCGTTCAGACCGGTTCGGCCAGGTCCTCCTCCGCGCGACGGGGCAGCGGTGCCCGCGGTCGGCTCGGGTGGTCCGTGATCGGCGCCCGGTCGGCCGGGGCGCTGTCCGGCACGGCCTGCTCGGGGAGCGGCTGGTGCTCGTACCACGTGTAGCCGAGGAGACCGAGGGGGCTCCAGGTCCCCGGACCGGACGTGTAGAGGGCCAGGCCGTCGCCGAAACTGTAAGTGGTGAACCCCTTGGCGAGCGGTGGACCGTCCGGTCCGATGCCGAAGACGAGCGGGAGCGGGTAGATCTTCCGCGGGCCGTAGTACTCGAGGATGTCGACGAACTTCTGGACGTCCTGGGTGCAGGCGGTTTCCAGGTCGGTGCGGTCCGGGTTGCACTTCCACTCGGTCAGGATGAGCGGCGTGCCGGCGGTGACCATGTTCGGGTTGAACGCGAGGTCCACCCGCACCCGCCTTCCCCCCTTCGCGCCCGCGGGGTACTCGCGCTGGTAGTCGAACTGCCCGTGGCGGTAGCGCAGGTAGAGCAGGTAGGTGACGAGCGCCCAGTTCTCGTAGCCGCCACCCCCGGTGAGGCCGTTGGCGGTGACGAACTCCGGGTACTGGTAGTCGAACACGTCGGTGATGCTCAGCTCGAGGAGAGCCGGCGTGATCGAGTAGGACATCGGTGGCCTCCGACGGTGACGGCGGGCGACGTGTGGCCCCGCGCTTGACCGGGTGAAGGCCAACGTCCCACGCGCATCCGGTCCGGAGGCGGAACGTCCCTCTTCCGAGGGGGTGACGCCCGACGGGAGCGGGATCCGGGGCCCAGTGCCTCACGCCGGGTGGCCGTCGCGAGTCGGCCGTTGGTGGTCTGGACCTATTGACAGAGAGGTCTAGACCTATTTACGGTTCAGTGGCTGCGTCGTGGCCGCCGCCTCGTGCAGGAGGTGTGCCGGTCGTGCCCCAGAGATTCAAGCCCGGGAGAACCAGGTTGTCGCCGCTCGTGGCGTTGTTGGCCGCGGTGGCCGGACTCGTCGTCGCCGTCGTGTCCCCGACGTCACCCAGCGCCGCCGCCGCGGGGGAGGAGTGCCGTCCCGACGGGCTCTACCAGACCCCCGGCGTCGCCGTGCCCTATTGCTCCGTCTACGACACGGAGGGCCGGGAGTCGTTGGGAGCCGCGCACTCCCGCCGCGTCATCGGCTACTTCACCAGTTGGCGCACGGGCCGCAACGGCACGCCCGCCTACCTGGCGTCCGACATCCCGTGGACCAAGGTCACGCACCTCAACTACGCGTTCGCGCACGTCGACGCGCAGAACCGGGTCTCGGTCGGCCCCGACGGCCCGGACAACGCCTCCACCGGCATGACCTGGCCGGGCGTCGAGCTCGACCCGTCCGTGCCGTACAAGGGGCACTTCAACCTGCTCGCCAAGTACAAGAAGCAGCACCCGAACGTGAAGACGCTGATCTCGGTCGGCGGCTGGGCGGAGACCGGCGGCTTCTTCAACCCGGACGGCACGCGCAACGCCTCCGGCGGGTTCTACAAGCTCGGCGCGCAGCCGCAGTCCACTGTGGACGCCTTCGCGGACTCGGCCGTCGACTTCATCCGGAAGTACGGGTTCAACGGCGTGGACATCGACTACGAGTACGCCACGTCGAACAACCACGCGGGCAACCCGGACGACTTCTGGATCTCGAACGCCAACCGCGGCACGCTGTGGGCCGGCTACGAGAAGATCATGAAGACCTTGCGGGAGAAGCTGGACCGCGCCTCGGCACAGGACGGCAAGCACTACCTGCTCACCGCCGCCGTGCCCGCGTCCGGCTGGTTGCTGCGCGGTCAGGAGGCCTACCAGGTCACCCGCTACCTCGACTACCTGAACGTGATGAGCTACGACCTGCACGGGTCGTGGAACCACTTCGTCGGCCCGAACGCCGCGCTCTACGACGACGGCAAGGACGGCGAGCTGGCCGCCGGCGGCGTCTACACCGCGCCGCAGTACGAGGGCATGGGCTACCTGAACACCGACTGGGCCTACCACTACTACCGCGGTGCGATGCAGGCCGGCCGGATCAACATCGGCGTCCCGTTCTACAGCCGCGGCTGGCAGGGCGTCACGGGCGGCACGAACGGGCTGTGGGGTCGGGCCGCGTTGCCGGACCAGGCGAAGTGCCCGCCCGGCACGGGTTCGAGCGTCGGCTCGACCACGCCGTGCGGCAACGGCGCGGTCGGCATCGACAACCTGTGGCACGACTCCACCGCGGGCGGCGCCGAGGTGCCGTCGGGCGTGAACCCCATGTGGCACGCCAAGAACCTGGAGAACGAGATCACGCCGGACTACCTCGCCCAGCACGGTCTGGACCCGGCCAACGACCCGACCGACCGGGTTTCCGGCTCGTACCAGCGGTTCTACGACAGCACGCTCACCTCGCCGTGGCTGTGGAACGCGGACAAGAAGGTCTTCCTGTCCACTGAGGACGAGCAGTCCATCGCGGCCAAGGCGAAGTACGTGGCGGACAAGGGCATCGGCGGCATCATGATCTGGGAGCTGGCGGGCGACTACCGCTTCGACAGCGCCAAGGGCCAGTACACGGTCGGCGACACCCTGCTCACCAAGATCAACGAGGGGTTGCGCGGCGCGGCGCCGTACGGCGCGCGGAAGGCCGCCGGCGCCACGCCGGGCCAGGTGCTGGACGTGAGCGCCACCGTCTCCGGGTTCGCGCTGGGTGACAGCAACTACCCGATCACGCCCAAGCTGAAGCTGACCAACCGCTCGACCACCACCCTGCCGGGCGGGACGAAGATCGAGTTCGACTACGGCACCAGCGCGCCGGGCAGCATGGCCGACCAGTCGGGTTTCGGGCTGCGGGTCACCGCCAAGGGGCACTCCGGCAGCAACGTCGGCGGCCTGAGGGGCGACTTCCAGCACGTCGAGCTGACGTTGCCGACCTGGCAGTCGCTCGCGCCCGGCGCGTCGGTGGACGTCGCGCTGAGCTACCAGCTGCCGATCGCGTCGCCGTCGAACGTCAAGCTCACGTTCGGCGGCCGGTCCTACGCCATCGCCTCCGACCACCCGCGTGGCGGCGGCCCGGACCCGACCAGCAGCACGACCACCACCACCACGACCGACCAGCCCAGCTGCACCGTGCCCGCGTGGGACCGCGCCAAGGTCTACAACGGCGGCAACGAGGTCTCCCACCGGGGCAAGCGCTGGCAGGCGAAGTGGTGGACGCAGGGCGAGGAGCCGGGCACCACCGGCGAGTGGGGCGTCTGGCGCGACCAAGGCGCCTGCTGAGGGGTGCCTGACCTGCTCTGACGCGCCGCTGAGGCATCCCTTACCCGCCGTCTGCCACCCCTTACGGCGGCGGGTAAGGGGACCAGCGCGGCAACCCACGTGAACGCCCGATGCCCGCACCTGCGCCTCAGGACGACTCTTCGTGTCACCAGAGAGAAGCGGAACGACACGAGGAGCAAGTCATGGAGTGGACGCCCGAGTCCTTGAAGGCGGAGATCGACTACCGGCAGGCCGCGCTGCGCGCCGACGCGGCGGACTACCGCGTCGGCCGGCGGACCCACCGGTCGAGGCGGTCCTGGTGGCGGCGGCTCGGCCACCACGCCGGCCCGGACGTGCCGGGCACCGGAAATGGCCACCGCGACGCCGCCTGAGGTGTGACAGCATGCCTGGTGTGGCACGCATCGGTTCCGGAATCCCCTTGGTGGCGCGTAGCCGGGAGATGACCAGGCTGCGCGCGGCCCTCGACGACGCCGCGCGCGGCGAGGCGGGTGCGATCCTCCTCGCCGGCGACGCGGGCGTCGGCAAGACCCGGCTGGTGGACGAGCTGGCCGCCACGGCGGGCGACGCGCTCGTGCTCAACGGCCGCTGCCTCGACGTCGGCGAGACCGGCCTGCCGTACCTGCCCTTCACCGAGGCGTTGGGGCAGGTGCGGCAGGCCGGTCTGCTCGACGTCGCGGCCCGGCCCGCGCTCGGCCTGTTGCTGCCGGAGCTGGCGCTGCCCGCGGGCCACGACGGCAGCACGTCGGTGTCCGGCCTGCCGTCGCACCTGATCGGGCGCCGTCCCGAGCAGGACGTCGGCCAGCTCCAGCTGTTCGACGCGGTGCACGGCCTGCTCGGCGAGCTGGCCGAGGAGCGGCCCGTGCTGCTGGTGCTCGAAGACCTGCACTGGGCCGACGCCTCCACCCGCTACCTGCTGTCGTTCCTGTTCTCCCGGTTGCGCGCGCAGCGGCTGCTCATCGTCGGCACCTACCGGTCCGACGACCTGCACCGCAGCCACCCGCTGCGACCCCTGCTCAACGAGCTGGTGCGGCTGCCCGCCGTGCAGCGGCTCGACCTGACCCCGTTGAGCGCGATCGACGCGCGTTCGTTCGTCGCCGCGCTGGCCGACGACCTGCCCGACGACGTGGTGCTCGAGGTCGCCGAGCGCTCGGACGGCAACCCGTTCTTCGCCGAGGAGCTGATCGCGGTCGCCTGCTGCGGTGACCGCGAGGTGCCGTGGACGCTGGCCGAGGTGCTCCTGGCCCGCATCGAGGGCCTGTCCCCGGACGCGCAGCGCCTGGTGCGCGTCGCGTCGGTCGGCGGCCGGTCCGTGCGCCACGACCTGCTGCGCGACGTGGCCGGGATGGACGAGGTCGGCCTGGACGGCGTGCTGCGCGAGGCCGTGCAGCACCACGTGCTGGTGGTCGACGGCGCCGAGGTGTACACGTTCCGGCACGCCCTGCTGCGCGAGGCCGTCTACCACGACCTGCTGCCCGGCGAACGCGTGCGGCTGCACTCCGCCTACGCGGACCGGCTCGCGTCGTCCGACGACCGCGGCGCCGCCGCCGCGCTGGCCCACCACAGCCTGGAAGCCCACGACCTGCCCCGCGCGCTGCGGGCGTCGGTCGACGCGGGGCAGGAGGCGCGGGCCGCCGGCGCGCCCGCCGAGTCGCTGCGGCACCTGGAGCAGGCGCTGAAGCTGTGGCACGCGGTGCCCGCCGACCAGCGGCCACCGGGCCTGACCGAGCTGTCGTTGCTGCGCAGCGCGTCGTGGGCGGCGGGCACGGCCGGCCAGCCCGAGCGGGCCATCGCGTTCGCCCGCACCGGCACCACCGTCATCGACGAGTCGGACCCCGAGGAGGCCGCCGTCATGTGGCGGCGCTTCGCGCAGGCGTTGCAGGTGCTCGACGGCACCGAGGACGAGAAGTACCACGCGGTGGAGGAGGCGTGGCGGCTGGTCCGGGACCGGCCCGCGAGCCCGGCCCGCGCGTGGGTGCTGGCGGTGTGGGCCGCGTGCCTGCGGCACGACCGCAAGTACGTCGAGGCACGTCAGCGCGCCGAGATGGCGGTGGCGGACGGCCGCACGGCGTGCGCGGAGTCGGCCGTGGCCGACGCGTTGACCACGTTGGGACTGCTCGACGAGCCCGAGGGCCAGGTGTCGCGGGCGCACGAGCACCTGACGGCCGCGGTGGAGTGCGCGATGCAGGCGGACGCGGTCAGCACCGAGCTGCGGGCCCGGTACTTCCTCGGCCTGCACCACTACGACCTCGGCGAGCTGGACGAGGCCGGGCGGGTGTTCGACGAGGGCGTGGCGCGGGCCAAGGCGACCGGCCTCACGTGGAGCTCGTTCGGCCTGGAGCTGCGCATCCTCCAGGTGCTGACCAGGTACTACCGCGGCGAGTGGGACGGCGCGGCGACCGCGGCCGAACCGCCCGGCCTGCGGGTCTCCAGCACGGTGTCGGCCCGGCTGGCCGCGGCGGGCACGCACGTGGCGGTCAGCCGGGGCGAGTTCGAGCAGGCCGAGCGGATGATCCGGGAGCTGCGCCAGGACTGGCACCGCGACCTGCAGATCGCGCTGATCACCGGCGGCACGGGCGCCGAGCTGGCGTTGTGGCGCGGCCGGCCGGAGCTGGCCGTGGACCGGGTCGCCGACGCGATCAGCTGGTCGCGCAAGGAGGGCGAGTGGATGCTGGCCGGCATCCGGCTGGCCGCCCTGGGCGTGGCGGGGCACGTGGAGATCGCCGCGCGGGCACGGCGGCGCAAGGACCACGCGGCCGAGGAGCAGGCCGTGCTGGCCGGCCGCGAGCTGGCCGAGTACGCGCGCACGACGGCCGAGATGGGCAGCCCCCGCTCGGGCGAGCTCGGCCCGGAGGGGCGGGCGTGGCTGGCGCGCGCCGCGGCCGAGGAGTCGCGGCTGACCGGCGCGGGCGACCCGGACCTGTGGCGCGGCGCGGTCGACGGCTTCGGCTTCGGGTCGGTGTTCGAGCAGGCCGTGTGCCGGTGGCGGTTGGCCGAGGCGCTGCTGGGCGCGGACCGGCGCGACGAGGCCGCGGCGCAGTTGCGGCTGGCCAGCGCGGTGGCCGACGAGCTGGGCGCGGCGCCGTTGCGCGAGGCGCTCGACGTGGTCGCCCGGCGGGCCCGGGTGGCGTTGCGCGACGTCGACCCGCGTGACCGGGTCGACCCGTTCACGCCGCGTGAGCGGTCCGTGCTGGAGCTCGTGGCGCTCGGCCGCACCAACCGCCAGGTCGGCGAGGAGCTCTACATCTCGGAGAAGACGGTCAGCGTGCACCTGAGCCGGATCATGTCCAAGCTCGGCGCGAGCAGGCGGGCCGAGGCGGTGGCCAACGCGTTCGACCGCGGCCTGCTCGACCTGCCCGGACCACCCGGCGGGCAGGAGCCGTCAGACCTCGGGACTAGTGCCCGTCATCCCGCCGGCTGACCTCCGGTTCCGCCGCCGAGGTGACGCCTGCCGACCCGTCCGGCCCCTAGCTTTCTCGACGTCAGCCCGACCCGAGGAATTGAGGGAGCATGTCCGCACTGGTGTCCGACGTCGGAACCCGCACCGCTGTAGCCGCCGCGAACCTGGTGAAGGTGTACGGCAAGGGCGACACCGCCGTGCGGGCGCTCGACGGTGTCAGCGTCGAGTTCGCGGCGGGCAGGTTCACCGCCATCATGGGTCCGTCCGGGTCCGGCAAGTCCACGCTGATGCACTGCCTGGCAGGCCTGGACAACGTCGACGGTGGCAGCGTCGCGATCGGCGGCACCGAGATCACCTCCCTGGGCGACAAGGAGCTGACCAGGCTGCGCCGCGACCGGGTCGGGTTCGTCTTCCAGGCGTTCAACCTGCTGCCCACGCTCACCGCCGAGGCCAACATCCTGCTCGGCCTCGAACTGGCGGGCCGCAAGCCCGACCGCGAGTGGTTCGACACCATCGTGGACGTGCTCGGCCTGCGCGACCGGCTCAAGCACAAGCCGACCGAGCTGTCCGGCGGCCAGCAGCAGCGCGTGGCCTGCGCCCGCGCCCTGGTCGCCCGGCCCGACGTGGTGTTCGCCGACGAGCCGACCGGCAACCTCGACTCGCGCTCCGGCGCCGAGGTGCTCGACTTCCTGCGCATGTCCGTGCGCAAGCTCGGCCAGACCGTGATCATGGTGACGCACGACCCGGTCGCCGCGTCCTACGCCGACCGCGTGGTGCTGATGGCCGACGGCCACCTCGCCGGCGAGATCGACAGCCCGACCGCCGACTCCGTGCTGTCCGCCCTCAAGCACCTGGGTGCGTGAGCGGATGCTGCGCACGATCATCGCGGGCCTCAAGGCCCGCACCGCGCGGCTCGTGCTGTCCTCGGTGGCGATCGCCCTCGGCGTCGCCTTCGTGACCGGCACGCTGGTGCTCGGCGACGCCATGAACGCGAGCCTGCGCGACGAGTTCGCCAAGGACGCGCGCAACGTCGACGTCTCCGTCACCGTGGACGGCAGCGCGTCGTCCGGCGACTCGTCCACCGAGATCCCGGGCATCACCGCGGAGACGTTGGCGAAGATCCGGCAGGCGCCGGGCGTCGCGGGCGCCGACCCGCGCGACTTCCAGCAGGTGCCGCTGGTCGCGGCCAACGGCAAGGCGAAGCCCGCGTGGGCCGTTCCGCTGGCGAGCAACGAGAAGCTGCGCGAGTTCGACCTGGTCGACGGTCGATACCCGACCGACGCCGACGAGATCGCGGTCGACAAGCGCACCGCCACCACCGCCAAGCTGACGATCGGGCAGCCGGTCGTGTTGCTGGGCAAGGAGGACGCGCGCCACACCTACACGCTCGTCGGCACGTACCAACAGGGCACGAACCAGCTGTCGCTGGCGGGTTACGACCACGTGGGGCTGACGCCGGACGCGTTCCAGGCGCTGGAGCCGGAACGCCCGCCGTACCAGGTGGTCGCCACCGCCGCGGCCGGTTTCACGCAGCAGCAGGTGGTGGACAACGTCCGCAAGGCCATCGGCGGCACCGGGTTCAAGGTCCAGAGCGGCGAGGAGCTGACGAAGGAGACGCTGGAACGGGTCGAGTCCCGGTCGGGCGAGTTCACCACGCTGCTGCTGGCGTTCGCGATCATCGCGCTCGTCGTGGCGGCCATGGTCATCTACAACACGTTCACCATCCTGGTGGCCCAGCGCACCCGCGAGCTGGCGCTGATGCGCTGCGTGGGCGCGAGTCGCGGCCAGGTGTTCCGGGGCGTGCTGGCCGAGGCGCTGGCGATGGGCCTGACGGCGTCGGTGATCGGGCTGTTCGGCGGCATCGGCGTGTCGGCCCTGCTGCAACGGGTGATGTTCTCGTTCAGCGGCGGCGAGGGCACGGTGCTGCTGCCCGTGACGGTGACGACCGTGCTCGCCGCGTTCGCGGTCGGCACGCTGGTGACCGTGCTCGCCGCGGTGCTGCCCGCCCGCAAGGCGACCAGGGTCGCGCCGGTGGCCGCGCTGCGCAGCCAGCCCGACAGCGGCGAGGAGGTCTCCCGCACCGGCGTGGTGCGCGTCCTGACCGCCGTGCTGTTCGCGGTGGTCGGTGTCGGCGCGGTGGTGTTCGGCATGGGCCTGGACGACGAGGAAGCGGCCATGCTCACCAGCGGTGCGGGCACGATGGCGTTGCTGGCCGCGGTGCTCGTGCTGGGTCCGCTGCTGGTCGGCCCGGTCAACCGGGTGCTCGGCGCGCTGCCGCGGGCGGTGCTCGGCGTGCCGGCCAAGCTCGCGTCGGCCAACGCCGGCCGCAACCCCAAGCGCACCGCCGCGACCACCGCGGCGCTGATGATCGGCGTGACGATCGTGTCGCTGGTGACCGTGGTCGCCAACAGCGCCAAGGAGACCGCGAACGCCGAGATCGACGAGCGGATGCCCGCCGACTACACGGTGACGTCCGCCGTCCACGGCCGGCCGCTGCCCAAGGAGCTGGCCGAGCAGCTGGCCGCCGTGCCGGAGGTGGCGCAGGTCGCGCCCACCACCGTCGTGTACGGGGAGCGCGAGTACTTCACCGGCATCCCCCGCGACGCGCTCGGCACGCTGTTCCGGCCGACGGTGACCAGCGGGTCGCTCGACGACCTCGGTGACGGCGCGGTCGCGGTGAACGCGCAGTACGCCAAGCGCGAGGGCGTGGCGGTCGGCCAGGTGGTGACGGTCGAGACGGGCCGGGGCGAGCCGCAGCAGCTCAAGGTCGTCGCGGTGGTGGAGGGCCAGCGGCTGTCCGACGGGATCATGACGATCGAGACGTCGACGCGGTTCGAGCAGGCCGCCGAGGGCTACGACAGCATCCTCGTCAAGCTCGAGGACGGCACCGCCAACGGGCGCGCGGCGGTCGAGCGGGTCACCGACCCCTCGCCGCTGGCGGTGCTGGACAGCGCGGCCGAGACCAAGGAACAGCTGAACCAGCAGCTCAACCAGGTGCTGGCGTTCATCTGGGCGTTGATCGGGTTGGCCGTGGTGATCGCGTTGTTCGGCATCGCCAACACGTTGACGCTGTCGGTGCTGGAGCGCACGCGCGAGTCGGCGTTGCTGCGGGCGCTGGGGCTGACGCGCGGCCAGCTGCGGCTGATGCTGGTGGTCGAGTCGGTGCTGATGGCGTTGATGGGCGCGGCGATCGGGCTGCTGCTCGGCATCGGCTTCGGCTGGGTGATCACCGGCGCGTTGTCCAACGACACCATCTCGGTCGACCTCGTGGTGCCGTTCGGTCAGATCGGCGTGATGCTCGCCGGCGCCGTGGTGGCCGCGATCGTGGCCGCCGCGCTGCCCGCCCGGCGTGCCGCCAGGACCTCGGTCGTCGCGGGGATGGCCGAGGCGTGAGAGGACCCGGTGGCCCGCTCTTCTTCGGGGGAGGAGCGGGCCACCGGGTCCCACGCCGTGAGCGGGAGCAGCCGCGTCGCCTGCCGGTCCACCGCGTCCGGTCGGGTGTCGCGGCTTTCGACTGAGGACGATCCCGCCCTGCGACGCGGGTCACAGGATTTCTCGCGAGCGCGCGTCACATCCGGCCGTCAACGGCCTCTAACAGGGTGCGGGGTGGCCCGGGCGAGGGCCGGGCCACCCGGCTTCCCCACTCTCGCCGCCGGGCTCACGGAACGTGCGCGGCCGTCACGATCGACGCACGAGAGCGCTTCAGATTGTTGCGGAACGGTGTCGACCGGTCCTTTCCGGGTTGACACCGGGGACCGGGACTCACGAGTGTGAGAGCGCTCTCATGAGAGCGCTCTCACGGTGTCGGGTCGTACCCGGCGAGTGCGTCGAGGAGGACGGATGAGCAGGACTCTGGCCGGTCGGGCGACGTCGATCACCGCAGTGGCACTGGCGGCCACGCTGGTGGCGGCCTGTGGTGGCGGGGGAGGTGACGCGGGTGACGGCAAGATCAAGCTGTCGATCGGGGTCTTCTCCGACTTCGGCTACACCAACCTGATCAAGGAATACCAGGCGTCGCACCCGGGCATCGAGATCGAGCAGCGCACGGTCAAGATGGAGCAGCACCACACGCAGCTCGCCACGCAGCTCGCGGGTGGCCGGGGCGCCGCCGACATCGTGGCGATCGAGGAAGGCAACATCACCCAGTTCCGCCAGTCCAAGGACAAGTTCGTCAACCTCGCGGACCACGGCGCCAAGGAGCTGGAGGGCCAGTGGGCGGCCTGGAAGTGGAACCAGGGCACGGCCGACGGCGGGAACTTCGTGCTCGGCCTCGGCACCGACATGGGCAGCCTCGCCCTGTGCTACCGGCGTGACCTGTTCGAGGCCGCCGGCCTGCCGACCGACCGCGAGCAGGTCGGCAAGCTCTGGCCGACGTGGGAGGAGTACCTGGAGGTCGCGGACACCTTCTCGCAGAAGCTGCCGGACAAGAAGTTCGTCGACACGGCGCAGAACGTCTACAAGGCAATCCTCGACCAGACCGAGGAGGGCTACTTCGCCAAGGCCGACGACTCGTTCATCGGCGACAAGAACGACAAGGTGAAGCGGGCCTTCACGCTCGCCGCGAGCCTCGGCGAGAAGAAGCAGACCGGCGCGCTGGCCCCGTTCAGCCAGGACTGGAACGTCGCGCTCAAGCAGGCGTCCTTCGCCACCACCACCTGCCCGGCCTGGGCGCTCGCGCTGATCAAGGCCGGCGCCGGCGACGAGGCGTCGGGCAAGTGGGACGTGGCCGCGGCGCCCGGCGGTGGCGGCAACTGGGGCGGCTCGTTCCTGGCCGTGCCCAAGCAGACCAAGCACCCCAAGGAAGCCTACGAGCTGGCCAAGTGGCTGACCGCGCCCGAGCAGCAGAAGCGGATCTTCAAGGAGACCGGCAACCTGCCCAGCGAGCCCGCCGCGTACAAGGACCCCGAGGTCACCGCGACGACCAACGAGTACTTCAACGCCGCACCCGTCGGCCAGATCTTCGGCAACTCGGCCGAGAGCCTCAAGCCCACCTACCGCGGCACCAAGGACGCCAAGGTGACCCCGGTCTTCGGCAACGCCCTGTCGCGCGTGGAGACCGGCAAGCAGTCCACTTCGGACGCTTTCGACCAGGCCGTCCAGGAAGCGCGGGACGCCGTCAAGTGACGGTCGCACCGGAACGGGCGACGGCGGGGCGTGGCTCGGGGCCCGTCCCGCCGTCGGCGCAGCGCCTGTCGTGGCGGGACAAGCTGGGCCGGCTCGACACGAAGTACACGCCGTACGTCATCATCGCGCCGTTCTTCGTGGTGTTCGGCGTCTTCGGCCTCTACCCGCTGCTCTACACCGCGTGGGTGTCGCTGCACGAGTGGCAGCTCATCGACGGCGACCAGGGCTTCACCGGCCTGGCCAACTACACCGAACTGCTGTCCGACGAGAAGTTCTGGAACGCGCTGGGCAACACGGTCAGCCTGTTCCTGCTCTCCACGATCCCGCAGCTGTTCGCCGCGCTCGGCTTGGCCGCCCTGCTGGACCGCGGCCTGCGCGGCCGGGCGTTCTGGCGCGCGGGCGTGCTGCTGCCGAACGTGATCTCGGTGGCGGCGGTGGCGCTGGTGTTCGCGCAGCTGTTCGGCCGCGACTTCGGCATCGTCAACGCCCTGCTGGGCTTCGTCGGCATCGACCCGGTGGACTGGCGCGCCGAGACGTGGGCGTCGCACCTGGCGATCAGCTCGATGGTGATGTGGCGCTGGACGGGCTACAACGCGTTGATCTACCTGGCCGCCATGCAGTCCGTCCCCAAGGACATGTACGAGTCGGCGATGCTGGACGGCGCGTCCCGCTGGCGGGTGTTCTGGTCGATCACCGTGCCGAGCATCCGGCCGACGATCCTGTTCACCGTCATCGTCTCGACCATCGGCGGCATGCAGCTGTTCGTGGAGCCGCAGCTGTTCGACCCGGGCGGCACGGCCACCGGCACCGGCGGCGACGACCGGCAGTTCCAGACCCTGGTGATGTACCTGTACGAGAAGGGCTTCCGGTTGTTCGACGCGGGCTACTCCTCGGCCATCGCGTGGGTGCTGTTCCTGGTGATCCTCGTGGTCGCGATCGTCAACTTCACGGTGGCGCGGCGCATCGCGTCGAAGGGGTGAGGCCGGTGACCACGAAGCGCCTCACCCGCTCGGGGCCGATCGCGTACGCGTTGCTGGTGGTGGTCCTGCTCGCGTCGGTGTTCCCGCTGTACTACTCGTTCCTCATCGCCAGCAAGGACAACTCCGCGCTCGGCGACGCGGTGCCGTCGCTGGTGCCCGGCGGGAACCTGTTCGACAACCTGACCAGGGTGTTCGACACCGTCGACTTCTGGCTCGCCATGCAGAACTCGCTGGTGGTGGCGGGCACGGTGGCGATCAGCAACGTCGTGCTGGGCACGTTGGCCGGGTTCGCGTTCGCCCGGTTGCGGTTCCGGGGCGGCAACTCGCTGTTCCTCATCGTGGTCGGCACGTCGATGGTGCCGACGCAGCTGGGCGTCATCCCGCTGTACATGCTGATGTCGGACCTCGACTGGTACGGCACCCTGCAAGCGGTGATCGTGCCCGCGCTCATCGGCGCGTTCTCGGTGTTCTGGATGCGGCAGGCGTGCGAGGAGTCCGTGCCGCACGAGCTGATCGAGGCGGCGCGGGTGGACGGCTGCTCGGTGCTGAAGACGTTCTGGCACGTGGCGTTCCCGGCGGTGCGCCCGCAGGCGGCCGTGATGGGCATGTTCACGTTCATGACGGCGTGGAACGACTTCTTCTGGCCGCTGATCGTGCTGGACCCCAATGACAGCCCCACGGTCCAGGTGGCATTGTCGACCCTGGCCAGCGGTTACTACACGGACTACTCGCTCATGCTCTCCGGCGCGTCGCTCGCGGTGCTGCCGGTCGTGGGGATCTTCATCCTGCTGGCGCGGCAGATCGTCGGCGGGATCATGCAGGGCGCTGTGAAGGGGTGAACTCGGAGATGACGACAACGGACCCGGACACCGGGGTCCGGCGGGACGTGCTGCGCTTCCCGCCGGATTTCCGGTGGGGAGCGGCGACGGCGTCCTTCCAGATCGAGGGTGCGACCACGGCGGACGGTCGTGGCCCGTCCATCTGGGACACGTTCGCGGCCAAGCCGGGCGCGGTGTTCGGCGGCCACACCGGCGAACCGGCGTGCGACCACTACCACCGCTACCCGTCCGACGTGGAGCTGATGTCGGAGCTGGGCCTGGCCGCGTACCGGTTCTCGCTGGCGTGGCCGCGCATCCAGCCGGTCGGCGCGGGCCGCGTCGAGCCGCGGGGGCTGGCGTTCTACGACCGGCTGGTGGACGAGCTGCTGGGTCGCGGGATCGAACCGGTGGTCACGCTGTACCACTGGGACCTGCCGCAGGCGTTGGAGGACGACGGCGGTTGGCGCAACCGCGACACCGCCTACCGGTTCGCCGAGTACGCGGCGCTGGCGCACGAGCACCTGGGCGACCGGGTGCGGCAGTGGACCACGTTGAACGAGCCGTGGTGCTCGGCGTTCCTCGGCTACGCCAACGGCGTCCACGCGCCCGGCGTGGTCGACCCGAAGGCGTCGCTGGAGGCCGCGCACCACCTCCTGCTCGGGCACGGCCTGGCCGTGCAGGTGATGCGGGACCAGGCGCCGGACGACCACGAGCTCTCCATCGTGCTGAACTTCTGCGCGCTGACGGTGGAGGACGACTCGCAGTTGGACGCGGCGCGCAAGGTCGACGGCCTGCAGAACCGCCTGTTCCTCGATCCGCTGGGCGGTCGCGGCTACCCGCGGGACGTCGTCGAGGACACCGCGTGGCTGGGCGACTGGACCGCCGTGGTGCGCGACGGCGACCTGGACGTGATCGCCTCCCCGATCGACTGGATGGGCGTGAACTACTACAGCCCGACCCGCGTCGCCGCCGCGGCCGACCCGCTCGTGGTGACCGAAGGGCCGTTCCCGGGCCTGCGGGGCGTGGAGCTGCTGCCGCCGCGCGGCGAGCTGACCGGGATGGGCTGGGAGGTCGACGCGAGTGGCCTCACGGCGCTGCTGGAACGACTCCAGCGCGACGTCGGCCTGCCGCTGTACATCACGGAGAACGGCTCGGCGTTCCCGGACGTGGTCGTGGACGGCGAGGTGGTGGACGAGGAGCGCACCCGGTACCTGGTCGACCACCTGCGCGCGCTGCACCGGGCCATCGAGGCGGGGGTCGACGTGCGCGGGTACTTCGCGTGGTCGCTGCTGGACAACTTCGAGTGGGCGGAGGGGTACAGCCAGCGGTTCGGCATCGTGCACGTGGACTACGACACCCAGGTGCGCACGGTGAAGCGGAGCGGCAGGACGCTGGCCGGGGTGATCGGCGCCAACGCCGTCCCGGCCGCCGGGCACGACCTGCCCTGATCTGCCGGTCGGGGGCCGCATGTCGCCGCGGCGGCCCCCGCCCGGCGCTCGGGTCGCCGCCGACTACGCGGACTCGCGGCGGACCAGCATCGTCGGCAGGACCTCGCGCCGCGCGCGGATCGTCTCGCCGCGCAGCAGCCGCAGCAGGTGGGTCACCATGTGGCGGACCTGCGCGCTGGTGTCCTGCCGCACGCTGGTCAACGACGGCGTGGTGTGCGGCGCGATCATCGGGTGGTCGTCGAACCCCACGATGGCCACGTCCTGCGGCACCCGCCTGCCCGCCTCGCGCAACGCGTCCAGCACGCCGGCCGCCATGTGGTCCGACGCCACGAACACCGCGTCCAGGTCCGGGACCCGCGCCAGCAACGCCTCCATCGCCTTCCTGCCGCCCTCGCGGGAGAAGCCGCCGTCCGCCGTCATCAACGCCGTGGTCTCGTCGTCCGCGCCCACCGCCGTGCGCCACCCGGCCAGCCGGTCCATCGCCGAGTGCTCGTCCAACGGCCCCGTCACCGAGACGATCTTCTTGCGCCCCAACGAGATCAGGTGCTCGGTGGCGAGCAGGCCGCCGCCCTCGTTGTCGTGGTCGACGGTGTGCAGCCCGCGCAGCGAGCCCCACGGCCGGCCCGCGTACACCACCGGCAGCGGCAGCTTGCGCGCCACCGTCGGCAGCTGGTCGCCCTTGTGCGGCGCGAACAACAACGCGCCGTCCACGTGCCCGCCCGCCAGGAACCGCTCCGCGCGGGCCTGGTCCTGCGTCGAGTGCACCAGCATGAGCACCATCTGCACGTCCGCGTCGGCCAGCGACCGCGCCGCCGAGCGGATCAGCCACGCGAAGTGGGGGTCGTCGAAGATCTTCGGCTCGGGCTCGGAGAACACCACCGCCACCGCGCCGGAGCGCCTGGTCACGAGCGCCCGCGCGGCCTGGTTCGGCTGGTAGCCCAACTCCATCACCGCTGCCGTGACCGCCTCGTGCGCCTCCGGGCTCACCCTGGGCGACGCGTTGAGCACCCGCGACGCCGTCGCACGGGAGACGCCGGCCTTGGCCGCCACGTCCTCCAACGTGGGCCGCGCGGCTGAGTGCGATTGAACCGACACGAGCACCACTCCTCGACGATCGCCTACGAATCCAGCTTAGCCGGAGGCGACCTGGTGGGAAGCGCTCTCAAGACGGCCCGGACCGGTGACACCCGGAGGATCGGTGGCGATCGACACCCGCAGCAACCCGTCCTCGCGGCGCACCGAGGTCGGCAGCCCGGCGCGGGCCGCCGTGCGGACCAGCCCCGTCTCGGCGGGCAGGCACCAGCCGACCAGCTCCCGGTACCCGGCCGCCCGCGCCGCGCCGGCCAGCGAACCGAGCAGGGCGGTGCCCACGCCGCGACGTTGCCACCCGTCCTCGACCAGCAACGACACCTCGGCGCCGGCGGGGGTGGACATCGGGATGAGCTGGCCCATGGCGACCACCCGGTCCGCGCACTGCGCCACCACGGTGCTGCCGCGCGGCGGGCTGAGCAGGCGGTGCAACCACCGCCTCGGCACGGTCCGCATGCCCGAGTGGTAGCGGTTGAACAGGGTGCCCATCGAGCAGCGGGAGTGCAGCTCGGCGACCGCCTCCTCGTCGCTCGCGCGGCCGGGCCGCAGCACGAGCGCCATGCCGTCCTCGGTCAGCAGCGCGGTCGGCCGGGGCGCCGCCGCGCCCGCGGCGGACAGCAGGTCGATCAACGCCTGCCCGCGGGCCAGCTCGACCTGCGTGAACGGCGCCCAGCCGCGTTTGACGGTGTAGGACTGCGCCGCCTCCGGCGTCGCGGGCGAGGTCGCCTGGAAGTCGACCGTTCGCGCCTGATTTCCCGACGATCGAAGAGCGTGATCGCCGGGAGATGAGTCGCGAACGGTCGACGCGACCTCGCGGTCGTGGTCGGGCTTGGCACCGCCTGCGGGGGAGGTGGCCTCCGGCGCGGCGGAGGTGATGACGACCGAGTCGGCGCCCATGACGATGCGCAGGGCCTCGCCGATGGCGTCGGGGTCCCGCAGCCCGAGGGCGGCGGCGCGCAACGCGGCCGTCGGCGCGTCGACCAGGTCACGCAGGTCGGCGGCCGTGATGCCGACGCACCGGCCGCCCTCGGCGCGCACCGCGTCCACCAGGTCCGCGGGCAGCAGGCCCGGCGCGGCCTGGACCACGAGCTCGTCCAGCACGCCGCCGGGCACCGGGATCACGGACAGCGCCAGCACGTTGCAGTCCTGGTGCGCCAGCCGGACGGTCACCCGGGCCAGGGCGCCGGGACTGTCGTCCAACTCGACGCGCAGTCGCCAGGTCTTCGGTGTGGTGTCCATGCGACCAGGCTGGACGGCCCACGTTGCGCTGGGGCGACGTGGGCGTTTCGGCGACGTGAGGGATGGTCCCCGCGCGCTCAGTCCCGGCAGTGCGGCGGCGGCAGCGGGTTGAGCGGGCTGCACGGCCACTCGGTGTTCTTCACCGTGGTGGTCGTGGTGGTGGTCGGCGGCGCCTCGGTCGAGGTGTCCGGCGGTGGCGGCGGCGCGGCCGGTGGCGGTGTCGTCGTCGTGGTCCGGACCGTGGTGGTCGAACTCGGCGCCGCCGAGATGGCGTCCGTGGTGACGGAGCTCGGTGGCGTGGTGACGCTGCTGGTCGACGGCCGACCGGTGATCCACGTCGAGGCGGGGGTGTCGGCCTGCTGCTCGTCGTTCACCCCGTCGAGGTACACCCCGATGAGGACACCGGTCAGCGCCGACGCCGCCACGGCCAAGCCGCACGTGGCCCACAGCACCCGCACAGCAAGCCTCCTAACAGAACGCGCTTGTGGCGCAACGGTGAGCGGCTGAACAGTACCGCCCACCGGACCGGTCTCACCCGACCCAGTGCACCTCGGTCGGCCCGGCCATCCGGTCCACCTCGCTGAGCACGGTTTTCCGCGCCGCAGCGGACAACGAGCGGAACGGTTCGAGGGTGACGGCCACCCGGCCGCCCTTGCGCTCCTGCGACCACACGCCGGCCAGCATCCCGTCCACCATGAGTACCGGTGACAGCCATCCCTGCGGTCGGTACACCTTTTCGGGCGACCCACCATCGAGGAGGTGCGTGGCGTGGCGTGTCGCCGCGACGACGTACTGGTCGAACGCCGGAAGCAGCCGCACGGTCTTCACCGGCTCCGCCTCGCGCAGGCTCGCGACGTCCTCCGCCCGCGCCCAGCAGGCCGCGCCCTCGACGTCGACGGGCTCGATCCGGTCGCCGAGCGCCTTGAACACCCGCCCGCCGTCGGCCGGGCTGACGCCCCACCAGCGCGCGAAGTCCTCCCTGGTCGCGGGTCCCTGCTGGGCCAGGAACCGCAGCGCGATCTCCTCGACCGCGCCCTCCCGCGCCGCCAGGTCGACCCCGAGCCACGTGCGCGGGGCGGTGAACCGGACGAACTGGCCCTCGCCGGGCCCGAACACGAGCCTGCCCTGGAACGACGCGGGCTTGAGGTACGCGCCCCAGCTCTCCCGCAGCTTCTCGCCGATGTGCGCGGACGTGCGCGCGGCGACCTCGTCGGCGAGCTCGGCGCGGGTCAGCACGCGGTCCGCCAGCACCTCGCCGACCGCGTCCACCAGCGTGGTCAGCTCCTCGGCGGTGATGTGGAAGTTCCGCAGCCACACCGGCTTGAGGTAGTGCCGGTACGTGGCGAACCCGGCCTGCCACAGCGGGTACTCGGCGGCGGGCAGCAGGTGCAGCGTGCCGCGCATCGACCACGTCTTGACCAGCGTGCGGTCGGTCCACAGCGCCCGTTCGACGGCGTCGTCCGGGAGCCCGTCGACGCGTGCGCGCAACGTCGCCTCGGCCGAGGACATCAGCTGGGCGTGCAGCCCGCACAGCCGCGAGACCACCGCCGACGCCTCCTCGGCCGGTCGCCGGGCGTCGAGGCCGTGCCTGCGGGTGCGCCAGGCCGCGACCTGGCGCCACGTCACGCTCACCGGCGTCCGCCCCGGTCCGTCCCGGCCGCGAGCCGGCGTTCCAGCACCGCCGTGCCGAGCACGCGGGCCAGCACGAGGCCGGCGCCGGACAGCCCGGCCACGAGCACCGCGCCGGTCATGTGCCAGGTCGGTGAGTCACCCGTGCAGGTGAACACGTCCGTGAACTTCTCCGAGGAGCAGGTCACGTACGGCACGGAGGCCAGTCCGATGCTCGCCGCCGCGACCCCGCCGAGCAGCGCGGACCCGAACGTGCGCATCAACCCGAACGCGGCGTTGGCGGCCCCGACCGCGGCGATCAGGAACAGCAGCGGCACCGGGTGCGGGAACGGGCCGAACGCGGCGCAGCCCACCATGAGCGCGCACACGATCGCCAACCCGGCCCGTTCACCCACCCGGCGACCCTAACAACGCCGGCCTGGCAGACGTCAGAACTTCGTAAGCGGGTTTCGCACCCCGACCGGCGTCCGGTTCGCCAGGGTTGTCCGGTAGACGGGTCGACTTCGGAAGGCGTGAGATGTCCAAGCGGGTAGTGGTGATCGGGGTGGCCGGCGTGCTGGTGGTCGCCCTGGTGGTGGGGCTGTACCTGTTCCAGCCGTGGCGGCTGTTCACCGACCGGACGGCCGACGAGGCGTTGCTGCTGCCGGCGACGACGACCACGACGTCCACGGTCGGGTCGACGACGACTCCCGTGACCACGACGCCCGCACCGCCCGCGGGCCCGGTCGCGCTGGCCTCCGGGCCGTTCCGCTCCCTGGACTACACGACGACGGGGAGCGCGACGTTGGTCCGGTTGCCGGACGGCAAGCGCGCCGTGCAGTTCGAGGCGCTGGACACCAGCGACGGTCCGGACCTCCACGTGTACTTGTCGGACAAGCCGGCGGACTCGCCCGAAGCGGCGTTCGACTCCGGTTTCACGAACCTGGGCAAACTCAAGGCCAATCGCGGCAACCAGGTCTACGAGGTGCCGGCCGAGATCGACCTGAGCACGGTCCGCAGCGTCGTGATCTGGTGCAAAAGGTTTTCGGAGGGCTTCGGAGTAGCGCCGTTGGAACAGGGCTGACACATAGGCGAAACAAATGCGCGATGGTCCAGGCCGCGTATAACCTTTTCGCCGTATTGACGTATCTGGTCTAGACCACATACAGTGGTAGCACCACAACGTCCCTCGTTGGTGGGCGGGCGGATGCCCCATCGACGAGGAGCCGGCTCACTGGGGTGGGCCACCGTTGGCGGCGGCGCGGCGCTCTCTCTCCCCGTTCCGCGCCGCCGCACACGGCCGGCGGACGATCGTGATGCACACTGTGAGTGATGCTCACCAGGACCATCGCCATCCACTACGTGAACGCCGCGCTGCGCGGCGCCGTGCGGCGCGGTCACGACGTGGCGAGGCTGCTGGCGACCGCGGGCATCGGCGAGGCCCTGCTCTCCGACGAGCGCGCCCGCGTCACTCCCGCCCAGTACACCAGGCTCGTCCAGGCCTTGTGGGACGCGCTGGACGACGAGTTCATGGGTCTTGGTCCGCGACCGAGCAAGCGCGGCACGTTCCCGACCATGTGCCTGCTCGCCGTGCACTGCGCGTCGCTGGAGGACGCCCTGCGGCGCGGTCTGGCGTTCTACGAGCTGTTCGACGTGCGGCCGGCGATGGCGTTGGGCGAGCACGACGGCGTGGCCGCGTTCACCCTGTCCACGGAGGGCGTGGACGACCCGGACCGGTTCCTGGTCGAGTCGCTGCTGGTGCTGTGGCACCGGTTCTCGTCGTGGTTGATCGGCCGGCGGATCCCGTTGCGCGGGGTCGACCTCGACTATCCCGAGCCGCCGCACGGCGCGGAATACCACCTGATCTTCGGCGCTCCGCTGCGGTTTTCCGCACCCACCACCACGTTGACTTTCGACGCGCGGTTTCTGCGGATGCCCGTCGTGCAGGACGAAGCCGCATTAAGGCGGTTTCTGCGGAATTCACCCGCCGAGTTGCTGTCCCGGCGCGATTACGGCGCGGACGCGTCCAGCCAGGTGCGGCGGATGCTCGGCGGCGGCGTGGTGGGACTGGAGAACGTGGCCGCGCGGCTGGGCATGAGCGCGCCGACGTTGCGGCGGAAGCTGGCGGCCGAGGGCACGTCGTTCCGCGAGGTGCGCGAGCAGTTGCTGCGCGACCAGGCCGTGGCGAGCCTGGTGCGCGGCGGCGAGTCGGTGGAGGAACTGGCGCTGCGGCTGGGTTTCTCCGAGGCGAGCGCATTTCACCGGGCGTTCAAGAGGTGGACGGGCGCGAGCCCTGGAACCTACCGGGGTGGCGGGGTTGGCTGACGTCGCCGGGGTCGATCGGGTCGCCAACTGCGGCCGAACGGCCGTGTCCGGCGAATCGTCAACACGGTGGACTTACATCGCGTAAGTTCCTCACCCATCCCTGCGGGAGTGCCCGTGTTCCCACGCCCTCGCTCCGCCGCCCTGGCCGCGGCGCTGGTCCTCGCCCTGATGGCGGCGACACCCGCGGCTCATGCCGATCCGCCGACCGCTCCGCCCCCGCCGTCCGTCGTCGACCTGCCGGGCGTCGCCGTCGCGCCCGCCGTCGACCCCGCCCGCCGCATCGAGACCGCCCGCACGACCCGGCCGGTCGCGCCGGGCGTGTCGCTGAGCTCGTTCGACTGGTACGAGCCGGGCGGCGCGGGAGGGTGGATCCGCGGCGACGCGCTCACCGTCGACCTCACCGCCGGGACGAAGGTCGACTACCTGCACCCCGGGCAGGTCGCCGCCGCCGAACCGCTGTCCGCGCAGGCGAACCGGACCCGCGCGGTCGCCGCCGTCAACGGCGACTTCTTCGACATCAACAACTCGAACGCGCCGCGGGGCGTCGGCGTCCAGGACGGCCGCACGGTCAAGTCGCCCGTCGCCGGGCACCGCCGGGCGGTCGGCCTCGACGCGGCGGGCGTCGGCCGGGTGATGGAGGTGTTCTTCGACGGGAAGGTCACCCGCGAGGACGGCACGTCCATCCGGTTGCACCAGCTCAACAGCGCCGCCGTCGAGCCCGGCGGCGTCGGGCTGTTCGACCCGATCTGGGGTGCCTACAGCCGGGCGCGGGCGGTGCAGGGCGCGACCCGCGTGACCGAGGTCGTCGTGCGCGCGGGCGTGGTCGCCGAACGGCGCGACCGGGCGGGCGACGACCCGATCCCCGCCGACGGCCAGGTGCTCGTCGGCCGCGAGGCAGGTGCCGACGCCCTCGCGACGCTGGCCGTGGGGGAGCGGGTCGCCGTCGAGCACACGACGAAGGCGGACGACGGCGGCGCGTTGCGCGCCGCGATCGGCGGGAACCAGTTGCTGCTCAAGGACGGCGAGGTCGTCGCGCCCGCCGATCCGCTGCACCCGCGCACGGCGGTCGGGTTCTCGGCGGACGGCGAGAAGATGTTCCTGCTCACCGTGGACGGCCGCCAGGGCGCCTACCTGCTCGGGCTGAACCTCCAGGACGTGGCCGCGATCCTGAAGGAGATGGGCGCGCACAACGCGCTCAACCTCGACGGCGGTGGCTCGTCCACGCTGGTGGCCCGCACGCCCGGCGCGGAGACCGTCGCGGTGGAGAACACGCCGTCCGACGGCGGTGAGCGGCCCGTGCCGAACGGGCTCGCGCTCTACGCGCCGACCGGCAGCGGGCAGCTCACGGGCTTCTGGGTCCGGACGGCGATCGACCCGCGGGCGGCGCCGGGGTCGGACACCGTGCCGGGCGGTCACCCGGAACGGGTGTTCCCCGGCCTGACCCGGCGGCTCCTGGTCGACGGGCACGACGAGACGTACGGCCCGGCGCGGGACGACGCGCACCGGTGGCGCACGGCCCGTGCCGACGTGGGACGGGTGGACGACGACGGCGTGTTCCACGCGCACCGGCCCGGCACGACGAAGGCCGTGGCGCAACGCGGCGGCGTGACCGGCGAGGTGGAGCTGACCGTGCTGGGCGCGTTGGCCGGGCTGTCGGCGACCACGAGCCGGCTGAGCCTGCCGGAGGTGGGCGGCACGAGCGGGTTCGGCGTGGTGGGGCGGGACGGCGACGGGTTCACCGCGCCGGTCGAGCCCGCGGACGTGTCGCTGGACTACGACCGCTCGGTGATCGGCATCGCGCCGGGCGCCGACGGCTCGCTGCGCGTCACGGCGGTGAAGCCGGGTGCGACGACGGTCGTGGCGCGGGTCGGGTCGCACGTGGTGCGCGTGCCCGTGACCGTGGGGCTGGAGGAGCGGCTGCTCGCCGGTTTCGACGACGGCGCGGCGTGGACGTTCGGCTCGGCGCGGGGCTCCGGCTCGGTCGCGCCGGTGCCCGAGGGGCGCACCGGGGCCGGGCTGCGGATGACGTACGACTTCTCGAAGTCCACCGGCACGCGGACGGCCTACGCGATCCCGCCGAAGCCGATCGAGGTGGACGGGCAGCCGCTGGCGTTGGGCGCGTGGGTCCACGGGCACGGTCGCGGCGAGTGGACGGCGTTCACCGTCACCGACTCGTCGGGGCTGAGCCGTTCGCTCTACGGGCCGTACATCACCTGGACGGGGTGGCGCTACCTGGAGGTGCCCGTGCCGTCCGGGCTCGCGTTCCCCTTGCGGGTGAACAGGTTCTACACGATCGAGACCAAGGCGGACCGGCAGTACACCGGCGAGGTGGTCGTGGACGACATCGTGGCCAAGGTGCCGCCCGCGGTGGACCTGCCGGTGGTGGACGAGCCGGCCGACCGGTTCGTGGTGCAGGACGGCACGGTGGCCGACCGGCCGTGGCGGTTCGCGGTGATGTCCGACGCGCAGTTCGTGGCGCGCAACCCGGACAGCGAGCTGGTGCGCGCGGCGCGGCGGACGTTGCGGGAGATCAAGGCGCAGCGGCCGGACTTCGTGGTGGTCAACGGCGACTTCGTGGACGAGGCGTCGCCCGCGGACCTGGCGCTGGCGCGTCGGGTGCTGACCGAGGAGCTGGGCGACGAGCTGCCGTGGCACTACGTGCCGGGCAACCACGAGATCATGGGGCCGGGCACGATCGACAACTTCCGGCGCGAGTTCGGGTCCACCAACCGGGTCTTCGACCACAAGGGGACGCGGTTCGTGCTGCTGGACTCGTCGACCGGGACGGTGCGCGGCGGTGGGTTCGACCAGGCCGTGATGCTGCGTGAGGCGTTGCGCGACCACGGTTCGGTGAACTCGGTCGTGGTGATGGAGCACCACCCGCCGCGTGACCCGACGCCGACCAAGGGCAGCCAGCTGACCGACCGGATGGAGGCCGACGTGGTCGAGGACTGGTTGGCGGCGTTCCGGCGTGACACCGGCAAGGGCGCGGCGTTCATCGGGGCGCACGTGGGCCTGTTCCACGCTTCGCGGGTGGACGGCGTGCCGTACTTGATCAACGGCAACTCGGGCAAGGCCCCTGCGGGTGAGGCGGGCCGGGGCGGCTTCACCGGCTGGACCATGCTCGGCGTCGACCCCCGGCGCGGCTCCGACGGCTGGCTGGCGGCCGAGATCCGCCCGCACGTGGACGGCCTGACCCTGACCGCGCCGGCCGAGGTCCGGATGGGCCCGCCGACCCGCGTCACCGCCTCCGTCACGCAGGGCTCGCGGCACGTCCCCGTGACCTATCCGGTGTCCGCGGACTGGTCGGGCTCGCCGAACCTGCACGTCGGGCCCGCTGCCGGCCTGCGCCCGTGGCACGTCGCGTGGCTGGATCCGGCGACCGGCGCTCTCACCGCGTTGCGCCCGGGCCGCGTGACGCTCGCCGTGACCGTGAACGGAGCCACCCAACGCTCCGACCTCACCACCGCCTACCCACACCCCTCCCTCACCCCCGCCTGACCTCGCGAGAGTCCTACCCTCACCCCGCGTGAGTCCTACGTTCAGACCGCGCGTGTCCTACGTTCGGAACACCCGAGTTGAACGCTCAGAAGGGGGTTGTGCGTGCGATCGCTGCTCGCTGCCGTTGCCGAGGACGACGAGGTCGCCCGGTTCCTGGACTGGCCGGGCGACTTCGACCTGCGGCGACGGGATCACGTCGAGGAGGTGCACCTCGCGTCCGGCGCGGCGCTGGAAGGCTTCGCGGGTGACGGGGCCGGGGGCACGTACTTCTTCTGCGGCGACGGTGGTGAGGAACGTCCGGTGCTGTACGCGGACTCCGAGGGCGGCGCCACCTTGGTCGCGGTCGGCGTGCCGGAGTTGCTGCGGCTGCTGCTGGTCGCACCGTGGTGGCGCAGCTGCCGTTCGTTCACCGCGGAGGAGAGCGCCGCGCTGGCCGCCGAGTACCTGGAGGACATGCCCGACCTGGCCGTTCGGCGGGACCGCGCCGCTGCCGCCCTCGGCTTGGAGCTGCCGGCGGAAGCCGACGCCCTCGCCCGCCTGCACGAGGTCGCCACCGGGGTCGGCCGGGAATTCGTCCTGATCCTCACGCCGGAGAACGAGCCCTACGAGCCCTTGATCAAGCCGTGAGTCCTACGTTCGCGTCGCGTGTGTCCTACGTTCGGAACACCCGAGTTGAACGCTCAGAACAAGATCGACTGTTCTGGGCGTTCAACTCGGGGTGCGCGAACGTAGGACACGCGCGTTCCGAACGTAGGACTCACGCGGGCTGAACGTAGGACTCTCGCGGGATCAGAAGGGGGTGTTGCGGGTGGCGCGGTCGCGGAGGGAGGTCGGTGGGCGGAAGCGCTCGCCGTAGGTGTCGGCCAGGTAGTCCGCGCGCTCCACGAACCCGGTGAGGCCGTAGGAGTTGACGAACTGGACCGTGCCGCCGCTCCACGGCGCGAAGCCGAACCCGAACACGCTGCCCACGTTCGCGTCACCGATCGACGTCAGCACCCCCTCGTCCAGGCACCGCACCGTCTCCAACGCCTGGATGAACAGCAACCGGTCCTCGACGTCCTGCTCCGTCACGCCCGCGTCGGCCCGCGCGTACCGCGCCAGCCCCGGCCACAGGAACTTCCGCCCACCCTCGGGGTACTCGTAGAACCCCGCACCGCCGGACTTGCCCGTGCGCCCCTCGGCGACCAGCTCCTCCAGCACGCGGAACGCCGGGTGATCCCCCAGGGAGCCCGCCACCGAAGGGTCGTCGGCCAAGGTCTGGTCGCGGATCTTCAGCTGCAACGTCAACGTCACCTCGTCCGACACCGCCAGCGGACCCACGGCCATGCCCGCGCGGCGAGCGACGTTCTCGATCAACGCCGGCGACACGCCCTCCGCCACCATCGACACGGCCTCGGTGACGTAGGTGCCGAACGTCCGCGACGTGTAGAAGCCCCGGCTGTCGTTCACCACGATCGGCGTCTTCCCGATCCGCAGCACGTAGTCGAACGCCCGCGCCAACGTCTCGTCCGACGTCTTCTCCCCGCGGATGATCTCCACCAGCCGCATCTTCGGCACCGGCGAGAAGAAGTGCAGCCCGATGAACCGCGACGGGTCGCCCACCGCCGACGCCAGCCCGGTGATCGGCAAGGTCGACGTGTTCGACGCGATCACCGCGTCCGGCAACGCCGAGGCCTCCGCCGCCGGCAGCACCTGGTTCTTCAGCTCCCGGTTCTCGAACACCGCCTCGATCACGAGGTCGCAGCCCGCCAGGTCGGCGTCGGAGTCGGTCGGCGTGATCCCCGGCGTGTCACCCGCGCCCCGCCGGGCCGCCTCCAGCGTCACGTCCTTCAGCACGACCTCGATCCCGGCCTTGGCGGTGACCACGGCGATGCCCGCGCCCATCATGCCCGCGCCGAGCACGCCCACCTTGGTCACCTGCGACCGCTCGACCCCGGCCGGCCGCGACTTGCCGGCGTTGATCTCGTTGAGCTGGAACCAGAACGTGTTGATCATGTTCTTCGAGACCTGACCTGCGGCCAGCTCCACGAAGTACCGCGCCTCGACCTTCAACGCGGTGTCGAAGTCCACCAGCGCGCCCTCGACCGCGGCGGCCAGCACCTTCTCCGGCGCCGGGTACACGCCGTGCGTCTTCTTCCGCAGCACGGCGGGCGCGGCGGCCAGCAGCCCGTACAGGTTCGGGTCGCCCACGCGCACGTCCGGCACCGCGTACCCCGGCCTGTCCCACGGCTGCTGCGGCGCGGGGTTCTCCTTGATCCACGCCCGTGCCTTGGCGATCAGCTCCTCGCGCGAGGACGCCAGCTCGTGCACGATCCCGGCCTGCAACGCCCGCGCCGGCCGCAGCTGCTTGCCCTCCATCAACAGCGGCAACGCGGGCTGCACGCCCAGCAGCCGCACCATCCGGGTCACGCCGCCACCGCCGGGCAGCAGGCCGAGCGTCGCCTCGGGCAGCCCCAGCCTGATCTTGTCGTCGTCCAGGACCACCCGGTGGTGGCACGCCAGCGCGATCTCCAGGCCACCGCCCAGCGCGCTGCCGTTGATCGCCGCGACGACCGGCTTGCCCAGCAGCTCCAGCCGCCGCAACTGGCCCTTGATCTCCTCCAGGAACCCGAGCGCCTCGGCCGCGTTCTCCGGCGTGATCTGGATCAGCACGTTCAGGTCGCCACCGGCGAAGAACGTCTTCTTGGCCGACGTCAGCACGACACCCGTGATGTCGTCGCGGGAAGCCTCCAGCCGCGCGACCACGTCGCCCATGTCCTTGTGGTACTCGGCGTTCATCACGTTCGCCGAGCCGGACATGTCCATCGTGAGGGTGACGACGCCCTCGTCGTCCTGCTCGAAGTGGATAGCCATCAGACCCTCTCGATGATCGTCGCGATGCCCATGCCGCCGCCCACGCACAGCGTGGCCAGACCCCGCCGCAGGTCCCGGCGCTCCAGCTCGTCGAGCAGGGTGCCGAGGATCATGCAGCCGGTCGCGCCGAGCGGGTGGCCCAGGGCGATGGCGCCGCCGTTGACGTTGACCTTGTCGTCGGGCAGGTCCAGCTCCCGCTGGAACTTCAGCACCACCGACGAGAACGCCTCGTTGATCTCGAACAGGTCGATGTCCTCGACGGTCAGCCTGGCCTTGTCCAACGCCTTGCGCGCGGCCGGCGCCGGACCGGTCAGCATGATCGTGGGCTCGGAGCCGACGACCGCCGTCGCGATGATCCGCGCGCGGGGCGTGAGACCCAGCTCCTGGCCGATGCGGGCGTTGCCGATCAGCATCGCCGCCGCGCCGTCCACGATCTGCGACGAGTTGCCCGGTGTGTGGACGTGGTCGATGCGCTCCACCGTCGGGTAGCGGTCGATGGCGACGGCGTCGAAGCCGAGGTCGCCGTGGAACGCGAAGCTCGGCTTGAGCTTGCCGAGCCCGTCCAGCGTGGTCTCCGGGCGGATCGCCTCGTCGTGGTCGAGCACGACCGAGCCGTTCTGGTCGACCACGGCCACCAGCGACCGGTCGAAGTAGCCCTTGTCCCGCGCCAGCGTCGCCCGCTGCTGCGAGCGCAGCGCGAAGGCGTCCACGTCCTCGCGGCTGAAACCCTCCAGCGTCGCGATGAGGTCCGCGCTCACGCCCTGCGGCACGAAGTTGACCGCCATGTTGGTCTCCGGGTCGGCCATCCACGCGCCGCCGTCCGAGCCCATCGGCACCCGCGACATCGACTCGACGCCGCCCGCCACCACCAGGTCCTCGAACCCGGACGCCACCTTGGCCGCGGCCAGGTTCACCGACTCCAGGCCCGACGCGCAGAACCGGTTGAGCTGCACGCCCGCGGGCCGCAGGTCCCACCCGGCCGCCAGCACCGCCGTGCGGGCGATGTCCGCGCCCTGCTCGCCGACCGGCGACACGACGCCGAACACCACGTCGTCAACGGCGGAGGTGTCCAGGTCGTTGCGCCGCGCCAGCGCCGCGAGCACCCCGGAGGCGAGGGTGATCGGCTTGACGCTGTGCAGCGAACCGCGCTTTCCCCTGCCACGCGGTGTGCGCACCGCGTCGAAGATCAAGGCTTCGCTCATGCACGCCACGGTAGGGAGCACGGCGGCGGTTGCCCATGACCTCCCGAGGTGACTTATTAGCTCACCGGCGTGAGCGGGTAGTCCATGATCTCGCCCTCGCCGACGAACCCCAGCCGCGCGTACAGCCGCCGGGCCGTCGCGTTGTCCTGGAACACGCGCAACTGCACCCTCGCCCACCCGTGCTCCCGCGCCCACGCCAGCACGTCGGCGACCAGCGCTTCGCCGACGCCGCGCCGCCGGAACTCCGGCATGACCCACATGGAGTACAGGTACAACACGTCCGGGTTGACTTCGTGCGGCACACCGGCGACGAGCCCGACCGGCTCCGGGTCCTCGGCGACGACCTTCACCCCGCGCTCCGGCCGCAACAGCTCACGCCACCGCGCCTCGTCGAACGTCCGCTCCAGCGCCAACGTCGAACCGAACGCCTCGAGATCGCTGCTCAGCGCGGTCAACCGGATGTCACGCCAGGTCGCCCAGTCCTCGGGCCCGAGCCGCCGCAGTCGCATACCCCCAGTGTCCCGCCAACCCCCCACGACCTCATCCTCAGCCACCTCCTGTCAAGCACACCGATCGCGCCGACCCAGTGAGGACGCGACCTCGCCCGCGACGCCGGAGGTGGCGCCATCCAACACTGACTTTTGCGCTCACGATCAACGCCCACGCAGCGCGCTGCGGTCATGGCGGCGCGGGCCGGGCGGTGGGACCGTCGAGGGCATGCCAACTCGCCGTTCCGCATGGATGACCGAGGACCTGGACCAGTTGCGCAAGCTGGCCCGCACGTTCTTCGAGAGGGAAGCGGTCCCGAACCAGGAGCGCTGGGCCGCGCAGAAGCAGGTGGACCGGGACTTCTGGACCAAGGCCGGTGAGGTCGGGCTGCTCTGCCTGTCCATCCCCGAGGAGTACGGCGGTGGCGGCGGCACGTTCGCGCACGAGGCCGTGCTGCTGGAGGAGCAGGCCCGGTGCGGCGACACCGCGTGGGGCAACAGCGTGCACAGCGGAATCGTGGCCCACTACATCAACGCCTACGGCACCGAGGAGCAGAAGCTGCGCTGGCTGCCCAAGATGGCCACCGGCGAGTACGTCGGCGCGATCGCCATGTCCGAGCCCGGCGGCGGCTCCGACCTGCAGAACATCAAGACGCGGGCGCTGCGGCGCGGTGACGAGTACGTGCTGTCGGGCTCGAAGACGTTCATCACCAACGGCGCGCAGGCCGACCTGGTGGTCGTGGTCGCCAAGACCGACCCCGGCCAGGGCGCGACGGGCATCTCGCTGCTGGTCGTGGAGACCGCGCAGGCGCGGGGCTTCCGCCGCGGCCGGGTGCTGGACAAGATCGGGATGCACGGCCAGGACACCGCCGAGCTGTTCTTCGACGACGTCCGCGTGCCCGCGGCGAACCTGCTCGGCACCGGCGAGGGCCAGGGGTTCATCCAGCTGATGCAGCAGCTGCCCCAGGAGCGGCTGATCATCGCGGTGGCGTCGGTCGCGGGCATCGAGGCGGCGGTCGACCTCACGCTGGCCTACGTCAAGGACCGCACGGCGTTCGGCCGGGAGCTGATCAAGTTCCAGAACACCCGGTTCAAGCTCGCCGAGTGCGCCACGGAGGCCCGGGTGACCAGGTCTTTCGTGGACGAGTGCGTGCAGGACCACCTGGCGGGCCGCCTCGACGTGCCCACCGCGGCGATGGCCAAGTGGTGGGCCACCGAACGGCTGTGCCAGGTCGTGGACGAGTGCGTGCAGCTGTTCGGCGGCTACGGCTACATGGCCGAGTACCCGATCGCGCGCGCGTGGGCGGACGCGCGCGTGCAGAAGATCTACGGCGGGACGAACGAGATCATGAAGGAAATCATCGCGAGGTCGCTCTAGTGCCGGGGCCGCTGGAGGGGTTGAAGGTCGTCGAGCTGGCCGGCCTCGCGCCCGCGCCGTTCGGCTGCATGGTGCTGGCCGACCTCGGCGCGTCCGTGGTCCGGGTGGACCGCGTCGGCGGCGGCACGGAGGTGCCCCTGCTCGGCCGCGGCCGGCGCTCGATCGGCGTGGACGTCCGCCGCCCCGAGGGCGCCGAGCTGGTGCTGCGGCTGGTCGCGGAGTCGGACGTGCTGGTCGAGGGCTTCCGGCCCGGCGTGACCGAACGGCTGGGCATCGGCCCGGCGCAGTGCCTGGCCCGCAACCCGCGACTGGTCTACGGGCGGATGACCGGCTGGGGCCAGGACGGGCCGCTGGCCGACCGCGCCGGGCACGACATCAACTACATCGCGGTGGCGGGCGCGCTGGAGCCGATCGGCCGGGCGGGCGCGCCGCCGACCGTGCCGCTCAACGTCGTCGGCGACTTCGGCGGCGGCGGGTTGCTGCTGGCGCTCGGCGTGCTGGCCGCGCTGTACGAGCGGGAGCGGTCCGGGCGCGGGCAGGTGGTGGACGCGGCCATGGTCGACGGCGCGGCGCTGCTGACCACGTTCCTGCACGGCATGTCGTCGGTGGGCGCCTGGCCGGGCGCGCGCGGGACGAACCTGCTGGACGGCGGCGCGCCGTTCTACGACGTGTACGAGGCGGCCGACGGCGGGTTCGTCAGCATCGGGGCGCTGGAGGAGAAGTTCTACGCCGAGTTGCTCGCCGTGCTCGGGCTTGCCGACGCCGGGCTGCCCGGGCGGCACGACCCGGCGAACTGGCCGGAGCTGCGGGCCCGCATCGCCGCGGCGGTGGCGACCCGGACCAGGGACGAGTGGGCCGCGCTCGCGGAGGGCACCGACGCGTGCCTCGCGCCCGTGCTGGCGCCCGGTGAGGCCCCGAAGCACGGGCACAACGCCGAGCGGGGGACGTTCGTCGAGGTGGGCGGGGTGGTGCAGCCCGCGCCCGCACCGCGGTTCGGCCGGACGCCCGCCGCCGCGCCGGGGCCGCCGCCCGCGGTCGGCGAGCACACGGTCGAGGTGCTGGCCGGGCTGGGGCTGGGCGAGGACGAGATCGCCGGGCTGCGGCGGTCCGGCGTGATCGGCTGACGAACCCGGTCGAGCGCGGCCCGGTCGGGTGCCGACCCGATCCGGGCACTGCCCGATCGGGCAAGAAAAAGGCAAGGGAAATCACCTGAAGGGGTACCGGAAATGAGTGGCAGCCGCCAGCGGCCTTTGTCACGCTCGGTGCGTGCGTCGGCGCAATCAGGTGATGGGCTGTGCGGAGGTGGCAGTGTCTGAAGAACCTCGGTGTCCGTGCCAGGGGTGGGCGAGTGGCCCGTACCTTGGTGATCGGCGGGACCACCGGTCCCCTTGATCGTCCGTTCGGGTGACACCCGGGCCTCCCCAGGCGTGGTTGCGTGGTGTTCGTGCGACCGGTCGAGGGATGGCGGCGGGTTCGATCGTCATCATCCGGGTGAATGAGGGACCATGGCCGTTGACACGACCGGAGCGGCGCTCGGCCGCCCTGCACTGTGAGACGGACGGAGACCGATCAGTGAACGTCAAGAAGGTGGTGACGCTGGCGGCGGTCGCGCTGGTGCTGTTCCTCCTGATCACCCAGCCGAACGAGTCCGCCGAGGCGGTGAGGACCGCGCTCGGGTGGCTCCAGTCCGGCGCCGAGTCGATCATCACCTTCGTCCGCAGCCTGTTCGCCTAGAGGACTCGCGGTAACCCCTCGTACTCCGCTCAATGCGGTCACGATCGGTGACTATGCGCCCCGAACGTTGCACCGTACGGGTGGAATGAGGGCTATAACGCCCTGGTAACAGGGTTTTAGACAAACCAGGGTCTAGCGGTTGTCGGTACCCGCTAATACGGTGCGTCGCATTGGCTGATCTTCGACCGATGAGGAGGCAGAATGGTCGAGGACTCCGGAGTCGACGAGCTGTTGCGGCAGTGGGCGGCTGAGCGCTCGGACGACGCCGAGCTGCAGGAGGTGAACCGGATCAAGGACGCGTGGCTCGCGGAAGCCCCGCCGTCCGCGCCGGGGATCCCGGTGCAGCGGGCGAATGGCGGTCCCCGCGGCCTGGTGAAGGTCGAGTCCGCGGATCCGGCGTACGTGGCGGCGATGCGGAAGCGGGCGCCCGAGGTGCCCGAGCCCCTGCTCGCCGCGGCCGCCAGCTACTGGCAGCTGGTGGGCGACCTGTCCGAGGCGGAGCAGTGGTGGGACGCGGGCATCAGCCCGTTGGACCAGCGCGCTCTGGACTACCGGGCGGCCGGGCTCTCGCCCGCCGACCTCGGTCGTCGCCTCGGCCCGATGACGGTGCTCCAGCACCTGCGTCGGGGTAGCGCGGCGGCCTGGTGCGTGGCCAGGCTGCAGAGGCAACGCCGGGACGGCGTGGCCTAGGTCCGACGAGTCGGGGCGGGCTCCTGCGGTCGAGGAGCCCTCGCCTTCGAGGTGCGGGCTCCCGTGCGGGGAGCCCCAGCCTCGTGCGACGCACGAAGTACTCTTGAGGCGTGCGAGGCCTCATCACCCCCCAGCGCCTGGCCATCGCGGCCGTCTGCCTGGCGTCGCTGGTCGTGTGCTGCGGCCTGGCCTACTGGCAGTGGGAGCGGTTCTCCCAGGCCGGCGGCACGTTCCAGAACCTCGGTTACGTGTTCCAGTGGCCGCTGTTCGGCCTCTTCCCCGCGTTCATGGTGTGGCGCATCCGCAGGCTGGACGCCCGCCGCAAGGCCGAGGACGCCGCCGCGGCGACCGGGGCCGCCGACGAGGCCGCGCCGGAGCCGGTGGCCGCGCCGTCGCGGCCGGTCGTTACCGTTGAGCCCGTCAGAGCACCCGCGCACGACGACGAGGACGAAGAGCTCGCGGCCTACAACCGCATGCTCGCCGAACTCAACGCGCGGGACCAGCGGTGAGCGAAGGTAGGGCGATGAGCGGCGCGTTGACCAGGTTCCGGTTCATGGCTTACGTGGTCGGCGTCGGGCTGCTGCTGCTCGTGGTCGCGATGATCATCAAGTACGCGGGCGACGACACGGGCATGATGCAGGTCGTCGGCCCGGTCCACGGCTTCCTGTACGCGGTGTACCTGGTGCTCACCGTCGACCTCGCGCTCAAGGCCCGCTGGTCGATCAAGGGCACGGTGCTGGTCCTGCTCGCGGGCACGATCCCGTTCGTGTCGTTCTACGCCGAGCGCAAGGTGGTCGAGAGCGTCCGGGCCGAGAAGAGCCTGTGACCGGGGTTGACCCCGCCCGCCGCGCGCGCCTAGCGTCTGGCGGTACCAACTGAACACGGCCGTCGATGTCGCGCGGGAGAGTCCCCGAGCGGGGCGCCGAAGGAGCAACTCCTCCCCGGAATCTCTCAGGCACAGGTACCGCGCGACGAAGGCAACTCTGGAAAGCAGGCGCGCCGTTGTGCGCCTCGCCCACGGTGCAAGCCGCCCCCACCGGGTGGTGAAGCTCTCAGGCTCATGGCAGAGGGGGAGGCTCACTCGACGAGGAGTCTCCGGTGGACCGTGTCATCCTTTCGCTCGTGAATCGCTCGGACGTGCCCGCCCGTCGACCCGACCGGTCGGCCCGTCGGCATGTCCGCACCCAGGGAGGGCCCGCCTGATGGAAAGCCGCCGCACGCCCCTGCACGCCGAACACGAGGCGCTGGGCGCCATGTTCACCGACTTCGCGGGCTGGCGGATGCCGCTGCGCTACGACAGCGAGCTGGCCGAGCACTACGCGGTGCGCACGTCGGCGGGCCTGTTCGACCTGACCCACATGGGTGAGATCCTGCTCACCGGCCCGGAGGCGGGCGCCGCGCTCGACCACGCCCTGGTCGGCCACGCGTCCGCGATCGGCGTCGGCCGCGCCCGGTACACGATGATCTGCCAGGCCGACGGCGGCGTCATCGACGACCTGATCGTGTACCGCACGGGTGACACCGAGTACCTCGTCGTCGCCAACGCCTCGAACGCCGCCGTCGTGCACGAGGCCCTGGTCGAGCGGGCCGAGGGCTTCGACGCGGTGGTCGAGGACAAGTCGACCGACTACGCGCTGCTCGCCGTGCAGGGCCCGAAGGCCACCGCCATCCTCGCCGGCCTCACGCCGACCGACCTGGCCGCGGTGAAGTACTACGCGTCGTACCCGACCGAGGTCGCCGGCAGGCCCGTGCTGCTGGCCCGCACCGGCTACACGGGCGAGGACGGCTTCGAGCTGTTCGTCGCGCCGGACGACGCCGGGCACGTGTGGCAGGCCCTGCTGGAGGCGGGCGCGCCGCACGACCTCAAGCCCGCCGGCCTCGGCTGCCGCGACACGCTGCGGCTGGAGGCGGGCATGCCGCTGTACGGCAACGAGCTCGGCCGCGACCGCACGCCGTTCCAGGCGAACCTCGGCCGCGTGGTGAAGCTGGACAAGCCGGGCGACTTCGTCGGCCGCGACGCGCTGGCCGCCGCCGCCGAGCGGGGCGTGGACCAGGTCCTGGTCGGCCTGAAGACCGCCTCCCGCCGCGCGCCGCGGCACGGCTACCCCGTGCTGGACGCCTCCGGCGCCCGGATCGGCGAGGTGACCAGCGGCGCGTTGTCGCCGACCCTGGGCTACTCGGTGGCGATGGCGTACGTGGCCGTCGGCAACACCGATCCCGGCACCCTGCTGTCGGTGGACGTCCGCGGCAAGCACGAGCCGGTCGAAGTCGTCGCACTGCCCTTCTACAAGCGCACCTCGTAAGGGAGACCCCACACATGTCCGAGCACTTCAACACCTCCCTCGCGGAGTTCGACCCGGAGGTCGCGAACGCCGTCGCCGCCGAGCTGCACCGGCAGCAGAGCACGCTGGAGATGATCGCCTCGGAGAACTTCACGCCGGTGTCGGTGCTGCAGGCGCAGGGGTCGGTGCTGACGAACAAGTACGCCGAGGGCTACCCCGGCCGGCGCTACTACGGCGGCTGCGAGAACGTCGACGTGATCGAGCGGCTGGCGATCGAGCGGGTGAAGGCGCTGTTCGGCGCCGGTTTCGCGAACGTGCAGCCGCACTCGGGCGCGCAGGCCAACGCGTGCGCGATGTTCGCCCTGCTCCAGCCGGGCGACACGATCCTGGGCCTCGACCTCGCGCACGGCGGCCACCTCACGCACGGCATGCGGATCAACTTCTCCGGCAAGCTCTACAACGTGGTGCCCTACCACGTTTCGGACGAGGACGGCCGGGTCGACATGGCCGAGGTGGAGCGGCTGGCGACCGAGCACCGGCCGAAGCTGATCGTGGCCGGCTGGTCGGCGTACCCGCGTCAGCTGGACTTCGCGGAGTTCCGCCGGATCGCCGACTCGGTGGACGCCTACCTGATGGTGGACATGGCGCACTTCGCCGGCCTGGTGGCGGCGGGCCTGCACCCGAGCCCCGTGCCGCACGCGCACGTCGTGACCACGACCACGCACAAGACGCTCGGCGGCCCGCGCGGCGGCGTGATCCTGACCAACGAGGCCGACCTGGCGAAGAAGATCAACTCGGCGGTGTTCCCCGGTCAGCAGGGCGGCCCGCTGGAGCACGTGATCGCGGGCAAGGCGGTGGCGTTCAAGCACGCCGCGTCGCCCGAGTTCGCCGACCGCCAGCGCCGCACGGTCGAGGGCGCGAAGATCCTCGCCGAGCGGCTGTCGCAGCCCGACGCGGCGGCGGTGGGGGTGAAGGTGCTCACCGGCGGCACGGACGTGCACCTCGTGCTGGTGGACCTGGTGGCGTCCGAACTGGACGGCAAGCAGGCCGAGGACCGGCTGCACGAGGTGGGCATCACGGTCAACCGCAACGCGGTGCCGAACGACCCGCGCCCGCCGATGGTGACCTCCGGCCTGCGCATCGGCACGCCGGCGCTGGCCACGCGCGGGTTCGGCGCGGCCGACTTCGCCGAGGTGTCGGACGTCATCGCGGCGGCGTTGCAGCCCTCGCCGGACCTGGCGGAGCTGCGGGCGCGCGTCGAGGTGCTGGCGGCCAAGCACCCGCTGTACCCCACCCTGTGAACGACTGACGGGCGCCGAGCACCACCCCGACGACCGCTCGTCCGGCGGCCCGCTGCACGACGCCCTGATCCCCCGGCCAACCCCAGCCGGGGGATCAGGGCATTCCACAGTGGACTGCTCACCGGGTCGGACGGCGGAACTAGGCGGCGGGCGGCGTCACCCCCGGCGGCAGGCACTCGACGTTGCGCTTGCCGTTCGGCTGCACGACGAACCACGTGCCGCCCACGCCCTGGCCCTTCCACTGGCCGGGCGCCTCGTCCTTCGCGTAGGTGTAGAGCGGCCAGCCGTCGAGCGTCACCTGGTCGGTGCCGTCGGCCCGCTTCACGGTCGACACGAGCGCCGGGTCGACGCCCTGCAGCTGCGGCGTGCCGTTGGACAGCACGGGAGGCCACGTCACGGCGCACTGACCCTCGCAGTTGGACTTGGCCGGGTCCGGCGTGTCCTTGTCGAACCGGTACAGCGTGCGGCCGTCGCCGTCCTGCACGACCTCACCCATCTTGGGCACGCTCTTGCCGACCAACGTGACCTGCGGGTCGGACGGCGCGGGCGCGGCCTGGCCCTCCGGCGCGTCGGCGGCGGGCTCCCCCTCTTCGACGGGCGCCGCCTCTTCGCTGGTCGGAGGGGTCAAGGGCTCCTGAACGTCGCCGTAGTCGCCCTGGGCCGCGGCGCCGACCTGCTCGGTCTGCGCGACCGTCCTGCCCTGCAGGCCGGTGGCGTTGGAAGTCCACATGACCAGCGCGAGCACGGCGGCCATGCCACCCGCGACGGCGATGGCGATGCGGTTTCGTCGGATCACACTCACTCCTCCTTGGTCCGTCAATCGCTCCACCCACGACTACGGCTCGTCCGCCGGCGCGGTTCAGCCCGCCTCGACGACGGGGACCAAGACAGGGGTCGCGCACCGCCACCGCCGCATCGCCTGACCGCCGGCCGGCCGGGGACATAGGGTGTCCGGGTGGGCAACGAGATCTCCTTCCCGCGCCAGCACGCGCGCACCCAGCGGTTCACCCTCGGCGCACCCCGGACGTTCACCGCGTCGCCGGACGGCACGAAGGTGTACTTCCTCCGCACCGCCACGGCCACGAGCCGGGCGAACGGCCTGTGGGCGTTCGACACCGCGACCCGGTCCGAGACGCTGCTGGCCGACCCCGGCGTCCTGCTGACCGACCCCGAGGACCTGTCCCCGCAGGAGCGGGCCCGCCGTGAGCGCACCCGCGAGTCGGCCGCCGGGATCGTCGGCTACGCCACCGACAGCGACGCGCGGCAGGCGGTGTTCGCGTTGTCCGGCAGGCTCTTCGTGGTCGAGCTCGCCACCGCCGCGGTCCGCGAGCTGCCGGTCGCGGGCCCGGTGATCGACCCCCGGCTGGACCCGACCGGCCGGAAGGTCGGCTACGTGGCCGAAGGCGCGCTGCACGTGGTGGACCTGGAGTCCGGCGCGGACCGCGTGGTGGCGTCGCCGGACGGCCCGGACGTGACGTGGGGCCTGGCGGAGTTCATCGCGGCCGAGGAGATGGGCCGCTACCGGGGCTACTGGTTCTCCCCGGACGGCGAGCACGTGCTGGCGGCCAGGGTGGACAACGCGCCCGTGCCGCGCTGGCACATCGCCGACCCGGCGAACCCGGGCACGCCCGCCGCCGAGATCGCCTACCCGGCCGCCGGTGAGGCCAACGCCGTGGTGGAGCTGGCCGTCCTCGGTGCCGGCCGGACCGACGTGACGTGGGACCGCGAGGCGTTCCCGTACGTCAACACGGTGTCGTGGACCCGGCACGGCAAGCCGCTGGTGCAGGTCCAGTCACGCGACCAGCGCCGCGTCGTGGTGCTCGCGGTCGACGTGGAGACCGGCGCCACCGACGTGGTCGCCGACGACACCGACCCGCACTGGCTGGAGATCGTGCCGGGCGCCCCGCGCTGGACCCCGGACGGCGAACTGCTGCGCGTGCTGCCGATCGGCGACGCGAACCGGCTCGTCGTGGGCGACCGGCCGTGGACGCCGGACGGCTTCCAGGTCCGCGCGGTGCTCGACGTGGCCGAGGACGGCGTGCTGGTCACCGCGTCCACCGACGACCCGACCCAGACGCACGTCTTCCTGGTCGCCGCCGACCGGATCACCCGACTGTCCACTGAGGACGGTGTGCACGGCGCGACGCGCGGGGGCGGCGTGCTGGTGCTGTCCCGTTCGTCGATGGACCACTTCGGGCCCGAGGTCACGGTGTCGACCGGTGGTGAGATCGGCACGTTCGCCGAAACCCCCGTGCTGACACCGGAAGTGCGGCTGCTGACCGTCGGCGAGCGCGACCTGAGGGCGGCGCTGCTGTTCCCGCGCGGCCACGTGCCGGGCACGAAGCTGCCGGTCCTGCTCGACCCGTACGGCGGTCCGCACGCGCAGCGCGTGGTGTCGGCGCGCAACGCCTACCTGGCCTCGCAGTGGTTGGCCGACCAGGGTTTCGCGGTCCTCGTCGTGGACGGTCGCGGCACGCCCGGCCGTGGACCCGCGTGGGAGCGGGAGATCGCGTTCGACTTCGCCGGGGCCACCCTGGAGGACCAGGTGGACGCGCTGCACGCGGTCGCGAAGGGCGAGCCGGACCTCGACCTGACCAGGGTGGGCATCCGGGGCTGGTCCTACGGCGGCTACCTGGCGGCGCTGGCCGTGCTGCGCCGGCCGGACGTGTTCCACGCGGGCATCGCGGGCGCGCCGGTCACCGACTGGCGGCTCTACGACACCCACTACACCGAGCGCTACCTCGGCCACCCGGCCGAGAAGCCGGAGGTGTACGACGCCAACTCGCTCATCGCCGACGCGCCGCGGCTGGAGCGCCCGCTGATGATCGTGCACGGCCTGGCGGACGACAACGTGGTGGCCGCGCACACCCTGCGCCTGTCCTCGGCGCTGCTGGCCGCCGGCCGCCCGCACACCGTGCTGCCGCTGTCCGGCGTGACCCACATGACCCCGCAGGAACAGGTGGCCGAGAACCTGCTCCTGCTCCAGGTCGACTTCCTCCACCGCTCACTGACCCACTAGCGCGAGAGTCCTACGCCCAGCGCGCGAGAGTCCTACGTTCAGCGCACCCGAGTTCAACGTTCGGCATACCGGTTGGTCGGTCGAATGGTGAACTCAGGGCACGTGAACGTAGGACTCTCGCGGCGTGAACGTAGGACTCTCGGGTCAGGCCAGGGAGTGGCGGACCTGGTAGGGCGGGATCGAGTTGCCCACCAGCGCCAGGTCGTCGATCGACTCCGGCTGGTAGCCGCACCCGGGCAGCCGCTCGACCATCAGCGCGGTCGGGTCGGCCACCTCGTCGGCGCGCCCGAACAGGTACGCCCACTCGTGCTCGTCCGAGCCGTAGTACGCGACCGTGCCGAACACCTCGTTGAACCGCTCCCACATGCGGATCAACGTGGTGTTGCGCCACATCGTCTGGCAGCCCGCCTGCGACACCACGACACCGCCGGGCGTGAGCAGCGCCTTGCACATCGCCAGGAACTCGGCGCCGTACAAGCGGTTGTGCTGCGCCTCCTCCTCGCGCTCGTCCGGCAGGTCCACCAGGACGATGTCGTAGCGCTCCGACGTCGTCCGGATGTACTCGTAGCCGTCGATGTAGCGGACGTGGACCGGGCCCTCGCCCTTCTCCGCCAACGCGAGCTCGTCGAGCGTGTACCCGTAGGGCAGGTGCTCGGCGCACAGCCGCACGGCCTGCGCGTCGATGTCGATGTGGTCGACCACCGAAGCGCCGGCGGCCACCGCCATCTGGCACACCACGCCCTCCGACGACCCGATGACCAGCACCCGGTCGACGCGGTCGGCCAGCAGCAGCGCCGGGACCATCAGCGCCTCGTGGTAGGTCAGCTGGCTGAACTCGGTGCTCTGCCGGTCGTCGTCGCAGAACAGCGACAACCCCTGGGACGTGCGGGCGATCACCAGGTGCTGGAACTCGGTCCGGGTGTCGACCACCACCTCGTCGACGTCCCAGTGCCTGGTCATACCGGCCGCGAGCGGTTCGCGGATCAAGACGCCTTCTCCTCACCGACGAGCGCGGGGACGCGGTGTCCCCGGCTGATCATGTCCGTCCGTGCCGACGCAGCTCCCAGCGCTTCGGCCAGCAACTGCACCGCGAGCGCGGGTTTGGCGCGCGTGCCGCAGGTGAACACGTCCACGAACACGGCCCCGACCTCGGGGTACGTGTGGATGGACGCGTGCGACTCCGACAACAGGGCCAGCACGGTGACCCCTTGCGGCTCGAACTGCTTGGAGACCACCTCCAACACCGTGGCATCAGCCTGGGTGAGCGCTTCACCGAGCGCGTGTCGCAGGAACCGCTCGTCGTCGAGCAGTTCCGGGCTCACGCCTTCGAGCTCGGCGAGCACGTGCTGTCCTGCGAACAAGCCAACCGGCTCGGCTTCGCACGGGAGTTCGGACATCAATCACTCCAAACATCTTCAGGAGGGGCGGTGCAGCGGACAGTCGGGGGCGCGCTCATCGCACGCAGTGGGTGGCCAACGGCGGGAAGCCGTTGAACGCCACCGACGAGTAGCTGGCCGTGTAGGCGCCCGCGCCGAGCAGGTCGACGTGGTCGCCCGCGCGCAGTTCCAACGGCAGCTCGTAGCACGTGTTCTGGTACAGCACGTCGTCCGCGTCGCACGTGGGACCGGCCAGCACGACCGGACCGACGGGCGCCCCGGTCTGCGGCACGCCGTCACGGCTGGTGGCCAACGGGTACGCGATGGCCTCGCCCTCGGTCTCGGCGAGGCCGCCGTAGCGGCCGATGTCGAGGAAGACCCAGCGCCGTTCGTCCGAATAGGACTTCCGGGACACCAGCACCACTTCGGAGCGGATCACACCGGACTCCGCCACGATAGCGCGTCCCGGCTCGATCATCACCTCGGGAGCGAAGGCGCCGAAGTGACGGGAGATCGACGCGGTGATGGCCGCGGCGTACTCGGCCAGCGGCGGCGGCTGCGCCAGGTAGCCCGCGGGCAGACCGCCGCCCAGGTTGACCGTGGTCGGCGAGAGCCCTTCGGCGCGCAGCTTCCCGATGATGACGGCGGCGTCGGCGATCGCGCCGTCCCAGCCGTTCGGGTCGAGTTGCTGCGACCCGGCGTGGAAGGCCACGCCGAGCGGAACGAGTCCGAGCTCGGCGGCCAACCGCAGGAGATCCGTCGCCATCTCGGGCGAACAGCCGAACTTCTTGCCGAACGGGTAGGTGGAACCGTTGCTGTCGACCAAGATCCGCAGCAGCACGGACGCGCTGGGCGCGTGCTCGGCCAGCGCGCGCACGTCCTGTTCGCTGTCGGACACGAAGAGTCGGACACCGCGTCCGTACGCGTAGGCGATGTCGCGCGCCTTCTTGATCGGGTTGCTGTAGGAGACGGCCTCCGGCGCGGCGCCGCGCGCCAGGCACAGGTCGATCTCGGCGGGGCTGGCGACGTCGAAGCTCGAACCCTCGGCGGCCAGCAGCTCGACCACGTCGGGCGTCGGGTTCGCCTTGACCGCGTAGAAGATCCCCACCCGCGGCAGGGCCGCGCGGATCGCCGCGAACCGGTCGCGCACCGTCGGCAGGTCGATGACGAGGCAGGGGGTGTCGGGGCGGTCGTGGTCCAGGAAACGACGAATACGAGCCATTGCCTCGGGAAGCCGTTCGTCGGCAAAGCTCGTCGTCATCTCGCTAGGGGTCCCCCTTCGCGACCGTGATCAGGCACGGTCCGACCGTGTTCGGGCACGGCGGTCCACTCTAGGTGGTGAAGGCGAAAAAAGCGCTATCAGCCGGCGAACTTGTGACGCAGCTCCACGACGGAGATGTCCGGCGGCGCGCCGACGCGCACCGGAGGACCCCAGAACCCGGCCCCGTTGGTGGTGTAGACCTGCGTGCCGTCGACGGTCTCCAGCCCGCTGCGCACCGGCTGCTGCAAGCCCACCGCGAGGTGGAACGGGAACATCTGCCCGCCGTGCGTGTGCCCGGACAGCTGCAGGTCCACCCCGTGCTTGGCGGCCTCGCGGACCGCCACCGGCTGGTGCGCCATCAGCACGACCGGCGTGGACGTGTCGCGGCCGTCCAGCGCGCGGGCGTAGTCGGGACCGTCCTGGACGTTCACGCCGGTGACGTCGTTGACGCCCGCGAGGTCGAACGACGCGCCGGCCCGCTCGATCCGCAGCCGCTCGTTGCGCAGGGGGTTCACCCCGAGCCGCTCCAGTTCCGCCACCCACGGCTCGACGCCCGAGTAGTACTCGTGGTTGCCGGTGACGAAGAAGCTGCCGTGCGTGCTCACGAGGTCGCGCAGCGGAGCCGCCGCCTCGCCCAGCTCGGCCACCGTGCCGTCGACGAGGTCGCCGACGACGGCGACCAGGTCCACCTGCTGCTCGTTGATCATGCGCACGATCCGCTCGGTGTGCTCGCGGCCGAGCAGCGGCCCGAGGTGGATGTCGCTCACCACCGCGATCCGGTAGCCGGACAGCCGCTGGTCGAGCTTGCCCAGCGTCACCGGCACCCGCTTGACCACGGGGTCGCCCAGCGCCTGCGTGGTCCCGTAGCCGACGACGCCCGCCGTGGCCACGCCGCCCGCGACGGCGAGCGACCGGGCGATGAACAGCCGTCGGCCCGGGTCGGCCGGCTGCTCCCCGAGCGTCGGCCCGGGCGCCTCGACCTCCGCGGTGGGCGCGCCGACCGCGACCGGCGCCCCGTGCTCGCGCATCGCGCGGTTCAGCACCAGCCGGGGGATCTCCAGCACGACCAGGATCACCGCGAAGTAGAACGCGCACGCCAGCCAGATGAACCCCGGCCACGCCAGGACCACGGCGAACCCCGACCCGCCGATCCCGGCCACCGACAACGCCGTCATCACCAGCACGTAGAGGAAGAGCACGACCCAGGTGCCGGTCCGACGGCCCCGCCCGGGTCGGGTCGTGGCCCGCACGGCACGTGTCCAGATGTAGTAGTGGAACACGCCCATCACGACCGCGAACAGCACGAAGAACATCAAGGCGGGGCCTCCCCAGTGGTGGTGAGTCCAGTTTCCACGAATCTCGGGGCGGGCATGCAACCCCGCGGCCGCCCGTGAGCGTGATTACCTCGTACCGCAGTACGGGGGAGGACAGATGAGTGATCGGGACGCCGCGTTCGCCGAGTACTTCGCGGCGCGGTCCGAGGCCATGCGCGGCACGGCGTACCTGCTGTGCGGCGACTGGCACCGTGCGGAGGACCTGGTCCAGGCCACGTTCGCCAAGCTCTACGTGGCGTGGCGGCGGATCAACCGGCACGAGGCACTCGACGCGTACACCCGGCAGACCCTCGTCCGGACGTTCGTGTCCGAACTGCGCCGGGGCTGGTTCCGCAAGGAACGGGTGAGCGAGACGACCGTCGACGCGGCGGCCGTCGCGCGCGGCTCGGCGGAGGACCGGCTGGTGCTGCTGGCGGCACTGGCCCAGGTGCCGCCCAGGCAACGCGCCGTGCTCGTGCTGCGGTACTGGGAAGACCTGTCGGTCGAGGAGACCGCCAGGGCGTTGGACTGCTCCGAAGGAACGGTGAAGAGCCAGGCCGCGCGGGGGCTGCAGACGCTGCGCGGCCTGATCACCCCCCAGCAGGGAGAAAAGGTGCGATGAACGAGCACGAGCTGAAGAGCGCGTTGCAGGAAGTGATGGTGGCGAGCAGCCCGCCGCCGCCCATGAGCCCGGAGGTCGCGCTGGACCGCGGTCGACGTGCCCAGCGCCGCAGGCAGGCCACGTGGGGCGGCGCGGTCGCGGGTCTCGCGGTGGTGGCCATCGCGGTCGGCGCCGTGCTGCTGCCGACCCTGACCGGGGACGGTGGCGGCGTCGTCCAGGTGGCGGGAGGGCAGCCGTCGGAGTCCGGACCGCGCGTCACCCCGACCGACCGGCCGCCGTCGGGGGCGCCGTCGGCGACCGTGCTGCCGCCCAGCGACCCGCCGTCGCAGGCGAGCGGGTCCAAGACGCAGTGGCCGGACGGGCAGGGCGACCGGACCGCGACCAGCGGACCGCGCGCGGACAAGGGCGCCGGGGTGCTGAACGGCCTGGCCTCGTCGTTGCCGCCCGGCGTGAAGGCCGAGGACCGGACCCGGATCGGCTTCGCCGAGTACGGGCCGATGACCCTGCACCAGGCGCAGTTCGTCGAGCACGCGGGCGACCTGCAGGTCTGGGAGTACTGGGCGCACACGCCGGTCGTGATCACGGGGGAGGCGGGTGTGGGCGAGCTGAGCGTCGAGGTCGAGACCAAGGGCAACACGCGGCTCGGCGACCTCGTCGGGTGCGAGGCGGCGACCAGGTACCCGTACCCGGTCGAGGGCGGGACGTGCGAGCTGGTCGACGTCGGCGGCAAGAAGGTCGGCGTGGTCACCGGGGCCGTCGCGGACGCCGACCGCAACACGATGGACGCCGCGGCGTTCTACCGGCACCCGGACGGCACGCTGGTGACCGTCGCGTACTCGAGCGAGTACCGGGAGTCCGGTCACCCGGCGCTGTCCCGGCCGGCGTTGACGGGCGCGCAGCTCGCGGCGATCGCGGCGGACCCGAAGTTCCACCTGGACTGAGCCACCGCCGGGGACGAGGAGGCCGGGCGGCACGCGCGCCCGGCCTCTTCGGCGTCCCGGGTCGGTCGCCGGTGTCGTCGACCTCCCTCGTCCGGGGGTACTCCATCCGGGTGTTCGTGCAGGTACCGTGCTGTTTGCCATGCGGACGCTGCTCATCGACAACCACGACTCGTTCACGTTCAACCTCTTCCAGTACCTGGCCGAGGTGAACGGGCGCGAACCGGTCGTCATCACCAACGACGACCCGCGGTTCCGGCTGTCCGACCTGCGGCGGTTCGACAACGTGGTGATCTCGCCCGGACCGGGCCGGCCGCAGCGCGCCGCCGACTTCGGCCTGTGCAGCGCGGTGGTCGAGCACGCCGACATCCCCCTTCTGGGTGTCTGCCTGGGGCATCAGGGGCTGTGCCTCGCGCACGGTGCGTCCGTGGGCTTGGTCACGCCGCGGCACGGCGTGGTCGACCACGTTCGGCACACCGGGGTGGACGTGTTCGCCGGCCTGCCGTCGCCGCTGCCCGTCGTGCGCTACCACTCGCTGGCCGTGTCGGACCTGCCGCCGTCGCTGGAGCCGATCGCCTGGGCGTCGTCCGACGACGTGCTGATGGGGGTGCGGCACCGGTCGCGGCCCGCCTGGGGCGTGCAGTTCCACCCCGAGTCGGTGTGCACGTCGCACGGCCACCAGCTGCTGGCCAACTTCCGCGACCTGACCGACGCCGCCGCGGTCGTGCCCGTGCTACCCGCGCATCCCGCTCGGCCCCGTGAGGCGGCCCGTGAGGTGCTCGTGCGACGGGTTGACGTGCACCCTTCGCCCGAGGACGTCCACGCGGCCCTCTACGGGACGTCGCACGACGCGTTCTGGCTCGACAGCAGCCTCACGGGGGAGCGGGGCCGGTTCTCCGTGATGGGTGACGCGTCCGGGCCGCTGGCGCGCGTGGCGACGTACGACGTGTGGACCGGCGAGGTCACGGTGGACGGGGTGACGCGTCCCGGGCCGTTCTTCGACTGGCTGGAGGCCGACCTGGCGGCGTGGCGGGTGGCGCCGCCGGACGTGCCGTTCGAGTTCGCGCTCGGCTGGGTGGGCTACCTCGGGTACGAGCTGAAGGCGGAATGCGGCGGTGCGGCGGCGCACCGTTCGGAGCAACCCGACGCGGCATTCGTGTTCGCCGACCGGGCGCTGGTTTTCGACCACGAATCCCGGTGCGTCTACCTGTTGGCGTTGTCCGACGAGGACGGGTGGTTGGGCCGAACGGCCGATTTCCTGCGTCGGTTCACCGCGCCGCCCGCGCCCGCGCCGCGCCCGGCCCGCGCCGACTCGGTGCAGCCGAGACACGGCCGCTCGCACTACTTGAAGCTGGTGGCGGCTTGTCAGGAGGCCATCACGGCGGGCGAGTCCTACGAGGTGTGCTTGACGAACACGGTGACGTGGCGCGGGCCGCTCGACCCGTGGGACGCCTACCGGTTCCTGCGTGCGGAAAGCCCCGCGCCGTTCGGGGCGTTGCTCCGTTTCGGTGCGCTCTCCGTGCTCAGCACTTCACCCGAGCGGTTCATCCGGGTCGACCGACAGGGTGTCGTCGAATCCGAGCCAATCAAGGGCACGCGCCCCCGCGGGGCGACCGCCGCCGAGGACGAGGCTTTGCGCAGGGCCTTGGCTACCAGCGCGAAGGACCGCGCCGAGAACCTCATGATCGTGGACTTGGTCCGCAATGATCTGGGCCATTGCGCGGAAGTCGGCAGCGTCGAGGTGCCCAGGATCTTCGAGGTGGAGAGCTACGCGACAGTGCACCAGCTCGTCAGCACCGTTCGGGCCCGTCTGCGTTCCGGTAGTTCCGCCGCGCGGGTGGTTAGGGCGGCGTTCCCCGGCGGGTCCATGACCGGCGCGCCCAAGATCCGGACAATGCAGATCATCGACGGGCTGGAAGCCGGGCCCAGGGGTGTCTACTCCGGGGCGCTCGGTTACTTCTCACTCTCCGGAACGGCCGACTTCAGCATCGTCATCAGGACGCTGGTGGTGGACCGCGACAAGGTGAGTTTCGGGGTGGGGGGCGCGGTCATCGCGCTGTCCGACCCCGCGGAGGAATTCGAGGAGACCGCGGTCAAGGCGACGGCCCTGCTCAGGCTGGCCGGGGTGGAGTTCCCGGGGCGCCCTTCCCTGCCCTGAGGGTCCCTGACCTGCCGTTTTCCCCTGCGGTTGGCGTAGTCCACCGCAGGGGAAAACGACGTGACTCAGGAAGCGTGGGCTTCCTGGAACTGCACGACCAGACCCTGGGGAATGCGGCCCCGGTCGGAGATCTGGTGGCCCTGCGCGCGAGCCCAGTCCCGAATGGCCTGGGCCTGCGCCTTGTCACCAGCCTTTACCGTGCTCTTGCCGGTGCCCTTGCGCTGCTTGCGGCCACCTGCGCGGCGCGCCTTGGCGACGAAGTCGGCCAGGGACTCGCGGAGCTTGTCCGCATTGTCCTTGGAGAGGTCGATGGAGTACTCCACACCGTCCAGCGCGAAGGTCACGGTCTCGGCGGCTTCGCTGCCGTCGAGGTCGTCGATGAGTTGGACGACGGTCTGCTGTGCCACTGTTCCTCCGTGTGTGCTCGCATAGCGCGTGCTGCCCTCGACTAGTTCTGCGCCACACGCTTAGGTCGACACCATAGTGCACGAGAGGAATATCGCCTAACCTTTCGCGGTGAAAATGTGAGTGATGCCCCCGGACGGGTCATTTCGCGACACAAACCGCACGGAGCCGAAATGTGCGGCCCGCCGGCCGTCACCCCGTGGTGCCGGTCACACCCGGTCGAGTGGCCTATCCTGGACCCGGATACCCGCCCAGGGTAGGGAAGGTCGGGAGCGATGCTCGGTTACACGGCGGACAAGGACGCGTACCTCAAGCGATTGCGCCGCATCGAGGGGCAGGTCCGCGGCCTCCAGCGGATGGTCGAGAACGACGAGTACTGCATCGACGTGCTGACCCAGATCTCCGCCGCGACGAAGGCGTTGCAGGCGGTCTCCTTGGGTCTGCTCGACGAGCACCTGAAGCACTGCGTGGCGCAGGCCGTGGCCGAGGGGGGCGAGGTGGCGGAGGAGAAGATCGCCGAAGCCTCCGCCGCGATCACCCGCCTGGTCCGCTCCTGACCCGCACCCGCCCGGCCGCCACCCCGGACGGCGGCCGGGCGAACTGATCGAGTACAGTGCTCCCGCCGGCCCCCGTAGCCCAATCGGCAGAGGCAGCGGACTCAAAATCCGTCCAGTGTGCGTTCGAGTCGCACCGGGGGCACGTACAGGAAGCACACAGGCCGTCACCTGCGGTTTTGGTGCAGTTGTCCACAGGGTCCAACGGGTCGTCGTCCAGGGCGGCGGCCAGCGTGGCCAGTTGAGACGCGTCGTCGCCGGGCAAAACCAGCTTCAGGGTCGCTTCGTTGGTCTTGTAGTGGACCGTGATCGACAGCTGGGTCAGGGTGAACAGCCGGTCCAGCAATTCGGCCGGGGCCCGGTGCAGATTCACCTTCAGGTGCGGCAGCGCCTCGATCAGCTCGACGCTGTCGATGCCGGGGTGCTGCGGTTGCTGTTGTCGGGCCTTCTCCAGCGCGTTGAGGGTGGCCAGCAGTGTCCGGCGTTCGGTCTCCAGGTCGTTGTAGCGCCGGCGCAGGCCGTTGGTGAACGGGTCGCGCGGGTCGCTGTCCTCGGCTTGGCGCAGGACGTTGTCCTGCTTGCGCACCGTGTCCGCGAGGTTCTTCTGGAGCCGTTGCCGCTCCTCTTCCGACTCCCGGCGGGCGCTGTCGTCGACCGTGGCGAGGTCGGCGAGGAAGAGTTCGCGTCGTTGTGGGCCGAACACCCGTTCGGAGTACAGGCGGTTGACCGCTGTGATGAGCAGGTCTTCGCGCATGTAGACGGTGGGTGGGTGGTCGGCGTGCTTGTCGGGGCGACCCCGGTTGTTGTTGGCGGGGTGGCAGCGGTAGTAGGTGGTGTTGTGGCGGGGGTTGCCGATCATGCGGCGTCCGCAGTCGCACAGCACCCGGCCGCGGAACAGGTAGGTTCGGGTGGCCCGGGGGTCCTTCCGCTGTCCGGCACCGTCACGTGAACCCCGCTTGGCGTCGCTGGTGGTGTTGAGCTCGTCGAACATCCACTTCGGGATCAGTGGTTCGTGTGCTGGCTCGCTCGACCAGACCCACAACTGCGGCGGGTTGGCCTTGTTACGCCCACCGCGGCTGCGACGGGCACGTCGGTTGTAGACCTGGTAGCCGGTGTACTTCGGGTTCTTCAGCAGCTCCGCGACACTGGACTTCGACCAGGCGTTGCGTGCGCGCAACCCGCCGGGTGGTGTCGGTGGCGGGTAGCGGTCGGGGTGCTGGTTGAGACGTTCGGCGATGGTGTCGTAGCCGAGTTGCTCGTGGTGGCGCCACTTCGCGATCAGGGTGACGGTCTCGGCGCGGATCCCGTCGGGTTCGAGGCGGGTCTTGGTGACGCCCTTCTCCGCCTTCGTGGGATTCGGATGGCGCAGCGTCTTGGCCTTGTACCCGTAGGGCGGCTTGCCGATGTTGTAGCCCTCGCGCACGTGGGTGCAGGTGCCGCCCCAGGACAGCTCCAGCATGTTGAGCACTTCGTACTCGGCCACGGACTGGTTGATCCGCCGTTGCAGGATTTGCTGCGCGCGGCCGCCGGTGAGGACGATCGGTTCGTTGGAGGCGAACACCGGCACGTCGGCGCGTTCCAGTTCCCGTTCCACCGAGAGGGTCTCGTACATCTTGCGCGCGAGACGCGACATCGACTCGCAGATCACCACGTCGAACCGTCGTCCCGGCTCCTTGACCTCGGCCAGGAGATCGGCGATGCCGCCGTCGCGCGCGATCGGGATGTCGAACTTGTCGTATCCGGTCTTGCGGCCCCGGTCCTCCAGTTCCATCCGGCCGGACTCGACGTCGTAGAAGTGGCACACGATCACCCACGATGCTGGCAACGCCACCTTCGACCGTTCGAGCTGTCGCAGCAGCGATTGCCGTGGATCCTGGTGCTCCTGGGTCGAGGTCCGGCCAACCCAGGCGACCCGAACTTCCTTCGCCTGCAGGGCCAACGGCATGCCGAACGGGGACACCGCCAGGTCACTCAACCCGCTGCCGGGTCGGTGGGGGTCGACGATGTGTGAGGGCGGTTCTCGGTCGCTCACGCCGCCGGCCCCTCTACGACGTCGCCGGACGCGGAGGCCGCGTCGGCGAGTGCCCACAGCAGAAGGTCGCGGACAGCGGTGGCGATTTCCTGACGCACCCAGTCGGCATCCGTGCCGGTGATCGGATCGATCTCGGTGGAGAAGACCCAGCCGCCGGTCGACTGGCGATCCATGCGGGAGAGGTGTCGTGGAGAAGGACCGGGGTTCCCCGGACCGCGACGGTCATGACGACCGCGTGGGCCACGCCCAGGGTGCCGAGGTTGTTCAGTCGTCATGGCGGACTCCGGACCGTTTCCGGCTGGACGCCAGCGGCTCGGTACCGACGTGCGTGTCCGCCGATCCGACACTGGGCATCGGCCAGCCTGTCCATCCGAAGCGACGGCTACGAAGGCATGCTTCGACCATCTCCCGGGCTCCTCCCGTCGGCCGCGCAGCCCGAGCCAACCCACCGGACGGGCCATCCACCTGTATCCACGCTCGTTTCACCGCCGTGGTCAAGCGCGGTGCCGCTCGCGGCCCACCGGATGTTGTCGTCGGCGGACGCTCTATAACTCCGCGAAACGGTCGGCTAGGGGACACGCCCTGGGGAACTTCTCGAAGAGGATCGCCGCCCTCCCTAGCCGCGTCTGACCACGCGAGCCAAGTCAACGATGTCGGCCTTCCATTGGCGATCGACCCGGATCGGTCGGTCGATCGTCCACCCTGTGGGGTGCGAGAAAGTCGGCTACGTAGTCTGACCTGCGGTTAGGTCGTGTTTCAAAGCTGAGTGATGGGCGGCGTGTCGGTGGCCGGAACGTGACGAGGTCTCCGGTAAGTGGGTTAACGACCAAGAAAACCCGTGACACCGGAGACCTCGTGGCCGGCGTAGCGGCAGCGGGCGGGCCGACCTGACCGACGCGCAGTGGGCGGTGCTGCAACCGCTGCTGCCCGTCGGGCGCAGACCTGGTCGTCCGCCCAAGTGGAGCAAGCGGCAACTCGTCGACGGCATCAGGTGGCGGACGCGGGTCGGCTCCCCGTGGCGCGACATTCCGCCCGTGTACGGCCCCTGGCAGACCGTGTACGGGATTGTTCCGACGCCGGCAACGTGCCGGGGTGTGGCAGGCGATCCGGACCGCGTTGCAGGCTCGTGCCGATGCCGACGGGCTGATCGTGTGGGACGTGTCGGTGGATTCCACGATCACGCGGGCGCACCAGCACGCGGCGGGTGCGCGTGAAAGGGGGATCTCCAGGTCGAGCCGCCCGACACCGACACGGGTGGGACAGAGCCGGACGATCACGGGTTGGGGCGGTCGAGGGGCGGGTGGACCAGCAAGCTGGACCTGGCCTGCGAGCGGCGCCGACGACCGTTGTCGCTGCTGGTCACCGCCGGGCAGCGGGGCGACAGCCCGCAGTTCACGGCGGTGATCGAGGGCATCCGAGTGCCTCGGCCCGACGGAGGCCGTCCACGCACCCGCCCCGACCGGGTTCTGGCCGACAAGGCCTACAGCTCCAAGCTAGCCGTTCAAGGCGAAAACGCCAGTCAGCCTGTGAACCAGGCGACGCACTTCGAGCACCAACTCCAGGATGGGTGTCTGGATGTTGTCGTTCGCGTACTCGGCATCGCACTTCGAGAGCAGGACGGGCCAGAGGAACTGGGCCAGGCCGACCTTGTCTTCCTTGACACGCATCCGACCAAGCGGCACCTTGATGTCGTCGTGCGCAACCCGTGCCGTCATGAGCTGCGATCGCAGATCTTGCTCCCATGTCGGCGAGCTGACCAGCGGGTTGTGCTGCTTCAATGCCAGGGCGGTTACTGCAGGCACAAGTTCGTCGTCCGTGAAGTTCGCGAGTTCATACTTGTCGTCACCCCAGACTTGGACGTGGACCAAATGGTCCAGTTCTTCCTGGCTGATTCTGGCGTCTTGGTACTCCACTTCTTCCCTGATCGCGTCCTGCAGTTTGCGTCGAACATCGTCTCGGTCGGCCTGAGTCGCGAAGTCGTTCTCGGGGTCCATCGCGATTAGCAACGCCGTCAGCGACGCGTCGAGCAGCCACCCGTTGTCGAGTTTGCGGCCGACGCGCGGTGTGACACCGTATCTTGCGATCAGATGAGCGTTGATCTTCGAACCCTTTGTCCGTTGGACGCGGACGTCTTGAGGTTGGGTCAGGCCGAACTCGGCGAGTAGTCGTGGGACGTGGTAAAGCTCGGTCTCTCCTTCCACCAGCAGGATGACCTTGGGATGTGGCGACAAGCCCAGTTCGGCGAGCGCCCGTTCCAAGGTGGGCGCGTCCACATGCCTCGGCGTCAGCCGGTCGTGTTGGCTAGTCCACCACGATGAGCCGGTCAGGTCTGGGAGCGGATCGAGAACTCCCTCCGCCGCGAGATCTTCGTGAGCGCGAAGCAGAACCTCTGCAGCGACTCGCCTCCACATCGCGTCCAGAGGCTGCCCCCGTAGCTTCGACCAACCGCTGTAGCTGGCGTATCGGGTCAAAGGCAGCCAACCGCCGAGTGGCTCTCGATGCGCCTGTGCGAGCAGATTGTCCGCTCCGGATTCGAGCGCCGTCATGTCGAAGTCCGCGACCTCTAGAAGGTGTCGCACCTCCGATGTCGCCCGGTATTGTCGAAGTCCTTCTTCGTCCGTACCCATCGGAATGCTGATCCGGCCGAGAATCCCGGGAAGGTATCGCGTCGACAGCGCGGAGAGGACACGCACCAACTTTCGCTCACGAGCGCGCCGCTGGTAGCCCCAGGTGCGCGGAAGGCCGCTCTTGACGGATCGGTACTCACTGAGCGCGTGCCCAACATAGACCAACTGCCAGTGGGAATACACAAACCCGTTCCACCACCTCCGATCATGTTCGTCGGGCTGCCGCGAGTACGGCCAGGCGCTGGAGTAGCCCTCTTCTTCGGAGTCTCGCAGCCGCCCATCGGCCCCGGCTTGAAATGTCCACCCGCGTGCGTTCGGACCATCACGAACCTCGACGTCCAGTTGACGCCCTGAGACGGGGAAGTCGGACACTCGGTAGAAGGGCTTCAGGAGACCGAGGTTGTGGAGGTCTTGGAGAAGGTCCGGCGACAGTTCATGACCACGCTCCTTCGCCCTCGCGATGAAATCGCCAGTCGTGAGCAGGCCGTCCTGGGTGAAGACGTAGGGAATGGTCAGCAGAGCGAGAGCCGCGCCCGGTGTCACCTGGAGATCCTAACGGCAGCCACCCGAAGTCGTGGGTGGCATCACTGGGGTTGTGGATGGGCAGGCGGTTCACGAAGTCCGCTCGTGGGCCGGCGTGAACCGGTAGTCCGGCACACGGTCGCTGGAAGGTTGGTTCGTCGAGCTTCCCGTCGTCCCGGTTCAGCCGTGGCGGCTGGCGGGACCTGTCCCAGCCGTGTTCACGGTGTGGCGCCGGGTGAGTCCGGCCTCAACGTTGGTCCCAGCGTGGGCGACGCCGTGATGGCGTGCGCGTTCTCCGACGTCGCGTCACCGATGTCAACGTGGTCCACGGCCTTGGACTTACCGCGGACGGCGAAGTCGTAGGTGCCGGAGCCGACCTCGAACACTGCCGAGTCGCCGTCCATCCGGAGGTAAGCGGATGCCCGGCGCGGACACCGCCGGCAGGCCGCTCGGGTGACCGCCCGGTGGCCGGCGTTCGGCACGACCACCTCGGCGGTCGTGTTGGTCGGGACGGTGACCTTCAAGGAGAAGCCGTCGGCCGTGCTCCACGCCGAGGACAACCGGCCGTGGTCTGCCCTGGGGGTCAAGGGGTCGCAGGTTCAAACCCTGTCGTCCCGACGGTCTGAAGAAGCCCGCTCGATCTGGATGTTTGCTCAGGTCAGCGGGCTTTTCGCGTGCTGGTGTCGATCTTCATTCGGTCACGAAACGGTAACTTCACGATCTTGGTGAACGCTGTTTAGGAGCGAAATCAGGAGCGGGTCGCTCCAGATCTTTGACCAGCGCCAAATGGGGTCGTCCCAAACGGGTGAATCCGGCCAACCGACGCCAAACGCCACCCGTTGGGGTGAACCGCGTCCACTGTGCGCCGAGCGTCCTGACCGTGCCCTGACCTGCTGATACGGCCGCTCGTTGACCTGAACCGGCGCGATCGGACGCAGGCCGCGGGGGTCTCAGGTACCGAGCGATCGCCGCGGTGGCCCCAGCGCCGCGTTGCAGCGGCGCACTACGGCACATCGGCCCGTTCGACTGCCACGTCGGAGCACCCCGGTGTCGCCCGTGGACGACGTCCATGCCACCGCCGAATGGGCAGGGGTGCAGCCTGACGAATGGCTGCGCAGGTTCGAATCCCCGGCAGGGGACTTCACAGACCCACTCACGCCTGACCAGCGGTTTCTTACCGGACGGCTGGTGGTGGAGGGGCGGTTCGAGGTCGATGCCCCTGGTGGTGGTTTCTGATGACTGCCGGGCAGCGCTCGTCCGAGATCGCGGGTGAGGTCGGTGATCGGCAGGTGGTACGGGCGGTCACGGTGATCATCGGTGTGGTCGTCGGGTTGACCTTCGTGTTCGGCTTCGGGAACGTGTTGAGCTTGGCGCTGGGGTTGGGCGTGCCAATCTGGGTCGCGCCGCTGGTGGCGCCTGCGGTCGATCTGTCGGTGCTCGCCCTGCTGCTTGCAAGTCGTCACCTGGCGATGTGCGGGGCGAGCCGGGAACAGCTCCAGCCCGCTCGACGGCTCCTGATCTTCTCCAGTCTGGTGACGTTGGCGCTGAACGTCGCCGACCCCTTGGTCGCCGGGCGGTTCGGCAAGGCCGCCTTCGACGCTGTCGGGCCGCTGTTGCTGATCGGTTGGGCCAAGGTCGGACCGGGTCTGTTGCGGGCGGTGAACGGGCCGGCGGCCGGCGGCCGGGTTGATGGGGTGGTCGAGGTCGTCGCGTCGGACGACGTGGTGGTGTCGGATGCGGCGGATGACCTCCTGCATCGGGCCCGGGTGGAGGATGTCCGTCACTGGGAGTCGCACCGCCGTCCGATCTCGGCTGAGACGCTGCGCAGGTGTCTTTGGATCGGCGCGCGACGCGCCCGGCGGTTGGTCGAGGTGGTGAGGTCCGAACGCGCCGATACCGGCTGAACGGAAGAACGGTCGGTTTGAGCCACCTCCACGGCCACCCCTCCTGGGCGAAGGCCACACCAGCTTGCCCCACTCGTCGATGTCGCTCGAACCATCGCTCGCTCGTGGAAGACCCCGGCTCGCTGCTACCGCGGAAGGCCGGTGTTGCACCACCCCGCTCGCGCAGGGAAGACGCCGCCTGCCCGATCGCGGATCACCCCCATTCGCGCGGGGACCACGAGGAGAGTTCGTGCAGATCATCAGCGAGGAGGGACCGCTCAGCTCGAGTGGGAAAGACTGCTTGGCGAAGCTGCACTTCACCGCCTACCGGGGACCACCCCGCTCGCGCGGGGAAGACTGATGTACCCGCGACCAGTGGCGGATGGTCGCAGGATCACCCCCGCTCGCGCGGGGAAGACGAGTGGGAGCACGACGGCCGCGAGAAGGGCCAGGGACCCCGCTCGCGCGGGTAGGAATCTGAATGACCATGAAGCGGTGGTGGTGGTCGAAGGGTGGATAGGTGTGAAGGTTCGTCCGTCGCGTAGCAGTGCCCAGAGTACGTCGACCAGGCGGCGGGCGAGGGCGAGCAGGGCTTGGGTGTGGTCGAGTCGTTCGCTGCGCTTGCGGTCGTAGTAGATCCGCGAGGGCCCTGGAGTTTGGGGCTGGACAGGGCGGCCATGTAGAACACTGCGGCGCAGTTCACGGTTGTAGCGCTTGGGGCGTCGGAGGTTTCCGGTGACGTGGCGGGAGTCCTGGGCGACCGGGGACAGGGCTGGCGTAGGAGGCCAGGTGGCCGGCGTTGGGAAACTCGGCCAGGTGGCCGCCGGTGGCGACGACGAACTCCGCGCCGAGGGTCGGGCCGAGGCCGGGAAGGGACTCGATGATCTCCGCGTGCGGGTGTTGCCGGAACTGGCTGGTGATCAGCTTGTCGGTATCTTTGATCCGCCGGTCCAGGTCCAGCAGGTGGGCGGCCTGGCGGGCGATGAGGGTGGCGGTGGTGGCCTCGCCGGGCAGCCGGACGGTCTGGGCCGCTGCGGCGGCGTGCGCGGTGGCGGCCATGGCGGGGATGCCCTTGGGCCAGGCGCCGTGCTGGCGCAGGAACTCGGCGATACCGACTTCGCCCGCGGTGCGGATCGCGTCGGCGGTCTGGAACCCGGTCACCAGCACCAGTGCGCTGCGGGTGGAGAGTCGAACGCCCGCTCCAGAGTGGGGAAACACGCTGGTGAGCAGGTCACGCAGCCGGTTCACGCCGCGCACCCAGCCGGCCATGAGGTCTGCGCGGTAAGTGGTGAGCCGGGTGAGTTCGACGACAAGGTCGTCGGTGCCGGCCACCGGCGACAGGTCGGTGCGCATCCGGGCGGTCTCGGCGATCACCCGCGTCCTCGCTTCCACCGACAGAACGTCGTGTCACCGCACCTCGCGGCCGCGGACCGTAGCCAGACGGCCCGCAGTCGGTCAGTCGACCGATACCCGGTCAGCGTTGCGCAGCCACGAGATCGAGGCGACGACCATGCACCCGGTGGTGATCAGCAGTGCAGAAGAAGACGATGAAGCCGGTGAGCGTGCCCACGGGCGGGGTGTTGGGCATGGAGTTGCGGATACCGGGAACCGCGAACAGCAGTGCGGCCAGGGATGCGAGCGTGGGGAAGCCGACCTTCCTCAGCGAGACGGCTCGGGTGATCATGCCGCGGCCAAGTTCTGTTCTTCGGTCGCGTCGCGTGCGGGAACAACGACTGCCTCGCGGACCGTCGGTGCACTGAGAAGGCATCGAAGTCCGCATCCGATCGCCGAGCGTGTGGTCTGGTTCTCAACTGCGGGCCCGTGGTGCCAAAGCAAGGCCACACGAGCGAACGACTCTGGCGCGCCAGAAGCCGGTACCAACCGTTGCCATCGACCACGGGCGCGGACGACCGCCAAAGCCCTGGGTCGGCGATCCTGAACGCCAGATCATCCCGCGCGCCCCATCCTCGACTTGACAAGCTGGGCATCTTCACCGAACAGCACCGCAGCGGCGTGGTCGATGACCGTCAGGTACTCACCGACGGCGATCGTCTCGTGTTGCTCCGCGACGTGGAGTGCTATCCGCCTGTCAGCGAGACGGCATTCCATGGTCGTACGAAGACGACCACGTGTCGTGCGCGTGTGATCGCGACACGGAGCAAACGTCGGTTTGCCTGCACACGCTTGTTGTCCCAGGCTGCGTCGAGCAGCCGGGCACCATGTTCACCCTCGGCGATGATGACGGCGTCAAACTCCTTTCCTTTGGACTTGTGCATACTCATCAGGCTGACTGGCACTGGATCTTGCTGAGACGCTTCCAGCGTCTCGTTGGACAGCACACGTTGAACGGCCGCAGCAGCGTCGACGTAGGCTGCCTGGCCGTCCCATGCGTCAAGCAGTGCCCACGCCAGGGCATCCGTGGCCTTCAGCAGGCGTAGTAGCCGGACCTTGTCGAAGAGCTCCCTCAGTTCGGCTGAGCCCTGAAGCACGGCGCGAGCTGTCTGCCAGTCGCCGACTGGGTCACCGGCGAGTTCGATGCCGTTGTCGAAGGCAGCGATGACCAGTTTTACTGTCTTGGAGCGGACCGTGTTGCCCGACTCGAACGAGGCGATCGCTCGCTCGATCGTTTGGATCTTGCTTCGCGCTCCGGCTGTACCGCCGGACAATTTGACCCGGTAAAGTCGGTGATAGTGCGCAGTGTCGTAAGGATAGCGTCATCGCGGGTGAGGTCGGGCCATTCCATGATCGAGGCGACGACATAGCCAGCCGCCGCAGCGAGGTCGGCGTCCCAGTTGAGTTCGTGGTCTACGGCAGGAACGGTGCCGGTGGAGACTGCGGTGTCCGTGGAGATCACTTCGGAAACCCTGCCGATGAAGGAGTTCGCAGGAGCAAGGACGGCGATCGTCGGCGTTCGACCGAGCTGTTCTTCCAAGTGAGAACGGACGGCGACCAGGAGTTGGTGTGCCAGGACTTCACACGTCATAGGCCAGCGGTAGGTGTACGTTCTGACGTTGTCGGGCACGGGTTGGCTTGTGTCGTTGCGGAGTACCGCGTTGGCGTAGTCGAGCAGCCCACTGCCAGGGCTCCGATGGTTGTCTCCTGAGAGATAGAAGCGACGGGGTTTAAGGTGATCGACTGCTTGTGCCACACGGGTTTCGTCCACGCCCGGAATGTGGTCGAAGATCCTTTGGTCGGGGTCCGCAAGGCAGATGATCGTGGACGTGCCGCTGAGTGCTCGGCCGGCTTTCCACTGATCGGTATCGGTATCCTGGAACTCGTCGACGATGATCACAGGATACGTGTCGCTGTACAAGGCGCGCACTGCGGCACATCGTTCGAGCAGAGTCGCCGCGGTTCCGGCGAGACGATCGAAGACGTAGCGCCCTTCCTCACGCGCGAGCCTGTGCGTTTCCTCGACCCAGTCTCCGTCGAAGTCTGCCTTAAGCAGCCCGACCCGGTCAGGGGTGATGAACGACGAGGGCCTGCCGGTCAGCAGGCGCCCGTGGCTGCGCACTAGGTCCAGGAAGAACGAATGGAACGTCCGAATCTCCAGCCGGTTCCGCATCGCGAGGGTGAAGATACCTCGCATTCGATCCGAGATCTGGCGAACCGCTGCTCGCGAGAAGCTCAGGAAGAGAACGCGCTGCTCCGACTCGAGCGTCTCGACCGTCTCACGGGCTTTCAAGAGCGCGATGGTGGTCTTGCCGCATCCCGGTCCGCCCTCGATAAGTAGATGCCCTTTGACGGCAAGGATGTTCTTCCGCGTCTCGTCAAGATCCATTGAGGTCGGCTCCGTCAGCATCCTCCGGTGGCGCTGATGGAGCCGGCCGCAAGTCGGTATCGATGTGCAGTAGGAAGTTGGCCATCGATGCAGGCAGTTCATCATGATCCGCACACTCGGCGATAAGCAGCGGGGCGTAGCCTTCCGCGCCCTTACGACTCCTCAGCAACTTGAACACGTGATCGCGGACTGCCTCATCATCGACGTTCTCGGGCAATTGACCACAGTCCACGGGATAATCGGATCGTACGGCCATCCTTGAACTGAACCGCCGAAGTACTGCCACCGAGATCTCCGCCGCGAGGAGTTTCTCCACGCCGGCGTGCGGGATGACCTCGTACCTGGTGAAGTCGGCTCCCTTCGCAGCCACGTCGGCTTTGAAGGGTGCAGTCGGCGTGTCGTGGATGCCGTAGACCGGTTTTCCCATCGCTGCGAACACGGGCGCGTACAGCGGGACGGAGGAGTCACCTCCGGCATCAAAGATCGAGACTCCGGCCAGGTCGAGGTGCTGGTAGTCGACGCTGTCGTCTTGGTCGAGGATGTCAGCGACGATGGGGAATGCTGCGGCTTCGGTCGCGCCCTCAACGACGAGTACTGCATGGGCCAGGACGGCTTCGGCGAACTGCCGGCGGTTGTCTCCGTACCTCTTGCGCTTGAAGTCGGCGGGCAAGGTCACGTTCGTACTCGTCATGGCGCCAGCCGCGTCGCGGGAGAGCACGACGATCTGCTCGGGGTCGAATTTCTCGATGATGTACGGCGAGTGTGAGGTGACGATGGCCTGCCCCATGCGTTTGATCACGAAGTCGACGAGTCTTCGTTGCGCGTGCGGCGGAAGGGCGATCTCGGGCTCCTCCATCGCGAAGATGACCGTGTCGTCGCCCTTCAACTCGGCGATGTAGGTCAGCAGCGCGAAGACGAGTAGGTTCAGCGACCCCGTGCTGAGGCGGTTGAACGGGACACCATGAGCACCTGGCTGTGTCGATACGAAAAGCCGTAGGACCTCGCGTAGATGCTCTCGGGTCAGCTCTGATACACGCAGGTCGACGGCGTCAGCGCCGTCGGTCAAGCTGAGGAATCGGTCAACACGCTGCCGTACCTCCGTACGGATCTTGGAGAAGCCCGAATCCTCACTGGCGATGGTGACCGTCTCGACGTCCCGGAGGGCCTTCTCCCAGAGCGACCCGGCCGTACGCGACTCCAGGCGCACGATCGTGTCGATCAGCGATCCGCGCTGGAAGCTGAGCGCTCGACTACCCGTGCGGTTCGCCCGCAGGTAGAGAAAGCCGCACAGCCAACTTGTCGTCTCGCGTGAACGGCCTCAGCCCAGCGCCCAACTGCGCCGACTCGCCCGTCAGGTCGTCCGTGACAACTTCCGGATGCCCGAAGAAGGTCCCCCCGACAAAGTCGTCTTCAACGAGATCGAACCGACCCACGAAGACAACCGGCAGACACCACTCGACGCCCTCGTCATCAGCAAGATCGAGTGCGTCCGCAGTGGCGTCGATGAAGTCGGTGAGCTCGGCCGACCAGCGGCGGAGGCGACCGTTGAAGCGCCGACGAGCTTCGGGCGACAGTTCAGTGAGGATGACCTCGATGCGAACCTCGGGAAGGACACCATCCACTTCCTGATACTGCGCAGCGTAGAAGTCGTACTCGTCGATCACCGGTCGACGGAAGAGTCGCTCTGGTCCGAGCACTAGGTCGAGCGCCTCGCAGATCGTGGACTTTCCGACGCTGTTTCGGCCGACGAGCAGCGCGTGACCGTCCAACAGGACCGTGCCGTTCTGGACACCGCGGAAGTTGTGCAGGGTGACACGCCTGACCTTCACGCAACCTGTCCCGTCCGTGTAGCGGCCACCAGCGCGGGGTGGGTGCTCTCAGCCTCGATCTCCATCCGAGGCAGATTACGTCCCGTTCGACGTCCAGTGAGACACGCGCGCCGCTGGCTCCCCCAGATGGTCTAGCCGCGCTGTGCTCGCCCAGTTCGGAGCGCGCCAGCAGCACCGAGTCCTGGGCGTGAGTTGTCGCAGGTTCGCGTCCCTTCAAGAGAACATGGGCAACATCAACGAGTGGGCGGTTGGCGATCGAAGGCAGCTACACGCGCGAGGGTCGCTCGCAGTCACCGACGGGGGGTAGACCTGGGACGCAGCAGCGGAGGTGTTGGTCGCGAGGGACAACGCGACGTACGCCTTCCAGGAGTTGAACATCACCCTGCTCCCCGGAGGACAGCTGGTGATGCTCATCCGAACACAGGACAAGGTGCGGAGGAAGACCGTGCTGTCGTTCCTGACCCGATCGCAGGACGGTGTGCTTAGGCGGACGAACCCGGTTCAGACTGAGATCAACGCCTCCTCCCGTCACCAGTTGTTGATCTCGACCGGTTCACTGCTGCTGACCTACGGCACCCCGGTCGCGCGCCGCCCCGACGTACGGAGCCCGCATCACCGACCATGCAGGCTCGTGGAACGGGTTCCCAAAGACGCGACCTGCAGCTCCGGACACGACGAGGCGAACCCGTCCGGCGCCGAGATCGCGCCGGGGCCGGTACCCGACGATGGGGTACAACGTCGCCACTCGGCAGCTGTTGGTCTTCGAGACGGTGGGCACCACTTACCGGCAGTCGTCGCCGCTGCCCGGTCTGCGGGCGGACCCGGGACGAGGCCAGCGCGGACAGGAGCAAGCACCAGCGCCACGACCAGCAGGGCCCGCAGGATCCCGACCGGGCTGCCAATGAGGCCCCACGGCCGGTGGACCCGTGAGGTGCCTGCTTGTGCCAAGCCCTGCAGCTCCGTTCGGGTGATGTGCGAAACGAAACGGTGAGGGAAGTCGATGAGGGTGACGATACGAGGTGATGGCAGACGGCCGTCGCTTCCCAGCGATCGGGCGCAGGTGAAGGGGCGTGGCTGATGCACCGTGGATGGTCGCCATGACCATGCTGCCTGTGCCCCCGGTGCTGTTCGGTCGTCTGCAATACGAGGCCGGCACGGAGTCGGGGGCACGTGAGGTGTTCCAGACGCTGATCACCGACTTGGTCGCGCTGCAGCATCCAGCGGCGAACGAGGTTGCCGGCCCAGGCGGCGGCGACTGGGGGATCGACACCTATGTCGGTCGCCTCGACGATTCCGTTGTGGTGTGGCAGTCGAAGTTCTTCCTGAACTGGAAAGGTGACGATCAGCGCGATCAGGTCCGCCGATCGTTCAACCAGCTCATGGGGAAGGCGCAAGCTAACGGGCTCACAGTCGATGCATGGACTCTGTGTGTGCCGTGTGTGCTGTCGCCAGACGAACAGAAGTGGTTCGACGGCTGGTCTGCTGGTCGACGTCGCAAGACTGGTGTGCAGATAGTTCTGTGGAACGGCGTGCGGATCCGACGCATGCTGATGAAGCCTGACGCGGAAGACCTCTACCGCGCGTACTTCCTCCGTGAGGGCACGTATGCCCCGTATGAGGAGGTCAAAACCCTGGATGACGTCAGCAGTCTCGGAAAAGCCCTGTTTGTCCGCCAGCTTGAGGAGGCTGGCCATGTCGAGACCGACGCCGCACGCGGGTTGTTCTTCGCGGCAGAAGCGCTTGCGCGGGATCTTGCCGCTGCGGGGAACCGGGCTGGAGTGAATGCTCTTAACGAACTGCATCTGGAAGTGCAGTCGTTGTGGGAGGCGCAGTTCAACGCCCGAGCCCCGAAAGTCGATACCGACGGCAGGATGGCTGGGCTTGTGGATGATGTCCTGCGCGAAGCTGGCCAGTGCAGTGATCCGGACGGGCTTCGGCTCCGCCCCGCCCACCGCAAAGGCGTCGCACACCGTTTGGTCGAGAACGCACGAGCCGGATGGGTGCTCCACTGGCGCGACGTGGCCGCAGGGCACCAAGGGCCGCCTGCGGGCGAGAGCATCGCTGCCCACTTGGTGGCTGAGCAGCCTGAAGAGGTGTCGTGACGACCGGCGACGGTGTTGAACTCTCGGCTGCGGTGCCTGACGGTCCGGAAGACCGACAGGTGTTTCGGTTGGCCCAGCTGACCTTGCTGCTGGAGGTAGCCGGTGAGGAGCAGGCACCGATCCGTTCAGTGGATCGCCTCGGGTTCTACGACTTCTTCTCGGCTAATCCGTTCGTGGTTCTGTCCGGCGATGATCGCCGCGACGTTGCAGACCGCTTGACGCTGCGCTTGGCTGGCTTCAGCGACCGCCAGCTATCGTACGCCTCGACGGGACAACGCTTCGCGAGCCGTCGTCGACGGCTCCAGCACGACCTGTCGCTCCTGGTCGCGTATGGGTTGGTGACCATCGAGTCCGGTAGTTACGAACTCACGATGATCGGTGGAGCGTTGGCGGAACGGTTGACGTCCGTCTATGCGGACGCGTATCGCGAGGCCGCACGAGTCGTGCTGAAGCGATTGAAGCGACTCTCGGACAACAACTTGAAGAAGAATGCTGAGGAGTGGCTCGGCAAGTCTTGGCTACTGATCGACGTGCTAGACGACGTGGCCGAGACGACGCCGGGCATCGCCGGCCGGAGGGAGAGTGCGTCTCGTGGCTGACGATGCCCTGAGGCGAGGGATTCGCCTAGTCGAGCTCAAGCTCAGCGGGTTGGCCGCGACACGCCGCTCGTACGGGGTTTCATTTCGCGATCACGAGGACGTCGCGTGGCGACCGCTGTCTGTCATCGCGGGTCCGAGTCAGACGGGGAAGACGAGCGTGGTCGACTTCGCTCGCTACTGCCTCGGCAGCGACCAGCACCCGCAACATCCCGAAGTCCTTGCCTCGGTGCGCGCCGCTTTGCTTGAGACTGAGCTTGGCGGTATCCCCACGACCATCGAACGATCCGCCACGGGACCCGCGTCGAAGTTCGCCTCGGTGTGGGAGACCACCCTTCACGACCTGGACAGCGCGAGGCAGCTACGGCTGCCCATCGAGCCGACCTCTGACCCCACGGGTCTCTCGCAACATCTGCTTGCCGCCTGTGGCCTGGACAACATCGAGCTGCCCTTAGCCCCGAAGCAAACTGAATCCGATACGCACATGCTCAGCATCCGCGACCTCTTTCGCGTAATGTGGTTGCCGAACGAAAGGCTTGACAACAAGAACTTGCTCTTCGAGCACAGCAACTACATCGTCGGGCAGAAGCTGCGGCAGACCATCGACGTGATGTTCGACGTGCACGACGCCGAAGGTAGCGATCTTGCGGCACGATTGAAGACTGCCAACGACGCCGCGCGCGAGGCCGGTCGCACCGCCAAGGCATTGCGGGCACTAGTGCAGGAAGAGCATCCTCTCGGTCCACTCGTCTTGGAGGCAGATCACGCGCACGCACAACGCGAAGTCGCCCAGCTTGCGACTGAGTTCTCGCGCCTCGACAGCGACCGGACGTCGCAGGAATCCGGTATCACACAGTTGCGCCAAGCACTCACCGCGGCTCAGGATGCGGCACGCGCCGCTGCGGTTCGCGTGCGCAACCGTGAGAGCTTGGTCGACCGGTTGGCAGCGCTACGCGGCCAGTACGCCGACGACAAGAAAAAGCTGACGTTCTTGAAAGAAGCCGAGCAGCTCTTTGACCCTTTGCAAGTCACCGTGTGTCCTGCCTGTTTGTCGACCTTGGAGAATCAGCCAGCCGTTGTCGACGGAAACTGCACACTTTGCGGTCACCACACGGAACCGAGCGATGTCGGAGCGGCCGCGTCCACGACTGACGAAGGTGTCGCGGGCAACGGCTCGGCACCTGCGCGATCCGGGGCGTCTGCTGTGATGCACGCGGAACTCAAGGCCACGAACCGACGCCTCGACGAGCTGAACGACTACTGGACTCGCCTCGTTGGCGATCTGACTGTCTTGCGCGCGGCGCAGAATGAGGCGGATCGAGCCGTTGAGGAGGCAGCTGCTGCACTGAATCACGTCGTGGAGGTTCCCGCCCCTTACCTCGCTGCGCGAGACGATCTGGCCCGCCGACACGCCGACGCACAGCTGAGATTGCAGCAGGTCACCGCCGGTCTGCGACTGTGGGACCGAGTACGCCAAGCGGAAGAACAAGCGGATCGACTCCTCGGGCACGCATCCCGGCTCCGTGCAGAGCGCCGCGATGCAGCAGCACGACCAGACCGCGCTGCCGTCATACGCCGACTGTCACAAAGGTTCGGCGAAGTGCTCTCCGACATCGGCTACCCCAAGCTGCGCGACCCGATGCTGGACGACAAGCTCGTGCCCCATGTGCGCGGGCTTCCGTACACGGCAGCCAGTAGCGGTGGTCTCGTCCTGATCAGCATCGCGTGGTACCTCTCGGTATGGGAGATTGCATACGAGGAGAGGGCCCGTGCACCTGGTCTGCTCATCATCGACAGCCCACAGAAGAGCCTCGGACACGGTGCACATCACGACGACCCGGACTTCGCCGATACCCGTCTCGTCGAGAACTTCTACAGCCATGCCAGGCAGTGGCTAGGCGGCCCTGGTGACGGTGCTCAGCTGATCGTGATCGACAACAGCCCGCCTGAGTCAGTTCACAATGATGTCGTCGTGCGGTATACCCGCAACCCCGCGGTCGCGCCGTACGGGCTCATCGAGGATGCCATTGACTGATGCCAAGACGTTGGCCACCTCGTGGGTCGACACCTTCTATGTCTTGATTTGTGCCAGCTTGAAGATCCACAGGGTTCGTGCGGTTGGAGTGTCAGCGGACTTCGGTGTCGGCGACGTTGCAGGGTGTCGGATGTGACGCATGGTTCGTGGTGTCTCGGCTCGGCGGCGCCCGAGCCTGTGAGGTGCCAGAAGTTGGCCGCACGGTCTGACCTGCGGTTAGGCTGCTGTGGGTTCGTACTCGTTGATCAGGCCGCCGTGGATGGGCCGACGTCGTGTCGACGCGGGGCCCGGCTCGGCGATCGGATGGTCAGGTTGTGGTGGTGCGAGTCGTAGGGCTTGATGGGGTCGGCGGTGGTTGTAGTGGGCCGTGTAGTGGTCGAGCACTGTTCTCTGTCCGCAGGTCGCCTGCGTTGTGCTCGGGAGAACCCTGCACCGCGTCCTCGCCTGTGTCGAGTTCCTGCTGTTCCTGTCGCGTGGAGGCGTGAGTCAATACGGGCCTTCGCACGCGTGTGCGATTGATCGGGGTTGGGTATCGGGCGTCCAACGGTGAAAGCGAGCGTTGATCACGACAGCTGTCCGGACCGGGGCATCTTCGTGAAGTCGGCGGCTTCGCCTGGTGTGACAGGCACGCGCGCTGGTGGAGGAGGCCGGCGGACCGCAGGCGGGTGCCGGCCCGTTTCACGTGACCGTCGAGGTCATGGAAACCGCTGAAGCGGGCTTCTGGCGAGGTCGTCCGGTCTCGCGGCGAGGGCCCGAAATTGTTGCGCGGTGAGGTCGTCGATACCGATGGTCAGAGCGAGGGCCTGGTTGAACGCGCGGTGCGCCGGAGCGTGTTTGCCGGAGAGCCACAGTGCCTGTCCCAGTGCGGCCAGGCCGTGGGCTCGTTCGGTGGTGGTGAAGACGTGTCGGTACTTCGTGTCGGCGCGGGTGAGGTACTTGACGGCCGAGTCGTGTCGACCTGCGTCGATCATCAGTCCGCCGAGGTGGTGCAGTGTGCGGGCGGTGCCGGTGTCGTGGTGGTGCAGTAGGTAGGTTTCCAGGGTTTCGTCGGCGCAGTCGATGACTTTGTGCAGGCGGTGTTGGGCGCGGTAGGTCTGGGCGAGGTCGTGCAGGGCGGTGGCGGTGGCGTCGGGGTTGTCGTCGTGGAGGCGGTGGATGGCGAGTTCACGCATGCCTTGGATTGCGGCGAGGTGGAGGAGGCCGTGGGTGCGCAGTGTCTGTGCGGCGTGGCGGAAGGCTGTGGCGAGCAGCAGGGACGTGGGCAGGGTGGTGGCCAGTTCGGTTCCGAGGTCGCACAGCCTGCGGAGCCACGCCTGGTCGGCGTCGGCGGGGACGGCGCGCCATGTCCGGGTCAGCAGCTCCACCGCTGACTCGGGTCGCGTCATGGTTGCGTGCAGGGTTGTCAGGACGTGGTCGGGGTCGAACCGTCGGCGGGCGTCGGTATCCGGTTCGGTTGATTCCTGGCGTGGTTGCGCGGCGATGGGTGTGGGGTCGGTCATGCGGATTCGGACCTGTCCGGGTTGGTGATCACGTCGAACAGGTCTTCGAAGACCATCGGTGGGAGTACGACGAGGGCTCCGGCGATGAACGCGGGGCCGGGTCGGAGGTCGCCCGACATGACGCGTGTCACGGTGGAGCGGTTCAGGCCCATCGCCTTGGCGAGCTTGTAGTCGGAGCGGAAGCCGGCCAGTCGTACGGCTTTGGAGAAGGCGTCGGTCCGCAGTGCGACGTTGTAGGTGCTCATCGGGTTTCTCCCGCCGGTGGGGTCCGGCGCTGTGGTGGCGTTGCCGCGCGTGTGGCGGTCGGCAATGGTGCGGGAGTCGTCAGCGGGTGTCGCGGTCGTAGGCGTCGTCCCGGCGTGCGAAGACGTCGCGGGAGTCGGCGGTCGACAGGGCCAGGGAGTCGAGGTGGCGCATCTTGGTCTCGTAGTGGGCGACGGTGTCGGGGTCGTCGTGGAATGCGATCGCGGTGTCGGTCTCGACGTAGGCGAGGGGGCGGGTCGGCGGGGTGAAGGTGAGGATCGTGGCGGGTCGTGCGAGGGCCGGGTGGAACGGTGCGGCCATCGGGATCAGACGCAGCGATGTGCGTGCCCGGTCGCACATCAGGGTGAGGTGCCGCAGTTGGTCCCGCATGACCGTCGGGGTTCCGACCGTCGAGCGCACCGCGGCTTCGTGCACGTAGAGGATCGTGTCGGGGCGTGTGTCGCCGTGCAGGACTTCCTGCCTGGCGGCCCGGTTCCGGGCGAGGGTGCGGTCGCCGGTGAGGGCGTGGGTGTAGTCCTCGGTTTGGGCGAGGTCGGGGATGGTGAGGGGTTGGTAGGTGGTGATGGTGAGGGCGGCGTGTTCGTTTTGGCGCAGGGCGGTGAGCGTGTCGGGGTGGTTGTCGTGTGGTCGGAGGAAGCTGCCGGTGTCGGGTTCGGTGGCGATGGCGAGGATGCGGTCGCGGGTGGGTTTGTCGGCGCCCAGTCGGCCGGTCAGGACGCCGATCTCCCACGGGCTGGTGCCTCGGCTGCCGGTCTCGAGTTTGCTGAGCTTGCCCAGCGACCATCCGAGCGCTGCGGCGGTGTCCGCAGACGATTTCCGTGCGCGGTGGCGGATCCGTCGCAGTTCCTCGCCGAGTTCGCGGCTGCGGGCGGTGGTCATCCTCGGCGTGGTGGTGGTCTGTTCGTCGGTCTCCATCGGCTTCTCCTGTGAGCTGGGCTGGGCGGTGCGGACGGGTTACCGCGGAGGTGAGGGCCAGGCGGGTAGGCCGAACTCCGTCAGCGTGAACGCGGTGGGGCGTGGGAGGAGTTGTGGTCGTGCGTCGTGGGCATGGGGCATGCTGTCCATCAGTCGCCGTATGTCGGCTGCCGCGTATGGATCCGACCGCAGCAGTGCCCGGTTGGCGCGGACGAAGTTGCGGTGCGCCTCGTCGTATTTCTCGAGGATCCAGTACGTCTGCCCGAGCAGGACCTGGCACACCGCCCGCTGTCTGACCGCGACGGTCGCGCCGCACAGCGGCAGGTACGCGGCGTCGGCCTGGCGCAGGTAGTCCCGGGCGGAGGCGGTCCTGCCGGCGTCGAGCATGGCCGCGCCCAGTTCACGAAGGGTCCATGTCCCGCCGAGTTTCTGGTTCAGACCGTGGCGGACGTGCACTTCCAGGAGTTCGTCCAGGCAGTCGATCACCTCGTGCATCAGCCCTTGGGTCCGGTACACGCGGGCCAGTGCGTGAAGCGCGCCGGTGTAGCCGTCCAACGTCGTGGTGCTCGGCGCCGACTCCTGGCGTTCCCTGTTCCGCCACACGGCCAACTCGTGTATCGCCATGGCTGTGGCCATGCGGAAGTCGCCGTCGTGGGCGTAGCGCAGGTAGCCCTGCCGCAGCATCGCCGCGACGTCGACGGACGACGATCCCGCCGCCAGTTCGGCACTGAGGCCGTACAGTTCGCCGGACCGGCCGAGGGCACTGTCGGGTGCGGTTCGCCACAGGCCGGACAACAGACGGGCGTCGTCGTTGTCGGTCCGGTCACCTGCGGGACGTGCGCGCACTGACGGCACGGTGTCGCCCAGGATGCGGTCGGCTGCCGTCGTCGGGTCGCGGTCGAGGGTCGACGGGTCCTGGTTGTGACGCTCGTACGGGGTGTCGGCGGTGGTCATCGTCGTCGCGTGGTGTTGGCGAGCTGGTCGAGTTGTTCGAAGAGGGTGTATACGGCCAGCAGGTGTTGTGGTTCTTCGGTGAAGTGGGCTGCGTGCGGGTAGGCGTAGTGGACGACTGCGGGGCCGTCGGTCAGGGTGAAACGGGTTGGTGGGTGGTGTTGGAGGCCGGGGAAGTAGCCCGCGTTGTGTGGGATTGTGCGGAAGGTGATGTCGGTGCGGTCGATCGTGGTGCTTTCGAGCACGTAGGCGGTGCAGCGGTCGGTGCCGAGTGGTGTGAGGGCGGGGTTGATGCCCATGGGCGCGAAGATGTCGATCCGTTCGGAGACGCGGCACAGGATTGTGATCATGCTGGTGGCGAAGGTGCCCCATCGGCACCACAGCGTCGGTTCGGGTGCCGTTGCGTCGGTGGTGCCTTCTTCCAGTCGTCGTACGGTGTCGGGGGATTGGCCGCTGCGTGCGGCGAGTTCGGTGATGGACAGGCCGGCGGCTTCGCGGGCCCGGCGCAGTTCGGCGCCGAGGACGCGGCCGCCCAGCGTGGTTGTGGCGGGCTGTGGGTGGCCGTCGTTCCGGGTCATATCCATGTTCTCCGTGCGTTGGGGTGCAGCAGGCGTCGGTGCGGGTGCGGATGGTTCGGGAGAAGCGCGGGTGGGGCGGCAGGGGTGCGGAACCTGCCGCCCCGGCGACCGGCGTCGGTTCGGCGCTCTGCGCACAGCGTCACGTGGGGGCGGCGTGATCGGGTGTGGGCGAGCGGCGTGCGGACCGGGCCGGGTGGTTCAGGTGGTGGGGACGGCGTCGGGTGGTCCGCTCCGGTGAGCACGGCATCTCGGGAAACGGGGCGTCGTGGTGGTCCGGTTTCGTGTCGTCGCGAGTCGGTGGCGTGGCCGGTGGGTGTGTGCGTCGTCGCGGGCGAGTTGGAACTCCAGCAGCGCCCGGCACGGCAGCGGTGTCCGGCACCACCACCGTCCGGCCCGGCAGTGCCGGCAGTGGCCGTTCGCGTCCGGAACGTGCTGCGCGAGCAGGGTGTGCAGCCCGGCGATGAGGCCGGGCAGTTCGCCACGCGCCACCACGGCGGCCGTGTGGTCGTCGCCGTCCAGCACGACATCGACCACCGCGTCGAGGTCGGACCGGAGTCGATCGCGCAGCGCGGCGAACACGACATTGTTGTTGCCCGCCACCCTCACGACCGCCCTCCGACCTCGGCGCGCCGCGCCTTGGCGACGGCCCGGCGGTTGTCACCGGTCTCGCGTGGCCGTGGGAACACGGGGATGCCCTCGTGTTCCCGCCAGGCCGTGTCGCAGCCGTGGCAGGTCGGCCAGCAGCCGTCGGGGCTCCTCGGCGGCGGGTCGTGCGGCACGGTCACATCGACACCGCACAACGTGCTGCCGTCGTCGTCGGCGGCCAGCGTGTCGGGGATCGCGTGCCGCCGCCCGTCGTAGGGCAGCCATCGGAACGCGCGGATGCCCATCACCACCGCCCTCGAGACGTGACCCGGTATGGGCCGATGTCGAGTCGTGCCGACGGGTCAGGCGGCGAATCGACGGGGCCTGGTGCGGAGTTGTTCATCGCTCACCTCCTGGACGTCGGGAGTCGTGGGTGCGGCGAGCCGCGCGCGGATGGCCGACACCGTGGGTCGGGCGGCGGGGCGGACTCGTATGCGATTCGGTGGCGCGGCGGGCGTCGGTGGTGCGGCGACGGTGCGTTCGGGCTGCGTGTCGCTACCCGCGAGTCGGTCGTATGCGAGTAGCGCCTGTCGGAGGGCGGCTCGCAGTCTTCCGACCTGGAGAGGTGTCAGGACCAGTTGATCGGTGTGGATGCCGTCGATCGAGATGCCGGTCGTGGCCACGTGGATTGCCAGTCGTGCTCGTCGGCCGTTCCGGTCTTTGCAGCGGACGGTCCAGGAGGCCGGATCGTGCTGCCAGCCCATGCGGATGAGCAGGCTCAGCACGGCCCGCCCTTGCCGGTGGCGGCTCATGACTGGCTCCTTCCGGGTGATCGCAGGTGGTGCTTACAACGACGCTGCCGACGATTCAGACCGTGCCCGGCTGGACCGTGAACGACGCAGGCGGAACCGGGTGCCGCCGATGGACCGGGCCTGGTGGCGCCTCGCGGATTGCCCTGTCCGGTGATCGGTTCGGCTGCCGTCGCCGAACCGCCTTGTCGACGGGGTGTCCATTGTGGATTCCCAGATGATCATGATGTGTTGCTCTCTGCTTCGGAGAGCTTGCTCATGATGAAGGCGAGAGCGTCGTCGAGTGCGTGGTCGTGGCCGTGGGAGGGCAGCAGTCGGTGTGGCAGGGCGAGGTCGTGCAGGACCGCGGCGACGTGGTGGTCGGCCAGGTGTCTGAAGGTCTGGTCGGGGTCGCGGGGTTTGTTGTCGCCCAGGGGGATGTCGGGGTCGAGGGTGGTGCGGTAGAGCAGGTCGTAGGTGGTGCTGTGGTCGCGGACGAGGGTTTCCAGGCGGGCCTGTACGCGGGGGTCGGGGTGTTCGCCGCGGTGGGCGAGGGCGGCGCGGTAGTAGCCGAGTGCGTCGGGGACGGCGCGGTCGACCAGGACGACGTCGGCGTGCAGCCAGGCTTCGAGTTCGTTGCTGATGCCTCTGGTGATGATCCACAGGGTGGAGGCCCAGGTGTGGTTGCGCAGGATCGGCAGCCCGATGCGTTGGGCCTCTTCTCCCAGGTCGGCGACCGTGGCGACCTGGACCTGGTCGCGGCGCAGTTCGTGGGTGAGTCGGGCGAGGAAGGCGCTCTTGCCGGTCGAGTGGGCGCCCAGCACCGCGACCACGACGGGTTTCTCCACCTCGCCGGTCACCACAGCCCGTCCTGTGCGTGGCCGGGCCGGAAGTCGGGGTGGGCGGCGATGCGGACCAGGTCGTCCCAGTCGAGCGTGGACTGGTCGAGGAGGGTGCGGAAGAGCTGCCAGGCGCACCAGGTGTCGTAGCCGGCGCGGTGCGGGCGTTGCCCTTCGGTGCCGGTGGTGTCCAGGTCGGCGTGGGCGACGAGCTTGTCGAGGCTGTAGCCGGGCAGGTCGGGCCAGACGTGTTTGGTGAGTGCGAGGGTGTCGAGCACCAGGGGCGGCTGCCAGCCGGGCAGGTGCGCGCTGAGCACCCGGTATTCGGTGCCCGCGTTGTGCGCGACCAGGGTCCGGCCGGTCAACACCGGTTGGATTTCGTGGGAGACGCCGTGCCAGCGTGGTTTGCGTGCGACGTCGTCGTTGCCGATGCCGTGGATCCGGCGGGCGAACGGCGTGATGGGGGAGGAGGGGCGCACCAGCCAGCTGCGCAGGTCGTGTCCGGTGACCGGTCCGTCGACGGGCAGCACGGCGATCTCCACGATCTGCGGCGGCTGGCCGCCGTTGCCCTCCACGTCGACCACCACGAGCGGGTGGCCTATCAGCACGGCCGGCAACGGCGCGGCGGGTGGCGGGGTGGTCATGGTGCCTCCACGGTGGTGGGCCAGCCGATGTCGGCGCGGCCGTGACGGTGCGGGTGGTGCGGTTTGGTCACGTCGTGGACCTGGAAGCCGAAGCTGTGCTGCATGAGGTAGCGGGCCTGCTCGTCCAGGCCGGCCACGACCACGGCCCGGTCGGTGATCGCGACCAGCCTGCCGCCCAGCTCCCGCGCCAGCGCGGCGGCGGTGTTCGGGTCCGGCGGGGCCCATTCGGTCGCGCACCGGCCGAGCTGCGCGGCCGGGCAGATGTCGCACAGCTCGCGGATGCCGTAGTGGCCGTTGTAGTCCGCCACCCCGTGCGCGTAGGCGACCGCGCAGGAGGTCTTGCGGAACAACACCGCCCCCTCGGGGTGGTGTGCGGCGGCGGTCAGGATGCGCCGTTCCAACCGTTCCGGGAACACCTTGCGCCGCGCCCCCGCCTCGTAGGGTTCGGGCAGGCCTTGGGCGCGGTAGTAGTCGCGGATCGCGTCGCGGTAGAACAGGCCGGTGAACACCGTCGCGTGCGCGGACCGGCCCAGGTCCAGGGCGTGGTCGAGGTGGGCGTCGGTGTCGTTGAGACCGGGCACGATCGGCCGCCAGTACAACACCACCCGATACCGGTCGGCGTGCTCGAACGCGGTACGCAACGACGTCGCGGCGATGGCCGAGTCCACCGGCTCGATCCGGGGATCGTCGATACCCGAATGGGTGACCAACAAGGTCACTTTCAGGTTCCGCAACGCGTTGAGCGCGGCGCAGTCCTCCGGCTCCACCCGCCACCGGGTGATCACCAGCACGTGATTGGTCAGGCCTTGGTCGTCCAGCAGCCGCAACAACCGGAAAAGGTGCGGCTTCACCGCGGGCAGCATCGGGTCCGTCGCCCGGTTGAGCAGCTGGATCGGCGTCACGTGCGGCTGGAAGAACCGGTGCCCGGTCAGCAACGCGGCCGCCTCCTCCTCGCCCATCAACGCCACCGGCACCTTCATCCCGTAGTTGTCGAACAGGTGCCGCACGCAGTACCCGCAGTTCAACGGGCACCCGATGACCCAGTTCAGGCTCAACCCCGACTTGCGGTACTCGACCACCTCCAGCAACTCGGGCCGCACCCGCACCCGCTCCACCGTGCCGAGCAGCCGAAGACCCGACCTGCGGATCCGCTCACCTCGAACCAGCGGTCCCATGACTGCACCTGCCTCCCGTGATCACCCGAATCACCCTGGGCCCATTCGACCCCCACCAGCTACGATCACGAAACGGGGCAAATCGATTACTACGCGTTTTTGCCCCTCATTTGCCCCCTGCCGCAGCGGAGCAGACCGTGAACGAAGACCGGGCGTACGACGAGGCACATTCCGCCGCGATACTGCTCGCCAGCGAGATCAAGCGGCGTCGGCACCAGGCCGAACTGAGCCAGCCACAACTCGCTCGACGAATCGGCTACACCCGGCAGTACGTGTCACTCGCCGAACGCCCTGGCCACAACCTGCCCTCGCTCGGGATCGTGAAAGCCATCGACGAGGAACTGGGGGCAGGAGGGCAACTCCTCGCCCTCCGCGAACAGGCGCATCGGGAACGACAGGCTCGCCGGAACCGGCCGGACGCGTCCGCCGGTCCCCAGACTCCGATCAGCCACGCCGACACGGCAGGCACCGACCCGCTCGGCGGAGTCCCATTGTTGAGCGGCCTGGCGTCGAGCGACATTCCGGACTTGCTCGGCCACCTTCGGGAGCAGTGGCACCTCCTGGTGAAGACCGACAACCTCTTCGGCCCGCGATTCGCGCTCAGTTCGGTGCACGAGCACCTCAGGCTCGTGATGAGCATCGCTCGCTCGGCCAGGGGCCTGGTCCGACGCGAGGTGGTGACGTTGGCGGCGCAGTACGCCGAGTCCGCCGCGTGGCTGCACGAGGACGCGGGCGAGACCTCGCTCGCCGAACGGTGGACCGACCGGGCGATGGAATGGTCACACGAGGCGGACGACCGTCTCATGCTGGCGTGGACCTTGTTCCGCCGTAGTCAGCAGGCCACCACCAACCGAGACCCTGCCCGGGTGATCGGTATGGCACACGCCGCTCACCGCGAAGGACCCGCGCTTCCGCCCTCGATGCGCGCGGCCATCACCCAGCAGGAAGCCCACGGATACGCACTCGACGGCGATGCCCGTGCCGCTCAACGCACGCTGGACAAGGCGCACGAATGGGCTGTATCGGACACGACCGGCGACGCCCGGGGCGGGCACGGCTCCTTCTGCACCGCCGGCTACCTCGAACTGCAGCGCGCCAGTTGCTGGCTGACCCTGGGGCAGCCGCGTAAGGCCGTCGAGTTGTACGACCGGGTTCTGCCGATCCTGCCGGCGGTGTACCGACGGGACAGGGGCATCGCCCTGGGCCGCTTCGCGCTGGCCTCGGCCGCCGTGGGGGAACCGGAACGAGCCGCGCGCCTCGCCGGCGAGGCGTTGGACATCGCGCGCAGTTCCGGATCCGTACGGACCGAGAACGAACTGCGGGCCGTCGCCAACGCACTGACCCGCTACGACACGCTGCCATCGGTTGCTGCGTTCCGCGCCAAGCTGACGTTCAATGGCGACCTGTGACAACGTCGGCGAACGAGATCAGCGCGATGCAGCGTGCCATCGTCCTGTCCGCCTTCGGACTCGGACGCACCAGCCCGAACCCACCGGTCGGCTGCGTGATCCTCGACTCCGCCGGGCAGGTTGTCGGCGAGGGCTACCACGAACGCAAAGGCGAAGCACACGCCGAAGTCCACGCCCTCACAGCAGCGGGCGAACGCGCCCGCGGCGGCACTGCGGTGGTCACCCTCGAACCATGCAATCACCACGGCCGGACACCACCGTGCCGCCAAGCGCTCATAGACGCGGGCATCAGGCGAACGGTGATCGCGGTGATCGACCCCACGTCCCGAGAGGAAGGAGGCGCCGAGCGGCTGCGAGCGGCAGGCGTCGAGGTCGAAGTCGGCCTCCTGTCCGAATCCGCGCGACTCGTGCTCCGCCCGTGGCTGCACAGCCTGCAACTGGGTCGGCCGTACGTCACGTGGCTGTACGAGGTCGACGCGTCCGGCCAGGTCGTCGCGCCCGCGGATGTACTGGTCGCGCACCATCGAGTCGAGGCCGACGCGGTCTTGGACGACACCAGTCGACCCACCGAAGGCCTGCCGAACGGTCACGGACACACCGTGTTCAGGTTGCCCGCCGCGGTACCCGCCGAAGATCCCGCAACGCTGCTCGCACAGTTGCACACAGGTGGAGCGCGATCAGTTCTGATCACGAGCCCGTTGGCTGCACAGCGGTTCCTTCGGGACGGCCTGGTCGACCATGCGACGGTCTACGCGACACCGGCGGGTCCTTCCGCTTCGCCCGTGCCAACACAGGCGACGGCACTGTCGAAGTTCAGCATCGACCGAGTCGGCATGTTCGATCGGTATGTCCGGATCGACGCCTCCGTCGCTGCACACAACCGTTAGGTCCGCCGCCTTCACTGCGGGCCTGTGAAGGCGGCACGGGCAGCAGTAAACGACGTGCTGTCCCGCCCGGCGGCCGCACGCGTGCGGCGTCGAGCCCGCGACGCCGCGCTTGGGTGGGTGCACTCCCGGCGCGAGCCCATGCCGCGATGGGCGACACCCGAGCCAGTCTCCAAGCGCTCGATGCGGTCCGTCGCCACGTGGAGGCGATCACCGACCCACCCCAGGGCACCGACTTCTTCGACGGTGCACGTCTGGACCGCTGGAAGGGTTTGACCGGGCCTGCCGGTTCGTCGGGGGAACCGCGCACCCGGCGGACTAGTGTGCGCTGACTGCCTGGCCCAGTTCTGGAGAGGATGCCCGTGTCGCGTGAAGCCTTGATGACGCCCGCTCGTCGCGTCGCAGTCGTCGGCCTGGGCGGAACGATCGCCATGACAGCGACCCCGGGTGGCGGTGTCGTGCCGGCGCTGTCCGCCGAACAGTTGGTCGCCGCGGTGCCGGGCCTGGCGGACACCGGTGTCGACGTCGAGGTCGTGGACTTCCGTCGTGTGCCAGGTGCGTCGTTGACCTTCGATGACCTGTCGGCCTTGGCCGACGAGGTCCGTGACCGATGCGCCGCGGGGTTCGACGGGATTGTCGTCACGCAGGGCACCGACACCATCGAGGAGACCTCCTACTACCTCGACCTGCGGCACGCGGTCCCTCAGCCGGTCGTGGTGACCGGCGCCATGCGCAACCCCACCCTGGCCGGCGCCGACGGCCCCGGCAACCTGCTCGCCGCCATCCTGACCGCCGCCGACCCGACTGCCCGCGGTCTCGGTTGCCTGGTGGTGTTCGCCGACGGGATCCACGCCGCCCGCAGGGTCCGCAAAACGCACACCACCAGCACCTCCACTTTCCGATCCCCTGATGGCGGGCCACTCGGGTACCTCGTCGAAGGCCGCCCGCAGATCGTCAACAGACCCGCCGACCGTGCAGTGCTGCCCGACATCCACAGTCGTACGGATGTGCGGGTGGGAGTCGTCACGGCAACTCTCGGTGACGACGGGACCCTGCTGCAGACCGTGGCCCACCAGCTCGACGGTCTCGTCGTGGCGGCGTTCGGCGTCGGACACGTCCCCGCCACGTGGGTACCACCGCTGGAACAGATCGCCGACCGCATCCCCGTCGTCCTCTGCTCCCGCACCGGCGCCGGACCCGTGCTCGCGGCCACCTACGCGTTTCCCGGCTCCGAACGCGACCTGCTGTCCCGAGGGCTTGTCCGCGCGGGCTTCCTCGACCCACTCAAAGCGCGCATCCTCCTGCACGGTCTACTCGCCGCCGACGCCGACTCGAAGACCATCGCGGCGGCGTTCGCTGCGGCCGGCGGCCACGGCACCCCCGGTGACTGGCCCTACCCCACGACCGCGACCGGACAAGGAACCCACCGTGCGCAGCCATGAACTCACCCTCGGGCGCAGCTTCGGGGTCGCCTTCGACCATGGTTACGTGCGTAGATCGTTCCGACGAGGGTAGCGACCTGGTCGCCGAGTTCAGGAAATCGAGCTGTCGGCGGCGCGCGGAACCAGTGTGTCGAGATGGCACCTCGAGGGTGGACGCTTGGCGATCCATGACAGTAAGAGAGGCAAAGGGGCGAGTGCTGATATGGCGGACGAACACGCTCGCGCGTTCGTCGCCGCTATCACGGAGACTTCTTTGGGCCCAGACGTCCGGAGTTGCGGGACCGGTTGATTGATCTGCCAGGACGGTGTGCCGAACCCCGCAGGGAGCGGACACCGTCCTGGCGCATCCGGGATGTCAGACGGGCGGTTGGGTGGTGGAGCAGATCTGGCGGCCGTCGGACGCGGTGATCAGTCTCGGTTGGATGGGGACGTAGTAGGCGTACTTGACTTCGTTGCTGGGGAAGAACCTCAAGGTGCCTCGGGGTCCGACGCAGGTGTGGTAGCTGTCGAGGGTGGTGTCGACTCGGATGAGGATGAACGTGTCGGCGCAGTGGGTGTAGAGGGATGTCGCGCCGTTGTGGTGGTCGGGGTTGACGTGCTGGAAGCCGCAGCCGACTGGGAGGGGCGCGCTGTGGGCGTCGGTCGAGGACGTGGTCGTGAGGGCGGAAATGGTGGTGGTTATGAGGACGAGTGTGTGACGTAGTTTGGTGCGGATCGCGGTCACGGTGATCACCCTTTCTCGATTCGATACCGGAGTGGTGGTCACGAGCATCCTGCGGCCGTTGCGGTGGGAACAGGATTCTGTCTTTCCGAATAGGAAGGAATAGGGCGAATCGAGTAGCCCATGTGGGTGACTGGTGCGTGGCGGCTGGGTCCGTGTGACGGGCGTGCTGGTAGATGTCGGGTATGAGCTTCGGTGTCGAGGTCGGGGAGATGGTTCGGGCGAACCGGGCGAACTGGGACGCGCGGACGCCGGTGCACGTGGCGAGTGAGTTCTACGCGGTGGGCAGGCGCGATCCGCGGAGTTGGTTCGCCCCGTTCGAGTGGTCTGATCTCGGGGAGCTCGCCGGTCGGGAGTTGGCGCATCTGCAGTGCCACATCGGGGCCGAGACGATCGCTTTCGCGCGGCAGGGAGCTCGTGTCACCGGGTTGGACTTCTCGGCGGCGGCCGTCGTCGAAGCGCGGCGTATCGCCGCCGGGGAAGGGTCGAAGATCGAGTACGTGGAGGCCGACGTCCACGACGCGGTGGCACACCTCGGTGCAGGACGGTTCGACGTCGTCTACACCGGCAAGGGTGCGTTGTGCTATCTGCCGGATCTGCCGCGGTGGGCGGCGACGGTGGTTGAGCTGCTCAAGCCGGGTGGGTTCGTGTACATCGCGGAGTTCCACCCGTTGCTCAACGCGCTGGGACCCAAGCCGGGACCGGGTGAGGGGCCGGAGTTGTTGCTGCGGCACGACTACCTGGAAGGGCGTGGCGCGATCGAGCGTGACGCGACCTACACCTACACCGATGGTCCGGCCCTGACCTCGGCCACGGTGTCTTACGAGTGGATGCACTCGCTCGGGGAGGTCGTCACCACGCTGGTGCGGGCGGGGCTGCGGATCGACAGCCTCACCGAGAGCGAGTTGCTGCCGTGGCCGCGTTGGGCGCGCATGACTCGGACCGGCAGCGGCTGGTGGGCGCTGCCGGACGGTGACCCGAGAGTTCCGCTGCTGTACGGGCTCAAGGCGTCGAAGCCGACGGCGTAGCCTCCGATGTGGGGGATGGGCGGGGAGCCGGCACCGCCCGCAGGCGTTCGCGCACGTTGTCCGCCCGCGGGTCGTCGAGTTCGCCCAGGATGGTCAGAGCGGCAAGCCAGCACCCATGCGCCTGGTCGGGGTCGTGTTCCACCAAGGCGTCACCGCGCATGATCAGCGTGTCGGCCTCACCCCATCGGTCACCGAGCTCACGCCGGGCGAGCAGTGCGAGGTCGAACTGTGCCTGCGCGTCCTCATGCCTGCCCATCGCCTCGAACGTCGCGGCGAGGCTCGTCAGGATGTAGCCCTCGGTGTAGCGGTCGCCGTCCTTGCGCATAATCCGCAGGGCGTCCTCGAAGTGCTTCATCGCCTCGCCGAACCGTCCCAGCCGACGGCAGGCCTCGCCGACGCCGTTGATCGCGATCGCTTCGCCAGGTTGATTGTCGACCTGCCGGAACAGCTCGCGTGCGGCGGTGAACGCTTTCGCCGCCGCTTCATGATCCTCGCGGTCGCCTTCCAGGTAACCGATGCCGGTGAACGTCCAGGCTCGCCCGGTCGTGTCCCCTATCGCGTCGCGCAGCTCCATGGCGGCGTGCAACTGCTTCTCCGCCAGGTCGAACCGCCGCCGCTCCCGATGGGCGTGCGCCAGGTTGTTCAGCACCCAGGCCTCCCCGAACGAGTCCCCGGCAGCCCGAGCCGACGCCAGGCCCGCTTCGTGGATGGAGATCCAGTCGGTCCAGTGCTTGCGCAGGTACAGGAAATCCCACAGCACGACGGGCAACTGCCACGCATGCACGTGGTACCCACGCTCGTGAGCCAGTCGCACGGCGGCGACGAGATTGCCGAACTCGAACTCACACCAGGCCAGCGCCGTGGTGTAGGTGAAGTCGTCCGGTGCGTCGGGCGTGCCCGGACTCGGCGGCGCCAGGGTCGGATTGCGGTACTGCGGAGCGAGCACGTCGCTCACGCGTGCCGCGGCGTGCAGGTACCAGTCCAACATGCGCCGCGTCGCCGACTCACGGTCAGGCCCGGGCTCGTCTTGGAGCAGTCGTTCGACGCTGTACGCGTTGAGCAGGTCGTGCCGTGTGTATCGGTCGTGCGCCACCTGCTCGATCAACCGCACCGACGCCAACTCGTCCAGCGACCTCCCCGCTTCGTCGACCGGGACGCCGGACAGCGCCGCGGCGACGTGCGGACCGAAGGTGGCACCGGCGTGCAGCCCTAGGAGACGGAACAGCTTGGCGGCGCCGTCTGTGAGCGCCCGGTAGGACCAGGAGAAGACCGCCCGCACCGTCTCGTCCTCAGACGACAGCGCGTCCAGACGCTTGTCCATGGCGGACAGGTCGTCGGCGAGTCGGTCGAGCGAGAGGTGCGGATGCGCCGCCACCCGCTCCGCCGCGACCCTGATCGCCAGTGGGAGGTAGGCGCACAACGTCGTGATCCGCCCGGCCGCGTGGAGTTCCCGGTCGACGCGCTGCTCGCCGAGCGTCTCCCGCAACAGGCTCACCGCCTCGTCACGCGTGAACGGCTCGACACTCACCAGGCGGGCACCTTCGCGCATCGCCAGACCTGACAACCTCCGACGACTGGTGACGATCGCCAGACAGCCGGCTGTGCCGGGCAGAAGCGGGCGCACCTGCTCGGTGCTGAACGCGTTGTCCAACACGAGCAGCGTCCGCGTCCCCGCCAGCCGCGTCCGCAGCAACGCCGTCCGCCGGTCCAGCGTCGAAGGAAGATCGGCAGGACCGACACCGAGATCGCGAAGAAAGGCCTCAAGCACCTCGAAGGGCGCGATCGGATCCACGGTGGGTGCCCAACCGCGCAGGTCGTAGAACAGCGTGCCGTCCGGGAAATCCTCCCGGACGTGATGTGCCCACGAGACGGCCAAGGCCGTCTTGCCGACACCTGCCAGCCCGTCCAGCGCGAGCACACCCGCAGACACACCGCGCCTCAGGTCTTCAGTGGCGAGTTCCAGTTGCGCGAGCACTCGACGGCGGCCCACCAGCCGCGCCGATGGCGGTAGCTGCGATGGACCGAGGGCCGGGCGATGACGGCTTCTACCAGCTTCGTCCCACACCATGCTTAGGAGGGCGCCGCCGGTTCCGAGCACCTGGTCGCACGCGCGGGCGAAGTCTTCCGTGGCCGGCTTGACCCCGTTCTCGACGTTGCTCACATGCCCGACGCTGTAGTGGCACCGCTCGGCGAACTGCGTGAGTGTAAGACCCGCCTCGACGCGCAGCCGCCGGAGCTCCTCCCCGATTCTCTGGCTGTTATTCGTTATTCCCTTCAAGCGAATACACCGCCCCCCTTGCCATCCCCCAGACGGCCAGGTCACCGTGATGTCAGCCGGGTTGGCACCGGAACCACCACGAGAGACTGAGGATATGCGGATCAGACGTGGGCCACTGGTCCGTTCGATCCCATGAAGCCCCTATCGAGTGAACAGTGCCGGGATTGATGTACGTGCTGTAGTGACTTCTGTAGGCGAGGTGGGTCGCGATGCGGATCGGAGTGGCGTGGGTTTCTTCTTCCAGTGGGCCGGTACGGAAAATGCTCTTTCGGGTTTGTGTCCGACTAGAGGGTGAAGCCGTTCGGCGGGGATCGTCACCCTGCGTATCGAGGGGGTGCTATGTCGCCGGAATGGTGCTGGACGCTCATCGGCCCAGCGTTCGGACCTCTGGTGACCGCGGTAACGGCGCGTGCCGCAGCCGGGCAACGGTTGTTCCCGACGGGGTGGTGGAGAACGGCGTGGTCGAGCGATGCACTGGTGACCACTTCGGTCCTGTGTGCACTGCTTGCACTGCTGACCTACTGGTTCGAGGGTTCGCCACAGTTGCCTGCCGTGTGCTGGCTGGCGATCACCGGCACCCCACTCGTGTTGATCGATCTGACCTGTCGCCGACTTCCTCACGCGATCACGGGCGCGATGTTCCTCGGCGGCCTGGTCCTGCTCGGCCACGTCGCGCTCCGGATCGGCGAGACCGGCGCGTTGCTGAGGGCGGTGACCGTGTCCGGTGTGCTGTTCGTCGCGATGTTGGTCGCAGCGGTGTTGGTGGCGCCGCGGATCGGGGGTGGAGATGTCGCCCTGATCGGTGCGGTCGGCCTCTATCTCGGCTGGGTGAACTGGCCGCGCGTCGTGCTCGGGCTGTTGGTCGCGCTGGTGCTGGCGGGCGTGACGGCAACCGTGCTCCTGGCAGCTCGTCGGATCGGCTCCGGAGAGCCTCTCGCGATGGGGCCGGCGATCGTCGGCGGAGCGCTCATCGCACTCAGCCTTCCCTGACCGACCGCTACGGGGGTTCGACATGTGCGTCCCCTTCCGCCATGACGACCACGACTTGAGGACGGACATGCAGATCTTCCACAGCACGGCCACCGCCCTGGTCATCCTGATCGCCGTCGCCGCGTGCAGCCCACCGGACTCGGGCACGTCTGCCGGACCTGGGGAACCAGTCAGTGTCGACGCATCCCTTCTCCCCGAGGCGTCGAGCCCGCCGCCCGACCCGGCCGGGGAAGCCGGGCGGCTGGCGACGGACGCTTACCGGGGCATGTGGCTCAGTTTCGCCGACGCCGCCACGACGTCCGATTGGCAGTCGCCGAAGCTGGGCGAGTTCGCGACCGGCACGGCGTTGAACACACTGACTCGTGGGTTGTACGGCGACCGCTACAAGGGCGTGGTGTCGCGTGGCCGGCCGGTCCTCAACCCCGCGGTGTCCTCTGCCGAGCCCGTCGGGGCGCCGACCAGGATCATCGTCACCGATTGTGGTGACTCGACGAACTGGACCAGGCACTACGCCGACAGCGGGCAACCGGCGGACGACGAGCCGGACGGCAGGCGCCACATCGACGCCATCGTGGAGAAGCAGGCCGACGGCACGTGGAAGGTCGTCGAGTTCGGCGTCCAGGAGGTCGGGACGTGCTGAAGCAGACCGCCGCCATCCTGGCGTTGCTGCTCCTCGGCAGCGCCGCACCGGCCTTCGCAGGTCCATGGGGAACCGTCGACTGCGGCCGAGTGCCCGCACCCGTCTGCGACCTCGGTGCGGGCAACAGCCACCAGCCGAACCAGGGCTTGAATCCCGACCACCCGGCCGGCACGGACCACGTCGGGGGAGACGACGAGGATCCGTTCGTCGACTGCGGCTACAAGCCGATCGACTACGAGGCGCCCGGCGGGCAGCCGCAGGAGGCGGGCGGTTGGTTCATGGTGCTGTGTTCGCCGGACGGCAAGGACCCGTTGTCCCACGGGCCGGTCTGGGTTCCATCTGGTGGTGCACAGCTGGCGGTCTCGCCGGAGCAGGTGGCGGAGATCGCGCGCAACCGCTTGCGCCTGCCGGAGGTGGCGATCGCCGCCAGTCCCGCCGAGGACCAGTTGGTCAACCTGCCCACGTGGTTGTGGTTGAGCGGTGGCTGGGAGGAAGTGTCGGCGAACGCGTCGGTGACCGGTGTGTCGGTGACGGCCGTGGCGAAGCCGAGGTCGGTCACCTGGTCGTTGGGGGATGGTGGCTCGGTGACGTGCACGGGTGCCGGCACTCCCTACGGGCCGCATGCCGAGCCCACGTCGCCTTCACCGGATTGTGGCCATATCTACCGTCGTTCATCAGCGGACCAATCCGGGCATGCCTTCCCCGTGTCGGCGATCGTGCGCTGGATGGTCACGTGGTCGGGTGCGGGGCAGGGCGGGACGTTCCCGGACATGACCACGACGGGCACAGCGAGTTTCCGCGTGGCGGAGTCCCACGCGCTCAACAACGGCGGCTGACCGGCACCGGTCACCGGCGGTTCTGATCGGGCCGACACCCACCGCGCGACCACATGTTCCGCTCGCTGCTCGCCTTTCGGCGACGCGGCGTACTACTCCTTTGCCTTCTGGAGGTACCGGTATGACCACCAACACCACGAACCGGCCGGTCGCCGACCACTCCGCCGGCCCAGCGGACGGTCTCTGGGTCGGGGACGGCACGCGGCCGTCCGCTTTCCGCCTGCGGGCGGGCGGTCGCCGCCGCAGCGTCCCGTACCTGTTGCTCGGCGTGCTGTTGGTGCTGGCCTGTGCAGGCGGGTTCGTGCTGGTGTCGATCAGCTCCGGGGACCGGCAGGCTGTCCTGGCGTTGGCCCGCGACATGTCGGTGGGGCGGGTGTTGACCGCGCAGGATCTGCGGCAGGTCAACGTCGCGGTCGATCCCGGCGTCGCCGTGGTCGGGGCGGATCGGGTGGCCGCGGTGGTCGGCAGGCCGATGGCCACCAGCCTGTCGGCCGGGGCGCTGCTCACCCCGGATTCGGTCGGTGGGGCGGTGCTTCCGACCGCGGGGCAGGCGATCGCCGCGCTGGCGCTCAAACCTGGTCAGTTCCCGCCGGAGATCGTTGCGGGGACACCGGTGTCGGTGGTGTTCGTGTCCGGCCAGGCGGGCACCGCGAGCAGCCCGTCGACCGACGGCGGCACGGTGTGGCCGGCGGTGGTCACGGGCGTGACCACGCCGGTGAACGAGCAGACCACGGTGGTCTCGGTGCAGTTGGCCGAGGCGGCCGCGCGTCAGGTCGCCGCGGTGCCGGCGGGGCAATTGTCGGTCGTGATGCTGTCGTCGGGCGGTGGTCGATGATGTTGGTCTCGGTGCTGTCATTGAAGGGCTCGCCGGGCGTGACGACGTTCGCCGTGGCGTTGGCGGCCCGCTGGCCGGCCCCGACCCGCGCGCTCGTGGTCGAGGCCGACCCGTCCGGCGGAGACCTGGCCCTGCGGTTCTTCCTGCCCGCGGCACCGGGCCTGGTCGGCCTTGCCGCCGCCGCACGCCACGGCGGTGACGCGGGCCTGGTGTGGCGGCACAGCCACCGACTACCGGGCGGCCTGCCTGTTATCACCGCCCCACCGGATGCCGACCAGGCGCACGCGGCGTTGTCCGCTGTGCTCCCGGACCCGGACGGCGGGCTCGGAGTGCTGCGGGCGGCGGCGAACGAACTGGGCACGGTGCTCGTCGTCGACTGCGGGCGGGTGGATCCCGGCTCGCCCGCCCTGTCGATCGTGCGTTGCTCCGACGTGGTGGTGCTGCTGTCACGGGCGCACGCCGAGGACCTCGCGCACCTGCCCCGCCGGCTGCCGGCGGTCGGTCGGTGGAGCCCGAACCCGGTGCTGTTGCTCGTCGGTGACGGCTTCTCCACCGCCGAGGTCGCCCGTGAGCTCGGGGTGGCGCCGCTGGGCCGGATACCCGAGGACCCGAACGGTGCTGCGGTGCTGTGCGGGCGACCGAACACGGTGCGCTGGGGCCGTACCGGCAGCCCGACGCACTCCGCGTTGGGCCGCTACGCCCACAAGGTCGCCCTCCGACTCGCCGCACACGAACGACCGCCCGTGGCCACGTCCGGGGAAGCGGAACCCGCTCCGCCGCCGACGCTGCGCGCGGTCCCCGATGCCCCACCCGAGTCGCCCTCGCTCGACGGCACCCGACCCACCCCAGGCTGCGGCAGCGACCCGAACGGGCCTCGGCAAGGAGGACAGGCGTCATGACATTCCCGACCGACCACCATCACGCCGTAGTGCCGCTGCGCCCCCACCAGCGACTCGGTGACGGCGCGCCGCGATCCGGCGGGCCGGGCCAGGAAGTGCCGCCACCGGGCCGGGGCGTAGAGGACGACGACCCGGTGGACCTCTCGGCCGCCGTGACCGGGCTGCGCCGCCATTTGCGGGAGCGGTTGAACGCGGAGCTTCCGCGGCGGGTGGCCGACCGGCAGGACCGCACCGGAACGACCACCACCCGTGAGGCGCGCCGTGAGCTGGCCCGCGGCATCCTCGCCGAGGCGCTGCGCGTCCACACGGAGAACGAGCTGGCAGCGGGCCGCCGGCTGCTGCCCCGCGAGGCGGAGCAGCGGGTCGTGGGCGAGGTGGTGAACGAGCTGTTCGGCATGGCGGGGTTGCAGCCGCTGCTGGACGATCCGAGTGTCGAGACGATCAACGCCAACCGGTATGACCGGGTGTTCGTCCACTACGACGACGGCCGCCGCGCCCGGGTCGGGCCGATCGCCTCCTCGGACGAGGAGCTGACCGATCTCGTTCGCCTGCTCGCCGCGCGCGCCGGCAGCCAGGAACGGCGGTTCGACCACGGCTCGCCGGCGGTCAACCTCCAACTCCCCGGCGGCGAGCGGCTGTTCGCCGTGATGGGCCTGACCGCCGGGGGAGTGACGGCGCTGTCGATCCGGCGTCATGGCTATCTCACGGTCACGCTGCCGCAGCTGCGCCGGCGCGGCACCCTGGACCCCGGCTTGGAACAGTTCCTGCGGTCGCTGGTCAAGGCCCGCAAGAACATCCTGATCACCGGCGGCACCGGGGCCGGTAAGACCACGCTGCTGCGGGCGCTGGCGTCGGAGATGGACCCGTTGGAGCGGATCGTCACCATCGAGGACGCCTTCGAACTCGGCCTGGACCGCGACCCGGACGTCCATGCCGACGTGACCGCGTTCCAGGCCCGCGACCCCAACGTCGAAGGCGAAGGCGCCGTCTCCCAGGCCGAACTGGTCCGCTGGGGCCTGCGCATGAGCCCGGACCGGGTCATCGTCGGGGAGATCCGCGGCCCCGAGGTAATCCCGATGTGCAACGCCATGTCACAGGGCAACGACGGCTCGATGGCCACCCTGCACGCCTCCAGCTCCCGGATCGCGTTCACCCGGCTCGCCTCCTACGCCGCCCAGGGTGTCGAGCGGCTGCCGCTGGAAGCGACGAACCTGCTGGTCGCGAGCGCCGTGCACTTCGTGGTGCACCTGGCCCGCGCGCAGGATCGGCGCACCCGCGTGGTGTCCTCGATCCGCGAGGTCGTGGGCGCCGACGGCCCACAGGTGGTCTCCAACGAGGTCTACCGCCCCGGCACCGACCGCCGCGCCCGTCCCGTGGCCGGGGCGATGCGCGGCGACACGCTTGACGACCTGGTCGACGTCGGCCTCGACCCCGGCGTGCTGGAGAACCCCGAGGGCTGGTGGTCACCGTGACCACCCTCGGTTCGACCACCGCGACCGCCGGGCTGCTCGGCGCCGGCACCGGGATCGGCCTGCTGCTGATGCTCCTCGGCCGGCACAGCACCGACCCCCACCGCCCACTGCGCGGTCGAATCCGCGTCACCGGCCGACAGCGCACGCCGCAGCTCGCGGTGGCCGTGGCAGTCGCGGTGGTGACCGGGCTACTGACCGGCTGGCCGGTCGGCGCGGTACTGGCCGGGCTCGCCTGTCGGGCGCTGCCGCGGGTGCTGGGCCGGGATCCCGAGCAGGCCCGACGGGTGGCGCGCATCGAGGCCGTGGCGACCTGGACGGAGATGCTGCGCGACACCCTGTCCGCCGCCGCGGGCCTGGAGCAGGCGATCCTCGCGACCGCGCCACTGGCACCGGCGGCGATCCGCGGCGATGTCGGAGACCTCGCCGCCGACATCGGCAACGGCGAGCGCCTGGCACCCGCGCTGCGCAGGCTCGGGGAACGGCTGGACGACCCGGTCGGCGACCTCGTCGTCGCCGCCCTCCTGCTCGCCGCCGAACAACAGACCCGCCGCCTGACCGAGCTGCTGGGCTCGCTGGCCGACGCCGCCCGAGGACAAGCCTCGATGCGGATGCGCGTGGAGGCCGGACGGGCCCGCACCCGCACCTCGGTACGGGTCATCGTCGGCACCACCCTGACCTTCGCCGCCGCCGTGGTGCTGCTCAACCGCGACTACACAGCCGCCTACGACAACACAACCGGACAAATCATGCTGCTGGGCATCGGAACCCTGTTCACAGCCGGATTCGGCTGGCTCGCCCGCATCGCCCGCGTCAGGCAACCCGACCGCTTCCTGGCCACCCCCGACACCCAGGCGAACCACACCGTGCCCGTCACCGAAAGGCAGGTGTAGCAACATGATCACCCCGATCGCACTGGGAGCCGGTCTCGGGCTCGGGCTGTGGGCGCTGACCGTCGGGATATTCCCGCCACGCCCGACGCTCGGCACCGTCCTGGCCCACGCCACAACACCACCCGCCCCGGCACCGACCCCCGCCACCGATGACACCGACGCCAGCGGCTGGGCCGCGCGGCTCGGACGACCCGCCGTCGCCCCGCTGCGCGCCCTGGGCCTTCCCGGCCCACGCCTGGCCCGCGACCTGGCGGTCATCGGCCGGGCGACCTCGACCCACCTGGCGGAGAAAGCCACTCTCACCGTCGCCGGACTGCTACTGCCCGTCCTGCCCACCGTCGCCCTCACCGCGGCCGGCCTCGGCCCCGGCGTCGAGCTGCCGATCATCGCCGGGCTCACGCTCGCCGCGGCCGGGTTCGTCGGACCGGACCTGCACGCCCGCACCGAGGCCGCCACACTGCGCGTCGGGTTCCGCCACGCCCTCTCCGCCTACCTGGACCTGGTGTGGATCACTCTCGCCGGTGGCGCCGGGGTCGACAGCGCCCTGGGCGGCGCGGTCACCATCGGCCGCGGGTGGGCATTCGACCGGATCCGCCGCGCCCTGGACACCGCGCGCCTGACCCGCACCACCCCATGGACGGCACTGCGCCGCCTCGGGGAGGAACTGGACGTGACCGAACTCGCCGAGTTGGCCGCGTCGGTCAGTCTGGCCGGCACCGAGGGCGCCAAGGTCCGCGCCTCGCTGGCCGCCAAGGCCGCCACCCTGCGCACCCACCAGATCACCGAGGCCGAGAGCCAGGCCCAAGCCGCCACCGAACGCATGTCGCTGCCGGTCATGTTGCTGTTCCTCGGATTCCTGACATTCATCGCCTACCCGGCACTGACACAAGTCCTCAATGGACTGTGACGTCATGCCGGGCACGACAGGGTAGGAGAACGTGATGCACTCGCACATGGAGGCGTTGTGGACAACTCTACAAGCACGCTGGGAGACGTTGCGCCGCGAACCGGACGCCGGGTACTCGACCGAGACCGTCCTGGTGACCGCCCTGCTCGTCCTCGCAGCACTCGCGGTCGTCGCGATCGTGGTCGCCAAGGTCACCGAGAAAGCCAATGGCATCACCATGTGATACCCGTGGCCGTAAGGACTTCATCGATGCGCGACCGGAACGCCATAGCCGTTGGACTCGACAGTTCCGGCGGGCGTTGCGCGACGAGCGAGGAGCGGTCAGCGCGGAGTTGGTGATCGCTACACCGCTGCTGTTGCTGATGCTGCTGGCCATCGTGCAGTTCGCGCTCTGGTCGCACGCCACCCACATCGCCCAGGCTGCCGCCTCGCAAGGGCTGGCCGCAGCGAGGGCGCAGAACGGGACCTCGATGGCGGGAACGACGAGTGCGCAGCAGATCCTCGACCAGCTTGCCGCAGGCCCGCTGCGTGACGCCGCCGTCAGCACCGACCGCGGTGCGGCCTCGGCGTCGGTGCGCATCAGCGGGACCGCGACCTCGGTGGTGCCGTTCCTGAGCCTGCCTGTGCACGCCGAGGCCGTCGGACCGGTCGAACGCTTCGTTCCCGAACTTGCAGGTGGGTGAACCGATGACCGCATCGCTAACGACGCTCTGTATGCGCGAGACACCGTCCCGGTGCCGCCACAGCCGTCGACCGCACGGTCGCCGGGAGTGGTTGGCCTGGTGGCGGGCTGACAACGGCTCGGTGGCCGCCGAAGTCACCATCGCCACGCCGTTCCTGGTCATGTTGCTGGTGTTCGTGGGCGTGGTGATCCACCGGGGCGTGGACGCGCGCATCCGGATCGACGACGCCGCCCACCAGGCCGCCCGCGCCGCCAGTATCGAACGCACCCCTGCCGCCGCCACCGCTGCCGCCCGGTCCACCGCCGCGAGTGCGCTGTCGCAGTTCGGCGCAGCGTGCGCGTCCCTGTCGGTGGACACCACCACCGGTGGCCTACGGCCCGGTGGCACGGTCAGCGTCACCGTGTCCTGCAGCGTGGACTTTGGTGACGCGCTCATTCTCGGCGTGCCGGGCGGCAAGACGCTGTCGGCCACCTCGGTCGAACCGGTCGACCTCTGGCGCTCGACGGCGAACACCGGGAGCCGGACATGACCTGCCGGGATCGTGGTTGCCGGCCGCCCGGTGTGGTGCGGTGGCGTACTGGTGTGCGTTGGTGGCGCGCCGACGAAGGCAATGTGACTGCGTTCGTCATGGCGCTCACCACCGGCATTCTCGCCCTGGCCGGGCTCACCCTGGACGGTGGCCTTGCGCTGGCCGCGAAGGTTCGGGCCAACGGTCAGGCTGAGGCCGCGGCCCGCGCCGGTGCCCAGGCCATCGACCTGACCGCCTACCGCGGCAGCGGAACCGTGCGGTTGGTGCCCGCGCAGGCGGTCGCCAACGCGAAGGCCCACTTGGCCGCCGAGGGCGCCACCGGAACGGTGACCGTCTCCGGCGACACCGTCACGGTCACCGTGACCGTGACCGTGACCCAGACCACTCAACTACTCGGACTGGTCGGCATCGGCGCGCTCCAGGTTCACGGGCAGGGCAGCGCTCATCCGCAGCGCGGGGTGACCGAGATCGATCCATGACCACCGCTGTTCACCGTGCAGCACCTACAAAGGAGACAGGATGACAACGCCCGAGGAGATCCGTCGGCGCGTCGAGCAGACCGACGCCGCCCGCAGCGTACGGCGGGCCGCCGCAGCGCAGCAGGTCGGTGAACTCGCCCATCGCCGCGCCGCGATCATCGAACAACTCGAGGACGTCGAGCGTGAACTCGGCGACGTGCTCGCCGAGGCGCAGGACGTCATCGGCGTCGACGAGTTGGCCCGGTTCACCGACCTCAAGCCCGCTGACCTCACCGCATGGGTCACGGGCCGCAGGACCGGCCGTGGCAAACGCAAGAAGACCACGGGCGCCTCCAGCACCCGCAGCGACATGCGGCGCAGTTCGGGATCGAGGACGTCGGCGACGCCCGGCCAAGCACCTGGTCCGCGTGAGGGTCTCGGCTCCGCCGGGGCTCAGGACGCACCCGAGCGGCTCGTCGCGCAGGCGAGCTGACCGTGTTCGCCTTCCCGTCGGGCTCGCCCGCCGACACGGAGCCCTGTGGCTTGGTCTTCCACTCGGCGGCGTGCCCGAAAGTTGCTGTTCTGTTGGGGAATGAGCACGTTATGACCGCATCGCGAACCTCCCGTCGGAAGCCGTATCGGACGCCGCGTGTGCGCTGTCGGGCGTGGCACGGTGCCGGGCGCGTGCTGCGGGTGCTCGCGCGGCTGGTGCGCGGAGTGCTGGCCGCCGTTGTCCTGTCCGCGCTGCTGGCGGGACTGCCGTGGGCGTTGACGGACTTCGTCGGCTGGCCTCTGCCGGACCGCCTGCCTTCCTGGGCGGAGGTCCAGGGCGTGCTGCTCGGCCCGATGAGCACGACGTTCCTGCTGGACTTCCTTGCCTGCCTGACCTGGGTGGTCTGGGCTTCCTTCACCCTCGACGTCGCCCGCTGCGCGATCGACATCGCCCGCGACGCCCGGATGCCGGAACTGTCGGCAGCCGGACCTGTCGGCAGCCGGACCTGTGCACCGGATCGCGGCCGTGCTCGTGGGCGCGGTCCTGGTCTCGATCCTGGGCCAGCGCGCCGGCGTCCCCGCCGCATCCCCCCACGCCCTCGTGACCGGCGGCACCGGCGTGGTCGCGGCGGCACCGGCCTGGAATCCGGCGCCCGAGCGATCAGCAGCCCAGGTGTGTCCGGCCGCCTGCACCGCACCGCACCGGGCAGCGCCCGTTGTCGCCGCCGAGCGGGTCGCCCGCGCGAAGTCCGCCGTGGTTCTCGCGTACGACCCCGTGACCGGTGTGTACGACTCGCTGTGGCGGATGGCCGAACGCACGCTGGGCGACGGCGACCGCTGGCCGGAGATCTACGCGCTCAACCAGAGCAAGCCGCAACCGGGCGGCGGCACCTTCACCCGCCCCAGCCTGGTCTTCCCCGGCGAAGAGATGACCTTGCCCGACGACGCCACCGTCCCCGCGCCACCGCCCACCCATCCCACCCCACCGTCGGTCGAACCTGTGAACCCACCTCCGGCCACCGCAACACCACCTCCCGTCAGCCCGACAGCACCGGCACCCTCCGCCAGCCGGCCTGCTCCCACCACCCAGGCGCCCGCCCCAACGCCGAGCCGCCAGGCCGCCCAGCCGCCGGCCGCTCCAGCGCCGCCGAGTACGGACGTGCCTGCCGAGCCGGGGTTCAGCTGGGGCGAGGAGCTGTTCGTCGGCCTCGGTCTGGCCTCGGCGGTCAGCGCCGCGCTGGTCGTGGCCCGTCACCGCAGCCGGCGTCGATACCGGCCCGGCAGCGGCGACCGCAGCGACCTACCCGTCGCCCCGGTGGTGTACCAGCTGCGGCTGGCGCACCTGCGCGCCGACCAGGCCGACCTCGGCCTCGATCTCGGGGATGACGACGATCCGGACCTCGATCGGCCGGGCCGGCGACTGCGGCGGACAACGGCACCACCGATCGTGCTCGGTCACGACGACAGCACCCTCGACGGCCACACGCCTTTGCCGGTCGGTGTGCGCGACGGCCGCGAGATCGCCTTGGACGTGGCCGCCGCGCACGGTCTGGGTCTGCTCGGCGTGGGTGCCGCCGGCGCGGCCCGTGCGCTGCTCGCCACAGCCCTGACCGCCGCGGACGAGGCGGCCAGGGTGATCGTTCCCGCCGAGGACCTCGCCACCCTGGTGGGCTGGCGGGCGGCACAGGCGCCACGTCCGGCGAGCCTGCACGTGGCACCCGACCTCGACGCTGCCCTGGACGTGATGGAGTCCGAGCTCCTGGTGCGCGCTGGCCAACGCTCGTCCACCTGCCGCCCGTGGGCACCGGTTGTGCTGGTGGCCCGAACGCCCGGACGGCAGTCGCGGCGGCTGCAGGCGGTGTTGGACAACGGATCGTCCGTCGGCGTGACCGGGCTGCTGCTGGGACAGTGGAACTCCGGAGTGACCGCCTACGTCCGCGACGACGGCACCATCTCCACCACCAGTCCCGGCATGGGTGAGCCACTGCGCGGCACCCGCGTGTTCCGGCTCGGCGACGACCACACCGCAGATCTGCTGGCCCTACTGCACCGCGCTGCCCCCGACAATCCGACCGATCCCGAACGCACCGCGGACAACCCGCCGCCATCAGTCCTTCCGCCTCGTCCCCACGTCGTGTCCGACATGTCCGCCGCGGCCTTCGGCCCTGCCAAGCCACCGGCCGATAGCCGGAAAGGCGGAGTCACAAGCGGGCACGGCGAGCGACCGGACGCGAAGGAACCGGCCGACGACGTCGAATGGGAGCTGCCGGCAGCTTGCGGCGCCGCCGAACGACAAGGCGACCGCGATCTGGAAATCCTCGCAGCGGCGTCCGCTTCCTCGCCCGGTTCCCGGTTGTGTCCCGACCGGCCCGTACGCGCGCGGAGGGAACCCCGCGCCGACCACACCACGCCGGTCACCGGCCCGGATCGTCCGCGGGGTGGCGAACCTGAGGGCGCCGCCAACCCCGGCCGGGGTGTTCCACCGATGCCGATGCGGATCAGGGTGCTGGGACCGCCGCAACTGTGGTGGTGCCCCGAGCCTGCAGACCCCGACGGTGAGGTCGCCGAACGCGAGATCACCTCGGCCTTCCAACCGCGGCTTCGCGAGCTGCTGGTTTTCCTCGCACTGCATCCCGACGGTGCCAGCCGCGAGGCGCTCATCGCCGCTCTGTGGGCCACCCGCCCGCCGGAGCGCACCACCAACGCGATGAACACCAGCCTCAGCCGCCTGCGCCGCGCCCTGACCGCCGCGACCGACGGCGTCTTGTCGAACGTCGTGCTGGTCGGGGAAGGCCGCTACCGACTCGACCCCGATCTGGTGCAGGTCGACTACTGGTCCTTCGCCGCCGCCGTGGCCGTCCGCCGCACCGCCACCACCGACCACCAAAGGGTCGACGCCTACCGGCGCATCGTGGACTGCTACAGCGGTCCGCTGGCCGACGGGATGAGCACCGAGTGGATCGAAACCGCGCGGGAGGCCATCCGCCGCGACGCCATCGACGCCGTCGCCGCCCTGGCCCGCGCCCTCGTCGAGCACGACCCGCAGCAGACCCTGGACCTGCTGGAGATCGCGCGGGCGTTCGACCCGCACAACGAGTTGATCTACCGCGACATCATGCGCCTGCAGGAACGCCTCGGCCGCCTCGACGCCATCCCCAGAACACTCACGCTGCTGACCGCCCGGCTGGCCGAAGTCGACGACCGGCCCACCCCGGAGGCGATCAGCCTGGCCGAGCGGCTCCGCCGTCGTCACGACGCCGCCGGCCCCCGCCACCCACTCGGAGTCGGCCGTGGGCACGGCAAGGCCGGGTGACCACCACGACGGCACGCCCGGCCGGCGGCGGCCAAGTCGATCAGCCGCCGGTGCGTGGACCACGCCGCGCGCCCTGGACCGGTCGTCATCGTGGAACTCCACAGTGTCGTCGGAAAGGCGCTTTCGCTACCGCGCCAGGGCTGTACGCCTGAACTGCTCCAGCAATTCCCGAGGCGTCCGAGTCCACTCGATCGGAGCCTCCACCCAGAGGCGACACCTCGGCGACATCCGGGTGAACAAGTACAGGACTTCCTGGCGAAAAGTCTCGTCGCTCCTCAGTCGAGTGACGAGGCCCTGTTCGCGCATCTTTTTCGGGTTGTGTGCCGGAATGCTATCGTGCGGAACGGCGTGTTTGTCCGTCGAATTCTCGTCGAGGAAGTACGAGTTGCCCGTGGAGATGTTCTCGGCTCGAAGCGCGGGTCGTCGCACGGTGTTACCCGGGTCGCGATGGGCACCTGCTTGCCGACGAAAAGATTCCTCGGATCGCACGGACCCCGCGGGATCGTCGCATCCGGCTTTGCCGCCGCACGCCTCGCCGTGTGTCGACGCTGCCCAGGGTGACGTCCGTCCTCGCGAAGAGCGGCAGCGCTCTCGTCGAGCGTGCCGGTCGCCCTGGGTGGTCAGTGAGGAGATCGACTGCGCGTACGGTGACTTCCATTGGGGGTTCACATGGGGGATCACCTTGTGGGTCAGATCGGGGATCCTGTTAGAGCGCCACCTTCTCCGACAGGCGAAGATGCCGGTCAGTGGGCCTGTGAGGGGATCCGCTGGTAGCCCAGACTCGCTTGTCCACAAGCCGGTGAACACATCGGGGCGGGCACGTGGTCTCGCTCGGGTTCGCGTATCGCCGTTGGTCCACCGGTCGTCCGTTGCTCTCGTGACCCTTCCATTCCTGTTCTCGCAAACCTTTCTGCATTCGGCTTTCCTGTTTTCTTTCGTCCTTTGCTTCGCTCTGTGGGTTCGACGCATTTAGTGGCGTTGGGCTGCGTGATACTGCGGGCCCGTCGATTGCCGACAGTCGGATTTGTGTCCCCGTGGGCGGTGCTGAATCGGTGGCCGGGCGGCCGTTCCGGAAAGAGTCTTGAAAATGAGCTGGCGAACTGTTGCGGTATTCCTGCCGACGAGTGACAATTAATTGCCGCCAGAGAAGCCGGGAATCGCATCGAATACCGAACCTGGCGTTAGCTGTACCCGATGGAGGAATGATGGACGAAACCGCTGTTCCCGCCGTTGTCGAACCGAAGTGCCCCGGTTGCGCGTTGGGTGACCGGCGTGTATCGGCATCCGGTGAGATCGTCACGATGCACGAACTGTCGTGTACGGCGTTGCCCGCACCGGGCGCGGCCGGCACGTCGGGCGTTCGGCGCGGTGGTCCCAGTGCCGGGAAACCGTTGGGAATGGCGACGATGCCCGCCCCGGCCGCCACCGCCCGGCCGTCGGTGTCGGCGGCGGTTCCCCGGTTGCGTAGCGGTGAGCTGCGCGCGATGGTCGCCGGCGTCCTGGCCGACAGCGCGCCCGCCGCGTTGACCCCGCGCGTGATCGCGGCCAGGTTGAACCGGTCTTCCGGGGCGGTGGGCAATGCGTGCCGGACGTTGGCCGGTCAGGGTGCGGCGGAGGTCGCGTCGACGTCGCCGCTGGCCTATCGGGCGACTACCACCACGGCGACCGCCGCCGCCCCGGCCCGCGCGCCGCGCCGGAAACCCGCCGCCGCGCGACGGACGGGAACCGTGTCCACGGGTGCCCCTGCCGCGCCCGCCGGGAAACGATCGGCGGGCGCGGTGACCGGTCCGGTGTTGCGTCCCAACGGCACGGAGTACCACCCGCGTTTGGTGGCGGGGACGATGTTGCCCGACGTGACGGCATTGCGGCGATTGAAGGAGGCGGGGGTCGCCGCGCTGTTGTACGGGCCACCGGGGACGGGCAAGACGTCGGTGGTGGAGGCGGCGTTCCCGGACTGCGTCACGGTGCAGGGCGACGGGGACACGGTGGTGGCCGACCTGGTGGGCGACTACACGAAGACCCCGGACGGCGAGTTCGTATTCGTGCACGGTCCTCTGGTTCGCGCGATGCGCGAGGGCGTGCCGTTGTTCATCGACGACGCGACCCTGATCCCGCCGACCGTGCTCGCCGTGGTCTACCCCGCGATGGACGGCCGCCGGCAGATCGTCGTCAAGGCCAACGGGGGAGAGGTCGTGGACGCCGCGCCGGGGTTCTACGTGGTCGCCGGCCACAACCCCGGCGTGCACGGGGCGGTGCTCACCGACGCCCTCTCGTCCCGGTTCTCGGTGCAGGTCCAGGTGTCCAGCGACTACGACCTCGCCGACCAGTTGGGGGTGGACCCGAAGGTGGTGCGGGTGGCACGCAACCTCGCCACCCGGCAGGAACGCGGCGAGGTCGGTTGGGCACCGCAACTACGGGAGCTGTTGGCGTTCAAGAAGATCACCGCCGTACTCGGAATCGACGCCGCCGCCGCGAACCTGGTGGGCATCGCACCGGAAGTGGACAGGGACACCGTCGCCGCCGTCGTGCGCGACGCCTTCGGACGCATCGTCAAACCCCTCGCCCTGGGAGCCCGCATCACCGCCACCACACGCTGACCCGCCCCCGCCCCGCCGACGCGCGACCGTCCCGAAAGGACACTCGCCATGAGCACCCACCTCACCACCGACCCGCACGCCACCGGTGCCGCCGTCTTCCCGACCCGCCCGGAATGGCTGACCCTGTCCGCCGCCATCGCCGACGAGGTCCCCGTGATCGCCGACCGGAACGACCTCGTGGTCAGCGTCGCCCCCGGCGCGGGCAGCGGTGCCCCGGCGTGTTTCTACCCCGCCCGCGCGCTGATCGAAATCGACGGCGACCACCTCGGCGTCGACCCCGCCACCGTGGACCCCGCGAACCTGTCCGACCGGTCCCGCTACGCCCCGACGTGGGGCGCGCTGACCCACGAATGCGGACACGCCAAACACACCGCCTGGGAACCACCGCCCGACGCCCCGCCCGGCGTGGTCGCCGCCGCCATGCTGCTGGAAGAGCCCCGCATGGAAGCCGCACAGGTACGCCGCCGCCCGGACGACCGGCACTGGTTGCGGGCGTGCGTCAAGGGCATCGTCGCCGCCGACCTGCACCTGTTCGCCGACCCCGCCACCGCCCCGCAGATGACCAAAGCCGACGCCGCCCGCGCCGCCGCCCTGCTGCTGGGACGCGCCGACGGAGGCGTGCTCACCCGAGCCGAGGTCGCCCCCGTCGCGCGGGTCGTGCGGGACGTGCTCGGCGAGGACGCCCTGGACAAGCTGCGGGCAGTGTGGCGCAAAGCGTTGCGCACCGCCGACGACGACGGCGAGACCATGCTCGACCTCGGACGGCAGTGGTGCGAGATCACCGGCACCGACCCGGACACCGGCAAACCCGCCCCCGGCGCGGCACCCGACCCGTCGGGCGGCACCACCGGCACCGAAGGCGGACCGGCCACACCACCCCCTGTCGGCGGCACGCCGTCGCCGCTGGCCGGCGCGATCACCGCCGTGCTGGACAAGGTGGCGCGCAAGACGGCGCGGGAGAAGCCGCCGCAGGACCCCGCCGCCGTCGCCGCCGCAGCGAAGGCCCGAGAGGCCGCCGCCGGGAACGTCGCCCGGACGGCGGCGCGCGCGGTGTTCGACGCCGGCGGTCCGGACGACGGGGCGACCACCACCACGGCGGGCACCCGCCCGCCCACCCCGCAGGAACGCTCGGCGGCACGCGTGTTGGCGCGGGCATTGGACACCGCCGGGCTCCGGGAACGGGTGACGGTCAAGTCCACCTCGGACGTGCCGCCGGGCCGGTTGCGGATGCGCGGGGTCCGCGCATCCGAGGCCCAACGCGCCGCCGGGGCCACGGTGACCGCAGAACCGTTCACCCGCGTCACCCGCACCCCCGTACCGACCCCGCCGCTGCGGCTCGGGGTGGCGTGCGACGTGTCCGGCTCGATGGGATGGGTACGCGACCACGTGGCCTCGGCCACGTGGATCCTCGCCGACGCCGCCCGCCACACCAGGGTCCCCGCCGACACCGCCAGCGTGATCTTCGGCAACCGGGTGCGACCACTGACCCACCCCGGCAAACACCCCGCCCACGTCACCGAGTTCCACACCCTCGACAACTGGGAGGACATCCCCACCGCCCTGGACGCCCTCGACGGAGCCCTCGGCCTGTCCCACCCCGGCGCGGCGCGGCTGTTGGTCGTAGTGTCCGACGGCCGGTTCCCCGACCAACCCCGCCGCGACGGGCAGCGCAAACTCGACCGGATGCGCGCCGCCGGATGCGCCGTGCTGTGGCTGACCATCAGCGACTACGACACCCCTCTCGACGGTGCGATCGTCCGCCGAATCGAGGTTCACGACCCGAAGTCCGCCACACGCCCGGACGGCACGGCGACCACCTGGTGCCTCTGCGGGTGGACCAGCCCCGCCACCACCCGGCCACAGGCAACCGTCCTGGTTCAGCAGCACCGCGACACCACCCCACCCATCACCGCCACGGCGCGGATCATCGGGCGCGCCGCCACCGCCGCCCTGCGCGCCGCCCGCTAGCCCACCCGCCGATCCAGGACCTGGCACCCCGTCCCGAACCATCCGCCGACGCCGACCACTCACACGCGAGATGACCATGATGACCGACACCACCGGACTCCCGACCGTGGGCGACGCGATCACCGCCCTGTCCGCCCACGACCCCGCCACGCCGCTGCGGGTCGCAACCCAGCCCGGTTCCCCGACGCAACACCACCTTGTCCGGGTTGGCTACCTCCCCGCTTTCGCCGGCGACGCCCTCGGGTGGCCGCGATGACCACCACGTCGCCCGGACTCGCCGAACGCGCGGTACGCGCCGCGCACGCGCACCGCGCCGCCGACCCCGACGGATTCCGCCGTCGCCACGACAACCCCGAGACGTGGAACCGGTGGGCACGTCGCGCCCGTGTCGTCCGCACCGTCGCCACCGCCCTGCACGTACCGGTGGATGCCGTGCTGGTCACCGACGACCCCCACCGCACCTACCCCACCCGCACCGGAGACGTCCCCGGCGACCTGATCACCGTCACCGACCCGCCAACCGGGAGCACGTGGCGGTTCATCCCCGACCACACCACCCCCGGCCAGTCGTGGCTGCTGCTCGACCGGTGCCCCGGCTGCGACGCCGAGGTCGTCGTCGCCAGAGTCGCCGCCCTGGCCGACCTCGGCGACCACCTCGACCCCGACCGCGACACACGACCCGCCTCGTGGAACCCCGATCCGGCCGACCACCGGCCAGGCTGTACGGCCACCGAACCGCCGCCGCCCCGCCCCCCGCCCCCCGCGGCCACGGCGAAGGGCCGTTCGAAGGGCCGTGGGCTTTGAAACCCGGGTGATCCCATGACCGGCCGTGCGGCGGTCGATCGTGCTGGCAAGGGCCTTCGGTCGTGCTGAACACGGCGGCTGCCAGACCCGACAACAATAGTTGTAGGGCCGATGGCATGGTCCAGGCCGTTCCGTACGCACCGGGGGAGACCGCGTGCTCAGGATTCACTTCACCCGCGACGACGTTGCCCGAACTCGGATCGCGCCGGTTCCGGATCCGCTCTGGGAACTGGTGATGGGCCTGCACCTGCTCCGGCCACAACCAGGCGACCTGTTGTTCCGGGACTGGCGCCGAACCGCCGCGGCGGCCATCCGGCGGCCGCGCTGGGCGACCGGCTGAGCCTGCTGCTGGCGTTGACCCCGCCCGTCGGGTACTTCCCGGACTTCCTCAACCCCAGCGCGGCCATGGCCGGCCTGGACCACGGCCTGGAGGCCATCCGGTCCACTCCGAAGGCCGCTCTCGACCACGACCTGCGGCATCTCGTGCAGACGCGACACCTGCCCGACGACGCCCGCAAGCTCGCCCACGGTGAACCGGCGGTGCTCGCCGAACTCACCGAAACCATGCGCACGTGCTAGCAGCTGATGATCACCCCCTACCGGCGGACGATCGAGGCGGCCGTCGAACGCGACCGGCAGCTGCGTGCCCGTGCCCTCGCCGACGGCGGCGTCGAGGGCCTGTTGACCGGCCTGCGCCCCACGATGAGCTGGGACTCCGGCGAGCTGCGCATCCCAGGGCACCGCGACCAGGACCTGCACCTCAACGGGCGCCGCCTGCTGCTCGTCCCCTCGTACTTCTGCCTCACCGGGCCGGTGACGATGTTCGACCCCACGCTGCCACCGGTGGTGGTCTAGTCCCAGAATAGGTGCTGGCGTGACCGGCGGTGCCACCGTGACCGGTGGGGCACCGATTTTCATCCCGGAACGGGCCTCCTACCAAGGAGACATGTGGCTAGACGGGGAATTTCACGCCGGTGAGGTTCTCGGAGACGGCCCACAGGCGTTGCTGGACGGTGACGTCGTAGGACGCCGGGCTGGACGCGACGACCTGCGGGTCTCCCCGGAATCCGCCGAGACCGTCCGGGCCGTAGTACTGGCCGCCGAGGACGGCGGGGTCGGTGGCCGCGCGCAGCGACGGCAGCGCGCCCCTGTCCGCCTTCTGGCTCACCAGGGGCACTATCACCGGGAGGAGCACCCGCAGGGCGCGGGGTGAGCTGCGCACCAGTTCGGTGGCGGCCACGCCCGGGTGCGCCGCCACGGCGATCGTCGAGGCGTGCCGCATGAGCCGGCGCTGCAGTTCGTAGGTGAACAGCAGGTTCGCCAGCTTGGATTGGGCGTAGGCCCCCATCCGGCTGTAGGACCGCTCCGACTGCAGGTCGTCGAAGTGGACGGCCCCGCTGCGGTGGCCCACGCTGCTGACCGTCACGACCCGGGAATCGGACCTGGGCAGCAGCAGGTCCAGCAGCAGCCCGGTGAACGCGAAGTGGCCGAGGTGATTGGTGCCGAACTGCAGTTCGAACCCGTCCCGGGTGGTCTGCCTCGGCGTGTTCATCACGCCGGCGTTGTTGATCAGCAGGTCGATGCCGGGCAGGGTGGCGTGCAGGTCGGCCGCGGCGGCACGGATCGAGTCCAATGACGTCAGGTCCAACTCCTGCACGGTCACGTCGCCGGTCATGCATGCGGCCGCCTTCTTGCCCTTGTCGACGTCCCGTACGGCCAGTACCACCGTCGCTCCGTGGTCGGCCAGGGCGCGGGCGGTTTCGAAGCCCAGCCCGGCGTTGGCGCCGGTCACGACTGCCACCCGGCCGTTCTGGGCCGGGATGTCGCGTTCGTTCCACTTCATGGCACTCTCCTCGCAGACCGGCGGTCTGTTATGCGCCCCAACGGTAAGAGACCATGGGTCTATAGTCAAGGGACCGGCGGTTTGTAAACTGTGGCTCATGACATTCCAGCGAGCGCGCAGCGCGGAGCAGCGCGAACTCCGACGCCAGGCGATCCTGGACACGGCGGCGGCGATGCTCGACGAGATGCCGGTCGCCGAGATCAGCCTCAACGAGCTGAGCCGGCGGGTCGGGCTGGCCAAGTCGAACGTGCTGCGCTACTTCGAGTCCCGTGAGGCGGTGCTGTTCGAACTGCTGGCACAAGCCCTGGCAAGCTGGCTGGCGCAGGTGCCGGAGGAACTCGCCGCCGGTGTCCACCAGGGCGCCTCGGTGCGGGAGCGCGGGGATCAGGTGGCCGCGGTGCTGAGCGCGTCCCTCGCCCGCCAGGCGGTCCTGCTGGATCTGCTCAACGCACAGCACGGCGTGCTGGAGCACAACGTGTCGGTCGAGGCCCTCGTGCGGTTCAAGCGGTCCGCCATCGCCAGCATCGCGTCCATCGCCGACCTCATCCGCCGACACCTTCCGGAACTCGGCGACGATGCCCAAACCGTCGTCATGATGACGTTGATGCTGGCCGGCACCCTGTCGTCCCACTGCCGACCCTCGGCCAGCGCGCTCGCCGCCTACGAGACCGACCCCACTCTGGTCTCGCTGCCCCTGGACCTGCGCACGACCCTGGAAAACACCGTCGCCACGCTGATCGCGGGCACTCTGGCGCGGACCTAGCCTCGATCTTTCGTCTGGTTGCCGAGTGAGGTGCTCACGGGAGCTTTGCTGTGAGTGGTGCCTTTGGGCAGGACTGTTCCCCGGCGCCGCCGGTTCTCCAGGTTCTTGTCGTGGGTCTGGGATGTTGGTTCAGGTGGAACACAGCGCGGCATAGCCGGTGTCGATGAGGTGGTTGTAGGGCCAGTCGAGCGGTTCACCACAGTGGGCTGAATCGGCTGCGGCGTGGGGTCATGGGGCTCTCGGACAGGGCTTGCCCTGGACGGCGGTGAGGGAAGGGCCGGGGGGGGGGCCCCCGGGGGGCCCCCCCACGGCTGTCGAGAATCAAGTCCGGGCAAGAGCGCAGACCGACGTTCGGGCGTGCGTCACAGTTGGGAGATCAGTTCCCGACCTTGCCGGGCCAGCTCGGGCAGGGCTTCCGCAGGGACGCCGTTGCGCAGCGCGGTGCCGAGCAGTTCAGCGAGACGGTGTCCTGGGCAGCTCCTCTTGGCGTGTCCGACCGCGGCGGCGGTCAGGTCGAGGTCCCGTCGCGAGTAGGCGAACGCGGCCAGGAGTGCGGCCGGTTCGGCTCGTTCGGGCGTGGGGCTGGCCCGGACCAGTTCGGTCCACAACGCCTCGGCGCGGTCGGCGTGCTCGCCGGCGGCGAAGGACAGGCAGGCGTCGCGGACCAGCGGGTTGGTCAGTGCGAAAGCCAGGTCGGCGACCTCGCGATCGGTCAGCGGTTGTGTGCGGTCGCCGGCGCGGAGCACGTGTTCGTGCAGCAGGTCGAAGCGGCTTCGCCGGGGGCTGGGTTGTCCTGGGGCGGCGGGGCGGTCCTCGGCGGTGGGGTCGGTTCGGCGATGGAGGTCGTCGAGCAGTTCGACCCGTCGCGCGAGGACGTCCTGCGGGTCGGGCAGCAGGACCGTCGGGGTGATGGTGCCGACTGTGGCTCGGTCGGTGACGACCCAGACCCGCTGTCCGTCGAAGGTGTAGACCCAGTCGGCGTGGCGGAGGTCCTGCCATGGCCACGGCCACCCGTCCGACGGCGGATAGCGCAGGCCGTCGTCCCGATCGGCCCACGCATCGACCAGGGCGGCTGTGGCGGTGGTGAAGCTGTGCGGGTCGGTTGCCTCCAGCAGCCTCCGGCCGGAGTCGATGGCGCGCAGTGACGCCGGGTCGGCGTCGCCTTGGACGGAACCGAGCCAGCGCGGTTGGGTGCCGTGCTCGTCGTAGAAGTCGGCGATGGCGTGGCAGGACGACGTGGAGGTGAGGGCGTCGTGCTCTTCGTGATCGTCGGCGGTGGCGTCCGCCGGGCCGGTGATGCGCATGGTTGTGCTCCCGTAGGTCGTCCGGCGTGAGTGGTGGGGCGGGCGGCGATACCAGTGCCCCCGGGCCGTCAGGTGCGTACGGCGGAGTCGTCGTGGGCCGGGGCGAGCGCGTACTTCCTGGGCTTGTCGCTGGTGCGCACGGCGTAGCCGTCGGCGACCAGCTTCTCCAGCGCGTTGTGCACCGCACCGGCCGACCGGTTCAGCGCCCTGCCCATCGCATTCGGGCTGAAGTCCTGCCCGGAGTGCTCCCGCAGGTGGTCCTCGACCATTCCGCGCAACGCCCCCGGTGCCAAGCGCTCGCCCTTCGACCTCGTATCCGCCTGCGCCTCATCCGCCGCAGCAGCGGGCGGGTCGTCCTCGGGAGCGGGCTGGTCACCGGTCGGCCCGTTATTCGCAGACGGGTCTTCAGCGGAGGGCTGGTCACTGGTGATGATCGACCAGCGGTCGGCGGGACGCGATCCACCGTCGGCGATCCCGGCGGTTCGGGTGACGAGACCGTCCTTCTCCCAGCGGGTGAGGATCTTAGGTGCGGTGGACTTGCCGATCCCGGCGGCGGTCGACAGCGCGGCGGCGGTGCTGCCGGGGTTGGCCAGCAGTGCCTGCCACAGTTTCTCCTCGGTGTCGGTCCGCGGCTTCGCCGGGTCGGGGACAGCCCGCAGCGTCGGTGTGGCGTTGGTGGACATGACTACCTCGCAGGAAGTGACGTGTGGTGTGGTGGTCATGCCCCGGCCGGAGCGGGTGCGGCCCCCGGTGCGCATCCGGTAGTACCGGGCCGCACGACTATGGACGCTTCCTTGTCCCGCGAAGTCAAGCGGAGCGTCGAACGATCCGTCCGTCTTCTATGGACGGTCGTGTTACAACCAGCGATATCTGTCACTTACCAGCGATTACTGTCACCAAAGGGTTTCGTTGTTGTCGTGCCCTGTTCGAACGAAGATGGCGGAGCTTCGGACCTAGGTAGCGGAGGTAGCGGCGGAGTTCGGGGGAGATGGCTGATGCCCCGCGTACCCCGCCTGGAGCTGGTCATCGGGGGCTCGCCTGCCGCCTCGATCGAGGCCTTCGAGGTCGCGTTCGCCGACGATGACGGTGAGCGACGCCTGGAGCTGACCGCCGCCTTGACCGTGCCGTTCGAGTCGTGCCACACCGCGCGGTGTTTAGGTACCCGACCGGCCTGCTCGACGGCGCGGAGCGATCCTCCCCTGGTTCTTCGGAGTCGGGTTGCTGGATGATCACTCATCTCAGTAGCCCGGAGGACAACCCACGACGCCCAAGCGGTACCCACCCGAGTTCCGGCGCAAAGTCCTCGACCTGGTCGCGTCCGGCCGCCGTGTCGCCCAGGTCGCGGCGGACCTCGACATCAGTGACCAGACGATCTACGCCTGGCGCCGCCAGGAGCTCATCGACTCCGGGCAACTACCCGGCACCACCAGCACCGACCACGCCGAACTGGTCGCGGCGCGTCGTCGGATCGCAGAACTCGAGGCCGAGGTCGCCGTCCACCCGGCGCGCCGCCGAACTGCTCAAGGACGGCAGCACCCCAAAAGACGGTACGAGGCGGTCACGGTGATCGTCTCCGAAGGGCGGTCGATTCAACTCGCCTGCCGCGTGCTCGGAGTGTCCGAGTCCGGCTTCTACGACTGGCGAGGCCGCGCGCCCTCGCCGCGGGCGATCCCGCCAGGCATGGCTCGTCGATCTGATCCGCGAAATCCATGTCGAGTCGTTCCAGGTCTACGGCGCCCCACGAGTGCACGCCGAACTCACCCTCGGCCGCGGGATCACCGTCGGACACAACACCATCGCACTTCTCATGCGCCGCAACGGAATCAAAAGCCTTCCCAACCGACGCAGACCACGGCCGAAACACGACACGCCCACCGCGGTGGACCTGGTCGACCGCGACTTCGCCAGACCTGCGCCGAACCAGTTGTGGGTCACCGACATCACCGAACATCCCACCCGTGAGGGAAAGGTGTACTGCGCGGTCGTGCTCGACGTGCACTCCCGCCGCGTCGTCGGCTGGTCGATCGACTCCAGCCAGACCGCGGCCCTGGCCACCAACGCCCTCGGCATGGCGATCTCGAACCGGTCCCCGCTGTCGGACACGGTGATCCACTCCGACCACGAAGTCCAAGGTGAGTTCAACTGGTCGTCGCAACACTTCGATGACGGAGGTGTTGGATGGGATGGCCGAGGAAGCAGGTGCCGCAGGCGCCGAGCGGAGCTCGACGTCAGTGGGCCACGGATAGGGCGATGCGGGCGCCGATGCGCTCACCGGGGCGTCCGGAGCCGTCGCGGGCGGTTCAGCGGGATTTCTGGCGTCTGATCGCCTCCGGGGTCACGACGGTCCAGGCCGCGGAGGGGGTCGGCGTGTCGTCGCCGGTCGGGATCCGCTGGTTTCGACACGCTGGCGGGATGACGCCGCTGAACCTCGACGATCCCACCGGCCGGTACCTGTCGTTCGTCGAGAGGGAAGAGATCGCGCTGCTGAGGGCTCGGGACATGGGCGTGCGTGAGATCGCGCGCGTGATCGGCCGCGACCCGGGGACCGTGTCCCGTGAGCCGCGGTGCAATGCCGCGACCAGGGGTGGCAGGTCGGTCTATCGCGCCGTGGTGGCGCAGTGGAAGGCGCAGCAGGCGGCGAAGCGCCCGAAAACGGCGAAGCTCGCGGGTGACGAGCGGTTGCGCGAGTACGTGCAGGACCGGCTCGCCGGCGATGTCCGTCGCCCCGACGGCACGGTCGTCGCCGGCCCCGCGACGCCGCCGTGGAAGGGCCTGAACAAACCGCATCGGGCTGACAGGCGGTGGTCGACGGCGTGGAGTCCGGAGCAGATCGCGCATCGCCTGAGGCTCGACTTCCCCGATGACGAGTCCATGCGCATCAGCCACGAGGCGATCTACCAGTCACTGTTCATTCAGGGGCGAGGCGCGCTCAAGCGTGAACTGGTCACGTGTCTGCGCACGGGCCGAGCGCTGCGAGAGCCGAGGGCCCGGTCGCGGAACAAGCCGCAGGGACACGTCACCGCCGATGTCGTCCTCGGCGAGCGCCCCGCCGAGGTTGAAGACCGAGCCGTCCCCGGCCACTGGGAAGGGGATCTGATCATCGGGTCGGGCCGCTCGGCGATCGGCACCATTGTCGAGCGCAGCAGCCGCTCCACGCTCCTGGTGCATCTGCCGCGGCTGGAGGGCTGGGGCGAGACGCCGCCCGTGAGGAACGGCCTGTCGCTCGGCGGCTACGGCGCCGTCGCGATGAACGCCGCCCTGACGGTGTCGATGACGACGCTGCCCGAGCAGCTCCGCAAGACCCTCACCTGGGACCGGGGGAAGGAACTGTCTGCACACGCCCGGTTCGCTCTCGACACCGGCACGAGAGTGTTCTTCGCCGACCCCCACTCACCGTGGCAACGGCCGACGAACGAGAACACGAACGGGCTGCTGCGTCAGTACTTCCCCAAGGGCACCGACCTGTCGAGGTGGTCCGCCGAGGACCTCGAAGCCGTCGCCCTGGCCCTGAACAACCGGCCCCGCAAAGTCCTCGGCTGGAAGACCCCGCCGAGGTATTCACCGAACAGCTACAGTCGCTCCAACAGCCCGGTTTTGCATCGACCGGTTGAACTCGCCCAATTCACATCGTGGACTTTCACGAGGCGTGCCAAGGAATCCAGTCTTCTACCGTCGATGGGTTCGATCGGCGACTGCTATGACTGTGAGACTGGTAGTCGCCACCAGGCGGCCTGACTCCTGCTTATGACTGACCCCGCAGTTCGGGTGTCCTTGCTGTTGATCTGTCGTCCGCCTGGTGGTGCACCACCCAGTGGTGCCGGCCGGACGGGCAGTGACCTCATAGGAGCCTGACCGCAGCAGGTCCCGTCACAGTCCCGTCCACCCGACCGGCCGGCGTCACGAACCCCGTGTCCCCGGTCTCGGAGGTGGAGCCCGCGATGCCCAGTGTGAAAAGCGATCCCCGGTTGCGTCGAGTCGTCATCGGCGTCGACACCCACAAACACGTCCACGTCGCCGTCGCCCTGGACGACATCGGCGGACGCCTCGACACCCGTTCCTTCACCGCCGACCGGGACGGCTACCGACAGCTGCTGGAGTGGGCCGCCGGGTTCGGTGCGAAGCGGCTCGTGTTCGGCATCGAGGGCACCGGCTCCTACGGCGCCGGACTGACCTCCGCCGTGCGCCGCCGCGGACTGGGCGCGGTCGAGGTGCTGCGCACCGACCGACGCGACCGCAGGCTGCGCGGCAAGAGCGACACCATCGACGCCGAGAACGCCGCCCGCGCCGTGCTCAACGACACCGCCACCGCCGTGCCCACGACCAACGACGGCACGGTCGAGATGCTGCGCCAGATCAAGGTCGCCAAGGACGTCGCGGTCAAGGCCCGCACCTCGGCCATGATCACCCTCAAGGCCGTGCTCGTCACCGCCGACCCCGAACTGCGCGAGCAACTGCAACCCTTGACGAAGATGGCACTGATCCACCGCTGCGCCGGCCTGCGCCCCGGCACGGTCGACAGCGTCACCGCCGCGACCAAACACACCCTGCGCGCCATCGCCCGCCGATGGCAACACCTCGACGCCGAGGTCAAGACCCACGAGACACTGCTGGGCGAGCTCACCACCCGGCTGGTGCCGCAACTGGTCGACGCCTTCGGCATCGGCGCCGACACCGCCTCCGAGATGCTCATCGTCGCAGGCGACAACATCGACCGCGTCCGCTCCGAGCCCGCCTGGGCCCGGTTGTGCGGTGTCGCCCCGATCCCGGCATCCTCCGGCATGACCAACCGACACCGACTCAACCGCGGCGGACACCGCCAGGCCAACGCAGCCCTCTACCGCGCCGTCATCGTCCGCATGCGCTTCCACCAACCCACCATCGCCTACGTCGCCCGACGAACCACCGAAGGCAAGACCAAAGCCGAGATCATCCGCTGCCTCAAACGCCTACTGGCCAGGGAAATCTGGGCACTACTACGATCCCTGCGCACCCTGGCCACCAGCACCACACAGGCCGCTTGACAACTATAGGAGCGTCTGTGAGTTCTAGCCAACTCCGGTGGGAGCGATCAGCTAATCAAGTCTCCATCAACGTCGAAGCGCTTCAAGTCGAACTCAGAGACTCGGGAAGTTTAACCATGCCCATGTGGCGTCACAGAGAAGAACATCAAAGCCATCGGCGGTCAGGATTTGGTCCTGACGCAGCGTATCGCCGGCCCGCAGCGCGTTGATCCATCGTTGACCGGTCTCCTCGGCGATGCGGGCGAGGACATCGGGATCTGTTAGCGATCCACAAACGTGGATCGCGACAACGTTGGGCATTCCGCGAGCGATGTCGTGCTCCACGTCGACGATGTCGTCGATCCAGCCGAAGAGCTCGCCGATCGGGTTTGCTACGCGGACCAAGGCGTTCGCCTGTTGTTGCGAGAATCCGTTGAACAGCGCCGCCATTGTCAGGCTAACAGCGAACGTGGCCACACTGAGTTGAGTTCTGCTCGTCGCCGATCCAATGTCGAGGCGTAGGCTTTCCAGCTGCTGACGGTAGGCCGCCCGAATGACCGTGAGAATGAGGTCAGCGATATCATCCCCACGCCGGCTCAGTAGTGCCGCGGCAAGTAGATCTGCAATCGCGGCCGCTATGTCATGAGTGAGAGAAACGAGCGGGTGCGATAGGGGCGGCGGCCTCGGAACCGATCGGGGTATCGAGGTGAGTACGTCCTCCAGGTAGGGCACGGTCTCGGGTAGCAACTCCCGGGTTTCGTCGCATATCCCGTCGAAACACGTCACGAACATGTTGATCAGGCGTGCGGCGTCCATGCCAATGCCTTCCGAGCCGCGCGGACTGCGTCCGGCCCGGACGGCATTGGCGATGGTCTCCCCGAAGAGGGCGGATCGTGGTAGCGCCTGCACGAATTCGAAACGCGGGTCGGCGACGAGATTGCTGACCGTGGTGAGAGTGCCGGCTCGCCAGAACCGACCTTCCCTATCATCGACCTGTAGCCGATGAGCGACCCGGTCGACATTCCGGAAGTACCTCGCACTGTCTAGACCCGTTAGAATCTCCCTCCCGGCAGTCGACACGATACCGCGCCAGGCCGCCTCGCGCAGCAAGTCGCTACCAACCACTACTCGTTCCTCCCTCCGGTTTCGGCGGCTTCGGCGGCAACTTATTCAAACAGACCTCCTGAATGGTTCCCGAGTGTTGTGCGCGGTCTATAGCGAAGAGGCGACTAACGTATCCCGGCGCACCGGTGTCCACAATGTAACCAGTGAAATAATCATCGATAATGGCGATAAACTGTCCGTTCGCGTCGGTCGTGAAGGTCGTGACACCGTCGGAGACCCAGCCCTTGATATGCGCGCTGTTGGCACAGTCGGTTAGCTGTAGTGTGACCGCCCATGCCATGTCATTCTCCCCTCGTATAGCCGAAGAGGGACGGGCCGGTGAAATGCCCGGCCGGGATACCGGGCCGGCCCGCAGTAGCCATCACGACAGCGTCTTGCGCGAGCCGCACGAAGTGCTCGGACCCCAGCTTTAGATGTCCTTCGCGTACAGCGACGCCGACGATCTGGACGGCGGCAGACACCTTCTCGACGAGAGTGCCCACACTGTCGATCGGGAATATCTCCTCAGGCAGCGCCTCGATCGCGCGACCCAAGTCGATAGTCTCACCGTCGACCTCCAATGGCGACTTCTCAAGGTTTCGCCGTAGATTCTCTGCCGACGATATAGGCAGGAGCCGAACAAGCTGACGGGAAACCTCAAGAGTGATGCGAGCGGCTGGGTACTGTTCGATGACGAGCCTTTCCAACTCGGCCATGTCTCCTATGTTACGGTCGACCATCTACTTTCACCTCATCTCCAATGTGCAATGTATCGTCCGAAGCAGTCCTAATCGACGACTCGCGGGTCAGCAGCGCGGAATAACCGCCAAGCGGAACTCCGCCATCCAACTGTCGGAGATGCACCATAAGATCTCCGGCGACGTCGGGCAGAGCAAGTTCAACGTCGACTACAGCACCCTTCTCGCTATTCCGAGCAGCAATCACGATATAGGGTTTGATATCGAACGCCCGCACCTCAGCCAGTTGCTTTTCCTCCATTTCTTGCAGCGCACGCACTCGACGGGTCAATGCAGCTGCAGCCACCGGGTCCTGGACCGACTCGATCGCCGCGCGCGCGTTGCGCAGCGCGGTCGGCCCCGGGCGCAAAAAATGTTCGCTGTTCCGGGCGAGATACGCCGTCGCATCCACCTGTGGCTGCGCGCCCCCTTCCCCGACCACGGCCGCCTGTAGACGCAATGAGAGCGAGTTGGCCGTGCCCGCCTTCACGACGTGGAGGTTCCGCTGCCCCACGTGACGGTCGTGCACCGGGCTGTAGCCCATTGTTGCCGGGTCCATCGGACTCGAGGATGCTTTGACCAGCAGGCAGGGGTGTCCTCCGGCCACGGTGGGTCGGATCCAGGTCTGGGGGCAGGTGACGGCGGTGGCGGACAGCCCCGGTAGGTCATCGATCCAAGCTGTGCCGATCACATGCGGCTCTACCTGGCCGATACCAAGGACCGGATCGACGATCGCGAAATCCACCCGAGTCGGTGACGCCGGAAACTGGCCCAGGTTCCACACCCTAGCATGCACTGTAAACGGAATGTCTGCGATAATCGTGCCGTAGTTCGTCCCACCAGTAATCCAAATGTCCGGCGATAGCCAGAAGACATCACCTGCCGGAATGTCCCGGTATCCCCAGTCCGCATCGTCATAACGCACGACAAGCCAGGTGCCGTAGGGCACTGGTCTCGGCCGCTGTGGCTTTTTCTGGGCGTGCTCCCTGTCCATGGCCACGAAGCCCTCACGACTCGGGAACGACGTTGACGGGTGACGCATAGGGTGAAGCAAGTTCCCAGGTCAACCAGCCGCGGCCACGATCGCCGTCAAGGTTCCAGTTGGGCAGGTCGTCCGGATCGGCTAGCAGGAGCGCGATGGCCGCTGGGACTGCGGGTCCAAAGTACTCAGACATTCCACCGGGCCATGGAGTTGGAGGCTGGTCCTGGACGCCATGACTCGACGGGTTGGCTGTTGCATCGTCGACCATCGCCGACGGCCAGAGTCCCGGGCGCTCGAACACGGCGGTGATCGGCATCTCCATCGGTTCGGTTGGCCGCGACGTCCACGTACTCAACGCTCCGTCCCACGGCTGACGCAGCCCTTCTATCGGAGCCGACTTTGCCACGGCTGCACCGGAGGCAAAGGGCACCTCCTTGCCGGAAAAGGAAAGAACGAGTTCGTTAACTGCGAGATCCCGAGGGTATGGATGCTGCACGGCACCGAGCACACAAAGGTTGTGCAACGCGGTGAGGCCGTTTGACAGGTAGCTTTTAAGCCAATAGACATCGCACCGCAATGAGTTCCAATCCGGCTCCGTTGCACCACCGATGATCACGGCGATCCCCGCGACGAGCGCGGCGGCACCCACTATAAACCCGCCGAAGAACACAGCTACGACTCCCAGCAGCGCGAGAATGATTCCGGAGACGATCTCGGCCACATCGGGATCCACCTTGGGTGCCGGAGGTTGGGGCAGGAACGGCGCCCCTGTGATCGGATTGACCTGAGTTGGATCCACCCATGGCGGAGGGCCAGCGTCCGCACAGGTGCCAAACGGCGGCGCGCCCGGCAGCGGGTTGCATCCGATTACTGCACCTGACGTTTGGAACCACAGCACGGCGGTCAGCCCTGTATATGCCTTTTGCAAACTGTCCGCGGTAAATCCGACCGTTCCGACGGTCCCATAAACGTCGACGAACGCATGAAGCCAGTAATCGACAAAATCAGCCGGAAGTAGCTGTGCGATCGGTTGCTCATCGGCGATGGCCTTCGCGTGAGCCTCGTGATCAATTTTAACCCCGGTGACATTAACCTTATCCTGAAGCCCTGCGACGCACACGCCAGCCCAATCAGAGAATGGCGGCGACGGAATATCTCCGGACATTGTCGCGCCCGTACGGTAAAAACCCCAGACCCATGTGTCAATAAAGTTCGACACCCAGCGGTGACGCCACCAGTGTGTGCGATAAGCCGAGCCGACCGACGCATTCACGAAGCCACTACCTGCAGTGAGCGCGACAAAGGCGACCTGCCAGCCACGGGAATAGGCGATAAACCTCGGATCACCGGATGCTTCGGCATGTTTCCGCAGTGCGCGCACGAATCGCCCGGTTTGTTTTCCATGAAGCCAGTCACGGCCGGTCCACACGGCAGGTGGAATCAAGTTGACAGGGTCGTCGATTCGCGGCCGAGAGGCGCTTCCCATGAGTTGTCCCAGAAGAAGCAATCGCGCGGGGTCGCTGAACTGTGCCAGGATGAGAGTAAGATCCGCAGAGGCCTGGTTGAGCGTTGCAGATGCATCGGCATCCACGATAGATTGCAGTGCAGTTTTATCCTGAGCGGCAACGGCACTGTCAACGCTGTCGAGTAGTGATTGCAACGTCCGCAGAACCGGCGCGACGCCAGGGATTCCACTCGCAGTGTCTCCGACTGCGATTTTAAAAACCTCTTTCCACACGGCCCAATAAGGTGTCCTGCCTGGGCCGCCCAATGTGGTTGACTGGTCAGAGGGAACAAAGTCGCCGAGCGCGGGGCCAAGCGCACCGAGGAAGTACCACGCAGGTTGAGCATCTACGACAGCCCTTTCTGTAGGCGGCAAAGAATTCGCCACCCGCTCGGCGATCAACAGCCGGGTAGCCAGTCCAACCATAATCGCCTCACAGGTCTATAATCCTGCATAACCTCCAACTTCGTGCACTGTATCCGCAGTCTCGGCGGCATCGTCAATGCCCCGTACGGATTACGATGGCATCACTCTGCGTGATATTTGCAGCGGGGTGGGCAGCGCAACTCGGTTTCGGAACACGTTACAGCGTCGCCGACTGTCGGCACGGCCACCACAACCGACAGTGGTAATCCGATCGGGGCACATTTAAGGTGACTTGACTTTTTGTGGCGTACCAGTGCGTGACGCTGGAACTGAGCTTTCACCATCGGCGGGCAGGACGGGCGAGCGCTTGCAGCCGCGCGTGTGCCGAAGCGGCTGGCCGACGTGGCCGTCCTGTAGGACGCTCAACAGCCGCGCCGTCTGTCGCGCAACGCGGCGGTGATCAAGCTGCTCACGCTCACCCTCCAGCGGGCCGGTCTTGAGACCGAACCCGATAGCCGAGAACGGCTGTCGCCGTCCTGCAAGCGCACCCAAGATGTAGTGGCTCTAGCGGATCTAGATACCAGATGTGGGCACAGCTTGCGGTGTTGACCGTGAAGCAAGCCGCCACGCCGACACGGCCCGGCGGTCAATACCGGAGCCAGCCGACGATGGCGTCCACGTCCGCCACGGCGCGAGCCTGCTTCAGGGCTTGCTCTTCGATCTGTGGCCTGCGGGCGCGTAGGGCGAGAGCCAGGTCGCGCAGGCGGGTGGTGAACTGGCGCAGCACGGCGAGGTCGATGGCGAAGTTGCCCCGCAATATAGCGGCGGAAGGGGATCACTCCTTCGGGTGCGGCGGCGGGGAGTTGTGGTCGTGCCGCTTCGGGTGTGGTGAGCAGGGCGACGATGGTGACGGGTCCGCCGCAGTGGGGGCATTCACGCTGTGCGGCGGGTTGTGGGAGGTGGTCGATGGGATCGGCTGTGCCGGTTGACCCGGAGGCGGGTCGCCCCGGTGTGCGGGCAGTCGACGCCCCGGTCTGGGGCAAGCACGTCAACCAGATCACCGGGCGCGAACTGCGCCCTGCTCGCTACTGCTCGCGCGTGCCGTTCGACGGTGTGCCGCAGTGAAGCCCGGTCCGACACGGGGCTGTCGGACCGGGGCACTGGCAAACGCGTCCACACAACGGACACGCCCGCTGAGCACGATATCCGCTGCCGCATCAGGCACGCCCGGTCCTGTTGCGACCTCTACGCCGTAGCCGGTGGAACGTGGCGCAAGGTGATCGAACCGCACCCGGCCATGTGAGTCGTAGGCGACCTGCGGTACTCAGCTGCTGGCGATGCCCAGGCCCTTGCGCAGCTCGTCAACGGCCAGCCGCCGATGCGAGACAGCGTTCTTCTGCTCGCTCGACATCTCGGCGAAGGTCAGGTCGCTGCCGTCTGGCAGAAAGATGGAGTCGTAGCCGAAGCCGCCGTCGCCGCGGCGCTCGGTGATGAGCGCGCCGGACAGCGAGCCGGTGAAGATCCGGACACCGTCAGCGTCGGCGTAGCCCAGCGCGGTCGTCACGGTGGCCCGGCGGTCCTCGAAGCGCGCCGCCATGTCGAGGATGCCCTGGGGGCCCACGGTCGACAGGAACCACGCCACCAGCGCGCCGGGCAGGCCGTGCCAGGCGGTCCCGAGGTATTCACCGAACAGCTACAGTCGCTCCAACAGCCCGGTGTTGCATCGACCGGTTGAACTCGCCCAATTCACATCGTGGACCTTCACCAGGCGTGCCAAGGAATCCGGTCTTCTACCGTCGATGGGCTCGATCGGCGACTGCTACGACAGTGCGATGATCAAATCGTTCTGGGGACGCGTCCAGACCGAGCTGCTCGACCGCCGACGATGGCGCACCCGCCTCGAGTTGGCCAACGCCCTGTTCGAGTACCTCGAGATGTTCCACAACCGCCGCCGACGCCACACCGCACTCGGGATGCTCACACCGATCGAGTACGAGCTCCGACACGCCAGGATCGCTCCAGTAGCCTGAACTCCAGCAACCCGACTCCGCCAAACGGGGTGAGGATCAAAGCCACCGAGCTACCGGGAACCTCAGAGCAGGTGTGGTGTGCAAGGTGCCGCGCAGATACCAGGCGCGGACGATGCTGCGGTCGTCCTGATAGGCCGCGCGGATGGCGCGGGCGGTGATGGCCCGCCCGCGCACCCGGATGCCCGGGGCGGCTGCCATCGTGTCTTGCGCTTGGACGGCGAAGACCCGCCGGACGACTGCTTCCGCCGTAGTCTCCCGTACTTCGCCTGCCAGCGCTTGGGCACCGGCCCGCAACAGTCGTACACGCGTGTGGTCAGGCATGCGGCTGCGTCCGATCTGGCGAGGTCAGGAGACGGCCGCGTCGAGCAGGTCGGCTAGCTCGGCGGGCGCCGAGAGCATCGGCCAATGCCCCGTGGGCAGGTCGAAACGCCGCCATGGAGGCTGGTTCAGGTAGGCGAGCATCGGAATCCCGGCATCGAGCAGGGCCTTGAAGTCGTGGCAGGCGATCAGGACGCGGTCCACGCCGGGACCGGGGTCGGTGGGGTCGGCGAGGCGCTGGGTGTAGGTGCCGAACGGATGCGGGGTGGCACGCGCAAGCAGACGCTCCAGCTCGGGCTCGTCGAGTCCGTCGAGGCTGCTGGACATGCCGAGAATGTCGATCGGCGGCATTGCCAGCTGCCACCCGTCCCCGAGGGCGGTTACCTGCTGACGCAGCTGGTCGGCTACTTGCGGTGGCATGAGGTCGAGCATGCACATGCCTGGGGCGAACGGGGCGCTGTCCACGTGGACCACGCGCTCCAGCCGGTGGCCGAGGCGTCCTGCGGCCCCGGTGACCGGAGCGGCGGCGTAGCTGTGGGCGACCAAGGTGATGTCACGCAGGTCCTGCCGCTCGACCAGATCGGTGATGTCGCTGATGTGGGTGCTCAGGTTCGTCTGGGGACCGCCCAGGTCGGCGCGCTCGGCCAGGCCGGTCAGCGTCACCGCTACCGCGGTGTGGCCGCGTTCCCGCAGAGCGCGAGCGGTCTCTTCCCAGGCCCATGCCCCGAGCCAGGCGCCGGGAACCAGTACGAAGGTAGCCATGTGATCTCCCTGAAGTGCGGTGTTGGCCGGAGCGTAAGCTCGATACAGGACACAATCCGCCCTATAATGTTGGGTGATCCATGTCGCATCCCCTCACTCGTGTGCTGACGCTGCTGGAACTCCTCCAGTCCCACGCTCGACTCACCGGAGCCGAACTGGCCGAGCGCCTCGGCACCGACGTCCGCACCGTGCGCCGATACACCGCGCACCTGCGGGACCTCGGTATCCCTGTGGAGGCAGAACGCGGCCGCTACGGCGGCTACCGACTGGCCCGCGGATACCGAATGCCCCCATTGGTCCTCACCAACGACGAGGCACTTGCCGTTGTCCTGGGCCTGGTCGCCGCGGAACGCCTCGGCATGGGCACCACGGTGCTGGCCAGTGCAGGCGCCCTTGCGAAGATCGAGCGGGTGCTGCCGCAGGCGCTGCGCGAACCGCTCGCCGCCATCCGCGAATCCCTCGCATTCACCGGCAACGCCGTCATCGGGCAAGCCCCCGGGGGCCGGCATTCTGCCCGCCCTGGCCCAAGCCACCCGCATCTGCACGACGGTCTGCATCAGCTACCAGTCGTGGCGCCAGCAGCGCACCGAACGCGATGTCGATCCCTACGGCGTGGTCTTCCACAACGGCCGCTGGTACCTCGTCGGTTACGATCACCTCCGAGACACCCTGCGAACCTTCCGCGTCGACCGCATCGAATCCGTTACCTCCCAGGCCCGCGACTTCACCGCCCCCAACGGCTTCGACCCCGTCGCCCACCTGACTTCGGCTCTGGCGCAGGTTCCCTACCGCTGGCAAGTCGAGGTGACCATCCATGGACCCATCGACGCGATCGCCCGCCGACTGCCCCGCTCGGTGGCAACTCTCACCGCTGGCACCACCGGCGTCCTCATGCACGCCCGCGCAGAACGCCTCGACGGCATGGCTCACCTGCTCGCCTCCCTGGAATGGCCGTTCACCATCCACCGCCCCGACGAACTACGGCAAGCCCTCAAGACACTGGCCAGCGAGCTCGCCGAAGCCGCAGAGCGAGAACCGGCGATTGTCTCCGCTGTGCCCGCGAGGAGAAGGCTGAGCAGGCGCGATTGAAAGCGGAGGAGCTCGCTGTCGTCAGGGAGAGCTGGTCCCTGGTGTGATGGATAGTTTGGGCGGTGCGGGGCAGGACGACTCCGGCGGCGGCGTAGGCGGCCTTGGTCAGCCCGGAGCAGTCCAAGCCCGTGCGGCCGCCGTCGGGTCCGTTGTCACCCAGATGTAGGGCAGACCGCGCATTTTGTAGTTAAGCGGATGCTTTCGATTCAATGTCTCCGGCGCGATGCCGTTCGTTCCCGACGCGTGGGCGAGGCGAGTTGGCCTAGGAATGCCTTGCCCACCAGTCCCTGTAGAGCCGGTGGACGAAATCGTACTCTGACCCGGCTTTGCGGAGGATGATCCGTCCGTCGGCCCAAGCCAGGAACGCGCCGAGGTCCCGGGGCCAAGAGCCGATCCTGACCTGCTGACGGTATGCCTCCAGTGGCGTGTGGACATCATTGACAGCGTATTGTGCCGCGTACACGACACCGGCGGCGAACCCTGCGAGCGGGCCGATCGCGAACGTGCCGAGAAGCGTGATCTCAGGGTCGGGATCGATTCCCCAGTAGGCCGACTTGGCGAGTGTGGTGCCGATCCCGGCTACCAGGGCGGTGGTGGCGCCGACCACCGCCCCGGCGATCAGGACTGCGGACACAGACGTGGCCAGGCGGCCCAGTGGCCGGGTCAGCCATGTCAGCACCGACGTGGTGATGTCGTCGGCCAGACGGACGGTGCCTTCCGCCCATAGCATGACGCTCACCGTGATTCCGACGGTCATCAGCAGCAAGATCCAAGCGCCGATGAAGAGCAGCCCGAACCAGCCTGAATCCGTCGACGCGAGGTTCCGCACCATCCACCAGCCGAAGGAGAAATTCACCACGGCGATTCCGGCCGTCAGCACAGTGGACGCCGATTCACGACGGCCCGATTCGTCCGTCGTCCTCAGGCGCCAGTCTTCGATCGTGCGGTCGCCGATGAACCACTTCGGTCTGTCGGCGCGGACCCAGGCGGCCAGTGCCGCCGCACCGGCGGCCACCGGTGCGGCCTGCCATGGTCCGAGCAGCAGCGTTGTCACGGCGGCGATGACAGCAATCGGGATGACGCCGAACGCGGCCAGCCGCCAGCGAACCCACGTCCAGTCGATCGTGTTGTCGCCGTACCACGCAACCGACAACACTCTGGCCGCGCCTGCGCGGATTCCCGCCGAGTCCGTAGCGGCCAGCCCTTGCGCCAGTGAAGCCAACCACCGCCTGGCGTCCGAGTCGCTGTACCCGCCGTCGGCGAGTACTGCCCGTGGCCGGCTGAGCATCCGTCGGGTGTACGCGGCGAACAGGCTGTCCAGGTCGACCGGCGTCTTAATGTCGGTGTCCTGGTAGGCCAGCGCGGCGATGCTCAGGGTCAGCGGGGTGCGCAGCAGGTTGCGAAGCGCGTCATCGACGGCGATGGAAGCCCGCAGGCCGTCGAGTTGCGGTCCGATCGACGCCAGCCAGGCGTCGGCTTCCTGCTCGGTGAGTGGCTGGATCAGCACTGCACCCGACAGCTTGAGCAGCGGCTTGACCTCGGCGTGGTAATGGTCGATCCGGCATGTCACCGCGATCGGCGTGCCACTGTGCCGTTCGCGGAAGCGGTTGAGGGCGTTCACACAGGCCCGTAGGCGTGCGGTGGGCACCTCGTCGAGACCGTCGAGCAGCAGTGCGGCCATCCCGTGCTCGATGACATGGTCGGCTTCGCGTTCGGTCAGGTCGTAAAACCTTCGCAGCTCGTCGGAGGCCCATTTGCCCAATTCCACCTTGTCCGGCCACGACGAGAGATAGAGCACCACAGGCACGGATTCGGTCGGAGCGGACGTCTCGATCAGGTCTCTGGCCAGCTCGAGCAGCATGGTCGTCTTGCCCGCGCCAGGACCGCCGAGGATCAGCAACTTCTGCCCGAACCGCTTGAACACCGTCACAGGCGATGCCCCCGACGTCATTATCCCGTCGCCGTCGTCGCCGTAACCCTGTAACAGCACCTGAGCGGGGTGCGTCACCAGAGCCTGGCGCGAGACCAGGCTCAGCTCCAGCCGCAGCACCTCTCCGAGCGAGCGGGCCAGCACTCCGTCAACCCAGATCCGGCGGGTCGTAGCGAGCAGCCTGGCCCGCAGGCGGGACTCCTCGGCCTCGGTCAGTGGTCGCGCCGCGCCCGGGCGGCATGCCTCCCAGACGACGTAGGCGGCGGTCGCGACCAGCCCGACGAGCAGTGACTGCCACGGGTACAGCTGGATCACGCGCAACGGTCCTGGGAAGGTGGTGTCGGTGGCGGCGTTGACGGCGATGGCGACGTAGATCGGCAAAATCGCCAGTGCCAACACGACCCGGATCACGTGCGATCGAGTCACCGCACCTCCCGGATCCGGATGACCGCCAGCAATTCTAGCCGGAGCGGCCCTGTCGCGCTCCGAATCCGGATACGAGCTGACCTCGGCACGACCTCGATCGCAGCTCTTCCGCAGTGCATGAGCAAGTGCTCGCGCCGTGCTCAAGTACACGCGAAAACGATCACGTTACTGCGGAAGGCGCAAACCCGCAGTAGAAGCCGCCGGACGAGTTGCCCCGGCGTAGTCGTCGCCGTGGTACCGGTGGTTGTCGATCTGTACGGGTTGGCCGAAGGTCGGGGCGTTGATCATGAGTCTGGCGCCGATGTAGAGGCCGACGTGGTGGATGTTGCCGGGTGTGCCGTAGAAGACGAGGTCGCCCGGCAGTAGCGGCTGGCCCGGTGGGACGTGGGGGCTTGCGTCGAACTGGGTCTGTGCGGTGCGGGGCAGGGTGATTCCGGCGGCGGCGTAGGCGGCCTTGGTCAGCCCGGAGCAGTCGAAGCCTGTGTGGTTGCCGTCCGGGCCGTCGCCGCCCCATACGTAGGGCAGGCCTCGCATGCCGCAGGCGTAGTTGATCGCCATCAGGGTGACGGTGTTGGGGGCTTGGATGGCGTTGCAGTCGCCGTTGCCGACGCTGGTAGCGGCGGCTTCGGCGTACTCGGCGGCCTGTTGGAGGACCATGTCGACGTACCAGTCGGCGTGGTTGTAGGCGTAGATCGCCGCCCGGAGGTCGCCTCGCCGTGCGCCTTCGTCGCACAGGAGGAAGGCGGCGGCGTGGATGGCGTCGTGCGGGTTGTACCGGGAGGGCGGGGTGGCGCCGCCGGGCGGGATCCGGTGTGCGGCGATGACGCCGTCGAAGGTCGGGGCGAGGAACTGCATCGGACCGCCGGCCCCGGCGTGGTTCTCGCCCTCGGTCACGCCGGGTGCTTCGAGACGCCCGTGGTCGGACTCGACCTTGCCGATGGCGGCGAGCACGGTCCAGTCCAGCTCGGGGCAGTGGGGCGCGGCGGTGACGTAGAGCCGGCAGTACTCGGGTGGGATGTCGGCGATGGGGTCGGCGCAGTCGATGGTGGTGTTCGACGAGCCGGTGAACAGCGCGGACACCAGTGCGAGCACGCCTTGGGCGATCAGGAGGGGGATGAGCAGCAGCGTGGCGGTGGCGGTGGTCGTCTGGGTGGACATCGGCTCACCGCCTCTCCGGTCGGCCCGCCCCGCGGACCGGAGGTGTGGGTGGCATCGGCGGGGGTGGTGGGGCCGTCGGATGTGGCGAGTCGGGCCCGAGGTCGGCCTCGCCGTTGTGCGGGTCCGGTGGCGGAACGTGGGGCCAGGCGCCGGGCAGCTCCGTCAGAGTCCGTCGCCGCGGCCCTCCGGCCGAGGTGTCCAGCGGAAGCCAGACGTCGTCGGCAGGGCTGGGGTGGGCGATTCCGGGGTTGAGCAGTTCGGCTGCGGCGGTGGCGACGGGTACCGAGCGCGGCTCGTCCAGTTCGCGCCAGGCGTGCGCCAGCAGTCGGCGGGCTGTGGCTTCCCGTCGTGACGTCGGCAGCCACAGCAGCAGTGGGGTGGTTATCCCGGTGGCTTGGGCGAGCGCGGCGTAGCCGGTGAGTTTCCCGGCGAGTTTGGTGAGGACCTCGGTGCCGAAGTCGTATTCCAGGAACCACTCGACCTGCTGGTCGCCGTCGTTCCAGCGGCCGTAGCCGTCGGGTTTGACCAGGTCGCCGAAGTGGCGTGCGCAGCGGGTCTCCGACCACCACGCCGCCAACGTCACCTGCTCGCCCGGACGGGAGTGGCGGGCGCGGTCGACCAGCGCGGTGAACCACTCGTTGACCCCGACGGTGTGGGCGAGCCGCAGGCTGTGGGCGAAGCCGAAGACCCGGTCGTGCCGGTAGCCCATCGACTTGACGTCGGTGCCGTCCTCGGCGGCGAGCACGGCCGCACCGGCGGGCGCCAGCACGTAGTGCATCGGCGCGGTGCCGACGGTGACGAAGGGCTGGAAACGGTCGACGACGCCCCAGGTGTAGAGCTCGCGCAGCCTCATCCGCCCGGACCGGAAGCTGGGGAAGGCGAGTGCGGTGATCTGGTGGGTGGTGAGCACCTTGTGTTCCCACAGCATCCGCGCGATCCATTTGTCGCGCGGGGTCAGCCGTGACACCAACACGGCTTGGTGCTCGGCGGTGTTCGCGGCACGCGGGTTCGGGCGGGCCGGCTTGTGGCCGCGCAATGTCCGCTGGCGGGTGGGATTGGTGATCACGTGGACCTCCCGGGAATGCTGTTCGGTCGGCGGGGTCGGCGGGGTGACGGGTTGTCGCCACGGGTGGCTGGGCCCGGAGGTCGGAATGGGGCGCCTCGACGAGCACGAGGTGGTGTCGCGCTGCGGCCGTGAGGGATCGGTGTCGGTGTGGTTCGCCGAGCGGCACTCGATCCGCCGACCGAGGTCGGTATCCACGGGAAGGTCAGCCGCGGCGGCGTGGATCCGCGCTCCGAGCACGCCCGGCGGAGCCGAGGTCGCGTGCTGGTGCCGCGAGACCGTCGGCGGGCAGGCTCGTCGCGTCGTCGGTTGTGCGGCCGGTGGTATGGACATGTGACGCGCGTCGGGCGATGCCGCGGATTTCCCGGGCCCTGCCGGGGATGGCGGGTGGGAGTGGTCGGGTGCGCAGGGTGAACGGTTGTGCTTGTTCGCCGTCCAGGACGAGGCGGGCGGCGGCGTGGTAGGCGCCGAGGTGGGCGAGGTCGTGGTCGGTCAGCCGTGGGGCGGTGTGTCGGGACAGCTCGCGGGCGTCTTCGGGTGAGGCGTTGAAGAAGATCTTGCTGCGGGCGTTGGTGGACATGCCCTCCCTTAGTTCGCGGGGGAGCTGTCCGAGGTGTTGGTGGGCCAGCGTCATCGCGACGCGGAACCCGCGGGCTTCGGCGAGCATGTCCTCGATCGGGTAGGGCAGGTTGAGGAAGTTGTGGCACTCGTCGATCACCAGCGCGGCGTCGCGGCGCAGGCGTTGCGGGGTGCGGGCGCGGGCGGTGGTGGCCTGCCAGGTGCGGGCGACCACCAGCGACCCGACCAGCCTGGTCGTCTCCTCGCCCAGTGAGCCCTTGGGGATGCGCACCAGACAGATCCCGCCGTCGAGCACTCCTGTCATGTCCACTGTGGAGTGTCCGCCTGCGATGGCGTCGCGGACGAAGGGACGCAGCAGGAACGCGCGGAGTTTGTTCATCAGCGGGCTGATGACCTGGGAGCGGGACGAGTCGGTGAGCTCGTCGTACCAGGACCAGAATCCGCGCAGCACGGGGTCGGTGATGCCCGCGGTGACCCTGGTGCGGAACGCCGTGTCGGCCAGTAGCTTCGGGAGGTCGGCGAGGGTGGCGACGCCTTGCTGGGTGCGCAGGGTGAGACAGGCGGCGCGCATGACGTCGTCGGTGCGAGGGCCCCAGAACGCGGAGTAGACGCGCCGGAACACCGAGACGAGGTTGTCGACGGTCAGGTCGGTGTCCCCGCCGTCGAGGGGGTTGAGGCAGGGCGGCCGTGACTTGCTGTCGGCGTCGAAGATGACCACCCGGTCGGCGGCCGAGCGCGGCAGGCGGGACAGGACATCGGTGACGAGATCGCCTTTGGGGTCGATCAGGACGATGCCGCGGCCGGCATCGGCGTCGGCCAGGATCATGTTGCCGAGCAGGGTGGACTTCCCGGAGCCGGTGGCGCCGATGACGTGCAGGTGGTGCCGGGCGTCGGGCACCCGCAGCGCCACGGGACGTTCGTGGCCGGTGTCGGTGATCCCGAGCGGCTTGGCCTCCGGTCCCGGTGTGGCGATGCCGGGTGGAGGTGCGATCGCGCGGGCTCCGGCGCGTTGGATGCCGGGGATGGCCTCGTCGGTGGGCAGGTGCGCGAGCGCGGCCAGTTCGGGCACCGACAGCAGATCGCCGCGGCCGAGGCAGCGGGAGTCGATCACGTGGCCGGGGCGGCGCAGGCGGCGGCGGGTGTAATGGTTGTGCTCGGTGTAGGAGGCGAAGCCGGCGGCGAGGGCGTGGGCCCGGCCGCGGGCGACGTCGCGGGCTTGGCGGAGTGTGCGGTCGTCGGTGTCGACGGGCAGCAGGGTCGCCACGGCGTAGCGGATGACGGTCTCGAACTGACTTCCGCGCTGCTTGGCCACGATGGCCCGGTTCTGCGCCGCGTACTCCAGCGAGGTCTGCGGGTCGCTGTGCAACGCGCCCGTTCCCGTCCGTGCCGTCGTAGTGCGCGGGGTGCGGGTCCGGCCGGGGGTGAGCGCGTCCAGCAGGCGACCGACCAGGCGGGTCGACCCGCCGGTGTGCACCCGCCGTGCCGCGCGACGGGCACGCTGGACCCGGCGGCCGGTGACCGGTCGGGCCAGCACCTGCACGCAGGCGTGTTCGTCGCGGCCCAGCCCGACCGGAGCCCCGATCAACGCCCGGAGCGGATCGGCGTCGAACTCCGACCGGATCGGCAGTGCCTCGGGGCGGGCCAGCCGCAGTTCGCCACAGACCACCAGTCGCCGCCACCCGTCACCCGGTGCGGGCAGCGACGGCATGGCGGGGCCGACGCGGGTGTGCGCGCCCGGCCAGGCCGACTCGACTGCGCGTTCGACCAGGCCGGGTGGGATGACGCCGGGCACCCACAGCCGGATGGCGACCCCGGCCTCGGAGAACACGTACTCGCACGCCACGTGCGGCTGGCCGGTGAGCGCCCGGCGCCAACCGGGCCGCAGCAGCCCGACGAGGTTGGACCACAGCGCGGCGCCGCCCGCGGGATCGACCTGTGGCGGTGCCAGGACGGTGACCTGGCGGGCATCAACGAGCAGCAGCTCGTGGCAGCGCCGCACCCACCACCGCCGGCAGGCCACCAGCCCGCCGACGAGGACCACCAGCATCGGTGCCGCGATCGTCGCCCAATCCAGCGTGAGGTCGCGCAGCCGGTCCAGCAGCGAGAGCAGGACACCGCCGGGGTCACGCAGGTAGTCCTCCATCCACCCGGAGGCCACGACTCCCGACCGGTCGTCGGGGTGGCCGGTGCGAAGAAAAAGCCGGTCCGGTGACAGGTCGTGTGCAGTCGGTGTCCGGTCGGGTGGTCGGCTCGGCATGGCGTGTCCTTCCCGATGCGCGAACGGTTCAGTCGGCGTGACCGATCCGCTCGTCCTCGGCGGGGCCGACGTCGACGAACGCGTCGTCGTCGACGGGGTCGGCGCTGTCGGTGTGGGCGGCGAGTTCGGCGGGGTTGCTGGTGACCAGGTAGTGCTCGGTCGGTGAGGCGATGCTCTGGAACGCGACCCGCTGTGTGCCGGCCGACAGCAGGCCCTGCCCGCGGTCGGCCGACAGCAGGAACTGCCGTTCACCGGCGGACAGGTCGAAGGTGCGGGTGATGTCGTCGATGGCCTGGGGTGCCTGGCGCAGCAGGATCTGGGTGGCGGCGTTGGCCACGACGGCCTTGCCGAGGTCGCTGCCGAGGACGTCGGCGGTGTCCTGGGTGGCGACGGTCAGTCCGGCCCAGTGTTTGCGGGAGGCCTTGGCCATGCGGAACAGGAACTCCGCGCCGGCGGGCTGTTTCATCAGCAGCCACGCCTCGTCCACGACGACCAGCCGCGGGCGGCGGATGGCCGGGTTGGACACGCGCCGCCAGACCGAGTCGAGGGTGAGCAGTGTGCCGATGCCTTTCAGCTCGTCGGGCAGATCACGGAGGCTGAACACGACGAGGTGGCCTTCGAGGTTGACGCTGCTGGGGCCGTCGAACAGCTGCTTGAAGGCGCCCTCGACGAACGGGTGCAGCCTGGCCGCGAGGTCGGCGGCGGCCCGGTCGCCGGCCCGGCCCGCGTCGGCGAGCCGGTCGCGGAGGGTGCGCAGGGTGGGGGAGGGGCGGCTCCAGGTGCGGGCGTCGGCGGTGATGCCCACGTGCTGGTAGGCCGCAGCGATCGCCCGGTCCAGCGCCGCGCGTCCTGCCGCGTCGCGTCCGGCGCTGTCGGGTTCGTCGCCGACGAGCACGGCGATGACGGTGTGCAGAAACAGGCTGCGCCGCACGAGGGCGTCCTTGGGTGCGGTGCGGCGCCCGTCGGCGCGCGTGTGGACGGGCAGGTCGAACGGGTTCAACCGGACACCGTGCGCGCCGAGGTGGACGTGGGTGCCGCCCACGGCGGCGGCCAGGCGGGCGTACTCGTCCTCGGGGTCGACCACCGCGATCTCGATGCCCCGGTACAGGCTGCGCAGCAGTTCCAGCTTCACCAGGTAGGACTTGCCCGCCCCACTCGGGCCGAGGATCACCGAGTTGTGGTTGTGCATCGCCTCGCCGAACCGGTCCCAGTGCACCAGGCCCTGGGAGCCGATGTTGTAGCCGTAGAGCACCCCCGACGGTGCGGCGACAGAGGTGGGGTCCGGGGCGGGCAGGTCGGGGCTGGTGAACGGGAACGCCGCCGCCAACGCCGAGGTGTCGAAAGTGCGGCGCATGCCGATCAGGTCCAGGCCCATCGGCAGCGTCGACACCCAGCCCTGCAGCGACCGGTAGGTCGTGTGCTTGGCGTCGAGCAGCAACGACGCACACAGCGACCGCAGCGCCGCCACCTCGTCCGCCAACCCCTGCTCCGTGCCGGCGTGAACGGTCAGGTACAGGCCGACCCGGAACAGCTTGCCCTCGCCGCGGGCGACCCGGGAGGACAGGTCGTAGGCATCCTCGGTCGCGGCCTCGACCTGCGGGTCGAACAGGCGGCCGTGCTCGGCGGTGTGGCGGCGCCCGGCCTCCAGCTTCGCCAGCTGCTTCTTGAGCCGGGAGGCGGCGGTGGCCGGGTCGATCGGCTGCACGTGCAGCGCCACGTCCAGCCGGCCGGGGTAGGTCAACAGCGGTGCGAGCCAGCCGGGGTGCACCTCGCGCGGGAACCCGACCACGGCGAACGAGGAGACCCAGTCGCCGCCGACCTCCAGATGCCGCGCGCCTACCGACAAAGCATCAGGGGTGAACGCCGCTGCCCCGGCCGAGGCCGCGGCGACGGCCGGGCGGCGGTGGCGCCGTACGCGGAAGGCCATCAGGACCGACCCCTCTCGTCCTCGTCCCAGCCGTCGTTATCGCGGAACCGGCCGTCGACGTCCTCGTCCTGTCCGGCCGGTCGAGCGCCGGATGCGAAGCGGGTGCTGTCGTCGACGTCGTCGGTAGTGCCCGGGCCGAAGCCGGGCTTGCTGGTGATGACCTCGTCCGCGCCGGCCAGGTCCGCGGAGGACGGCAGGAGACTGTCGGGGTTACACGCCGAGGCGAGTACCGCCGTGGCCTGTCCGGCGTCCAGCGGTGTCACCACGATTCCGGCCGGGGACAACAGCTCGATGGCCTCCCCGAGGCGGCGGACGAGACGTGACTCCGCCGCGCGCCGCACCCCGGGGTCGGCATGCGCGTGCCCGTGACGGCGGCGTGTGCCTGCCAGCGAGCCGAGCACGGCCAGCGGGCCGGGCCCGCCCAGCCCGTCGGTCGGGGCGTCGACACCGAGCGGCTCGCGCAATACCAGCAGGATCTGTCGGCGCAGCAGGTCCGACTGCCGGCCCAGCTGCGCCAGGTAGTCGGCGTGCTCGATCGCGGCGGCCTCCAGCGCCGGGTGCGGCAGACCGCCCGCACGGTCACGCAGTTCCGCGATCTGTGCGGTCAGGTCCAGACGTTCGGTGCGCACGAGCACCTGGACCGGCGCGGTGAGGCTGTGCAGGTAGCGACCGAACGAGGCCACCAGTGCCTCCTGCTCGGCGGCTGTGCGCAGCGCGAAGTTGACCGTGCTCGCGACCGCGACGACAGCCAGGCCGTCGCCGGCCAGATCGACCACACCGGTGTCGGTGACGGCCTCGGCCGGGAGCCGCAACGCCGAGGGCGCGATCTGCTCAGGCCGCGACGACCGGTCCTCGGCGTCTTCCCACCCGCCGGAGCGATCCGCGGCGGCGGCGAGCCACGTAGGGGCGGGACGCACGCCCTCGGGGGCGGCGACGCGGTGCCGCGGGGCCAGTCGCTGCCGTATCGCGGCGATCAGCAGCGTGTCCATCGGGACGCCGTCCCGGGTGCCGAGCGCGAGCATCGCCGAGGCCACGCCGACCGGGACCGCGAACACGGCGAACACCGGCATCGGCACCAGGGCGCGGGTGGCTGCCCAGACCAGATAGAGCACCGCCGCGGCCGTGCCGAGGATCGTCAGCTGGCGTGCGGTCAACGGGCCGAGGACCCGGTCGTGCAAGTCGACGTCGGCCGGGATGCGGACGGGCTGAGTCACCGGTGCTCACCTCCCGGCCGCGCGGGACGAACCGGACGGCCATCCGCCGGTGAACCACAGGCCTGCGGTGTCGGCGACGTCCCGGGCGGGCCCGGTGACCGGAACAGCACGGGTGCCGGGGTGTGGGTCCTGGTGCGGCGGCCGTGCGCACCGGCCTGTGGCGAGGCGGGCCGGAACAGCGGCATCTCGGCCGGTGCGGTCGCCCGGACCGGGCGCGCGGGCGTGTCACCGGTGGGCGGCCGGAACCGCAGTTCCGCCGGCACGGGCGCCGTGCGCATCGGCGGCGGCGCGGATCGAGGACGCACGTCGTCTTCCGCCGTACGGAACACCGGTGCCGCAGTGGTGCCGACCGGGCGCCGCGGGGGAGTGGACGAGCCGTCGGTGCCGGGCTCCTCGGCCCGGAATTCAGGCACGGTGGTGCTGCCCGCAGGAGTCCACGTCGCGAGGTCGTGAGTGGGCGTTTGGGGTATGGGCTGGAGAAACCGCAGGTGGTGTTGACCGGACACCGTGCGCCGCCGCGCGAACTGCTGCGCGCGCTGGGCGTGCAGGCGACGGCCGATCGCTTCCGGCGTCAACGGGCCGTCGACGCCTCCCCACTCCCGGATCCGCGCCGGCCAGGGCGGCTCGCCGTTGGCTGCGCCGCTGGGACCGACACGAGGACTGCCCGATCGCGCCGTTGCTGCGGCCCGTGCACTGCGGCCGCCGAGCAGGCCCATCGCCTTGCCGAAGACGAACGCGTGCGCGAGCCCGCCGACGAAGGTCCGGCGTCCGCCGCCGATCTGGACCTGTCGCATCACCCAGCCGGGGATCTTGACCAGGATCCACACCAGGGAGATCAGGACGATGAGGTTGACCAGCCCGTCGGCGGTCGGGGCGCCGAAGAAGTGGAACCCGCCGGGTTCCAGGAAGACCTTCAGGGCGCAGATCAGCGCGAGGCTCTGGCCGACCTGGATGCCCAGGACCCCGGCGCCGGCGCGCCAGAACCAGTGCGCCAGCCCTTCGGTCTGGGGCAGGCCGTGCCACATCAGCGCCAACGGTGCCCCGGCCAGCAGGATCACGGTGAGCGCGACCCGCACGATGTAGCCGACCAGCAACGCGACCAGCAGGACGGTGAGCACCACCGACAACACCCCGGCGAACAACCCACCCGTCACCAGCGAGTTGGCCACCAGACCGACGAACAGTTCCGTGACCGCCTTGCCGGAGGTCTGGGGGTCGAGCCCGTCACCGAGCACGGCCAGGCTGGCGGCGTTGGCCAGCCGGATGGCGTGGTCGCCGACGAGCAGGCTGAGGTTGGCGGCCAGGAACCCGACCGCGACGCGCGGCGCGATCTCGCGGATCGAGTAGCGGGCCTGCACGGTCTCGTGCCCCATCAGCAGGAGCCCGGCCAGCATCACCACCAGCGAGTAGACCGCCACCACGACCAACCGCGACCGCTCCCACAACTCCCCGACCCGAGGCAGATCGGCGAGCGTCGGCGTCGACAGCAGCGTGCCGCCCACCCAGCCCAACAACACGTTCAGCGACTCGCCGACCAGCAGGTGCAGGAACCCGGCGATGCCCTCCCCGACGCACGCGCTCGGGTTGAGAATCCCGCACTCCGGCGCGTCCGCAACCATCGGCGCGGTGTTCGCCGCAGCGGACGTCGGTGGGGACGCGGTGGTCGTCGGCCGAGGCAGACATCCCGGCGGCGTTGGCTGACCGGGCTGCGGGGTGAGGCAGGGACTCGACGGCACAACAGTCGACGGCGCTGTTGTCGGCGGGCTCGTCACGACCGGCACGCACGGCACAGGGTGCGGTCCCGGGCCGGCACAAGGATCGGCCGGTTGGGCGGGACGAGGCACGGGTGCTGTGGTCGGCTGCGCGGACGCGGACAGCACCAGTGTGCAGGCCAACGACACGACCACACCGGTGAGCAACACCCACACGGTGCGGCGTCGTCGCCGCGACGCCGGCCGGGGAACATCGGCGCGACCCGCCGGCGAAGGTGAGGCCACGACGTCGGCACAGGGATCGTCTCGCAGTCGCTGGTACGGGTGCACGGTGGACGCGGCGGCCATCGCTAGGCCCCCACGATTCCCTTGAGGACGCTGACGGCCAGCGGGGCGAGCGCGGCCAAGCCGTAGCCGATACCAGCGGACCTGAACGCCTGCTTGGACTTCTCCTGCTCGCCGGGATCGCCACCGCCGAACACCCGCCGCACGCCCCCGATGGTGAGGAACACCGTCGCCAGACCGGCGAGGATGCCCATCAACCAGTTGCGGATGTTGTTCAGGACCTCGTCGACGCTGCCCGCGATCGCGAGCACGACTGTGTCGGCCTGGGCAGCCGACCCCGACATCAGCAGACCCGACACGACAAGCACGGCGAGCAGCAGCAGTCGACGACGCGTGTCACGTCCCCGGCGGGTGACCGTGTCGGCAGCCGACGGTGTGCCGGTACCGAACTGCCCAGCACGAGGAGCGACCCGGGTGAACGGACGGGTGCGCGTCGCCGCTTCCCTGTCGGGGAACTCGGGCCTACGACAGGGTGGGCGGGCGTCGAGCGGACGGTGGGTGTGAGGACGGGCTGGAGTTCGGGTCAGGCGCATCGCGACGCTCCCGGAGTCGGACCCGACCGCCGCAGCAGCGGCGCGGGCGTGGAGGCGGTGGGCGCGGGGATGACTGGGGCCGCCCCGCACTCCTGAACTCCGGAAAACCGGCCCTGCGGGGACACGCGGCCTCGAAGAACCGGTGCACCGCCCACCGCCGCAGCGGTGACGGTGCGTGACGGGACCGCGAGGGCGTTCACGTCCTCGGCAGCGGTGATAGTCACCGCGTCGGCCACCTGCGTCGCCACGTCGCACCCGTGCGGACCGGCGTCCCGTACGTCGTCGCGCAGGTAGGCGACGAGCCGACGCTCGGCACGCTGGCGCGCCTTCTTCACCGCCTGGTACGACATGTACCGCTCGGCCGCGACATCGGCCAGGGACACGCCCTCCAAGCGCGTGGCACCGATGAGTTCGGCCTCGACGGCGGTGATGGCGCCGTCGGCGACGGCGCGCGCGAGAACGAAGTCCGGATGGCCCCACGGTGGCGGCGGCATCGCCGAGCGGAACCCCTCGCCCGCGTGCCCGGACGGCACCGGCGCGTCCAGCGCCTCGCGCACGCACGCATGGCCGGCGCGGTAAGCGGCCCACCGCAACCGCAGCATGATGCGCGGCCGGCGCAGGTCGATCCCGCCCAGCTCGGCGACGAACCCGGCCAGCACCGCGGCGTGGATGTCGCTCGGGTCACCGGCGAACTTCGCCGACAGCGTGGCGGCGATGACGGTCAGCGCCGGCAACGCCACCCCCACGCACCCGACGGTCCAGGTGCCGCCCTCGGTACGGGCCAGCAACACCAGGTGCGCCCACACCGCGTCGCGCACGGACTGAGGGCAGCGGCGGCGCAGCAGCCGGTCGCGCACCTCGTTCAGCGGCACCCGGCGCGCGGGGAGACCGGGGAACAACCGACCGTCGACCGACACCGGACACGGTCCGGCGACCAGCCACTCGAACGCCGACCTGGCGGCGTCCAACGGCATCGAACCACGCTCGAAACCAGAACACGGAATGGCGTCACGTGAACTCATGAAAGCTCCCGAAGCGAGTCGACAAGCAACGACCAGCCCAGGACGCCACAACAGGTAGTACCAACCGCTTACCGAACTGGTACCGCGCTAATACCGCACAGGTACCGACGATCGCCGACCGTTCTCCATCGCCGGTTCACATCGCACGGCGACCGCCCTCGCGGATCTCCCGACGGCCCGCTGCGAAGATCAACCCGCGGATCGCGGTAGTAGTGCTCCACCTGCGAGTATGCGACCTCGGTACTCGTTCGGTACCAGTTCGGTCATAGGTCTAACCTGCGCACCGTCGGACGTGACGCTGTGCGGGTCGACGATGAAGTCGACCGAAGGGAAATCTCGCCGTCGGTCTCTTCGGGCGTCGGGAAAGGGTTCTGTGCGCGCATGCGCGCGCGACGCTCCGCCGCTTCCCGTGGATTTGAAGCGGCAGGAAAGTCGACGGTCGGGTGTCCCCGATGGGCCGGTATTTCGGAGTTCAGGGATGTCATCAGCGCTTCGCAACGGCGGGCGCCCAGCCCTCGTGAAGGGGACACCCGTGACCCAACCCGATCAGTCCGGTCGCCGCTCGCCCCGACGGCGCGCCGACTCCACCCACCCGGCCTCGACCCGACCCGGTGGGCGTCGGGGCGGCGACCGCCGACCCTGGCCGACGGCTCCGACCATGACCCGCGTCAGCCTCGGCAAGCCCACCGCCGGCACCGCTCGCCCCCGTTCGCGCGGCTCGTCCTCGACCCCCACCCCGGCGACCGTCTGGACCGCCGGCACCACCCCGATCGACCTCGACGCCACGTGGCCCGCGGCGCTCGTGGAGCGGGTCGTCACCTCGTTCAGCGAGCCCGGCGCACACGTCGTGCTGTTGGCCTGGCCGACCCCGACCGACCACCGGCGCAGGCTCGCCCCGGTGGGCTGTGACGGCGTCGTCGACCACGCGCCGGGTACCGAGCCGGACCCCGAGTTGGCCGACGCGGTGCACGCCGTGGAACGTCTCGGCCGCACCGCGCGCGTGCAACACGTCCCGGTCGATCCGACCGCGACAGAACCAGCCTCCGAACCGTTCTGGGCAGACCTGATCGGCGGCTCCGGCCCGGCTCCCGTGACCGTCCCGAACCCACCTACGGCAGCTGTCGGACCGTCCACGACGGACACGGCGCCGCAGCCGACCGACGGCGCGGACCTGATCATCACCAGCCTGCGCCCGGAACACTCCGGCGGCCACGGAGCCGACCGCGTGGCACTGTTCGCCGCCCGGCTGCTGCGGGTCGGCGGCATCCTCGCGGTACTCACGCACTGTGACTGGTCGACGGGTGAACTGACCGACCCGACGGGCGCGGTGGTCTCCGCCGGACAGAACGCCGACCTGCTCTACCTCCAACACATCGTCGCGGTGCACGCACCCGTTCAGCACGGCCGTTTCCACCTGTCCGACGCCGACGTCGACGGCGGTTCACACGACGTCGGCGGCCCTGACAGCCAGGCCCGCACAGTGCACCGCGCGCTGGTGCGCGGACTGCCCGCGCCGCATCGACGCATCCACTCCGACGTCCTCGTGTTCGCCCAGCCACACGACCACCGGCCACCGCTGTCATCGCCGGCGGACATGCCCTCGGATGACGGGCACCTCCGATGAGCGCCGCGTCGCATCCCGACTTCAGCCACCCCGGACCGCATCGCGAGGAAGGCACATCCGTGACGAACGACCCGGACCGCCGCCATGCCGTCGCTGATGCGGCCGACACCGCCGACGACAACTCCACCACCCTCGACACGTCGCCCATCCCTGTGGACAAGGCGGTGGACACCACCTCGGGACGCGGAGCCCGCGACAGCCGGACGGACGCGCCGGCGGTCTCGGTATGGACCACCGCACAGACGTCACCGGCGGCCCAGCGCAAGAACACCTACACCGCCGAGTCGACCGCCCACCCCGCCAAGATGTTGCCCGAGGTCGTACGCCACGCCGTCGCCCACTACACCAAGCCGGGCGACCTGGTGCTCGACCCGATGTGCGGCATCGGCACCACCCTGGTCGAAGCCGTCCGCCTCGGCCGCCGCGCCGTGGGCGTGGAGTACGAACCACACTGGGTACAGGTCGCGACGGCGAACCTCGACCTCGCGCGGGAGCAGGGGATCGAGCACGACGCGCGGGTGTTCCACGGCGACGCCCGACAGCTCGTCACCCTGCTGCCGGACGAGTACGTCGGGCGGGCGGCGCTGGTGGTGACGTCTCCGCCCTACGGGCCGTCGACCCACGGGCAGGTGTCGGTCGCGCCCGGCGCGGGGGTGCAGAAGTACCACCACCTCTACGGCAACACCCTCGACCGCGGCAACCTCGCCAACATCGGCCACCACCGGCTGCTGGCCGGGTTCACCCGCATCCTCGCCGCCCTGCGCACCTTCCTGAAGCCCGGCGGGCACATCGCCATCACCATCCGCCCCTGGCGCGAACACGCCGAACTGATCGACCTGCCCTCCCAGATCCTCGCCTGCGGACGCGCGGCCGGCCTGATCCCGGTCGAGCGCGATGTCGCGCTGCTGGCCCGCGCCGCCGAGACCGACCTGGTCGCCCGCGGCAGCTTCTTCCAACGCGACTTCATCCGCAAACAACGCGAAGCCGGCCTGCCGCTGCACCTCATCGCCCACGAAGACGTCCTCGTGTTCCGCACCGCCCTGCACAAGACCGCCGGCGGGCCTACGGCGACCACGACCGACGTCGGACGACTCCGCCCCGCGCGATCTTCGGTGAACCGGATCGCCGACATGGGCGAGCGGAGGCGGGCGGCATGACGGGTCGTCCGCATCGCCCATCCCGTGCGTGTGCGGCACATCCGCTCACGCTCACCGCGGTCACCGGGTCCGGTCCGGTCGTGGGGTCGTTGTGCACAGGCCACGGCGGCTTGGACCTCGGCGTGCTGGCCGCTCTCGGCGACGGCCGGATCGCCTGGGTCGCCGACCCCGACCCGCACATCGCCCGGATCCTCGCCGCCCGGATGCCGGGCATCCCGAACCTGGGCGACCTGCGGCACATCGACTGGGCCGCGGTCGAGCCCGTCGACGTGCTCGTCGCCGGGTGGCCGTGTCAGGACATCTCCGCCGCCGGCAAACGCGCGGGCATCGAGAAAGGGCGCCGCAGTGGCCTCTGGACCGACATCGTGGCGGGCGTTCGCATACTACGACCCGCGCTCGTCGTGCTGGAGAACGTCGCCGCGCTTCGCTGGAAAGGCGGCGGGCTCCACCGTGTACTCGGCGACCTGGCCGAAGCGGGGTACGACGCGGCATGGCGTAGCGTCCGCGCCGCCGACGTCGGAGCCGCCCACCGCCGCGAACGCGTGTTCCTGCTCGCCTGGCCCCGCGACACCACCCACACCACCCACCGACTGCTCACGACGCTCCCCGCAGCGAGGACCCGATCGACGACCGACCGGGAACGCGACACGACGTGCTGCCACCGGGGACCAGGAGATCGTGTCCTCGGCCACCGCCCGTCCGATCCCGACACGTCTGCTACCCACGCCGACGGCGTCGGATGCGAAGAACTGCACGCACCGGACGCGGACCGGTGGGCCGTCGCTGCCCGACGAGGCGAGGCTGCTGCCGACACCGCGAGCCTCGGACACAGGAACGGCGGGACGCGCGGCGGGAACGGGGTTCCGGCCGCCACTGTCACAGCAGGTGCTCCCGCTGGCCGACCCGCAGTGGTTGTTGCCGACACCGCGCGCCACGGACGGTACGAAAGGCTGCCCGGCCCAGCGGGGCTCCAAGGGCGACCTGATGCTGCCCTCCGCGGTGATCAGCCTGCTCACCCCGGCCACGAACCACAGCGGCGACGCCGGCTCGTAACAGCGCCCTCACCGGACGGCGGACCCACCGACAATCCGACGGTCCGGTCGTCTTCGCCGTCGGTGGACTGGGGCGTCTACGAAGCGGCGATCCGCCGCTGGGAGACCGTGCTCGGCCGCCCGACACCCCACCCGACCCAACCCGGCAACCACCGCCGCCCGGTACTCGCCCCTGCCTTCGTCGAACACCTCATGGGCCTCCCGCCTGGATGGGTCACCGACCTCCCGCTGCCCCGCACCGCACAGCTGCGCGCGCTGGGCAACGGCGTCGTCCCCCAGCAGGCCGCCCACGCAGTGTCGCTGCTGCTGCACGACCTCGCCGAACTCATCCACGCCGACCACCGGCCCGATACCGGCACGGAGGTGGCTGCGGCGTGACCACACACAACCCGGCGGCGCCCGATCCCGGGCCCGCCCTGCGACTGTTGTCACTGGGCGCCGGCGTGCAGAGCACCACGGTGCTGCTGTTGGCCTGCGAGGGCGAGATCCCGCGCTTCGACGCGGCCCTGTTCGCCGACACCGGCTGGGAACCCCGCGCCGTCTACGCCAACCTCGAACGGCTCACCGCACACGCCGGGAACCACGGCATCCCGGTCCGTCGGGTCTCGGCCGGGAACATCCGCGTCGACGCCCTCGACCCGAAGCACCGCTTCGTCTCCATGCCTCTGCACACCCTCAACCCCGACGGCTCCCGAGGGCTCGCACGCCGGCAGTGCACCAGCGAATACAAGATCATTCCCTTGAAGAAAGCCGCCCGGGAACTGCTGGGTCATCCGCATCCACGCCGGGTTCCGCGCGGGGTGTACGCCGAGCAGGCCATCGGCATCAGCACCGACGAGTTCACCCGCGCCAAGGACTCCGGCGTGCGGTTCCTGCGCAACGTGTTCCCCCTGATTGACCTCGGCTTCGACCGCGCCACGTGCGTGGAGTTCCTCGCCGAGCGGGGCTTCGGGGACACGGTGAAATCCGCCTGCGTGGGCTGCCCGTTCCACGGCACCACAGGCTGGCGCTGGATCCGCGACCACGACCCGCACGGCTGGGCGGAAGCCGTCGAGTTCGACCGCGCCATCCGCCACGGCCACCCCCACGCCACCGCACACGGCCAGGAGCTACGCGGGCAGTACTTCCTGCACCGCTCCTGCATCCCGCTCGACCACGTCGACCTCGACGCGCCACCGAAGACGACACGGCACCCGCGGTCGCTCACGCTGGTGCCTACGCACGACGACGACAGCGACCCCGATGGCTGCTCGCCCTGGTCGTGCCGCTCCGGCCGGCCGGTCACCGACACCGGGTCCGGGGAGCGTGCGGCGTGAACACCACGACGGCCCAGCAGCTCCAGACGACCGGGCCGGGGACGGTAGCCGGTCCGACGGCCTCACAGCGTCACGTAGGGTCCGCTGTCGCGGTGATTGCCGGTTACCTGTTCTCCGTCGTCGCCGCCAACATCGCCTCAGTCCACTGGCCGCCGTTGACCGTGGGCGGGATGCTGCTGCCGGCGGGCACGCTGTTCGTCGGGATCGGTCTGACCCTCCGCGACCTGGTGCACGACCGGTGCGGATCCCGCGGGGTCACAGCGGGCATCATCGCCGGCGCCGGATTGTCGGCCGTGTTCGCCTCGCCGCGGATCGCGGTGGCCTGTGTCGTCGCGTTCACCGTCTCCGAGGTCCTCGACACACTCGTCTACACCCGGCTACGCCACCGCACACGGACCGGAGCGGTCGCGGCGTCCAACGCGGCGGGGCTGGTGGTCGACAGCGTGCTGTTCGTCCCGCTGGCCTTCGGCAGTTTCGCCGCCCTGCCCGGTCAGATCACCGGCAAAGCGGCGGCCACGGTCCTCACCCTGGCAGCCCTGCACACCGCCCGGTGTCGGCGCCGCCGGACGGCGCGGACATGAAGTTCTACCTCGGCACCCACCAACCGGCCTGGCTGGCCCTCGACCTCGGCGTGCCGCTCCTGGTCAGCCACCGCCGCCTGGCTGGCCGCCGAACCCTCCCCCGAGCCACCACAGGATGGGCACTGGACTCGGGTGGGTTCACCGAACTGTCCCTGCACGGCCGTTGGCGCACCGACGCGACCACCTACGCCGCCGCCGTCCGCCGCTACGCCACCGAGATCGGCCACCTCGACTGGGCCGCGCCCCAGGACTGGATGACCGAACCCCACGTCCTGGCCCGCACCGGACTGAGCCTGCACGCCCACCAACACCGCACCGTCGCCAACTACCTCCGGCTGCGCGACCTCGCACCCGACCTCCCGATCATCCCCGTCCTGCAAGGACAATCCACCGCCGACTACCACCGCTGCGCCGACCTGTACGAACGACACGGCATCGACCTCGCCACCCTGCCCCTGGTCGGCGTCGGCAGCGTCTGCCGACGACAACACACCACCGACGTCGAACGCATCATGCGCTCACTGGCCACACGCGCACTCCGCCTGCACGGCTTCGGCGTCAAACTCACCGGCCTCACCCGCTACGCCGACACCATCACCAGCTCCGACTCCGCATCCTGGAGCCTCACCGGCCGCTACACCACCGGCTGCACACCCAGCCACCGCAGCGAATCCAACTGCCTCCGCTTCGCCCTCACCTGGCACAACCGCGTCCTGCACACCCTCACACCCCGCAACCCCGCACCGGAACCCGGCCGGACCCTCGCGAGGACCCCATGAACACGCAGCGATACCCCGCTGCGCGCGGTGTCAACCTGCATGATAGATCGATCTGGCGGCAGGCACTGGCCGACAGCTACCTCCGCGCCGCTGGCCTCGACAACCGTCTCGTCACGTAGCGGCGCGGCTCGCTCCTTGCAGGTCGCAGCTAGGCGCGTTGTGCTGGAGGGCTTATGAGATGGCGTTGTTGAGCTTGTAGAGGTGTCGGACGATTGTCTGGTCGGTGCCGGGGTTGACCATCACCCAGCGCTGTCCGGCCGTGTCGGTCTCCGTCGTGATGAGCCACCGGCCCGTGGGGACGTCCAGGACGGTCAGGAAGCCTTCCGCGCGACGAATTCTGCCGGTCCTGTCGCGTCGGGCAGTGTAGAGCTTGGCCAGACCGGTGCGTGGTTCGGTCATCAGGCGGCGGAGGGTGCGGGCGTCGAGGTTGTCCGGGTTGTCGACGTCGCTGCTGCGCACGTTGAGCGAGAGCCCGCGTCCGGCGCGGGATGGGGGAAGCCTGCCGACCAGCGCTTCTGCCGGGTGGGTCGGGGTGGCCGGGCTGAACCGCAGCATGCCGGCGTCGCGCTCCACCAGGACCGCTTCACGGTGGTTTGCTGAGGTGACGACCGTGCGCGGCTGGCCGGGACCGTCGGCGAGCCACCCGTAGAACTCGGTGTCGGCGTTGGCGACGAGTGCCAACGCCGACCGCAACTCCGGGTGTGGTGTACCCCGCTCGGCCAAGCCGTCCCGTTCCAGGTGCTCGAAGACGGACCGGACGATGCGTTCCCGCTCGGTGTGCGTCGCGCCGGGCGAGTCGACGGTGAGCGCGGTGTGCTGCCGACCGTTGTTGTCGTGCCTCCACAGGACGTCGTAGGCGAGTTCGGTCAAGCTGACAGGAGCACGAAGCAACGTCATCCACCCAACACCGGTGGCGAGGCTATCGGCATCGGCCCCACGATCTCGTTGCCGTGCTCCTCGGTGACGAGGTATTCGGGAGTGCCGTGCTCCCTGTCCTCCGCGCCTTGATCACGTCCGGTGGTAGCGCCTATCGGCCCGCCCGACATTGCCCCACCCGCGAACCCGAGTGCGGCGACACCCCGCGTCGACCCCGCTCCGAAGCTGGCAGTCCGACCGGGCTCCGCCCCCAACACTCCGGCCTGAGCCCCGGTACCCAGCGGTCCCGCACCACCCAGTCGGCCTCCTCCGCCGCCGGAGGCAGAAGCGTGCGGACCACTGTTCCCCGTTCCGGGTCGTTCCGCCGCGTGGGCGCCGACACGGCCGTGGATGTCGGAGCTGCCGGGGTATGCGGGACGTGCGGGAGGCGCGTTCGATGTGAGACCCGCCGACGTCGTGGCGGGTGTGATCGGGGCGGTGCCGGTAGAGCGTTGTCCTGACTGCCCGTCGTGGGATTCGGTGGTTGTGGTCGTGACGGCACTGGTGGATGTAGTGTCCGTGACCGGGGGAGGCGGTGTGTAACCGTCCGCGTACCCGCGAGTGCCGAAGGGCTGCAAGCCGTCCGGGGAGCCTACGTTCCCTACTACGGAGGCGACGCTCGCCACCACTGAGGCGACGCTCCCCGCCGCGGAGCCCACGTTCCCCGTTATGGAGGCGACGCTCCCCACGACTGAAGCGACGCTCTCCACCACACCGTTGCCGTCGGCGAAGTCCAAATCGCGCACGAGCACATTGGGGATCGGCGGCGGCAACTCACTCCGGTTGACCCGACTGTTCGCCTGGTACTCCGCATACACCCGCCGGTTCTCGGCTTCGTCGGCGTTGTACTTGTTGACCGCGTCCTCGGTATCGGTGTCCCAGATCGTCATGCCGTCCCAGAAGCTCAAGCCAGGGCGCTCCCCTGGCATGTCCCTGAGTTGACCGCGGCTGAAGTCGAACTGGTAGGACTGGTTCCCCGTCGAGCGATCGAAGCGGTGCAGTGTGTCCTGGAGGTCGTGCATCGCCTTGTTGATCGGCGACAAGGCCAGACTGGCCGCGTCTGCCGCCGAGCCCGTCCACTCCTCGCCGAGGGCGATGCTGATCCTGCTGAGCCTGGTCTCGATGTCCGCGTACCGGCCCGCGACCTCGGCGGCCGTGTACGCGGCCCTGTAGAGGGAACCGGCCCCGGAGCCGGTCGTCATTAGGTCATAAATCTGCTTTCCCGACATCCCTTCGGCTCGCGTCTCGTCCTCGGGATCAGGCGGTGGAGTCGCGTTCATCAGGATCCCCCCTTGATGGTCGTGAGCATGAGGTCTGCGGCTTCTCGCGCCACGACGCACGGCTCGCCGATCCTCGGGGCGGGGTCGGCGCCGGTCCGCGAGATGACAGTGATGAGGATGTGCTGTGAATCCGTGAGGCCTACGGCTAAACCGCACTCGCCGCGTGCCCGGTTGTCGAGCACGGCGACGAGCGCCGCCGGGAGCCCTTGGATTTCCGACTGCGGCTCGAAAAGCTTGTAACTGCTCCGGAGGTTGTAGAGGTTGTCCAAACCTCCGCTGCCAGCAACGAACCTCAAGCTGACGATCAGGCCGCTGGGTCCTGTGAAACCGCTCCACATGCAGGCCTTGCCGGAAGCCCTGCTGTCGTCTTTGCCGGTCGTTCCGGCTAGGCCGAGGGTCTGCACTTGAGTGGCGGTCAGGGCGCTGCAGGGGTCCACTTCCGTGGCGCTGAAATCGACCGGGTTCTTCACCCTGGGTGCCCCGTGCTCCGTCGTGCCGTTGTCGGTCGACGTGCTCGTCGGACTGCCGGTGGCCTCGGTGACTCGGGTAGGTGTTCCCTGGGTCTCTGCAGAACAGCCCGTGACCGAGGTCGCCGCGAGCAGGCTGGCCGCGACCAGAATATGAGTGCGCATTCGGTCAGTCATTTTGTGAACGAGTCGGAGTTCGACTGTTCTGTTCCATTGTACTTTTCCACAACCGAATTGAGCTTGTCGATCCTTTCCTGCAGGGCGTCACGCAGGAGCACGTTGGCTTGTTGGCAACTCGCGCCCCGTTGTGTGGCCGCCTGTACGTATAGTTGACTAGGAACGTCCTGGCCGGGAGCTTCCACTTGGGTCATGGCCTCCCCGTCCCCATGGATGGACGCCAGGTTGATGACGATGGCAGCATACGCGGTGATTGCCTGCCTCACCGCGTCCAGATCGACCTTGACCGCCGTCATGTGGCTTCACCTTTCCATCTTCAGGTGGAATACGGGCAGAAGCAACGAAATAGTCGATCGGTCGCTAATCAGGCGTGTCGACGGATCGCACCGAAGTATCTCAAGTGCGAGGTCTTCGTTCAAGCGAGGCTAATGTGACGTTCTATCACGCATGTGCAGCTTTGTCGGTACGCCCGCTGGTTGTGTGCTGATCATCTGTGTGGCCATCGTGGGAGTGTGCAAACCCGGCTTCGTTGATCACCCTTCGGATTCCCGAAGGGTGGCATGGTCACCCAGGAGGTGTTCCTGTTGCACCTGGCGAAAGTTCCGCCCGGTGTTCGCCTACGCCAGGCGTTCGATCAACGCGACTACGGCATCGTCGACTGGGCGTCCTTCAGGCTTGGAGGGTCCGCTTCTGCGCGACCAGACGCTGGCACCATCGTAGGACGGTGCCAGGTACACCAATCGGTGCTCGCGCAGGGTCGAGTAAGGCGTCGTGTCAACGCTGCAAGCACTGCGCGATCGGCCCAGTTGGCCGTGGGTACGGGTTGGCGCGCGCAGAACGCCAACTAAGTCGGCGTCGGACGAGACCGTGAAGACGGACGCCTGGATATGAGTGCGTTGGCCCGATCCATCACCAGTGACCACAGCGGCGCTGGTGGCTGTGCGCGGGTCGATAGGGGGCTACCGCAGAGTCGACGACTTGTTCGTCCACGATTGCGTTCACCGCGGGCAATGAACTCGCCGGGGCGTCGGCGAGCGCCCCAACTTGGCCGGCATGACGTGGATTGCGAGGAGTTGGCCGATCACCGTTCCGGCCAGGTGAATCACGCCTTGCGATAGATCGCGCCGACCTGGGCCGGCCTGGCAGGGACGTACGAGGGCTGCGGCGGCGTACTGCCCACCACCGGTACAGCCCAGGATGGCGAAGCCCGCCACGAGCGGGATGACGTGGACGGCGTTCGGTAGCCGGTTGTCCCAGGGATTTCGGAGCCCGGCGACGGGCAGCGGCGAGGGCGCCAAGCTGCCAGGCGTCGGCGGCGATCTCGTCGATGCGGTCTTTCCGTACCGCCGGCCGCGCGCGCCGTCCGGGTCGAGGATGCCGTCGGCCATCGAGCCTTCGCTCGCGTCCTCGGGCTGTCGCCGGAACGGAGCGTGGGCAGAGCGGCGCCGGGGCCGCGAGCGGTTCGCCAGGATGGGGCCCGGAAGGCCGAACGGGTTGCGGACGGGCGGCTGTCGTCGGCAGCGTAAAGCTTCGGCACCGCAACTGCTTCGGTACCCCGCAGGTGATCGACACTCGGGTCCGCTTGTCCGTTCCCTCCGGGACTCGGCGATGATCTGCGCCTGATTGCCCAGACGTTTCGACAACAGACGGTCTTCTGATGGATCATCACATTCCTCGCGCTTGAGCGGAGGTGCCGTGTTCGCGATACTCACGCGCTGCGGCAAACCGAATCCGGCATGCGGGATACCTGCGACGACAAATCGAGGTCGAGAAGTGGCATTTGAAGTTGATGAGTCGGCGGTCGCCGACTTCGGCCGCTACCTCGGAGCGGAGGCTGGCTACACCCTGCCGACCATCGAGACCCTGGCCCGCGACGAGGGCATGAGCGACCACGGCTTCACCGGGGTGCTCGAACCACTCGGCGAGATCGTCAACGGCCCGGCGTCCCTGCTCGTCGGCTCGGCGTTCAGCCTCATGCAACGCAAGCTCTGCGATCTCGGCGACAGCGTGCGCGCGGCGGCCAAGGACTACGGTCACGTCGACGACCGCAATACCTCGCTGTTCGAGTACAACAAGCTGAACGGGGACACCAACCAGGAGATCACCTTCGGTGCGGATTACGGCTACGCGGACTACACTGCGGATGGCCACTCGAAGTTCCAGTGCACGAAGCTCGACATCGGTGATATCGACCGGCCGGACACCAAGTACTCGGATGACCTCAAGCTCGATGTGTCGCTGAAGGTGCTCGACTGGATCTGGTCGGAGTTCAACGTCGATGGCGGGAAGGGGTTCACGGACTCGCTCATCTCGCCGCTCGCCGGCAACTACAACAGCATTTCGGCCAACGGCGAGGCGTGGCAGCGCGTCGGCGCGAATCTCGGTCTTCTCGCCGAGAACCTACTGCACAACGGGACCACGCTCGCCACCGGCCATTGGCGGGGTGACGCTGCGGTGGCCTTCACGCAGTTCCTCGATGTCTTCTGGAAGAAGGGCGCGGTCTGGGCGGGCGAGCAGCTCGGCAAGTTTGTCGCGGCCGGTTTCGACAAGATCGCCGAGGTCTCGAAGAGTATCGCCCAGACCGCGATCAACGCCATCGAAGTCATCCTCCGTGCGGCCAGGCGGATCGCGACGAAAGCCCTCCCGGTCGTCGGCTGGGCTTGGACCGCAGTCGAATCAATCGGCAAGTGGCTCGGCAAGGTCCTCGGAATCGACATCGACGACCTGATCGACGACATCAAGGCCATTGTGGAGATGGTCCCGGCGGTGTTGAAGCTGTTCGACGCCTTGCGGAACATGGCCGACACGATGCGGGCCTACTTCAACACACTCGAAGAACTCGTCGACACGGTCGCGCGTATCCCGGAGATCGACAGCCTCTCGGACGCCGTGGCGACAGCCGGGTCGATCGAGGATGGCGCCACCGCGCTGAACGAGCAGAAGAAACAGCTGGAGCAGGACATCGACAAGGCCGACGACTCGCTGACCCAACTCGACCAGATCGCCGAAAAAGCAGGGAAGTAGAGGTCGTACGCATGCGCTCGGACCGGGACCTGTACACACCCGAGATGGACCAGGCGGAGCGAGAGCTTAACGCCCGCGCCAACTACGCGCTCGACCTGGGCCGCGGGCTCGCGGAGAAGGCCGCGCAGCTCGATCAGCGGTTCGACGAGAAGGAACCACCCTCGGACGAGGACGTCGAGCGGATGAAGAAGTACATCCTCGGCCACGCCATGACCGAGCAGTGGCGGCAGGTGGTCACGCGCATCGACCGCGGTGAGCTGACCTGGCGCGAGATCGTCGACGGGCTGTTCCACGGCACCCTCGACCGCGAGGTCTCCGCCGCCTTCCGATCGTTGAGCAGGGTGCCGCCGGCGAGCGTTGAGGAACTGGTCCAGCTCGGCGTGCTCCCCACCCTGCCGCCGGACCGGCCAACTACCGCCGAGTCCCGGACCACCGCCACCCGCCCGGACGACGATGACGACGAGTGGTTCGAGGACCCCCTGCGCCGCCGGACCCGCTGACCCCGTAGGACCCCTCTCCTGCGCCGCAACGGGATCGAGAGATATCGGTGCTCCCCGGCTCCATCAACCGCAGCTACCCGCCGCGGCCGTTGCGATCCGACGGCACCTGCGGTGCCAGCGGTGACGGCGCGGTATCCGGCACTGCAGTCCGGGTCGGCACCGGCCTGTGGTCGATCACGACGTGCGGTCGCACACACCCTAAGCGGGACACCGGACGTCGTCAGGGAGAACAGCGCTGGATCCCCAAGGGCGGTGGGGAGCCATTCTGTGCGTTGTCGTTCGTTGAGTTCGGCGTGCAGGTCCAACGCTGACCAGACTCGTGCACCCTCGTCGCCCCGCGACACGGACCAAGCCACCTCTGACCTGGCTCTGCACAACCAGAGCGGTGAGATGGCGTGGGTACCACCGCGTCTACTCCGCGGCGCGGCGGCGCACGATCACACGTGGCGGTGTGAGGTGATGAGAAGGGCCGCGAACTGCGTGAGCGCTGACCGCTCGATCATGGCGTGGGCAGCCATCGGGGTGGTCCAGCGCCCGGTGACGAACGCCCGGGCCACGAGTACGCGGGCGCGGTTGGTCCGCGGCGATATCGGTGGCCAGGGCCCGTGCCAGGAATTCTGTGGTGGTACCGCTGCTCGCCCGGGCGCGGTGGACCGCTCCATCGCTTTCCGACGTTGATGAGGGTTCGAGATCGTGCGGGCGACGGACTCCGCCAGTTCGGACAGGACTGCGGCCTGGTCGGTCGCTCCTGTGGTGACTGTTGCCTTGGCGAGCACGCGAAGGTTGTGCACCTGCCGACGCGGGTCGGTGGATCCGTCGGTCGTAGAACGCAGGTTTCCCTGAGTCTGGTAACCGGCGCACAGGATTAGCGGAGGCCGAAATACGCCTGTGGCGGAGCCGTATCAACTTCCGACTGAGAATTAGCTCGTTTGGGTGAAAGTTGTAACCCGGCTGACGTTGTCGGCGACGGGAGAGGTAAGACACCGTGGTGCGTCGGCGTTGTCCGGTGTGGCGCACCGCATCGCCGCCGCTGCGAATCGAGGACGTCGTCATGGCCATCCGGCTCGCGACCTTCAACGTCGAGAACCTGTTCGAACGGGCCAAGGCCCTCGACACCACGACGTGGGCTGAGGGCGAGCCGGTCCTGGCTGCCTACGGCCGGTTCACCACCCTGTCCGCCAAGACCGTCTACACCGACGACGACAAGCAGGACATGCTGCAGGCCCTGGAGATTCTTCAAGTGCTCGTTCGTGATCAGAGCGGGCGGCTGGTGCTCAATCCCCGCCCGTTCGAAGCGTGGGCGTTGTTGCGGGAGAACCGCGGCGACTTCCTCAAACAACCCGCCGGTGGTGACGCCGTGATCGTGGCTGGCGGGCGTGGTGACTGGATCGGCTGGGTCGATCTGATCACCGAGCCGGTCGACGAGAACGCGACCCGCATGACCGCCAAGGTGATCAACGACGTGGCAGCCGACATCCTGTGCCTGGTGGAGGCCGAGCACCGGCCCTCGCTGGTGCGGTTCAACGCCGCCCTGCTCGATCGCCACTACGCCCACGCCATGCTGGTCGACGGCAACGACCCGCGCGGCATCGACGTCGGCCTGATGACCACCGCCCGAGTATCCATCGAGTCGGTGCACAGCCATGTCGATGACCCCGACCCACAGTCCGACACCGGGCGTGCGCTATTCAGCCGGGACTGCCCGGTCTACCAGTTGCGACTGCCCGGCGGACGCGAGTTGTTCCTGCTGCTCAACCACTTCAAGAGCCAGTCGTTCTCCAGCGGTGACCCCGACCCCCTACGCCGCAGGCAGGCCACCCGAGTGCGCGAGATCTACGACCGGCTCCGTACAGACGGTGCCGAACTCGTCGCCGTGCTAGGTGACCTCAACAAAGGCCCCACCAACGACACCCCACCCCAACACCCCACCCTTGAACCACTCCTCGGCCCCGGAACACCGCTGGTCGACACCGCCGACCTGCCGGGTTTCGACACCGGCCCACGCCCCGGCACGTTCCAGTCGTGCAGCCTGCGCAACCGCCTGGACTACATCCTCGTCTCACCCGAACTCGCCGACCTCACCACAACGGGCGGAGTGTTCCGCACAGGACTCTGGGGCGACCCCGACAACACCAACCCACCGCAACAGTGGGACATCTACCCCGAGATCACCTCATCCCGACACAGCGCCTCCGACCACGCCGCAGTCTGGATCGACCTCAACCTCTAGTCATTCACTACATAACATCTTCGTCGCGGTCACCGCTGTGAAGACCCGATTCGGGTGGCGTCCCGGTGGGTAACTGGCGGTGTACCTCAGGGCCATCATCTCTGCTTGGACACTGTCGGCTGCAGGTAGACCGAGCGTAGCTGCTCGTTGCGGCGGACGTGGTCTGTGGTCGTGTGCCGGTCACCCTCATTCCGGCGTGAGCCAGCGCGACGCGCAGCGGGAGCACGAACCGGATCTCCAAGGTCGTACTCGTCAACGGCGCGTTGCTCGCGCACGAGATCGGCGAACTGGAGGAATCGCCCGTCCTGGTCGTACTTCAGGGCACGGCGAGCGCGTGTCGGCGCAGGACGCTCGGGTTCGCCAACGGGTTGCTCGTCGCCGAGGGTACGGCGGTCGTCGTGGCGCCGTCACGACGGTGCCCGAGCGGACCCCGTTCGCCGCCATGAACGAGCTGCACACAGCCCGGGCTGGGGGTGAGCCGCCCAGCCGGGCAGTCACCCAGATCGTGGCGGCCGACTCAGTGCGTCAGTCGTTCCTGCGCATCGGTTCGGGCGACTAACGTCGCGGCCCGCTGAGACCTTGCGATACACCTGTGCGCGGTCACAATCTTCCCCGCGGCCGCGACGAGGTTGTTGCATGCACGCCATCGATCACCTGTTAAAGCGGCGTCAACATCCGGGCCAAAGCTGTAGCAGGGCATGACGTCGAACCCGCCACCTCGACGGAGGTGCACCGATCCGCTCGCCGCGACACTCAGCGCAGGGCTTATCGGTGCGCTGATCATTGATGGCCGCCTGTTACAGGAGCTGTTGATCATCACCGTCGTGGTCACACTGTTCCTTCTTGCCTACGTCATCACCGTGCCAACGGATCAGCCATTCCGCCGCCTCCAAGCCTTGCTACACCTGGTGTTGAACCAGAACATCGGTCCCGACGGTCTGCCAGCGCCGTGGCACCAGCCCGATCTGCCCGTACACCGATCCCTCTACCGAAATCGCGCTCTGATAGACGCCTCGGCGAGGACAGGCTGGCACGCAGTTCATCGAACCATGGTAATCGTGGATGTGCAGGGCTTCTGTGCACCCGACCGGACACTTCCCCACCAGCTTGGCACCAGGGAGGGACTGTACGCCGCACTGGTCGAGGCGCTGGCGGCGGCAGGGGTGCCTTGGGACGCCTGCTACCACGAGGACCGTGGCGATGGGGTACTTGTACTCGTGCCGCCCGAGTACCCGAAGGCACCGCTGGTAGAGGTGCTGCCAAAGGCCCTGGCGCGGGCGGTGCGATCACGCAACGACATCAGCCACGACGCGGCACAGACACGTCTGCGTCTCACCCTGCACGCAGGCGAGGTCGCCTTCGACACGTACGGGGTCACTTCCACACAGCTGACGACCGCGTTCCGCCTGCTGGAGGCAGCTCCGCTGAAGGAAGCCTTGACCTCCTCGCCCGGAGTGGTCGCGATGATCGTGTCCCGAGTCGTGTTCGACGACGTCATACGCCACTCGCCAGTGTTGGCCGGGGCCACCTTCCGACCTGTTGAGGTAGAAGTGAAAGAGGTCAGGGACACGGCGTGGATTGCTCTGCCGGACCACCCCTACACGGTCGACCCCACTGTCCTTGAACGCCGTCCGTAGGGACCCCACGTCATACAACACCGAATCGGAAGGAATTGCACCGGCATAGTCATCGCAAAGCATGCTCCAATCCCTGCTCGGTTGTGCGACGCCTCGACCAGGTCTCCAGCACCTGAAGTTCGCCATCGGACCGGTGCGCGATCCCGGACGCAGTCCGGCACCGAGGGAAGTGGCGGCTGGTGCTGGACATGCTCGACGAGATCACCGGCTGGGCCTGCCTTCCCGATCGGTCGTCGCGGACGCGGGCTACGGCGACACGACCACCTTCCGTCTGGTGCTGACCGAGCGCGGCCTGGCCTATGCGCTGGCCGTGCACTCCAACACCACCGCCCACCCGGCCTCGGCGGTGCCGTGACGGCCGACTACGGCGGCATCGGCCGCTGGCCGCTACCGCGCTATCCCGAGCCCGCGGTGAATCTGAAGACCCTGGCCGTGTCCGCGGGCCGATCGGCGGGGCGATTCGTGGTCTGGCGCGCCACGGCTCCCACAAGATAGCCGCCAGTCCCACCGGGCGGATGCGATCCCGCTTCGATGCGCAGGGAAGCCGGGTCGAACCCGGTCCCCCGGTAGACACACCCTCCCACCGCCACCGAGACTGGCGTGACCCATACTGCTCGAATATCTGCATGAATACTCTGCGCGCTACACGCCGTCAAGTTCAAAACTCCACACGCGGCCGTTCGCTGATATCGCGGTTGAGCAGGGTGCGAACGTCCGCTTCGGGCAATCCTGAGCGGCGGATAAACTCGGAAAATGAGACCCCGGTCGTTTCCGTGAGTTCCAGCGCACGCCGTAGTAGTACCGGAGCCTCCGGGTTCCCCAGCGGACCGGGCTCCACCTTTCGCCATCCACGCACCGACAAGGCTTTCCATGCCTGCGCGTAAATGTGCTCACTCATGACCCCGAGCGTCTTTGCTCGGACCAACAGGGCCGCCAGTGAGACGTGCCACTTTGCCTTCAGTCGGAGCAATGCGGGCCAGTCGAGCCGAGCCGGAAGTTCGGGTTTGATGTCGTTGGCTGGCATGAGGAACGCGGCGGCGAAATCGTTGGCTTGATTCTCAGTAGCCTTGTCGCCGACCTGGCCATGGACGCCATGCAGGACGAGGTGCCCTAGTTCGTGGGCTGCGTCGAAGCGCGAGCGGTCGCGCAACCCCTTGTCGGCCCCCAGGGCGACGACGGGCCTGTCAGGGAAGTCGACGCAGAATGCGTCGACTTTCTCGATGCTGACACGGAAGCGAACAACGACCATCCCGTTCGTTTCAAGCAGCCTCACCACGTCCTGAATTGGACCAGGAGGGACGTTCCAATGGTTGCGCACCTGGGCTGCGGCTTGTTCGATATCAGCAGCTTGTAGGGGCTGTCCTTCGTCGACTGGAACGCGCGGCAGATTGAGATCCGGCAGTGCAACGTATTTTTCGAGCTCGAGTGCAAGTTCCCGTGCAAGGTGAACGTAGGCCAGTGCTTGCTGGCGATCTCGAGGAGAGGTGGACCTGAGGCTTCGAAAGAATCCGTCGAGCTGCTCCTGGGCAGGAGGACGGGCCGGGGCGGCGAAGAAAGACGGCGGCACGCGCAGCGCCACCGAGAGCCGGCGCAGAGTCGATGCGGCGGGCCTGGTGTGCCCATTCTCGAACTGGCTGACCGAGGCCGCCGTGACGGAGCCAACTTCCCGGGCCAGTTGCACCTGGGTAAGCCCTCGAAGCTCGCGCGCCATCCGCAGTCTGGCCCGGTCGAACAGGGCCGCGATGTCGCCGAGGTCCAGTTGCGGGTCGCTCACGTCTCGTCTCCGCGCCAGTCCACGTCCGCTGGTGAGCGGACGATCCTCGATCTTGATCGGTCCACTCGCATCTTAGGCACACCTTGGTTACCGCTGAGTCAAGTTGCAGTAATTCCCGGCGGCGCGCCCGGATGAGGTGTAGCGACTCAACGGTACCCTTCGTCGTGTACTCTCGCCAAAACCTGGAAGATGATGTTCAAATCTGAGGCACCCGCACGCGGGGGATGGAGTCGTAGAAGTGAGGGTTCAGGAGTACGCGAGGGACGGCAGGGGGTTGCGGACGTGACGCCGAAGATCACGCATGCCGAGGTGGCGGCCTTCGCGGAACGGGCGGTGAACCTGTCGCGTGACACCGCGATCGAGAGACGTAGGCAGGTGAACACGCTGCGCGACCGCCTGAAGTCGCACATTGCGCGCAACCCCGGGTTTTCGCTGGTGAAGATGCTGCATGCGGGCTCGGTGGCCAAGGGGACGGCGCTGCGTACGTTCAACGACTTCGACGTGGCGATCTACGTCAAGCGCGACGACGCGCCCGTCGATGAAGCCGAACTCGTGGAGTGGATCGCCGAGCGGCTCCGCGCGGCGTACAAGGGACTGCTCGACCCGTCACAAATCACGCCGGGCACGCACTGCGTGAACGTCCACTTCAAGTCCACCGGTACCGATGTCGATGTCGTGCCGGTGCTCTACGAAGGCGACGCCGATGATCGCGGTTACTTGATCGCCAAGGATGCCGTTGACCGGACCGACTGGTTGCTCACCAGCGTCCGGCTGCACCTCGACTTCGTTCAGAACCGGAAGGACGACTGTCCTGACGACTGGGCGCAGGTGGTGCGCCTGGTGAAGTGGTGGGTTCGCGAGCAGGTCATGAGCAGCCCGCCGGGAGACAAGTTCCGGTTCAAGTCGTTCATGATCGAACTGCTCTGCGCGCACCTGCTGGACACCGCGCGCATCGACTTCACCGACTACGTCACTGCGTTGGAGGGCTTCTTCGACTACATCGTGCGGACGGAGCTCGGTGAACGGATCGCGTTCGACACGTACTACCCGGCGTCGGACCTGCCGAACGCACGGGTCGGGGAGATCGAGATTTTCGACCCGGTCAATCCGGCGAACAACACCGCCCGCCAGTATGAGCACCGGGACCGTGTCCGAATCGTGGACGCGGCCGAGGCCTCCCTGGACGCCATCACCGAGGCGAGCTTCGCCACGACGAAGGACCAGGCCGTGAAGTGCTGGCAGGTCGTGCTCGGCAGCAGGTTCCGGGGGTAGCCATGACCACGTCCTATACGCGCTCCGAGTCCGAGACTTACAGCCTGACCTCCGCCAAGTACGTCGCCTCGAAGATCGCCACCGATCTGCGACAGGTGCAGCGTTACTACGGCCGTCCCTCCGACACCGACATCACCGACTACGCCCTGGAGGCGGCGCTGCTGTCCCACGGCGGCTACGTCGACAAGGTCATCTACGGCTTCCAGCGTAACGGGTCCTGGGTCCCCGTCACGCTGGAGTACACCAGCGCCAACGGAACCCTGGTCGCGGACGATCGCGCAGGCGGGATCGACCGCCACGCCGACACCAGCGGCACCGTGTTCACCAGCTTCCTGTACTACAGCTGGAAGTGGTCCCAGCTGACCGGCGCCGACCGGGACAACTTCACCGAACTGCTCCCCTTCACTCGTACCAGCGCCCCGGCTCCCGGCTATACGGGCGGCTATCACACCTCCGATCGCACCTACTCGGCCCACGGGACGGGATTCACCAGGAGCACGTACCGATCACTATGACCACCACCAGCAACGACCTGTTCGAGGACGACCTCGACCTCCCCGATCCCCTCGCCCAGCAGCGCTACGCACACTTGATCGGGCTCGACCACGTCAAGACCCGTCTGGCCAAAGAAGCCGAACTGATCCTGCAACCGCACCTCTTGCGTGAGTGGAGTCTCCGCACCCACAACACCGTGCTGCCCGCAGTCGACCGGCTGACCCACCGACCGCCCCTGATCATCTTCGCCGGCGACGTCGGCACCGGAAAGACCACCCTCGCGGAGACCTTCGCCGACGCCATCGCCCGTCGACACCGCATCGACGTGCGCGTCAAGCGGCTGAGCCTGCGCGCCCGCGGCACCGGCGCCGTGGGCGAAATGACCCGGCTGATCGGGACCGCATTCGACGTCGTACTCGACGAGGCCCGCGCAGCCGGCTCGACACGACCCACCATCCTCATCATCGACGAGGCCGACGCCCTGGCCCAATCCCGCGAAGCCAGCCAAATGCACCACGAGGACCGAGCCGGGGTGAACGCGCTGATCCGCGGCATCAGCCAGATCGCCACCGAAGCACCCGGCGTCCTGGTCATCATGTGCACCAACCGCATCGGCGCCCTCGACCCCGCGATCCGCCGCAGGGCCGCGGCCGAGTTCGACTTTATCCGCCCCGACGAAACCCAACGCGCTGCCATCATTACCGCTCTTTTCGAGGGAGTCCACCTCAGCCCGTCGGACCTGGAGCACCTGGCACAGTTGACCGGACCAGACGCGCGCGGATACGGCCACACCTATTCCGACTTGGTCGACCGAGTGCTCGCCGCAACCTGTCTGGCCGCCTACCCCGACCGCCCCGTCACCGCCCAACTCATCGCCGAACAGATCCGCACCTGCCCGCCGACGCCTCCGTTCACGGCACAGTCATGAAGCAGGTGGCAGCCGCAACCCGTCCGAGTGCTAGCGGCGCCCGCCTGACCGGCGATGACGTCCAGCACGCCGTGGCCTGGCACGCCGCCCTACGTACTTTGGTCCCGCACACCAGGGTCCAAGCCGTCACCGTCGAAGCCGCCCACGTTGGCAATGTCGACGACGTCGTGATCACCAAGGACCCCGGCCCCAACGAATACCTCCAGGTCAAGGCGACGGTGTCCGCACAGCGAGCCGCGACACTCGACTGGTTGTGCGAACCGACCCGGACCGGCGGGGCCAGCATCCTGCAACGGTTCCACCACGCATGGACCGACCTGTCTCGAAACGAGATGCACCCCCAGTTGACTCTGGTCACCAGTCGCTCCATCGACCCCGCCGACCCGATCCTGACCCTGCGCAATCGCAACGACCGGCTTGGCGAGCGACTCCAGCACGCGACGACGGCTAACGCTCTCGCGGCCCGCAGCCGCCTCATCGAACACCTGGGCTGCACCGACGACGAACTGTTCGACTTCCTCGCCGACCTGCGGCTACGCACCGATGCATCCGAAGCCGTCTGGCGAGACCATGTGGCCGAGATCAGCTACGCCGCTGGCGTCCGCGCCGACGACACCGCCTTCCGCCTCGGTATCACCGAAGTCCGGGAATGGGTCAAGACCAGCCGCGTGGAGAGAACAGCCAGCGACGTCCGGGATGCGCTTGACCGGCTCGGGCTTCACGTCACCGAGCCGTTCACCATCCTCGCCATCAACTCCCTCGACGACCACACCGCGCATCCCGACGCCGCGATCACCCTCGACTGGGTTGACAGGTTCCGCGGCAGCGAGGCCCGCAACCGTCGGGGCTTGAAGAACCCGCAGGAATGGGAAACCGTCCTTCGCCCACAACTTGCTGCAGCTCAGCACACACTGCGCAACCTCCGCGCCCGCCGCATCCTCATCACCGGCACCATGCGGCTTCCCACCTGGTTCACCGCAGGAGTGATGTTCCAGGAAACTGCAGGGTTCACCCCTGCAAAGATCAAAGACGGGCAACTCTGGACCCTGCCGACCGGCCACGTCACCCCCGCAGCGATCTCCCTGTCCCACCCTCTCACCGACCTGCCAGCCGGACAGGACGTTGCTCTCGCTGTCGCAATCTCCGCCGACCTGACCGCCGACGTCCGCCAACACCTCGCCTCAACTGGCCGCGATATTCCCCTGCTGACCGTTCGGCCATCAGTAGGCACGTCCAACACAAGCATCACCGGCGTGGACCACGCCTTCGGAGTCGCGCTCGCCATCCGCGACCTCGCACGCGAGATCGCCCGCACCATCAAACCCCCGATTCTACATCTCTTCCTCGCCACACCCGCAGGATTCGCCGTCCTCCTCGGCGGAATCTGGGACCGAGTCCCCACCACCCAAACCTACGAAGACCTCGCAGCCAACGGCTACGAACCAGCATTCACCATCCCCAACTAGACCTGCATGTGCCGATTGGTCAGTCCGGTGGCCTTCGCGGCGCGTATGCGGTCCTCGGCGCGGGCCCGGCGCGCCGTACTGGGCCGCCTCCTAACTTGACGCGCAAACCCTGGCCGACGGCGGCTACGACGGTGTGGGCGTCAGCGTGTTCACGCCGGTCAAACAGCCTGCCGACGGCCGGGCGCTCGACGTGGCTGCACGTCGCTCTGACTGAGAGCAGGTTACGGCTTGTCGATAGAGGGAGACGTCCTGCGTTGCATTGAGAGTGTTATTCGTGTCTTGATCACAAGTGGGTGTCTCGTTGTGTGCATGCCCCCGAAGCGAGCAGTTGACGCTGGTTGAGCGGACGGTGAATCCGTGTGCTTCCTGTCGGAGCCGGACCGGGGGCACTGCGCCTGACCAGGCGTTACAACCGAAGATGTTGATCACAAGTTGATCAGTGGGTGCGGCGCTGGGTGCGAGTGGCCTTGGGTCTATGAGTGCTGCACGCGTTCCGGAGGGTCGCCGGCGCGGTGAGATCGAGCAGCGGGGGGACACGCTGCGGGTCAAGGTCTACGCCGGACTTGACCCCGTCACAGGTAAGCGGGTCTACCTTCGGGTGACCATCCAGGGCACCAGCAAGGCAGCGTGGAAGCGCGCCGAGAAGAAGCGCAACGAGCTCGTCGTCCAGGTGGACAAGCAGTGCTCGACGCCTTCGGCCGTTCGCCTCGACCACGCCATAGACCGGTGGCTCGCGACGAACGAACTTGAGGAAAGCACACGTAAGGCCTACGTCGGGTACATCGAGCGGACCATCAAGCCGGCGCTCGGGGCGATCGCGGTCAACAAGCTGGGCGCGCTGGAGTTGGAGAGCTCTTACACGGAGCTTCGCCGGTGCCGCGTCCGCTGCGACCGCAAGCCGTTCATCGAGAAGCACAACGCCGAAGGTGACCACGACTGCGTGGCGGAGAAGTGCAAGCCGCACGTCTGCAAGGGCATGGCCGCGTCCACCGTGCGCCAGATCCACTCGATCATCAGCGGCACCATGAACGCGGCGGCGCGCTGGGACTGGATCACGCTCAACCCGGCAAAGCTCGCGCGTCGCACGAAGCAGAAGCCACCGGAGCCGGACCCGCCTACCTCCGCTGAGGCCGCGCGGTTGGTCGAAGAGGCGTTCCGGATGGATGACGACTGGGGCACCCTCGTGTGGTTGGTCATGACCACGGGGATGCGTCGCGGGGAGCTGTGTGGGCTTCGCTTCAACCGGGTGGACTTGGACGCTGAGGTCATCGACCTCCGTCGGAACTGGGTCGGCGGCAAGGAGAAGGACACCAAGACCCACCAGAACCGCCGGATCGCGCTGGACTCGGAAACCGTCGCGCTGCTCCGCGAGCACCGTGAGCGCGTGGCCGAGCGGGTGCGTTCGGTCGGTGGCGAGTTCACCGAAGATCTGTTCGTGTTCAACGGTACCCGGTCGCTCGACCACAAGCAGCCATACTCGCCGAACGCAGTCACTCAGCGGTACAAGGACATGGCGATCCGGCTCGAGATCGACACTCACTTGCACGCGCTGAGGCACTACTCGGCAACAGAGTTGCTGACCGTTGGTGTAGACCTCCGCACGGTTGCCGGTCGTCTCGGTCACGGTGGGGGAGGCGCGACCACATTGCGCGTCTACGCCGCGTGGGTAGCCGCGTCGGACCGCAAGGTCGCCGAAATTCTGGGGTCACGGATGCCGAAGCGGGCACGCAAGTGACCTCAGCTCGTCAGGGCTTCCAGCCTCCGGCGCTGGCGCACTGACCCGACTTGCGCGGCGAGAAGTCGTGCGCGCTCGGCATGGGCGGACGCGTCACGCCGTTCGCCGTGCACCGACAACACGTGCACCAAGTCGACCCGTAGCGCTGTTTCCGCCCGTGCGAACTCCGGGTGCAACCTGTCGAGCACGCCGGACAGGACTTCTACCGCCGCTGGCTCACCAAGACGTGCCAACGCACCGCCGCGCCATCTGGTCAGGTGCGTTCCGTCGAACACCAGGAACGGCGCTTCTGCGTCGTCGGAGTCGGTCGGCATGATCCACTCAGCGTGGTCGAAGGTGCGAAGGCTGCCGTCACGGTCACCGGCCGCAGCAAGCGCTTCACCATGACCAGCCAACAGCCACGAGGTGAGCAATCCCGGTGCGCGGTGTTCCGCAACAGCACACGCGTACCGCGTCAACTCGACTGCTGATTCCGTCTCTCCGACGTCGAGCAGCACGACGGCTTGTCCGGCGCAGGCGTAAGCCTCCAGCGCGCTCGACTCCGCGACGCGTGCGGCGCTTCGGGCCTGTTCGTAGTGCTCCCAAGATTCCCGTAGCAAACCCTGGTCGAGCGACTGCCAGCCCGCGAGCGTGGACGCGTCGACCAGCACCCGCGCGAGCGCAATTCTCGACTGTTGGTCGAGGACGTTCCCGAGCAGGTTCCACATCTGCCTGATCTGTGCCCGTAGCTCGCCGAGCAACACCGATGCGCCGAGCCGTCGATCAATGACCCGCGTGAGGTCGAGCTTCTGCTGAAGCAGCGAGACGGTCTCCCGGTCGACGGCCCGACCGCACCTGATTCGTGCCCGCAGCTCCAACGCCTCGGCCGACCACGCTTGCGCTTCGGCTGGCAAGGTTGTCGTGGGCTTCAAGAGCCGGTCGATCGGCACGCCGAGCATTTCCTCAAGCAGTCGCTTGGTGCCTGCCCGGACCGGTCCCAACGGTCGGCCGTCGGTGCGTCGACCCGTTGCCAGACGGTTGACGTGGCGAGCGCTGAGGGTGGCGTCAATGCCGTGTTCGTAGGCGAACAGGTTGGCCTGTTCGCTGAACTGCTCGGGCGTCAGCCCGCGCTCGTGGAGCAGCTCGCCCAGCAGCGTGCTTCGGTGCCTTGCCACCACCGGGACTTCGGTGGTGACCAACGTGCGGTACGACGACCACGGCAACACGACCCAGTACACGATCAGCGGAGCTACCACGTACCTGTCGTGGGACGGTGCGGACCGCAACATCGCATTGCGTACCGACGGCGCGGATCCGGCGGACGTCTCTTACACCAGGGATGGCAACGACCGGATCATTCGCCGCAGCGCGGTGCAAGGCGATACGGCGGCGGACATTCGCTACGGCTACAGCGGCAGCGGCGACAGCGCGGACTTCGCCCTGACCGGTGGGGACAAGCGGGTCATGTCCCGCAGCGTCAGCCTGCCTGGTGGAGTGCTCTACACCTGGAAGCCGGTCGCGGCCGAGGTCACGTTCGACTACCCGACGGTGCGTGGTGACCTCGTCCTGACCACGGGTGCGGACGGGAAGCGGGTAGGCGAGCTGCGCCAGTACAACCCGTTCGGCGAGGCCGTCGGGACCGCCGATGCCAACGACGGCCTTCCCGACAACCAGCCCGGTCATATGGACTACGGCTGGCTCGGTCAGCACCAGCGTCCGCACGAGCACGCCGGTGCGCTGTCCATCGTCCAAATGGGAGCCCGGCCCTACAGCCCGCTGTTGGGTCGGTTCCTGTCGGTCGACCCTGAGGAAGGCGGCAGCGCCAACGACTACGACTACGTCAATGGCGACCCGGTCAACACCAGCGACCTCGATGGGCGATGCCCCTTCTGCATTTTCGCGGCCGGCATGGGAATCCGTGCGGCTGCCCCGTGGATCGCGCGGACGGCAGCACCATGGGTCGCACGCACGGCGGCACCGTGGGTGGTACGTCAGGCTATGGGCGGGCTCAGGGGGTAGGCACCAAGTTCGCCGTCGCCAAGGTCCAGGCCAAGAACATCGTGCGCGGCGCCACGACCTGGTATAAGGACAAGGTGCAGCCGAGAGTCATTCGGGTCACGTATAACCCGGTGGTTCAGCGCTGTAGAGAAGGATACCGGTACACCAGCCAGGCTATCGTCCATCTGCAGGGCGGTCCGTGGTGGTGGAAGCCGGCCGTAAGCGCTCTCGGTTGCATCGGCAGAGTGCTCCGGGGCCGCTGAAAGGAAGTCAGATTGTCGACAGACGCAGCTCTCGCCGCAGTGCTGGACGTGGACTCGCCAGAGCGGCTGGGCCACATCCGGTTCCTGATCGAGAGTACCGAGGACGGGCTCGACGAGAGGATGCTGGCCCTGATCGACGATCAACCGCTTGGGGTGGAGTCGGTGCTCTGTCGTGTACTGGCGGAGCGGCGGCCCGATCGCGATCCGACGTACGTGCTCGACCGATTCCGGCGATCAAAGCCGGGGAAGTCACATCCGGTGGACGGCTGGCTCCGGCGGCTGGCATACCGCAACCCATTGGGTGTGCTGTACGGGATTCCCCGGCTTCGGCTGGCGTCGCCGGTCGAGCACTACGCGCGGGATGTGGTGTCCTGGCGCGCCACCCGTCGGCTCCTCGCTGTGCTATCCCTTGGTGACACGGCGGACCCCGTCGCGGTGCCGCACGTCGTGACGGCGTTGCGGGACCGGAAGTGGGGGGTTCGGCTGGAGGCCACCAATGCCATTCGGCGGCTTGTGAGGGATGGTGCGGTGGGGCCCCAGGCGGTGGACGCGGTGGCGGACGCGCTCGTCGGCTGTTTGTCGGATCGCAGGCTGAAGGTGGTCGAGCACGCGGCGGCTGCCCTGTCCATCCACCCTCTGCGGGAACGGTTGATCCAGGAGCGGCGTTCGTCTGGATTGACGGCCGATGCCGTGGCGGTTGTCGACGCGGTGCTCGATGGCAAGCGGCCTCCACTGGAGCCCACTTGGGCAGGCGACATCGGTTCGGCGAACGAAAAGGAATAGCAGCAAGACCGCTTGTACAGTGAAATAACTAGCCGCCACCGTGAATGGGGTCCGTCGATTTCGGCGGACCCCATTCACGGCGTGGCGCGCCGGCGGCAGTCGGTTGAAGGCATGAGAGTCCTGTGTCGAGAATTCGTCGGCAGTTGTGGTACACGGGAATTCGAATGGACTCAACCGTACCCTCCAGGCCGCCAGGTGCCGTCCGATCGTCGGTGGCTCATGTTTCCGCCGCAGTTCGTCGGCTGTCTGATCGAGCGGCAGGCGGATGAGGAACATCAGGTCACCGGCCTCTCGGGTTGGCCGCGCCCACGGTGGCGGTGGCGACGAAGATCGCCTTCACCGGTGGTCGACGCCGCCGAGCACGTGAAGTCGATGATGCCGCGTTGACCGACGCGGTCGTGTGGTCCGGCCGCACGCGAACACGGCCCCGTCACCGAGGTACTTGATGGCGACGTCCGGAATGGACCCCAGGACGATGTCGGTGATCGTGCGGTGGAGTCGTTGACGTCCACGACCGCACCCGGCACTGGCTCGACATCGGCTGGGCCGCACACGCCGTCACCGACTCGCTGAGCGCGGTCGTGCACGCCGACGCGATGGGGATCGTGGCGCGGAGCGGTCCGCCGAAGTTCCCGGCCGCGGTGCAGTCCGAGCGCGAGGCTCGAAAGCGCGGTGCGTCGGCGTCGTCTGGGTGGGGGTTGGTGCGTCGTCGTTCGCGGCGGAGCAGTTCGAGGGAGGGCGCGTAGGCGCGCCGGTCGGGGACGTGGTCAGCGGTGGAGATCCCATGAACACGTGATGTGGCGCCGTGCCCCACCTCGGAATGCTGGTCGTGTCATTCGGTAGGGGAACCACACGACGGAGTGAAGATGAGCGATGGATTCGTGCTGTCGCCGGGTGGGGGCAAGCCGATCGGCCACCAGCTGAGCCTGAAGGTGGGTGAGGCGCACACGCCGAACCTGTTGGCGGTCGAGTGCAGGTTCGGTCCGGGGTTCGACGTCGGGGCGCACATCCACGCCCACCACGAAGAGATCTTCTACGTGCTGGAGGGCGAGCTCGAGCTATTCGCCTTCGAGCCGCGGGTGCGCACGAGCGAGCCCGGCTCGTGGCGGGACTGGGAGTCGGCCGACGGCTCCCGGGTGGCCCGGGCGACGGTCGGCAGCGTGATGTACGTCCCGAGCGGAACGCCGCACGCGTTCAGGAACCCCGGCCCGGGCCCGATGCGGATGCTGTTCATCGCGGCGCCCGCTGGTCACGAGCACTACCAGCAGGAGATCGCCGACCTGCTCGCCGACCCGCCGTCCGATGAAGAGCTGCTGCGCGAGGCGGTGGCCGAGCTCCGGCGGAAGCACCACACCGAGCAGCTGACCCCGGCAGTCCGCTCCCCCGAGGACCTCTGATCCCCCGGATCCGAGCGGCTGATCACCATGCATGGCGCTGGAAAGGAAATGTCTGATGTCCTCCAACCACGTGCTGCTCGACGAGCGGGCGCAGGACCTGCTGTTCCGCGAGGCGCGCACGGCGAACACGTTCACCGACGAACCGGTCGGCGACGAGAAGATCGCCGCGCTCTACGACCTGGTGAAGTGGGCGCCCACCTCGTTCAACCAGCAGCCGCTGCGGGTGGCGCTGATCCGGTCGGAGGAGGCGAAGAGCCGCCTGGTCCCGCTCATGTGGGACAGCAACCAGGCCAAGACGGCGGCGGCCCCGCTGACCGCCATCCTGGCCGCGGACCTGCGGTTCGACGAGTTGCTCCCCGAGGTGTTCCCGATCTTCCCCCAGGCGAAGGACGTCTTCTTCGCCAAGGAGGAGGCTCGGCTGGAAGCGGCGATGCTGAACACCACCCTGCAGATCGGGTACTTCATCATCGGAGCACGGGCGGTCGGCCTGGCGGCCGGGCCGATGACCGGCTTCTTCGCGGACAAGGTCACTGAGGAGTTCTTCGACGCCGGCCGCCACCAGGCCCTCGTCGTCGTGAACCTCGGCAAGCCGGGCCCGGACGCGTGGTTCGACCGCCAACCGCGCCTCGCCTACGACCGGGTGTTCAGGAGCTACTGACCTCACGGACCCCACGCCTGGTCCACCGACCACCCGGCCGGTGGACCAGGCGTGGGGTCCCCGGCTTCGCCCTCACGCGAGCTTGCTGACGGCGAAGAAGAACCGCTCGTGCCCGCCCGGCGTGTAGATGCGGATCATCCGCCCGGCCTCGTCGCCCGAGTTCCGCCAGACGTGCGCGGTGCCGCGGGGAACCAAGGCGTAGTCGCCCGGCTTCATGACGAACGACCGCTCTCCCGCGCGCACCTCGAACTCGCCACTGAGCACGTAGAACGACTCGTCCGTGTCGTCGTGCACGTGCTCGGGTGGGCCGCCCCTCGCGGGCACGACCGTGTCCACGACGGCGAGTGCCCTGCCCGCTTGGTCGGTCGTCACCATGAAGGTGTACGTGTACTGCGCGGGTTCGGCACCGCCGACCGATTCCGGTGAGGGTTCCTCGGGGACCAGCAGGGAAATTCCCTCACCGGCCGGCACGAAGACCACCTCCGGCGCTGGAGAATCATTCTCGTAGGTCATCCCCGTCGCTCCGCCGACCGTTTCCGCATACTCTCAAGAGTGCCGATCGGTGAGCGCCGTCGCATCCCGTGTTCACGGGATTCCACCAGATTATGAAAGTCCGCACATCTTCCTGCCCTGTTGGTGGTGTCCGACGAGGACGCCCGACGACGGGATCGGGGCACGGCATCGAAGCGCGGAGGGGCGGACGCGCCGGCCGCTCCGCTCACCGATCGGTGCTGGTCGGCCGGTCGACCGCGCCCGAAGGGGCCGGCACGGGTGGGCGACACTACCCGAGCAAGTAGTACCTGCGAATTGTCGCTTGGGCTACTTTTGCTAGTCGAGATCATGGGTGCTCCGCTGGGGGTCGGCCGCAACGACGGGGTGCTCGTCGCGTCGAACTCCGTCCGTCCTCGGGTCGTGTTACCGGTTGATCACGTGCGTCCGCAGACAATGCGACAATGGGGGAAGCGTGTCCGGAGATGCGAGAAGACTGTCCGAGCCGTTCGACTTCCGGTTCCCGGCCGCCGACCTCGACCAGTGGAAGGCATTTCCGGCTGCCCAGCAACCGGACTGGGGCGACGGTTGGCTGGTGGACAAGGTCCGCGCCGACCTGGCCGGCATGCCCGGGCTCGTCCGGTGGTCCGAGGTGGACGCGTTGCGCGATGCCCTCGCCGACGTGTCGGCGGGTCGGGCGCAGGTCATCCAGGCGGGGGACTGCGCCGAGGACCCGGACGAGTGCGTGCCGGAGGTGCTCGGCCGCAAGGTCGGCCTGCTCGACGCGCTCGCCGGGGTGATGCGGGTCGGGTCCGGCAAGCCGGTCGTCCAGGTGGGCCGGATCGCCGGGCAGTTCGCCAAGCCCCGGTCGCAGGCGCTGGAGCGGCACGGCGACGTCGACCTGCCGGTGTACCGCGGGCCGATGGTGAACAGCCCTGAGCCCGTGCTGTCCCGGCGGCGCGCGGATCCACTGCGGATGCTGGTCTGCTATCGAGCCGCCGGTGTCGCCATGGACTACCTGAGGCGCGGTCCGGGCACCGCACCCGCGCGGCCGCCGGTGTGGGCCAGCCACGAGGCGCTGGTGCTCGACTACGAGGTCCCCCTGCTCAGGCACGACGGCACCGGTCGCCTCATGCTGGCGTCGACGCACTGGCCGTGGATCGGCGAGCGCACGCGCGACCCGGACGGCGCGCACGTCAACCTGCTCGCGGCGGTGCGCAACCCGGTCGCGTGCAAGGTCGGTCCGCTGGTCACCCGGTCGGACCTGCTCGCGCTGTGCGAGAGGCTCGACCCGGACCGGGAACCGGGCAGGCTCGCGCTGATCGCCCGGTTCGGCGCCACCTCCGTGGCGGACCGGCTGCCCGCGATGGTGTCGGCGGTGCGCGCGGCCGGCCACCCGGTGATCTGGCTCTGCGATCCGATGCACGGCAACACCGTGCGCGCGCCGAACGGGCGCAAGACGCGTTTGCTGGACGTCCTGCGTCGCGAGGTGCGGGAATTCCGGGGCGCGGTGCTCGCGGGCGGAGGCGTGCCCGGTGGCCTGCACCTGGAGACGACCCCGGCCGACGTGGACGAGTGCGTGACCGACGAGTCCGAGGTCGACCGCGTGGGCGAGCGCCTCTACACCACGCTGTGCGATCCGCGGTTGAACCCGGAGCAGGCAGTGGCGGTGGCGTCGGTCTGGGACCGTCCTCCGCCCGTCGACTGATGCCGGGATTCCACGTCGGTCGGAACACCGCGCCACGCGCTGATCACCGCGCGGCGGCGCGAAACCCGTCCGGGGCGAGTGCCCGGGAATCGCGCTGTCCGGCTGAACCGGATCAGCACCGCGCGCTAACCTCGTTCACATGCGCTGGGACCACCGTGCGTCCTGCGGGTTTCCAGCACACCAATCACGTGCGGGGTCGGGCATGAATGGTGCGAGGGGGAGGCGGCCATCCAGCTGACCAAGGCTCCGATCGTCGGCCGAGACGAGTGGCTGGCCGACATCGCCGTCACGTTGACCGAGGTCGCCCAGGGCAAGGGCGGTTGCGTGGTCGTCGAGGGTCTCGCGGGGGTCGGCAAGAGCAGGTTGCTCGCGGCCGCCGCCGAGCAGGCGGTGGCCAAGGGGATGGTGGTCGCCGAGGCCCGGCACACGGAGCTGGACCGGATCGCACCTCTCGGTGCGCTGCTCCGCGCGCTGCGCGCGACGGTGCCGCAGGTGCTCGACGCCGACGCGGTGGAAGCGCTCTCCGACCTGCGGGGCAGCCGGTTCTACCAGCTCGACCGCCTGGGCGAGCTGATCGAGGAGTTCGCGGGCAGGCAGTCGCTCCTCGTCCTCCTGGACGACGCCCAGTGGGCTGACGAGCTGACCGCGCTCGCGCTGCGCACGCTCGTGCCCGCGTTGCGGTCGTCGGGAGTCCTGTGGCTGATCGCCCGGCGGCCCCAACCAGCCGGGTCCCACGCCGGGGAAGCGGTGGACTGGCTCGTGTCGGAGGGCGCGCGGCGGTTGACGCTGGGACCGCTGCCCCCGGCCGAGGTGCGCAGGTTGTGCTCGCTCGTGCTCGACGCCGAACCCGACCCCGAGGTGCTGCTGCTGGCCGAACGCGGCGGCGGCAACCCGTTCCTGGTCGAACAGCTGTTGATCACGATGGTCGAGGACGGGCGCATAGCCGTGCGGGACGGCAAGGCCACGGTGATCGAGGGCGAGTTGCCGTCCACCTTCGTCAGCGCGGTCGACCACCGGCTGCGCGACCTCACCCCCAGCGCGCGGCGGCTGCTGGACGTGGCGTCGGTGCTCGGCCGGTCGTTCAGCTTGCACGAGGCGGCCGGGCTGGCGGGCATCCCGACCGCGCGGATGCTCACCGCCGTGGACGAGACGACCAGGGCGGGAATCCTGGTGAACTCCGGCGCCGAGTTGGCGTTCGCCCACGACCTGCTGCGCGAAGCCGTGTACCAGTCGCTGTCGGGTGCGGTTCGGCGTGCGCTGCACCGGGAGGCGACGACCGTGCTGCGGTACGAGGGCCGCCCGGTCGTCGAAGTCGTGGAGCACATGATCCGCAGCGCCCGCAAGGGCGACCGGCCGGCCATCGACACGATGCGCGAGGCCGCGGCGGACATCGCGCTGCGGACCCCCGCCACCGCGGCGGAACTGCTGGTCAACGCCCTCGACCTGATGGATCCCGCGGACGCCGACCGGCCGGCCCTGCTGGCCGAGGTGGTCAGGCTGCTGGCCGCCGCGGGCAGGTTGGTGCAGGCCCGCGAACTCGCCGACAGCGCGTTGCGGCAGGGCTTGGACGTCGAGAGCGAAGCGGCCATCCTGGTCGGTCTCGCCGAGGCGCTGAAGCACGCCGGTGAGGACTCCGCGGTGGTCGAGTCGACCACCGCCGCGCTGGCCAGGACGGGTGTGCCGGCAGCGGCCCGGGCGCAGCTGCTCGCCGTCCGCTCGCACGCCCTGCTCTACGTCGACGACCTGGCCGGCGCCGATGAGGCAGGAGCCGAGGCGGTGCGGGTGGGCACCGAGGCCGACGAGCCGGCGGCGGTGGTGTTCGGCGCCGTCGCCCGCAGCGTGGTGGCGCGGTCCAGCGGCTACCTCGACCGGTCCGTCGAGCTGGCCAGGGACGCGACCGAGCTCGCCGAGACCTCGGGTGGCGAAGCGCGCTGGCGCCACCCGGCGCTGTGGCTGGGCCGCGCGCTGGTCTGCGCCGACCGGCTCCAGGAGGCCGAGGCGATCTACGAGCGGGGCCGCCGGGAGGCCGAACGGGCGGGCACCGTGTGGTCGCAGCCGCTGTGGCACTTCTACCGCGCCGAACTGCTGCTGGCCTCGGGGCGGTTGGACGACGCGAAGGCGGAGGCCGAGGCCGGGTTGCTGGTCACCGAGCGGACGTCGGCCCGTGCGACCGCCGTGGGCCTGTACGCGATCCTCGCCGAGGTCGCGCTGCACCGCGACGAGCTGCCCGAGGCGGTCGAGCACGTCGAGCGGGCCAAGGCGCTGCTCGCCGCCGGCGTCGGAGCCATGCCCGAGGACCTCGATTGGGCGGTCGCCCTCGTGCACCACACCCGCGGCGACCCGGACGCGGCGATCGAGGTGCTGCGGGGCGACTACGAGGCGCTGCCGGGCCGGTTCGTGCTGTTCGTCCACCACCCCACCGCGGCGCCGTGGATGGTGCGGCTCGCGCAGGAGTCCGGTCACCACGACTGGGCCCGCGAGGCGGTGCGGGCCATGGACCTCCTCGCCCGGAACAACCCGGCGGTCGCGTCGCTCGTCGGCGCCGCGGCCCAGGCCGAAGGGCTGCTGCGCGACGATCCGGCCCTGCTCCGCTCAGCGGTCGAGGTGCAGCGGTCCGGCCCGCGACCGCTCGGCTTGGCGTCCGCGATGGAGGACCTGGCTGCGGCGGAGCACGCCGCGGGCCGTCGCCCGAGTGCCGTGTCGCTGTTGGACGAGGCGCTCGACGTGTACGCGCGGTGCGGGGCCGTCCGCGATCACGCACGGGTGCTGAAAGCGCTGCGGTCGTTGGGCGTCCGCCGTCGGACGCAGGCGGCCCCGACCCCGGCGCGCACGGGCTGGGCGAGCCTCACCGAGGCTGAGATGCGGGTGGCCCGGCTGGTCGCGCAGGGGTTGAGCAACCGAGCGGCGGCCGAGCGGCTGTTCCTGTCCCCGCACACGGTGGACACTCACCTCCGGCACGCGTTCGCCAAGCTCGGCGTGTCCAGCCGGGTGGAGCTCACCCGGCGCGTGATGGAACACGAAAGGCAGTGAGGAACCGGGCTCCCACGCGTGAATCACGTGAACGCGCGATGGTCCGGCCCCGGACGGGTGGCAGGCTCGACGGAGGTACCTCCCTACGTCCTCCGGAGCTCTTCGTCGATGGTCACGACGCACAAGTCGCCCGCACCCGCTGAAGTCGACGTCCTGGTGGTCGGCGCCGGTCCGGTGGGTGCGACGCTCGCCTTGGAGCTGGCCCGGCACGGGGTGTCGAGCCTGGTCGTGGAGCGCGCCGAGCACGTGTCGCGCCACCCCAAGATGGACTTCGTCAACGGCCGCAGCATGGAGCTGCTCCGGCGGCTCGGGTTGGTCGACGCCATCCGCGAGCTGGGCGTGCCCTCGGACCACCCGTTCACCTTCCTGTGGACGCGGGACTTCGCGGACGACCCGCTGACCGGGTGGACCTACCCGTCGGTGGACGAACTCCGCCTCCGGATGGCGGCCGCCAATGACGGCACCCAGCCGCGCGAGCCCTACCAGCGCGTGCTGGGCTCGCTGCTGGAGCGGTTGGGCCGGGAGCACTGCCGGGCGAACGACTTGGTGCGGCTGCGGGAAGGCTGGACCGTCGTCTCGCTGACCCAGGACGGCGACGGTGTCACGGTCTCCCTGAGGCACACCGCGACGGGGGAACGCGACCAGGTGCGCACGCGCTGGCTCGCCGCGTGCGACGGGGCCAACAGCACCGTGCGCGAGCAGTGCGGCATCGCGATGGACGACGTCGGGCAGCGGGCGCTGCACTGCGACGTGTACTTCAGCAGCACCGACCCCGTGCTGGCCAAGCACGGGCGCTTCTTCCTCGCCAACGCCACCCGGGGCCTCACCCTGGTCTCCCGGGACGGCACGTCGACCTGGACGGGCACCTTCCCGCTGCCGGGTGACGAGCCGTTCCGGGGTGACCCGGTGGAGGTGGTCCGGGAGCGGCTCGGCGTCGACCTCCAGGTGGACGAGGTGCTCGCCGTCGCGCACTGGGAGGGCCGCCTCGCCGTGGCGCGGACCTACCGGAAGGGCGCGGTGTTCCTGGTCGGCGACGCGGCGCACCAGTTCTACCCGACGGGCGGGCACGGGGCCAACACCGGTTTGGGCGATGCCGTCGACCTCGGCTGGAAGCTCGCCGCCGTCGTCAACGGTTGGGGTGGGCCGCGGCTGCTCGACAGCTACGAGGCCGAGCGGCGCGGTGTCGCGCTGTTCAACCGCGAGATGTGCGCGAACCTGCTGGAGGTGTGGCGGCGCTTCCCGACACTGGCCGCCCACGGGGCGAGCGCGGCCGAGATCGTCGGCTTCCTCGATCGCGAACGGCACCAGATCGACAACGCCGGCATCCACTTCGGGCACCGCTACCGCCACTCGCCCGTGGTGCGGCACGAGGAGGGCGCCGAGCCGCCCTGGGACTGGCGGTCGATCGTGCCGACCACCTGGCCGGGCGGCCGGGCGCCGAGCGTCCGGCTCGAGGACGGGACCGAGGTGTTCGACCTGCTCGGCCCGGAGATGACCCTCGTGGACACGTCCGGCAGGGGCGCCGGACGGCCGCTGGTCGACGCGGCCGAGCGGCTGGGGGTGCCGCTCACCTCCGTGTCGGTGCCCGACCGCCACGTGGCCGAGGTGTGGGAGCGGGACCTCGTGCTCGTCCGACCGGACCACCACGTCGCCTGGCGCGGCAACGCCTCCGAGCTGCCGGCTGACTGCACGGCCCTGCTCGACCTCGTCCGCGGGCAGGTGTCGTGACCGTGCCGGACACCGCCGGAGCGAGTGGTCGTCCCCGATCCGGGGCGCAGTAGCGATTTCGGGTCGACGCCCGGTGCGCGGCAGGGGGCCGCCGCCGCGTCGGCTCCCAGTGCTCGACGGTTCGACCAAGGGGGAACGGGCAGTGATGGGTGCGGTTGTTCTCAGGGAGTCCGCGGCCGAGGTGGTGCGGCGCGTCCTCTCGCCGCGGACGCCACCGTTCGCACTGTTGCACCGGGTCTCGGCCAAGGGCGGTGCACGGGTGGAGTTCCTCACCGGTGAACTGTCCACGGTGGACAGGTTGGCGGACCTGCCGGACGTCACGTCGCCGGGTTCCGCCGCGCTCGTCCTGGTGCCCCACCGGCAGTTGGCCGAACGGGGTTTCGAGTGCGTCGACGACGGCACGCCGCTGGTGGTGATGCGGGTGTCGCACCGGGCCGACCTCGCGGTGCCGGACTTCCTCGACGCCGTCCCGGACGTCGACATCCGCCTGCGCGACAAGAGGTTCTCCCTGGACGACCGGGAGTACGCACGCCTGGTGCGGCGGGTGGTGGCCGAGGAGATCGGCCGGGGCGTCGGGGCGAACTTCGTGCTCAAGCGCTCGCTGCTGGCCCACGTCGAGGACTACTCCACGCGCACCGCGCTGGCGGCGTTCAGCCGGCTGCTGCGCCACGAGAGCGGTGCTTACTGGACGTTCCTGGTGCACACCGGCACTCGGACGCTCATCGGCGCGTCACCCGAGCGGCACGTCAGCGTGGTCGACGGCACGGCGACGATGAACCCGATCAGCGGCACGTACCGCTACCCGCCGTCCGGCGGCTCGATCGAGGACGTCCTCGGCTTCCTCGACGACCGCAAGGAGGTCGACGAGCTGCACATGGTGCTGGACGAAGAGCTGAAGATGATGGGCCGGATCTGCGAGTCCGGCGGCCGGGTCGTCGGGCCCGCGCTCAAGGCGATGGCCCGTGTCGCGCACACCGAGTACCTGATCACCGGCCGGACCTCGATGGACCCCCGGCACATCCTCCGGGAGACGATGTTCGCGCCCACGGTCATCGGGAGCCCCCTGGAGAGCGCGTGCCGGGTGGTCGCCCGGCACGAGCCGGCCGGCCGCGGGTACTACAGCGGGGTGGTGGCGCTGATCGACCGCGACGCCCGCGGCGAGCGGGGTCTGGACTCGGCGATCGTGATCAGGACCGCGGACGTCGACGCGACCGGGCGGCTGCGGCTCGACGTCGGGGCGACGCTCGTGCGCCACTCCGATCCCGCTTCCGAGTCCGCTGAGACCAGGGCGAAGGCCGCCGGGCTGCTGGCGGCGCTCGGCGGCCGGGACTCGGTGCCGGACGGGCCGGTGGCCGGCGTGACACCCCTGATCAGCCAGTGGCGGAACCATCCGGTGCTCGTGGAAGCGTTGCGGTCGCGCAACGACCGGCTCGCCCGCTTCTGGCTGCGACCGCACACCGGGCGACAGGCCGTGATCGACGGGCCCCCGGTGCTGGTCGTCGACTTCGAGGACACCTTCACCGCGATGCTGCGCCACCAGCTCTCCTCGCTGGGGCTGTCGGTTCGCGTCGCGCGGTACGACGACGAGTTCCGGATCACCGACCACAGCCTGGTGGTGGCCGGGCCCGGTCCGGGTGACCCCGGGGACGTCGGCCACCCGAAGATCGCCGCCGCGCACCGCCTGCTGCGCGACGCGCTGGCGCGGGGCGTCCCCCTGCTCGCGATCTGCCTGTCCCACCAGGTGCTGTCACACCTGCTGGGGTTGCGGGTGCTGCGGCGGCCGGTGCCGGGCCAGGGCGAGCAGAAGGTCATCGACTTCTTCGGCCGCTCGCGGCGCTGCGGTTTCTACAACACGTTCGCCGCCTGCGCGGACACCGACCGGGTGCTGGCGCCGCTGGGGCGGGGACTGGTCGAGCTGTCGCGCGACCCCGTCAGCGGCGAGGTGCACGGGATGCGCGGCCGGGGGTTCGCGTCGGTGCAGTTCCACCCGGAGTCGGTGCTGACCGTCGACGGGATCGACGTCCTCGACGAACTGACGAGTGCCCTGATGGCCGGTGACCGGCGGAGGGCCGGAGCCACCGCGGGCTGAGCGGAAGGTAGGCGTGAAGATGGCTGCACACCCCGATGTGGCGAGCGACCTGGTGAACCCCGCCCTTCGCACGGTGACGGTCTGGTCCGACACCAGTTGCCCGTGGAGCGCGCTCGCGCTGCACACGTTGCACACCAGGGCGCGCGAGCGGGACGTCGAAGTGCTGATCGACCACCGCGCCTTCCCGCTGGAGCTGTTCAACGGGATACCGACGCCGAAGCACATCGTCGACGTCGAGGTCGTGGCGATCGCCGGTGCCCTGCCGGAGCTCGGCTGGAAGGCGTGGCACGGCCCGGTCGAGTCCTACCCGGTGACCACGCTGCCGGCGATGGAAGCGGTCCAGGCAGCGAAGGACCCCGCCGTGGGCGGCCTGCTCGGCAGCGACGAGCTGGACACCGCCCTGCGTCGAGCCTTCTTCGTGGACAGCCGGTGCGTCAGCGTCCACTCGGTGATCCTGGAGCTCGCCAGGGACTGCGAGCACGTCGACCACGACCGGCTGGCCGAGGCGATGGCCCGCGGGGCGGGCAGGGAAGCGGTGTACCGGCAGTGGTCCGTGGCGCGAGGGCCGCGGGTGCAGGGCAGTCCGCACCTGTTCGCGGCCAACGGCTACGCCGAGCACAACCCGGGCGCGACCTACCACTGGACCGGTGAGCCGCCCGCGGGTTTTCCACGGCTGGACGAATACCGGCGCGAGTGGGTGGACGAACTGCTGGACGGTTTCGCCGACTCCTGACCGCGCGCGACTCTTCTTCGCCGACATCTCCCGGTCGGCCTTCCCGACCGTTCCTTTATGGGTGGGCGGGAGCGTGCGTTCCAACCGGTCGAGGAGAAGTGCCTACCCACTCGAGTAGTGGGAGGCGCCGAAGCGCTCGGTTAACGTCGGTGATGGCCGGCCGGCTGGTGGACAGACCGGCCTGAACGGCACTTCCCGTGCCGATGGGGGAGAAATGGAAACAGTCGTCCGCAAGTACGGCGGCACTTCGCTCGCCGGGCTCGACCAAGTGCGCTCGATAGCCCGATCCGTGGCGGCGGCACGGCGACGCGTCGCCGTCGTGCTGGTGGTTTCCGCTCAGGGCTCCACCACCGACGACCTGCTCGGCACGGCCGCGGCGCTGAACGTGCGGCGGCCCACCAGGGAGAGCGACCAGCTCCTGGCCACCGGAGAATGCGCGTCCGCGGCGCTGATGTCCATGGCGCTGCACGAGGTCGGGGTCCCGGCCGTCTCGCTGACCGGCGCCCAGGCGGGTGTCGCGGTGGTCGGGCCGCACGGCGAGGGACGGGTCGCGAAGGTGACGCCCACCAGGATCCGCTCGTCGCTCGACGTGGGCGAGGTTCCCGTCGTCGCCGGGTTCCAGGGCGACAACCCCGATGGTGACGTGACCACGCTGGGCCGCGGTGGTTCCGACACCACGGCCGTCGCCCTCGCCGCCGCGCTCGGCGCGCGCCGGTGTGAGATCTACACCGACGTCGACGGCGTGTGCAGCGCGGATCCGCGGATCGTGCCGACCGCGTCGCTGCTGTCCGAAGTGGACGTCGACGTGATGAGCGAGATGGCCTTCGCCGGCGCCAAGGTCCTGCACGCCCGGGCGGTCGAGCTGGCCACTGCCGAGAGGGTCGAGGTCCACGTGCGGAACTCCGTCGGTGACCGTCCGGGGACCGTGGTCCGCCACGGCGACGACCCGGACGTGCTGGAGGCGTTCGGCGTGCTGGCCGTCGCGCACGACTCGGACGTCACCAGGGTGCTGGTCCGCTCGGGGCCGGGACACCGGGACCCGGCGGTGGACGTGCTCGTGCTGCTGGGCGAGCACAACGCGCCGGTCGACCTGGTCGCCAGGTCCGGGCCGTTCGAGGACGAGTTCCGGATGGGCTTCACCATGCGGCGCAGCGACCTGGTCCGGCTGGCCGACGAGCTGCGCGACCTGGTGGCTCGGAACGGTGGATCGGTCGTCTACGACGAGCACGTCGGCAAGGTGTCCCTGATCGGCACGGGGATGCTCAGCCGGCCCGGGCACACCGCGCGGATGCTGTCCGTGCTCGCGGACGCCGGGATCGCCACGAGCTGGGTCTCCACCTCGCAGTTGCGAACCTCGGTGACGATCCCGATCGACCGGGTGCACACCGCGGTCGCCCTGCTGCACGCCGAGTTCGAGCTCGACCGCGGGTGATCGCACCCGCCGATCCACCAGCGCCACCTCCGGGGAGAGGAGTCCACCGTGCCGGGTTCGTTCGCGCGTGAAGTGCGGCTGCGCAGGTTGTGCCGACAAGTCGACCAACGCTTGCTCGTCGTCCCATTGGACCACTCGGTCACCGACGGCCCGATCACGGGCGGTGGCCGGACGGTCGACACCCTGGTCGGGCTGCTCTCGACCAGCGGGGTGGACGCCGTGGTGCTGCACAAGGGGAGCCTGCGGCACGTCGACCGGCGCTGGTTCACCGACATGTCACTGATCCTGCACCTGAGCGCCGGCACCGCCCGCGGCCCGGACCCGGACGCGAAGTACCTCGTCGCGAGCGTGGAGGAGGCGATGCGCCTCGGCGCGGACGCGGTGAGCGTGCACGTCAACGTCGGCGCGTCGGACGAGGCCCGCCAGATCGCGGACCTGGCCAAGGTCGCGGAGGGGTGCGACCGCTGGAACCTGCCCCTGCTGGCCATGATGTACCCGCGGGGGCCGAAGGTCCGCAACCCCAGGGACCCGGAGTTGATCGCGCACGCCGCGACGATCGCCGCCGACCTCGGCGCCGACATCGTCAAGTCGGTGTACCCCGGATCGGTCGCGGAGATGGCCGACGTCGTGCGGAGCTGCCCGGTGCCCGTCATCGCCGCCGGTGGACCGCGCACGGACCAGCGACAAGTTCTGTCCTACGTGGACGAAGTGATCGGCAGCGGTGCGGCGGGGGTGGCCATGGGCAGGAACATCTTCCAGGCCGACGACCCGGCGGCGGCGGCGAGGGAGGTCGCCGCGGTCGTGCACGGCGTCGCGCGGGCGGGGGCACCGCCGCGGCTGGACCTGCTCGAAGTCCCCACCGGCTGGAAGACATCAGGAGGGAGACCCCAGTGAAGTTCTGTTGGCTGGACGTCCGGGGCGTCGGAGACCGGCGTGAGGCGATCGTCGAGGAAGCCGTGCACCAGCGCGTCGCCGGCATCGTGAGCGACGACCCCGCGGTCCTGGAGAGCCTGCCGCCGACCGTCCGGAAGGTGCTCTTCCGCGAGGACGGGCAGATGCCCGAGCACCTCGGCGGGGCGGACATCGTGGTGCTCGCGGAAGAAGCGCACGACGTGGCGCGTCGTGCGGCGCAGGGCGATACCGGGGTCGAGTTCGCCCGGTACGTCGAGGTGGTCGACGCGGACACGCTCGAACGGGCGTGCACGGCGGCCCGCACCGAGCGGTGGACCGTGGTGAGGTTCGCCGACCCGACCAAGATCCCGCTGGAGATCGTGCTGGCGGCGGCTTCGGGCGCCGAGGGCAGCGTCATCACGGTGAGCGGGGGCGTCGAAGAGGCGGAGATCATCTTCGGCGTGCTGGAGCACGGCTCGGACGGCGTGATGATGGCGCCGCGGGAGGTCGGCGACGCGACCAAGCTCCAGGCCGCCGCGCAGGAGCGCCAGGACGACCTCGACCTGGTCGAGCTGGAGGTGACCCGGATCACCCACGTCGGCATGGGCGAACGGGCCTGTGTGGACACCTGCACGTACTTCCGGGAGGACGAGGGCATTCTCGTCGGCTCGCACTCGAAGGGCATGATCCTCTGCGTCAGCGAGACCCACCCGCTGCCGTACATGCCCACCCGGCCGTTCCGGGTGAACGCCGGCGCGATCATGTCCTACACGCTGTCGAAGAACGGCCGCACGAACTACCTGAGCGAGCTGAAGGCGGGCAGCAAGGTCCTCGCGGTCGACATCAAGGGGCAGACCAGGGTCGCCGTCGTGGGCCGGGTCAAGATCGAGTCCCGCCCGATGCTGATGGTCGACGCGGTCGCGCCGAACGGCGCCACGGTCAACCTGATCCTCCAGGACGACTGGCACGTGCGCGTCCTGGGGCCCGGCGGCACGGTGCTCAACAGCACCGAGCTGAAGCCGGGGGACAAGGTGCTCGGCTACCTCCCCGTCGAGGACCGGCACGTCGGCTACCCGATCGACGAGTTCTGCCTCGAGCAGTGAACGGCGAGCCGCACCACCCGCGGCCGGTGTTCGACTTCCACGTTCGGCTGGTCCCACGACCCGGTGCCGCGGACCGGTTGCTGGAGGCGCTCGCGGCCTGCGGGATCGACCGCGCGGTCGCCTGCGCGGGCGGCACGATCGACCTGCCGAGGTTGTCGCGCCAACTCGTCGAGGGCGGTCACGTCGAGACGGACGCGGACAACGACGCGGTGCTGGGGGCGTGCGCGGCGTCGGGCGGCAGGCTCGTGCCGTTCTTCTTCGCCAACCCGCACCGCGGCGCGGGCCCGTACCGGGACCGGGCCGCCGAGTTCCGCGGCGTGGAGGTCTCGCCGGCCGTGCACGGCGTGGGCCTGGACGACCCGCGGGTGGCCGACCTGGCGTCGGTCGCCGCCGACGAGGGCCACCCGGTGTACGTGGTCTGCCTGGAGCGGCCGGGCGCCCGGGTCTCCGACCTGGTCGCCCTCGCCGCGCGGTTCCCCGAGGTGGTTTTCGTGCTCGGCCACAGCGGGGTGGGCAACATCGACTTCCACGGTGTGGAGCTGATCGAGCCCAGCCGCAACGTCCTGCTGGAGACCTCCGGTGGCTACACGAGCGTCCTGCGGGCCGCGCTCGACCGGCTCGGTCCGGACCGGGTCCTGTTCGGCACGGAGTTCCCGCTGCAGCACCCGGCGGTGGAGCTGGCCAAGTTCGCGGCGCTGGAGGTGCCCGCCGACCAGTGGCGGAAGGTCGCGTGGACCAACGCGGCCCGGATTCTAGGAGAGGGACCTCATGACGTCGACCAGGACGCCCCTGCCGCAACTGGGTGACTGGGGATCGTTCGACGAGCTGACCGCCCTGCAGGACGAGCAGGTGGCCAGGTTGTTGGCCGAGGCGGGCCGATCGCCGTTCTACCGGGCCCGTGGCGACCTGGACGCGGTGTCGCGGGACCGGGCCGGCCTCACCGCGCTGCCGCTGACGACCAAGCGGGACCTGCGGGACAACTACCCGTTCGGCATGTTGGCCGTGCCCCGGGAGCGGCTGGCGACCTACCACGAGTCGAGCGGCACGGCGGGAACGCCCACGCCGTCCTACTACACCGCCGACGACTGGACGGACCTCGCGGAGCGGTTCGCCAGGAAGTGGAACGGCATCGACGAGACCGACACGCTGCTCGTCCGCACCCCGTACGCCCTGATGATCACCGGCCACCTCGCGCAAGCGGCGGGCAGGCTGCGCGGCGCCACGGTCGTGCCCGGCGACAACCGCTCGCTGGCGATGCCGTACTCCCGCGTCCTGCGCGTGCTGCACGACCTGGACGTCACCCTGACGTGGTCGATGCCCACCGAGACCCTCCTGTGGGCGGCGGCGGCTCGCGAGGCCGGGCTCGACCCCGGTTCCGACTTCCCGTCGCTGCGCGCCCTGTTCGTCGGTGGCGAGCCGCTCAGCGACGCGCGCCGGCGGCGCATCGGCGAGGTCTGGGGCGTGCCGGTCATCGAGGAGTACGGCGCCACCGAGACGGGCAGCCTCGCCGGCGAGTGCCGGTTCGGCCGGATGCACCTGTGGGCGGACCGGGCGGTCTTCGAGGTGTACCACCCGGAGACCGGGTCGACCACGGTCGACGGCGCGGGCCAACTCGTGGTGACCCCGTTGTTCCGGCGGGCGATGCCGCTGCTGCGGTACAACCTGGAGGACGACGTCGAGGTCTCCTACGAGGCTTGCGGCTGCGGCTGGCAGCTCCCGGTGGTGCGGGTGCTCGGCCGGGCGGCGTTCGGCTACCCGGTGGCCGGGCGGAAGGTCAACCAGAACCTGCTGGAGCAGTTGGTGTTCGAGCTGCCCGTCGAGTACGGAGTGGTGTTCTGGCGGGCCCGCGCGGAACCGGACTCGCTTCGGGTCGAGATCGAGGTGCCCGACCGGGACCTCGCCGAAGCGGCCGCCGGGGCGCTCACCGCTGCGATCGGGGACGCCCTGGGCACACCCTGCCTCGTCGCCGCGGTGCCGTCCGGGTCACTGGTGCCCCGCGAGGTGCTGACCGCGAGTCACGACGTGCTCAAGCCACGCAGCCTCTTCGGCGCTGACGAGGACTGGGACAAAGCACTTCTCTACTACTGAACGAGCTCGGCCCCGACCGGTCCGACGACAGAGACGAGGACGTCCAGTGCCCACTGCAGATCTCCGGGTCGCCGTGATCGGGGCCGGTGTCGCCGGGCTGGTGGTCGCGGCCGCGCTGCGCCGGGCCGGGTTGTCCTGCCAGGTCTTCGAGCAGGCTCCCCGCCTCGCCGAAGTGGGCGCCGGCATCCAGCTCGCGCCGAACGCGGTGCGTGTCCTGCGCGGGCTCGGCCTGGCGGAACCGCTGGCGGCGACCGCCGTGCGGCCCGACGAGATCCGGGTGAGCCGGTGGGACGACGGCGACCTCATCGCGTCCACCGCCCTGGGCGAGCGCTGCGAGCAAACATTCGGCGCGCCCTACTACACGGTGCTGAGGTCGGACCTGCACGCGGCCCTGTCGGGGCTGCTGCCGCCCGACGCGGTCCACCTCGGCCGGCGCTGCGTCGGCCTGGCCGAGCGCACCGACGACGTCGAGCTCACCTTCGCCGACGGCCGTCGGGTCACCGCGGACTTGGTGGTGGGCGCCGACGGCATCCACTCCGCGGTCCGGCGACACCTCGTCCGGGACGAGGCGCGCTTCTCGGGGGAGACGATCTACCGGGGCGTGATCCCCGCCGACCGGGTGCCGTTCCTGCGCGCCGAACCGCGGGTGCAGCTGTGGTTGGGACCGGGCAGGCACTGCGTCGCCTACCCCGTCGCGGGCGGTGAGCGGGTGAGCTTCGGCGCGACCACGCCGGCCGGTGGGTGGCGGGCCGAGTCGTGGTCGGCGACGGGGGACGCCGCCGAGGTGCGCGCCGCCTACGACGGCTGGTGCCCGGACGTGCTCAGCCTGCTCGACGCGGCGGAGTCCGTCGGTCGGTGGGCGCTGCACGACCGGGACGTCATCGCCCGGTGGAGCACCGAGCGAACCGTCCTCGTCGGTGACGCCGCGCACCCGATGCTGCCGTTCTTCGCGCAGGGCGCGAACCAGGCGATCGAGGACGCCGTCGTCCTGGCGACGTGCCTGCACGACGTGCTGCCGACCGGGGGTACGGGAGCGGCGCTGCGCGCGTACGAAGCACTGCGCAAGCCGCGCACGGACGCGGTGCACGAGAAATCACGCGTCAACACGGACGTGTTCCACCTACCGGACGGCGCCGATCAGCTCCGGCGTGACGCCGAGCTGGCGCGCTACGCCGACTTGGAGCACCGGCGATGGCTCTGGGGGTACGAAGCGGAGTCGGCGCTGTCGGCGGCCGGCGGTCAACAGGGGGTCTTCGCCATGGGGAGGGAGTCGTTATGACGGAGTCGACGACGGCACGTGTCGGGAAAGCGGCGGGGAAGGTCGCCTTGGTCACCGGAGCCGCCAACGGGATCGGCGAGGCGGTCGCGGACCTGCTCGCCGAGCACGGCGCGAAGGTCGCGGCCGCGGACCTGGACGGTGACGCGCTGGCGAAGGTGGTCACCCGCCTCACCGAGGCCGGGGCGGAGGCGAACGCCTACCCGCTGGACATCCGCGACAGCCGCGCGGTCGAGCGTGCCGTCGACCGGGTGGAGCGGGAACTCGGGCCGGTGGACGTCCTGGTCAACGTGGCGGGGTCGATGCGCCTCGGGAACCTGGTCGAACTCACCGATGACGACTGGCACTCGGTGTTCGCGGTCAACACCGACGGGGTCTTCTACATGAGCCGCGCGGTCGCGCGGCGGATGGTCCGGCGGGAGGCCGGCGTGATCGTCACGGTCGCGTCCAACGCGGCCCGGGTGCCCAGGAGGAGCATGGCGGCGTACGCCGCCTCGAAGTCCGCGGCCGTCTACTTCACCAAGGCCCTCGGGCTCGAGCTGGCGGACAAGGGCATCCGGTGCAACGTGGTGTCACCCGGCTCCACCGACACCCGGATGCTGCGGGACACGTGGACCGGCGAGGCGAGCAGCGCGGCGACCTTGGACGGATCCCTCGCCGCCTACCGGGTGGGGATCCCGCTGCGCAAGCTGGCGACCACGGCGGACATCGCGGCCGCGGTGCTCTTCCTCGTGTCCGACGACGCCGGTCACATCACCATGCACGACCTGTGCGTCGACGGCGGCGCGGCGCTCGGCGTCTGATGCCCCAGCGAGGAGCGGACGTGATCGTTTCGAGCATCCCCGAGTACCCGATGCCCGGCCGCGAGGACCTGCCGCCGAACGTGGCGCCCTGGCGGTTGGACCCCGGCCGGGCCGTCCTGCTGATCCACGACATGCAGCAGTACTTCGTCGACTTCTTCCCCGCCGGGGCCGCACCGAGGGAGGACCTGATCCGCAACTCCGCCTCGGTCAAGGCGGCGGCGGTGGCGCTGGGCATCCCCGTGGTCTACACGGCGCAGCCCGGTTCGATGAGCGAAGCGCAGCGGGGGCTGTTGCGCGACTTCTGGGGTCCCGGCATGGACCGGCGGCCCGAGCACCGGCGGGTCGTGGCACCGCTCGAGCCCGGACCGGACGACGTCGTCGTGACCAAGTGGCGCTACAGCGCCTTCGTCGGCAACGACCTCGACGACGTCATCCGGTCGCGCGGTCGGGATCAGGTCGTCATCTGCGGCATCTACGCCCACATCGGGTGCCTGATCACCGCGTGCGACGCCTTCAGCCGGGACCTCGAGGCGTTCCTGGTGGCGGACGCCGTCGCGGACTTCACCCCCGAGGAGCACATGATGGCCCTCGACTACGCGGCGCGCCGCTGTGCCGTCGTGCTGCCGACCGAGTCGGTTCTCGCCCGGCTCGCCGAGGCCGTCGACGCGAGGGGCGAGGGGCGGTGACCGGGGACCGCCTACTCCGACACCGTGCCGGAGTAGGCGGTCTGCGGGTCGTAGGTGTTCGCGAGGGTCGCCAACTCCACCCGGGAGGCGATGTCCAGCTTCCGGAAGATGCGGCGCAGGTAGTAGTTGACGGTGTGGGGGGACAGGAACACCCGGCTCGCGATCTGCCGGTTGGTCATCCCGCGGCTGACCAACCGCGCGATCGCGTGCTCGGTCCGGGTGAGGCTGGCCCACTCGACGGGTGCCTGGTCGGTCGGCTGCTCGACGTCCGCCTCGGACCCGTCGCCCCCACCGGGGCTCGGGAGGCACGGGAAGTGGTCCCACCCCGGTCGGCTCGGCGCGGGCAGGTCCTCCCGGGCGAGGACCGACCGCATCGGCGCGGGCACGGTCTCGCGGATCACCCGCAGCACGGATTCGCTCTGGAACTCGAACGTCCGGCCGACCTGCCTGAGCATGGCCGCCTCCGCGCCCTCCTCCAGCAGCGAGAGCATGAACGGGGTGCGCGCCGGGTGGACGCAGCCCCGCGTCGCGGCTATCTGCAGCATCTGCCGACAGGCGGGGGTCAGCAGGTCCAGGACGTCGACGATGGTGGCCCTCAACCGGCACGGGATGCGGCAGTCGGTCACCGCCGAGTACCCGTCCGCCACGCGCAGCCTGTCCTCGTCCCGCAGACCGGTGACCAGCGCCTCGATCCACCGCGGGTTGCCGCGGGTCTGGCCCGCCAACGCCTTGAGGTGCGCGTCCGGTGGCGCCCCGGTCAAGTCGGCCACCAGTGCGTGCGTCTCCGCCGAGGACAGGTCGGACACGTGCACGACCTCGCCGCCGCCGATCCCGCCGGGGCGCAGCCACCGGTCCGCCGCAGCCGGTGTCGTGCCCCTGCCCGCCAGCAGGAACGCGATGTCCGTGCGTTCGCCCGCCGCTCCGATCAGGGCGTGCAGCCTTTCCGGGGTGACGAGGTGCGCGTCGTCCACGAGCACTAGTCCCGGCGTGCTCAGAGGTTCCTGCCGGGTGACGGAACCCGGTGGCAGGGCGTTCAACCGCGCGCCGTGGACCGGCGGCGACGTCCGGTAACCGGACCGCCTGGCGACCGCGGCGATTTCCTGGAGCAGAGATGTCTTACCGGTGCCGGCGACCCCGGTGATCGCCACGATTCTCGGTCTCTTCGACGGCGTCGGCCCGAGTAATGACGTGATCCGTCTGACTTCCTTTTGTCGACCCTGGAACGCGATCATGTTCCCCCCTGGTTCGATCACGCACGTGACACCCCCTGTGGCACGTGTTCCTCAGTCCAGGTAGTTCTGTGCAACCTTCGCCGATTGTATCGGAAGTGTTCCGCTCCTGTGTCGTTTCGGTGGGAAGCGGTCGGAGATGAGCATCTATCACGAACGCATCTGTTCCCGGTCGTTCGGAGCCTATTGTAAAATTGGTGGGGAGTTTCGGCGAGTCGGCGTGGGGCCCGCCGGCAGGCGGGGCCCCACGCCGTCGGTCCGGCGATGGCCGTCTCAGGGCGCGCTCGGCGCCTCGTCGGACGTGCGCACCCCGGAGATCACGATGTCACCCAGTTCGCCGACGAACTGGCGGCCGGTGGGCTGGAAACCCGTCTCGGCGAACCACTGCTCGTACTCCCTGGGCGTGTAGACCATGCCCTCGCCGGACGCGACGGTCTGGAAGTAGGCCGACAGCGCGGCGGCGAGCTCGGGCCCGGTCTCGTCGTCGTTCTGGCCGGGGGTGACGACGAAGATCCCCGCGCCCTCCTCGACCGCCCTGGCGGCCTTGGTCAGCAGTGCCTTGTTGCGGTCGGTCGACCAGATCTCCAGGAAGTGGCCGAACAGGACGCAGTCGCACCCCTTCGGGAACTCGTCCTGGAACGCGTCGAGGCCGATCGCGCGCACGCGGTCCGACAGCCCCAGGTCGGCGATCCGCCGGTTCGCGGCCTCGGTGACGGACGGCAGGTCGATGATGGTGATCTGCAGGTGCGGCCAACGCCGGGCGAAGTTCGACGCGTTGATGGCGGTCCCACCGCCGATGTCGAGCATGTGGCGGTAGCCCGACAGGTCGAGCTTGTGCACGAGCTGCTCGGCGACCAGTCGGCTGACCGAGCCCATCATGTTGTGGAACACGGTCTCCAGCCTGGCGTTGCCCGCCAAGCGGCCGTAGAGGGTGGGCGACGTGCCCTCGATCTCCCGCTGGAGCCCGACGTTCGTGTTCGCCTTGAGCGATTCGTAGAACCACGCCATGGGCCGGTAGTTGACGTGCTGCTCCCACGGCACGAACGCCGCGGGCACCTGGTCGTTGTTCGTCGCGAGCGGCTCGGCGAGCTTGCTGTTGAAGTAGCGGTCGCCGTCCTTGTGCACGAGGTCGAAAGCGGTGCAGCCGAGCATCAGGATGCGGGTCGGCTGGTCCTCCAGGCCGAGTTGGCGACCGATGTCCGCCCTCGTGGCGCCCGGTCGGCTCGCCAGGAGGGCGAACAGGCCGAGCTGGTACGCCGCGCTCAGGTATTGGAACCGATAATGGGCGTAGAACAGCGACCGGAGCCCTTCGGCGGGGTCGACGGGCAGCGCTGGTGCTTGGGACATCTGTCAGCCTCCTTGGCGACTCACGCTTTTGCTGGTGCAGTCAGTTTTGCGCGATGAATCTCCCGCGACATCACGTGTCCACGTGGTTGTGGCGCAGAAAGCGTGCACCGGAAAGCGGTCCGCGCGGCGCCGGTGTTCGTGCCGATGAATAAGAGGTACCCGGCATGGGCGCGCGGCGGCGTTCAGGAATAATTCCCGTGAACGCGGACACGGGCCCACCGGAAGTCGGTGGGCCCGTGTCGCGGCTTCGGGTCAGGCGCGCCGGGTCTTCGGCAGCAGGAGGCTGATCGCCGCGATGCCCACGGCGAGTCCGGCCGCGATGAGGAAGACCACGCCGTAGCCGGAGGCGAGGGCGGACGGTGAGCCGCTGTCCGCCTCCGACGCGGTCTTGGCGCCGGCGACCGTCGCGAGCACCGCCAGGCCCAACGACCCGCCCAGTTGGTTGGCGGTGTTGGCCAGACCGCCGACGATGCCCGCGTCGCCCTCGGGCGCCTCGGCGGTCGCCGCGGCCATGAAGGTGGGGAAGGCGAACCCGATCCCGATCGCGATGAGCAGCGTGGGCCCGAGCAGGCCGGTGACGTAGCCGGTGTCCGCGTCCGCTCGGGAGAGCCAACCGAAACCGGCCACGAAGCAGGCGCTGCCGACCAGGACCAGGCGACGCACACCGGCACGCGGCAGCAGACCCGCGGCCCACCGCGCGACCAGCAGGAACATCACCGCCGCGGGCGTCTGCCCGAGTCCGGCCTCGAGCGCGCTGTAGGCGAGCACGTTCTGCAGGAACAGCGACGTGAAGTACCACATCGCGATGGCGATCCCGCCGAAGAGCAGCAGCATGCTGTTGCCGACGACCACGCTCCGGATGCGGAACAGCCGCAGCGGCATCATCGGCTGGGCGGCGAAGCGGACCTCCACCAGGACGAACGCGACGAGCAGCAGCAAGCCCGCCGCGATGGGCCCGATGACCAGCCCCGAACCCCAGCCGTGGTCGACGGTCTGCATGATCCCGTAGATCAGGGCGGCCAGCCCGAGCGTGCCGGTGACCGCGCCGACGACGTCCAGCGACTGGTTCCGGGCACCCCGGGCGCCCGACAGCGCCATGACCGCCACCACGATCAACGCCGCTCCGATCGGCACGTTGATCAGGAACACCCACCGCCACGACAGGCCCGTGGTGAGAGCGCCGCCCACGACCGCGCCGGCCATCCCGCCCACACCGCCCGAGGCGGCCCAGGCGCCGAACGCCTTGGCGCGCGCGCCTTCGGCGGTGAAGGTGGTGTTGATCACGGCCAGCGTCGTCGGAGCGAGCATGGCGGCACCCATGCCCTGCACGACCCGGGCCCCGACCAGGACCTCCGGTGAGCTCGCCAGGCCGGCGGCCAGGCTCGCGGCGGAGAACAGGAACATCCCGGCGATCAACACCCGGCGCTGGCCGAACAGGTCGGCGGCGCGGCCACCCAGCAGCATGAAGCCGGCGAAGGTGAGCAGGTAGCCGTTCACCACCCAGGCCAGGCCGGTGTCGGAGAAGCCGAGGTCCCGGTCGACCGAGGGCAGGGCGACGTTGATGATGGACGCGTCGAGGATCACCATGAACTGGCAAGCGCACACCAGCACCAGGACCAGCCAGGCGGGCCGGGTTCCCTCTTTCGTGTCGCCGCGGGTCGAGCTAGACGGTTCGGTCGCCACGAGGGCCTCCTGAATGCGAATCTGCGATGCCTCTTACGGGGTGGTGCACGTTCTTCCCGGCGGTGCGGCCCGAACCGGTGGAGCCCGCCGGCGGCGCGGCCGGCCCACCCGTCGCGCCCCTGACCCGGTCGACGACCTCGGTCGGGTCGGTCGGGGATCGGTTCCCCCTCCACGCGACGTGGTGGTCCGGGCGCACGAGTACCAAGTCGCGTTCCCACAGCTCGCGCACCCGGCGTTCCCGGACCACGAGGTGGCGGACCGGCAAGCCCCGGTCGGCCGCGCCGGCCAGCAGGGCGTCGGCCCGTCCGTCCCCTGCCGTGTCCACCAACGTGAACTCGGGGCCGAACCGGTCGAAGAGCTGACTGCCGTCGGCCAGCAGCAGGCTCGGCGGGCGGGCGCCCGGCCAGGTGCTCGGGACGTAGCGCAGCGGGTCGGAGGCCGGCTCGGCGGTGCCGTCGGCGCAGACGATCGGCGAGCCCGCGTACCGGTAGTCGAGGTAGATGCCCTCGTAGGTGTTCTCGCCGGGCTGCGCGCCGAGGAACCGGCCCAGCTGCGCCGGTGTCGCGCCGTCGCCGATGAGCCGCATGAACCGGAAGTGCACCTCGAGGTGCTCGCGCGACATGGCCATGTTCCGCAGGCCGACCGGCCGCCGCTCCACCTCGTAGCTGTCCAGCAGCCCTGGCCCGCCGTAGCCGTTGACCAGTGCCGCCAGCTTCCAACCCAGGTCGACCGCGTCGCCCACGCCGGTGTTCATGCCGTGGCTGCCGGCGGGGAACATCTGGTGCGCGGCGTCGCCCGCGAGCAGGACCCGGTCGGACCGGTAGTTGTCGGCGATCAGGTACCTCGGCGTCCAGCGCGAGGAGACGTGCACGTGGTCGACGGCCAGGTCGACGTTGAGCAGGGAGCGCATCCACGCTGCCGTGTCGGCGGGTGGCGGGTCGAAGTCGGCCGGGCGCAGGGAGTGGAACGCCCAGGTGCCTGCCTCGTCGAGCGAGATGAGCACGTAGCGGTTCGTGAAGTAGTGCCAGAAGTAGCCGTGCCGGAACAGGGTGCTGTCGTCGGCGGTGCGGAAGGTCACCGAGAAGGCGGCCGGCAGGTCGCGGACACCGCCGCTGGTGCCGTCGGCGACACCACCGCTGCTCAGCGGGATGCCGACGGCCTGGCGGATGGTGCTGCTCGCGCCGTCGCAGGCGGCCAGGTACCGCGAACGCACCGACCGCGCGGCACCGCTCGCCAGGTCCAGGAAAGTGCTGGTGACACCGTCGTCGTCCGGTTCGAGCGAGTCGAACCTCCAGCGCAGGCGCAGGTCGATCAGCGGGTGGCGGCGGCAGCGGGAGAGCAGGATCGGCTCGAGGTCGGTCTGCGAGATCCGCTGGTACGGCTGGCTGGGCTGGCTGCCGTCGTTGTGCTCCCTGATCTGCTGCCACTTCCGCTCAACCGAGGGTTGCTCCCAGAGCGCGAGCCGCTCGCCGTCCAGCCCGGTGGACCAGATGACGTCGAAGGGGTACTCGGGCGGCACCCCCGACCGCCGGATGTCCGCCGCCGAGCCCAGCCTCGCGTGGTGCTCCATCGTCCGGGGGTTGCTGAACTCCATCTTCGGGTGCGCGGTCGGACCGGCGTTCTGCTCGACGAGCAGGCACGCCACACCGTGGTGGGCCAGTTCCAGCGCCGTCATCATCCCGACGGGGCCTGCGCCGACCACGACTACGGGAACGTTGTCCATGCACTCTTTCCCCCACCTCCGGGACCGACGTGATACGGGCAGCGTCCAGCGTCGGCCGTGCCGCCACATCACGTGTTCATGGGATCTTCAGCGCGGTGTCAACGCCCGGTGCGGTGGCGATGGGCTCGCCGCTCCGGTTCGACTGGGGGACCACTGCGGTCAGCCGGGCGATCGGCTCGACCGGTTCCTGTTCTCCGACGCCCGCACGCCGGTGTCTTCCCACGTCCTCCGCACGGCCGTACGCCGCGACTGAACTCAGACGGTCACCGGCAGGTCGGCCGGTCGCCCTTCGGGCACGCCGCCGCGAACAGGGTGGATCACGACACGAGCGGGTGGCATCGGTGAGGCGGAGATGAGCGGCGACTCGGTCGTCGGCTCCGGTCCGGTGCCGGCCCCAGGCGACCGCGGGGCGCGCGGACGGGTGCGGACCTGGTTCGTTCCGGCGACGGGCCGCTGTCGTCGGCCATCGCCGCCTTCGACGGCGGCGGTCAAGGCCGCACACTCATGATCTGCTCCGAATTCGTCTACCGCCGCCACCGCGAGGCGGACCCGGCCGGCCCCTGCGCGCTGGACGTCGGCGCCCAGCCCGACGACGGGTCACCACTGGACTGGGCGCGGCAGCACGCGACCCTGCCGTTCACCACCCCGACCGGGCGCACCGGCGCACCGACCGACCTCGGCCCGCTCCTCGCCGACTACGCCGCCGAAACCGGACTCCACCTCCCGGCCGCGGCACCCCGGACCAGCCGCACGACTGCCTGGAGGCCGTCCGCGCCCACGCAGCCGCCCCGAACTTCGTCACCCCCGGCGACCTGGCCCGCACCCTCTCGCTCACCGGCCGCACCCGCTTGGACCGCACGTCCCGGTGACGGAGACGAATTCCCGCGTGAGGTCCACTTCGGACTGACGGGTTCGTGGCTGAGTGGTTCCGAGGGCCTCACGGTGGCCCCGGCAGGTCCGTGGACGCGAGCTTGGCGGGGTCGGACACGATCGCGATCCCGGCGATCCGGCCGTCCACGACGGTGAAGGCCATGACCGCGAGCGGGGTGCCGTCGTCGCGCCAGGACACCACGCCCGGACGGCCGTTGACGAGCACGGCCAGCCCGTGCCCGGCCGCGCCGGCGGCCAGCCGTGCGCCAGTGGCCACCTTGGTGGCGCCGAGGACGACGACACGGCCGTCGGGGGTGTCGGCGGTGAGCCGCACGTCGGGGTCGAGCACGCGCAGCAGCCCTTCGAAGTCGCCGTCGCGAGCCGCCGCCAGGAAGGCCTGCACGACCTCCCGCTGCTCCCGCCCGGGGACCTCCGGCCGCCCGGTCGCCCGCACCTTCCGCCGGGCGCGGCCGGCGAGCATCTTGGTGGCGTCGGTCGACTTGCCGAGGATCCGGCCGATCTCGTCGAACGGCACCGCGAACAGGTCGTGCAGCACGAACGCCAGCCGCTCGCCCGGCCGCAGCGACTCCAGCACGACGAGCAGCGCGAGCCCGACCGAGTCGGCGAGCGCCACGTCGTCCTCCGGCGCGGCGCCGTCGTCGACGGTCACCACCAGCTCGGGCAGGCGGCTGTCGTAGGACGCCTCGGGACGGGTCTGGCGCGCACGCAGGACGTCCAGGCTGAGCCGGCCGACCACCGTGGTCAGCCAGCCCGCCAGGTTCCCGATGGCCGCCGCGTCCTGGCGGGACAGTCGCAGCCACGCCTCCTGCACCACGTCCTCCGCGTCGGCGTGCGACCCGAGCACGCGGTGCGCGATCGCGCGCAGCCGGTCCCGCTGCCCCTCGAACGCCTCGGCCACCGGGTTCCCCCGGCCCGCGTCGGTCACCTGCCGGCGCCGCGGGGCTGCTGGCGGAGCGAGATCCGGTTGCCGTCCGGATCCACCGCCTCCACGCGAACGCCGAACGGGTAGTCCACCGGCTCGGGCTTGACGAACGTCACGCCACGCCGGCGGAACACCTCGAAGTCCTTCCTCAGGTCGTCCGACTCGAGGATGAGCGGACCGGGCGCGGCGCCCGGCTCGGCCGGGTGTCCGGCGGCCGGCGCGTGCGGCCAGAGGATGATCTTGACCGCGCTACCGGGCGCGCCCACGGTGAGGAAGCGCCCGTCCGGCCCGGGGTAGTCGACGTGCTTCTCCAAACCGAGCCCTTCCGCGTAGAACTCCAGCGCGCGGTCCTGGTCGGTGACGTAGACCGTCACGTACATGATGTTCGTCAGCATCCTGCTCTTCACTCCACTCAGGTCGGACGACCGGTGGGCGCACTCGGTCGTCGCCGGTATGACGAGAGCCGGCGGGCAGAGGTAACAGAACCGGACCCGCTCGTTGTCGATCCTGGTACGCTCCCGGCGATGGTTACCTACGTGAACGGATCGGAGGTTCTCTTCGCACAAGGTGAGTGCTGATGCGCCCCTTGACCGCGAATGAGAACGACCGCCTCTTCTTCTGGGCGCACGTGCGCGAGTTCGCCGTGCCGCCGCCGATGATCGAATCGGCGACCGCCCGCCGGCTGGTGGGCGACTGGGCCGGAGCCTGCGCCGCCGCGCGCGTCGACGTGGACCTGAACCTGCGAGCCGTGGGTCGCGCCCACGGCCGGCTCCTCGCGGCACAGGTCCGCGCCGACCTCCGCCAACTGGCTCCCGACCTGCTGCGCTGGCACTTCCCGAGGATCGCGCCGGACGGCCTGTTGCGGCCCGGCCTCACCGTGTCCCTGGCGCGGTACCCCTCGACGGCCGACGGCGAGGTGCACCTGGTGGCGCGCACACCGCCGTCGTGGGCCGACGCCGGCCAGCGGATCAGCCTCGCGCTGTGGGTGCCGTCCCGGCCGAGGGACGGGGCCGGCCTGCACCCCCACCCCCGCCCCGACCGGCGGTTCCGCCTGGACCTGCACCGCCACCTGTGGGACGTGCGCAGGGCCGGTGAGCTGGGGGAGCGGTCCGGGAGCACGATCGGTGACGGGGTGGCGGCGGAGTTGAGCGGCTTCGCCGTCGACCGGTGGCCGGCGGAGGCTGCGTTGCTGCTGCGCGCGGAGGGACGTGTGGACGGCCTCGTCACCGTGCGGCTCGACAGCCGACGCCGGCTGGTGCTGGCCCCGGCAGGGATCACGGTGGCGCCGCCGAGAGGTCGCAGCCGCGCGTGGCCGGTCCTGCCGGACGCCGCGACCCGGGTGCTCCCCGACCTGGAACTGCTCCGCGCGGGGTTGATCGACGTCGACCGGCTGCACCCGCTCGTCGCGTCGGCGCTCGTGCCGGATCACCGGCCGGCCGGCGCGTCACCGAGCCCGGACGGCCCGGGGCACGCGCGCCTGGTCGACTGCCGTGGCGCCACGCACCGCATCGGCGTGGTGGACGGCGTCCTCGTCCCGCTGGACCACGACCCCGACGAGATCCGCCGCGAGGAGCTGCTGGTCGCGTTCGGCGGCCCTCCGTTGCCGTGCCTGCGGGTGATCGACGACGCGCACCGGCGGCCGGAGTCCCTTGTGGACGTTCGCGCCCGGCTGGACCACGGGGACACCGAAGGCGCCCTCGCGACCGTTGAACGACTGCTCGGACCCGACGTGCTGCTCCGCAGCGGGGCGTTGCGCGACGAGTTGGAGGCGGCGGCGCGTGGTCGGGTGGCGCACGGGCTGTTCCGGGCCGGGCTCGCCGGGTCCGGACCAGGGCCGGCCGCCCGGGACACCCGCCGCCGTGACGTCCGGTCGCACCCGCGCCACGCGATCAGCCGCTGACCTCACACCTCGCTCGACCCACCGGCCGACCTCACGGCCCCCCGACTCGACCCCAAAGGTGACCGGAACATGCGCACTTTCGCCGAAGCGGCCCACGTCCGACCGATGGACGCCGCCGCCGACCTGCTCGCCCTGCTCCAGGACACGACCACCGAGCCGCGTCCCGACCTCCAGCTGGAAGCCCTGACCCTGGCCGTGTCCGCCGACCTGCCGGTGCTGCTGTGGGGCGAGCCGGGCATCGGCAAGACCGCGGCCCTCACCCAGCTCGCCGACACCCTCGAACTGCCGCTGACCACGGTGATCGCCAGCGTGCACGAGCCGTCCGACTTCTCCGGCCTGCCGGTGGTCGGCGACGACCCGGCCGTGCAAGGGGTCCCGATGGCCCCGCCCGACTGGGCCGTGCGCCTGGTCCGGGCCGGCCGGGGGCTGTTGTTCCTCGACGAGCTGTCCACCGCGCCACCCGCGGTCCAGGCCGCGCTGCTGCGCGTGGTGCTCGAACGCCGGATCGGCGCGCTGCGGCTACCGCCCGGTGTCCGGATCGTGGCCGCCGCCAACCCGCGCTCGTCCGCGGCCGACGGCTGGGAGCTCAGCCCACCGCTGGCCAACCGGTTCGTCCACCTGCGGTGGAGCTACGACCACGAGGTCGTGGTGCGCGGGCTGGGCGGGACGTGGCCGGAAGCGGCGCTGCCGAGGCTGGACCCGGCACGGCTGACCGACGCCGTGGCGTTCGCCCGTCGGGCGGTGTGCGAGCTCCTGGCCGCACGTCCCGGGTTGGTGCACCAGCTTCCGAAGAGCGAGGCGAACCGCGGCGGTCCGTGGCCCTCACCGCGCAGTTGGGAGATGACGTTGCGGCTGATCGCTTTCGCCACGGCGGCCGGTGCCTCCCGGGAGGTGCTGTCGATGCTGGTGCGGGCCACCGTGGGCGACGGTCCGGGCCTGGAGCTGCTGGCCAGTCTGGACCGGATGGACCTGCCGGATCCCGAGGAGCTGCTCGCGGACCCGGCGGCGGCCGTCCTGCCCGAGCGCGGCGACCTGCGTCAGACGGTGCTCGACGGCGTGGTGGAGGCGGTGCGCAGGCGGCCGGAGCGGTCCCGTTGGGACGCCGCGTGGTCGTTGTTGGTGCTGGCCCTGGAAACCGGCGCGCCGGACCTGGTGGTCGTGCCGGCGTCCACGCTCGCCGCGCTGCGCCGCGACGACTGGCAGGTGCCGGCGGCGATCGAGCGGCTGGCCGGCGCGGTGTCGCTGTCGCGGCGGGCGGACCGGGCGGCGGTCGGCGCGGGCGCCCGCCGATGACGCCGGGGGACATGGACGAGGAGAAGCTCTTCGCCGCCCGGTTGCACGCGGTTCGCAGCCGGCCGTACCTGGCGACGGCGTTGTTCGCGCTGCACGTGGTGGAATCACGGCGAGTGCCCACGATGGCGGTGGACCGGCACTGGCGCTGCTACGTCTCGCCGGCGTTCGTGGACCGGACGCCGTTGGAGGAGTTGGCCGGGGTCTGGGTGCACGAGGTCTCGCACCTGCTGCGCGACCACCACGGGCGCGGCGACCGGTTCGCGGCGCAGCACGGGCTGACCGGGCCGGGGGAGCGGTTGCGGATGAACATCGCCGCGGACTGCGAGATCAACGACGACGTGTTCGGCGAGGGGCTGGCGAAGCCGGCGGGCGCCGTCCAGCCGGCTCTGCTCAGGTTGCCCGACGGGCAGTTGATGGAGGACTACCTGCGCCAGTTCCGGCTCGGGCCGCACACCGACGGGTTCGGCTGGCTGGACTGCGGCAGCGGCGCCGACGGGCTGGAGCGGGAGTGGGACCTGGGGCCGGACGGCGCGAACGGGCTCAGCGCGCAGGAACGCGACGCCGTCCGGTTCCGGGTGGCCCAAGGCATCACCGCACGTCCGGGCAACGCGCCGAAGGGCTGGCAACGGTGGGCGCAGGAGGCGTTCCACCCGCCGCAGCCGTGGCGCGAGCTCCTGGGGGCGGCGGTCCGCTCGGCGGTGTCCGGGCCCGGCGCGGGTGAGGACTACACCTACGGTCGGCCTTCGCGCAGGTCGGCCGGCCTGCCCGGGGTCGTCCTGCCGAGCCTGCGACGACGACCGCCGCGCGTCTGCGTGATCGTCGACACCTCGGGGTCGGTGAGCGACGACGAGTTGGGCAGCGCGATCGTCGAGATCGCCGCGATCGTCCGTGCGGTGGGCGGTCGACGTGATCTCGTCTCCGTGCTGTCGTGCGACGCCGCCGCCCACGTCACGCACCCGTTGTGCCGTGCCGAGGGCATCCCGCTGGTGGGCGGTGGCGGCACGGACCTGCGCAGCGGCTTCGCCAAGGCGTTGCGCGGCAACCCCCGCCCCGACGTCGTCGTCGCCCTGACCGACGGGCAGACGCCCTGGCCGGGTGCGCGTCCACCGTGCCGGACGGTCGTGGGCCTGTTCCCCCGACCGTCCCGGTGGGACGAGGACGATCCCGACTACGTGCCGGACTCGCCACCGGCGTGGGCGCGGGTGGTCACCATCGGCTGATCCCACGTCGTCAGGAGCGCCACCGCCCGGCCCAGGCGTGCGGCGGAGCGGGGTGACGGAGGCCACCTACCGGATCGGTCGGCTTACCGACCGGATCGGTCGGTAACTGCGTACCGTGGAGGCATGGCACGCGCGCTGACCGAGGACCAGTTGCTGGACCGCGTGGCAGGTCTGTTCGCCCGGCACGGGTTCGACCACACGTCGGTGAAGGACCTGGCCGACGCGGTCGGGTTGTCGAAGGCAGGCCTGCTGCACCACTACCCGAGCAAGCAGGCGCTGTTCGACGCCGCGCGCGACGTCGGGCGCACGCACAGCGGGAAGTTGTTCGCGCAGGCCGCGCAGGCGCCGGCCGGCCCGGCGCGGGACCGGCGGGCCGTGGAGCTGCTGGTCGACTTCGCCCTGGACCGGCCCGGTCTGATCGCGCTGGAGTCCCGCGCGATCAGCCTGCTGGGCGCCGAGGGTGCGGAGGGCGACCTGGACGCCCTGTCCCAGCACGTGTTCGCCGTGTTCGGCGTCGAGCAGGACGCGGGCGACACGGCACGGCTGGTCCGCGTGATCGGCATGCTCAGCGCCCTGGCCGTGCTCAGCCTGGCCGCCAACCACGCGGGCGAGAAGACCGCGTGGCGGCCCCACATCATCGCCACCTGCCTCGACGCGCTCGGGCACCGCGACCCATCCCACCCGGAGGCCTGACTCCCATGGCACGTCTGCTCTACCGACTCGGCTTCGGCGCGCACCGGCGCCGCCTGGTCGTCGTCCTGCTGTGGCTGCTCGTGCTCGGCGGCACGGCGTTCGGCGCGGTCACGCTGGCCGGCCCGACCTCCGGCTCCTTCTCCATCCCGGGGCAGGAGTCGACCACCGCCCTCGACAAGATCTCCGACGAGTTCGGGACGGGCGGCGGCGCGACCGCGCGGGTGGTCGTGCGGGCTCCGGACGGCCGGCAGGTCACCTCGCCCGAGAACGCCGCGAAGCTCGCCGGGCTGGTGCGGGAGCTGTCCGAGCTGCCCGGCGTGACGTCCGCGAGCAACCCGCTCGACCCGCGTGCGCCGACCGTGAACGCCGGCCAGGACGTCGCCTACAGCACGGTCACCTACGAGGCCCAGGTCGGCGACGTGACCGAGGAGCAGCGCACCGCGCTCTTCGACGCCACGCGCGAGGTGACCGGGCTGACCGTGGAGGCCACCGGTGAGGCCACGCAGGCGCCGCCGCACGTGGGCGGTCCCGCGGAGGTCATCGGCGTGGTCATCGCGCTGCTGGTGCTGGCCGTCACCTACGGCTCGCTCGTGCTGGCCGGCATGAACCTGCTGACCGCCGCCGTCGGCGTCGGCATCGGCGCGCTGGGCGTCACCATCGCCACCGGCTTCATGGACCTGCAGTCCACCACCCCGATCCTGGCCGCGATGCTCGGCCTGGCGGTCGGCATCGACTACGCCCTGTTCATCATCAACCGCTACCGGCACGAGCTGCGCCGGGGCCGGGACGTGGGCGACGCGATCGGCACGGCGGTCGGCACCGCGGGCTCCGCCGTCGTGACCGCCGGCCTGACCGTGGTCATCGCGCTGGCGGGCCTGGCCGTGGTCGGCATCCCGTTCCTGACCCAGATGGGCGTCGCCGCCGCGTTGACGATCGTGGTCGCGGTCCTCGTCGCCGTCACCCTGGTGCCCGCGGTGCTCGGCTACCTCGGCCGCCGCGTGCTGCCGCGCAAGGAGCGCGACGTGCGCGCCGTGGACGCCTCGGACGCCGAGCCGCACGAGCGCGGCTTCTTCCGCGGCTGGATCGGCGCGGTCACCCGCAACCGGGTCGCGGCGCTGCTGCTCGCGGTCCTGGGCCTGGGCGCGATCGCCGTGCCCGTGCTGTCGATGGAGACGACCCTGGTCGCGGCCCCGCCCGCCGAGTCGAGCCAGGCCCGCGCGGAACGGCTGCTCGCCGACGGCTTCGGCGAGGGCTTCAACGGCCCGCTGGTCGTGCTGTTCGAGGGCGACGACGCCGCCGCCACCGCCTCGGCCTCCGTCGCGACCATCCAGGGCGCGGGCGACATCGCGCTGGTCACGCCGCCGACGCCGAACGCCGACGGCACGGCCGCGATGCTCACCGTGATCCCCGAGTCCGGCCCGGCCACGCAGGCCACCGAGCAGTTGGTCACCGACCTGCGCGAACGGCTGGCCGGCGTGGACGGCGCGACCACCTACGTCACCGGCGCCACCGCCGTGAGCGTGGACGTGGCCGTCGCCCTGGACGAGGCCATGCCGGTCTACCTGGCGCTGGTCGTCGGCCTCGCGCTGGTGCTGCTGGTGCTCGTGTTCCGGTCGATCCTGGTGCCGCTGGTCGGCGTGCTGGGCTTCCTGCTCACCATCGGCGCCTCCCTCGGCGCGACGGTCGCGGTGTTCCAGTGGGGTTGGCTGGCCGACGCGGTCAACCTCGACGGCACCGGACCGCTGCTCAGCCTCACCCCGATCCTGATGGTGGGCATCCTGTTCGGCCTGGCGATGGACTACCAGATCTTCCTGGTGTCCCGGATGCACGAGGCGCACCACCACGGCAAGCCGCCGCTCGCCGCGATCGACACCGGCTTCCGCCAGGCCGCGCCCGTGGTCGTGGCCGCCGCGCTGATCATGTTCTCGGTGTTCGCCGGCTTCGTGCCCGCGGGCGAGGGCCCGATGAAGTCCATCGCGTTCGCCCTGGCCATCGGCATCCTGTTCGACGCGTTCGTGGTCCGGATGGTCCTCGTGCCCGCCGCGCTGGCCCTGCTGGGCGAGAAGGCGTGGTGGCTGCCGAAGTGGCTGCGCCGCCTTCCGACCCTCGACGTGGAGGGCGCCGCGCTGGAGGCGGACCGCGAGGAACTCGTCGGCGCCACCCGGTGACCGCGACGGGTCCGGCGCCGAGCACCGGCGCCGGACCCGCCCGGGTTCACACCGACTTCGCCAGCCACTCGTCGAACGTGGTCGGCGCGAGGCGGACGCGCTCGCCCGGCAGCAGCGCGTTCCCTGCCATCTCCGGGCCGAACACGCCCGACCACGTCGGCACCAGGCGCACGTCCCGGCCACGGGCCTGGTGCGTGCGCCGCGCCATGTCGACCAGGTCCTGCGTCTCGGGGCCGGCGACGTCCGCGTAACGCCCCTGCGGCTCGCCGACGGCGATCTCGGCGAGCACGTCGGCCACGTCCTGCGGCGCGATCGGCTGCACGAGCAGCGGCGCGATGGTGGCGACGCCGTCCCGCTCGGTCCAGCCCGCGACCATCTCGGCGAAGTCGTGGAACTGCGTGGCGGGCACGATCGTCCACGGCACGGGACTGGCCTCGACCAGGCGTTCCTGCTCCCGCTTGCCCGCGTAGTGCACGTTGCCCTCGATGTCCGCGATGCCGACGATCGACAGCAGCACGTGGTGCCGGACGCCGGCGCGCGCCTCGGCGGCGAGCAGGTTGCGGGTCATCCCGCCGAACAGGCGCACGGTCCCGGCGCGGTCCGCCGACGGCACGTTGACCGCGTCCACCACCGCGTCGACGCCGGTCAGCGCCGCGTCGAGCCCGTCGCCGGTCGTCAGGTCCACCCCGTCCGACCGGCTGATGCGCACGACGTCGTGCCCGTCGCGTTCGAGGTTGGCGACGGTGAGGGAGCCGATGTTGCCGGTCGCGCCGGCGACTGCGATCCGCATGACGAACCTTTCCGCTGCTGGGCTGTGCCGTGAACCTATCTCGGACTAAACAGATCCGCAATGTCTTGGATAGACTGGCCCGTGTGAAGCTGCCTGTGAGCACGGAGTGGGTACTGCACTGCGCGACGACCATGGCGCAGCTCGAACCGGGGACGACCGCGTCGGCGGCCCAGCTCGCGGCGTACTACGACCTGCCGGCGCCCTACCTCGCCAAGCAGTTGCAGGGGCTGGTCAAGGCGGGTGTGCTGACCGCGACGACCGGCCCGCGGGGCGGCTTCCGGCTCGCCAGGCCCGCCTCGGAGATCACGTTGCTGCACGTGGTGGAGGCCGTCGACGGCGCGTCCTCGCCGTACGAGTGCCAGGAGATCCGGCAGCGCGGCCGGGGTGCGTTGCCGGCCGAGGACTGCCGCAACGCGTGCGTGCTCGCCGCGAAGATGGCCGCCGCGCACGACGCGTGGCGGCGCACGCTCGCCGCGGAGTCGTTGGCCGACGTCATCGCCGCGTTGCCGCCGACGGCCGTCACCCGCACCCGGTCGCTCATGGCGGCGACGGCCGCCGCCCTCCGCAGAGCGCCGTGAGGCCCTCCAAGCACGAACCCGATTCGGCCAAACGTCTGCGCGACCACTGCGCCTGCCGCTATAGCTGTACCCCTGGGAACGGCCGACGCGCCGGCGCCGTCCGACGGCGTGGCGTCGAGTGGACTGGTGGGACGGACATGAGTGGGTTCGGTGCGGTGCCCGAGGAGTTGCGGCGGGCGGCCGGGCAGATCGGCGACGTCGGCGACAGGACCGCGGGCATGGTCTGGTGCGGGCCGAGCGGCGAGTACGGGCACGCCGGCGTAGCGGGCGCGTGGGAGCTGTTCATCGAGGAGATGCGCGCCTACGTGGAGCGGCTGCGCCAGGAGGCCGACGAGCACGCCATCGGGCTGCGCGCGGCGGCATCGTCCTATGTGGACGTCGACGACGCGCGCGCGGACGTCTTCGGCCGCCTCAACCCGGAAGGGCCGGTGTCCTGATGGCGGCACGACTCGGCGAGACGACCGACCCCAAGGCGCTCGTCCCCGGCGAACCCGAGCTGATCACCGGCGACCTGCGGCAGCTCGTGGGCACGTTGCGGCTGGTCGTGGCCGTCGGCGAGGACCTCGGCCGGATCGACCCCGGCGGCTGGAGCGGCGGCGCGAGCGGCGCGTTCCGGTCGGCCTTCCAGGCGGAACCGCCCCGGTGGCTCCGGGCGGGCGAGGACCTCGGCGGCGGAGGGCGGCTGCTGGCCGACTACGGCGACGCGCTGGTCGAGAGCCAGCGCGAGGCGCAACGGGCCGTCGAGCTGCACCTGGCGGCACAGGCCGCGACCCGGCTGGCCGCCGCCGAGCACGCCGCGGCGGCGCTCTCCGGCACGCCGACCGCGCCGTTGCAGGACCCCGGCCAGGCGGGCGCGGTGGAGGCGCAGAAGGTGCTCGACGACGCCCGCAAGGGTCTGTCCGGCATCGGCGACGTGGTCGCGAAGGCGCTCGGCTGGGAGTCCGACGGCAAGGGCGGCTACAAGAAGACGTTCGGCAAGGAGAAGTACGGCGCGGCGCACCGCGAGACCGACGAGGAGGGCGAGGACACCGGCGGCTGGCAGTACGGCGTCGACGGGCGCTCGTACGAGAGCAAGTCCGGCAGCGAGTCCAAGCGCCTGCTCACCGACGCGCTCGGCGAGATCGCCGAGAAGATCGGCATCGACCTGCACGAGCGCGAGTGGGGCGGCGACGACAAGCACGTCGACGTCAAGCACGGCGAGAAGGACGGCGACTTCCACGCGGGCCCGGTCACCGGCCAGGGCCGGATCGGCGGCTCGGTGCTCGGCGCGGACGCGGGGTACACCGCCACCGCGAGCTACGCGGGCGTGTCGGTCGGCGCCCACGCGGGCGCGTACCTGGCCAGCGGGTACGCCGAAGGCGAGGTCAAGCTCGGGCAGCACGCGAGCGTCTCGGGCAGCGCCGAGGGCACGATCGGCGCCGCCGCGGAGGCCAAGGGCTCGATCGGGATCCTGGGCGCGAAGGGCAACGCGGAGGCCTTCGCGGGCGCGAAGGTGTCCGGCGAGGCGGGTGCCGAGGTCGCCGGCGTCGGCGCGGGCGTGAACGGCGAGGCGTGGGCCGGGATCGGCGGGCACGCGAGCGGTCAGTTCGGCATGGGCGAGGACGGCAAGTTCCACATCGGAGGGTCGGTGGGACTCGCGTTCGGCGTGGGTGGCAAGGTCGGTTTCGACGTCACCGTCGACCCGGTCGAGGTCGTGGAGACGGTGGTCGACGTCGCGGACGACGTCGGCGAGGTCGCCAAGGACGTCGGCCGCGGTGTGGAGAACGCCGGCCGCGCGATCGGCCGCCTGTTCGGCCGATGAGCTATCCCAGGAGGACACCAGGCATGGCCACCACCCTTCCGGTGCCGATCGAGTTCTCGCTGCCCGACGGGTGGCTCTCGGCGCCGCCCGACGAGGTCGGCGCGTCCCAGGCGGCGTTCGTCGCGCTGCACCCCGGTTCCGGCGCGGGGTTCACCGCGAACATCACCATCAGCGGCGAGGTCCGGGCCGACGACGCGACGCTCGCGCAGATCGCCGACCAGGCCGCGGCACGGCTGCGACGGGACATCGGCGCGGTGGAGGTGGGCCGGCGCAACGAGCTGGAGAACGCCTACACGCAGGTGCTGCGGCTGACCGCGCCCGTCGGCGACCGCCCGGTGGACCTGGTGCAGTTGCAGGTGTTCCTGGCCATGGCGGACGTGCGCGACGAGCGCAGGCGCGCGGTGCTGCAGATCGTGCTCAGCGCGACGCCCGGGCAGTTCGAGGACCTGGTCGGCGACTTCCAGGCGTTCCTCAAGACCATCCGACCGGACGAGGGGGCATCCCGGTGACGGAGTCCGCGGACATCCTGCTGCGGCGCATCGAGGCCATCGACACCGCCGCGGCCGACAACCGGCTGCGCGCGGAGTCGTTCCAGCGCATGGCCGAAGGGCTGCGGGAGGTGGTCGGCACGGCGACGTCCGACGACGGCGTGGTGACCGCGGTCGCGGGGGCGGACGGCGCGGTCAAGTCGATCGCCTTCAGCCCGGCCGTGCGCACGACGGACCCGGCGGCGCTGTCGTCCGCCACCCTGCGCGTGATCGCGCTGGCCCGCGCGGACGCGGCGCGCAAGCAGGCCGAGGTGGTCCGCTCGGCGCTGGGCGACACCACGCTGCTGGACCGGGTGCTCGCCGAGGACCGGCGGGTGTTCGGCGACGAGCCGCCGCAGGAACTGCCCGCCACCGCGCCACCCCGCGTGGTCCGGAGGGTCGCGCCGGTGGAGGACGAGGAGCCGGAGCCCGCCTACCGGAGCCGCGACGCCTGGTGAGTCAGGAGCCGCAGACGCAACCCCGGTGGTGGTTCTCGCTGACGGTCGCGGTGCAGAAGCGCATCGCGATCCGGTCGTGGGACTTCCACGGGTGCGGGCACACGGCGCACTGAAGGGTTTCGGCGGCGTCGGTCTCGGTGACGTCGGTCGACTCGGTGGTCGGCATGACGTGGTTCATCGGATCTGTCCTGTCCGCACCCGCGGAGCGCGTCGATCTCCGGGCGGTGCGAGATGGGTCGGGACACCGGCAACTCATGACTGATGCTCGAACGGTTCCCGCCTGCACCCAAAGGTACACGCTGAGCCGGCGTCAGCCGTCGGCCGGAGCCCTCGCCGAGTCGAGCACGTCGCGTGCCGGGCGCGGCGAACAACCGGCGCACGACCAGCTCCTGGACGTCCGCGCGGGTCGCCGGCTCCGCCCACGCCGTCGCCACGAGTCCCAGCCCGGCCGCCTCCCGACACCCGGTCCTCGGGCCCGTCGAGCAGGTCGGCCAGGGGTTGGGCGAACCGGTCGACGTCGAGCCACGGCCGGTGGTGCTCGTGCGCGGCGACCGTGCCGATGAACGTCCGCTCCGGCTCGGGCTCGAAGCGCCGCAACGCGTGCTCCGGCCCGCCCGCGCGGGCGACGCGCCGAGCTCCATTGTGGAGCGAAGGATTTCCTTCGGTGGGCTGGAAACTACACCGGACGGGTGATCCGCGGGTGGTCTCCGCCGCCCGGATCCCGCGCGACCGGCGCGGAAAAGCCCGGCGCCCCTCGGCCCAGGACTGGACCGAGGGGCGCCGGGTTTCGAGTCTCCGCCGGCGTCACCGCTGGTAGGAGCAAGTCGAACGGGCTGCGAAGTGATCAGATGGCGCGGACGCCGACGGCCTGCGGGCCCTTGGGGCCCTGGTTGACGTCGAACTCGACGCGCTGGTTCTCCTCGAGGCTGCGGTAGCCGTTGCCCTCGATCTCGGAGTAGTGGACGAACACGTCCGGGCCACCCTCCTGCGCGAGGAAGCCGAAGCCCTTCTCCGAGTTGAACCACTTCACGGTTCCCTGAGTCATGATCTCTCCTTGGCAGTGCTGGCTGCGGCGCCCCGGTCGGGGCTCCGGGTCGGATTCCAGACGACGACTTCTCCAGCTTGTCCTGCAAGGCAAAGGAAGAACTTCGTCCGCAACATCATTCCCGCGAGACTTCGATGGAAACACGGACACAAGATTGACGACCACCCCGTACAACCACGGGAGGCTCGGGTTCGTTCCCCGGACCCTCCCGGAGTGGCCCAAGTCACCCGTTCGAGGGTGCGATGGGCCACGGGCATCCTCAGTACATTGTGGACGGACGGGTGCGGCGTGCGATCCGCCGATCGGCCGTGTCGTCGGAACCGGCGTCGCGGTGGTGCGCCCGACACGCCCGCGCCAATGCTGTGGCGGTCACGGCACCGCGACGTGTACCGTGGGTCTCATCGGGGTGTTTCTCTATCTTCTCGAACCCCGAACACCCTCGCGCCGTGCGGGGATCTCCGGACCGGCATCGCCGACCGTGAGCACGCATCGGACGCGAAGAAAGTCGGAAACCCATGTCATCCACGTACCACGACCTGTTCAGCCACCCGGACACGGACCGGCCCGAGGACACCAGCGGCCCGCGCCGCGACGAGCAGCGCGCCTACACCGACCTGTTCCGCGAGCCGGCCGACGTGCCGCCGCAGGGCACCGGCAACACCGCCTGACCAGGGCACTCCACCCGCGCGGGAACCCCCGGTGTCATCCGCACACCGGGGGTTCGCCGTCGCGGGCGTCAGGCCGCGCTCACTCCGCCCGCCACAGCGCGGGCACGTTCGGCGGTTCCCAGCCCGGCTGGGCGAGGTGCCCCTGCAAGCACACGTACCCCACGCCGTTGTGGGTGACGGTCGCGCCGATCGCGTAGTTCGTGCCCGCCGCCCACGTGCCGCCGCCCGGCGACGACGGCGTCGTGGTCGAGGTCGGCCGCGTGGTGGTGCTCTGCGGCACGTTCAGCACGAAGTCGAACTTCGCCTCACGGCCGCCACCGACCGTGCGCACCTCCATCAGCAGCCGCGGGTCGAAGATGCTGTCGGTGTTGTTGCGCGGCTCGCCCGGGAAGTACAGCTGGGTCGTGAGCACCGGCCGGCCGGGCGCCTGCAGCTTCACGTGGATGTGCCGGGTGCGGCCGGGGTAGAGGCCGGGCACGATCGTGGTCAGCGTGAACGTGCCGTCGGGGTTGGTGAACTGGTGGCCGCGGAACCGGTAGCCGGCGTTGTCGTACACGCCGTTGACGTCGGCCTGCCAGAAGTCCATCAGCACGTTGCCCAGCGGCAGGCACGCCAGGCCGAACACGTAACCGGTGACGGTGAGCCTGGTGCCGGGCGTGCCCGCGTCGACCAGCGACGTGCGGCGCGGCGAGTTCGGCTTGAAGTACGGCCCCTCGGTCTGCGGCGGTGTCGGGTCGTCGCCGTCGTCGCACGCCGGCGTCAGCTCCACCTGCTCGCCGCTCGCGCCGACCGTGCGGGCCAGCGCGGGCACGCCCATCATCGCCACCGGCAGCGCGACCCCCGCGGCCACCGCGGCGCGCAGCACCGTCTTGCGGCTGAGGTGGCGCGCGTCCGACTCGTCGGCCGGGGGTTGCCCGGTCGTGCCGCGGTCGCCGTCCGTGGATGCGTCCATACCTGCTCCTCGTGGGGGCATTCGGTTCGGGATCGACCACGAACCTACGGACGCCGCTCACCCGCGGACGATGGACTGACGCCGCTGTTCGTGGTGATCCTCGCGGTCTGCGTTGCCCCCGCGCTCACTGTGAACGGCCCGCCGCGCGGCGGAACGCGCCGGGGCTCGCGCCCGTCTCGCGGCGGAAGAACCGGCAGAAGTAGGCGGGATCGTCGAAGCCGACCCGGTTCGCCACCTGCCGCACGCTCAGCTCCGTCTTGGCGAGCAGCCGTTGCGCCTCCTGCGTCCGCGCCTGGCGGACCAGCTGCGACGGCGTCCGCCCGGTCGCGGCCTTCACCGCCTCGGTCAGGTAGCCGGGGGTCACGCCGATCCGCTCCGCGTACGCCCGCACGGACCACAGCCGGTGGTCCGTGCGGCCGGACAGCCGGACGAACTCCTCGGCCACCGCGCCGGGCCGGGCGGGCGGCGGCGCGGCCGGTGTCGCGGTCAGCCGGGCCGCGCGCACGACGAGCACGTGCAGCAACGCCCGCAGCACCGTGTCCGCGCCCGCTTCGCCGTGCCGGTACTCCTCGTGCAGCTCGGCGATGACCCGGCCGACCCGGGCGTGCGCCGGCTCGTCCAGCGTCAGCCAGGGCCGTTCGCCCATCCGGCGCAGCAGGTCGCGGTCGGCGGGGTGGTCGAGCAGGAAGTCGTCGGTGAACAGCAGCACCGAGCCCTGCAGGTCGTGCGCGCCGTCCCAGTGGTGCACCTGGCCGGGCGCGATCACGCACAGGTGCGGCGGGCGCAGCTCCCAGCGGGCGAGGTCGACGACGTGCGTGCCGGTGCCGCCGGTGACGTGCACGATCTCGTGGAACGTGTGCCGGTGCGGGAACGGCGCGCGCGACATCGGCCCGATCGTGTCGAACGTGCCGACCGCGAACGGCAGCGCGCCGGGCGTCGGCACCTCCAGCCGGTGCAGGGGCAGCTCGCCGTCGCGCGGCGTCCGGCAGGGCGTTCCGGGCAACACGGTGGTGCCACGCATAGTCCCGATCCCCTCTCCGCTGAAGGTCCAGACCAATTCTCGCTCCGACCACCATGGCACGGCCGGGCACGCGGGGGAACGGTGGCGAGGTTTCCCCGTCGCCCACGGTAAGCGCTTGCCTGCGTTCCGTCGGTGGATCGCGGTCCGATCGGGCACCGCAGCCCTCGCGGTCCGGGCTTTTACAACGTTGTATCAACGACGTAAACGGAGCCGCCCTTGCGGGCCGTGATCCAGAACGTGATCAACCAGGTCGGCACGCTGGACAGCAACCACCAGTCGGTGGTCAGCGGCGCGTTCCTGCTCGTGGTCGTGGTGCTGCAACGCACCCTGGCCGGGCGTGGCGGTTGAGCTCGCGGCGCCCCGTCCTCAGTACTCCTTGGTGGCCCTCACCGCGATCACGGGCGGTGCCAGGCCCGGTTGCGCCGGGCCCGGTCCGCCGAGTCCCGGTCCGGTCGCCGTGCTCTTCGAGCCGCCGAGCAGGATGCCGGTGAGCGACGCGCGTTCGTCGGCCATGGCCCGCGCCACGTCGGCGAGCTCGTCGCCCACCACCGGCACGCCGCCTGCCCCGTCCGCCCGCACCGCGCCCAGGACGGCCCGCCGCAGCAGCTCCTTGATGAACGACGCCGTGACGCCCTCGGTCGCCTCGACCACGGGCCCCAGGTCGGCCCGCAGGTCGACACCGCGCCCGTACAGCTCGACGAGCCTGCGGCGGCCGTCGGCGTCGGGTCGTGGCACCTCGACGGCCAGGTCGACGCGCCCCGGCCGGTCGGCGAGCGCGCGTTCCAGCTCGTCGGCCCGGTTCGTGGTGAGCACGAACGTGACGTCCGCGTCCGCGCCGACCCCGTCCATCGCGTCGAGCAGCGTGAACAGCAGCGGGTTCGTGGGGCCGGCCGCGAAACCGCGGTCCATGGCCACCAGGTCGACGTCCTCCACCACGACCATCGACGGCTGCAACCGCCGCGCCAGCGCCGCCGCCTGCCCGATCAGCCGCATCGCCTGGCCGGTCAGCAGGATCACCGTGCAGTCGGTCAGCCGGCTCATCAGGTAGCGGACGGTGTGCGTCTTGCCGGTGCCGGGCGGTCCGTGCAGCAGCAGCCCGCGCTTGAGGTGCTGTCCCGCCGCGAGCAGCCGTTCGGCGTGCTCGGCGATGCCGACCACGTGCTCCTCGATCCGGTCCAGCACACCGTCCGGCAGCACGACGTCGTCGGCGCCCAGCGCGGGCCGGGGGAGGAACGTCAGCAGCTCGTTGCCCCGGTGCTCGCTCACCCCGAACGCCAGCACCTGCCGCCGGAACACGTCGTGCTCCCGCATCGACCGCTCGATCTCCCCGCCGACCGCCCGCGCCGCCGCCCGATCGGCCGCGAGGACCTCCAACCGGCAGGCCGGCGGCCCGAAGTCGTTGGACCCGCGGATGCCCACCAGCACGGGCGTGCCGTCAGGAGCCGTGGTCGGCACCAGTCCGAGCTGGACGACCTCGACGCTGTCCTCCGGCCCCACCGCCGCGGTCGCGTAGTCGGCCGCCCCGAGCCCGACGCCGACCGAGTGCCGTGCGGCCAGGAGCATCCCCATGATGTCCTCGTGGCCGCGGTGGTGCCCACCGACCCCGAACCACTCGGCGTCCGGCGTGTGCTCCGCGAGGTAAGCGTCGACACCCCGCTGGAGGTTGACGTGCTCCCACACCTCGAACCGTGTGGCGACCGACAACACCTGCGCCAACTCGCACCCGAGGTGATCCCGGAGCCGCGCGAGCAACGGCGCCGCCTCACCGTCCTGCTCGACGAGGTTCGCGGTCAACTGCATCAGGCGCCGCAAACTGCCGGCAAGCGCTTTCGCCTCGTCCCCGGAGAGTTCCCCCATGGCCGCCACCCCCTGCACGCCATCATCACCCATCCGGGGCCGCTGTGTCCCCACATGACCTGATGTCCACGTCTCCGGGATTTCACCCCATCGTGTCTGACACGGTGGGGTGGTGCGAGTTGCGGACGATGCCGGCGACGAGTTGAACGCCGACTTCTCGGTCGAGCCGGACGGTGAGCACCTGGCGGTGCTGGTGGAGAGCGCCGGCGGGCGGAGGGCTGATGGCGGGGTGCGCAACGCCGACTACCGGCCCGGGTTGGAAGCGCTGCTGAGCAGGCTGGCGGCGTTCGACGCCGTGCTGCTGGACGCGTTGGTCGACTCGAGCCAGGTCCGCGGCCTGGCCGAGGACGAGCGCAGGCTCCTCCCGGAGCCGGTGTGGCTGGGACGGGGCGTCGACATCTCCGCGCTGCGCCGGCGGCTCACCAGTGGTCAGGGGCGCATCGGGCAGCGGCCGGGCGCGCCGAAGGCGGGGAACAACAGCAAGCGGCTGCGGTTGCGGGTCGACGTGCCCGGGTACCGGCCGGCGGACGCGGACGCCGACCGGCTGGCGAGCGACATCGCCTGGCCTCGCACGCGGCTCGCCGAGCGGTTCCGCGTGCCCGACCTGCTCGCCGCGTTGGAGAGCCTGGTCACGCACCGGCAGGGCGGCGAGGTCACGCTGCACAAGCCCTTGGTGCTGACGTGGGCCCTCGGGCGGCTCGCGGCCGGGCACGACCGGTTGTTCGAGTGGGCCGAGTTCCGGACGCCGGTGGCCGCGCTGCTGCGCGAGTTCGGGCGGGCCGGCGCGAGCGCGACACCCCAGTACCCGTTCTGGCGGCTCCGCTCCGCCGACGCCCTGTGGGAGACGCACGGGTTGACCCGGGAGCCGACGGCGGCGGACGGGTCGGCGCTGGCCGGGTTCACGGAGCAGGCCGCCGAGTTGCTGTCCGATCCCGTCGTGCGGGCGCAGGCGGCCGAGGTGCTGCGGGTCACGTACCTCGGCGAGGTCGACCACCGGGCGTTGTGGCGGTGGGTGGGCCTGCCGGTCGCCGAGCCGCCCCGGGCGCTCGACGTGCTGCGGGATCTCATCGGGACCGGGTTGCCGACGGCGTCCGGGCAGACCGTCACGGTGGTCGGGGTCGGTGCCTCGGCGGCGCTGGTGGCGACGGCCGACGGACCGGTCGAGCTCTCGGTCGACGAGGTCCAGGCCGTGCTCGACCGGCTCACCGAGGACGGGACCGCGTCCGTCGGGCAGAGCGAGGTCCTCGCCGCCGTGGTCGCGACGGTGGCCGGCACCACCGTCCAGGCCGGGCGGGCCGTGCAGCGCGGCGGTCGGGACGGGCGGGACAAGCACTTCGCCGAGTTGGACGGCCGGGTGGTCGCGAAGTACCGCAAGGAGCAGGGCGAACTGCGGAAGGTCCTGGTCGGGGCCGCGGCTGAGGCGCCGTGCGCGCTGTGCGGGCGGGTGTTCCCGGTCGAGTTGCTGATCGCGGCGCACATCAAGCGGCGGGCGGTGTGCGACGACGTCGAGCGCAACGACCTGCGCAACGTCGCGATGCTCGCGTGCTCGTTCGGCTGTGACCGGCTCTTCGAGCTGGGGTACGTCTCGGTGGGCGAGGACGGCGGGGTGCTGCTCGCCGCCGGCGGTGGCCCGGTCGATCCGCACCTCGAACACCTGCGTGGCCGCGTCACGGAGGCCTTCCACGAGCAGTCGGCGCGGTACTTCCGGTGGCATCGCCGCAACGTGTTCAAGGGTCGGACCGGAGGGAGTGTCGGAGGGGTCCGTTAGGATCGCGCGATGGCTTCGCAAGAGGTGCTGCGAAGGATTTTCGGGTACGAGTCCTTCCGCGGGGAGCAGCAGGACATCGTCGACCACGTCGTCGCCGGCGGGGACGCGTTGGTGCTCATGCCCACCGGGGGAGGGAAGTCCTTGTGCTACCAGATCCCCTCCCTGGTGCGCGAGGGCACCGGGGTGGTGGTGTCGCCGCTGATCGCGCTGATGCAGGACCAGGTGGACGCGTTGCGCGACCTCGGCGTGCGCGCCGGGTTCCTCAACTCGACCCAGTTCCCCGACGAGCGCTCGATGGTCGAGGCCGAGTTCCTGGCAGGCGAGCTGGACCTGCTCTACCTCGCCCCCGAACGCCTGCGCACCGAGCAGACCACCCGCCTGCTGGAGCGCGGCCGGATCGCGCTGTTCGCCATCGACGAGGCCCACTGCGTCTCCCAGTGGGGCCACGACTTCCGGCCCGAGTACCTGGCGCTCTCGCACCTGCACGAGCGGTGGCCGGAGGTGCCTCGCATCGCGCTCACGGCGACCGCCACGCCGGCCACGCACGCCGAGATCGCCGAACGCCTCAACCTCGGTGACGCGAAGCACTTCGTCGCCAGCTTCGACCGCCCGAACATCCAGTACCGCATCGTGCCCAAGAACGAGCCGAAGAAGCAGCTGCTGGAACTGCTGCGCACCGAGCACGAGGGCGACGCGGGCATCGTCTACTGCCTCTCGCGCAACTCGGTGGAGAAGACCGCCGAGTTCCTCAGCCAGAACGGCATCCCGGCCCTGCCCTACCACGCGGGCCTCGACTCGGGCACCCGGTCGCGCAACCAGTCCCGCTTCCTGCGCGAGGACGGCCTGGTGATGGTCGCCACCATCGCCTTCGGCATGGGCATCGACAAGCCGGACGTCCGGTTCGTCGCCCACCTCGACCTGCCGAAGTCCGTCGAGGGCTACTACCAGGAGACGGGCCGCGCGGGCCGCGACGGGCTGCCGTCCACCGCCTGGCTGGCCTACGGCCTGCAGGACGTCGTGCAGCAGCGCAAGATGATCGACGACTCCGAGGGCGACCAGCAGCACCGCCGCAAGCTCATGGCCCACCTGGACGCGATGCTCGCGCTCTGCGAGACGGTCGAGTGCCGCCGCGTCCGGCTGCTCGACTACTTCGGCCAGTCCGGCACGCCGTGCGGCAACTGCGACACCTGCCTCGCGCCGCCGGAGACGTGGGACGGCACGGTGGCCGCGCAGAAGGCGCTGTCCACCGTGGTGCGGCTGCGCAACGAACGGCGGCAGAAGTTCGGCGCGGGCCAGACGATCGACATCCTCCTCGGCCGCAAGACCGCGAAGGTCATCCAGCACGACCACGACCAGCTGAAGGTCTTCGGCATCGGCACGGAGCTGAACGAGAGCGGCTGGCGCGGCGTGATCCGCCAACTGCTGGCGCAGGGCCTGCTCGCGGTCGAGGGCGAGTACTCCACGCTCGTCGTCACGCCCGCCAGTGACGAGGTGCTCTACCAGGGCCGCAAGGTGATGATGCGGCGTGAGAAGGAGCGTGCGGCCAAGGTCAAGACCGCCAAGGCGGCCAAGAACGCGCCGGTGGACCTGCCCGCCGAGGCCGCGCCGGTGTTCGAGAAGCTGCGCACCTGGCGGACCGCCCAGGCCAGGGAGCAGGGCGTCCCGCCCTACATCATCTTCAACGACGCCACGCTGCGGCAGATCGCCGCGACCACCCCGTCCACCTTGGACGAGCTGAGCGCGATCAGCGGCGTCGGCGAGAACAAGCTCGCCAAGTACGGTCAGCAGATCCTGGACACGTTGAGCGCATGAACGACCTCCGCGCCGACTGCGCGCGCTGCTTCGCCCTGTGCTGCGTGGTGCCGGCCTTCGCCAAGTCGGTCGACTTCGCGATCGACAAGCCCGCCCGCACGCCGTGCCCGAACCTGCGCGACGACTTCCGCTGCGGCACCCACACCACCCTGCGGGACACGGGTTTCACCGGCTGCACGGTGTACGACTGCTTCGGCGCGGGCCAGCAGGTGGCGCAGGTGACGTTCGGCGGCACGAGTTGGCGTGACGACCCGGCGTCGGCGAACGCCATGTTCGACGTGTTCCCGGTCATGCGGCAGCTGCACGAACTGCTCTGGTACCTGACCGAGGCGCTGGACCTGGAGCCGGCCCGCGAGCTGCACCCCGCCGCGCGCGAGCTGAGGAAGACGATCGAGGCCCTCACCACCGGCACACCTGAAGAGCTGCTGGCGCTGGACGTCGGACCGCACTGGGAGCGCGCGAACGCCCTGCTGCTGCGCGCCAGCGAGCTGACCCGGGACAAGGGCAAGAACCGCCGCGGCGCGGACCTGATCGGCAAGGACCTCAAGGGCGCCAACCTCCGGGCGTCCAACCTGCGCGGCGCGTACCTCATCGGAGCCAAGCTGACGAACGCGGACCTGCGGCTGGTCGACTTCATCGGCGCGGACCTGCGCGGCGCCGACCTGTCCGGCGCGAACCTGACCGGCGCGTTCTTCCTGACCCAGGCCCAGGTGGACGCCGCCAGGGGCGACGAGGCGACGAAGCTGCCGAAGTCCGTGACCCGCCCGGCGCACTGGGTACGTCGGCAGGCGTAGGCGCGCGAGCCGCCACCGGGCGGACGCGGTGACGGCGGGGTGAGCGCCACGCTGTGCGCCATGAAACCGAAAGCGCGCAAGACGTGGCTGCTGCTGCACGTCATCACGTCCGTGGGCTGGCTCGGCGTCACGATCGGGATGCTCGTGCTGGCGCTCGCGGCGTTCGACGCGCCGCAGCTCTACCAGGCGATGGAGCTGCTCGGCGACCTCGTCGTGCTACCGCTGGCGCTGGGCGCGCTGGTGACCGGCGTGGTGCTGTCGCTCGGCACGAAGTGGGGCCTGGTGCGGCACCGGTGGGTGCTGGTGAAGTTCGTGCTGACCGTCGTCGCCGTCGTCGCCACCACGTTCTCGCTGCGCTCGGGCCTGCACGAGGCGGCGGACGGGGTCGTCGCGGCGGGTGGTGACGTGCTGGCGGCGGCATGCGTGTCGTTGGCGCTCTACACGTTCAACACCGTGCTGTCGGTGTTCAAGCCGTGGGGCCGGACCCGGTGGGGCTGAGCTCGGCGCGCCTGCGCTCGACGCTCGTCGCCAGCTCGACCGGGTCGCACTCGGCGAGGTGGTCGCGGACCAGGTCGTGCGGGAACCGGTGCTCGTCCACCAGCAGCACCCGGTCCCGCGCGGACTGCAGGATCGCCTTGCGCCGCAACGGGAACTCGTCCAGCGCGAGCGGCCGGGCGAGCAGCTCGGCGATCAGGTGGTACGGCCGGTTCGCGATCGGCGTGACGGCCAGCCCGACCAGCAGCCCGGTCACCGCGCCCAACGCCGACAGCCCGACGTCCGCGCCCACGAGCGCCGCGAGGCCCACCCCGACCGCGCCCGCCGCGGGCAGCCAGCGCAGGCCGACGGCCGGCCGGACCCGCACACCGGACCACACCTCGCGCAGGCCGCCGACGAACGCGCCCGCCAGCGCGCCCGTGCCGAGCCCGATGCCCAACCCGGCCGACAACTCCGCCGACGGTCCCGTCACCACCATCACGCCGGCGGGCACCAGCGCGCACGCCACGGCCCAGTACCGGTCACGGGTGTTGCCGTACGCGACGAGCAGCGCGACCACGACGACCAGCCCGTACCCGACCGGCGCGGGCCACCGCGCGACCTGCGTGCCGACCACCCCGCCGAGCACCGCCACCCCGCCCGTCACCACCGCGCCGGCGACGAAACCCGTTGCCGCCCAGACGTTCCCCCGGCTCGGGTCACCGCGCGTCACCCGGAAAGCGCTGTGCGGCAGGAAGAACGTGGCCACGGCGGCGACCGCGGCCGGCACCAGGCCGAGCCGCACGCCCACCACGAAGCACGACGACGCCGCCGCGCCCGCCAACGCGCCCGGCGCGGCCCGCCGGAACAACCGCCACACCGCCTCCGGGCCGATGAAGTCCAGCCACACGTGCCGCGGCGGCAACGCCGCCCGCGCCAGCAGGTCGCGCTTTCGCCGCGCGATGCGGGCCAGGAACCGCAACGCGCGCACCGTCCGCTCGGGACGCGCCGCACCCCGTGCCGCCGACTCCACCACGTAGGTGTCCAGCACGCCCCGGTACTCCGCCCGCCCGGCCCGGTAGGCCAACGCCAGCAGGCCGAACGCGAGCGGCGTGCGCAGCTCGTCCCACAGGTCCGGGTTCTTCTCCAGCTCGTCGTGCAGGCCGTCCAGCCGCGGACCGCACGCGGCGATCAGCTCCTGCACCACGGTGCGGGACAACGGTTCCACCTCGACGACGTCGTACCGCGGCAGGTGCTGGTACTCGTCGCTCGCGGTGCACAGCACGACCTGCGGCACGTTCAGCGCGGTGATCCAGGCCAGGCACTCGACCCGGTCGGCGGGCGCCAGCTCGTCCAACCCGTCGAACAGCAGCACGAGGTTGCGCTCCCGCAGCCACGCCCGCCCCACCCGCGCCGCGATCCGGTACCGGTCGGCGAGCACGCGCAGCAGCCACGCGCCGAAATCGTCGTCACGCCGCCACCCGCCGAGGTCCACGACCACCGGTATCGGCCGGACCGGGTCGAGCGCGGCCCGCGCCAGCAACGCCTCGGCCAGCTCCAGCAGCAACGTCGTCTTGCCCGCGCCCGCCTCGCCGGCCACGATCACCGGGTGGCGCACGCGCGTCGACAGGCGCGGCCCGACCCTGGGTGCGACACCGAGCTTGAGCCGCAGCTGCTCGGCCAGCGACCCGTCCACCCGCGCCCGCACGAACCGCTCGACCCGGTCCAGCGCCGCCCGGCGGTTCGCGGGGTGCGCCGGCCGTCGTCGCACGAGCAGCGCGCTCAACCGGTCCCACGCCGCGAGGCACGCGGTGAGCGCGGACAGCACGACCAGCGCCGGCCACAGCCACCGCGCGTGCGGGCCGAGCACCGGCAGCGCCGACCCGCCGGTGGCGGCGTTGATCGCGACGGGGACGAGCACGAGGCACGTCACACCGCCGACCGCGGCCAGGGCGACCAGACGGGTGGTGCGGCCCAGCCTGGTCCAGCGGGCGCGTCGCGCATCCATCGGGCCTCCCACCAGGTCGCGATCGACGGTAACGGCGTTCGCGACGCGGGGGTAGGCGAGTTCCCGTGGTCGACCGGTCACCATCCGTGGTCACGTACTCCACAAACGGACGCCGGACGACGGCGGTTCAGCCCTTGAGGAAGTCCACCAGGAGCCGGTTGACCGCGGCGGGCTGTTCGAGGAACCCGTAGTGGCCCGCGTCGGCCACCTCCTCGTACCGCGCGCCCGGGATGGCCCCGGCCACCTCGCGGGCCAGGTGGGCGGGCAGGACCCGGTCGTCGGCGAAGCCCACCACCAGGCACGGCACGGTGATGGCGCGGTAGGCGTCGAGCCGGTCGTCGAAGTCGTTCATCTCCATCTGCGCCCGCACGCCCTTGCTCACCGACGACCCGGTGAACTCGAACACGTCCAACCAGTCGCGCGCGCCGACCGGGTCGCGCAGGGTCGCGGGCGAGAGGTTCAGCAGCGCGTTCACCGCCGCGTAGTACCGCGAGGGCAGCGTGATCCCCTGGTCGTGCAGCGCGCGTTCGCCGTGCGACAACGCCGACTGCACGGGGTCGTTGCGGCCGGCGGTCGCCAGCATCACGGCCTTGCCCACCAGGTCCGGCCGGGCCAGCGCGAGTTCCTGCGTCACCCGCGCGCCCATGGACGTGCCGACCACGTGCGCCCGACCCCCGAGCGACTCGATCAACGCCGCCACGTCGCCGACCAGGTCCTCGATCACCATCCCGGACGCGCACTCGTCCGTCGGCGGGATGCCCCGGTTGTCGAGGGTCGCCACCCGGAACCCGGCCTCCCGCAGCGCGGGCGCCTGGTGCGCGTGCCACACCCGACCCGGGCTGCCGGTGCCCATCACCATCACGACGAGGTCGCCCTCGCCCTCCACGTGGTAGCTGAGGTTGATCCCGTTGAGCGCGACGACCGGCATGGCCCGCAGGTTACTGACCGGCCCTGCACGGCGGCTATCGCCGGGCGGAAACCGCTTCGAGGTCGGCCGGGCGCGACATAGGTTGATCCCATGAGGCGAGCGATCCTGTCCGGTTCCACGTTCGAAGAGCAGATCGGCTACGCACGAGCGGTGGTCGACGGCGACTGGGTGCACGTCTCCGGCACCACCGGCTTCGACTACACCACCATGACCATCTCCGACGACGTGGTGGCGCAGGCGGAGCAGTGCCTGGCCAACATCGGCGCGGCGCTGGCCGAGGCGGGGAGCGGTTTCGCCGACGTGGTGCGGGTGACGTACTACCTGCCCGACGCCGAGGACTTCGAGCCGTGCTGGCCGGTGCTGCGCGCGGCGTTCGGCGAGGTGCGCCCGGCCGCGACGATGCTGGAGTGCGGCCTGTCCGACCCGAGGATGCGCATCGAGATCGAGGTCACCGCGCACCGGCAGGCCCGCTGACGGCGGGTGTGCGCCGGCTCACGCCGCTGCGGATTGAAAGTGACACCGGTGTCAGGTCCGACCATGCGGTATGCGATTCACCGCGACCCGACCCGACACCGCTACTCGACCCGACACCGCAGCTCGTGACGACGCCGCGCCACCGACCGGGGTCGGGAAGCTGCCGCTGCGGCCCCTGCTCGCGCTGGCCACGGCCGCGTTCATCACCGTCCTGACCGAGGCCCTGCCCGCCGGCGTGCTGCGCGGCATGAGCGCCGGCCTCGGCGTGAGCGAGTCCGCGACCGGCCAGCTGGTCACCGTCTACGCGATCGGCACGGTGGCGGCGGCGATCCCGCTGTCGGCCGCCACCTCGACCTGGCCGCGCAAGCGCTTGCTGCTGGCCGGGGTGGCGGGGTTCGCGGTCGGCAACACCGTCACCGCCGTGTCCTCGGCCTTCCCGGTCACCCTGGCCGCCCGGTTCGTCGCCGGCGTGGCCGCGGGCGTGGTGTGGGCGCTGCTGGCCGGGTACGCCCGCCGCGTCGCGCCCGACCACCTGCGCGGCAAGGCCACCGCGCTGGTCATGGCCGGCATCCCGGTCGCGCTGTCGCTCGGCGTGCCCGCGGGCACGTTCCTCGGCGGCGCGCTCGGCTGGCGCGCCGCGTTCTGGGCGATGACGGCGCTGGCCGTGGCGCTGATCGCCTGGGTGGCGGCGGTGGTGCCGGACCGGCCCGGTCAGCCGCGCGGCGGCCGGATCCCGGTCGCGCGGACGCTCGCCCTGCCCGGTGTGGCGCCGGTCCTGGCCGTGACGCTGGTGTTCGTGCTCGCGCACACGATCCTCTACACCTACATCGCCGCGTACCTGGCGCGGCTCGGCCTGGCCGACCGGGTCGACGCGGTGCTGCTGGTGTTCGGCGTGGCGTCGGTGGCGGGCATCTGGGTCGTCGGCGCGCACATCGACCGCCGGCTGCGCGCCCTGATGATCGCCGCCGCCGTGCTGTTCGCCGTCGCGGTCACCGCGTTGGCCGCCGACCTGGCCGTCGCGCCCCTGGTCTACGTCGCGGTGGCGTTGTGGGGCCTGGGGTTCGGCGGTGTGCCGACGCTGCTCACGACGGCGGCCGGCGACGCGGGCGGCGAGGCCGCGGACTCCGCCCAGGCCCTGCTGGTCACGTTGTGGAACGCGGCCATGGCGGGCGGCGGCGTCGCGGGCGGCCTGCTGCTCGACCGGCTCGGCGCGGGCTCGTTGCCGTGGAGCGCGCTGGTGCTCCTCGTGCCCGCCCTGACGGTGATCGTCGCCGCCCGCGCGCACGGGTTCCCCGCGGTCCGGCGGTGATCAGCGCGGCCCGTGCTGGGACCACTCGATGGCGGGGCAGCGGTCCATGACCACGTCCAGCCCCGCCGCCGTGGCCCGCTCGTACGCCGCCTCGTCCACCACGTCGAGCTGGAACCACACCGCCTTCGCGCCGATCGCCACCGCCTCGTCGGCGAACGCGCCCGCCGCCTCGGACCGGCGGAACACGTCGACCACGTCGACCGGGAACGGGATGTCGGCCAGCGTCGCGTAGCCCCGCTCGCCGTGCACGGTCGGCGCGTCCGGGTGCACGGGCACGATTCTCTTGCCGCGCTGCTGGAGGAACTTCGCCACGCCGTGCGCGGCGCGGTGCGGGTGGTCGGCCAGCCCCACCACGGCCCAGGTCCCGCCGGTGGCGAGGACGCGGCGGATCTTCTCGGGGTCGCCCCAGGGTTCGGTCATGGCACCAGCGTAGGACGGGCTGACGTGAAGAGGTTTCGCGTTTACCCTGTGGAACGTCCGCCGCCGCGGAGCCTTCGAGAGGACTTCTTGATGCGCGCCACCCGATCAGTCGTGATCGCCACGCTCGTCGCCTCCCTGATGACACCGCTCACCGCTCACGCCGCACCCGCCGACGGCGTCTACTACCTGCAAAGCGTCACCACCGGTCTGAACGCCGGCGTCTCCGGCACGTCCGTGCTCCAACGGCGGCCGAAGGGCGACGAGGACCGCCAGCAGTGGACCCTCGCCGGCCGCACGTTGCGCGAGGGCGCGCAGTGCCTGGGCCGTCAGGGCGACCAGGCCGTGATGTCGTCCTGCGACAGCGCCGACGCGCAGTGGGACGTGCTGCCCGACGGTGATCGCCACCGGCTCAAGGTGCCCGGCGCCGACCGCTACCTGATCGCCGCCGGCACGGACCAGGTGCGGATCGGCACGGGTGCCGACCTCTGGTACCTCACCCCGGTGTCACCCCGACGGGTGCCCGTCCCGCCGGAGGGCGAGCGGCGGTTGGACCAGGTCACCTTCCTCACCGCGCACAACGCCTACGCCAACGGCGTGGACGGCGGTTTCGCCCCGCCGTTCGTCAACCTCGCGCCCAACCAGGCCCGCGGCATCGAGCAGCAGCTCGGGGACGGTGTGCGCGGGTTCCAGCTCGACGTGCACCAGACGCCGGACGGCGCGATCCTGTGCCACAACAGCTGCACGTTCGTCAGCCGCCCGGTGGCGCTGTGGGTGGACGTGCGGCGGATCGTGGACTTCCTCGAGCGCAACCCGACCGAGTTCGTCACGATCTTCCTGGAGGACTACGTCCCCGCGGCGGTGCTGCGCGCCGAGCTCGCCCGCGTCGACGGCCTGGCGGCCCTGCTGTTCCGCCCGGACCAGGCGGGCGTGCGGACGAACGGCTGGCCGACCCTCGACGCGCTGCGCGCCACGAACAAGCGGTTGATGATCTTCACCGACCACGGCCGCTCGGGCGACTCGCCGCAGCGCGACACGTTCGGCGTGATGTACCAGTCGGAGTGGACGGTGGAGAATTACTGGTCCATGGGCTCGGGCCTGGGCACGTCCGACTGGTCCTGCGCCAGCCGCTGGAGCACGCCGCTCACCCGCACCGAGCCCGGCTTCCGGCCGCTGTTCGTGATGAACCACTTCCGGGACGTCCCGATCACCGCCACCGCGACCACCGACAACGGCAAGCTCGCCGACCGGGCCCGCCGGTTCTGCGAGCCCGCCGCCCGCAAGACCCCGACCTACCTGGCCGTGGACCACTACCACCTGGGCAACCCGATGGCCGCGGTCGCGGCCCTGTCCGGCGAGCGGTTCGAGCCCTAGTGCGGTGACCGGCGCCAGGCAGCCGGACGCGGCAGCCCGCACCCGGGGGCGGTCAGGTCCACCCGGCCGTCCCCGGTCAGGCACGGCACGATCTGGTGGGTCTGCTGCGCGTACCCGATGCCCTGGCGCACGGTCACCTCACCGTTCTCGTCGACCTCGCACGGGTTGTTGTCCGTGCACCGCTCGCCGTCCTCGTTGCCGGTGTTGTTGACCGCCACCACCTTGCCGGTGGCCACGTCCACCACGGGCGAGCCGGACGTGCCGCCCCTCGTGCGGCAGTCGGCGGTGTAGCGCATCGAGCCCAGCCAGGTCCAGCGACCTTCGCGCAGCTGGTGCACGTAGCCGTCCGACCGGCACGAGTAGACCTGCCGCCAGTAACCGGACACGACGCCGATGTCGATGCCCTCGGCGGGGTGCTCCGCCGACAGCTCCATCGCCCGGCCGCCCAACGCCTCGAGCTCGCCGTAGGTGGACGTGAGCTTGTACAGCGCGACGTCGGTGCGGTGCATCGTGGCGTAGACCAGCGTGGACGCGCGCAGCGTGGCGAGCGAGCTCTCGCCGGAGCGGTCGAGCAGCGTGAACTTCCGGTCCGCGGGCACGTCGACCATGACCTCTTCGGGCTCCATGAACTTCACGCAGTGCCCGTTCGTCATCACCAGCGCCGGGTCCGACGGCCGGTGCTCGGGCGGCCGGACCACCGCGCCCGAGCACCCCTGCAACGACACGGCGCCGGTGAAGTCGAGCTCGGCGCGCACCGGGGCGGCGGGCGCGGCGAAGGCGGGCGCGGCGGACACGGACAGCACGAGCGCGGCGAGCACCGCTACCAGGTGGCGCATGGGCGTTGATCCAATCAGCCGCCGCCGAACGGCGCACGCCCGTTCACCCGCTCGCGTCATCACCGAGCCCCGGCGGCGGCAGCCGGTAGGTCGGCGGCGTGGCGGACATCCGGATCGGGTTCGACACCAGCTCCAGCCCGTCGACGGTCGCGGTGGGCCGGAGGCCGAGCGACTCGGCCAGCGCGAACGCGCCGGCCAGGTCGTTCACCGGCCCGCACGGCACGCCGAGCGGCGTCAGCACCGCGAACCAGTGCGCCGCCGGCCGCGTCCGCAACCGCCCGGCCAGCAGCTCGGCCAACGCGTCCACGTGCGCGACCCGCAGCTCGTTCGTGGCGAACCGCGGGTCGGCCGGCAACCCCAGCGCGTCGCACAGCCGGGTGAACTGCCGGTCGTTGCCCACGGCCAGCGCCACCGGCCGGTCGGCCGTCGGGAACACCTCGTAGGGCGCGATCGACGGGTGCCGGTTGCCCAGCAGACCGGGCACGACGCCCGCCAGCGCGTACCCCGCGCTCTGGTTGACCATGCTCGACAGGAGCACGGACAACAGGTCGACCTCCACCAGCTGGCCCTCGCCGGTCGCGTCGCGGTGCCGCAGCGCGGCGAGGATCCCCACCGCCGCGTGCACCCCGGTCAGCACGTCCACCAACGCGACACCGACCTTGGTCGGCTCGTCCGCGCCGGTCACGCTCATCAGCCCGCCGACCGCCTGCACCAGCAGGTCGTACCCCGGCAGGTCCGCGCCGCGGCCCGCGCCGAACCCCGTCACCGAGCAGTAGACGAGGCGGGGGTGCGCCCGCGACAGCGTCTCGTGGTCGAGGCCGAACTTCCGCATCGTGCCCGGCCGGAAGTTCTCCACCAGCACGTCCGCGCCCAGCGCCAGCTCCCGTGCCGCCGCCCGGCCCTCCGCCGTGGCCAGGTCGAGCACCCGTGACCGCTTGTTCCGGTTCACCGAGAGGAAGTACGTGGCCTCGCCGCGGGCGTGCGGCGGGCCCCACGCCCGCGTCTCGTCGCCACGCGGGTGCTCCACCTTGACCACCTCGGCGCCCAGGTCGCCCAGCACCATCGTGGCGTACGGCGCGGCCAGCACCCGCCCGAAGTCCGCGATGACCACTCCGTCCAACGCGCCCACGTCACCCTCACACGATGTTCAGCTCGGGCCGGAGCCCCGCGGCGAACCGCGAGACGTCCAGCGCGGACACGTCCACCACCGGCGTGCGACCCAGCACCAGGTCGCGCAGCACCTCGCCGACCGCGGGCCCCTGGAGGAACCCGTGCCCGGAGAACCCCGTGGCGTAGAGGAAACGGCTCACCTCGCGCGACTCGCCGATCAGCGCGTTGTGGTCCGGCGTCACCTCGTACAGCCCGGCCCACCCGCCGGTCACGCCGACGTCCAGCAACGAGGGCGCGCGCCTGCCGATCGCCTCGGCGAGCCGGGGCAGCCACTCGTCGGACCGGTCGAGGTGGAAACCGGGCTCCTGCGCGGGATCCGACAGGCCCATCAGCAGCCCGGGGCCCTCGCGGTGGAAGTAGAACGTGCTGGCGAAGTCGATCGTGAACGGCACCACGGGCGGCAACCCCGGCACCGGCCCGGTGATCACGAGCTGCCGGCGCAGCGGCGTCACCGGCAGGTCGACCCCCGCGAGAGCGCCGACCCCGGCCGACCACGCGCCCGCCGCGCAGATCACCGCGCCGGTCGCGATCACGCCCCGATCGGTCGACACGGCGCGGATCTCGCCGCCGGACGTCGCGATCCCCGTCACGGTCGTGCCGGTCAGCAGCCGCGCGCCCAGCCGCCGGGCGGCCGTCGCGTAACCCAGGACCACCGACTCGGGCGTGCAGTGGCCGTCGTCGGGGGAGTAGGCGGCGGCGAGCAGCCCGTCGGTCGAGATCAACGGCGACAGCCTGCGCGCCTGCGCGACGTCCAGCATCCGGCTCGGCACGCCCAACGCGTTCTGCGCCACCACGTTCCGCTCGAAGGCCGCGACGTGCTCCGGCTCGGACAGCAGGAACAGGTAGCCGACGCGGCGCAGGTCGATCTCCTGGCCCGGCCTGGTCCGGAACCGCGCGAACGCCTCCAGGCTCCGCGCGCCCAGCCGGATGTTCACCTCGTCGGAGAACTGGGCCCGCACCCCGCCCGCCGCCTTGGCCGTCGACCCGGAGCCGAGCGCTTCCCGCTCCACCAGCACCACGTCCCGCACACCGGCTTCGGCCAGGTGGAACGCCGCGCTCACGCCCATCACCCCGCCGCCGACGATGACGACGGACGCCCGGTCAGGCCAGCCGGAAGTCAAGGTCCGCCTCGACCGCGAGCGTGTCCATCTGGGCCTTCTGCAACGACCCGGAGCGGTCCCAGTTCATCGACTGCCACCGGGTGAACTGGTCGAGCACCCACGTGCCGGACTGCCGGGAACCGTTGCCGGACTTGCCGTTCCCGCCGAACGGCAGGTGCGCCTCCGCCCCGGAGGTCGAGTTGTTCACGCTCACCATGCCCGCGCCGATGCCCTCGCGGAACGCGAACGCCTTCGCCGGGTCCGTGGTGTAGATCGCGGACGACAGGCCGTAGCCGGGCAGGTTGCCGAGCTCGATCGCCTCGTCCAGCGCGCGGTAGGCGGTGACGCCGACGACCGGCCCGAACGTCTCGTGGCGGAACAGGTCGTCGTCCGGCCGGACACCGTCGACGACGACCGGGTGGTAGAACAGGCCGCGCTCCGGGTCGCCGCGGAAACCGTTGCGGGGGTTGGTGCTCGTGATCCGGCCCAACGCCGTCGAGCCGTGCGTGACGTGGTGGTCGCCGATCCAGCCGAGGTACTCCTCGAACCGCGCCGCGAACTTCGCGTCCAGCATCGGCCCGTACAGCACGTCCTCGTCGAACGGGTCGCCGACCACCGCCGTCCCGGTCGCCTCCGCGAACCGCCGCACGAACTCGCCGTGCACGTCCTCGTGCACGATCACCGTGCCCAACGACGTGCACCGCTGCCCGCCGGTGCCGAAGCCGGAGAACAACGCGCCCCGCACCGCCAGGTCCAGGTCGGCGTCCTCGGTGACCACCATCGGGTTCTTGCCGCCCAGCTCCAGGCACGGCGACTGGAGGTGCCGCCCGCACAGCTCGCCGAGCCGCGACCCCACCGCCGACGACCCGGTGAACGCGACCTTGTCCACCAGCCCCTGCCCGAGACCGGACTCGAGGCCGCGGAAGGTCTCCTCGCCGTCCGCGAAGACGATCTCGAACACGCCCTCCGGCACGCCCGCGCGCATGACGAGGTCGTAGAACGCCCGGGCGGACGCGGCCGAGTACTCGGCGGGCTTCCACACCACGGAGTTGCCGCACAGCAGCGACGGCACGATGCTCCACGACGGCACGGCCACCGGGAAGTTGCCCGCCGTGACGACCACCGTGCCGCCGACCGGCTCGCGGAACGTGAACAGCTGCTTGTCCGGCATCTCCGAGGGCACGGTGTGCCCGTACAGCCGGCGTCCCTCACCCGAGAAGAACGTGCACGTGTCCACGACCTCCCGCACCTCGCCGCGGGCTTCGGGCAGGGGCTTGCCGATCTCCCGGGTGACGATCCGCGCGAGCGCCTCGGCGTTGGCCTCGACCAACCGCCCGATGTTCGCCACCACCTGCCCCCGCACCGGCGCGGGCACCCGGGCCCACTCCCGCTGCGCCGACCGGGCCCGGCGGGCGGCGGCCGCGAACTCCTCCGCCCCGACCAGCTCGACGCGCGTGACGACGTCGGACAGGTCGGCGGGATTGGTGGACGCGTAGGTCGTCATGCGCCCAGCGTCGTCCGGACCGCGCCACGTGCCAAGGGTCGATCGGCCGGAACACCCCGGAGGGCTACTCGCCCTTCTGCCCGTCCGCCAGCTCGCGGAGGAAGTCGAGGTGGCCGACGTGCCTGCCGGTCTCCTGCACCAGGTGGGCGAGGACCCAGCGCACGGTGCGGCCGATGCCGTCGTGATCGCCCCTGGTGCGGTCGTCCGGGCCGAGGCCCTTGAGCGCGAGGGCCGACCGCTCCCACTCGGCGCGGTACTCGGCGATCACCGACTCGACCGTGTCGCCGTCGTGCAGGAGCCACGACGCGTCCGCGTCCTCGCCCCACAACGACGGCAGCTCGACGCCGCCCGCCTCGATCGACAGCCACCACCGCTCGACCGCGGTCAGGTGCCGCAGCACGCCGAGCGCGCTCACCACCGGTGACGTCGGGATCGGCGTCGCCGAGGCGTCCTCCCAGCTCAGGCCCTCCACCTTCGACACCGCGGTCAGCCGCAAAAAGGTCAGGAACTCGGTCAGCAGCCGCAGCTCGTCGTGGGCGTCCGCCGCGGGCCACACGCGTTCGTTCGAACTCATGTTCGACACCTTAGTCCCTGCGGTACCACCGCGGCGACGTGGTGACCGGTGGCTTCAACGCCGCCGCGCGCACCACCAGCACGTTCGGCCCCGACCGCGCCGCGTAGTCGTCCAGGCGCGACCGGAACTCGTCGCCGAAACCGTCCACAGCGGACGCCTCCACGCCGAAGCTGCGCGCCAGCGCCACGAAGTCCGGCGACCGCAGGTCGACCCCGAACGGCTCGTGCCCGGCCCGCGCCTGGTCGTGCCGCAGCATCCCGTACCCGCCGTCGTCCACCAGCACCACGGTCACCGGCAGCTGCTCCTGCGCGGCCGTGGCCAGGTCGCCCACCGCGAACAGGAACCCGCCGTCGCCGCACACCGCCACCACCCGCCCGGTCACCGCGGCGCCCAGCGCGGCGGGGAAGCCGAAGCCGAGCGTGCCCCACCCCACCGGGTACGCCAGCCCGCGGGGCCGGGTGAACCGGCCGAACCCACCGACCCAGTACCCGGCCACGCACATGTCGGCCACCACCCGTCGCCCCTCCACCGCCTCCAGCAGCGGCACCGCGCGCGGCTCGTCCGCCTCGACCGCCTTGCGCACCAGGTCGTTCAGCTCGGCCACCCGGGAGGCGACGCCGGTGTCCGGGCGCGCGGGCACGGCGGCGGTCAGCGCCGAGACCACCATCCGCGCGTCGCCGCGCAACGTCACGTCGGGCCGGTAGTTGCGGATCGCCTCCACGTTCACGTTCAGCAGCCGTGGCGGCGCGGGCTGCAGCCAGTTCTGCGTCATCATCCCGTCGAAGTCGCTGCCCACCCCGATGACCAGGTCGGCCTCGTCCCACAGCGCGCCGACCTCCGGCAGGTGCGCCGGCCCCTGCACCACGTGCGGGTGGTCGACCAGCCCGCGCGCGCCGTACGTGGTGAGGACCGGCGCGCCGATGCGCGAGGCCAGCGCGCCCACCGCCGCACCCGCGCCCGACCGGGCGGCGCCGCCACCGGCCCAGATCAGCGGACGTTCGGCGGCGGCGATCAGCTCCACGCCCGGCGCGAGGTCCGGCAGCGACGGCGCGCGGGTCGGGATGCGGTTCCACACGCCCGCGTCCGCGGTGAGGAAGTCGGTCGGCACGCCCAGGTACACCGGGCCCTGCGGCGCGGTGGTGGCCAGCAGCGCCGCGCTGTCGGCGTAGACGCCGATCGATTCGGCGGCCCGCAGCGTCCACCCGCCCTTGACCACCGGCAGGAACATCGCCCGCTGGTCGCGCGTCTCGTGCAGGGTGCCCCGGTACTCGCCGGGACGGCGCAGCGTCGACGGGATGTCGGTGGCGATCACCAGCACCGGCGACCCGGACGCGTACGCCTCGCCGGTCGCGCCGAGGCAGTTCGCCGCGCCCGGACCGGTGGTCACCAGCGCGACGCCGAGCCGGCCGGTGGCGCGGGCGTAGCCGTCGGCCGCGTACACCGCCGTCTGCTCGTGCCGGACGCCGACCAGTCGGATGCCGGAGGTCCGCAGCGCCTCCCACACGGGCAGGTTGTGCGCGCCCGGCAACCCGAACACGACCTCGACGCCGTGCGCGGCCAGCACGCCCAGCAACCGCTCCGCCCCGCTCACCATGCGCCAGACGCTAGGGACGCGACGCCTCGCGGGCAACGTTGCGCTATCGTCGGAGGCGGCGTGCGTGAGCAGACGTGAGGCTGGAGCCACTCCCCGGCAACGGGTGGCAGATCCGCCGCGGGGTGAGGGCACCCCTGCTCATGGAGTACCACCGAAGACCGTTGACCGACGCTTGACGCGTCCTTGTCACGCCGGGCCGGGCGGCGGGAGCGAGGACTGCCATGGCGCGATCGTCGTTGACCGAACAGCTGGTCGACCTCCGCCGGAGCTACACCGGCGAGAACCTCACCCAGGCCGTGCCCGCGGTGAAAGCGGTGCTGCACGACCTGCCCGACGACCGCCGCGAACGCGTGGTGGACGCGTTGCGCGGCCAGGCCGACGTGCGCGGCCTGTTCCTGCCCGACGCCGAAGAGGACGACCAGCGCGCGCTGGAGTGCGTGCTGCTGAAGGCGGGTCTGGACGCGGGCGGCCACCTGCAACTGCGCCCGCCGGCGAGCATGCTGCGCCCGGCGCACGCGTTCCGCACCGTCGAGCCGGACCGTCGCCCGCGCGTGCACCTCACCGAGCACGCCCTCGGGCCGCTGCTGTACGAGCTGCTGCCGCGCCACGACGAGTCGTGGGTGGCGGGCGTGCCGGGGCTGCGCGTCGTCCACCACCCGCGGTCGGTGGAGCTGCGGCTGGTCGGGCTCGACGCGGCGGTGCACCTCGCGGGCGTGGACGAGCGGGCCTGGGCGGACGGCCTCAAGTACGTGCGCACCCTGCTCAAGGGCCGCGGCATGGGCGGCACGTTCATCGACGGCCCGCTCACCGCGGTCGAGCGCGACCACCTGGCCGAGACGCCGTACCCGACGGGCGTCGGCAGCGCCGTGCTGCGCCGGTACCACCTGTTCAGCGCGGCGCCGTGGGTGCGCGCGCTGGCGCAGGGCGACCGGTGGTGGGTCGAGTGGCCCGCGAGCCTGGGCGTGCCGAAGGTCGCCGACCGACTGCTGCACCCGGTGTTCGGGCTGCCCGGCGCCGTGGAAGTTCCCAGTGCCGGCGGCGGGCTCGGGGTGTCCACCGGCTGGTACGACCTGTTCCTGCGCGAGGTCGACGGCCCGGACCCCGACCACGAGGAAGCGCTGGCCGCGATGGAGTGGCCGGAGGGCGTGACGGGCTGGTGGGAGCCGCCGCAGGCCGTCAAGTGAGCGGACCTCCCCGGGCGGGTGACACCTGCCCGGGGAGGCGTTCACCCCCGGCGTTCGGTCGAGCGGAGGCGTCCGAACCGACGAAGTCGTCACCGGTGGCCGTGATCACGGCCCAACCGCGCGGACCGGGCGGTGCACGCCGGTAGACTGCGGTTTCGTCCGACGCGACCGCGTCGAGCCGCCGCCAGAGTGTCAGGAGGACCCCGGTGACCCAACAGGCTGCCGAGGCCCAGCCCGAGGTCGCGCCCCGGCGCGTGCTCGTGGCCGAGGACGAGGCCCTCATCCGCCTCGACCTGGTCGAGATGTTGCGCGAAGAGGGGTACGAGGTGGCCGGGCAGGCCGCCGACGGCGACGAGGCGGTCACGCTGGCCACCGAGCTGCGGCCCGACCTGGTGATCATGGACGTGAAGATGCCCAAGGTCGACGGCATCGAGGCCGCGTCGGTGATCGCGGGCAAGCGCATCGCGCCGGTCGTGATCCTCACCGCGTTCAGCCAGCGGGACCTGGTGGAGCGGGCGCGGGACGCGGGCGCGATGGCCTACCTGGTCAAGCCGTTCGCCAAGCGCGACCTGGTGCCCGCGATCGAGTTGGCGATGAGCCGCTTCGCGGAGCTGCAGGCGCTGGAGAACGAGGTCGCGGGCCTCACCGAGCGCCTGGAGACGCGCAAGGTCGTCGAACGCGCCAAGGGATTGCTGATGACCAAGCAGGGTCTGTCGGAGCCCGAGGCATTCCGCTGGGTGCAGCGCACCGCGATGGATCGGCGTACCACGATGAAGGCCGTGGCCGAAGCCGTCATCGAAAACTTCGGGTGACTATCCCCGCGAGTGATACACGTTCGAGTATCGGACAGCCCGTGGGGTCATTCTTGGTTACTGCGCGCATTGACCTTGTGACCTGCGGCGATTTGAGCTGGATTTAAGGTGGTTAACGCCGGGGCATTTTCCGGTGACTACCGTCACGATGTGGACACAGAGCAGTAAGACCACCTGTTCAGCGAACTCAACTGAAGCTACGTTCCCTCCCTAACCCAAGCCCTCGTGTGAGGGCTCCGCCTACCGGCGGGATGGTTGGTGTCATGGGAGGTATTCCGGTGTCAGGAGCACGACTCGGCCGAGTTCTGGCGCTGGCGGCGGCTTCGTCGCTGGCGCTCGCGGCTTGTGCCGGAGGCGGCGGCAGTGGCGACGCGGGTGGCGACGTCACCTCGGTCAAGATCGGGTTCATGGGTGACCTCACCGGTGAGAACGCGGCGATCGTGATCCCGCCCCGGAACGGTGCGGTGATGGCGGTCGAGGAGTACAACGCCAAGAACCCCAAGGTCAAGATCGAGCTGGTGCAGTACGACAGCCAGGGCAAGGCTGACCAGGCCACCTCGTTGATCACGAAGGCCATCACGCAGGACAAGATCGTGGCCCTCATCGGCCCGGCCTTCTCCGGCGAGTCCAAGGCCATCGGCGGCCAGCTGGAGGAGGGCAAGATCCCCAGCGTCTCGCCGTCGGCCACGAACCCCGGTCTGGCCCAGAACGGCTGGACCTACTGGCACCGCGTCGTCGCGAACGACGCCGACCAGGGCCCCGGTATCGCGGACTTCCTGGTGAAGGCCAAGAGCCCGAAGAAGGCGTTCGTCCTGTCCGACGACCAGGAGTACAGCGTCGGCCTGGCCGACGCCGTCGCCCAGTCGTTCGAGAAGTCGAGCGTGACGGTCGAGCGCGACAAGTTCTCCAAGGACGCGTCCGACTACTCGTCCACCGTCACGAAGGTCGCCGCGGCGAACCCCGACGTGATCGTCTTCGGCGGGTACTACGCGCAGGCCGGCCGGCTGCTCAAGCAGCTGCGCGACGGCGGCGTCAAGGCCACCTTCGCCTCCGGTGACGGCTCGCTCGACCAGCAGCTCGTGACCGGTGCGGGCACCGAGGCCGCCGAGGGCGCCGTCCTCGCCTGCCCGTGCAACATCCCGACGCCCGACGTGACCGGCGCGCTGAAGACGTTCTTCGACAACTACAAGAAGAGCGCCAACGTCGACCCCGCGATCTACGCGACCGAGGGCTACGACGCCGCGACGTCGTTCATCAAGGCCGTCGAGGCGGGCAACACCACCGGCGAGAAGATCAACGAGTTCCTGAAGACGGTCAGCTTCGAGGGCGTCTCCAAGCCGATCAAGTTCAAGGCGAACGGCGAGCCCGAGAACAACGCGATCTTCATCTACCAGGTCGTCGACGGCAAGGTGAAGCTGCTGGGTGCGGCGGAGGAAGCGAAGCTGGAAGGGTGATCCGGCGACGGATCAGGCAAGTGAGCTAGCGCGCTGGGGAGCGGGAGCGTCGTGCGAACGACAGTTCCCGCTCCCCGTCACTATGGCGAAGTTTCTTTCCTCCCCGCCCGTCCCGTGAGGCAAACCTGTCATGCTTGATGATTTCCTCAACCAGTTCCTGCCCAGTACGGTGGGCGGCCTGGTGTTCGGCTCCATCTACGCACTCGTCGCCCTCGGCTACACGATGGTCTACGGCGTGCTGCGTCTGATCAACTTCGCGCACTCCGAGATCTTCATGATCGGCACCTTCACGTCGCTCGTGGTGATCACGGCGATCGCGCCCGCGTCGCCCCTGACCGGGATCGCCCTGTTCGGCGTGATGCTGTTGATCATCGTGGCGTCCGCGGCGATCTCCGGCGGCGCCGCGATGCTGCTGGAGCTGGTGGCCTACCGGCCGCTGCGCAGAAAGGGTGCGACCAGGCTCACCGCGCTGATCTCCGCGATCGGTGCGTCGCTGTTCCTCCAGGAACTGTTCGCGCTGGTCATCATCCCCTGGTTGACCGGCAACGCCGGGCGCAACCAGCAGTCCTCGGCGCGCATCGTCGACCGCGACACGGTGTTCACCGTGGGCAACGCGGCCATCCGCATCGACCAGATCATCGTCGTGGTCGCCGCGGTCATCATGATGATCGCGCTCGACCGCCTGGTGAACCGGACCAAGATCGGTCGCGGCATCCGCGCCACGGCGCAGGACCCTGAAGCCGCCGTGCTCATGGGCGTCAGCATCGACAACATCGTGCGGGTGACGTTCCTGCTCGGTGGCGCGATGGCCGGCGTCGCGGGCGCGCTCTACCTGATGGAGTTCGAGAACACCGTCTTCAACGTCGGTTTCGTGCTCGGCATCAAGGCGTTCACCGCGGCCGTGCTCGGCGGTATCGGCAACCTCCGCGGCGCGCTGCTCGGCGGTATCGTGCTCGGCCTCATCGAGAACTGGGGCGCGATCTTCCTGGGTTCGGAGTGGAAGGACGTGATCGCGTTCACCGTGCTGGTGGTCGTGCTGATGTTCCGCCCGACCGGCATCCTCGGCGAATCCCTGCAGAAGGCCCGCGCATGAAAGGCAACGGAGTGACTGGCAACGCGAATCCGTTGAGGCGCGTCGGCGCCCTGTTCGACGGCGCACGCGACTGGTGGGAACGCGCCAAGACCTGGCAGCGGTTCGTCGTCTACCTCGGCGCGATCGTGTTCGCGCTGATCCTGCCCGCGCCCTGGATCGGCACGTTCATGTCGCCGGGCGCGGACTGGACCACGGTGCTGATCTACCCGATCGGCACCTACATCCTGCTGGCGATCGGCCTGAACGTGGTCGTCGGCCAAGCGGGCCTGCTCGACCTCGGTTTCGTCGCGTTCTTCGCCATCGGCGGCTACACGCTGGCCTACTTCGCCACCGAGCACGGCTGGTCGTACTGGCCGACGGTGGTGTTCGGCATCTTCCTGGCGGCGGTCTCGGGCGTCATCCTCGGCGCGCCGACGCTGCGGTTGCGCGGCGACTACCTGGCGATCGTGACGCTCGGCTTCGGCGAGATCATCCGCATCACCGCGAACAACACCGACGAGATCGGCGGCGCGCGCGGCATCCCCAACATCCCGCACCCGACGGACGTGCCGGCGATCGGCCTGGACTTCGGCGTGCTGCCCGCGCCGTACTACTACCTGATGGTCGCCGCGATCGTGCTGGTGATCATCTTCTCGGTGCGGCTGCAGAAGAGCCGCGTCGGGCGCGCGTGGGCGGCGATCCGGGAGGACGAGGACGCGGCCGAGCTGATGGGCGTGCCGACGTTCAAGTTCAAGCTGCTCGCCTTCGCCATCGGCGCCATGATCGGCGGCCTGGCCGGCGGCATCTACGCGGGCAAGGCCGTGTTCATCGAGCCGGGCACCTTCCCGTTCATCCTGTCCGCGACCATCCTCGCCGCGGTCGTGCTCGGCGGCGCGGGCAACCTGCCCGGTGTCATGCTCGGCGCGTTCGTGATCGCCTGGCTGCCCGAGCGGTTCCGCGAGGTCGACTGGCTGAAGGAAGCGCTGGGCAAGGACCCGGCCGAGTACCGCATCCTGCTGTTCGGCGGTGTGCTGGTGCTGATGATGGCGTTGCGGCCGGAGGGCCTGCTGCCCTCCCGCAGGCGGAAGGCCGAACTGCACGAGGGCACCGGCGGCATGGGCACCATGGGTGCCGAGGTCGCGGGTCCGGACACCGATGTCTCGACGACGGAGGCGGCCAAGTGAGCACTCCCGTCCTTCAGCTGGACAACGTGACCATGCGCTTCGGCGGCGTGGTCGCGCTCCGCGAAGCGAAGATCAGCGTCGGCCAGGGCGAGATCTTCGCCCTGATCGGGCCCAACGGCGCGGGCAAGACCACCGTGTTCAACGTGGTCACCGGCGTCTACCAGCCCACCGAGGGCCAGGTGTTGTTCAACGGCGCCCGGATCGACGGCACCAAGCGGTTCAAGATCACCAAGCTGGGCATCGCCCGCACGTTCCAGAACATCCGGCTGTTCCACAACATGTCGGCGCTGGAGAACGTGATGGTCGGCGCGGACGCGCACCACAAGACCGGTGCGGTCGGCGCCACGCTCGGCCTGCCCTGGCACCGCAAGGAGGAGAAGCGCGGTCGCGAGCTGGCGCGGGAGTTGCTCGACTTCGTCGGCATCCCCGGCCGGATGACCGAGACCGCGAAGAACCTGCCCTACGGCGACCAGCGGCGGCTGGAGATCGCCCGCGCGCTGGCCACGGACCCGAAGCTGCTGCTGCTGGACGAGCCGGCGGCCGGCATGAACCCGGCCGAGAAGGAATCGCTGCAGGCGCTGATCCGCAAGATCCGCGACAGCGGCCGGACCGTGCTGCTGATCGAGCACGACATGAGCCTGGTCATGGGCGTCAGCGACCGCGTGGCGGTGCTGGACTTCGGCCAGCTGATCGCAGAAGGGCTCCCGCAAGAGGTGCAGAGCAACCCGAAGGTCATCGAGGCGTACCTGGGGGTGTCCGAAGATGCTTCTTGAGCTCAAGGACATCCACGTCCACTACGGCAAGATCGCCGCGATCAAGGGCATCAGCCTGCAGGTCGAGGACGGTGAGATCGTCTCGCTCATCGGCGCCAACGGCGCGGGCAAGACGACCACGCTGAAGACCATCTCCGGGTTGCGCCCGCTGACCAGCGGCCAGGTGCTGTTCAACGGCGTGGACATCTCCAAGATGCCCGGCCACAAGCGGGTCATCGCGGGCATCGGCCAGTCACCGGAAGGCCGCGGCGTGTTCCCCGGCATGACGGTGCAGGAGAACCTGCTGATGGGCGCGTACACCCGCAAGGACGCGCTCGACGCCGACCTGGCCGAGGTCTACGAGCTGTTCCCGCGGCTGGCGGAGCGCAAGAACCAGTTCGGCGGCACCATGTCCGGCGGCGAGCAGCAGATGATCGCCATCGGCCGGGCGTTGATGACCAAGCCGAAGGTGCTCCTGCTGGACGAGCCGTCGATGGGCCTCGCGCCCATGCTCATCGCGCAGATCTTCGAGATCATCAAGGAGATCAACAAGCGCGGCACGACCGTGCTGCTGGTGGAGCAGAACGCGCAGCAGGCGCTGAAGCTCTCCGACCGCGCGTACGTGCTGGAGACCGGCCGGGTCGTGAAGAGCGCCCCCGGACCGGCGTTGTTGGACGACCCCCAGGTGCGCGCGGCGTACCTCGGCGGGCACTGAGCCGCGGACCCGCCGGCCCGGCCCTCAGGGCTGGGCCAGCGGGATCTCGGTGCTCGACTCGTCCTTCAGGTCGGTCAGCGTCGGCCCGCCGTACACGCGCAGGGCCAGCGGTTTCGCGTCCTTGGGCAGGTCGTAGTAGACGTCGTACTCCAGGCGCACGTTCGCGCCCAGGTCGATCGTCTCCGGCTGCCGCTTGATGGCCATGGCCTGCGTGTCGACCGGGTGCTCGGCCTCTCGGTCGTCGATCAGCACGTGCCGGCGCGCGTCGAACGACACACTGCTGCGGCCGTTGTTGACCACGCTCATCCGGATCCGCACGAACTGGCCCTTGGCGTGGAACTCGGCGTGGCTGCCGATCAGCGTCGGCATCTCCGTGGTCAGGCCGACCAGCGTGAACGCCGTGTCGCCGTCCGCGGTGGTCGGTATCTTGAGCGGCTTCTCGTCCGGGCGCACCGTCTGCACGGGCACCGGGTACGTCGCCGCCGACGTCGCCGTGGTCTCGGGCCCGGCCACGACCGGGGTGTCACCGCACCCGGCCGCCGCCAGCACCACGGCCATCACCACCACCACGCGCCGCACGCCCACCTCCGACTCACCGGGTCACGACCGACCGGGTCACCTTGAATTGCACACCTCGGGTGGCCGAACCGCACCTTCACACCTTCGGGGCATCTTTGAGGAAGCACGTCAGCCGGGCCGTGCAGGCGCGCCGGTCCTGCTCGTCGGTGATCACGATCTCGTAGGTGGCGGTGCTGCGACCGCGGTGGATCGGCGTGCACACCCCCGTGACGACGCCCTCGGCCACGGCCCGGTGGTGCGTGCACGACAGCTCCAGCCCCACGGCCAGCCGGTCCGGCGCCGCGTGCATGGCCGCCGCGACCGAGCCGAGCGTCTCCGCCAGCACCGCGTTCGCGCCGCCGTGCAGCAACCCGTACGGCTGGCGGTTGCCCTTCACCGGCATCGTCCCGACCAGCCTGTCGGCATCCCATCGGGTGATCTCGATGCCCAGCTTCGAGGTGAGCTGCTCGTGGGCGGCGGCCTGGTCGGCGCCGGGGATGTCCTCGGGTGCTGGCGTCACGTGTGCTCCAGTGGGTGCTGCCCAGTCGGTGCGGTGTTGTCGGACCCTCACCCTAGACTCGGGCCGTGAGCACTTCAGAAGCCTCCCGCCTGCTGCTGGTCGACGGTCACTCCATGGCCTACCGCGCTTTCTTCGCGCTGCCCAAGGAGAACTTCCAGACGGGCACGGGCCAGACCACCAACGCGGTCTACGGCTTCACCTCGATGCTCATCAACCTGCTGCGCGACGAGAAGCCGACGCACATCGCGGTGGCGTTCGACGTCTCGCGCAAGACCTTCCGCACCGAGGCCTACGCGGAGTACAAGGCCGGTCGCAGCGAGACACCGGACGAGTTCCGCGGCCAGGTCAGCCTCATCGAGGACGTCCTGGGCACGCTGAACGTCCCCGTGCTGTCCAAGGCGAACTTCGAGGCCGACGACCTGATCGCCACGCTCACCACGCAGGCCACGGCGCTGGGCTTCGAGGTGCTGATCTGCACCGGCGACCGCGACGCGTTGCAGCTGGTCACGGACAAGGTCACGGTGCTGTACCCGGTCAAGGGCGTGTCCGAGATGGCCCGGTACACCCCCGAGCTGGTGCTGGAGAAGCAGGGCGTGCCGCCCGCGCTGTACGCCGACTACGCGGCCGTGCGGGGCGACTCGTCGGACAACCTGCCGAACACGCCCGGCGTCGGCCCCAAGACCATCGTCAAGCTGCTCACCCAGTTCGGTTCGCTGAACGGGCTGATCGACCACATCGACGAGGTGCCGGGCAAGGTCGGCGACGCGCTGCGGGCGAACCTGGCCAACATCATGCTGAACCGGCAGCTCACCGAGCTGGTGCGCGACGTCGAGCTGCCCCTGGGCCCGGCGGAGCTCCAGGCCCGGCCGTGGGACCGCGACGCCGTGCACCGGCTGTTCGACGAGCTGGAGTTCCGGGTGCTGCGGGACCGGCTGTTCTCGACCCTGTCCACCGCCGAGCCGGAGGCCGAGGAGGGCTTCACGGTCAGCGGCGGCGCGGTCGAGGTCGGCGGGGTGGCCGCGTGGCTCGACGCGCACGCGCGCTCGGGCCGGGTCGGCATCGCGTTCCGCTCCTCGGGCGGCGACCTGGAGGGCGTGGCGCTGGCCGCGGTCGGCGGCGAGGGCGGGTACGTCGAGGTCGCGTCGCTGACCGAGGCCGACGAGAACGCGCTGGCCGCGTGGCTGGCCGACGAGTCCGTGGTCAAGGCGGCGCACGACCTGAAGCTGCCGCTGCGGGCGCTGCGGGCGCGCGGCTGGAAGCTGCGCGGGGTCGGCAGCGACACGGCGCTGGCCGCCTACCTGGTGCGGCCCGGCCAGCGGTCGTTCGCGCTGGACGACCTGGCGCTGCGCTACCTCAAGCGCGAGCTGCGGGCCGAGGAGCCCGACGACGGGCAGCTGTCGCTGCTGGCCGACGAGGCGGAGGAGCGGCAGAAGACCGCGCAGGCGGCGATCGTGCGGGCGTTCGCGGTGGCGGAGCTGGCCGACGCGCTGGACGCGGAGCTGGTCGCCACCGGCCAGGAGTCGCTGCTGGCGAACCTGGAGCTGCCGCTGATGATGGTGCTCGACGACGTCGAGGCGGTCGGCATCGCGATCGACACCGAGCACCTGGCGGCGTTGGAGGCGCACTTCGCGGCGGGCGTGAAGCAGGCCGCGCAGGACGCGTACTCGGTGATCGGCAAGGAGATCAACCTCGGCTCGCCCAAGCAGCTGCAGACGGTGCTGTTCGACGAGCTGAACATGCCGAAGACGAAGAAGACCAAGACCGGGTACACCACCGACGCGGACGCGTTGCAGAACCTGTTCGAGTCCACCCAGCACCCGTTCCTGCAGCACCTGCTCGCGCACCGGGACGTGACCAGGCTGAAGTCGACCGTCGACGGGCTGCTCAAGTCGGTGGCCGACGACGGCCGCATCCACACCACGTTCCACCAGACGATCGCGGCGACCGGCCGGCTGTCGTCCACCGACCCGAACCTGCAGAACATCCCGATCCGCACGGACGAGGGCAGGCGCATCCGCGAGGCGTTCGTGGTCGGGCCGGGCTACGCCGAGCTGATGACCGCCGACTACAGCCAGATCGAGATGCGGATCATGGCCCACCTGTCCGAGGACGAGGGCCTGATCGAGGCGTTCCGCAGCGGCGAGGACCTGCACACGTTCGTCGCGTCGCGCGCGTTCTCGGTGCCGACCTCGGAGGTCGGCGCCGAGCAGCGCCGCCGGGTGAAGGCCATGTCGTACGGGTTGGCGTACGGGCTCTCGGAGTACGGGCTGGCGCAGCAGCTGCGGATCTCGGCGGCCGAGGCGCGGGAGCAGAAGGAGGCGTACTTCGCCCGGTTCGGCGGGGTGCGCGACTACCTGCACGCGGTGGTCGAGGAGGCGCGGAAGAAGGGCTACACCGAGACGATCCTCGGCCGCCGGCGCTACCTGCCCGACCTGACCAGCGACAACCGGCAGCGCCGCGAGATGGCCGAGCGGATGGCGTTGAACGCGCCGATCCAGGGCAGCGCGGCGGACATCATCAAGGTCGCGATGCTCGGCGTGTTCCGCGCGCTGGAGGAGTCGGGCCTGCGGTCGCGGATGCTGCTCCAGGTGCACGACGAACTGGTGCTGGAGATCGCCGAGGGCGAGCGCGAGCAGGTGGAGGCGCTGGTCCGCGCGGAGATGGGCGGGGCGTACCGGCTGTCGGTGGCGATGGAGGTCTCGGTGGGCGTCGGCCGTTCCTGGGACGCCGCCGCGCACTGAGCCGCTCCGGCCGCGCGGTACGGACAGCCGTACTTCGCTCGCCGCCGACAGGGGTCATCATTCCTGGTGGCGGAGGGGGTGGGCGATGTCCGGCGGTCCGGTGTGGGGTGGCGGTGCCCGGTGGTCGAGGCTGTTCCTCCCGATCGGCGTGTTCCTCGCGCTCTTCGGCGTGCTGAACGCGGCCGAGCTGCCGTTGGGGTGGAAGGACCGGCAGCAGCAGTTCGGCCGGTACCTGGACGCCACGCTCGGCCTCGGCGCCGACTGGGTGCTGCCGCTGATCTGGCTCGTGAAGCTCGTGGAGCTGGCGTTGGGGCTGGTCGCGGTGGCCGCGGTGCTCCGGCGCAGCACCCGGTGGCTCGCGGCGGCGGTGATCGGCTGGCTGGGGGTGTTCACCGCGTTCACCGCGATGGACGTCTGGGCGGCCGACCGCGTCGAGCTGCAGGAGCACACGGTCTACTTCGTCATGTTCGCCGTGCTGCTCGGACTGCTCTTCGTGGTCTCGGCGGTCGAGCAGGTGCTCGCCTCACGCACGTGAGTCGCGCAGCGGCGTGACGCGGACGTCGCGCGCGGTCAGCTCGGCGCCGCACCCCTCGCACGACACGTGCACGCCGACGTCGCCACCGCACGTGCGGTGGTGCAGGTCGAACGAGGGGCCCTCGGGCGACGCCATCCAGCGGTCGCCCCACTTCCGCAGCGCCATCAGCACCGGGTAGAGGTCGAGGCCCTTCTCGGTCAGCCGGTACTCGTACCGGGTCCGCACGTCCTTGTACGCCTCACGGCGGAGGATGCCCTCCTCGACCAGCGTGCCGAGGCGCTCGGTCAGCACGCTGCGCGAGATGTCCATCTCGGTCTGGAAGTCCTCGAACCGCCGCGTGCCCAGGAACGCCTGCCGCAGCAGCAGCAACGTCCAGCGCTCGCCCAGCAGGGCGGCCGGCAGCGACACGGTGCACAGCTCGTCGGAGACCTTCACAGGGGCCATGCCGTCCGACGATACCCCTTGCGTTCGGAAAACGAATCCCGCTAGGGTTCGGAATCCGAACTCAAGGGGCGCTCGCCATGAAGGTCCGCGAACTGCACGCCGCCGAGGCGGGCCACGCCGTCGACGCGGTCTTCCACGGCCTGTCGGCGCGGAGCCGCTACCTGCGCTTCCACGCGCCGGTGCCCCGCCTCACCGCGTCCATGCGGCGCCGGCTGACCGACCTCGACGGCCACCGCAAGGTCGCCGTCGTCGCGGAGTGCCGCCGCACGCCCGTCGGCATCGCCCGCCTGATCGCCACCGGCGAGGACACCGCCGAGATCGCGCTCGCCGTGGTGGACCCGTGGCAGCGCAAGGGCGTCGGCACCGAGCTCATGGCCGCCCTGGGCCGGCTGGCCGTCGACCTGCGCTACGCCGAGCTGCACGGCGACGTGCTGGGGGAGAACGAGCCCATGCTGCGCCTGGTCGCGCGCGTCTTCCCCGGCGCGCGGCTGACCCGCGACGAGGACGACGTCATCCGCGTCTCCTATCCGTTGAACTACCGGTTGACCCACGAAGACCTGGTGGCCGACCTGCGGTGGTGAGCAGAATGGGGCCCATGCGACGGATCTTCGGGTTGGCGCTCGTCCTGGTCCTGCTGGCGCCACCGGCCGCGGCGTCGACGCCGCCCGGTGGGCAACCACTGCCCGGCTACACCATCGACAACCCGCCGTTGCCGCCCGCGCAGGTCGGCGGCGAGCCGTCACGCGTGCTCCAGGGCGTGCACGAGCACGCGGCCTACACGATCGAGGTGCCGCCGCGCTGGAACGGCCGCCTGGTCATGTGGGCGCACGGCTACCGCGGCCCGAGCACCGTGCTCACGGTCGACCCGCCCGCGTACGGCCTGCGCCAGAAGCTGCTCGACCAGGGCTTCGCCTGGGCCGCCTCCAGCTACTACGCCAACAACTACGACGTGAAGGCCGGCGTCCTGGGCACGCACGGCCTGGCCAAGCACTTCGGGAAGCTCGTCGGCAAGCCCCGCGACACGTTCATCGCGGGTGTCTCCATGGGCGGCCACGTCATCGGGCGCTCCCTGGAGCAGTTCCCCGGCTTCTACAAGGCCGCGCTGCCGATGTGCGGCGTGCTCGGCGACCAGGAGCTGTTCGACTTCTTCCTCGACTTCAACCTCACCGCGCAGGCCATCAGCGGCATCCGCGCGTGGCCCGCGCCGGCCGACTACCTGACCGCCGTCGTGCCGCGCATCCAGGCCGAACTCGGGCTGACGGGCACGCCGAACGAGCGCGGCGCGCAGTTCGCGTCGGTCGTCGCCAACCGCAGCGGCGGCCCGCGTCCCGGCGCGGCGCCCGCGGTCGCGTACTGGAAGGACTTCGTGTTCGGCCTCGCCGCCACGCCGTCCGGCGATGGCCTCGCCGCGAACCCCGGCCAGATCGCCACCAACGCCCTGACCCGGTACGAGCCGAACGCGCCGGTCGACGTCAACCGCGAGGTGCAGCGCGTGCTGCCGGCGAACCTGAAGGCCCGCGTCACGCCGAAGCTGACCGAGGTGCCGCGCGTCGTCGGCCGCCCGACCGCGCCGGTGCTGTCGCTGCACGGCCTCGGCGACCTGTTCGTGCCGTTCTCGATGGAGCAGCTCTACGAGCGGGACGTCGAGCGCAACGGCCGCGGCCACCTGCTCGTGCAGCGGGCGATCCGCGCGATCGGCCACTGCGAGTTCAGCCCGAACGAGGTCGGCGCGGCCTGGGACGACCTGCTGACCTGGGCCGACACCGGTCGCCGCCCCGCGGGCGACGTGGTGGGCGACCCGGCCGTCGTCGCCGCGCCCGGCTACGGCTGCCGCTTCACCGACCCCACCGCCTACACCGCGCCCAACACCACCCGCCGCCTCTTCCCGGCCTGCTAGGAGGCCTTCGGCCGGCCGCACGCCGACCGGAGTCGCCGCCCACCCGGTGGGACCCGGCCTTGACGACGTGCCGTCGGGGCGGGTTAGCGTGATGGAAAGCGCTTACCAGGAGGCACGCATGGCACGCAGGCGTTACGCGGTCGTCGGCACCGGCGCCCGCGCCGAACTGCACGTCGACGCGATCGTCGGGCACCCGGAGCAGGGGGAGCTGGTCGCGTTCTGCGACGTCAACCCCAGCCGCATGGCCGCGCACAACGAACGCCTCGACCGGCCCGTCCCGACCTACGCCGCCGCGGACTTCCTCCGGATGATCGAGATCGAGAGGGTCGACGTCGTCGTGGTCTGCACGGTCGACCGCCACCACGACACCTACATCGTGGAAGCGCTGGACGCGGGCTGCGACGTCGTCACCGAGAAGCCGATGACGGTCGACCCGGCGGGCGTCGGCAAGGTCTTCGACGCGGTCGAGCGGACCGACGGCCGGGTCACCGTCACGTTCAACTACCGGTACAACCCGGTGCACGAGAAGGTCCGCGAGCTGCTGACCGGCGGCGCGGTCGGCGAGATCGGTTCAGCGCACTTCGAGTGGCTGCTCGACGTGCGCCACGGCGCCGACTACTTCCGCCGCTGGCACCGCGACAAGGCCGACTCCGGCGGTCTGATGGTGCACAAGGCCACCCACCACTTCGACCTGCTCAACTGGTGGGTCGACTCGGTGCCCGAGGTCGTGTACGCGCACGGGCGGCTGTTCTTCTACGGCGACGAGAACGGCAAGCGTCACGGCCACCACCGGCCCTACGACCGCGTGCACGGCTCGCCGGAGGCCCGGGACGACCCCTTCGCGCTGCACGTCGAGCGGGACGCGTGGCTGCGCCGGCTCTACCTCGACGCCGAGCACGAGGACGGCTACCACCGCGACCGGAACCCGTTCGCGCCCGGGGTGTCCATTGAGGACGACATGTCGGTGCTGGTGCGCTACGCCAACGGCGCGAACCTGACCTACCACCTCACGGCCTACTCGCCGTGGGAGGGCTACCGGCTGATGGTCAACGGCAGCTGCGGCCGGCTGGAGCTGGAGGTCGTGGAGAACAGCTGGGTCAGCGGGCAGCAGCCGGCGGTGCACGGCAAGGAGGCCAACCCCGAGGAGGGGCACGTGCGGCTGACCGTGCAGCCGCTGTTCGGGCGGGCCGAGGAGGTCCCGCTGGAGGCCGGTGGCGCCGGGCACGGCGGCGCGGACGCGCGGATGACCCGGGTGCTGTACGGCCCGCCCGGCCAACCGGACCCGCTCGGCCGCCGGGCCACGCACCGCGACGGCGCGTTGTCCCTGGTCACCGGGTTCGCGGCGAATCGGAGCTTCGAGACCGGAGGACCCGTGCGCGTGGCGGAGTTGCTCGACGTCGGATGGCGGTAGCCTGGCTCGGTGCCGCTCCTGGGACCAGCCGACGAGTTGCCGCACCCGCCGCGTCGGGTGCTCGTGGCCGGCACGTCCGGCTCCGGGAAATCGACCCTGGCCAGTCTCGTCGCACGCACCCTCGGCCTGTCCTATGTGGAGATGGACTCGTTGTTCCACGGTCCACAGTGGACGCCCCGACCCGAGTTCGAGGCCGACGTCCGCCGGTTCGTCAAGGGCGACGCGTGGGCGACCGAGTGGCAGTACCGCCTGGCGCGGCCGGTGCTGCTGGAGCACGCCGACACGCTGGTCTGGCTGGACCACCCCCGGCACGTGGTGATGCGGCGGGTGACGGTGCGGACGGCGGTGCGCCGGCTGCGCCGCGAGGAGCTGTGGAACGGCAACGTCGAACCGCCCCTGCGGACGGTGTTCACCGATCCCGAGCACCTGTTGCGGTGGGCGTGGAAGTCGCATGCCCGCACCGGCGAGCGAGTCGGGGAGGTGCTCCGGGGCGAGCACGCCGACCGGCTCGCGGTGGTGCGGCTGCGCGGGCAGCGTGAGGTCGACCAATGGCGGTCCGGCCCGTTGCGACGAGCGGCGGAGCGCGGCGAGGAGTCGGTGCGATGAGCGAGCGGACGGCGTTGGTCCTGGGTGGCACCGGGATGCTGAAGGGGTGCGCGGACGAGCTGCTGGCGCAGGGGTGGCAGGTCGTGCTGCCCAGCCGGCGGCCCGAGGGCGTGCTGGGCGGCGCGGCGAAGGCGGCCCTGCGCGGTGGCGCCCACGTGCCCCACGTGAGCGGCGCGGAGGGGGCGCGGGTCGCCGTGGCCGCGGACTGGTCGAGACCGGCCGAGCTGGCCGACCGCGTGCGCGAGGTGATGGAGCAGCCCGCCGACCTGCTGGTCGCGTGGGTGCACGCGAGCTACCGGGACCCCGTGCTGCGGGCCGTCGCACCCCTGCTCGCGCCGCACGCGCCGGTGGTCGAGGTGCACGACAGCGGCGCGATCCAGGCGGTCCGGGGCGTGCCCGACCCGGCTCTCGACGGCCACCCGACGCAGCAGGTCGTGCTGGGTTTCGTGCGGCACGGCGGCAGCACCCGCTGGCTCAGCCACGAGGAGGCGTCGGTCGGCGTGCTCGAAGCCGTCCACCGGGCCCTGGACGGCAAGGCGCCGTCGGTGCACCAGGTCGGCGAGATCGACACCTGGGCCGCACGGCACTAGCCCACCTGCCGACACACCGCCCGATGCGGGTTCACGGTGCGGGTTCGATGCGATACTCAGCGTGCCGGACAGTGCACGGGGAGGCGCGCATGAAGCCAGGGACCTCCTCCAGCCCGACGCCGCCGAAGGCCGACCGCGCCAGACCGTCTCCCGCCGACGCGGTCGTCACCGCGATCGGGGAAGTGGTGGCCGAGTGGCCCGACGACGACCCGCCGGTCACGGTCGCGGTGACGGGCTGGGACACGGGAGGTCGGCCGGACATCGCCGAGCTGCTCCGGGAGCGGCTGCACGCGCGGTCCCACGTCGTCTGCTCGCTCGACGCGGCCGACTGGGAAGGGGACGCGCAGCCGGCGGACGCGCTGCTGGCGCGCGGCGTCGCGCGCGCCGTCGGGCAGCGCCGGACCTGGGTGCGCAGGGTGTTCCAGCCGATCTCCGGCGCGATGAGCTCACCGCAGACGCGACGGCGGCGCAAGGTCCTCGCCGGTGTGGTGTCGGCGGCCATCGCGGGCGGGGTCGTCGCGTGGCCCGGCGGGCGCGCCATCGTCTTCAGCCTCGCGGGCAAGGGCGGTCCGATCGGCGAACTGGCGTCCCAGGCGGTCCGCTCCCCGGTGGTCGCCACGATCCTGCTCGCCCTGGTGTTCTGGGTCCTGGTGAGCCGCGCGTGGACCGCCACGACCGCGCTCGCCCGGTTCACCGCGAGCGTCCGGGACGAAGCCACGAAGGGCACGTTCGAGGAGGTCCGCGACCACCTGGCCAAGCTCGTCCGCCAAGGGCTGCGCGCCCGCCGGCACGGGCGACGGCTGGTGGTCGTCGTGCGCAACATCGACAGCTGCGGCGGCGACTTCGTGCTCGACCTGTGCGAGAAGGCCAAGAAGATCGTGCGGGCTCCCGGCGTCGTGCTGGTGTTCCTCGGCGACCTGAGGACGATGGAGGAGGCCGCGGTCCGCAAGACCGGGCTCCCCGTGGAGTCCGCGCACGCCCGCCGCCTGGGCCGCCGGCACGTGCGCAAGCTGATCCCCAACGTCGTGGCGCTGCCGCACGCGACGAGCGACGAGGTGTGGGAAACGGGAGCGGTGAGCCGGACATGACGCCCGACATCCTCTTGGTCGTCTCCGGTGAGGCCATCGCGCCGGACATCCGGCACTTCATCGCGCCCCTGGCGGCGATCATCATCGCGGTCATGGGGATCAGGTACCTGTTCGGGGATCAGAAGAGCATCGCCGGGTTCTTCGGGTTCCTCTTCCTCGGCATGCTCGTCTACTCGCTCATCGTGTATGGCGAGGTCCTCCTGGGCGGCTTGGGCGAGCTGTTCCGGGGTTGGGTCGAGGGCGGCGACGCGCTGCCCGTCGCGGCGGCGGTCCTCATCGGGGTCGCGGCGCTGGCGTTCGCGGTCGTGTTCCTCCCGAACCGGGACGCCGGTCGGGCGGCCGTGGGTGAGGCGTCCGCGACGGTCGCCGACGAGCCGCCGGCCGAAACCCGGCGCCCCACCCGCGACGGCCGCACCCAGGCCGCGTGGGCGGCGTTGCAGGACTTCGCCCCGAAGCACGCCGACCCGGGCGACGTGGGCCGTTGGCGCAACCAGGTCCGGCTCGCCGTCGTGATCGCGGTGGAACGCGGCGTCTTCGACGCGGGCTCGCCCGTGACGCCGGCCCACCTCGCCAAGTGGGTGGTGCTCCGCGACCTGTGGCCGGACGTCGTCGACCGGCTGTGGGTGGACGACGACCTGCTGCGGTTGCTGGAGGAGTCGCCGCACGTCGGGGACGAGGACGACGCGGCGCTCGTGCGGTTCCTGAGCACCGGTCCGCCGTTGCACCCGGTGGTGCGGAACCTGCTGCACATGGCCCCGTCGGTCGACCCGAGGTAGCCCTCAGCCCGGCCGCAGGCCCCGGACCAGCGACAACACCGATTCGCGCACGTCGACGAGGCTGCGTTCGGGCTGGAACACCTGCCAGTCCAGCGCGGTCACCAGCAGCGTGCCGAACAGCGCCGCCGACGCCGTGCCGACCCGCACGCCGTCGGGCAGCCGGCCCGCGTCGGACAGCCGCTGCATCTGACCGCGCACGATCGACACGATGTCGTCGCGCAGCAGGCTCAACGTGTCGTGCCACTGGCCGGGCGTGCGCCACAGCTCCGACACCAGCAGCTGCCCGAACGCGGGGTACTCGGCGAAGAACCCGAGCATCCCGTCCACCAGCGACTCCATCGCCGCGGACGTCTCGGCCTCCTCCTCGGCGACCTTGAGCCGCGCGGCCAGCAGGTCGACCCCGTGCCGCAGCAGCGCGTCCACCAGCGCGTCCTTGCTGGCGAAGTTGTAGTACACCGTGCCCTTGGCCACGCCCGCCTCGGCGGCGATCTCGTCCACCGTGACACCGGCCGCGCCCCGTTCGCCGACGAGCCGCAGCGCGGCGTCGAACAGCTTCTGCTTGGTCGCGGCGGTGCGGCCGGGGCGCGCGCCGGTCACAGCACCAGTTCCGGCTCGAGGCGGCTGGGAGTCCACACCCGCTGCTTGTACGCGGCGAGCGTCGACAAGGCAAGGCCCGCCGCCAGGTAGCCGACGAGGATCAGCGCGTCCCGGCCCACGCCGCCCAGCGACCCGCCGTACATGAGGTGCCGCAGGCCGTCCACGGCGTAACCCATGGGCAGCCCGTAGTGCAGCGGGTACAGCGGCACGGGGATGGTCTGCCACGGGAACGTGCCGCCCGCGCTGACCAGCTGCAGGATCAGCAGCACCAGGCCGATGAACTTGCCGACCGCGCCGAACAGCGCGTTCAACGCGTGCAGCACGGCCACGAACGTCGCCGACACCAGCAGCAGGAACGCCAGCGCGCCCAGCGGGTGCGACGGGCGGATGTCCACCACCAGCGTGACCACCGCGTACATCACCACGACCTGCGCCGCGCCGAGCAGCGCGCCCGGCAGCCAGCCGCCCACCGCCACCCGCAGCGGCGACTGCCCGGCCGCCAGCCCGCGCCTCGACAGCGGCTTGAGCAGCAGGAACAGCACGAACGCGCCGATCCAGGTGGCCAGCCCGAGGAAGAACGGCGCCAGGCCCGCGCCGTAACTGCCCGCCGAGGTCTGGCTCACCCCGCGCACGTTCACCGGGTCGCCGATGGTCCGCGCGGTCGACTCGCGCGTCGGGTCGTCGGGGTTGGGGATCTGCGAGACGCCGGACGCCAGGCCGTCGCGCAGCTGGTTCGCCCCGTCGACCAACTGCGCCTCGCCGTCGCGCAGCTGGCCCGCGCCATCGCGCACCTGCGCCGCGCCGGACGACACCTGCGCCGCGCCGTCGTTCAGCTGGGTGATGGCAGTGGTCAGCGCCGGCGTGCTCGCGGCCAACTGCGCCGCGCCGTCGGAGACCTGCTTGGCACCGTTGGCGAGCGCGCGGAGCTGCCCGGCCGTGCCCTGCACCTTGCCGTTGGCGTCGTCCACGGGCCGGCGGGCCTCGCCCAACGCACCCAGCACGCGTTGCACCTGCTCCTCGGTGAACCCGAGCGCGCGCAGCCTGGCGGCCACGTCGCCGTTGACCGCGTCCAGCCGGTTGACCAGGTCCTGCGCCTTGGCGGCGTAGTCCTCGGCGGTCCGGGCGACGGTCTCGTTGCCGTCGGCGACCTGCTTGGCCCCGTCCGCCAGCTGCTGGGACTTCACCGGCAGGTCGGCCGTCGAGTCGCGCAGCCGGGTGAGGCCGGCCGACACCTGCGCCGCGCCGTCCGCCAGCGGCACGGTCCCGTCCGCCAGCTGCTGCGCGCCGGTCAGGGCGTCCTGCTGCCCGGTGGCCAGCTTCGTCGCCCCGTCGGCGGCCTCGGCGGTCTTCTGCCGGATCGTGGAGAAGCCGAGCAGCAGCTTGTCCGCGGCCTCGGCGCCGACCTTCACCGACACCGACCTGCGCACCTCGGCCACGACCTGGTTGGCGATCGTGGATCCGAGGTAGTTGTTCGCGTCGTTGGTGGTCAGCACGATCACGCCCTGCCGCGGCGTGAAGTCGCCGGACGACAGCAGGGCCTGCGAGAAGTCCTCCGGCAGGGTCAGCGCGAACGTGTACGTCCCGTCGCGCACGCCCCGCTCGGCCTGCGCCGCGTCCACCCGGCGCCAGTCGAACTTGTCGCCGTTCACCAGCTCCTCGGCCACCTCGTGGCCCGCGTCCAGGCGCGTGCCGTCGCTCGCGGTCGCGCCCTTGTCCTCCACGACCAGCGCGGCGGGCACCTGGTTGAGGTGCGCGTACGGGTCCTTGTTGGCGTAGAGGTACAGCGCCGCGTAGAGCAGCGGCACCAGCGTCAACGCCAGCACCGCGAGCTTGGGCAGCTTGCCGGAGGTGATCCGGCGCAGCTCGTTGAACGCCATCCGCACGGAGGTCACTCGAACTCCTCGTTCTCCACGACGTTGTCGGCGCCGATCCGCGCGACGGGCACGTCGAGCACGGCGGCGCTGGTGGTGGTGCACAGGGCGACGACGGACCGCTCGGGCGTCACGTGCCCGCGCGCCAGCTCCAGCCACCCCCGCGGGTCGCCGTGGTAGCGGTCGGGGCTGTCCAGCACGAGGGTCGTCGCGCCGGGCCTGCCCGCGGCCAGCTCCAGCATCAGCGCGCACCGGGTGGCGGCCGGCACCTGGTCGAACCGGTGGTCCAGGTGCTCGTCCGCGCCGCGCTCGACCAGCCAGTCGGCCACCGCCTTGCGCCCGCTGCGGGCGCCGTTCACGGCCAGCTCCTCGCCGACCACGCCGGCCAGCGTGAGCGACGCCTCGGGCTCGCTCACGTCGGGTGAGTCGACGAGCACGACGTGCCGGCGCAGTTCGGCGGCCGAGGGGGAGACCTCGCCGGTGCTCGGGCGCATCCGCCCGGACAGCACCAGGCCGAGCGCGGTGTGCCCGGTGCCGGGGTCGCCCGCCACCAGCACCAGCTCGCCCGGCTCGACCAGCAGTGACGTGGGCTTGAGCAGCGGACCGTGCGGCCCGGTGACGCCGACGCGCCGCGCGTGGATCTGCACCGGGGGACCTCCCTCTTGAACTGACCGGTCAGTTCAAATAGTGGTCCGGCCGGGGACGACGCGCAACCCGGAGCGGTGTGACGTGGCGCGCGGTGGCTCAGCGCAGCGCGCCGGCGGGGCGGACCTCCCACATCGTCCACAGTGGACGATAACCCTGCCGCGGCCAGAACACCGAGGACAGCGGGTTCGGCGGGTTGTAGTACAGGTAGGTGCCGACCGTGCCCAGCCGGTGCAGCTCGCGGTGCGCGTGCGCCATCAACTGGCGGCCGACGCCGGTGCCGCGGGCGCCCGGCAGCACGGAGACGCAGTTCACGTAGCCCCAGCGGCCGTGCGGCAGCCTGGTCGCCGTCCAGTTGCCCGGCTCCGACGTCACCACCGCGCACTCCGCGAGCGCCACCGCGATGCCGTCCCGCTCGGCCAGCCACGCCGGGCCGCCCGTGGCCAGCCGCTCGGCCAGCGTCCGCCGCTTCAGCGTCACCGCGTCCGGCCGGTGCACCGTGGAGCCCACCATGGACGAGTAGCGCAGCTCGGCCAGCGCCAGGGCCAGCACCGTCTCCAGGTCGGCGGGCGTCGCCCGGCGGATCGTCGCCGCGCCCGTCACCGGCGGGGCGGGGGCCTGCCGCACCGCGATCACGGTCAGCGGGACCAGGCCGTGGTCCAGCAGGGCCCTGGTCGCCTCGGCGTCCCGGCTGGGCCAGGTCAGCACGCACGCCGAGTCGCGCTCGGCCGGGCCGAGCAGGTCGAGCCGCTTGCGCCAGGCCCGCAGCAGCGCGTCCATGCCCGCCGCGCCCGCGTTGCCCAGCAGCGGCGTCAGCTCCCACACCTCGGTGGCCGACCAGAGCCGCGCGGGCGACCGCCGGTCGTGCACCTGCCGTTGCAGCACGCCCGCGACCCTGGTCCCGTCCGGCAGCGCCGCGGTGATGACGTCGCCGTCCGGCGGCGCGACCGCGGGCGGGAGCAGCGGGTCGACGCTCGCGAAGCGCGCGCTCTGCGCCTCCATCAGCCCTTGACCGACGGTCATGCCTGGCAGGTTACGGCTTTCGGGTGCGGAAGATCGCGGTGCCCGGGAACAGCCGGCCGCGCAGCGGGCTCCACTGCCCCCACGTCCGCGTGTGCCCGGCGGGCCACTCCGGCTCCACCACGTCCACCAGCTCCAGCCCCGCGCCGACGAGCGCCCGCACGTAGTCCCCGGTGGTCCGGTGGTGCTCCACGTACGTCGCCCGGCCGGTGTCGTCGACCTCCACGTACGGCGTGCGGTCGAAGTACGACTGGGTGACGGTCAGCCCGCCCGGCCCCGGGTCGTCCGGGAAAATCCACCGGATCGGGTGAGTCACCGAGAAGACCCACGGTGCCCCCGACCGCAGCACCCGAGCCACCTCGCCGAACACCTCGCCCACGTCCGCCACGAACGGCACCGCGCCGAACGCCGAGCAGGCCGCGTCGAAGCTGCCCGACGCGAACGGCAGCTGGTCGGCGCTGGCCTGCACCAGCGGCACGGGCACGCCGGTCGCCGCGTTCGCCGCCACCGCGTGCCGCAGCATCCCGGCGGAGATGTCGAAGGCCACCGCGTGCGCGCCCCTCGACACCAGCCACCTGGCGCACGGCGCGGAGCCGCAGCCGACCTCCAGCACGCGACGTCCGCGCAGGTCGCCGAGGTAGCCGACGTCCTCCTCGCGGACGCCCTCGGGGCACCAGACGAAGTCCGCCGCGCCCAGGAAGTCGCCGTGCTCGGCGTGGTAGTCGTCGGCGTCGGCGTCCCACCACATGCGGTTGGCCGCCCGCGACTCGGCGGCGTCGACGCCGCGCTTGGCGATGCCGGTGGTGCCGAGCGCGTGTTCCGCGCTCGCGTGCTGGTCGGGCACACTGCTCCATTCAAGGGTCCGGTTTGCCCGGCGGGCTTCCGGCCGCGTACGATATCGCCCGCGTAGTGGGTTCGCGCTGTCCTCGATCGGTGATCACTCGGTGAGTCGGTCTTCGCGGTGGGGCGTGCCCTCCGCGTAGCGTTGAACCCGCAGGCCACCAACCCCAATCCGTACCGGAGCCACCTACCTAATGTCCACCGACACCACCACTGTCCCGGTTGCCGCTGCGCCGAAGCAGGTCGCCATCAACGATATCGGGACGGAGGAGGACTTCCTCGCTGCTATCGACAAGACGATCAAGTACTTCAACGACGGCGATATCGTCGAGGGCACCATCGTCAAGGTCGACCGGGACGAGGTCCTGCTCGACATCGGCTACAAGACCGAGGGCGTCATCCCCTCGCGCGAGTTGTCGATCAAGCACGACGTCGACCCCAACGAGGTCGTCAAGGTTGGTGACGAGGTCGAGGCTCTTGTCCTCCAGAAGGAGGACAAGGAAGGTCGGCTGATCCTCTCCAAGAAGCGCGCTCAGTACGAGCGCGCCTGGGGCACCATCGAGGCGCTCAAGGAGAAGGACGAGCCCGTCAAGGGCACGGTCATCGAGGTCGTCAAGGGCGGCCTCATCCTGGACATCGGCCTGCGCGGCTTCCTCCCCGCCTCCCTCGTCGAGATGCGTCGCGTCCGCGACCTGCAGCCGTACGTCGGCCGCGAGCTCGAAGCCAAGATCATCGAGCTGGACAAGAACCGCAACAACGTGGTCCTGTCCCGCCGCGCGTGGCTGGAGCAGACGCAGTCCGAGGTCCGCAGCGAGTTCCTCAACCAGCTGCAGAAGGGCCAGGTCCGCAAGGGCGTCGTGTCCTCCATCGTCAACTTCGGTGCCTTCGTGGACCTGGGTGGCGTGGACGGCCTGGTGCACGTCTCGGAGCTGTCCTGGAAGCACATCGACCACCCGTCCGAGGTCGTCGAGGTCGGCCAGGAGGTCACGGTCGAGGTCCTGGACGTCGACATGGAGCGCGAGCGCGTGTCGCTGTCGCTCAAGGCGACGCAGGAAGACCCGTGGCGCCAGTTCGCCCGCACCCACGCGATCGGCCAGATCGTGCCGGGCAAGGTCACCAAGCTCGTCCCGTTCGGCGCGTTCGTCCGGGTGGACGAGGGCATCGAGGGCCTGGTCCACATCTCCGAGCTGGCCGAGCGCCACGTCGAGATCCCGGAGCAGGTCGTGCAGGTCGGCGACGACGTCATGGTCAAGGTCATCGACATCGACCTGGACCGCCGCCGCATCTCGCTGTCGCTCAAGCAGGCCAACGAGGGCTTCACGGTCGACTCCGAGTTCGACCCGACCCAGTACGGCATGGCCGCCGAGTACGACGACCAGGGGAACTACATCTACCCCGAGGGCTTCGACCCGGAGACCCAGGAGTGGCAGGAAGGCTTCGACAAGCAGCGCGAGGAGTGGGAGCGGCAGTACGCCGAGGCCCACACGCGCTACGAGGCCCACATGAAGCAGGTGGCCAAGGCCGCCGCGGCCGAGGAAGAGGCCGCCGGGGAGACGAACTACTCCTCCGGTGGTGAGGCTCCGGCCGCCGCGACCTCGTCCAGCACGGGCGCCCCGGCTCAGGCCGGCGGCACCCTGGCCAGCGACGAGCAGCTGGCCGCGCTCCGCGAGAAGCTGTCGGGCGGCGCCTGAGCAGCACCGGTCGGCGCCACGCCGGCTGACTGAACGACGACGATCGCCCCTCGCCCACCTCGGGCGGGGGGCGATCGTCGTTCACTCTTTCGGGGGTGGCTCGGCGTTGCCGTGCGCTAAATTGAGAATGCTATGAGCATGCGGACGGCGGTGTTGGCGGCGATGGTGGTGCTCGCGTGCGCGGGCTGCGCCGCCGTGCAGACGCAACCCGTCGCGCAGCCGCAGATCCCGACGATCGTGCCGCCCACGTCGTTCAGCCGGATCCCGCAGATGGTCGACCGCCCGATCCCGGACGACTGCGAGCTGGTCGTCCCGCTCGAGCTGTTCAACCAGAAGCTCGGCCGCGAGCTGCCGGGCGAGCTGAAGACCATCATCGGCATCAAGGAGCCGTCGCTGGGCCGCACCGGGAAGATCGACTGCTACTACGGCGTGCCGGAGCGCCAACCGCTGGGCGCCGCGCCGGTCGTCATCGGCCTGGCCACGTACAACGACGAGCCCACGGCGGTCAACCGGGTCACCGAGAGCGTGGACCTGGAGCGCCAGGGCGGCGCGACGGTCCGCGAGGTTGACGTGGGCAAGCGGAAGGGCCAGTTCGTCAGCACGAAGGACGAGCGGCTGGTCATCGGATCGCTGGGCAAGACCACGTACGTGGCCCGCGCCAAGGCCGGTGTCGTGCCGGACGACGCGATCGCCGGCCTCCTGGCGGCGCTGGCCCAGCAGTCGATGACGCCTATTGAGGGCGCCTGAAGATCCGCCGCGTGGCAGGCTGGTCGCCATGTTGCGCGTGGGGCTCTCAGGTGGCATCGGGTCGGGCAAGTCGACGGTGGCGGGCAGGCTCGCCGAGCACGGCGCGGTGGTGATCGACGCCGACCTGCTGGCCCGTGAGGTGCTCGAACCCGGCACCGACGGGCTGCGCGAGGTCGTGGAGGCGTTCGGCGCGGACGTGCTGGGCGCGGACGGGGCGCTGAACCGGCCCGCGCTCGCGGCGAAGGTGTTCGGCGACGAGCAGGCCCTGGCCACGCTCAACGGCATCACGCACCCGAGGATCGCCGCCCGCACGGGCGAGCTGATCGCCGCCGCGCCCGCGGACGCGATCGTCGTGCACGACGTCCCGCTGCTGGTGGAGAAGGACATGGCGCCGCTCTACCACCTGGTGGTGATCGTGCACGCGGACCTCGACCAGCGCCTCGTCCGGCTCCGCGACCGGGGCCTGCCGGAGGACGACGCGCGCCGCCGCATCGCCGCGCAGGCCGACGACGAGCGCCGCCGGGCCGTGGCGGACGTGTGGCTGGACAACTCCGGCACGCCCGACCTGGTGCTGGCGCAGGTGGACGCGCTGTGGGCGGACCGGCTGGTGCGGTACGAGTCGAACATCAGGCTGCGCCGCTACGCCGGCGGGGCCCCGATCGTGGTGCCGTACGACGAGACGTGGCCAGTCCAGGCGGCCCGGGTCGCCGCACGCATCCGGCTGGCCGCGGGTGGGCGCACCGTCGAGCACATCGGCTCCACGTCGGTGCCCGGTCTCGCGGCCAAGGACGTGCTGGACTTCCAGCTCGGCGTGACGTCGTTGGCGGAGGCCGCGGAGCTGGAGGAGGCGTTGGCGCAGGCGGGTTTCCCGTTCCTGGGCGACGCCGAGGACAGCGTGCGGTACGAGGGCGACGCGCCGGAGGACTGGCACAAGAGGCTGCACGCGGGCGCGGATCCGGGACGACGGGTCAACCTGCACGTCCGGGTCGAGGACGGACCGGCGTGGAACTGGGCGCTGCGGTTTCGCGACTGGCTGCGGGCCGACGCGGCGGCGCGGGACGAGTACGCGGCGGTGAAGCTGGAACTGGCGGAGAAGCACCGCGGTGACGCGGACGGGTTCGCCTACGGCGAGTCGAAGGAGCCGTGGATGGCCGCCGCGACCGCGCGGGTGGACGCCTTCTACAAGGAGGGCCAGGTGTCGTAGATGCCCCGGTGGGTCAGCCACGAGCCGAGGTCGTGCCGGTGGAGGCTGACCTCCTCCAGGGTGCGGTGCACGATGCGCAGGGCCTGGTCGGCGTCGCCGGGCCCGAGGACGCGGCCGGCCACGGCGGCGGCGAACTCCTCGCAGCGCACGATCCGCGCGGTCGTGCCGCCGGGCACGGCCAGGCCGAGCAGCAGGTCGGTGGTGCGCCAAGCGCGGCCGTCGCGCTGCACGCGGACCGCGCTGAGCACGCTCGGGCCGCTGCGCGCGTGTCTGGACCGGGGTCGGTGGTGCGTCAGCCGCAGCCCGATCGAGGGCATCAACCAGGTGACCTCCGAATCGGAGAACGGGTCCTCCGGCGTCGGGCACTCCAGCCGCAGTCCCCACGGCTCGACCCGACACGTGGACAGGTGCCGCGACATGCCGCTGGAGTAGCTGCGAACTGCGCTGACGGTGTCGACCACGTCGACGAGCTGAGGTGTGATGACCGCTCCCACGCGACCCGAGGGTAGCCGGAAGTGTGCTCCGGGTAACTATCCGGTTCGATTCGTTACATCACGGTCTGTGTGGTATGCGGTCTCTATCAGGTGACGGACACCGATGGCGGTTGACCTGCAAGTGTGACGGTCTGTATTACCGCCGACGCCAGGTGGTGATCGTTCCCTGGGACGCGAGCCAGCGCACCGCGTCGTGACCGTGCGCGGCGATGCCGGCCACCGCGCGGTAGGTCGTCTCCAGCGCCCACTGCGCCCGGTCGGCCTGGATGAAGCCGCGGTCCAGCGCCGTCAGCAGCTCGTCGGTGTCCAGCACGGTCACGCTGCGGCCGGTGCGCACGACCAGGTCCAGGTACAGGTCGACGGTCTTCCACACCGAGCCGCTGGAGCTGATCTCGACCACGTCGACGTACAGGTCGTAGTCGCGCTCGTGGCCCGGGTGCCACGACTGCCGGGTGACCCGCAGGCCGTGCGCGGGCAGCAGCCACGACTCGAAGTGGGACAGGTGGGGGTGGCCGGGCACCGGGCGCGACATGTAGAGGCCGTGACCGGTCAGCCGGTACTCCTCGACCCCGCGCAGGTGGCCCTTGGGATCGGTGTTGCTCTTCGCGTCGAGGTCGAAGTACTCGATCTTCGGCGGGTGGATGTGCATGCGGGTCCCGGCGGCACTCGACGTCACAGCGCCGACCTTAGGCATCGACACCGGCGGAACGCTCCTTTCTGTCACCCGAAAGTATGATGATCGCTTACTCTTCCCGCCATGTTCGGCATCATCCGCCCCTGCCGCAACCGCCTGAGCCCCGAGCTGCGCGAGTCGTGGCTGGCGCACCTGTGCGGGCTGTGCCTGGCGTTGCGCGACGACCACGGCCACCTGGCCCGCGTGGTCACCAACTACGACGGCCTGGTGATCTCCGCCCTGGTGGAGGCGCAGGCGGGGCGGTCGCGGCGCTCCGCCGGGCCGTGCGCCTTGAGGGGCATGCAGTCGGCGGACGTCGCCGTGGGCACGGGCGCGCGCTTGGCCGCGTCGGTGTCCCTGGTGCTGGCCTCGGCGAAGGTCGGCGACCACGTGGCCGACGGCGACGGCGTGTTCGCGCGGGCCCCGATGCGCGGTGTCGGCAGGCAGGTGGCGCGGCGGTGGGCGGCGCAGGCGTCGGAGACGGGCCTCGACCTGGGGTTCGACACGGCGGTGCTGGTGGACGCCGTGCGGCGGCAGTCGTCGGTGGAGGCCGCGGCGGGGCCCGGGTCGTCGGTGCTGACCGTGACGGAGCCGACCGAGACCGCGGCGGGCGAGGCCGTGGCGCAGACCGCGGTGCTGGCCGGGCGGCCGGGCAACGCGGCCCCGTTGCGCGAGGTCGGGCGGCTGTTCGGGCGGCTGGCGCACCTGCTCGACGCGGTGGAGGACCTGGCGGAGGACCGGGCGTCCGGCGCGTGGAACCCGCTGGTCGCCACCGGCACGACGCTGGAGGAGGCGCGGCGGCTGTGCGAGGACGCGGCGTTGGGCATCAGGCTCGCGATGGCGGAGGTGGAGTTCGCCGACGACCGGCTCGTGCACGTGTTGCTGGCGCACGAGGTGCGGGAGTCGATCCGGCGGGCGTTCGGCGACCCCCACTCGCACACCCCGCCCCCGCCGCCCGGGTGGCAGCCCGCGCCGGGGATGTACCCGCCGGCCCAGCCCGGTCCCCACGGCCCGCACGCCGGTCACGTGCCGCCTCCCGGGCCCGTGCCGCCGCCCTCGGCTCCCGGCCACGGCGGTCCGCCGGAGCCGCCGAAGGGCGGCAAGAAGGGCAGGCGCGGCAACGAGCCGCCCCCTCCCGGCAGCGGCCTGTGGTGCTGGCCGAAGCTGAAGCAGCCACCGGTGACGCGCGGCGCGTTCCTGGGCTGCCTGGCCGTGCTCTACCAGTGCGGCACGTGCCAGTACTGCTGCCGCGACCCGTACCCCGGGCCGTTCAGCGGCAAGCCCCGCGAGGCCTGGTGCAACGGCTGCGACTGCGGCCCGAACTGCGACTGCAACTGCGACTGCTGCGGTTGCGACTGCAACTGCTGATCAAGGCCCGCTGACCTGGGCCGGATCGGAAATTGTCGTACCCGCGGCGTACCGTCGTACCCGTGGCTTTCCCAACCGAGATCCCGGTCAAGGCGCACTCGTCGCATCGTCCCGTCGGTGACATCCCCCGCACCGACGGGAAGTTCCGCGTGGTCAGCGACTACCAGCCCGCGGGCGACCAGCCCGCGGCGATCGCGGACCTCGAGAAGCGCGTCCGCGCCGGGGAGAAGGACGTCGTGCTGCTCGGCGCGACCGGCACCGGCAAGTCGGCCACCACGGCGTGGCTGGTGGAGAAGGTGCAGCGGCCCACGCTGGTGATGGCGCCGAACAAGACGCTGGCCGCGCAGCTGGCGAACGAGCTGAAGGGGTACTTCCCGGACAACGCGGTGGAGTACTTCGTCAGCTACTACGACTACTACCAGCCCGAGGCGTACATCCCGCAGACCGACACCTACATCGAGAAGGACTCGTCGGTCAACGAGGACGTCGAACGGCTGCGCCACTCGGCCACGATGAGCCTGCTCACCCGGCGTGACGTGATCGTGGTGGCGTCCGTGTCGTGCATCTACGGCCTCGGCACGCCCCAGTCCTACCTCGACCGGTCGATCAAGCTGGAGGTCGGCGGCGAGGTCGAGCGCGACCTGCTGCTGCGGGCGCTGGTCGACATCCAGTACACGCGCAACGACATCGCGTTCAACCGCGGCACGTTCCGCGTGCGCGGCGACACGGTGGAGATCATCCCGGCGTACGAGGAGCTGGCGCTGCGGGTCGAGTTCTTCGGCGACGAGATCGACAAGCTCTACTACCTGCACCCCCTGACCGGCGACGTGGTCAAGGAGGTCGACGAGCTGCGCATCTTCCCGGCCACCCACTACGTGGCGGGCCCGGAGCGCATGGAGAAGGCGATCCGCAACATCGAGGTCGAGCTGGCCGAGCGGCTGGCCGAGCTGGAGCGGCAGGGCAAGCTGCTGGAGGCGCAGCGGCTGCGCATGCGCACCGCGTACGACATCGAGATGATGCGCCAGGTCGGCTTCTGCAACGGCATCGAGAACTACTCGCGCCACATCGACGACCGCGGCCCGGGCACCGCGCCCGCGACCCTCATCGACTACTTCCCCGACGACTTCCTGCTGGTCATCGACGAGTCGCACGTGACCGTGCCGCAGATCGGCGGCATGTACGAGGGCGACGCGTCGCGCAAGCGCAACCTGGTCGAGCACGGCTTCCGCCTGCCGAGCGCGATGGACAACCGCCCGTTGACGTGGGAGGAGTTCGCCGACCGGATCGGCCAGACGGTGTACCTGTCGGCCACGCCCGGCCCGTACGAGATGGGCCAGACCGGCGGCGAGTTCGTCGAGCAGGTCATCCGCCCGACCGGGCTGGTCGACCCGGAGGTCGTGGTCAAGCCGACCGAGGGCCAGATCGACGACCTGGTGCACGAGATCCGGGTGCGCGCCGAGCGGGACGAGCGGGTCCTGGTCACCACGCTGACCAAGAAGATGGCCGAGGACCTGACGGACTACCTGCTCGAACTCGGCATCCGCGTCCGGTACCTGCACTCGGAGGTCGACACGCTGCGCCGGGTCGAGCTGCTGCGGCAGCTGCGCCTGGGCGACTACGACGTGCTGATCGGCATCAACCTGCTCCGCGAGGGCCTCGACCTGCCGGAGGTCTCCCTGGTCGCGATCCTCGACGCGGACAAGGAGGGCTTCCTCCGCTCGGGCACCAGCCTGATCCAGACCATCGGGCGCGCGGCGCGCAACGTGTCCGGCCAGGTACACATGTACGCCGACCGGATCACCGACTCGATGGCGCACGCGATCGAGGAGACCAACCGCAGGCGTGCCAAGCAGATCGCCTACAACGAGGAGCGGGGCCTGGACCCGCAGCCGTTGCGGAAGAAGATCACCGACATCCTGGAGCAGGTCTACGCCGAGGCGGAGGACGCCATCGCCCCCGGCGGCTCCGGCCGCAACACCTCGCGGGGCAAGAAGCCGACCGGCGACCCGGGCGCCAACGGCCGGGGCGGCTCGGGCGTGCTGACCGACCGCGACACCGGCACGATGGCCCGGTCCGAGCTGGCGGACCTCGTGCAGCAGCTGACGGACCAGATGATGAACGCGGCCCGCGAACTGCAGTTCGAGCTGGCCGCCCGCCTGCGCGACGAGATCCAGGACCTGAAGAAGGAGCTGCGCGGCATGGACGCGGCCGGCGTGAAGTAGCCACTTCGGCCCGCCGGTGGTGTGGGGGAGCACCCCGGCGGGCGGCGTGCCGGCTACGCGGTGAGATCGGGTGACCACGCGGTCGACGCACCCGCCGCGGACCTCGCGGCCGTGCCTCAGCTCGACAGCGCAGGACTGGAGCTTGTTGCACGGCCCACGGCCTACTCCGCCCCACGGCCTTCGGGGCGCCCCGGCTACGCGGTGAGACCGGTGACCCCGTGGTCGATGTGACTTCCAGCGATGAACGGCGGATCTGTCGGCGCTGGGATTCTTGGACGAAACCGCTTCGTGGCGGCAGGTCCCAGCGATAGTCGGCGGGAGTGTCGGTCGTTCTCGATATGCACCGGGAGTGGTGGCGGGTCCTGGAGCCTTACCTGTGCGACGTCGAGGATCTCTGCTTCGCCGGAGCGGTCCGAGCGGGATCGGGCCAGGTTGACGCTGCTACCGGGGCGGGTTCGGTGGTAGAGCGCCGAGTGGCGTGTCGGGGGGCGCGGCGGAGGTGGCGCTGGTGTGCGGATGGCTCAGTCCAACCCGCCACGCTTCCGGTAGTCCGCGTAGTCGTCGGCGACCACCCGGTGCGCCCGTTCGACTATGTCCCGCAGCTCGGCCGGATCGACCTCCGCCACCTGCAGTTCGCCTTCGAGGTGCCGGGCGGTCAGCCACATCCGGTCACCGAACCGGAACAGGAACGAGTGGAACGGGAAACTGATCTCGCCCCACTCCAGGAACGACAGCCGCCCGTCCCACGACGCCAGGACCGGGTCGTGCTCGCTCCCGACGATCAAGCGCTCGTGCAGCGCCCGCGGGTCGGTGCCGAGCACCGCCGCGTGCGGCGCCAGATCGGGCCAGTTGTCCAGCGCACGCAGCGTCAACCCCACCCGGAGCAGGAAGTTCGGCACATACACCTGGTCGTCCCGGAACGTGAGGTCCTCGCCGCCGAGGTAGATCTTGACCGAACGCAGCTGTGCGTGCTCGACCTCGGCCGGCCCCACCAGGACCCCGAACCGCGCCCGATCACCGATCAACCGAACCCCTCCAGGTATTCCGGACATGCGCACCGTACCGGCACGACGGGCTGCCCTCTGCACATCTTCCGCGGAGCAATCCCACCCGGGGCGAGTTCACGCAGCGCAGTGCTCACAGCCGCGGACCTCGCGCAGGCCGTGCCTCAGCTCGACAAAGCCGCACCGGTTACACGGCCCACAGGCCTACGCCGCCCCGACAGCCACGGCCTACGCCGCCCTCAACGGCCTTCGGCCCGCCCGCCACGGCGGGAGGACGCGGGACCACTCGATCAGGCCCGTGGCGTGTCAACCCTTCAGCGCGGCGCGGACCTTGCCGAGCACCGCGCTCTCGACCTCTCCGACGCGCCCGTCCGCCGAAGCGACCTCCTCGCACACGGCCAGCACCGCCGCCGGGAACGCCGCCGCCTCGTCAGGCGTCTTCGCCGCCAGGATGTCGACCGAACGCCGCAACGCGTCGAGCACGCCGGCCTCGACGTCGGCCGTGGAACCCGCGGGCAGTTCGGGCCGGGCCGCGCCGAGCACCTGCCGCAGCCGGGGCGAGAACGTCGCCATCGCCCGGATGCCCGCGTGGCTCTCCTCGTCCAGCGCACCCGGCTCGGCCGTGGACACCAGCACCATCGCGCCGAAGACCGCCGTGCGCAGGGTCCGGCCTTCCTCGTCCGTGTAGACAGTCACGTGATCACCTTAAATGCCGCCGGTTAGCGTGACGCCATGACGTTGGACGACGTGATCGCGCACTGCCTGGCCAAGCCCGGGGCCGAGGAGACCTACCCGTTCGGCGACGGCGAGCTGTGCTGCAAGGTCGGCGGCAAGATCTTCGCGTTCATCGGGATGGACGGCGGCAGCGTGGGCGTGAAGTCGGGCGCCACCGCCGACGACGCCGGGCACTGGCGCGAGCTGTACCCGGACGACGTCGCGGTCAGCGCCTACATCGGGCGCTACGGGTGGAACCGGGTGCGCATCGGCGGTGCGGTGCCGGACGACGAGCTGCTCGAACTCCTCGACCTGTCCTACCAGCTCGTCGTGGACAAGCTGCCCAGGTCCAAGCGGCCGGCGCTCTCCTAGAACACCCCGCCGGACGGCGGGGTGGAGGACTCCGTGCGGTCCCGTGCGGTGGATCTCCACCACCGCGAGACTGGGACCATGCGACTTCGTCGGCTCCTCCGGTGCGCGGCCCTCGTCCTCGGTCTCAGCGCGGCCACCGCGGTCGCCGGCCCACCGGTGGCGACCGCCGACGCCGCCGACTGCCACTTCTACCTGCTCATGCAGGGGCACGGCGGCTTGATCGTCGACAGCGCGTGCGGGTTCGGCGAGGACGGCAACGTGGAGACGTGCAAGTCGATCCTGGTGTGGGCGAACGTGACGCCGCAGGCGGTCGTCGACGAGGCCTGCCGCCTGGCTTCCCTGCCGTGACGCGCGACGGCGCACCGGGGAGGTCCCGATGCGCCGTCGACCACGATCCCGACCTCAGCTGGTGATGTCCTTGCGCGCGAACTTCCGCGCCGCCAGCAGCGTGAAGAACGCCCCGTACGCCAGCGCGGAGAACGTGCCCTTCGCCATCTGCGACCAGTCGACGTCCGACGACAGCAGGTCCGCCCACGCCAACGCGTAGTGCGTCGGCAGGTAGTCCCGCAGGCCTTCGAGCGCGGTGATCTGGTCGAGGATCTGCGACACGATCGACGCCAGCACCGCGCCGCCCACCGCGCCCAGCGGCGCGTCCGTGGACACCGACAGGTACAACGCCAGCCCGGCCACCCAGAACAGGTGGATCGAGATGTAGACCACGGCCAGCGCCACGCCGTAGACACCGGCCCCGAAGGACGCGGCCTCACCGGTCGGCGACACCGCCTCCCCCGCCCCGTACCAGACCACGCCGACTACCAGCGCCACGGCGGGCAGCAGCGCCAGCGCGAACACCGACATCAGCCCGGACGCCAGCGCCTTGCGCCGCAGCAGCCGGTGCCGGGGGATCGGCGCGGCCAGCAGGTACTTCAACGACGACCACGACGCCTCGCTCGCGATCGTGTCGCCGAAGAACAGCGCCACGATCATCGGCAGCAGGAAGCTGCCGCTGACGAACAGCGTCAGGATCACGAAGTTCACGCCGCTGGCCGTGGCCAGGTCGACGAAGCCGCCGGCCCGCCGGTTCGGCGACGCCTGACCCAGCTCGAACGCCACCACCAGGATGAACGGCAGCAGCACCAGGAACCCCAGCACCAACTGCGTCCGCCTGCGGCGCAACTGCCGCACCAGCTCCACCCGCACGGGCAACGTCCGCCCGGCCTTGTACCCGACCTTCGACCCGTCCGGCGCGACCGACGAGTGCTCGGCCTCCGCGGCGTCCGTCAGATCGGAGATCGCGGCCGGATCGGTGTGCACACCGTTCTCGCTCATCACTCGCCCACCAGTTCCAGGAACGCGTCTTCCAACCGGCGACGCGGACCGGCTTGGTCCACCGCCACGCCCGCGGCCACGAGGGCCTGCAACGCCGTCGCACGCGGCGTGCCGTTGAGGCTCGCGTGGACCTGCTCGCCGTCCACGTGCACGTCGTGCACGCCCGCCAGGCTCCGCAGCACGGTGGCCGCCTCGTCCGGCCGGTCGACCTTGAAGCTCGCCTCGCCGCCACCCGTCGCGATCTCGTCGACCGGACCGGCCGCGACCAGCGACCCCTTGTGCATCACGACCACGTGCGTGCACGTCTGCTCGACCTCGGCGAGCAGGTGGGACGACACCAGCACGGTGCGCCCGGCCGCCGCGTAGCGGCGCAGCACCTCGCGCATCTGGTGGATCTGGGGCGGGTCGAGCCCGTTGGTCGGCTCGTCCAGCACGAGCAGGTCCGGCAGGCCGAGCATGGCCTGCGCGATCGCCAGCCGCTGCCGCATGCCCTGGCTGTAGGTCCGCACGCGCCGCTTCACGGCGTTGCCGAGCCCCGCGATCTCCAGGGCCTCCTCGACGTGCGCCTGCTCCAGCGGACGACCCGTGGCGGCCCAGTACAGCCGCAGGTTCTCCGCGCCGGACAGGTGCGGCAGGAAGCCCGAGCCCTCGACGAACGACCCGATCCGCGACAGCACCGGCGCACCGGGGCTGACCCGGTGGCCGAACACCCTGATCCCGCCCTCGGTGGGTCGGATCAGGCCCATCAGCATGCGCAACGTCGTCGTCTTGCCCGCGCCGTTCGGCCCGAGCAGGCCGAGCACCTGGCCGTGCTCCACCCGGAACGACAGGTCCTTCACCGCGACGAACCCGCCGGCGTAGGACTTGCTCAGGTTCTCGATCACCAGCGGCACCGACTCGAGCTCCGGGTCGACGTCGGCGGTCAGCCTGCGGCGGAACCACGCGACCACGGCCGCGATGACGCAGATGACCAGCACGATCGCGATGCCCCACAGCGCACCGGTCGGCACCTCGCTGGTCGCGTTCACGCCCGGCACCACCGGCACCGACAGCGCGGGCGAGGCCAGCGAGATCCGGTACGCGGCGGGCTCCGCGGCGTTCGAGTACGCCATGTCGGTGGTCGACACGACCAGCTGCAGCCGGTGGTCGGCCTCGACCGGGCGCACCGCGCCGGGCAGCGTCACGGTGACCTCGACCGGCGTGCCGTCGGCGGGCAGGTCGGTCACCCGCACCGGCGCGACCGCCGAGCCGGGCAGCGTCCGCACGCCACTGGCGTCGGCGTCGTACAGCTTCACGAACAGCACCGCGCCCTCGGCGGGCACCGGCTGACCCGGCACGGCGGCCACCCGCAGCCGCACCGTGGACGCGCCGGTCAGCAGCGTCTGCGCGGTCTGCGGCTCGCTCTGGAACACCGCCGCCTGGCCGGGCAGGTCGATCGACAGCCGCGAGGACAGCGAGCTGGACCGCGACACCACCGACCCGAGGCCGGGCAGGCTGGACACCGCCGCCGGGTTGCCGCCCGCCGGGTTGACCACGACCTGCTCACGGCCGGTCAGCGGCACGTCGCGGCGCTCGGTGCCCGCCGAGCCGGTCAGGCCCGGGTAGCCCGGCGCGACGACGTTGCGCAACGACGGCGTCCCGCTGCTGCGGAACGCGCCCACCACGGTGTACTCGAAGCTCGTGCCGGGGTCGGCGCCCTTGCCCTCCAGGTGGAACGCCATCCAGTCGGCGATCTGGCCGCGCAGCTCGGGGCCGGGCGAGCCGCCGTCGTGGCCGCCCGAGTACCAGACGACCTTGACCTTCGCGCCGTTCGCGGCGATCTGGCGGGCGTTGGCGTCGGCCTGGTCGAGGCCGAACAGGGTGTCCTGCTCGCCCTGGACCAGCAGCGTCGGCTGGGTGATCTTGTCCGTCACCGCCGACGGGGACGCGCGGCGCAGCACCTCCAGGGTCTGCGGCCCGGCCTTGCCGGTGGTCGCGACCTCGGTGTACGCGGCGCACACGTCGGCCTGGAAGCGCCCGCACGCGCCGTTGAGCGGTCCGGCCGGTCGGGGGGTGTCGCCCTGCTGCGGCGGTGCCGTGACCGCGGCGGCGGCGCTCTCGGCGCCCTGGGCGTCGTCGTCCTCCTGACCGGGCTCGGTCGCTTCCTGACCGGGGTTGGTCGCGTCCGCGCCGGACAGGCCGGCGGAGAAGAAGATGCCCGCCCACGACCGCTTGAACACGCCCTCGTCGGCGAACGCGCCCGCCGCCGGGGTGGCGGCGGCCACGCCCTCGGCGCGCGCCGAGTTCGGCAGCAGCGCCTGGGCCAGGTCGTTGTAGGTGATGACCGGCGCGATGGTGTCCACCCGCGGGTCGACGCCGGCCAGCGACAGCGCGAGCGCGCCGCCGTAGGAGCCGCCGGTCACACCCACCTTCGGGTCTCCGGCGCTGTCGGTCACGACCTCTTCACGCGTGGCCAGCCAGTCGAGCAGCTTCTGCGCGTCGCGGACCTCGTGGTCGACCGAGTTCAGGGCGATCTGGCCGGTGCTGCGGCCGAAGCCGCGCGCCGAGTAGGCCAGCACGACGAACCCCCGCTGGGCCAGCTCGGTGGCCTGGGAGGCGACGCCGGCCTTGCTACCGCCGAAGCCGTGCGGCAGCAGCACGGCGGGCGCGGGTGTGCGTTCGGGCAGGTACAGGGTGGTGTCGATCTGCACGGTGCGGTCGCTGTCCGGACTTTCCGGCACGTCGATCACCGCGTCGCGGGTGCTCACCGGGGCGGGGTCGTCCCCCTGGCGCGTGAAGACCACGATGGCGCCCACCAGGGCGACCAGCACGACCAGCGCGGGGAGCGACCACCTGCCGCGGAGGCGGTTGAGGGAGGCCACGGAGTTGACCATAGGCGTGATTAGCTGAGAACGGGCTGTCGGCAGGGCGTCGGGCTCTCAGCCGAACCCGCCGGTCAGGCCCCGGTCGGGTGCCTCTGATCACCTCCGCTGGCGCGGAACCGCATTCATGCGTGAGACTGTGCAGGCGTGGAGGGGAGTACTCCCTCGCGGCGGTGTCGTCAGCACGGAGCCTGGCGTGAGGTTCCCGGTGCCGCCGGTCGGTCGTTCAAGCCGGCGGAGGAGACCTCCGGTCATTGGCGTGCGCGCGATGCACCGGAGGTTGTGTAGATGTCTGTTCCCGTGTGGCTGTGGTTCGCCACGATCGCCGGCCTGATGGTCTTGTTGGCCATCGACCTCTTCATCGTCGACCGCAAACCACACGAGGTCACCATCGGCGAAGCCGCCCGGTGGGTCACCTTCTACGTGGGTGTGGCGATCCTGTTCGGCCTCGGCATCTGGTTCTTCTCGGGCGGCGTCTACGCGGGCGAGTTCTTCGCGGGGTACATCACCGAGTACTCGCTGAGCGTCGACAACCTGTTCATCTTCTTGATCATCATGACCACCTTCAAGGTGCCCGCGATCCACCAGCACAAGGTGCTGCTGATCGGCATCCTGATGGCGCTGGTCATGCGCGGCATCTTCATCGCCGTGGGCGCGGCGGTCATCGCGCAGTTCAGCTGGGTCTTCTACCTCTTCGGGGCGTTCCTCATCTACACCGGCTACAAGCTGGCGCGGACCGACCACAGCGAGGAGGAAGAGGAGTACAAGGAGAACGTCGCGCTCAAGGTCGTCCGCAAGGTCTACCCGGTGACCGACACCTACCAGGGCTCGAAGTCGTTCGTGAAGATCGACGGCCGCCGGTTCGTCACGCCGATGTTCATCGTCATCGTCGCCATCGGCACCACGGACCTGCTGTTCGCGCTCGACTCGATCCCGGCGATCTTCGGCCTGACCAAGGAGCCGTTCCTGGTCTTCACCGCGAACGCGTTCGCGCTGATGGGCCTGCGGCAGCTGTACTTCCTGCTCGGCGGCCTGCTGAACAAGCTGGTGTACCTGTCGATCGGCCTGTCGGTGATCCTCGGCTTCATCGGCGTGAAGCTGATCCTGGAGGCGCTGCACACCAACTCGCTGCCGTTCCTCAACGGCGGTGAGCCGCTGCACGTGCCGACGATCGGCATCGAGGTGTCGCTCTCGGTGATCATCGGCGTGCTGGCCATCACCACGATCGCCAGCCTGGTCAAGGTGCGGCGCAACCCCGAGGCGGTCAAGCCGGTGCCCGTTCCGCCCGCTCCCAGTGACCATCTGTGAGCGTCAAAATCTCGTAAGCCTTGCTAATGATCGGTGGGGTAACGTGCTGAAGCGTGCGCCCCGATGACTTGCAGTCGTTGACCCAGCCCGGCTCCGTGTCGGTGCGTGGGGACCTCGTCCTGGTGAACGTCTCCACCCCGGACGTCGCCGCGAACGCCTACCGGGGCGGGCTGCACCGCGTCGCCCTGGACGGCGGCGGGACGAGGCGTTGGACGTGGGCGGAACGCGACCTGGCACCCCGGATCTCCCCGGACGGCCGCTGGGTCGCGTTCCTGCGCGTCACGGCGCGCGGCAAGGCACCTCAGCTGCACGTGATGCCCGCCGACGGTGGCGAGGCGCGTGGGCTCACCGACCTGGCGCTGGGCGCGGGCGTGCCGGTGTGGGCGCCGGACTCGCGGCGGATCGCGTTCACCTCGCGGGTGCCCGAAGCCGGCCGCTACGGCGCGCCGCTCGTCGAGGGCGGCGAAGTCCCGACGCCGGACGCCGAGGCGCCGCGGCACATCACCCGGCTGGACTACCGGCTGGACGACGTCGGCTTCACCGCCGACCGGCACGCTCGGCTGTTCGCCGTGGACGCGCTGGACGACGACGCCGAGCCGGTCGAGCTGACCGACGGCACGTTCTCCGCCGCTGAGCCCGCGTGGACGGCGGACGGCGAGGCCGTGCTCTTCATGGCCGAACGCGACCTCGGCGCGACCGAGGGGTTCAACAACGACGTCTACCGCGTGCCCGCGACCGGCGGGGAGCCGGAGCTGGTCGTGCAGACCCCCGGCTGGGCCGCGCACCCGGTCGCGCTGCCCGACGGCGGGGTGCTCTTCTACTCGCCCGAGCAGGCGCCGCGCACCGCCGCCATCGCGCGGAACATGAGCCTGTGGCGGTTCGACGGCGAGCGGCTCACCCGGCTCACCGACATGGAGACCGTCGACTGCGAGAAGGGCGCCGGCGCGCCGGTCGTGACCGACGCGGGCGTGCTCGTGGCGGTCCGCAACCGGGGCGCGGTCGAGCTGCGGCGCGTGCCGCTGGACGCCGACAACGCCGTGCTGGCCGACCTGGAGCTGCTGGCGGGCGAGCAGGCCGAGGTGAAGTCGTTCGCCGCCGACGGTGACCGGGTCGTGGCCGTGGTGTCGACGGCGGACAACACCGGCGAGGTCGAGCTCGTCGGCGGCGGCACGCTCACCGACTTCGGCTCCACCGTGCCGCTGCGGCCGTCGGTCGAGCTGACCGGCTCCGCGCCGGACGGCTACCCGGTGCACGGCTGGCTCGTGCTGCCCGAGGGCGAGGGGCCGCACCCGGTGCTGCTCGCCGTGCACGGCGGTCCGTTCATGTACCACGGCTGGGGCTTCTTCGACGAGGCTCAGGTGTACGCCGCGGCCGGCTACGCGGTCGTGCTGCCCAACCCGCGCGGGTCCGCCGGGTACGGCCAGGCGCACGGCCAGGCCGTGATCGGCGCGTTCGGCACCGTGGACGTGGACGACATCCTCGCCGTGCTGGACGTGGCGCTGGAGCGCCCGGACCTCGACGCCGACCGCGTGGGCGTGATGGGCGGCTCCTACGGCGGCTTCATGACCTCCTGGCTGGCCGCGCACCACGGCGAGCGGTTCCGCGCCGCGTGGAGCGAGCGCGCCGTCAACGCGTGGGACTCCTTCGCCGGCTCGTCGGACATCGGCTGGTTCTTCACCGACGCCTACTGCGGGCCGAGCCTGGAGGCCCAGCGCGCGATGAGCCCGCTGACCTACGCCGAGAAGATCTCCCTGCCGTTCATGGTCGTGCACTCCGAGCACGACTGGCGCTGCCCGCTGGAGCAGGCGCAGCGGCTGTTCGTCGCGTTGCGCCGCAACGGCGTCGAGGCCGAGATGCTGGTGTTCCCCGGCGAGGGCCACGAGCTGACCCGCTCGGGCAAGCCGCGCCACCGCGCGCAGCGGTTCGAGGCCGTGCTGGACTGGTGGGCGCGCCACTTGGCCTGAGCCGGGGGGAACCAGGGGTCCACCTCCTCCGCGAGCGGCACACTGGTCCTTGGCGGAGGAGGTCGAACGGGATGGCGATCGCATCGGGTTGGCCCACCGGCACGTACCTGGACACGGTGTCCGACGCCGGCCGCGCGGCGCTGCTGCGCCTCGGCGTGCAGAAGGTGTTCCGGCGCGGCGACGCGCTCGTGCGCGAGTCCGAGCGGTCCGATCACGTGATCCTGCTCGTCCAGGGCCTGGTCAAGGCCACGGCGACGCTGGAGAACGGCCGGGTCGCGCTGCTCAACGTCAAGGTCGGCGGCGACCTGGTCGGCGAGATGGCGTTCCTGGCCGGCGGGCCGCGCTCGGCGACCGTGACCGCGTGCGTCGACACCCGCACGCGGGTGATCACCGCGGCGCAGTTCACCGACTACCTCACCCGGTTCCCGGCCGCGCACTTCGACCTCGACAAGATGATCCTGCGCACGCTGGAGTGGAGCGAGCAGCGGCGCACGGACTTCAGCGGCTACCCGGCGGCCGTGCGGCTGGCCCGCGTGCTGTCCTACCTCGCCGACGCCTACGGCCACCAGGTCGTCGACGGCACCGCGTTGAAGCTCAACCTCACCCAGGGCGAGATCGGTTCGCTCGTCGGGGTGGAAGAGGACACCGCTCGCCGGGAGTTCCGCACGTTGCGCGACCGCGGCGTCCTGACCATGGGGTACCGGACGATCACGATCGTGGACCGCGACGTGCTGCGGAAGATCGCCGAACTGTGAAACGGGAAACCCGGTGATCGCCCTACTTCCGAACGCGGACCGGGACGATGCTCCTCGTGTGACGCTGGAAATGGTGACGCCCCTCCGCGGACTGGTCTACCGCCTCGTGGTGGCCGTGGACGTCGAGGGCTACAGCAAGCTCGACGCGTTGGACCAGTCGTTGGTCCAGTCGCGGCTGAGCGACGTGCTGGACGTGGCCGCCCGCAAGGCCGGGCTGGACCGCGACCTGTGGTACCGGCAGGTGCGTGGCGACGGCGAACTGGCCGTGCTGCCACCGGACGCCGACGCCGCGTGGGTGGTCGCCCACTTCACCGAGCAACTCGCCGAGGCGTTGGCCGACCTGCGCCGCGCGGGCACGCCGCTGCGGCTGCGCGTGGCCATGCACTGCGGCCCGCTCACCGCGGGCGCGTTCGGCCTGGTCGGCGACGCCCCGATCGTGACCTGCCGGCTGCTGGACGCCAAGGTGGTCCGCGACGCGCTGGCGGCCACCGACGACGACCTGGTGCTGGCGATCTCGCAGCAGTTGCACGACGACGTCGTGCGCACCCGGTTCCACGAGCTCGACCCCACCCGGTTCCGGTCGACCCGCTTCCGGGTGAAGAGCCGGCCGTACTCGGGCTACGTGTGCACCGGCGCACCCCGACTCGGTTGGACCAATGGCTAGCGGACGGCGGCGTGGTTGCGGCACTCTCACCGGATGCAGTGGACCGTGCGGGCCGGGCGGCCCGACGACGCGCCCGAGATCGCCAGGATCAACGTGGACGCGTGGCAGCACTCGTACCGCGGGATAGTGGACGACCCGGTGCTGGACCGGATGCTGCCCGAGAGCAGGCTCCCGTCGTGGTCGCGCGTGCTGCGGCTGCCCGAACCCAGTCGGGTGTTCGTCGCGGTCGACGAGAGCACCGGCCGGATCGGCGCCTACTGCGCCGTCGACGCGGTCCGCGAGTCCCAGGACGCGCACCCCGACCTGCACACCGGGGAGCTGGTCGCGATCTACGCCGACCCGCGGTACCACGGTCAGGGCGCGGGGCACGAGGTGCACGAGGCCGGGCTGCGCCACCTGATGGACCAGGGGTTCCGGTACGCGGTCCTGTGGGTGTTCCAGGACAACGCCCGCAGCCGCGGGTTCTACGAGTCACACGGCTGGCGGCACGACGGGCTGGTGCACCGCTACGAGCTCGGCGACCAGGAGCTGCCCGAGGTCAGGTACGGCCGGTTCCTCCCGGCGCCACGCCGTCGCGGTCAGCCGAGCAGGGTGTAGTTGAGCTCCTCGCACACCCGCGCCAGCGGCAGGTCGAGGCCGGGGTGCTCCAACGGCAGCAGCACGTCCGGCGAGGCGGGCAGGCCGGTGCCGCCCGGCGGGTCCCACAGGCACACCGCCGGGTCGCCGGAGTCCATCGACGAGCGGTACCACAGCCCGTCCAGCTCGGGGTAGGCCGCGCGGATCGCCCGCGCCCACTGCTGGGTGATCGCCTTGGGCCCGGCGCTGATCTCCTGCGACGCGCCCGCCCGGGTCGGCCACAGGCCGGTGAGGTCGAGCAGCCGCAGCGTCCGGCGTGGCCGCAGCACCACCAGGAACGGGCTGCGCGTCCGCCGGTCCACCACCGACGTCGCCTGGAACACCTCGGCCACCGACGTCCGCACGGTCAGGCCGAAGTACAGCACCCCTTGGTCGTGCGCGTGCGTCGGCCCGCCGTCAGGGCCGGGCGGCTGGGTGTCGAACCGGGCGTGCGGCAGGGGGCCGGTGTAGCGGAAGCTGTTCCACCGCTGCGGGTGCAACCCCTTCGCGGCGAAGACGCGCACCAACCGGGTGGCCCGGTGCACCGCCACGACGTCCTCGGTGCGGCGCAGGTTCGCCTGGAGCACAGCGGGAGAGGGCGGCTGGGGGAGCCGTGACATGCGTGTCCAAGGTTCTCGGCGACAGGGGGTGGGCGCCCGGTCAGGCGGGCGTGCCCAGCTGCGCGGCCAGTGCCGCGACGCGGCGTGGTTCACCGCCGGCGAGCAGCCACTCGCGCGGCGTCGTCGGCGTGCCGTCCACCACCAGGTCCTCCTGATCGGTCGTCATGAACCCGGCGACCACGAGCGCGGGCTGGTCCGGTGGGACGGCCGCGAGCACGGCCTCCAGCCCCGGCAGCACGCCGGCGCCCGCGAACTGCCAGGCGGGCAGCCGCCAGCTGCCCCGGTCCTTCCAGCCGACCAGGCGGCCGACGCCGAGCCGGTGCCGGATGCGGCTGGTGTCCACGCCCAGCTGCCGTGCGGCCTCGGCCACCGTCAGCGCCGAGTCGCGCAGCACGGCGTGCGCCACCACGCTCCGCGCGCGTCCCTGGTCGTCGGTGACGCGGTGCGGGCTCAGGTCGAGGCCGACGTCCTCCAGCGCGTCGCGCTGGTCGGGTGGGAAGTAGCTCGCCGGGTCGGGGTGTGGCGGCGCCAGCTTCTTCGCCGCGTCGGCCACCAGCGACAGGAACTCGTCGGGGGTGACCTGCAGACCTGCCTTGGCCAACACCGCCTCCAGCGCGGGACTCATGCGCACAGGGTATCCCGGTCGTGCGCTTCTGTGCGCATACGTAACCCGATCGTCGGACCGCGTCGACAGAGTGCGCACATCTAGCCACTCTACGTAAACATGCGAGGTCGGGCATGGTGACCTAGGCCTCACTCACGACCATGTCCGCCTCGCTCGTCGGAGCGGGGGCACTGGCGGGTCGTGCGCGTGGCACGTGACGTGGCGGCAGGTCGTGCGGTGGCTCAGGCTTCGCCGGTGATCAGCGCGACCGCGCGGTCGCGGGTCGCCTCGTCCACCTCGTCGAGCCGGAAACCGCGGGCCACGATGTGCGCCACCAGGTCGGGCTCGGGCGGGAGGCCGTGCTTGCGCAGGTAGTGCGGCACCGCGCCGGCCCAGATCCAGGCGCCGTCGGTGCGGAAGTTCAGCGGCACGTCGTGGTCGCCGCGGATGAACTCGTCCTCGTCCAGGTTGCGCGCGGCCAGCACGACCGGTGCGCCCTCCAGGTAGGTGAGCAGCGCGTCGGCCAGCTGGGGGTCGAGCATCTGCCGGTTCACCACCGGGCGGCCCGCCTCGTCACGGCCGTCGTAGACGTGCGCGGTGCGCAGGTCGCCGTCCTGCTGCGTCGCCTCGGGTTCGGGCTCGGGCAGCGGCGGCAGGCCGACGCGCTGACGCAGCCACGGCGGGATCCGCTCGTCCTGGCGGGGGAACGTGCGCAGCTCGTCCTGGAAGCCGATCACCGGCGGCGGGTTGCGCCAGCGCGGCTCGTCGTCGGCGTTGAAGTCGACCGAGAACGCGGCCGGCGCCTCGATCTCGTACACCGCGCTCAGCCACGTGCCGCGCACGGGCTCGTACATCCCTGCCCGCAACTGCCCGAACAGCTGCACCACGTCCATCGGCGGGCGCACCGGCCGCCACTGCCCGTCGGGGCCCGCGAACGCCAGGTCCACCTCGATGTGCCGACCGGCCGCCCGGTACTCCGCCCGGATGCGCTGCCAGCCCGGCGGGAGGGCGGGGAGCATGGCCCGGCCGATCTGCTTGACGAGCTGGTTCTGCTCCTGCTCGGTCAGCGGTGTGGCTGGCTGGCTCATGCGTCGAACACCCCTTTGGCTCCCCCCGGACACGGTGCGCTGATCTTAACGGCCACAACACGCCCGCGTGGTCCGGTTGGGTGAGACCACAGGTCAGCGGTACTGCCCACCCCCGCACCGCTCGCCGTCCGGGCCCCGGCTCCGCCCGTCCCGGACGAGCGTGCCGATGCCCTCCTCCTCACACCCGGCCCGTTGCACCGGTATCAGGCAGGGGTGCCCTGCTCGTCCCACCGCCTCCTCGCCAGCTCCCGCCCGTGGTCGTCGAACTCGAGCTCCGAGGCGAGCCGTCCGTTGGGGTGCCACTCGCGGTGCAGGCCGACGGGCAGCCCGTCCCGCATCGTGCCTTCCTTGGCGACCTGCCCGCCGGCGAACCACTCGCGGTAGGGCCCGTGCGGGAAGCCGAACCGGTAGGCGTACGAGGAGATGACGAAACCGTCGTCGGCCACGTCGACCAGCTCCCCGGTGAACCCGCTGCCCTCGTACAGGGCGCAACCGTCGGTGTCCCAGGTCACGTCGTCCATGGTGACGCGCATGTCGCTCATTCCGACTCGATCTCCACGTTGTTCGGGTCACCGGGCACCGACGAGTTGCGCCCGGTGCTGCTGGGCACGCCGGCGATCATGTTGTTGCAGTTCGCGCAGCACTTGGCCTTGGAGGGGAACGGCTCCCAGTGCGGGAAGACGTTGGCCACCCTCATCCCGCGCAGGTGCTCGGCCAGTTCCTCCGGTGAGACGTCGTCCGGCACACCGCGGTCGCGCAGCATCTGGTTGACGTTCTTCACCTCGGCGTGCCGCAGGGGGTTGTCGTTGATCGGGAACTCGGTGTGGTTGAGGACCTCGCCGGTGCGGCGGTCGAACTGGGGGTAGCCCTCACCCTCCACCGGGTTGCGGCGCATGCCCTCCATGCGGTCGCGCAAGGCGCCGTGCAGTTCGTCGTCGGGGATCACCGACGTGCGGGGCCCGTTGATCGACTCGTAGATCCGACCGGTCTGGCGGTCGACGGACACCGAGGTGCACATGACGTTGTTCTGCACCCAGTTCTTGGGCTTGCCCGGCGCGTTGTTCGGCGGCAGGGAGCCGTCGTTCATCATCGTCTGCACGACCCGCGCGCGGTCCACCATGACGTCGTTGAGGTAGGACTTGATGTCCTGGCCGTTGTAGTGCGTGATGAGCCCGTCGCCGTCGACCTCGCACAGCTTCGGGTCCAGTTCCTGCAACAGCCTCGGTTCGTGCGGCGTGGGCGGCAGGTCGTCCGGCAGGCGGTCCGGGTTGCCGTCCTCGGAGAAGCGCGGGTCCCGTTCCTGGCGGTCGACCTCCGACTCCGGCTTGTCGTCGCCCCCGCGGTCGCGGGCGTCGTCCGGGGTGGTGTGGTCGGTCTTGTCGCTGTCGTGGGTGCCGGGTGCGTAGCCGTCTTCGCTCGCCTTGGTCCTGGTGCCGTCGGGGCGGTGGGTTTCCCACTCGCCGTTGGGCGGGATCTTGGGGTGGCGGTTGCCGTCGGGGCCGGTGGTGGCGTCGCTGGTGTAGACGCGGCCGTTGCTGTCGGTCCAGGCGGGTTTGGTGGGTGCGAGGACGTCGGCGTCGGTGTGGCGGGCGAGGCGGTTGGCGAAGTCGTTGGTGCCGGCGTCGCAGCCGATGAGGCGGATGGGTGTCCTGCCGTCCCAGCCGTTGCGGCGCAGCAGGTCGCCGTACTGCTCGGGGGTGTAGGTGTGGTTGCCGATGCGTGCACGGCCGTCGGGGGTGATGTGGACGTCGGCGGTGAAGTAGCGCGGGTCGGGTGGGACGCGGTGGGGCAGGTCGCCCATGTCGTGGTCGCCCCGGTGGTGCGAGATGCCGGCGGGGGTGGTCTCACCGTGCCGGGCGTGCGCTTCGTCGATACTCGGCCGGTCGCCGTCGGGGCTGTCCGGGCGATCCGAGTCCAGGCGATCCGAGTCCGGGCGGTCGGTGTCGGGGCTGCTGTCGGGGCGGTCGCCGTTCGGGGTGTCGTCGTCCGGCCGGGTGGTGCTCGGGTCGGGGTCGCGGTGGGGCGGGGTCCACGCGTCCGGGTCGCGGCGCTGGGGCGGGATGCCGCCCTGGTCGTGACGCGGCGGGGTCTGCGCATCCGGGTCGCGCCGGGGCGTGGGCGTCTGGGCGTCGGGGTGCCGCTGCGGTGGTGGGCCGTCGAACGGCCGGTTCGGGGTGTGGGGAGCCGGGCCGTTGGGGTGCGTGCCAGGGGCGGGGCCGCCGCGTTGCTGGGGCGGTCCCGCGGGTGAGTGCGGCGGGTTCGAGTGCGGCGCGTTGGGGTGCGGCGCGCTCGGGCCGGTCGGACCGGTGTGGGTCGGGCCGGTGCCCGCCGGACCGTGAGGCCTGGGGCCGGCGTTGCCCGGACCGGGGTTGCCGGGGCCGGGATTGGACGGACCGTGGTGGGGACCGCCTGGTGCGTTCGGCCCGGCGTGCGAAGGACCGGTGCTGCCCGGCCCGGTGTGTGAAGGACCGGTGTTACCCGGGCCGGTGTGGGTCGGGCGGAGGCCGGGGCCCTGGTTGGGTGGGCCGCTGTGCCCGGGACCGGGGTGGCCGGGGCCGTGGGCAGGTCCGTTGCCGGTAGGGCCGGAGGGCGGCTGGCCGGTGTGCGGTGGGCCTGCGGGTGGTCCGGCGTGGGACGGACCTGCGTGTGGTGGGCCTGCGTGTGGTGGGCCGGCGTGGGACGGGCTGGTGCTCGACGGGCCGAACGACGACGGCCTCGGGCCTTCCGGGCCGCGTGGGGTCGGGACGCCCGAGCCGAGGTCGCCCCGGCCGCTCGGCACGGTGGGGCTGTTGCTCGGGGCACCGGGGCTGCCGGGCGTGCCGGTCCAGCCGCCACCGCCCGGCCTGCCGCCACCACCGGGTGAGCCGCCGCCGGGAGCCCCGCCACCCGGTGCACCGCCGCCTGCGGGCGCGGTTCCGGGTGCTGAGGTGGGCTGGTTGCCCTGCGGGGTGGTGCCAGGATCGCGGGAGGGTGCGGAGGTGTTCGGCTGGTCGGGGCGTGCCGGGGCGTCGGGGGTCGCGGCGTTGGCCGCGGAGGTCTGGTCGAAGCGTGGTCCGGGCGCGGGGTTCGGCGCGCCACCGCCAGGGCTGCCGCCACCGCCGCTGTAGGAACCGCCGCCGCTGCCGCCACCGCCGCTGTAGGAACCGCCGCCGCTGCCGCCACCGCTGGACGAACCGCTGCCGCTGCCGCCACCACCGCCGTGCGATCCACCGCCGCTACCGCTGCCATAGCCGCCGCTCGGGCCGCCGCCGGTGGGGCTGCCGCTGCTGCTTGGAGCACCACCGCCGGTGCCGCCGCTGCCGCTGCTTGAACCGCCGCCAGTGCCGCCACTGCTGTGTGAACCGCCGCTCGGGCCGCCGTTCCCGTAACCGCCGGGTGCGGGTTGTCCGCCGGGGCCGCCGCGGTGTTCGCCGATGGGCGGGTTGCCGGCGGGGTTGCCGGGGGTGGGGTTGTTGCCGCGTGGGAGGTCGTGGTCGGGGCTGCCGGGGTCGCGTCCCGGGCGGGTGGTGGGGGTGGGCACGTCGGTCGGGTCGCCCCGGCCGGGCCGCGACGCCGAGGACGTCGTGGGGTCGGTGGTGGTGCCGGATGTGGAAGTGGTGTCGCCCGGCCGGTTCGACGGCGGTGTGGTGTCGCCGGTGCCCGGGGTGTCCGAAGTGGACGGATTGCCGTTGCCGGGGGAGTTGGTGCCGGAAGAGCTGTTGCCGGGGGAGTTGGTGTTGGAGGGGCTGGTGTCGGGGCTGCCGGAGGGGGTGTCGATGTCGGCGCGGCCGG
>NZ_JAJHUO010000006.1 GCF_020859565.1 Saccharothrix luteola | reverse complement strand
CCCCCCCCCCCCCCCCGCCGCCGAGGTCCAGCTCGCCGGTGTTGGTGCCGCGGAACTCCAGCTCGCCGGCCACCGCGTCGTCGCCGACGATCCGGTTGGTCACGCGCAGCCGCATGTCCGGGAACGCGGTCAGCCAACCCCGGAGGTACGTGCGCGCCGTGTCCCGGTCGCGGATCGGCTCCGGCGCGGTGTCGTCGATCCACACGAAGTCGTCCGCCAGCGCGTCGACGAAGGCGTCGACGTCGCCCCGGTTGAACGCGTCGTTCTGCTGGTCGTCCAGGCGCATGAGCTCCGCCGCGGTCATGCCGGCCTCCTCGCGCGCGGGGCCGTCCGGGGCGGTGAGCTGGGTCATCAGACCCAGGGAGTCCGGGTGGGTGTGGAACTCCCTGATCTTGCCGTTCTCCGTCCGGATGAACACCGTCGCGCGGGTCGAGACCTTCTTGCCGGTCGCGGGGATGCGCTGGTCGCCGAAGTCCAGCGGGCCCCGGTTGGTGCCGGTGAACTCGACCTCCGAGGCGATCGAGTCGTCCCCGATGACGCGGTTGATCTCGCGCATGTGCATGTCCGGGAACGCGGTGAACCACGACTCCGCGTAGCGGCGCGCCTCCTCACGGCTGCGCATCGGCGCCGGTTGGGTGTCGTCCACCCACTCGAACTCGTCCGCGAACAGGCTGAGGAACGCATCCGGGTCGTGCCGGTCCCACGACGCGATGCCCGCGTCGTCCAGGCGTGCGAGCTCTTCCTTCGTCGTCATGTTCCCTCCTCTGCGACGGTCAGGCCGGTGCGGACGAACCCGCGAGGCCGAGCTGGCTCATCATGCTGAGGCTGTCGGAGTGGCTGTGGATCTCCCGGATCCTGCCGCCGCGGGCCTTCATGAAGACGTTCACGCCCGCGGTGATCCTGCGTCCGGTCGGCGCCAGCCGGGTCCCGCCCATCTCGAGCGGCCCGGTGTTGGTGCCCTTCAGCTCCAGCTCGACGGCCATGCCGTCGTCGCCGATCACCCGGTTCTTCTCCTGGACCCGCATGTCGGGGAACGCGGTGAACCACGACTCGGCGTACCGGCGTGCCGCGTCACGCGAGCGCAGTGGCTTCGGCTCCATGTCGTCGATCACCACGCAGTCCTCGGTCAGCAGGCTCGCGAAGCCGTCCGCGTCGTGCTGGTCCCAGGCTTTGACGCACGCTTCTTCCAGGCGTGCGAGGTCGTCCCTTGACATCTCAACCTCCTCGTCGAGGTGACGATTGCCCCATCAGGCTCTGCTCGTTAGCCCGTTCGTGCTAGTGCCGTAGGTCACATCTTTTCGGCCTGGGCGTGCGTACCGACCCACCCGCGCGGTGGATCCGGGGTGACCGGGGACAATGGGTGGATGGATGGCTACCGTTCCGGGTTCGCGTGCTTCGTCGGCCGCCCCAACGCAGGCAAGTCGACGTTGACCAACGCGCTGGTCGGGACCAAGGTCGCGATCACGTCGAGCAAACCGCAGACCACCCGGCACACCATCCGGGGCATCGTGCACCGCGAGGACGGCCAGCTGGTCCTCGTGGACACCCCCGGCCTGCACCGCCCGCGCACGCTCCTCGGCCAGCGCCTCAACGACCTGGTGCGGGAGACGTGGAGCGAGGTGGACGTGGTCGGGTTCTGCGTGCCCGCCGACCAGAAGGTCGGCCCCGGCGACAAGTTCATCGCCGCCGAGCTGGAGAAGATCGCCAAGCGCACGCCGGTCATCGGCATCGTCACCAAGACCGACCTGGTCGGCCAGCAGCAGGTGGCCGAGCAGCTGCTCGCGCTGCAGAAGGTGATGGACTTCGCCGACCTGATCCCCGTGTCCGCGGTGAACGGCTACCAGGTCGACGCCCTGGCCGACCTCGTGCTGGGCAAGCTCCCCGAGGGGCCGCCGCTGTACCCGGACGGCGAGCTGACCGACGAGCCGGAGCTGACCCTGGTCGCCGAGCTGATCCGGGAGGCCGCGCTGGAGGGCGTGCGGGACGAGCTGCCGCACTCGATCGCGGTGGTGGTCGAGGAGATGCTGCCCCGCGAGGGGCGCGACGACCTGGTGGACATCCACGCCAACGTGTTCGTGGAGCGGCCGAGCCAGAAGGCGATCATCCTGGGCCACCGGGGCGAGCGCCTCAAGCAGGTCGGCATCACGTCCCGCAGGCACATCGAGAAGCTGCTCGGCACCCGCGTGTACCTCGACCTGCACATCAAGATCGCCAAGGACTGGCAGCGCGACCCGAAGCAGCTGCGCAGACTGGGTTTCTAGGGACTGGCGAAGGTGGCGAACCTCTACCGCGACACCGGTGTGGTCCTGCGGGTGCAGAAGCTCGGCGAGGCCGACCGGATCATCACGCTGCTCACCCAGAGGCACGGCAAGCTGCGCGCCGTGGCCAAGGGCGTGCGCCGCACGTCGTCGCGGTTCGGGGCGCGGCTGGAGCCGTTCGGGCACGTCGACGTGCAGTTCTACCCGGGCCGGTCGCTGGACGTGATCACGCAGGTGGAGACGCTGGACGCGTTCGGCGTGGTGCTGGTGGACGACTACCAGCGCTACACGGCGGCGTGCGCGGTGCTGGAGACCGCCGACCGGCTCACGTCCGAGGAGGGCGAACCCGTCCTTCGGCTGTACCTGCTGGTCGCGGGCGCGTTGCGGGCGCTGGCGGCCAAGGAGCGGGACGCCTCGCTCATCCTCGACGCCTACCTGATGCGCGCGATGGCGTTCGCGGGCTGGGCCCCGGCGGTCGACGAGTGCGCCCGCTGCGCCGACCCCGGCCCGCACAAGGCGTTCAACGTGCACGCGGGCGGCATGGTGTGCCCGCGGTGCCGACCGCCGGGCAGCGCCACGCCGTCCACCGACACGTTGCGCCTGCTCGCGGCGCTGCTGCACGGCCGGTGGGACGAGGTGGACGGCATTCCCGCCGTCGCCCGCCGCGACGCGAGCGGCCTGGTCGCCGCGCACCTGCAGTGGCACCTGGAGCGGCAGTTGCGGTCGCTGCCGTTGGTCGAGAGAAAGGCGCAGCCGACCGACGGTTAGAGTCGCCTGCCGCATGAGGAACCCCTCCGCAGCACACCCCCGAGAGGACAGCCATGCTCCGCCGACGGCGGGTTGAGCGCGTCCAGCGCGTTCCCCGACCCCCGGAACCTCACCCCACCGGCGCCACGCCGCCGGTGCTGCCCGCCGACCTCGTGCCCAAGCACATCGCGATCGTGATGGACGGCAACGGCCGCTGGGCCAACCAGCGCGGCCTGTCCCGGATCGAGGGGCACAAGCGCGGCGAGGCCGTCGTGGTGGAGGCGGCCAAGGGCGCGATCGAGATGGGCGTGAAGTGGCTGTCGCTGTACGCGTTCTCCACCGAGAACTGGCGGCGGAGCCCGGAGGAGGTCCGCTTCCTCATGGGCTTCAGCCGTGACGTGATCCACCACCGCACCGACGAGCTGGACGAGCTGGGCGTGCGGGTGCGGTGGGCGGGCCGCCGGCCCAGGCTGTGGCGCAGCGTCATCAAGGAGCTCGAGGTCGCCGAGGAGCGCACGAAGGACAACGACGTGCTGAACCTGGCGATGTGCATCAACTACGGCGGGCGGGCCGAGGTCGGCGACGCGGCGCGGGAGATCGCCCGGCTGGCCGCGGCGGGCAGGATCAACCCGGAGAAGGTCGACGAGCGGACCCTCGCCAAGCACATGTACCAGCCGGACATGCCGGACGTGGACCTGTTCATCCGGCCGTCCGGCGAGCAGCGCACGTCGAACTTCCTGCTGTGGCAGTCGGCGTACGCGGAGCTGGTGTTCCAGGACATCCTGTGGCCGGACTTCGACCGGCTCGACCTGTGGCGCGCCTGCGAGGCGTACGCCATGCGCGACCGGCGCTTCGGCGGCGCCGTTGACAAGCCCGACGTGGAGGATTCTTAAGTGACCGACGAGGACGCGAAGGTGACCGCGGAGCTGCTCACCGCGGCCCGTGAGGCGTTGGAGATGTTCCACGAGGTGCACGTCGACGACGACGGCGCGCTGAGCTTCCAGCACGCGGAGGTGCCGTGCGCGGTGCAGGCGATGCGGTTGGCCGACGGCCTGACCGTGCTCAGCCTCACCTGCGTGGTGGCGTGGGACCTGCCGAACGACCCCAGCCTGGCCGTGTCCGCCGCGGAACGCGCCGGTCAGGGCCTGTTCGGCACGCTCGGCGTGGTGAACACCGAGCGGGGGATGGACGTGACGTTGCGCTACGCGTTCCCGGCCGAAGGGCTGAAGCCGGAGCCGTTGAGCACGCTGCTGATGCTGGTCGTGTCCACTGCCTCGCAGCTGCGCAACGAGCTGCTGGCCGGAACCGGGGACGGTGCCTGATGGCCGGGGTGATCGTGTACGAGCCCGACGACGACACGGACGTGGAGGGCCTGCCGTGGGCCATCACGTTCGAGGCGTCGGCGGGGGAGGAGTGGGCCTCGTTCGTGTGCGGGCCCTACGAGCGTGACGACGCCGTGCGGCTGGCCGAGGAAGTGCTGGCCGCGAGCCGCGGCGTGACCGCCGTGGTCGAGCCGCTGCTCCCGGTCACCGAGGCGGTGGACGTGCTGGCGACGATCGCCGAGCTGCGTGAGGAAGAGGACCTTGCGTAACGCTGCGTGATCGAACCGGTACGGTCGGCCCCGACCGGGCGTCGACCGGTACCGGGGGTGCAGTGGTGGGTTCGCGAACCGTCAAGGGTCTCGGGACCGTGGACGGCGTGCTGGTGGAGGTGGCCGCCACCGACGAGCCGTGGGACCTCGGGGTCGACGCCCTGGTCGTCTCCGTCGGCGGGAGCTTCGGCGAACTCGGCGCCGTGCCGGCGCAGCGGTTCCCTCTTTCGCGGAGATGATCGAAGGGCTCGACCTGTCCCGCATCCCGTCGTCACGACCGCGGGTGGTCGAGCCCGCGGACCTCGGGTCGGTCCGCTTCGTGGTGCCGGCCTCGCCGCACGGCGAGGCCGGCGAGGCCGGCGAGGACTCCGTCGCGGGCGCGACGGGTGTCGCGATCCCGCTGCTCGCCACCGGTGTCCTGGGGCTCGACCTGGAGGACGTGGCCGCGGTCGCCGTGCCGGCGGTGGTGCGGGCCCTGCGGTCACCGGCCCGGCGGGACCTGCGCCGGGTCGTGCTGTTCGCTCGTCGCGTGCACGTCGTGGAGGTGGTCGAGCGGCAGTGGTCCGCCGGCGATCACCCGGCAGGGTCCTCGGGGACCGTCGAGGTGTCCGACGAGTTGGCCGGTGGCGTGTCCAGCGACCTGGTCGACCCGTCGAAGCCGATCCCGCTGGAACGCGACCGGCTCGGCGTCGGCACGTACGTGTCGATGTTGGCGACGGTGATCGCCGAACGCGCCACCCCGACGCCGCTGTCGATCGGCGTGTTCGGCGACTGCCGCGCGACGGGCGGTCACCGATCGTCGGCGCGGTCACGGCCGACGAGGCGGCCAACTGGCTGCGCCTGCACGGGGGGCTCCAGGCGATCACCGACCTGGTCACGCTGCCGGACCTCACCGTGTTCCGCGAGTGGGTGCCGCACGTCCGGCGGTTCTCCTACTTCAACCGCTGACCGTTCCGGCATCGTTCTCGAGGACCTCGTAGCCGACGAAGGTGAACATGCGCGCGCCCGCGGCCGGCGGTCGCGGTTCGCCCTGGAAGCGGTGTGCGCCGACGCCGAAGCCCGCGTCGGGGTCGGACAGCCACCGGCGATCGAAGCCGCGTTGCTCGAACCACTCGCAGATCAGGGGCACGCGGTCCGGCGCGCCGCGGTGGCGGGTCCAGATGACGGTGCCACCCGTCCGGCACAGCTGGGCGCAGTGGTCGACGGTCCGCTCGATGTCCTCGTCGGTGATGTTGCCGAACACGCCGCAGACCAGCACGAGGTCCGCCGGCGCGAGGTCGCGGTAGTGGTCGGTGAGCGAGGCGTCGGCCGTCAGCACCTCCACCCCGGTCAGGCCGGTCGCCCGCGCCGTCGCCTCGGCGATCGCCGCGTTGCGCGGGTCCAGCTCGACCAGGCGCGCGCGGACGTCGTGCCGCCGGGGGTGGTCGGCGAGCACTTCCAGCAGGTCGCGACCCTGGCCGGCGCACAGGCTGACCACGCGCAGCGGTCCGGGCGGGCTGTCGTCCAGCGCGGCCCTGACCTGCGCTTGGACGGCGAGCAGCCGCCGTGCGAGCGCGGAGTCCGGACGGTCGTAGTCGGCGTGCCACCCGTGCCAGTCCACGACCCGAACCTACCGCCCGTGACGCCCCCGCGGCCGTCGGCTGAAGACCCGACGTAGGTCGGTGAGCCGCGGGCCGTGGTTCTGGCATCATCTCGAAAGTGACAATCACTGGCGAGATCCGGGGCGCGGGGCCGCGCCGTCCGCCGCCGCGCTGGAAGATCACTTCGCTGGAAGTGCTCTGCGTGCTGCTCGTGGCGGCGCTGCTGTTGCAGGACTGGCTGGTCGGCGTGCTCGACGTGCCGGTGTTGCGCACGGCGTCGACGGTGTTCGTCGCGGTGTGCGTGCAGGCGCTGCCGTTCCTGGTCCTCGGCGTGCTGATCAGCGGCGCGATCGCGGCGTTCATCCCGGCCACCGTGCTGCGCCGGGCGTTGCCGAGGAGAACCGCGCTGGCCGTGCCCGTCGCCGGTGTCGCCGGGGTGGCCCTGCCCGGCTGCGAGTGCGCGGCCGTGCCCGTCTCCCGCCGCCTGATGCAGCAGGGCGTGGCGCCGGCCGTGGCGCTGACGTTCCTGCTCGCGGCGCCCGCCGTGAACCCGATCGTGCTCGTGTCCACGGCCGTGGCGTTCCCCAACGCGCCGATGATGGTGCCCGCGCGGTTCGTCGGCGCGCTGCTCACCGCCGTGGTCATGGGCTGGCTGTGGACCCGGTTCGGCAAGGCCGAGTGGATCGCCGAACGGGCGTTGCGCCGCCTGCCCGACCACGACGGCTCGTCGCGCTGGCTGGTGTTCGCCGAGACCGCGCGGCACGACCTGGTCGACGCGGGCGGGTTCCTGGTGCTCGGCGGCGTGTTCGCGGCGGCGTTCAACGTCCTCGTGCCGCAGGCCTGGCTGGAGACGCTGGGCGGTCAGATCGTGCTGGCCGTCGTGGTGCTGTCGCTGCTGGCCGTGGTGCTGGCGCTGTGCAGCGAGGCGGACGCGTTCGTCGCGGCCTCGATGTCGGCGCTGCCGCTGCTGCCCCGGCTGGTGTTCCTGGTCGTCGGCCCGGCGGTCGACGTCAAGCTCATCGCGCTGCAGGCGGGCGCGTTCGGCAAGTCCTTCGCGGCGCGCTTCGCACCCGCTACGTTCGTGGTGGCGATCGCGTCGGCCCTGGCGGCGGGAGCGGTGTTCCTGTGAGGCTCGAACCCGTGAGGCGTGGATACCGATGAGGCGTGAGACGCAGAACATCCTGCTGGTCCTGCTCGGCGGCGCGCTGCTGAAGCTCGCGCTGACCGGCACGTACCTGCGGTACGTCAAGGAGTCGTTGCAGCCGTGGCTGGTCGTGACCGGCGGCGTCATGGTGGTGCTGGCCCTGGTGTCGATCGCCCGTGACATCCGCGCCGGCCAGTCCTCGGCCGGTCAGGCGCAGCCCAGCGGGGTCGAGCACGCCGGGCACGAGCACGGCTCCTCGCGGAGCCCGTGGATGCTGCTGCTGCCGGTGCTCGCGGTGTTCCTGATCAGCCCGCCGGCGCTGGGCGCGGACACGGTCAACCGGTCCGACCGCAACGCCGCCCAGGAGGCCAAGGCGTCGAGCGGGTTCGCGCCGCTGCCGTCCGACGAGGTCGTCCCGCTCACCATCGGCGAGTTCGTCACCCGCACCGCGTGGGACGACTCCGGCTCGCTGGACAACCGCACGGTCAAGCTCACCGGGTTCGTGGTGCGCAAGGACGCCGACGTGTTCATCGCCCGGCTGACGATCTCGTGCTGCGCCGCGGACGCCTCGCCGGTCAAGGCGAAGATGGTGGGTCAGGACTTCGCCGCGCTGCCGACCGACCAGTGGGTCGAGGCCACCGGCCGGGTGGTGCCCGGCTCGGCGACCAAGGAGAGCGCGTTCGTGCCCACGTTCACGGTGTCGCAGGTCGTGCCGATCACCGCGCCCGAGGACACCTACGAGGGCTGAGCTACGAGGACTGGGCGTCGGGTCGGCCGCCATCGCAGCAGTCGCGGCACGTGCCGAAGATCTCCACGGTGTGGCTGACCTCGACGAACCCGTTCTCCGCCGCGATCCGGTCGGCCCACTTCTCCACCGCCGGGCCCTCGACCTCCACCGTGCGACCGCAACCGCGGCACACCAGGTGGTGATGGTGGTGCTGGGAGCAGCGGCGGTAGATCGCCTCACCGGAGTCGGTCCGCAGCACGTCGACCTCGCCGGCGTCGGCCAGGGACTGCAACGTGCGGTAGACCGTGGTCAGGCCGATGCCCTCGCCGCGCTTGCGCAGCTCCTCGTGCAGCTCCTGGGCCGAGCGGAACTCGCCCAGCGAGTCGAGCAGCTTGGACACGGCCGTGCGCTGCTTGGTCGAGCGCAGCCCGGGCACCGCGGTGGTCGGGCGCTCGCTAGTCGTCACATCTCCTCCGTCCGGGGGGTCCGGTCGGTCTGGTTGATACCACGCGGCGGCCCCTCGTCCACATGGGTCACCGCATCTACCACGATGTGCGCGAGGTGCTCGTCGACGAGCCGGTAGACGACCTCGCGGCCGTGCCGCTCGCCGTGCACCACGCCCGCCGCCTTGAGCACCCGCAGGTGCTGGCTGATCAGCGGCTGGGCCACGCCCAGCGCCTCGACCAACTCGTGCACGCACCGGTCCGCCTCGCGCAGTTGCAGCACGATCGCGATCCGCACCGGCGCGGCGAGCGCCCGCAGCAGCTCGCCGGCCGCGGACAGGGTCCGGGTCGGCTGCCGCGGCGCCGGTGGTGGCACCCGGCGTTCCGGGGAGTGCACGTGTTCGCCCCGCACTCCTGCCGTCACGGCGCCTCCCACGTGGTATGGATTTTCACCACCGATACTACGGCGCTAGAGCACGGACACCGTGATGAGCACCAGCACGGCGAGAACGAGCAGTCTCAACACGCGCGCGCTCGGGGTGAGCAGGGGCCACGTGGTGGCGAGCAGCGCCGCCACACCGAGCGCCAGCAGGCCCAGCAGCAGCGCGCCCACCGTCCCCTGCAGCCACACGCCCGCCACGAACAGCGCCAAGACCAGCAGGAACGCCGCCGGCGCGGGCACCCGCGAGAGCGGTCCGGCACCGGGGATCAGGGTCCGCTTCGAGTCACCAGCCACCGTGGCATCCTTGCACCGTGCTGCTCGTGTGCCGCTTCACCGTGGCGGAAACCGGGGTCGAGGCGTTCACCGGGCGCGTCGACCGGGCGTTGGCCCTGCTCACCGCCCAGCCCGGCTGCCGACGCGCCCAGCTGTCGCGGTCGACGGACGAGGCCGACCGCTTCGTGCTGACGGTCGAGTTCGACTCCGTGGTGGCCTACCGGCGTGCGCTGTCGCCGTTCGAGGTGCGTGAGCACGTCATCCCCCTGCTGTCGGAGGCGAACGCCGACGAACCGGCCGCCTACGAACCGCTGCTGGTGGCCGCCGACGGCGCGGTCCGCCGCGAGGTGAGCCTGCTGGCGCGCGACGCCGGCACCGTCCGCCTCGGCGAAGCCGCAGGTCCGACGACTCCGCGCTGAGCGGCCGGTCCCGCGCCGGGACGCCGTCGTCACCGGAACGCGCGCACGGGTGTGGCCCGGTCGCCCGAGGGCTACCCGACGGCAAGGACTACCCTGGCAAGCCCGTTTCCGTCCCTTTCTGCATCTCCCGATGGAGTGTCCGTGGCAGCCGATCGCATCGAGACCGTCGTCAGCCTGTGCAAGCGTCGCGGGTTCGTCTACCCGTGTGGCGAGATCTACGGCGGCACCAGGTCGGCCTGGGACTACGGTCCGCTCGGCGTCGAGCTGAAGGACAACATCAAGCGCCAGTGGTGGAACTTCATGGTGCGCGGACGCGAGGACGTGGTCGGCCTCGACTCGTCGGTGATCCTGCCGCGCGAGGTGTGGGCGGCGTCCGGTCACGTCGAGGCGTTCGTCGACCCGCTGATCGAGTGCAACTCGTGCCACAAGCGGTTCCGGCAGGACACGCTGGTCGAGGAGTACGCCGAGCGCACCGGCAAGCAGGTCGCGGAGGGCGACGTCTCCGACGTGCCGTGCCCGAACTGCGGCACCCGCGGCCAGTACACCGAGCCGAAGATGTTCAACGGCCTGCTCAAGACCCACCTCGGCCCGGTCGAGACCGAGGAGGGCCTGCACTACCTGCGCCCGGAGACCGCCCAGGGCATCTTCACGAACTTCCTGAACGTGCAGACCACGTCGCGCCGCAAGCCGCCGTTCGGCATCGGCCAGATCGGCAAGAGCTTCCGCAACGAGATCACGCCGGGCAACTTCATCTTCCGCACGCGCGAGTTCGAGCAGATGGAGATGGAGTTCTTCGTCGAGCCGGGCACGGACGAGGAATGGCACCAGTACTGGATCGACGAGCGCACGCGTTGGTACAACGAGCTGGGCATCTCCAAGGAGAACCTGCGGCACTACGAGCACCCCAAGGAAAAGCTCTCGCACTACTCGAAGCGCACCGTCGACATCGAGTACCGGTTCCAGTTCGGCGGGCAGGAGTGGGGTGAGCTGGAAGGCATCGCCAACCGCACCGACTTCGACCTGACCACGCACTCGGAGCACTCGGGCGTCGACCTGTCGTACTTCGACCAGGCCACCAACTCGCGCTACCGGCCGTACGTGATCGAGCCCGCCGCGGGCGTCGGCCGGCCGATGATGGCGTTCCTGCTGGAGGCCTACACCGAGGACGAGGCGCCGAACGCCAAGGGCGGCGTGGACAAGCGGGTCGTGCTGCGCCTGGACCGCAGGCTGGCGCCGGTGAAGGCGGCCGTGCTGCCGCTGTCGCGCAACGCCGACCTGTCGCCGAAGGCCAAGGACCTGGCCAACGCCCTGCGCAAGCACTGGAACATCGAGTTCGACGACGCGGGCGCCATCGGCCGCCGCTACCGCAGGCAGGACGAGATCGGCACGCCGTTCTGCGTCACGGTCGACTTCGACACCCTCACCGACCACGCCGTGACGGTGCGGGAACGCGACACCATGTCGCAGGAGCGCGTGTCGATGGACCAGCTGGAGGGCTACCTCGCCGCTCGCCTGATCGGCGCCTGACCCTCACGCGCCCGCGCGGTGCTCGGACGGGCTCACGCCGCGTTCCCGCTTGAACGCCGTGCTGAGCGCGAACGCGGTGCTGTAGCCGACCTGGCGGGCGACCGCGGCGAGCGTGGCGGACGGTTCGCGCAGCAGGTCCGCGGCCAGGGTGAGGCGCCAGTCCGTCAGGTAGGCCATCGGCGGTTCGCCGACCAGTTCGGTGAACCGCCTGGCCAGCGCCGCCCGGGACACGCCGACGGCCTCGGCCAGCGCGCCCACCGTCCACGGCCGCGCCGGGTCGCCGTGCAGCAGGCGCAGCGCCCGCCCCACCACGGGGTCGGCGTGCGCCGAGTACCAGGTCGGCGTCTCCGCCTCCGGACGGCAGAACCACGACCGCAGCACGGAGATCAGCAGCAGGTCGAGCAGGCGGTCCAGCACCGCCTCCTGGCCCGGCTCGTCACGGGTGATCTCGTCGGCCAGCAGCGGCACGAGCGGCAGTTCCGCGCGAGGCACCACCAGGAACGGCGGCAGCACCGACAGCAGCCGTCGGCTCACCTCGCCGTCCACCTGGTACGTGCCGCTGAGCATCACCACCGACCCGTCGGGGTCCGCGCCCCACGTGCGCACGCCCAAGCCCCACTGCTCGCACAGCGCGGCGCCGTCCGGCGTGGTGGTGATCTCGCCGGGGTGGACCACCGCCTGCACGGGCGTGCCCGGGTCGTCGGCCAACGCGTACGGGTCGGGCCCGCGCAGCACCGCCACGTCACCGGCGCCCAGCCGCACGGGATCGCCGTCGTGCGGCAGCAACCACCCGTCGCCGCGCACCATCGCCACCACGGTCAGCGGCGCGCGGTCCTCGATGCGCAGCGACCACGGCGGGTCCAGGACGGTGCGCATGAGGAACGCGCCACGGGCGCGCGGCCCGTCCAGCAGCCCGGCGAGAACGTCCACGGCCGCCAGCCTAAGACGCTCGCGTATGCGATCGAGGCGTCGAGCCATGGAAAGTCCAGGGCCCGTCGACTTGACTGGGGCCATGTTCCCCACGGTGACGATCATCGCGGCCCTCGGCTGCGGGATGATGGCTGGAGTCTTCTTCGCGTTCTCCGCGATGGTCATGCCCGGTCTGCGGCGGGCCGAGCCGGCGGTCGGCGTCGCCGCCATGCGGGCGATCAACCTCGCCGTGGTGAACCCGGCGTTCATCGGCGTCTTCCTCGGCACGGCGGTCGTCGGCGTGGTCGCGGCGTTCGAGGGCGACCCGTGGGCGTGGGCGGGCGCGGCGCTCTACGTCCTCGGCGGGATCGTGCTCACGGGCGCCTTCCACATCCCGCGCAACAACCGGCTCGAACAGCTCGGCACGACCGAGTACTGGGCCCGCTACCTCCGCGAGTGGGTGCCCATGAACCACCTCCGGGCGCTGCTCTCGGTCGCCGCCGCCGCGTCGTTCACCCTCGCCGCGCTCGACTAGCACCCTCAGCACTTCTTCCACGCTGGTCACTTAGAGTGATCTTTGGTCCCGATGAATGATCTGAGTCACAAACCATCGAGTGAATATCGGGCGGAGTAGGCGTACTCGGTTCCCGGATTAACCCTCACGTCACCCGGTTTTGTGACACTTGATCACAGGCGCGGCTCATCGGGGGGTGTCATGGCGCGTGTCGTTGTCGTCGCAATCGCCTTGGCGCTCGTCGCCGTGCTCGCACCGTCCCCGTTCGGCCACGTCGGCATCGCGCGCGCCGCCCCGGTCGGTCACACCGCGGTCGGCTCGGAGGAGGAACCCGCCCGCGAGTGCCGCAAGGGCCCCGAGCCGCGATCTTCGTCCACCCGATCGTGGCCGGCCAGACCCGTCGCGCGCCCTCATCGCGACGTCCCCGGCACGACCCGCCGCGCTACCGTGAGCACATCGCCGCCCGTAGGACGAGGCCGCGAAGAACACCTCCGTTCCTGGACGACACCGTCGGCTCTACAGGTGTTCCGGAACTGATCGGCGCCCCACCGCCAGTAGATCGCATCGTCCGACCAACGACGAGTGGGGTAAACCGAATGGAATTCCGTCAACGGCTCCGGCCCGCCCGTGCGCATTCACCTCGCGCTCCCCGGAAAATGGGACGCGGGCCCGCAGGCGAGCCCGAACCCTCCACCCGCACGAACTCACGCACCGTGAACGACCCGGGGGCCGGCGCGTGAGCACCCGGACCGAACGACCGGCGCCACCGACCTTCTGGCCCGACGTCGGCGCGTCGCTGGTGGTGTTCCTGGTGGCGCTCCCGCTGTGCGTGGGCATCGCCGTCGCCTCCGGCGTGCCGGCGGAGCTGGGCATCATCACCGGCGTGGTGGGCGGCCTCGTGGTCGGCCTGCTGCCCGGCAGCACCATGCAGGTCAGCGGCCCGGCAGCGGGCCTGACCGTCCTGGTCGCGGACACCATCGCCGAGCACGGCCTGCCCGCCCTCGGCCTCATCGTGCTCGGCGCGGGCCTGCTCCAGATCGCCCTGGGCCTGCTGCGGCTGGGCCGCTGGTTCCGCGCCATCTCGCCGGCCGTGGTCCAGGGCATGCTCGCGGGCATCGGCCTGGTGCTCGTGCTCGGCCAGCTCTACCCGTTCGGCGGGCAGGACCAGCCCGCCACGACCGGTGAGAAGTTCGCGGGCCTGGCGGACCTCGTCCGGACCGCGTTGACGACGGCGGTCGGCTTGAGCGGCCTGGCCGTCGGCGTGCTGACGCTCGTCGTGGCGTGGCTGTGGAAGCGCACGCCGTGGCGCGCCGTGCCGGGGATGCTGGTGGCGGTCGTGGTCGCCTCGGCGGTGGGCGCGCTGCTCCCGCTGCCGCGCATCTCGGTCGGCCCGCTGACCGACGTCGTGGCCCTGGTCGACTTCTCCCTGCTGGACGCGGGCGTGCTGGGCGCGATGCTGACGTTCGCCCTGGTGGCGTCGGCGGAGAGCCTGTTCAGCGCGGCGGCCGTCGACCGCATGCACAGCGGGCCGCGCACGAGGTACAACCGGGAGCTGGTGGCGCAGGGCGTCGGCAACACGGTGTGCGGTGTGCTCGGCGCGTTGCCGATGACCGCCGTGATCGTGCGCAGCGCGTCCAATGTGGACGCCGGCGCCCGCACCCGGCTGTCCCGCGTGCTGCACGGCGTGTGGCTGCTGGTGTTCGTCGTGCTGCTGCCGGGCGTGCTGTCCTACGTGCCGCTGGCGGTCCTGGCGGCGCTGCTGGTGCAGGCGGGCTGGAAGCTCCTGGCGTTCAGGCAGGTCCTGGCCCTGGCCCGGGCGCACCGGGCGGAAGCCGCCGTCCTGGTGCTCACCGCGGGCCTGATCGTGCTGACGGACCTGCTCACCGGCACCCTCGCCGGCCTGCTGGCGGCGGTGGTCAAGACGGCCTGGGACATGTCCCGCCTGACCGTCACGGTGACCGCGCACGGCGAGGACCACCACCACGTGGCGGTGCGCGGCAACGCGACGTTCCTCAAGCTGCCGGGCCTGCTGGAGACCCTGGAGGCCGTGCCGGACAGCAAGCACGTCCGCGTCGACCTGACCGGCGTCCGCCACCTCGACCAGGCGTGCGGCCAGGCGATCGACCACTGGGCGGCGAGACGCGGCAGCGTGGAGCTGATCCACCCGGTGTCCGACTGACGGCCGGGTCCCCGGCGCGGCGATCCCGCGCCGGGGGCCTCAGGACGCGGTCCGCCGGGCGTGGTTGGCGTGCTTGCGCGCCGCGAACTCGTGCGCCTCGGCGAGCAGCGGCCGGACGGCGTCGAGCGTCGCCTCGCCCGGCGACACCACGCAGACCCAGTGCTGCGACGCGTAGACCGGGTGCGGCATCACGCGATCCCGTTCCGCGTAGTCGAACCCGGTCTCCAGCACGCCCTGGTCGTCGCGCTCGGTCGGCACGGCGCCGAACATGGCGGTGTAAGTGGCTTTGGTGAGCCCGATGTTGAGCCGGTAAGCCCCCGGCTCGCTCAACTCGGACACCCGCTCGTAGTTGTCGTCGGTCACGATCGTCGCGAACGGCAGCCGGCGCTCCGGCGGGAGATCGCCGTCCGGGTCGTAGAGGAAGAACGTGTCGCCGTACGCCTCCATCACGCGGGTACCGGCGAAGGACTTGATGTGCTGCGTCATTTCCTGGGCATTCACACCTTCAAGCGTATCTTTGAAGTCCTTTTTGAAGCTTTCCGTCGAAAGGCGCAGGAGACCGAGGCGAAACCTTCAACCAGCAATGATGAGCGCCGTGGTCAGCGCGCCGGTGACGGCGGTCAGCCGGTCCTTCGCGGCCTGCTCGGCCACACCCGTCTGGACCGACAGGACGGCCACGGCGTAGCGGTCGGCGACGACGCCCGCCGTGTGCAGGTGGAAGTCCGCCGGGAGGTACCACATCCAGCCCTGCTTGGCGTAGGCGTCGGTGCCCGGTGCGAGCAGGCCGTACGCCTGGTCGAAGCCGTCCGCGGCGGTGGGGGAGGCGCTCGACAGGGCGGTGACGACGAAGTCCCGGTCGGCGTCCGGGAGGTCGGTCAGGATGTACCGGTAGAGCGATGCGACGTCGTCGGCCGACATCTCCACGTCGCCCCACTGGGACGCGTCGGCGGGCGCGTGCGTCGCGGTCAGCCCGGCCTGGGCGGCCACCCGGTCGATCGCGCCCATGCCGTCGTGCAGCGTCCACAACGCGTTCATGGCGTCGTCGTCGCTCAAGCCCAGCGCCCGTCGCAGGCGCTCGAGGTCGGCCACCGGGACCTCGCCGGACGTCAGCATGTCCACGGCCACCAGCAGCTTGCTCAACGACGCCGAGCGGAACGGGACGTCGGCGTCATGGCCGGCCGCCGCACCGGTCCGGAGGTCGACGATCGCCAGCCCGAGGTCGATACCGCCCGCGGCCTCGACCGCCCGCGCCACCGCCGCCGAGAGGTCCGGGGCAGGTGCCTCGGCGGCACGTGGCGCGGCCGGGTGCGGGGTTTCCGCCGAGGTGCTCGCGGGCACGTGCAAGGACGCCTGCGCGGTGCGCTCGGCCGCTCGCGGCCACACCAGCGCGACCACGCCCGCGATCACCGCGACCGCGACCACCCACCAGCGTCTTCCCACACCTCAACAGTCCGGTTCACAACCGCCTGACGTCGAGCGATTCCTCCTGTGCGGTTCCTGAAGATTCGTCACGTCGCACGACGTACGCACCGCCGGTGGGCCGTTCGGACACGGCCTCCACGAGTTCGGTGCCGTGGTAGACGAGCCCGGCGCCGTCGTCGGTGCAGTGCGTCACCGGCAGCACGCCCGCCGCCACCGCCGCGTGGATCGTCGGCCGCCGCGCCGGCTCGCTGTCGTAGTGCACGCCGTTGCCGTACGGCAGGAAACCGAGGCCGTTGGTGATCACGCGCAGCTCCGGGCCGAACGAGTCCGTCGAGCCGCCGAGGAACCAGCAGATCGACCCGGCGGACACGCCACCGAGCACGACGCCGTCCTGCCACGCGCCGCGCAGCGCCGAACCCAGGTCGTGCACCGCCCACACCGCCAGCAGGTTCGCCACCGAACCACCGCCGACCCACACGACGTCGTGCGAACCGAGGAACCCCGGGACGTCGGTCGTCGGCGGCATGGTGAACAGGTTCAGGTGCGACACCTCCCACCCCGCGAGCTGCCCGGCTTCGGAGAGGTTCGCGTTGAACCACCGCTGGTCGCCCGCGGCCGTCCCGACGTGGCACAGCCGCGGCTTGCGGCCGTGCACGCCGGACAGGTCGACGGCGTGGTGCGTGAGCCGGTGGAACTCCAGGTTGGTGCGTAGCCCGGCGCGGAGACCACCTGAGGTCGCCACGATCGTCGGCTGGTCTGCTCCCATGTCGGTGATCCTGGCAGCGCTCACGCCCGCGCGGGTGTGGAATCATCCCCGGCGTGACGTTCCTGCCGAGACTCCGCAGGCTGGCCACGCGCGTCGTCCTCGGCGGCCTCGTGATCGGGCTCCTCGTCGTCGGCGGCACGGCGTTCCGCGTGTGGCAGGTGGCCCGCGAGGACGACCGGGCCCACGCCGACATGGCCGTGGTCCTCGGCGCGGCCCAGTTCAACGGCGTGCCGTCCGACGTCCTGGAGGCACGGCTGGAGCACGCGCGCCGCCTGTACGAGCAGGGCGTGGTCAACTACATCGCCACCACCGGCGGCAGGCAGCCCGGCGACAACTTCACCGAGGGCGAGGCCGGCCGGATGTGGTTGGAGGCGCACGACGTGCCCGCCGACCGGATCCTCGAGGTCGGCGAGGGCACCGACACGCTGGGCAGCATCCGGGCGCTCGCCGCCGCCGCCCGCGAGAAGTCGCTCACCACGGCCGTGATCGTCAGCGACCCGTGGCACTCGCTGCGGGCGCGCACGATGGCCGAGGACGAAGGGCTGTCCGCGTGGACGTCGCCGACCCGCAGCGGGCCGAACGTGCAGACCCGCCAGACCCAGCTGTTCTACATCCGCCGCGAGACCGGCGCGCTGCTCTACTACCACCTGATGAAGGCGCCGGCGGGCGCGTTCGACGGCATCCTGCTGTAGGTCTGCCCTTACCCTGAGCGGATGAGTCAGGGCTACACCGCACACGACTCCGCGCGGCTGCTCCCGGAGCTGCCCAAGGGAGCGGTGCTGCCCGGCGCGCGCACCGAGCGCCGCTCGCCGTTCTCCCGCGACCGGGCCCGCGTGCTGCACTCGGCCGCGCTGCGCCGGCTCGCGGGCAAGACCCAGGTCGTCGGCCCCGGCGAGGGCGCGGAGGTGACCGGCGTGCCGCGCACCCGGCTCACCCACTCGCTGGAGGTCGCCCAGATCGGCCGCGGCATCGGCGAGGAGCTCGGCTGCGACCCGGACGTGGTCGACACCGCCGGCCTCGCGCACGACATCGGGCACCCGCCGTTCGGCCACAACGGTGAACGCGCGCTCGACGAGCTGGCCGGGCCGTGCGGCGGCTTCGAGGGCAACGCCCAGACCCTGCGCATCCTGACCCGGCTCGAACCGAAGACCGCCAAGGGCCTCAACCTGACCCGGGCGTGCCTCGACGCGGCCACCAAGTACCCGTGGACCCGCCGTCCCGGGATGGTGAAGTTCGGCGCCTACGACGACGACCTCGCCGTGTTCACGTGGGTGCGCGAAGGCGCGCCCGATCAACGGCGGTGCCTGGAAGCGCAGGTCATGGACTGGGCCGACGACGTCGCCTACTCCGTGCACGACGTGGAGGACGGCGTGCTGGCGCACCGGATCAGCCTGGCCGCGCTCGGCGACCCGGCCGAACGCGCCGCCATCGCGGGCCTGGCCGCCAAGCACTTCTCCGACGAGCCGACGTCCGCGCTCGAAAGCGCCGCCACCGAGCTGCTCGCCCTGCCCGTGATCGCCGAGCTGGCCGAGTACGACGGTTCGCTGCGCGCGCAGGTGGCGTTGAAGCGGCTCACCAGCGAGCTGGTCGGCCGGTTCGCCTCGGCCGCCGTCGGCGCGACCCGCGAGGTGCACGGCGACGGCCCGCTGAGCCGCTACCAGGCCGACCTGGTCGTGCCGCCCCTGGTCGCGGCCGAGGTGGCGCTGCTCAAGGCGGTCGCGGTCCGGTACGTGATGAGCGACCCGTCCCGGCTGGCCATGCAGGCCCTGCAACGCGAACTGGTCGCCGAGCTGGTCCACCTCCTGCTGATGCGCGCCCCGGACACGCTCGACCCCGCGTTCCACCCGGCGTGGGCCGCCGCGGGCACCGACGCCGAACGGTTGCGCGTCGTGGTCGACCAGGTCGCCTCGCTCACCGACGCCCAGGCCGTGGCGTGGCGGCGGTCGTTGGCGAACGTCGCCCCCGAACCCCTGTGACCGGTGGCACACTCGACGTCATGGCCGATGAGTCCAGAAGACCGCCAGGCCGTCCTTGGCCGTGGCGCAGACCGACTCGCGACCCGGTGCACGTCGGCGCCGAGTTCCCGTACGACGGGTGGGACGACGAGCCCGGCGACGACGGCTCCGCCGGGGTGCGCGAACCACGCCACCCCCAGCCGCTCGGACCGATGAGCGGCGCGGGCGAACGTCCGATCCCGGACGAGCCCATAGCCGTTAAGGAGACCTTGTGCCTGATCGAGCGCACCTGACGTTCGCCCTCACCCTCCACGACGCCGTCGCGCCCGACCGCACGCGCAACGCGTGCTGGTCGCCGTACTCGGTGGCCAGCGCGCTCGGCATGACGGCGCAGGCGGCGCGTGGCGAGACGGAGGCCGAACTGGTCGCGCTGCTCGGCGCCGATCACGCGAAGGTGCTCAAGGGCGCGGTGGTGGGCGACGACGCCGAGTTCGCCGTGGCCAACACGCTGTGGGCGTGGGAGGAACTGCCGCTCAACGAGGGCTTCCTCACGGATCTGGCCGGGTGGCCCGGCGCGAAGGCCCGCTCCGCGCCGTTCGCCGGCGACCCGGAAGGCTCCCGCAAGCTGATCAACGCCGACGTGGCCGAGACGACCCGGGGGCTGATCCCCGAGCTGCTCGCCGCCGGCGCGATCACGTCCGACACGGTCGCGACGCTGGTCAACGCGCTGTACCTGAAGTGCGCGTGGGCCGAGGAGTTCCCCGAGCACGACACCGCCGACCTGCCGTTCCGGGGTGCCGGGAACGTCGCCACCATGCGCCGCGAGGGCTCCATGCGGTACGCGCGGAGGGACGCGTGGGAGGCCGTGGCACTGCCCGCGCGGGGTGGCGTGGAGGCGGTCGTGCTGCTGCCCGAGGGCGACCTCGCCGGCACCGGAGGCGTGCCCGAGGTGCTGGAGGCGTTGGAGCAGGACCGGATCGAGCTGTTCCTGCCCAAGCTGGACCTGTCCGTGAACGTCTCGCTCGCGGAGTCTTTGCAGCAGGTCGGCGTGCGCACGATGTTCGGCCGCGACGCCGACCTGACCGGCCTGAGCCCCGACCCGCGGCTCTACGTGGACGACGTGGTGCACGAGGCCGTGCTGCGGCTGGACGAGCAGGGCTTCGAGGGCGCCGCGGCGACCGCCGTGCTCATGCGCCTGACCTCGTTCATCCCGGCCGAACCCGCCCGCACGGTCCGCGTCGACCGGCCCTACCTGCTGCTGGTCCGGCACGCCGACACGGGCGCGATCTACTTCCTCGCCCAAGTCGCCAAGCCCTGACTGTCACGTCCTGAGACCCCTCCTCGTCCACCGGGTGAAGACCCGAAACGAGGAGGGGACATGGCACCCAGGATCCCGGTCGTCACGACCAAGCAGGCCAACCCGCTGGTGCGCTTCGCCTACCGGTTCGCCAAGAAGCGGTTCGGGGCGGTGCCGGAGCCGTTCACGGTGACCGCGCACCACCGGCGGCTGTTCGTGGCCGGCGCGCGGCACGAGATGGCGGTGGAGAAGGCCGCCAAGACGCTGCCCGTGTCGTTGCGGGAGCTGGTGGTCTACCTGACGGCGGTGAAGCTCGGCTGCTCTTGGTGCGTCGACTTCGGCACCATGCTGATCAAGCACGAGGGCCTGGACGTCGACCGGCTCAAGGAGATCCACGACTACCGGACCTCCGACAAGTACAGCGAGCTGGAGAAGCTGGCGCTGGCCTACGCCGACGCGATGACCGAGACCCCGACCGCCGTCACCGACGAGCAGGTCGCCGAGCTCGACCGGCGGCTGGGCCACCAGGGGCTGGTCGAGCTGACCTACCTGATCGCGCTGGAGAACCAGCGCGGCCGGTTCAACTCGGCGTTCGGCATCACCGACCAGGGGTTCACCTCGGGTGACGCCTGCCGGGTGCCGATGCCGTAGCCGGTCTCAGGCGCCTTCGGGGAACGGCACGTGGCCGAGCTTGTCCGGGTTCGACATGTCGTACACGCCGGCCACCTTGCCGTCCCTCACCACCACCGCCTCGACCCTCGGCGTGAGCTCGCCCTGGGCGCCGAACACCAGCCCGACGTCGCCGTTGACCAGCGCGGGCCGCCCCTCGACGTCGCCGTACCGGCGCAGCAGGCCGAGGATGAAGCGCGCCACCTTGTCCGCGCCGCTGACGACGCGGGCCGCGGTCCGGGCCTTGCCGCCGCCGTCGCCGACGAGCACCACGTCGGGGTGCAGCAGGCCGATCACCGCGTCGACGTCGCCGGTGGCCAGGGCCCGGAGGAACCGCTCCAGCACCTCGCGCTGCTCCTCCAGCGCCACCCGCGGCGGCGGGTCGGCGTCGGCCGCCGCCTTGCGACCGCGCGAGGCGTGCTGGCGGGCGGTCGCGACCGTGCAGCCCAACGCGTCGGCGATCTCCGCGAACGGCACGCTGAACGCGTCGTGCAGCACGAACGCCACCCGCTGCTCGGGCGTGAGGCGGTCGAGCACCACCAGCGCCGCCAGCCGCACGCCGTCGTCGCGCACCACCGCGTCCAGCGGGTCGTCCTCGCCCGATGTGACCAACGGCTCGGGCAGCCACTGCCCGACGTACCGCTCCCGCCGCACCGCCGCCGACCGCAGCCGGTCCAGGCAGATCCGGCCCACCACGGTCGTCAGCCAGCCGCGCAGGTCCCGGATGCCCGCCCGGGCCTCCTGGCTCAGACCCGTCAGCCGCAGCCACGCCTCCTGCACCGCGTCCTCGGCGTCCGCGACGCTGCCGGTGAGCCGGTAGGCCACCCCGACCAGGTGGGAGCGGTGGCCGGTGAAGGTCGAGGCCAGGGTCTGCTCGGACGCCAAGGTCTCCTCACCGGTGGTCACGGGCACCAGTCTGCCAGCACTAGACTCGCTCGACGTGGCAGGACGCATCCGGGAGAGCGACGTCGCACTGGTGCGTGACCGGAGCCGGATCGACGAGGTCGTGGGGGACCACGTCTCCCTGCGCGGTGCCGGCGCCGGCGCGTTGAAGGGCCTGTGCCCGTTCCACGACGAGAAGTCGCCGTCGTTCAACGTCCGCCCCTCGCACGGCACGTTCCACTGCTTCGGCTGCGGCGAGGGCGGCGACGTCATCGCGTTCGTGATGAAGATCGAGCACCTCGGCTTCGTCGAGGCCGTCGAGCGGCTGGCCGACCGGGCGGGCGTCCAGCTCACCTACGAGGGCGGCGGAGCGACCGTCCAGCGCGACCGCGGCACCCGCAGCAGGCTCATCGAGGCGCACCGGGTCGCCGCCGAGTTCTACGCCGAGCAGTTGGCCACGCCGGACGCGCTGGCCGCGCGGGAGTTCCTGGCCCAACGCGGTTTCGACGAGGCCGCGGCCAGGCAGTTCGGCTGCGGTTTCGCGCCGGGCGGCTGGGACAAGCTCACCAAGCACCTCCTCGGGCGCGGGTTCGAGCTCACCGAGCTGATCAAGGCCCAGCTGACCAAGGAGGGCAGGCAGGGCCCGATCGACCGGTTCCACCGCCGGCTGCTGTGGCCGATCCGGGACATGGGCGGCGAGGTCGTCGGCTTCGGCGCCCGCCGGATCTTCGACGACGACCCGATCCAGGCCAAGTACCTCAACACCAGCGAGAGCCCGATCTACAAGAAGTCGCAGGTGCTGTTCGGGCTGGACCTGGCCAAGCGCGAGATCGCCAAGCGCAGGCAGGCCGTGGTCGTCGAGGGCTACACCGACGTGATGGCCATGCACCTGGCCGGCGTGCCGACGGCGGTCGCGTCCTGCGGCACGGCGTTCGGCGCGGACCACATGAACGTGCTGCGCCGGCTGCTGATCGACGACTCGATGAACGGCGAGGTGATCTTCACCTTCGACGGCGACGCGGCCGGGCAGAAGGCGGCGCTGAAGGCGTTCGAGGGCGAGCAGGCGTTCTCCGCGCAGACCTACATCGCGATCGCGCCCGACGGCATGGACCCGTGCGAGCTGCGGCAGGAGAAGGGCGACGTGGCCGTGCGCGACCTGGTGGCCCGCCGCACGCCGCTGTTCGAGTTCGCCATCAAGACGCGGCTGAAGGACTACGACCTCGACTCGGTGGACGGCCGGGTCGAGGCGCTGAAGGTCATGGTGCCGTTCGTGGCCCAGATCAAGGACCGGGCCAAGCGGGACGGCTACGCGACCCGGCTGGCCTGGTGGGTCGGCTGGGAGGACGAGTCGGCCGTGGTGCGCCGGGTGCGCGAGACGGCGACGGGCCGCGCACCCGCGCCGTCACGCCGTGCCGCGGCGCCGGTCGACCCGAACCAGGGCGCGCTGGCCGTGGACGTCGACGGTCCGCCGCGCCCCGACCCGCGCGACCCGGCGCTGTGGGCGCAGCGGGAGGCGTTGAAGGCGGCGTTGCAGCTGCCCGAGATGGCCGGGCCGTACTACGACTCGCTGCCCGACGAGGCGTTCACGCACCCCGCTTACCTGGCGTTGCACCAGGCGATCCGGGAGGCGGGCGGCGCGTCGTCCGGGCTGTCGGGTCCGGCGTTCCTGGACGCGGTGTCGCAGGCGTGCCGGCAGCAGGCCGTGCGGTCGGTGCTGACCGAGCTGTCCGTGGAGCAGCTCCGGGTCAAGGCGGACGACGAGTACCGGTACGTGCAGGGCGTGCTGGCGCGGTTGCAGCAGATCCTGGTGGCGGGGCAGATCACCGAGATCAAGTCCCGGCTGCGGCGCGTGTCGCCGGTGGAGGAGCCCGACGAGTACCGGGCCCTGTTCGGCGACCTCATCGCGCTGGAGGACTACCACAAGGCGTTGGGCCAACAAGCGGCGGGCGGGCTGTGATGGGGCTGTTCCGGAGGGTCTTCGGCTCGGGCGCGCCCGAGGGGTTCGCCGGTGTGCTGGAGTCGGACGAGAACGTGCTGGCGTCGGCCGCCGTGGGCTCCGAGTGGCTCGTGGCGACGTCGTACGGGCTGTGGGTGCCCGGCCCCCGGAGGGTCGGGTGGCACCTGATCAGCAAGGCCACGTGGAGCGGGAACGCGTTGGCGGTCGTCGAGGCGGTCGAGGACGGCACGGCGGGCGAGGCCGTGGTGCTGCGCGACCTGCCGCCGCGGCGGTTCCCGCTGGAGTCGCCGGGCAAGGTGCCCGAGGTCGTGCACGAGCGCGTGACCGGGTCGATCAGGTCGCGGGAGCACAACGCGACGGTCGGCGCGTGGTTCGTGCAGCGCAAGGTGACGGGGCAGGACGGCGTGGTGCTCCAGGTGCGGCCCGATCCCGGCGCGGACGTCGAGCGGGTCCGCGAGGTCGCGGCGTCGGTGGCGGCGAAGATCGCCAAGCTGCGCGGGTGAGCGTGGTCGGCGTACGGTAGCAGTACAGTCGTACTGTTACTGGGGGTGCGCGCATGTGGGATCCGGGCAAGTACCTCGCGTTCGCCGACCACCGGTCGCGGCCGTTCCACGAGCTGGTGGCACGGGTCGGGGCCACGGCGCCGCGCCGGGTGGTCGACCTGGGCTGCGGTCCGGGGAACCTGACCGCGTCGCTGGCGCAGCGGTGGCCGTCGGCCGTGGTGGAGGCGCTGGACTCGTCGCCGGAGATGGTCTCGGCCGCGCGGGCGCGAGGGGTCGACGCGCGGGTCGGCGACGTGGCGTCGTGGGAGCCCGAGCCGGACACCGACGTGGTGGTGACCAACGCGGTGCTGCAGTGGGTGCCGGGGCACGAGGACCTGCTGCGGCAGTGGGTGCGGGCGCTGCCGTCCGGCGCGTGGCTGGCGATGCAGGTGCCGGGCAACTTCTCCGGGCCGTCGCACGAGCTGGTGCGGTCGTTGGTCGACGCGTCGTGGCCCGCGTTGCGCGGCCTGCTGCGGCCGTCGCCGGTGCTCGACCCCGTGGGGTACGCCGAGGTGCTCGACGGCTGCGCGGTGGACGCGTGGGAGACGACGTACCTGCAACGGCTGGAGGGGGAGGACGCCGTGCTGGAGTGGATCACCGGGACTGCGCTGCGGCCGATCCGGGCGGCGCTGGACGACGGTGAGTGGGCCGCGTTCCGCGGTCGGTTGGCGCCGCTGCTGCGCGAGGCGTACCCGAGGCGGGCGGACGGCACGACGTGGTTCCCGTTCCGCCGGGTCTTCGCCGTGGCCCGCGTGCCGTAGCCGCACCTGGGCCGCCCCCGGTTCGAGGGCGGCCCAGGTGTGCTCAGTTGGCGCGCGGGATGACGGGGTCGCGCCGGTGGCCGTTGGCGTTGGGCTGGTGACGGCCGAAGCCGGTCTTCTCGCCCACCTTGGCGCGCACGATGCCCGCCGCGCCCTGGACGGCCGGGTGGTCGGCCAAGGAGCGGTAGGCGCGCACGATCTGGTCGTAGCGCTGGCGTCCGGCGCGCGCCCCTAGGACGTAGCCGACGGCGGCGCCGAGCAGGATGCCCTTCATGAGGTGGTCCTCTCCTGGAGATCGTGCCTGGTCACACCCCTTCTTACCGCACGAGGAGGGGGGTGTGCGCGAGCACTGTTCCGGATGCGCTAGAGTTGTCGCTGTCGGGCCGAGAGGCCCGGCTCACAACAGAACATTCCCCCTTAGCTCAATGGCAGAGCATTCGACTGTTAATCGAAGGGTTACTGGTTCGAATCCAGTAGGGGGAGCGCGATGGCAGCCCCAGGCCCACCGGCCTGGGGTTTCGTCGTGTCATGGGGTCCGGGTACCCGCGAGTCACCCGATTGTCACACCGCTCGGGCGGTTTCTTGGGGCAGGCTGATCCGCATGGCCGACCGCTTCGCCAACCGTCGCCGGATCACGTCCCTCGACCCGGAGCGGGACCACGTCGAGATCATGCGCATCTCGTCCGGGTACGAGTTCCCGTGGGACTACGTGCGGTCGCTGGAGTTCGCCTTGTTCCGGACGTACTGCGTGCCGTCGATCTCGGCGCTGCTGGCGCGGACCGGCGAGTTCGAGCGCCGGCCGCAGCAGCGGTACGACGACACGGCATTGCTGATGGCCGAGTTGGTCGAGCACGGGTACGACTCGCCGCGCGGCCGTGAGGCGCTGCGCGTGGTGAACCGGCTGCACGGGCGGTACGAGATCTCGAACGACGACATGTTGTACGTGCTGTCGACGTTCGTGTTCGACCCGATCGAGTGGATCACGCGGTACGGCTGGCGGCCCCTGACCGACCACGAGCGGCTGGCCGCGTTCCACTTCTACGGCGCCGTGGGTGTCCGGATGGGCGTCAAGGAGCTGCCGCCCACCTACGCCGCCTACGCGTCGTTCAAGCGCGCGTACGAGGAGGAGCACTTCACCTACAGCGACACGAACCGCGCGATCGGCCGGTACACGCTGGACCTGTTCTGCTCCTGGTACCCCGTGCCGTCTGCGCTGACGTCCCGCGCGGTGCTGGCGATGCTCGACGAGCCGATGCTCACGGCGTTCGGCTTCCCCGCCCAGCCGCAGTGGCTCGTCCGAGCCGCGAAGACCGCCCTGAAGGCCCGCGCCGCCACCGTCCGCCTCCTCCCACCACGCCGGACACCACGCCTGACCAACGACCCGAAGAACCGGACCTACCCGGGCTACCCGACGGGCTACCGCCCGGCCGACCTCGGAGCCCCGTAGTCCGCCAGTGCACAGCTTGGTCACGCCGCCCGGGTTGTCGAGACGCGGGGGAACCTCCCTCTGTACCCTCCGGAACCGCACGTCAGCGGGGCGGTAGCTCAGCCGGTCAGAGCAGCGGACTCATAATCCGTCAGGTCGTGGGTTCGAACCCCACCCGCCCCACTGTTGGTGCTGGTCGGGGGTGGCGTTGACTGGGACACGGTCAACGTCGCCCCTTGCCCCACTTCTGAGCCGAGCCCTTTGATCGCGCACCGCGCGTCGGCCGCCTCGTGGCTGGTCACCCCGCGTGCCACGGGCAGGTCCTGGGTCGTGCCACCCCCCGAGTGCCCGACGCGGACGACACGAAGGACGAACGAGAGATGACCCTGCCCTCCATCAACCCTGCGCTCGGCATGGACCTGGTCACGCGCAGGACCCTTCAACGCCGGATCGCGTCGGTCAGCGTGGTGATTCCCGCGCACAACGAGGAAGCCACGATCGACGAGGTCGTCGCCGACGCGTCACGCGGGCTCGAAGTGCTCGGCACGAGTGGTGAAGTGATCGTCAGCGCCAGTGGGTGCACCGATCGAACGGCGGACGTGGCGCGTGAGGCGGGCGCGACGGTGGTCGACGCCGAACTCGGCAAAGGGGCGGCGATCGCACGCGGTGTCGCGGCCAGTAAGGGCGACATCGTCTGCCTGGTCGACGGCGACCTCCGCTACTTCGGCGACCTGCCCCTCGTGACGCTGCTCGTCGAGCCGATCCTGAACGGCACCGCCGACGCCACGGTGTCGGACCTCTACTGGCGCCCGCTCTACCCGCAACTGTGGCTGTGCGGGTTCTTCGCCCCGCTCGCGGGCACGTTGTTCCCCGAGATGCTGCCGAAGGTCGGTTCGACGCCGTGGTCCGGTCAACGCGCCGCCGTGCGGGAGCTCTGGCCCGAGTCCTTGCCCACCGGATTCACGGCTGACCTCGCGCTGTTGCTCCACTGGAACGCCAACGCGGTGCGCATGCGGCCGGTGCTCGCGGACGACTGGACGAACCCCCAGCGGCCGAAGCCGGAGTTGATGGAAGAGGAGTTCGGGCTCCTCGTCGAGAGCGCGGTCGCCCGCGGCCGGGTCGAACGGCGGGCGGTTGCACGGCTGCGCGGGTGGTTCGAGCAGGCCTACGCCCTCATGGCCGAGTACGACCCGGAGCGGCACGACCCCCAGGAGTTCGAGGCCCGGATCCTCGACCGGTCCTTGGCGGAACTCCGCGCCCGGCTCCACGTCGCGTAGCGCGGCGGCGAAAACCGAGCGGACCGACCAGTTCCCGGCTCCGGCGGTGTCCACCCATCCGAGAGCGCACGTTCCGGCCACCCTCGCACATCAGGACCGCCGGGTGGTCACGGCTAGAGGAGGAGTCACCATGCCAGGGTTCCCGCCGGTCAGGGGAAGCGACGCCGACGCGCAGCGCACGGTCGGGGAACTGCTCGCGTCGGCGCGCAGCGGTGACGGTGAGGCGTTCCGCGGGCTCGTCGAGCCGTACCGGCGGGAGCTCCAAGTCCACTGCTACCGCATCCTCGGCTCGGTGCAGGACGCGGAGGACCTGGTGCAGGAGACGTTGCTGGCGGCGTGGCGCGGCATCGACGGGTACGAGGAGCCGGCGTCGGTGCGGACTTGGCTCTACCGCATCGCCACCAACCGCTGCCTCAACGCGCTGCGGGCCGGCGCCCGTCGCCCGAATGACCAGGCGCCCTACCGATCGGGGGTCCCGTTGCCCGAGCCGTCCCACCGCCCGGCGGAGCCGAACTGGCTGGAGCCCTACCCCGACTCCCTGCTCGACGGGATCGCCGACCACGCGCCGGGGCCGGAGGCGCGCTACGAGATCAGGGAGTCGGTGTCGCTGGCGTTCCTGACCGCCCTGCAACAACTGCCGCCGAAGCAGCGGGCCGTGCTGGTGCTGCGCGACGTGCTCGGCTTCCGGGCCGCCGAGGTCGCGACCATCCTCGACACCTCGGAGGACGCGGTCACCAGCGCGGTGAAGCGGGCCTGCGGCGCGCTCACCCGGGAACTGCCGAACCCCGACCGGGAGAGCGCCCCGCTGCCGAACTCGCCGCGCGAACGCCGGATCGTGGACGACTTCGCCCGCGCGTTCCAGGCCGGTGACGTGGACGCGGTCGTGGAGCTGCTGACGAACGACGCGCGGCTCACCATGCCGCCGATCCCGCTGGAGTACCGGGGCCCGGACGACATCGGCCACTTCCTGGCGACCGTGGCGCTGCGCGACGGGATGCGGTACGTGTTGATCCCGACCCGCGCCAACGGCCAACCGGCCTTCGGCTGCTACGTGCGCGACCCGCGAACGCCGATCCTGCACGCGCACGGCGTGCTGGTGCTGACGCTGACCGGCGACCGGATCACCGGCCTCACCCGATTCCACGACAACTGCGTCCTGCCCCCCTTCGGACTCCCGCGATCGCTGCGCGCCTCCATCGGCAGCGCCTGACCGAGAGCCCGAGGCGCGAACGAACCGGAGGAGAACGGTGAGCACCGGAGCAGAGCGGATGACGGCCAAGCAGGCGTGGACCTTGGGCCTCGCCTCGCTGGCCTCGTTCATGATGGCCCTGGACAGCATGGTCGTGACCACCGCGCTGAGCACGATCCGCGCGGACCTGGCGGCCTCGGTCGAACAACTGGAATGGGTCGTCACCGCGTACAACCTGTCGTTCGCGGTGCTGCTGCTCACCGGGGCCGCGCTGGGTGACCGGTTCGGCCGACGCAAGGTGTTCAACGCGGGCCTGACGTTGTTCACCGCCGCGTCGGCGGCGTGCGCGTTGGCGCCGGACGCCGTCTTCCTGATCATCGCCCGGGCGTTGCAGGGCGCGGGCGCCGCGATGGTGCTGCCGCTGTCGCTCACGTTGATCACCGCGGTCTTCCCGCCGCACACGCGCGGCAAGGCGATGGGCCTCTACCTCGGCCTCACCGGTCTGGCCACGTTCGGCGGCCCGTTCATCGGCGGCGCGATCGCCCAGGGCCTGACCTGGCAGTGGATCTTCTGGCTGAACCTGCCGATCGGCATCGTCGCGATCCTGCTCACCACGCGCGAGATGGACGAGAGCACCGGCCCGAACGACAAGCTCGACCTCGGCGGGCTCGGCCTGGTGACGCTGGGCGCGTTCGGCGTCATCTGGGCGCTGGTGCGCGGCAACGCGGCGGGCTGGGGGAGCGTGGAGGTCGTCGCCTCGTTCGTGATCGGCGTGGTGCTGCTGGTCGCGTTCGTGCTCCACGAGAAGCGCACGCCGCGCCCGATGGTGCCGATGAGCTTCTTCAAGCTGCGGGCGTTCGCCACCGCCAACCCGGCGAACTTCCTGGTCTTCGCCTCCCTGTACGGCACGATGTTCTTCCTCGCGCAGTACTTCCAGGTCGTCAAGGGTCACGGTCCGCTCGTCACCGGCCTCATGCTGATGCCGTGGACCGGCACGCTCATGGTGTGCGCGCCGATCGCCGGTCGCCTGGTCGACCGGGTCGGTGAGCGGCGGTTCGTGGTCGGCGGCCTGTTGCTGCAGGCGGTCGGCATGGGGTGGATCGCCATCGCCGTCGACGCCGACACGTCCTACCTGGAGATCCTGCCCGCGCTGGTCCTCGGTTCGGCGGGCATCACGGCGGCGATGCCCGCCGCGCAGAAGGCGGTCGTGGGCGCGGTGGAGCCGCAGCGGATCGGCCAGGCGTCCGGCGTCTTCATGATGCTGCGCATCTTCGGCGGCGTGTTCGGCACCGCGGTGGCGGTCGCCGTGTTCGGCGCCGTCGGCGGCTACGCGACGGCCGCGCGGTTCAGCGAGGGCTTCTCGGCCTCGATGGTCGGGGTCGCCGTGCTGGCGTTCGCCGGCGTGCTGGTCGGTCTCGCGATGCCGAGTTCCTACCGGGTAGCACCGGAGGTAGCATCGAAGGTATGAAAATCAGTGTGAGCCTCCCCGAGGAGGACGTAGAGTTCGTTGATCGCTACCTGCGGCAACACCGGAGCGCCTCGCGATCGTCCGTGATCCACCAGGCGATCACGCTCCTGCGCGAGGCGGGTCTGGAGAACGCCTACGCGAGCGCGTGGGAAGAGTGGGAAGCCGGAGGGGACGCCGACATGTGGGACGTGACCGCGCCGGACGGTGTCCTCGATGCGGCGAGGTGACATCTACTGGGTGGACCTGGAGCCGGCGCAGGGCGCCGAGGCCAACAAGATCCGCCCGGCCGTGCTCGTGAGCAACGACGCGGCGAACCGGGCCGCCGGACGGGGCGGCCGGGGTGTGGTGACCGTGGTCCCGATCACCTCCAACACCGCCAAGGTGTACCCGTTCCAGGTGCTGCTGCCCGCCAAGGACTGCGGGCTCGGCGCGGACTCGAAGGCCCAGGCCGAGCAGGTGCGCACGGTCGCCGCGGCCCGGCTCCGCGCCAGGATCGGCGGCTTGCCGCCCGCGGTGCTCAAGCAGCTCGACGACGCCCTGCGCGTGCACCTGTCGCTCTGAGCCGCCGCTCACCGCCGGGACCGCCCGGAGGCGGCCCCGGCAGCTCACGTCACTCCACGATGCGGATGGCGCCGGCCGGGCAGAGGTGCGCCGCTTCCCGCGCCGCCTTCTCGTGCTCGCCCGTCGGGGACGGCTGCAGCAGCACGACCGTCCCGTCGACCTCGTCCTGGTCGAACACCGCGGAATCGGTCAACGCGCACATCCCGGCGCCAGCGCACACGTCCGGATCGACTTCCACCTTCACGAGAACTCCACCGGCAGCTCGTGCACACCGTAGATAGCCATGTCGGTGCGCATCTTGACGTCCTCGGCCGGCACGCCGAGCCGCAGGTCCGGGAACTCCCGGAACAGCGCGGCGAAGCCGACCCTCATCTCGATCCGCGCCAGCTGCTGCCCGAGGCACTGGTGCACGCCGTGGCCGAACGCGAGGTGCCCCGCCGCGGACCGGCGGACGTCGAACTCGTCCGGCCGCTCGAACCGCGCCGGGTCCCGGTTGGCGGCGGCCACCGAGATCGAGACCGACTCGCCCGCCTTGACCACCACGCCGCCGATCTCCACGTCCTCCAACGCCGTGCGCAGCGTGCCGAACTGGATGATCGTCAGGTACCGCATCATCTCCTCGACCGCGTTGTCCACCAACGACGGGTCGGCTCGCAGCGCGGCCAGCTGCTCGGGGTGCCGCAGCAGCAGCAACGTGCCGATGCCCAGCATGTTCGCCGTGGTCTCGTGACCGGCGACGAGCAGGAGCAGCCCCATGTTGGCCACTTCCTCGTCGGTCAGCTCGCCGGTGGCGATCAACCCGGTCAGCATGTCGTCGCCCGGCTCGACGTGCTTGCGCTTCGCCAGCTGGAGCACGAAGTCCTCCAGCCGCTCGAACGCCTCCATGATCTCCTCGAACGTGGAGTCGAGCCGCAGGGCCTTGGCGGTGTCCTCCTGGAACGCCGCCCGGTCCTCGTAGGGCACGCCGAGCAGCTCGCAGATGACCATCGACGGCACCGGCAGCGCGAACTCCGCCACCAGGTCCGCCGACGTGCCCGACGCGCGCATCGCGGCCAGGTGCTCGGCCACGATCTGCTCGATGCGCGGCATCAGCTGGTTCATCCGCCGCACGGTGAACTGCCCGGTCAGCAGCTTGCGGTAGCGGGTGTGGTCGGGCGCGTCCATCCCGATGAACATGCCCGGCTTGGCCGCCGGCCGCTGCGGCACCGGCTTGCCGGCCACCGTGCGCGGTGAGTGCTGGAGCTCGGCCCGGCTGCTGAACCGGCGGTCCGCGTGCACCTCGCGAGCCAGCTCGTAGCTGGTCACGAGCCACCCCAGGTGCCCGTCGGGGAACTTCATCCGGCTGATCGGGGCCCGTTCGCGGAGCAACCCCAACTCCGCGGGCGGGTCGAACGGCGTGGTGCGTTGGCTCGGCAGTTCGGAGTACAGCGTTTCGGTCATCTCGCACACCTCCCAGTGCGTAAAGGGACCTACTTCGCAACGTACAGAAGTTTCACGAAGCCGTGAAGTAAATAAGCCGTAAGGGAACAGCCGTAGTACGGGTGATAGCAGGTGTGCTACAAAATGACCGAGAACTCTGACGAGGGGGAGGTGAGGGTCCTTGGTCATCGAGGTGCGCGATCTGCGGATGCGCTACGGCACCACGGACGTGCTGCACGGGGTCGACTTCACCGCGGGCCCGGGTGAGGTGCTGGCCCTGCTCGGGCCGAACGGCGCGGGCAAGACCACGACGATCGAGATCCTGGAGGGTTTCCGGCTGCCCTCCGACGGCCACGTCCGGGTGCTGGGCGTCGACCCGGCCACCGGCGACGAGGCCTGGCGCGCCCGGCTCGGCGTGGTGCTCCAGTCGTGGCGCGACCACGGCCGCTGGCGGGTGCGCGAGCTGCTGCACCACCTGGGCCGCTACTACGAGCCCTACGCCACGCCGCACCAGCCGCGGCCGTTCGACACCGACGAGCTGATCGAGACCGTCGGCCTGGCCGAGCACGCGCACAAGAAGATCAGCAGCCTCTCCGGCGGCCAGCGGCGGCGGCTGGACGTGGCGATCGGCATCGTCGGCAAGCCGGACCTGCTGTTCCTGGACGAGCCGACGGCCGGGTTCGACCCGCACGCGCGCCGGGACTTCCACGACCTGGTGCACCGCCTGTCGGACCTGGAGGGCATGACGATCCTGCTGACCACGCACGACCTGGCCGAGGCGGAGAAGCTGGCCGACCGGATCCTGGTGCTCGCGGGCGGCCGGATCATCGCCGACGGCAGCCCGGACCAGCTCAGCCGCCGGGTCGCGGGCAAGTCCGAGGTCCGCTGGACGCACGACGGCCTGCGGCACGTGCACACCGCGGACGACGCGACGGCGTTCGTGCGCGACCTGTTCCGCCAGCACGCGACGGGCATCTCCGAGCTGGAGGTGCGCCGCAGCACGTTGGAGGACACCTACATGGCACTCGTGCAGCGGCACGAGAGCGGCCAGGCGACCGACGAGGAGGTGGCGATCCCGTGAACACCAAGGCACAGGCCATCCGGCTCGGCGTGGACCGCGGGGTGCGCGAGTTCCGCCACTCCATGGGCAGCTCGGACCAGTGGTACAACGTGTTCACCGGGCTCGCCGCGCTGACCGTGCTGTGGTTCCAGCGCGACTCGTTCGTGGACGGCTCCGACCTCTCGCTCGCCGCGCTCACCCTGCCCGGCATGCTCGGCATGGGCATGGTGTTCGGCGCCCTGGTCGGGCCCGCGGGCCAGCTCTCGATGAACCGGGAGGACGGCACGCTGCTGCGCGCCAAGGCGGTGCCGCACGGCATGGTCGGCTACCTGGTCGGCCGGGCCGTGCAGACGTCGCTGGACTCGCTGAGCGGCCTGCTGATCGTGCTGGTGCCGGGTCTGTTCCTGGTGAACGTGCTGGCGGACGCGGGCGTGGGCGGCGTGCTCGGCCTGCTCGCCGTGCTGGCGTTCGGCATGGCCTCGATGCTGCCCTGGGGCGCGGTCGCCGGGTCGATCACCAAGAGCCCCGGCGGCGCGATGGGCATCACCATGCTGCCGATGATGGGCCTCATCGCGATCTCGGGCATCTTCTACCCGATCACCGCGATGCCCGGCTGGTTGCAGGGGGTGGCCCAGGTGTTCCCGGTGTACTGGGCGGGGCACGGCGCCAGGGCGGCGCTGCTGCCGGACGCGGCGGCGGCCACGGAGCTCGGCGGCTCCTGGCGGATCCTGGAGATGGTGGGCGTGCTCGGGGTGTGGGCGGTGGTCGGCTTCCTGCTTGCGCCTACGATCCTGCGTCGGATGGCTCGCCGTGAGTCCGGAGCGGAGATGGAGCAACGCCGACAGGCGGCGTTGCAGAGGGTGCGATGAGCGAAAGCGTCTACAACCGGATCGCGATGCTGCGCGCGGAACGGGGAGTGTCACGCCGGCAGCTCTCCGAGGCGTTGGGCATCCACTACCAGACCGTGGGTTACCTGGAGCGGGGCGAGTACAGCCCCAGCCTGTACCTGGCGCTGCGCATCGCGCAGTACTTCGAGGTGCCGGTGGAGGTCGTGTTCTCGACCGACCCGTTCCCCAGGCTGGGCAGCGACGAGCGATCCGCGTAGGCGAAGAGGGGGCGGCGCGCGATGGCGCCGCCCCCTCGTCACCGCTCCAGCTCGGCCTCGATCACGTCGGCCGCGGCGGCCGTGCCGCCCGCCGCCCGGATCTCGGCCTTGAGCGCGGCCAGCCGCCGGGCCACGTCCGGGTCGCCCGCCAGTTCCAGCACGGCGGACCGCAGCCCCGCGGCGGTGACCTCCTCGCGCGGGACGTGCCTGCCCACGCCCAGCTCGACCAGGCGCGCGGCGTTCATGACCTGCTCCCCGATCATGGGCAGGCCGACCATCGGCACGCCGTGGTACAGCCCTTCCATCGTGCCGCCCATGCCGCAGTGCGTGATGAACACGTCGGCGTGCGACAGGACCTCCAGCTGGGGCACCCACCGGTGCAGCTCCACGTTCGACGGCGGCTCGCCGAGCGAGGCCGGGTCGACGTGCTTGCCGATGGCCATCACCACGTGCCAGTCGAGGTCGCCGAACGCCTCGAAGCACCGCCGGTAGATCCCCGGCTCGTTGGTGTAGGCCGACCCCAGCGAGACCAGCAGCACCGGCCGGTCGTCCGCCGGCCGTTCCCAAGTGCCCTGGAACGACGACCGGTCGCCGAGGCACGGTCCCACGAACGTGTACTTCCGGTGCACCGACTCGTGGTTCGGCTGGAACGACCGCGCGATGCTCACCACCGCGCGGTCCGGGTCGCCGACGTACGCCGGGCCGGGGATCGCCACGCCCTCGGCGGCCAGCCACTCCTCCAACTCGGCGTAGAACGCGGTCACCTCGGGCTGATCGACCACGTCGCCCATGTCCTCCTCCCAGCCCTCGTACGCGACGAAGGTGGGGGAGAACTGGATGGCGGGCACGCCCCAGCGGCCCGCCGGCAGGCGCGCGGTCCACGCGCCGATGTCGTACACGACGGCATCCGGCCGGTCGGCCGCGAACGCCGCCTCCAGCACCGGCAGCACCGACCTGGCCTCGGCCAGGAACAGGTGCATGGCGGGAGCCGGTTCGGTCGGCCACTCCTGGTCGGCGGTGGGCAGGGTCGTCGGGTGCACGACCGGCGTCGCGCCGGCCCGCTCCACGATGTCCGCGAACCCGGGGTCGACCGCGTAGCTGACCCGGTGGCCCCGGTTCACCAGTTCGGTGACGACGGGCAGCGTCGGGTTGACGTGGCCGTGACCGGGGATGTTGAGGAAGGCGATGTGCGCCATCAAGGACTCTCCGCATGAGGTGAGGGTTGGCTCGAAGACCCCGTCACGCGTGGCGCGTGGGGGTGGACAGCTGCCCTCGACTCAGAGGTAGAAGATCCGGAAAGCCCACATGCGATCGACGATAGCGCCGGCCGCCACTCATTTCCCGAGCACGCCGCGCACCGCCGCGCGGATCGCCGCGGCCAGTTCGGCGCGGCTCTCCGGGGTGCCGGGGGTGGGCGCCCCGAGCGCGCCCGCGCCGACCAGCCGGTCGAACAGCAGGCCGTCCACGAACGCCACCAGCTCCCGGCTCTGCCGCTCCGGGTGCTCCGCGCCCCACGCCGCCAGCAACTCCCGCGCCTGCGCCCGCGGCCGTTCGCCGTGGGCCAGGATGCCGCGCAGCTCGGGGTGGTGGGTGGCCTCCAGCAGGCACGCGTACCGGGCCAGGGTTCGCTCGCGGCCGGTCGTCATCCACTGGTCGAGCACGTGCGCGAGGGCCTCGGCGAGCAGGTCGGGGTCGAGCGGGACGTCGATCCGCGCTGCCGCCACCTCGGCGTCGTCCAAGTCGGCCAGCCGCTGCACGACGCCCTCGACGAGCGCCTTGCGGGTGCGGAAGTAGGCCGAGGTCGAGCCGGTGGGCACGCCCGCCTGCGCGTCCACGGCGCGGTGGGTCAGCCCGCGCATGCCCCTGGTGGCCACCACGTGGATCGCCGCGTCGGCGAGGGCGGCCATGCGCTCCGTCACAGTGCGTCCTCCTTCTACAGCTGTAGAGTACGGGTCTCTACAGCTGTAGAAGGAGTGGGCGTGAAAGCGGTCGTGGTGGGCGGTGGCCTCGGTGGTGTCACGGCGGCGGTGGCGTTGCGACGGGTCGGGTGGGAGGTCGCGGTGCTCGAACGCGCGGCGGAGTTCGGCGAGGTCGGCGCGGGCGTCGGCGTGATGCCGAACGCGCTGCGGGCGCTGGCGGCGCTCGGGCTGGCCGACGACGTGCGGCGGATCGGCACGCCCCGCGTGCCCGGTGGCATCCTCGACCCGAGGGGCCGGACGCTGACGCACGTCGACGCGTCGCACCAAGACCACGTGGTGGCCGTGCACCGGGCGGACCTGCACCGGGTGCTGCGGTCGGCGTTGCCGCCGGAATGCCTGGTCACGGACACCGAGGTGCACTCGCTGGACGACCTGGACGCGGACCTGGTGGTCGCGGCGGACGGCATCCGCAGCCGCGCCCGGCAGGCGCTGTTCCCCACATTGCCCCAGCCGGTGTACGCGGGCACCACGGCGTGGCGGAGCGTGACGACGGCCCGGTTCCCGCTCGACCTCGGTCTCAGCCAGACCCTCGGTCCCGGCACGGAGTTCGGCGTCCTCCCCCTGGGTGACGGCCGGGTCTGCTGGTACGCGGCCGCGGTCGCGCCCGCCGGTGGCCGTTCGGCCGACGAGCTGGGCGAGGTGCGCCGCCTCGTCGCCGGCTGGCACGACCCCATCCCGGCCCTGCTGGACGCCACGCCGCCGGGCACCGTGCTGCGGCACGACATCCACGAGCTCGCCACGCCGCTGCCGACCTACGTGCGCGGCCGGGTGGCGCTGCTCGGCGACGCCGCCCACGCGATGACGCCCTACCTGGGACAAGGCGCGTGCATGGCGATCGAGGACGCGGTGGTGCTGGCCGCCGCGTGCGCCCGCGCCGAGGACGTGCCGACCGCGCTCGCCGACTACGACCGCCGACGCCGGCCGCGCACGCAGTCGATGGCGAGGGCGTCGCGGATGCTCGGGCGGGTCGGGCACAAGGTGCGCAACCCGGTGGCCGTGACGGTGCGCGACGCAGCGATGCGCGCGGTCCCGGCGTCGGTCGGCCTGCGCGGGATGGCGAAGTTCCTCGCGTGGGCACCACCGTCTTTGTCACCCGATAGGTGACAACGATGCTGTGAGGTAAATCACAGGTAACCGGCGCGATTCGCGCGGATAACGATCGAATATCACTCGTTTTCGCAGGATGTGTCACACTTCTGCGCGATCAAGCACTACTCTGTGGCATCAACGGTCCGTTGTCGCACCCCCTCGGTGCCCGGCACGGCGGTGCGGCAATCACGAAAGGGCAACTACGGTGTCCCGCCATGGCCCCCGTCCCCTCGTGTCCGGCTGAAGCCATTCCCCTGCACGACGCCACCGCCTTCACCGTCGACCTCGCCGAGGCCGACGAGTTCATCCGACTGCACCACGCGGAGCACCCGGAGCTCGGCCCGGTCGAACACCGCCTCGCCGAGGTGCACGCCGAGGTCGCCGCCACCGGCACGTACCGCCACACCCCCGACGAGCTGACGTTCGGCGCACGGGTGGCGTGGCGCAACAGCGCGCGTTGTATCGGGCGTCTGTACTGGCGCAGCCTCAAGGTCCGCGACCTGCGCGAGCTGCGCGACCCCAAGGAGATCGCGGACGAGTGCGTCGAGCACCTCAAGCTCGCCGCCAACGGCGGCAAGGTCCGCCCGGTGATCACCGTGTTCGCGCCGGACGACCCCGGCCGGCCCGCGCCGAGGATCCGCAACGAGCAGCTGGTCCGGTACGCGGGCTACGTCGGCTCGGACGGCGGCGTGCTGGGCGACCGGCGCAACGCCGAGCTGACCGAGAAGGCGATCGGCCTGGGCTGGCGCCCGCCCGCCCGGAGGGGGCCGTTCGACGTGCTGCCGCTGATCGTGGAACGGGAGGACGCCGAGCCGGCCATGGTCGAACTGCCGCCCGACGCGGTGCTGGAGGTGCCGATCGGGCACCCCGAGCTGCCGTGGCTGGCCGACCTCGGGCTGCGCTGGCACGCCGTGCCCGCGATCAGCAACATGCGGCTGCGCATCGGCGGGATCGACTACCCGGCCGCGCCGTTCAACGGCTGGTACATGGGCACCGAGATCGGCGCCCGCAACTTCGCCGACGCCGACCGGTACGACCTGCTGCCCTACCTGGGCAAGCGGATGGGCCTGGACACCTCGTCGGTGCGGACGCTGTGGCAGGACCGGGTGCTGGTCGAGCTGAACCGCGCGGTGCTGCACTCGTTCGCGGAGGCGGGCGTGACCATCACCGACCACCACACCGAGTCGGACCGGTTCCTCACCCACATCAAGAAGGAGGAGGAGGCGGGCCGCTCGTGCCCGGCGGACTGGACGTGGATCGTGCCGCCGATGTCGAGCGGGATCACCAGCGTCTTCCACCGGTACTACGACAAGCGCGAGCTGGTGCCGAACTTCTTCCCCGGCGACACCGAGGGCGTCTGCCCGGTGATCCACTGAGCGGCGGGAAGTCTCAGCAAGACGTATGTACGGTTAACGTTGAAGTTCATTTGTGGCGTAGATCACCATCACCGGTCTAGGGTGACTCTCCGTGAGAGTGGGCATACCCCTCGAGGCGCGGCCCGCCGAGCGCCGCGTAGCCGGTCTACCGGAAACGGTGACCACGCTGATCGGTGCCGGACTCACGGTGGACGTGCAAGCCGGAGCGGGCAGACACGCCCACGCCTCGGACGCCGCCTACCGCGCAGCCGGTGCGAACGTCATCGCCGACCACCCGGCCGGGCGGTCCGACGTGATCGTCTCCGTCCAACCACCGACACCCGAGCAGGCCGCCGCCCTCCGCGAGGGCGACATCACGATCAGCTTCCTGCAACCCAACAGCGAGCCTGAGCTCATCGAGGTGCTCAAGGCCAACAAGGTCACGGCGTTCAGCCTCGACCTGCTACCCCGCGTGACCAGGGCGCAGTCCGCGGACGCCCTGTCGTCGCAGGCCCTGGTCGCGGGGTACCGCGCCGTGATGGAGGCGGCCAACCGGCTGCCGAAGTTCCTGCCGATGTTCACCACGGCGGCGGGCACCATCCCGCCCGCCAAGGTGCTCGTCCTCGGCGCGGGCGTGGCCGGGTTGCAGGCCATCGCCACCGCACGACGCCTCGGCGCCGTGGTCGAGGCCTACGACGTGCGCGCGGCGGCCAAGGACGAGGTCAAGAGCCTCGGCGCGCGGTTCCTCGAACTGGACCTCGAAACGCAGCAGGGCGTGTACGCGCAAGCGCAGTCGGAGACGTTCCTGGAACGCCAGCGCGAGCTGATCGCGGAACGGGTCGCCGCCTCCGACGTGGTGATCTCCACCGCCGCCATCCCCGGCCGCAAGGCGCCCGTGCTGGTCACCAACGACATGCTCAAGGCGATGGCGCCCGGCTCCGTGGTGGTCGACCTGGCCGCCGAGTCCGGCGGCAACGTCACCGCCAGCAGCCCGGGCGAGGAGACCTGGGTCGGCGAGGTGCTCGTCTACGGCGCGCGGAACATGCCGAGCGGCATGCCCGTGCACGCCAGCAGGCTGTACGCGCGCAACGTGGCCAACCTGCTGCTGATGATGACCAAGGACGGCCAGGTCGTGCCGGACCTCACCGACGAGGTGCTGGCCGGCTGCTGCCTCACGCACGCGGGCGAGCTGAGGAGGGAGCTGCCGTGATCGACCTGTTGACGATCTTCGTGCTGGCCGTGTTCGTCGGCTTCGAGGTCGTGTCGAAGGTGTCCACGATCCTGCACACGCCGCTGATGTCGGGCGCGAACGCGATCCACGGCGTGATCCTGGTCGGCGCGATCCTGATCACCGGCCGCGCCGAGGACGCGCTGGAGATCACGCTCGGCCTGGCCGCGGTGTTCCTGGCCACGGTCAACGTGGTCGGCGGCTTCGTGGTGACCGACCGGATGCTGGAGATGTTCAAGGGCCACAAGGCGGACCGACCCGTCAAGAGCGCGGCCAACGGGCACAAGGAGGTGGGCGGGTGAGCCCCACCTGGGTCCAGCTCGCGTACCTGGTCGCCGCGCTGTGCTTCGTGCTGGCGCTCAAGGGCCTGAGCACGCCGAAGTACGCCCGCGCGGGCAACCTCGTCGGCGCGGCGGGCATGGCGCTGGCCGTGGTCACGGCGTACGCGCACGGCGCGGTGCACAACGGGCTGCTGATCGTGATCGCCGTGGTCGCGGGCGTGGTGGTGGGCATCCCGGCGGCGCGGTCGGTGAAGATGACCGCCATCCCGCAGATGGTGGCGCTGTTCAACGGCGTCGGCGGCGCGGCGGCGGCGCTGGTGGCGTTGACCGAGTTCCTGGCCGTGCCGCACGGCTCGGTGCTGTTCCAGGTCTTCACCGTGCTCACCGTGCTGATCGGTTCGGTCAGCTTCTCCGGCAGCGTGGTCACGTTCCTGAAGCTCCAGGAGATCATGACCACCCGGCCGGTGCTGCTGCCCGCGGGTCAGCTGCTCGGCATCGGTGCGGCGGCGGTGAGCGCGCTGCTCGCGCTACTGGTCGTGCTGACCGGGAACGGCGTGCTGCTGGTGCTGCTGGCGCTGGCGGGTCTCGCGCTCGGCGTGCTGTTCGTGCTGCCGGTGGGCGGCGCGGACGTGCCGATCGCGATCTCGCTGCTCAACGCGTTCACCGGCCTGGCCGTCGCCGCGTCCGGCTACGTGCTGGCCAACACCCTGCTGATCGTCGCGGGCACGCTCGTCGGCGCGTCCGGCACGATCCTGACCCGGCTGATGGCCCAGGCCATGGGCAGGCCGCTGACCAACATCCTGTTCGGCGCGTTCAAGCCGACCTCGACGGCCGCGGTGACCGACGAGCAGCGCACCGTGCGCTCCGGCACGGTGGACGACGTGGCGATCATGCTCGGCTACGCGCACTCCGTGCTGGTGGTCCCCGGTTACGGCCTGGCCGTGGCGCAGGGCCAGCACGCGGCGCGGGAACTGGCGCAGGTGCTGGAACAGCGCGGCGTCACCGTGCACTACGGCATCCACCCGGTCGCGGGCCGGATGCCGGGCCACATGAACGTGCTGCTCGCCGAGGCGGACGTGCCCTACGAGCACCTCAAGGAGCTCGACGACGTCAACCCCGGCATCGGCAGCGTCGACGTGGTGCTCGTGGTCGGCGCGAACGACGTGGTCAACCCCGGCGCGCGGGACGAGCCGAGCAGCCCGATCTACGGCATGCCGATCTTCGACGTGGACCGGGCGAAGGCCGTGGTGTTCATGAAGCGCTCGATGCGACCCGGCTTCGCGGGCGTGGACAACAGCCTGCTCTACAACCCGAAGACCACCATGCTGTTCGGCGACGCGAAGGAGTCGCTGACCAAGCTGCTGGCCGCGGTGAAGCACGTCTAGGCGCCGGACAGCTCGTAGGACGGCACGGCGGGCGCGAGGTGGTCGCCGTACGCGGCGTCCACCTCGACCCGCGTCCACCACGCCGCCTGTTCCGCCGTGGCGAGGTCCGGCACCAGCACCGACACCCCGGCCTCCCGGATCAGCGCGACCATCCGCTCCACCGCGGTGTGCAGGAACGACTCCGGCCGGTCGGCGAGCCTGCCGACCACCGACGGGTCGAGGACCAGCGCGTCCACCGGCAGCTCGTCGAGCAGCGACAGCTCGGCCTGCCCGCCGTTGAACCGGGTCAGCCCGGTGGAGATCCCGTTGTCCCGCAGCACCTGCGCGTTGTCCTCGCCCATGCCGTCGAGCATCGACCGCGTGTCCAGGAAGATCCTCAGCCGGGACGAGGGCAGGCCGGTCGCGTCCAACGTCCGCTTCACCGTGCGCACCAGGTCCTCGTCGCGGGACTGCATCGGGGAGAGCTCGAAGTACAGGTGCCCGAAAGAATCCGACGCGGTGGAGTCCGGCGTGGAAGCTCCGACCGCGGCGACCGCGGCCTCGTGCAGCGCCCACTGGCCGAGCGCCGGCGACAGCCCGGTCTCCTCGGCCAGGGCGACGCACTCGTCGTGCCCGACCTCGTCCCAGCGCAGCCGGGCCACGTGCCCGAGCACCCGCCCGTCGACCAGGTCGAGGACCGGCTGGTACTCGACCTCCAGCTCCTGCTCGGCCAACGCGCCGGGCATCCGCGCGGCCCGCGCGTGCCGTTCCCGCAACGCCTGGTCGGCGTGCTTGTCGTAGGGCAGCCACTGCCGCTTGCCGCACTTCTTGGCCCGGCGCAGGGTCGTGTCGCCCGCGCGCAGGATCTCCGCGACGTCCCACCCGGCGGGTGGCCGGTCGACCACGCCGATGGACGCGGACAGGGCGACGCCGTCCTCCATCGGCCGGCGCAGCGCCTCGTTGATCCGGTCGACCATGTCGGGCACGCTCGGCGTGGTCGGCGAGTTGTCCACCACGATGCCGAACTCGTCGCCGCCGATCCGGGCGACCAGCGCGACGTCGTCCTCGAGCATGGCTTCGAGCCGGTGGCCGACCTCGGTGAGCAGCCGGTCGCCGAACGCGTGGCCGAGGCCGTTGTTCACCAGCGCGAACGCGTCCAATCCGAGGTGGTAGAGCGTGATCCCGCCCCGTGACGTGCCGTGCAGCGCCTCCAGCCGGGTGGCGAAGCGGTGCCGGTTGGACAGGCCGGTGAGCGAGTCGTGCAGCAGCTGGAAGTCCAGGTTCTTCCGCAGCAGGTGCAGCTCGCTGACGTCCTCGACCATGGTCACGTGGTACGCGGGCTCGCCGTCCGCGTCGCGCAGCGACGACACCGCCAGGTGCACCCACACCGGCTCGCCGTCCTCGCGCAGCAGCCGTCGCTGCTCGCGCATCCGCGCCACCCGGCCGTCACCGACCGCCTGGTACTTGGCCTCCAGCGCCTCGGCGTCGGCCGGGTCGAACAGCTCGACCAGCCGCCGCCCGGTCAGCTCACCGCGGTCGCGGCCGATCATCTCGGCCAGCGCCTGGTTCACCTCGACGCACCGGCCGCGCAGGTCGGTGATCACGATGCCGAACGCGGAGGCGTCGAACACCTCGCGGAACCTGGCCTCGCTGGCCTCGAGCACGCGTTCGACGCGCAGCTTGGCCGCCATGAGCGCGAGCTTGACCTCTTCCTGCTGGTCCAGCGCGTCCAGCCGCATCGCGGTGGCGAAGCCGGCGCTCACGCTGCCCAGGATGGCGATGACCTTCTCCGCCAGCCGCGGCACGTCCCGCAGCTCGGGGCTGAACAGCAGGGCGTGCCCGAGCACGTCCACCGTGCGCTGCAACGTCTCCGGGCCGGTGAAGTGCGCCTCGACCAGCCGTTGGCCGACCACGGCGACCGGGTCGGCGGCGAACGGCTCGGCCTGGACCGCGTCGGCGATCACGTCGACGAGTTCGAGCAGGTACAGCTCGATCTCGACCGGCGACATCGGCACGTACGCGGTGGGGTAGACCGCCCGCATCCACTCGCGCGCGACGTCCTGCCGCCGGCTACCGGCGTGTGGCGACATGTCCGCTCACTCCTTGCGCCCCACCCCGGCGAAGATCCCCGCCCGGTCGGCGTCCTCCTCGACGGAGCCTTCCTCCGGCCGCCACCGCGGCAGCGGGACCACGCCCGGCTCGACCAGCTCGAAGCCGTCGAACAGGGCGGTGATCTCGGCGTGGGTGCGGGGGAACATCGGGTCCGGGCTGTCGCGCATCACGGCCACGACGCGGGCCATCGCCTCGGGTTGCAGGTCGTAGGTGAACTGGGAGAGGGCGAGGTGGCTGCCCGGCGGCACGGCGTCGCGGTACGCGGCGACCACGCCGGCCGGGTCGCGCTCGGGCGGCACGAAGTGGAACATCCCGACGGCGAGCACGCCGACCGGCTCGGCGAAGTCGATCAGGCCGGTGTCGCGGACGTCCGCCAGCACCGCGTCCGGCTCGGTCAGGTCCTGGTGCAGGATGGCGGACCGGTCGTCGTCGGCCAGGATCATCCGGCTGTGCGCGACGGCGACGTCCTCGAAGTCCACGTACACCACGCGCGACTCGGGCGCGACCTTGCGCGCGACCTCGTGCACGTTGCCGACGGTCGGGATGCCGGAGCCGAGGTCGAGGAACTGCCGCACGCCCGCGTCGACCAGGTGCAGCACGGCCCGGCGCAGGAACGCGCGGTTGAGGCGGGCGATGGTGCGGGCGTTGGGCTGTGCGCGGAGGAACTGCTCCGCGAGCTCGCGGTCGGCCGCGAAGTTGTGCCCGCCGCCGAGCAGGTAGTCGTAGAGCCGTGCGGCGCTGGGCAGCCCGGTGTTCACGTCGTCGGGGACCCAGCTCAGCCGATCCGCCACCTCGTCCTCACCCGTGTGTGTGCCAGCCCGAGCTCTCGCCCCACCGGGGCGAGATTACTGTCGCGGCGGAACCCGTGGGCGGAGACGGGGCAGCTTGTCCCCGATCGGCGTACAAATGATCATCAGAACGATCACCGCCAGTGTCCCGAACGCCACCCGCGGTCCCCAGTGCGCGTGAACGAAGAGCGGGACCGCCACGCCGAGCGCGGTGCCGAGCGCGCGGGCGAGGTTCACCAGGCCACCGCCGGACCCGGCGTCACCCCGGGGGAGGGCGCCGAGCACGGCCGCGTTGTTGGCCGGGATGAAGAGGCCGAGCCCGAGGCCCAACGCGACCAGGGCGATCGGGTGCACGTGCCAGGCGAGCACCCCGCAGGCCACTGTGGACAGTGCCGCGCCCCCTCGCGGCACGCGCCACGGCAGCGCCGCGCCGAGCGCGAACCCGACCGGCAGGGCGGTGAGCAGCAAGCCCGTCGCCAACGGGCCGCGGTCGGACGTGAACGGCACCAGGACCAGCGGTCCGAACAGCACCAGGTACCCGCACGTCGCGCCGAACAGGCCGCCCTTGACCCGGCGCACCAGCGGTTCCCGCCACACGTAGCCCGCGCCCGCCGGCAGCGCGAGCACCAGCAGCAACGGGTTCGCGCCGGACAGCACGAGCAGCAACGCCGTGGTGGCCGTGGCGAGCAGCACGACGGCGATCCCGTCGACCGGACCGCTGCCGCGCTCACGCGTGCGCGGCAGCAGGAAGTGGCCCGCGACCAGGGCGACGACGCCGACCGGCACGTTGACCAGGAACACCCACTGCCACCCGAACGCCTCGACCAGCAGGCCGCCGACCGTCGGGCCGAGCGCGAGCCCCAACGCCTGCGCGGTCGCCTGCACGCCCAACGCCGCGCGCACCCGGTCGCGCGGCACGGCCGCCGCCACCAGCGCCACGCTGTTGGCCTGCAACATCGCCGCGCCCAACGCCTGCACGACCCGGAACGCGATCAGCACGTCCAGGTCCCGGGACAACGCGCACGCCACCGAAGCGCCGGTGAACACCACGAACCCGTACAGGTACACGAGTTTGCGGCCCCGCCGGTCCGACCACTTCCCGATCGGCGCGACGAACGCGGCCAGCGTCAACAGGTACGCCAGCGACACCCACTCGGGTGACGCGCCGAAATCGTCCCGCAATGCGGGCAGGGCGAGTGTGACAACGCTCGCGTCGAACTGGCCGAGGAACGCGCCGAGGCACACCGTCGCCACGGCCAGCCAAGGCGCACCGGCCCAGGTCGCGACCCGCCGCGGGCGAGGTGATTCCGCGACGAACCAGTGCAACGTGCGATTCATCGTGCCCAGACTATCTCGGTATCCGACATATCGCGACCCAGTACCATTCGCGCATGTCAGACGAGGCACGCTCGCTCACCGACGTGGTCACGAGGCTCCGCCGGGCACTGCGCACGAGCATCCGGTCGGAATGGCCGTGGGACTCCCTGCCGATGGCGCAGGTCGAGTTGCTCCAGACGCTCGCCGAGCGCCCCCCGATGCGCGTGGGCGACCTCGCGGCCGAGTTGCGGCTGGCGCCGAACACGGTCAGCGGGCTCGTCGGCCAGCTGATCGAGAACGGTCTGGTCGAACGGGGCGGCGACCCCAGCGACCGCCGCGTGGCCCGGCTCTCCGTGACACCGCAGGGTCACGAGCAGCTGGCCGTCTGGCAGGCCGCGCACGAGAAGCGCATCGGGTCGGCGCTGGACAAGCTGGAACCGGGCGAGCGCGCCGACGTGGTCCGCGCCCTGGCCGCCCTGGACCACTTGGTGGACCACCTGCGTGCGCACTGAGGTCCGGACCGTCGCGGCGGTCGCGCTGGGCGGCGGCCTCGGCGGCTTGGCGCGGTACGGCCTGTCCGCGGTGGTCCCGGGTCCGTGGGGCACGCTGCTGGTCAACGTCGTGGGCTGCGCGCTGATCGGCGTGCTGATGGTCCTGGTGCCACGCCTGCACCCGCTCGCCCGGCCGTTCCTCGGCGTCGGTGTGCTGGGCGGCTTCACCACGTTCTCGGGCTACGCGCTGGACGCCGTGCGGCTGGGCGGCCTCACCGCCGTCGCGTACGTGTTCGGGACGCTGTTCCTGGCGCTGTGCGCGACCTTCGCCGCCATGGCCGCGACCCGCAAGGTGTGGCCATGACGGTGCTGCTGGTCTTCGCCGGCGCGGCGGTGGGCGCGTCACTGCGCTACGCCGCCGGCCGGTTGGTGCAGCGGACGTTCCCCTGGGCCACCCTCGCGGTCAACCTCGCGGGCTCGTTCGTGCTCGGCTGTGTCGCCGGCACGTCACCTGACCTGTTCGCCCTGGTCGGGATCGGCCTGTGCGGCGGCCTGACGACCTACAGCACGTTCAGCTACGAGACCGTCCGACTGACCGAGGACGGCCGCTACCTCCAAGCACTGGCCAACGTGACCGCGAGCCTGACCACCGGCCTGGCTGCCGCCGCCCTCGGCTACGCCCTCACCCGATGACGTCGAGCTCCCGCCCCGTCCACCGGTTGACGACGTCCCCCCACTGCTCGAACAGCACCCGCGTGGGAACGCCTCGGCCGGCGCCGGTCGCTCTCGCTCCGGCGCCGCCTCGCTCAGCGCGGACAACCGCCATGCCGGTCAAGCGGTAGCCAACCGCCCCAGCACCTCGGGCAGGTCGTCGGTGTGCACGACGCCCAGCCGTTGGGTGGCCCGGGTCAGTGCCACGTACAGGTCGCTCGCGCCCCGCGGCGACTCGGCCAGGATGCCCGCCGGGTCGACGACCAGCACCGAGTCGAACTCCAGGCCCTTCGCGTCGGTCACGCCCAGCACCACGACCTGCGCGTCGAGGTCGTCCGAAGCGCCCGGCACGGCGGCGCGCAGCGACGCCACCGACGCCGACGGCACGATCACCGCCAGCTTGCCGTCCCCGATCGCGGCGACCTCCTTGTCCACCACCGACGGCAGCGCTTCGACCAAGGACGGCGCCCGCAGGCTCCACGGCGCGAAACCGCTGTCCCGCACCGACGTCGGCGGCACGAGGTCAGGGTCGACCGACGCCAGCACGTCCGCCGCGACGGCCATGATCTCCGACGGCGTCCGGTAGTTGACCGTCAGCTCGGTGAGCTTCCAGCGGTCCATCACGTACGGCGACAGCACCTCGTGCCACGACGACGCGCCCGCGATGTCGCCGGTCTGCGCGATGTCGCCGACCACGGTCATCGACTTGGACGGGCACCGGCGCATCAACGTCCGCCACGCCATCGGGGACAGCTCCTGCGCCTCGTCCACGATGATGTGCCCGAACGTCCACGTCCGGTCCGCCGCCGCGCGCTCGGCGGCCGTCTCGTAGCGCTCCGCCCCGTGCCGCTCGGCCAGCTTGTAGGCGTCCATCAGGTCGGTCGCCATGAGGATCTCGGGATCGGCGTCGTCCTCCAGGTCGAGGATGTCCAGCACGCCCTGCGCGTAGTCGATCGCCTGCCGCCGCTGCCGCTCGGCCCTTGCCTTGGCCTCGGTGTCGTCCTCGCCGAGCAGTTCCGCCGCCTCGTCGAGCAGCGGCACGTCGGCGGGCGTCCACTCGGCGCCGCGCGGCCGGGCGAGCAGCTCGCGCTCGGCGGGGGAGAGCTTCGGCGTGGCCTTGGCGATCAGCTTCGGCGACGCGTACAGGTCTTCGAGCAGCGTCTGGGGCGACAGCGTCGGCCACAGCTTCCCGATGGCGGACTGCACGGCGGGGTCCTCGCGCAGCTCGCGCCGGATGTCATCGATGTCGGCCTGGTCGAGCAGGTGCTTGCCCAGCCGGGACACAGCCTGCGACGCCAGCGTGGAGATGATCTCGCGCTGGAACGTCCGCCGCGCCTCGTTGTGCGGTCGCCTGGTGCGCCGCGCCCGGCCGCGGGCGTCGCTGATCGCCCGCCGGTCCAGCCGCAGCACGTCGCCGTCGAACGGGACCTCGACCAGGCTCGGCGCCTCCTGCCGGTCCCGGATCGCGTGCGCGACCACGTCCGCCATCTCGATGCGGCCCTTCAACGCGGCCACCTCGGCGGGCTCGCGGCCGACCGCGGTGAGGCCGGGGAACAGCTCGCCGACGGTCGACAGCAGCACGCCCGTCTCGCCCAGCGACGGCAGCACCTGCCCGATGTAGCGCAGGAACGTCGCGTTCGGCCCGACCACGAGCACGCCGCGCTTCGCCAGCTGCCGCCGGTGCGTGTAGAGCAGGTACGCCGCGCGGTGCAGCGCGACCGCCGTCTTGCCCGTGCCCGGACCGCCCTGCACGACGACCACGCCGTTCAGCTCGGTGCGGATGATCTTGTCCTGCTCGGCCTGGATGGTCGCGACGATGTCGCCCATCTGGCCGGTGCGGCTCGCGTTCACCGCGGCCAGCAGGGTGGCCTCGCCGGTCAGGCCCTCGGACCGGCGGTCGAGGTCGACCGAGTTGATGTCCAGCACCTCGTCGTCGAACCCGACGACCTTGCGCTGCTTGGTCCGCAGGTGCCTGCGCCTGCGCACGCCCTCCGGCGCGGCGGCGGTGGCCAGGTAGAACGGGCGGGCGGCGGGCGCGCGCCAGTCCATCAGCAGCGGCTCGTACTCCTTGTCCTCGTCGAACAAGCCGATCCGGCCGATGTAGAACCGCTCGTCGGTGTGGAAGTCGAGCCGGCCGAAGCACAACCCGTTCTCCACGGCGCTGTACTGCGCCAGCTGGTCGGAGTACATGGCCACCGAGGTGTCCCGTTCGGAGCGCATCTGGTGCGTCCCACCGGTTTGCCGCAGCGCGCCGGCCAGGCGCTTCGAGCTCTGCTCGCGGAGGTCGTCCAGCCTGCCGTACAGCATCGACACGTATTCCTGCTCCGACTCGGTTTCCGCGAGCCGGAGGTCATCGGAGGGGCTTGACAACGTGCCTCATTTCTGGATAGTGTGTTTTATCAGCCTGTGTCGCATTGCGGCTGACGGTTTCTTGCGGGCTCACAGTCCTGCGCTCGTGCAGAACGTCTAATCTACTACACGTTCTTCCCGCCGGTGCGTGAACAACTCCGCGCTCGCGACCCCGCACCGTGAACGCGCGAAGGCCGCCGCCGAGCGGGTGCTCGACGGCGGCCTGGTGGTCCTGGTGGCGGGCGGCTACAACTGGTCGGCGACGATCCCGCCGATCGCGGCCATGCCGTCCCCGTTCGGGTGCAGCGGTGCGGCCGGGCCGGTCAGTGCCACCCCCTCGAACCACCTCTGGTTCGTCGGCGCGCACGCGTCGTGGCCCGCGCTCGCCGACTCGACGTCGACGAACGACGCGCCGTGCTCGGCCGCCGCACGGGCGAGCAGCACGTTCAACCGGTGGATGCTCCCCTGCACGTAGTCCGCGTCCTTGGGCCAGATCGGCTGGTCCGGGTAGCAGCCCTCGCGCCGGATGTGGGTGCCGTAGGAGACCACCACGATCCGAGCCTCGGGCGCGCGGGCGGAGATCAGGTCGAGCGCGGCGGCGAACTCGGTCGCGTAGGCGTCGATCCGGTCGGCCAACTCGTCCCGACCGCTCGCGGTGAACTCGTCGCGGCACGACCTGCCGAGCGGCGGGGGCAGCAGGTTGACGCACTGCATCGCCGCCTCGCCCAGCTTGACGTCGTTGCCGCCGATGGTGACCGTCACCAGGTCGGTCGACGGGCTCAGCGCGTTGGCCTGCGGCGCCTGCTGCTCCCCGTCGACGGTCGCCTGCGACCCGGCCAGGTCGTCGGTCACGGCGCCGGAGCACGTCACGTCCGTGAGCCGGGCCCCGATCCGGGCGGCCAGCACCGACGGCCAGTTGCGCGTCGAGCGCAGGCAGCCGGGGGCGGTTGGGTCCTGCTGCGGGATGAGCGGACCCGCGGCCGACGAGTCGCCGAGCGCCACGTACTCGTAGTCCGGTTCGGCGACCGCCGCACCGGTCGTCCAGGTGATCGACAACGCCGCCAGCAACGCCGGTAGCAGCCTGCGCACGACCGCCTCCTCTTCGTGATCGGGTGGTGTCCGCTGGCCATGATGTGGCCTGGGCCGCCGGCGGGTGACGGTGAGCCGGGGTAGATCACCCGAGCGTGTTCACGACGGTGAGGCTGGGCCGTGTCGCGCGCCGGCACCGTGGGGTCGTTCGCCACGTCGGCAGCACGCCGGGTGATGGGCTGCCGGTGGCCCCACCACCCGATGAGCGGCTCTACGAAGGCACGCGGGTGAAACCGGATCGCGGGCCATGATCACTCCGGCACGCTGGGACGGGTGAAGGAGAAGCGCCGGGAGTTGGCCAGGCTGTGCCGCGTCGCGGTGGACCGGCCGAAGTGGCAGCTCGGGTTCGCGGTGGTCGTGTCGGCGTGGTCCCTGGCGTGGGTGGTGGGTCAGGCGTTCGGCGCGCCGAGCCCGCTGGAGGTGCTGCCGGTGCGGTGGGCCGGTCTGCCGACGGGGTGGCTGGACGCGGCGCGCGCGTGGTTCGAGGGCCGCACCGGGTTCCTGGCCGTGGCCGGCGGTCTGCTGTGGGCGATGACGAGCGCGGGCCGGCAGGCGTCGGCGTTGGTCGGCTGGCTCGCGGTGATGGCGGCGGCCGAGGACGTCGGCTACGTCGCCGTGCGGTGGGCGCTGCTGTCGCTCGCGGTGTTCCTCGCGGTGATGGGGTTGGTGTCGATCACCGGGCGGCGGGCGTTCGTGGTCGACCGGGTGGCGGTCATCCCGCGGGACGTGGCGAGGGCCGGCGCGACGGCGGTGGCGCTGTCGGCGGTGGTGCCGCTGGTCGCGCCGGGGCTGGTGCTGGCCCGGCTGGTCGGCCCCTACGTGACTCGGCCACCGCGCCGACGGCCGGGGGCGCCGATCGCCCGCCCGGCTTCCGCCGAACGGCCGCCGGCCCGTGGCACACCCGGTGAACTGCCCGAACCCGTCCCGGCGCAGCGCGCCCCGCGGTGAGGCGGACCGGATTTCGGGATCCGGTCAGGGTATGCAAATAGTTTTGCACCCCAACAATCTATCCGGGAAAGATGAGCTGACCTCACATCACATTCCGGAATCGCCTGTTTGGGCTTACCGGTCCGTATCCATCAAGATGTGCGCGTGCCAGAAAATCCCGCCGAAAACCGCTTAGCCAAGGTGATGCGTCGTCAGCCTGTTCAGCAGCGCGGCGCCGCGACGGTGTCCGCGATTGTCGACGCCTGCGCGACGCTGCTCAACGACTACGACTACGACGACATCACCACCGCCCGGATCGTCGAGCTAGCAGGCGTGCCAATTGGATCGTTCTACCAATACTTCCCGGACAAGCGTTCTGTTGTGCACGCGCTGGCGCTGCGCGGCATGGAGGAGTACCTGGGTCGCGTGGAATCGCTGTTCACCGAGGGCCGACTCGCCGAGGACTGGCGGGAAGCGGTGCAGCAGGTGGTCGCCGTCTACCTGCGGATGCTGGTCGAGATCCCCGGCTTCGGGCGGGTGCGGTTCAGCGACCTGCTCGACGGGCACCGCCTCGACGCCTCCGTCGACCAGTACGAGCTGATGGCCGAACGGCTGCGCGACCTGTTCCTGACCCGCTTCGCGGTGCGCGGCGACGCGCCGGTGATGCTGACGTTCCGGATGGCCGCCCAGACCGCGGACGCGATGTTCAAGCTGGCCGAACGGGTCGATCCCGACGAGCGCGCGGTGGTGCTCCGCACGGCCGACGGGGTGATCTTGAAGATGTTGTCCGGGGTGTTCGACCCCGCGTGACTTGCCGCGCCGGTCCGGGTGGTGTGGGGTGGACCGGTGAGCGACGACTTCGACGTGATCGTGATCGGCGGCGGCCCGGTGGGCGAGAACGCCGCCGCCCGGACCGCCGCCGGCGGCCTGCGGACCGCACTGGTGGAAGCCGAACGTGTCGGCGGCGAGTGCTCGTACTGGGCGTGCATGCCGAGCAAGGCGTTGCTGCGCCCGGGGCACGCGCTCGCCGCCGCCCGTCGGGTGCCCGGCGTGCCGGTCGGCGAGCGGCTCGACCCGGTTGCGGTGTTGAAGCGGCGCAACAGCTTCACCTCCGACTGGGACGACTCGGGCCAGGTCGAGTGGGCCGAGGGCGCCGGGCTGACGGTGGTGCGCGGGCGTGGGCGGTTGGCGGGTGAGCGCCGGGTCGACGTGGACGGGCGCGTGCTGACCGCGACCAAGGCGGTCGTGGTGTGCACGGGCAGCGTGCCGCGCATCCCGTCGCTGCCCGGCCTGTCGGACGTGCCCTACTGGACGTCCCGCGAGGCCACCTCCGCGCAGGAGGTGCCCCAGTCGTTGGTGGTGCTCGGCGGCGGCGTCGTGGGTGTGGAGATGGCGCAGGCGTGGGCCCGGCTCGGCTCCGACGTCACGCTCGTGGTGTCCGGTGACCGGCCGTTGCCGAAGTTCGAGGCGTTCGCGGGCGACCTGGTCGCGGAAGGGCTGAAGGAGGACGGCGTTCGGCTCGTCACCGGGGTCAAGGCGGTCGGTGCGTCCACTTCGGACGGATCGGGCGGGGCGGGCGAGGTTTCGCTGAAGTTGTCGGACGGGTCGGAGGTGCGAGGCGCCCACCTGCTGATCGCGACCGGCCGTCAGCCGGCGACGTTCGACCTCGGCGTGGAGCAGTTCGGCTTCACGGCGGGCGAGGCGCTGGCGGTCGACGACACCGGCAAGGTGTCCGGAGTGGACTGGCTGTACGCGGCGGGCGACGTCACGGGCCGCGCGTTGCTGACCCACCAGGGCAAGTACGCCGCGCGGGCGGTCGGCACGGCGATCGTCACCGGCGCCACCGACCCGGAGCCGTGGACCGCGCCGGTCGCCACGGCCGACCACACGGCCGTGCCGCAGGTGGTGTTCACCGATCCCGAGGTGGCGTCGGTCGGCTGGTCCGAGGCGCAGGCCCGCGAGGCCGGGCTGGACATCAGGGTCGTCGACCTGGACATCGCGGTGGCCGGGTCGTCCCTGCACGCGGACGGGTACCGGGGCAAGGCGCGGATGATCGTGGACGAGCGCAAGCGCACGCTCGTCGGCGTCACGTTCGCGGGTCCGGACGTGGCCGAGCTGATCCACGCGGCCACCATCGCGATCGTCGGCGAGGTCACCGTGGACCGGTTGTGGCACGCGGTTCCGGCCTACCCCACCATCAGTGAGGTGTGGTTGAGGCTCCTCGAGGCCTACGGTCTCTGACGCTGTGTGCACGGTGTGTCAGCACATCGTGTACACCCTCCGCCGAGTGCCGTATCGACCGTGCGTCCATAAAGACTCTTAACCTCAAAATGCGGCTTCAGCTCATTACACTGCGGTCGTGACCAGGGGAACTGTGGCTCTCGCGATCGGCGCGGTGCTGTGGTGCGCCTTCGTCATCGCGTCCACGTTCCTGCCCGGCGGCCCTTCGTGGCCGCCGGTCGCGGTGCACCTGCCGGGATTCCTCATCGTGCCGGTCGTGCTGCACACGTTGTTCCGCGCGCGGTCCAACGCCTTGCTGTGCCTGGCCCACGTGCCGAAATCGGTGCTGTTCACCGGATTCGCGATCGCGGTGGGCGGGTGGCTGTTCTCGTTCGGGGCGATCGCCGGCAAACCGGGCACCGAGACGTTGTGCGCGGTGGCCGGTTTGGTGATCGTGCTGCACGTGGCGTTCGGGTTGATCGGTGTCGGCATGGTGCGCACGGGACGCTGAGCGTCGGGCGGTGGTCTTGTAGTGCCAGGCTTCCTGCGAGGCGTGCCTGGTCACCCCTGGGAGGCGGGTAGCCGCAGGGCTTGATCGGCGATCTCGGCCAGCTTCGGGTCGGCCGGGTCCTGCTCGCCCTCCGTCCACACCACCTGCGTGATGCGCAGCTGCGCGCCCTTCGCCGACACGCGGATCGCCGACCGGTCGAACGTCGCCGGACCGCCCGGCCAGCCCTTGCCCTCCTTGACGAGGGTGGTGACGCCGCCCGAGCCCGCCGCCGACGCGACCGCGTGCAGCTCGCCCGCCCGGGTGGCGTCGGGCAGGCTCAGCTCGGCGATCGCGACGCCGACCTTGCGGCCGTCCACTGTGGTCTCGTACTGGGCACGCCGCAGCTGCATGCACAGGTGCCCGGTCAGCCACCCCCGGACGTCGCCGAACGCGTGCGAGGCGCAGTCGTCGGTCCGGTCCGCGCCCCGCGGTGAGAAGTTCCGGCCGTCCACCACGACCGTGGTCGGCTGCGGCGTCGGCGTGGTGGACGTCGAGCTGTCCGCCGTGTCGCCCGACGACAGCGAGACGATCAAGGCGATGACCAGCAGCACGGCGACGACCGCGCCGGCCGCGTAGGGCAGCAGCTTGCGGCCTGCCGGCGCGGGCGTGACCTTCGGCAGCAGCATCGTGCTGGCGGACGCCAGGTCGGCCGCGGCGTCGGAGAAGCCCTCGGCGATCAGGTGCTGGCGGGTGGGCGGCGCGCCGGTCGGCGCGAGGACGGCGACCAGCTTGGCGGCGTGCTCGGCCGAGCACGGCCGGTCGCTGGTGGCCAGCTCGCGCGCGGCGGCGAGCAGCGTGGTCGGCTTCGGGTGCAGGACGCGCACGCCGCGGTTCAGGTCGACGGTCGACTGCACGACCTGGCCGACGTACGGACCGACGGCCACCACGGTGGTGACCGGCAGCGGCTCGCCGCGCATGTCCTGGATGCGGCGGGCGACGGCGGTGGTCGCCGCGAGCGCTTCGGCGGCCGGGCTCGTCGCGCCGTCCGGACGGGTCAGCGGCCAGCCGTCGATCTTCCACTGCCCGTTGAGCGGGGCCTCCAGCCGCATGGCCGGGTCCGGCAGGTCCACGCCGACGACCACCAGCACGCCGCGCGGCAGCACGATCACCGCGTCCAGGTCGCGCGGGCTGTCCGGCGGCCGGACCCCGAGCAGCGCGACACCGCCGAGCACGGCGTCGCCGGTGCCCCAGGTGCTCAGCGCGGCGCGCACGTCGGCGCCCACCGCGGAGGGTTCGGTCCCGAGTCGGATCAGCCGCACTGGATCACCACGAGATCGCGCCGCTCGGCGGTGCACGCGTCGGCGTTCCACACGGTCTGGCGTTCGGCGTTCCACACGGTCGGACACGGTAGCGCCGCCGGGTGACAGCCGGTCGCGCGCATCGCTGGAGATGACGTTGCGTGACGACCATCACCTGAACAGGGGTGACTCGTTAGTGGGGTGCTCAACCCTGCATTGGAGGTTTGTCCGTGATGCGCAAAGCCGCCCTGCTCGCGGCGGGCACGCTGGCACTGTCGATGGCGGTCGTTCCGTCCGCCTCGGCCGGCCTGCTCGCCCCCGTGTCGACGTTGCTCGCCAGTCAGCTGTCCAGCGGTGGACTGTCCGGTGGCCAGGCCGGGACGGTGTTCGTCCACGGCGCCGACCTCGCTGCCGCCGAGAGGGCGGTGCGGGAGGCCGGGCTCAGCCGGATCACCTCCTTCGACCGGATCGGCGTGGTCGCGGCGCGCGGCACCGCCGCGCAGATCACGGCCGCGCGGTCGGTGGTCGGCGTGACGTACGTCGAGGCGAACCGGCCGATCGAGTTCACCGGGTCGACGTCGCACGCGGCGACGCGCGGGGTGGAGGCGCGGCAGACCCTCACCGGAGCGAATGGGCTGGCGTTGGACGGCAGCGGCGTCACGGTCGCGGTGATCGACTCCGGCGTGGACCCGACGCACCCGGCGTTCCGGCAGGCGAACGGCCAGACCAAGGTCGTGCGCAACTTGAAGAGCGTGTGCTTGGACGAGGCGAGCGCGGGGACCGGGTGCATCCTGGACGTGCCGACGTCGGTCGACACGGACCTGTTGTCGGTCGGCGGGCACGGCACGCACGTCACGGGGATCGCGGTCGGCGGTGACACGACGTTGAGCGACGGCACGGTGGTGCGCGGCGCGGCGCCGGGTGCGAAGGCCGTGGTGATCTCGACCGGCGCGGTGCTGTTCATCATCGGGGCCGGCGCGGCGTTGAACTGGGTGCTGGAGAACCACCGGGCGCCGTGCGGCGCGGGTGTCCCGGCGTCGGTGTGCCCGCCGATCAAGGCGGTCAACAACTCGTACGGGCCGTCCGGCGGCGGCGCGTTCGACCCGAACTCGACGACGGTCAAGCTGCAGCGGGCGTTGGCGGCGGAGGGCGTCGTGACGGTGTGGGCCAACGGCAACGACGGTGGCGACGGGAGCGCGAACCTGTCCAACCCGGCCGGTCAGGACCCGACGCCCGGTGTGCTGTCGGTGGCGTCGTACCACGATCTGGGCACGGGGACGCGTGACGGCGCGGTGTCGGAGTACTCGTCGCGCGGGCTGGCGGCGGATTCGTCGACGTGGCCGGACATCTCGGCGCCCGGTGAGGACATCACGTCGGCGTGCCGGCCGTACCTGGTGATCTGCGCGACCGGGTTGCAGCCGCAGAACGGGCCGGGGTTGCTGGACGTCGGCACGTTCAACACGATCAGCGGCACGTCGATGGCCGCGCCGCACATCACCGGCATCGTGGCGCAGCTGTTCCAGGCCAGGCCGGGTGCGACGGCCGGGCAGGTCGAGGCGGCGTTGAAGTCGACGGCGTACAAGTACGGGGCGGGGGCCGGGTATCGGGTGGTAGGGCCGTACACGACCAGCTATGACAAGGGAACGGGGTTGGTCGACGTGATGGCCGCGGTGCGGGCGTTGGGGACGGTGTGATCGCGGGTCGATCCCGCTGAGGTCGGCTTCCGGTCGGCATCGCGTGGCCGGTTGATCCCGGAAAGTGACCTCGCGGCTCGGTCTCGGGCCGCGAGGTCGCCGTTTTAGGGTCGAAAGCCCTGTATCTGACCCGCCTGGGTGAGGAACGCGATGGTTCTTATGGCGGACTGCTGCCGTAGCGGGCAGAATGACCAAGTCGGGAATTCGCAAGATCGTCCGCATCCTCGAGAGGTCGTAGGGGAAGACGTCCCTCGTCGAGTAGCGGAGGTCAGCTGTGAGCACCCGTGGCAGCAGCAGTGGCGTGGTCTACGTCCACTCGTCGCCGTCTGCGGTCTGTCCGCACGTCGAGTGGGCGATCTCGGGCACCCTCGGTGAGCGAGCGGACCTCAAGTGGGCGGCGCAACCCGCGGCGCCTGGTCAGTTGCGCGCCGAATGCAACTGGACCGGCGACGCCGGCACCGGTGCCCGACTCGTGTCCGCGCTCAGGGCGTGGCCGATGCTCAGGTTCGAGGTGACGGAAGACCCGAGTCCGGGCGTGGACGGCGTGAGGTACTGCTTCGCGCCCGTGTTGGGGTTGTGGCACGCGCGCACGAGCGCCAATGGCGACATAGTTGTTTCAGAGGACCAACTTCGGACGCTGGCTGCGCGGAGTAGAGGCGGTGAGTCGTTCGCGCACGGGGTGGATGAGATCTTGGGTGCGGCTTGGGATGACGCCCTGGAACCGTTCCGGCGGGCGGGGGATGGTGCGCCGGTGACGTGGTTGCACCGGGTGGGGTGAATCCCGGCTCGATTTGAGCCCGGCTCGGTGGTTGGGGCCGGCTCGATTTGACGAGCGGTTCGGTGGTTGAGGCCGGCTTGGTGGTCGGGTTCGGTCCGATGGTCGCGCTCAAGTCCGGCTCGATTTGACATGGGGCCCTTACGGGCACTCCAGGCAGGTCGAAGCCGGCAGGCCGGGGGGGCAAGCGCGTCCCGCCGGGCCTGCCGGCTTCGACCAGCCTAAAGCACCCGAACCCATGTCAAATCGGGCCTCGGTGGGGTGGTTCCGGGTCCGTTGTGGGCGGTTTGGTGAGGCCCCTCGGTTGGTGCGGCGGGTCCGTTGTGGAGCGGTTGGGGTGTCTGGGGGCGTTTAGTGGCCGGGGGAGATCGGGGTTGGTTGCCAGGCGGCCATGAGGTCCCCGTAGAGGGGTGAGGTGGCCAGCAGGTCGTCGTGGTTGCCCAGCAGTGGTGGGCCGCCGTCCATCAGGAGGACCAGGTCTGCCCGCAGTGCCGAGGAGAGTCGGTGGGCGATCACGATCAGGGTGCCGTCGCGGGTGGCGAATGCCTGTTCCACCTGGGCTTCCGCGGATGGGTCGAGGGCTGAGGTCGCCTCGTCCAGGATCACCACGTCGGCAGGTGAGGCGTGGACGCGGGCGCACGCCAGGAGTTGCGCCTCGCCGGCGGAGAGGCCACCGCCGGAGTGGCCCACGGTTCCGGAGAGGCCGCCCAGTCTGGTGATCAGGGCTGATGCGCCGACGGCTTCGGCGGCTTCCAGCAGCGCGGCGTCCGATGCGGTCGGTGCGAAGAGGGCCAGGTTCTCGCGGACGGTGCCCGTGAAGAGGTAGGTCTCTTGGGGGACGAGGGCGATTCGGTCGTGGCGCTGGCCCGGTGCGACGGAGCGCACCGGGACGCCGCCGAAGTGGACTTCTCCGGCCTGTGGTTCGACCATGCCCGTGATCAGGCCGGCCAACGTGGACTTGCCGATGCCGCTCGGGCCGATCACGGCCAGGTGGGAGCCCTTCGGGAGGACGAGGTCCAGGGAGCGCACGACAGGCTCGGCCGTGGGGCTCCAGCCGAACGTCACGCCGCGCAGTTCGATGTCGGAACCGTTGGGGGCGGCGTTGCCCGCGGGCACGTCGATCGGTGGTGCGGCCTCGGCCAAGCGTCGCAGTGCCACCACCAGTCGGAGCACGATGGTGCTCGTCGTGTCCGCCAAGCGGCGCAGGGCGGGCTGCACGCTGGTGCTCAGGTAGACCACGGCGGCGAGGACGTCGCCGACCGTCAAAGTTCCCGCGCGGACCATTCCTGGTGCCATGAGCAGCAACAACACCAGTGGGGCGAAGCCGCCCAGGGCGATCACGACGCCGCGCAGGGCGGTGGCGAAGGCCATCCGGACGGTCGCGGAGGCTTGGCGGTCCACCTGCTCGCCCACGTCGCGGAGGGCGTGATCGGCGCCGGTCACGGCGGTGACGTCGCGGACGCCGAGGAACACCGTGCCGGCTACGGAGGCGACCTGTTCGTCGGCCAGGACGAGGTTGCGCTGGCGGCGGGCCAGGGAGGGGAGCAGGAGGGTGAACAGGACCAGGGCGGCGACGACAGGGAGGATCACGAGCCAGGCCAGTGACGAGACCGTGGCGGCCAGACCGATGAGGGCGGCGGTGGTGGTGACCAGGAGTGCGCGGGCTTGGACCAGGACACCGGCGGTGGCGTCGCGGACCACTTCGACGTGCCGGGTGATCCGGGCGACGGCGCTGGCGTCCGGTTGGCGGGTTTGCGAGCCCGCGTGGAGGACGCCGCGCACCACTTGGCGCACCAGCGCGTCCCGCAGTGGCTCGACGACCGCGCCCAAGCGCATGAAGACCTGGCGCAGGCCGAAGCCGCCGAGCACGGCTACCGCGGCGAAGAGCAGCAGCCAGCCGACGCCGATCCACGGGCGGCCGGTGGCGAAGCCCCGGTCCACCGCGAGGCCGACCAGGCGACCGGAGAGCAGCGCGGGCACGCCTTCGAGCACCGACCAGCCGAGGAGCACCACGATGCCGCGCCGTTGTTCGCGCAACGCCCGCAGGTAGGTCATCAGCCGAACACCGCCCGGTACTCGTCGTCGTCCCACAGCTCGGAGTGCGGTCCCACCGCGCGCACGCGGCCGTCGTCCAGCCAGACGACGGTGTCCGCACGGCGGGCGGTGGCGGCGCGGTGCGTCACGACGATCCGCGTCCGGCCTGGCAGGGCCGACTCGACCGCGCGCTCCACAGTGGACTCGGTGACCATGTCGAGGCTGGCCGTGGCGTCGTCCAGCACGAGGACGGCCGGGTCGCGGACGAACGCCCGGGCCAGGCCGAGTCGTTGCGCCTCGCCGCCGGACATCGGCGCGGTGGCCATCGGGGTGTCGTAGCCGTCGGGCAGGCGCACCACGACGTCGTGGACCTGGGCGGCGCGGCAGGCTGCCTCCACGTCGGCCCGGGTCAGCGAGGTGCCATAGCTGACGGCGTCGGAGACCGTGGCGCCGACGAGCGCGGGGCGTTCGAAGGCGTAGCCGACGGACCCGCCTCGCTCGACCTGCCCGGTCGTCGGCCGGGTCAGGCCGCCGATCACCGCGGCCAGCGCGGACTTGCCCGAGCCCGACCGGCCCACGACGGCGACGAAGGTCCCGGGGGGCACGGTCAGGTCGACGTCGTGCAGCGCGCCGGGGACGTTGACGCCGGTCAGCACCACTTCGCCGGTCGTGGTCGGGCTTGGCGGCTCGTGGGGTGGCACGGGCGTGGAGAGGACTTCTTCCAGTCGTCGGGCGGATGCCCTGGCCCGCTGCAAGGCGGTGAGCAGGGCGGTCTGGCCGACGACGGTCATGCCCAAGGCGACGTAGCCGAGCGCGGCCAGGACGTCGCCCACGCTCAACCGGCCGGCGACCACGCCGAAGCCGGCGGCGGTCAGCACGGCCAGTTCCACGGCGGGCAGCAGGAGGCCGGCTCGCCAGATCATCCGCGCCTGGGTGCTCCACATGCCGACGCCGGCGGCGGTCAGGCGGGGGAGCGGGCGCAGCACGCGTTCGGCTTCTTGATCTGCGCGGCCGGAGGCGGCGATCGTGCGCAGGCCGCCGACGGCGTCGACCAGTCGTGCGGACAACTCGCCGGAGACCTCCTGGTAAGTGGCGACGTCGGCGGCCGTCAGCCGCAGGTGCGACCGGACCAGCAGGGCCGCCAGGGGCACGCTGAGCAGGAACACCAGCGCGAGCCGCCAGTCCAGCAGCGCCAACGCGGTGATCGCGCCGGCGGCGGTGACCACCGAGATGCCCAGGTTGACCGCGAGCACCGAGACGCCGCCGGCGATCGCGCTGTCACCGGTCAGCCTGCTCACCGCGTCACCGGGTTCGAAGCGGGCCGGGTGGCCCAGCGCGAGCAGATGGGTGGTCAGGCGGTGGCGCAGCCAGGCCGCGCCGCGCGCGGTGATCGCCGCGGCCAGCACCACGCCGATCGCGTCGCCGAGCACCTCCACGCCCGCGAGCCCGACCAGCCACCACACCGTGCCGCTGTCGAGCCGGCCGGCCAGCGCCATGTCGACGGCCGAGGCCAGGGCGGTGGGCAGGAGCAGCCCGGCGACGGTGGCGGGCAGCGCGTTCAGCGCCAGCAGCAGCCACCGGAGATCGCGTCGGACGACGGCGGACAGCACCACGATCTGGGACTCCTAGGCGATTGCCGCGGTGGGGCGCATCATGACCTCGCGAGGCGATCTCGCGGCAGGAAAAGCCGGGTGAGCGGCGCACTTCGACTGCGCCGCTCACCCGGACCCGCGTGGCGGGAGGTCAGCAGAGGACCAGGCTGACGGTGGAGTGGCTGCACGGGAGCAGCAGGGAGGCGTTCGACGCCGTGGTGCTGCCGCCGCCACCGCCGCTGCTGCCGCCGCTGGCCATCGCGTTCGACTGGGCCTCGGGGGTCTCGAGGTCCTGCATGTCGAGGATGAAGTCCATTGTTGCTCCTAGTGTTTCGGGGGATTGGAAAGGGTTACTGCGACCGGTCCACGAGGGCCGGGGCTGTGAGGAACGGCAGCACGGGTGTGCCGTCCAAGGTGGCGCCGAGGGCGAGCAGCACGCCCGCGCCGCCGGTGTCGAGGTCCATCGAGAGCCGCCGCAACTGGATGCCCGGGAACGCCAGGCCCTCCTGGTACGGCACGGCGTGCCAGGACAGCGCGGCGAGGTGCCGGTCGATCGCGGCCCGCGGTCCGTTCGCGTGGGCCAGCGTGGCCAGCAGGCCCGCCCGGCCGAGCATCAACGCCGGCTGGATCACGAACTCGCCGGTCGTGCCGCCGAGAAGCTCCGGCAGGCGTTCGACGACCGGGAGGTCGGGCGCGGCGAGGCGGAACTCGTTGAGCACCAGCGCGATGCCCGCGCTGCCGACGCCGACGTACGGCAGGGTGCGGAAGTTGCCGTCGCGGACCTGCGTCGAGCCGTCCAACGCGGTCATCGTCTCGGCCAGGTCCCGCTCCAGGGCCCGCACGCCGAGGTCGAGCCAGCGGCGGTCGTCGGTGTGCTGGAACAGCCGGAGGAACAGCAGCGCCGGGCCGGACCAGCCGTGCTCGAAGCCCGCACGCGCCTTCGGGCCGGGCGGCTCGGCGTTCGCGAGCGCGGTGTCGAGCCGTTCGCCCAGCGCCAGCGCTTGGGTGGCGTAGGACTCGTCGTCCCGCGTGCCGGCGAAGTGCAGGAGGTTCAGGCCGATGCCGGCGAGGCCGGCGCTGAGGCCGTGGTCCTGGGTGTCCGGCACCATCTGCGCGTAGGAGCTGACCAGTTCCTCGGCCAGGTCGTGGTGGCCGAAGTTCTCCAGCACGTGCGCGATGCCGTGCGCGCCGGTGAAGAAGCCGGGCTCTTTCGGCGGCTCGCGGCGCACCGCGTCCAGCAGCCACTGCTCGTGCTCGGGGTAGCGGCCCATGCCGGTCACGTCCAGCGCGTGCAGCACGCCTGCCGCGCCGTAGCCGAACCCCGCGCCACCGACCTCGAACTGCTCGACGTCGCCGGGGAACAGCCGGTCCGTGCGCTGGGGCGTGGCGCTGGCCAGGATGCCCGCGGCGATCGACTTGCGTACGACCGGCCAGTCGGGCTCCGGCACCTCCAGCGCGTTGGCGGCGGGCACGGCCGGGGCGTCGCCGCGCGGCGTCAGCGGGGCGAGGATCTTCGCGCAGTACTCGTCGGGCAGGCCGAACCGGCGCTGGATGAAGTCGACGTGCGAGCGCAGCTTCACCGGCGCCAGCTCGATCACGGCGTTGAGCGGCAGGAAGACGTAGAGCCGCAGCGCGGCGAGCGCGTGCTCGTCGATCTCGAAGCCGGTGCGGTCCGGCGGCGCCTGGAAACCCGGCGCGCCGAGCGTCGGCCTGCCGTTCTCCTCGATGCCGAACGCCAGCTCGAAGTCGATCAACGACACCGAGTCGTCGTCGTCCACCAGCACGTTGAGCGGGTGCAGGTCGCTGAACACGACACCGCGCTCGTGCACGGCGCCCACGATCCGCTCGATGTCGGCTACCAGCTTCTGGGCGCGCTCGGTGTAGGCGGTGATCGCCTCGTCGGTGACCTCGTGGTGCGTGAGCGGGTAGTTGTGGCCGAGCCACTGGCCCAGCGGGATGCCCGGCACCCGCGCCATGGCCACGAACTCGTGCTCCCAGGCGGTGAAGTGCTCGTGGACCTCGGGCACGCCCGGCACACCGGCCACCCTGGTCAGCATCGCGTGCTCCCGGCGCAGCCGGGCCACCGCGTCGACGTTCTCGCGGTCCAGCCCGGCGTGCGGTCTGGCTTCCTTGAGCACGACCTGGGTCTCGTCGGCCTTGCGGACGGCCTCGTACACCCCGCCGCCGTTGGAGAAGTGCAGCGACTGGACCACCCGGTACGGGAACGCGTCGGCGTCACCGGACCGGCGCGCGGCCAGGTGCTCCTCCAGGCACGCGGGCAGCTTCACCCAGTCCGGCAGCCAGAACGTCGCCTTGCGCTGGTCGGGCACGAGCGCGCCGTCGGGGCCCTCGATGGCCAGCACGCGCTTGCCGTCGCGCTCCAGCCACTGCTCGACGAACCCGCCGTAGCGGACGAACAACGGGCCGGCGCCGTAGCGGAGGTCGCTGAGGATGTACGCGCCCGGCTGGCCGTGGAGGATCTCGGACAACTCGAGGAGCGTCGACTCCAGTTCCGCTTCGTCGGCCGGGTAGATCGTGATGAGCTTGCCGCTGCCCTCGCGCGGGGCGTACTTCGAGTTGCGGGCCAGCACGATCGACCGGGTGCGCAGGTATTTGAACGGGATGCGGCGCGCGATGAGGTACTCGTAGGACTTCAGCAGCACTTCGCCCGCGTTCAGCACGGTGGCCGAGACGTGCACCTTCCAGCCCTGCTTGGGCAGTGCCACGCCTTCGGGGTGCACGTGGCGCCAGATGTTGCGGTCACCCTGGGTCCACCCTTCCGGCAACTCTGGCAGCACTTGTGAGAAATCGTCTTCGGCGGTTTCCGCGTGGCTTTGCACGTCGTAGAACAGACGGTCCGCGAAGCAGTAGGCCTCATAGCGGAGGTCCACGGGATTTCGCCTCCTTGCGATTAGTGCGACCGAGCTATTCCCGCATGTCGACGGCGGAGAAGCCAATCCACCATTTCGGGGGTGTTGACGTCCATTCGTGCGAATGAGGGTTCCTCGGATCGACACTGCTGGTGGGTCATAGGCGATCCCGGGTCACCCGATCGCTAGGTTTAGCTTCACGGCAGTGCGGAAAGCGTCCACCGGAGGGAGCTAAACGAAACGCGATCGTTCTTCGCGTTCGGGGGCGCTCACCTGCGGGTTCGGGGGTTCTCCGCTGTATTGCGGGATCGGTTACGGACCGTGTCGCAAGGGCTGGTCGGGTGTTCTGATCTACTTTTCGGGACGGTCTCGGCCCTATATTGCGGGAAAGCGTGTCGGTGGTCCTTGATGGCTATTGAGAGTAGGTGGATCCGCAGGTTTAAACCGCATCGTGCGGGTCAATCGCTGGGCTGTTCGGGTGATTACCGGCACGGGCGGGCGCTGTGGCACCCTCGTGGGGTGTCCGCACGCCTGCTGCTGCCCGCAGTGCTCCTGATCGCCGCCACGACCGCGGGCGTCGGCGTGCTGGCGCGTGAGGCCTACCAGCGGCCCGCCGTGCCGCAGGGCGACCAGGTCGTGACGCCGGGTTCGGGGCAGTCCGGTTCGGTGCCACGCAGCGCGCAGCCGGGCAGCGGGGCCGTGCAGCTGAGCGTCGACGCGGCGCAGCACCCGGACGGCCCGCGCGTGCGCGAGGTGCTCCAGCAGTTCTTCGACGCGATCAACGGCCACGACTACGAGCAGTGGGCCAAGACGGTGACCGCGCACCGGGTCGGCCAGACGCCGAAGTCGCGGTGGCTGTCGGACTACGAGAGCTCGCGGGACGGGTCGATCCTGGTGCACCGGATCGAGTCGGTCTCGCAGACCAGGCTGCGGGTGCTGATGACGTTCACCAGCACCCAGGACGTCATCAAGGCGCCGGCCGAACTCCAGGCCGACTGCATCCACTGGCGCGTGGTCTACCCCTTGCAGGAGGAACGCGGCGCGTTCCGCGTCGACCTCGGCACCGAGGGCTCGACCTCCCAGTTCACCGCCTGCTGACCTCGCGAGTCCTACGCCCAGAACGCGCGTGTCGAACGCTCAGGACCCGCGTGTCCTACGTTCAGAACGGGCGTGTCCTACGTTCAGGACCCCCGAGTTCAACGCTCGGAACGCGGCAGTGGGGTCGCCCCCCGACCGCAGCGACCCCACCGAACGCCGGCACCCCCCTACAGCGGGATGTTGCCGTGCGCGCCCCGGCCCGCCGGCGCCGCCGCGAGGGCCTGCGCCAACTTGCGCCGCGTCCTGGTCGGCTCGACGACCTCGTCCACCACGCCGATCGCGATCGCGCGCTCCACGCCGCCCGCGATCCGCTCGTGCTCCTCGACGAGCCGCGCGTGCAACGCCTCGCGCTCCTCGTCCGGCACGGCGGCCAGCTTCTTGCGGTGCAGGATGCCGACCGCGGCCTTGGCGCCCATCACGGCGACCTCGGCGATCGGCCACGCGAACACCGCCGTCGCGCCGAGCGAACGCGAGTTCATCGCGATGTACGCGCCGCCGTACGACTTGCGCGTCACCAACGTCACCCGCGGCACGACCGCCTCACCGAACGCGTGCAGCAGCTTCGCCCCGCGCCGCACCACGCCGTCCCACTCCTGGCCGACGCCCGGCAAGTACCCCGGCACGTCCACCAGCACCAGCAGCGGCACGCCGAACGCGTCGCACATCCGCACGAACCGCGCCGCCTTCTCCGCCGACAGCGAGTCGAGGCAACCGCCCTTGCGGATCGGGTTGTTCGCGATCACGCCGACCGTGCGCCCGCCGAGCCGGCCGAGGCCGACCACGACGTTCGGCGCCCACTTGGCCTGCAACTCCTCGAACGAGCCGTCGTCCAGGATCGCCCGCACCAGCGGCTTGACGTCGTAGGCCCGCTGCGGCTGCTCCGGCAGCAACGCCCGCAGGTCGTCGCCGTCGGGCACCGAGTGCAGGTCGAACACGCCGGGCTGGGCGAACAGCCCGGTGATCCGGCGCGCCCGCTCGTAGGCGTCCGGCTCGTCGTCCGCGATCACGTGCACGACACCGGACTTGCGCCCGTGCGCCTCCGCGCCGCCGAGGCCGTCCATGTCGATCTGCTCGCCGGTCACCGAGCGGACCACGTCCGGCCCGGTCACGAAGACCTTGCCGGCCGGAGCCATGATCACCACGTCGGTCAGCGCCGGGCCGTACGCGCCACCGCCCGCCGCCGGACCGACCACCACGGAGATCTGCGGCACCCGGCCGGACGCCCGGATCATCGCGGCGAACATCTGGCCCATGCCGTCCAACGACTCCACGCCCTCCGGCAACCGCGCGCCGCCGGAGTGCCAGACGCCGATCACCGGTGTGCGCTCGCGCACCGCGACGTCGATCGCCTCGACGATGTGCCGGCACCCCTCGGAACCGAGCGCGCCACCCATCCGCGTGGCGTCGCTGCAGTACGCGACCACCTTCGCGCCGTTGATCCGGCCGCGCACGGCGAACATGCCGCTGCCGTCACGGGGCCGCAGCGGCGCGACGGACCCGGGGTCGAGCAGTTGCGCGAGCCGGACCTCCGGATCGCGCGGATCGGTGTCGCCGTCCGCGACCGGGGTCACCGGCCCGGACGCAAGGGCAGTCATCGCGGAGCTCCTCGTGGGACGGATCAGGCCTGGGTGAAGACGAGCGACACGTTGTGCCCGCCGAACCCGAACGAGTTGTTCACCGCGGCGGTCAGCTCGATCTTGCGCGGCTCGCCGGTCACGACCTCCAGCTGCACCCTCGGGTCCTGGTCGTCCAGGTTCAGCGTCGGCGGCACGATGCCGTCGCGGACCGACAGCAGCGTGGTGATCGCCTCCACCGCGCCCGAGGCGCCGAGCAGGTGGCCGTGGTTGCCCTTGGGCGCGGTCAGCACCGGGTGGTCGCCGATCGCGCGGCGCACGGCCTGCGGCTCGATCACGTCGCCCACCGGGGTGGACGTCGCGTGGCAGTTGACGTGGCCGACGTCGGCCGGCTCGACGCCCGCGGAGCGGAGCGCCTTCGTGATGGCCCGGGACTGGCCGATGCCCTCCGGGTCGGCCGCCGTGATGTGGTAGCCGTCGGAGGTGGTGCCGATGCCCGCGAGCTTGCCGTAGATCCGCGCGCCGCGGGCGCGGGCGAAGTCCTCGCGCTCCAGCACCATGATCCCGGCGCCCTCGCCGAGCACGAACCCGTCCCGGTTGACGTCGAACGGGCGCGACGCGCGTTCCGGGTCGTCGTTGCGGGTGCTCATGGTCCGGGCCTGGATGAAGCCCGCCATGGTGATGGTGGTGATGCACGCTTCCGCGCCACCGGCCACGACCACGTCCGCCTCGCCGGTCTTCAGCATCCGCCACGCCCAGGCCAGCGCCTCGGCGCCGGACGCGCAGGCCGACACCGGCGCGTGCACGCCCGCGCGTGCCTTCAGTGCGAGGCCGACGTGCGCGGCCGGGCCGTTGGGCATGAGCATCGGCACGGTCAGCGGCGAGACCTTGCGCAGGCCGGACGTCTCGATCAGGTCGTCCTGGTCCAGCAGCGTCATCGCGCCGCCGATGCCGGTGCCGATCACGACGCCCAGCCGCTCGAGGTCGACCTCGTCCTCGCCGAGCCCCGAGTCCGCCCACGCCTGGCGGGCGGCGACCACCGCGACCTGCTCGCAGCGGTCGAGCCGGCGCGCCTCGACGCGCGGCAGCACCTCGGTCGGCTCGACCGCGAGCTGCGCGGCGATCCGCACGGGCAGCTCGAACCGCTCCGCGAAGCCGCCGACCAGCGGCTTCACACCGCTGCGGCCGGCCAGGAGCGCATCCCAGGTGGAGGCGACGTCGCCACCGAGCGGGGTGGTGGCACCCAGCCCGGTGACGACGACGTCGTTGCTACTGGTCATGCGTTGCTGGCGATGTAGTTGACCGCATCGCCCACGGTCTTGAGGTTGGCCAGCTCGTCGTCCGGGATCTTCACGCCGAACTTGTCCTCGGCCTGCACGGCGATCTCCACCATGGACAGCGAGTCGATGTCCAGGTCGTCCACAAAGGACTTGTCAGCCGTCACGTCGGCCGCCTCGACACCGGCGACCTCCTCGACGATCTCGGCGAGCCCCTTCTGGATGTCCTCGTTGCTCACTGAAAATCCCTTCCTTCTTGCTTCGCCGGCTGGTTGGTCCCACCGGAGTCTCGGATTGCGGTCACGGCAGCCGGACGACCTGTCCCGCGTAGGACAGGCCGGCCCCGAAGCCGACGAGCAGCGCCACGTCACCGCTGCGCACCTCTCCCGCCGCGCGCATGTGGTCCAGCGCGAGGGGGATCGAAGCGGACGAGGTGTTGCCGGAGTCCACGATGTCACGCGCGATCACGAGGTCTTCACGCGCACCCTTGGCGTGCAACCGCTTCGCGATGGCCTCGATGATGCGCAGGTTCGCCTGGTGCGGCACGAAGACGTCCACGTCGGACACCTGCAGGCCGGCCAGCTCGATCGCCTTGAGCGCGATCGGCGCGATCTGCGTGGTCGCCCAGCGGAAGACCGACTGGCCCTCCTGGAAGATGAACGACGCCCGGTCCTTGATGTGGATCATGTCGACGAGGTCGCCCGCGCTGCCCCACGACACCGGGCCGATGGCCGGTTCGTCGGACGGTCCCACGACCGCCGCGCCCGCGCCGTCGGCGAAGATGATCGCGGTGGACCGGTCGCCGGGGTCGACCCAGTCGGTCAGCTTCTCCGCGCCGATGACCAGCACGTGCTTCGCCGTGCCCGCCCGGACCAGGTCCGAGGCGGTGCCCAGGGCGTAGCAGAAGCCCGCGCACGCGGCGTTCATGTCGAACGCGGGCGCGCCCGTGATCCCGATCCGGTCGGCGACCTGCGCCGCGGCGTTGGGGATCTGGGACGGCATGGTGCAGGTGGCCACGATGACCGCGCCGATGTCCGACGGCGTCAACCCGGCGTCGGCCACGGCCTTGACGCCCGCCTCGACCGCCATGTCGACCAGCAGCTCGTCCGGCTTGGCCACGCGGCGGTTGGCGATGCCGACCCGGTCGCGGATCCACTCGTCGGACGTGTCCATCCGCAGGCTCAGGTCGTGGTTGCTGACGATCGTCTCGGGCTGGTAGCTGCCGAGGCCCAGGATGCGGGTGCCGACCGGGCCGGTCGGCATCGAGAAGGTGGTCACTGCGCCACCTCCGACGGCGTCGCCGTGATCATCTCGACGACCTGGTCGAGCTGGTCGGGGGTCTTGAGGCCCAAGGTGGGTGTGCCCTTCAGTTCGCGCTTGGCCAGGCCGGTCAGCGCGCCCGCGGGCGGCAGTTCGACCACCGCGGTCACGCCGTGCCCGGCCAGGGTTGCCTGGCAGGCGTCCCACCGCACGGGGCGGGTCACCTGGGAGATCAGTCGGTTCAGCACCTCGTCGCCGGCGGACACCACCGCGCCGTCGGCGTTGGACAGCAGCGGCAGCGCGGCGTCCTTCACCACGATCCCGGCGGCACGGGCGCGCAAGGCCTCCTCGGCGGGCGCCATGAAGTGGGTGTGGAACGCGCCCGCGACCTTCAGCGTGCGGACCTTCGCCCGGCCGGGCGGCTCCTCGACGAGCGCCGCCAGGGCGTCCACCGGGCCCGCGGCCACGATCTGGCCCGCGCCGTTGCGGTTCGCGCCGACCAGCCCGAGCTCGTCGAGCCGGGCCAGCACCTCGTCCTCCTCGCCGCCGAGCACCGCGGCCATGCCGGTCGGCGTCAACGCGCAGGCGGCGGCCATCTCGGCGCCGCGCACGGCGGCGAGCGCCACGGCGTCGTCGGTGCTCAGCACGCCCGCGATGGCGGCGGCGGCCAGTTCGCCCACCGAGTGGCCGCCGACGATGGTGTCGGCGGGCAGTTCGACCCGGCGGCGCAGCTCCTCGTAGGCCAGCAGGGCGAGCGCGACCACCAGCGGCTGGGTGACGGCGGTGTCCTTGATCTCGTCCGCGTCCGCCGTGGTGCCCAGCCGGGCCAGGTCGAGACCGGTCGCCTCGGACCACGCGGCCACGCGCTCGGCGGCCCCCTCGACCTCGAGCCAGGGGGTGAGCATGCCGGGTGTCTGGGACCCCTGTCCGGGGGCGAGGAGCGCGATCACCCGCTCACTGAACACGCTCGGGGCGCTTTCCGGTGATGTCGCCACTGACGAAACCAGCGACCGTGGGTTGTAGGGTCTCTACAAATGTGACTCGTAGATGAACGTAGAACGACGTCGCGTGTTGTCGATCCCGGCCCAAACGGACATGCGTCGTCCGTCACACTCGGTCGGGGGTCGTCCGCCCGGGTCACCAGAGGCCGCGGGCACGGGCCAGCCGTCCCACGGCGAGCGCGACCCGCAGCACCAGCGCGTCACGGGGGTCGTTCGCGTTGCGCCCGGTCAACTCGGTGGCCCGCTTGAGCCGGTAGCGCACCGTGTTCGGGTGCACGAACAGCTTCCGCGCGCACGCCTCCAGCACGCCGCCCACCTCGAGGAACGCGTCCACGGTCTCCAGCAGCGAGCCGCTCGCCTCCTCCAGCGGCCTGGCCACCCGGTCGACCAGCTGCCACTCGGCCTCCGGGTCGCCCGCCAGCGCCCGCTCCGGCAGCAGGTCGAGCGACCGCACCGGCCGCGGCGCGGCGGGCCACCCCACGACCGCCCGCAGCCCGGACAACGCGTCGCTCGCGCTCCGGTGGGCGTCGGCCAGGCTCGTCACGGTCGGGCCGGCCACCACCGGGCCCGGCCCGAACGCGTCGGACATCCGCACCAGCGACTCGCTGCGGTCGGTCTCGCCGCCGAGCACCACGACCAGCCGCGAACCCTGCACGCTCAGCAGCACCGGCCGCCCCACCCGGGCCGCCCGGCTGCGCACCTCGAACACCACCGCCGGCGGGTCGTCCGACGGCGGGTTGCCCACCAGCACGGTCGCCTCGGCGGCCGGTTCCCAGCCGAGCGCGGTGGCCCGCGACAGCAACGACTCCTCCGCGTCGCCACGCACGATGCCGTCCACGACCAGCGCCTCCAGCCGGGCGTCCCACGCGCCGCGCGCCTCGGCCGCCGCCGCGTACGACGTGGCCGCGGAGAACGCGATCTCCCGCCCGTACCGCAGCACGCCTTCGGTGAGTAACGCCCGTTCGGCCTCGTTCTCGGCCAGCCGGGGCAGCAGCTCCTCGAACAGCTCCAGCGCGATCCGCACCAGCTCGACGGTCTGCCGCAGGCTCACCCACCGCGAGATGTCCTTGGGCGCGGAGCGGAACGCCTCGGCGGTCAGCCGGATCGCCTGCTGCGGGTCGTGCAGCCAGGACACGAACCCGGCTACCCCGTTCTGGATCAGCAGCAGCACGCCCGCCCGCTGGTCGGCGGGCATCCGCCGGAACCACGGCAGGCGCTCCTCCATCTCGGCCACGCTCGCCGCGGCCAGGTCGCCCGACGCCCGTTGCAGCGTTCGCAAGGTGGCCCGCGACAACGCGGTTGAGCTGGTCATACCCCCCACGATCGCACGGGCGCGCACAACGCCACCAACGAGTGACACGCCCTGACGCTCCGCGCCGATCCCCTTACCGTCGGTGGCGTTCTGACCGGCTCGCCAGGGAGGGTCTTGTGCGCAGGTACATGTCAGTCGGCTTGGTGGTCGCCGCCGCGCTGGCGACGGCGGTCGTGCCGTCGTTCGGAACCGGGCGCAGCGATCCGCTGGCCGAGTTCCACTCGCAGCAGCTCACCTGGTCGCCGTGCAAACAGCTGCTGGAGTGCGCCGAACTGGTGCTGCCGCTGGACTACACCCGGCCGGACGCCGAGCGGATATCGCTGGTCATCAGCCGCAAGAAGGCCTCGGAGCCGGATCGGCGGCGCGGCGTCCTCGTGCTCAACCCGGGTGGTCCGGGCGGCTCGGGCCTCGGCATGCCGTCGTTCCTGGCCGGCAGCCAGCTGGCGAAGGTGTACGACCTGATCGGGTTCGACCCGCGCGGCGTCGGCGGGTCGACCGCGCTGAACTGCCGCACGGTCCCGGAACTGGCCACCGTCGACACCCGACCGGCTGATTCCGAGTTCCCGAAGTGGGCCGCCGAGGCGCAGGCCGCCGAGGACGCCTGCCACCGCGCCGCCGGCGGCATCCGACCGTTCGTCAACACCGCGAACACCGCGCGCGACCTCGACGTGGTGCGGGCCGTGCTGGGCGAGGAGAAGCTCAACTACCTGGGCTACTCCTACGGCACCTACCTGGGCGCCGTGTACGGCACCCTGTTCCCGACGCGCCTGGACCGCAGCGTGCTCGACTCGGCCGTGCACCCGGAGTGGGTCTGGCGCGAGCAGTTCCGGGCGCAGGCGGTGGCGTACCGGCGCAACGTCGAGGCGTGGTCGGCCTGGGCCGCCGAGCACCACGACCGGTTCGCCCTCGGCGCGACCGCCGAAGAGGTGGTGGGCACCGTCGAGGCGGTCGCGACGACCCTCGCGCAGGCCCCGGTCGGCGAGCAGGACCGCACCCGCTTCGACGCCGCCGTCGGCGTCGGCGCGCGGTACCGTCCACTGTGGTCCGAGCTCGCGGTGCTGGTGGCCGGGCTGAAGGCGGGCGCGCCGTCCGAGTCCGGCGCGCTGATGGCGGGCGAGGCGCGTGAGGAGCTGGTCTCCGGCGTGTTCCACACGGTGACGTGCGAGGTCGACTGGCCGACCGACCTGGAGACCTACTACGAGGACATGAGGGTCTTCCGCGACCGCTACCCGTACGGCTTCGGCGTCCTGCGCGCGGCGCCGACGACGTGCGCGTTCCGCAGCTTCACGCCGCCGGAGCCCCCCGTGACGCTCAAGCGGCACGGCTACCCCGTCGGCGTGATCGTGCAGGCGGAGGGCGACACCCAGACCCAGTACGAGAGCGGACCGGCCATGGCCGAACGGCTCGGGCACAACCTGGTCACCGTGCGGGACGAGGGCAAGCACGGCCTCTACGGCAGCGGCAACGCGTGCGTGGACCGGGCCGTCAACCGCTACTTCATCGACGGCGTGCTGCCGCCGAGCAGCTCCAACTGCCCCGGTGACCCGAGGCCCGACGTGAACCAGGCGACCTCGGTGGAGCACGTGCAGACCTACCTGGCCGGCCGGGGCCTGTCCGCCCAGTTCTGACACCGCGGTCGGCCACCGACCCGAATGGACCGACCCGAATGGACCGACCCGAATGGACCGACGCGAAAACGCCCGGCGCGAGAACTTCCGCGCCGGGCGTTTCCCTCTCCCCGGTCCCCACCGGTGATTCCACTCTGGACTGCCGGCGCGAGAACCGCCACGTCAGTCACCCTTTCGTGCCACCACTTCAGGTTGCCGGGTGATGCGCGCTGAGAAACGATCTCGACCACAAGCGAAAGCGAAGGAGGGTCGTCGTGGGTACCCAGATCACCGAAGGACTCGGGCAGGCGTGGACGATGGTGGCCACGTTCGTGCCGAAACTCCTCGGCTTCCTGGTCGTGCTGCTCATCGGTTGGCTGATCGCCAAGGCGCTGGCGAAGGCGGTCGGTTTCCTGCTCAAGCGGGTCGGCTTCGACCGGCTCGTGGAGCGCTCCGGCCTCGGCGGCGCGATGGCGAAGTCCCCGATCGACGCCTCCAACCTGATCGTCAAGCTGGTCTACTACTTCGTGCTGCTGATCGCCCTGCAGCTCGCGTTCGGCGTGTTCGGCACCGGCAACGCGGTGAGCGCCCTGCTCAACGACGTCATCGCGTACCTGCCGCGCATCGTGGTGGCCATCGTCCTGGTCCTCGTCGCCGCCGCGATCGGCAAGGCGCTGAAGGGCCTGGTGACCGGCGCGCTGGGCGGCCGCCCGTACGCCCGGATCCTGGGCAACATCACCTACGGCTTCATCGTCGCGCTAGGTGTCATCGCCGCTCTCAACCAGCTCGGCATCGCCGTCGCTGTCACCATGCCGGTCCTGATCACGGTCCTGGCCACCATCGGCGGCGTCATCGTGATCGGCGTGGGCGGCGGCCTGATCCGCCCGATGCAGCAGCGCTGGGAGGGCTGGCTCAACCGCATCCAGGAGGAGTCGGCGCACATCACCCCCGCGCCGCGCCGCTCGGACGACTCGGCGACGACTCGCGCCCAGGAACCGGTAACCGCCGCCGCCCGCTCGGCCAGGCAGACCCCGGTGGACCCGCCGACCCCGCCCGCCGGAATGCAGATGCCACCGCGCCCCGAAGGTCTCTAACACTCCACAGCACTCCACGCCCCCGACGCCGCTCACTCCACCGCACCACAACGGACCCGAAACCGACCCACCGAGGCCCGATTTGACATGGCTTCGACCTGCTTGGGGTGCCCGTAAGGGCCCCATGTCAAATCGAGCCGACCCCAACCACCAAGCAGCCCCCCAAACCCACCCAGACCCGACCTTCGCCGATCAATCCAATTCGTCCAACACATCCTCCCAGCTCACATACGCGAACCCGGTCGTCGGCAAATCACCCACGACCGGCGTGCGCTCACCGTCGTGCACCACGAGCAGCCCCTCCGGATATGCCGGCCCGAGATCAGCCGTCACCAGATGAGCCCCATCGGAGTGCTCGACCGAGTCGTTCCCACGACCCGCCCCGACCACGAACTCGCCGACATACGAGTTCCGACCAGACCGCTCGTACGCCACGAACCGCGAGTCCCCCTGACTGGACGCGATCAAATAGTCGTCGCCCACGGTCAGCCCCTCGGCGTCAGCGGTCAGGTGACGGCCACCAAAGCCGGGGTCGGCTCCCGACACCGAGCACTCCTCCGTCTCCGGGTCGTAGCTCTGCGGTACCCCGAACGAGCGAACCTTGTCGATCAACGCGGGCCTGCCGAACCCGGTCGCCCGCAGCGGCACGCGCCAGATGCCGACGTCCTCCTGCGCCGCGTACAGCACGCCGTGCTCGGAGTCGACCACCATGCCCTCCAACTGGGGCCCTTCACCCGGCTCGCCGCACGGCGTCCAGGTCGTGCCGTCGGGCAGCGGGAACGACGACGGCAGGTCGAGCGTCGACACCACCGCCGTGCCGACCGACCCGCCCGGACCCGCCGTCACGCGCAGCAACGCGACCCTGGTCTCGCTGCGCCGGTTCGTCACGACCACCGGCGTGCGGCCGACGAACCCGGCCGCCAACCCGTACGCGGTGTGCTGGTCGTCCACCTCCTCCTCCGACGAGGAGAACACCGGCCGCGCGCCCGGGTCGGTCACGTCCCGCACCACCGCGGCACCGGCCGCCGCGCCGCGACCGTCGATCTCGTAGACCCGGATCCGGTCACGGCCGCGGTCGCTGACGAACGCCAGGTCACGGGAACGCCCGCCGACCGGCACCCGACCGAGCACGTCGACGTTGTTGAACCGGCCGGGCTTGGCCTCCGGCGTCGGCGGCAACGGCGCCGGGTAGGTGCCCAGGGTCCGACCGGCCAGGTCGAACGCGGCCAGCCCACCCTCCTTCAACGTGCCCAGCACGACGCTCTGCCGCGCCGAGCGCGGGTGCACCCAGATCGCCGGGTCGTCGGCGTCGGCGTTGGCCGGGAGCCCGGACGCGTCGTCGACGAACGCGCGGGTCTGCGCGACCGGAACGACCACGTCCGGCCCGGGTGAGGAGGCGATGAGCAGCGGCACCACCGCGGCCATGAGCAAGATTCGCATTCGGCGGAAGCTACCGGCCGCCGGTGTACCGGCGTGGAAGTCGAGATGACCAGGAGTGGATGCGTTCTCGGATCGTGCGCACTGTGCCGTCGATCACCCCAGGAACAGTTCCGGGCGGGATGATGTTCCGACGCAATGAGAGACACGCGCTCCGGGGCTCGGTGGAAATCCGAACCGGCGGTGACAGCCCGCGAGCCGCCCACCAGGGCGGTTGACCCGGTGGAATTCCGGGGCCGACGGTGAAAGTCCGGATGGGAGGCGCGCGTGCCGTTGGCCTGCCATGCCCCGGGGACGCCTGTCGGGGATGGAGGACGCGGTGCACGTCTTGATGGAGCAGGGCTTCACGGTGTTCGGGCAGAAGGTGTTTTGGGCCGAGTTCATCGGCCAGGTCTTCGCACTGGTGGTGGTCTACCTGGCGCAGAAGCGCTCGCTCTGGACGTGGCCCGTGCAGCTGGTCTCGGTCGCGCTGCTGTTCGTGGTGTACGTGTCCGCGCAGCTCGGCGGCACGGCCGCGCGCCAGGTGGTGATCGCGCTGATCACGCTCTACGGCTGGTGGGCGTGGACGCGTCGGCGTGACCCGGTGTTCGGCGTGGTGGTCCGCAAGGGCACCGCGAAGGAGCGCCTCGCCGTGGCGGCGGCCTTCGTCCTCGGCACGGTCGGGTTCGCGTTGCTGCTGGACGCGCTGGACGCCTCGTGGGCGCCGTGGCCGGACGCCGCGATCTTCGTCGGGACCGTGCTCGCCTTCACCCTCCAAGGGCTCGGCCTGGTCGAGTTCTGGCTGGTGTGGCTGGTGGTGGACGCGATCGGCGTGCCGTTGCAGATCCAGTCCGGGCTGTGGTTCAGCGCGGTGGTCTACACGATCTTCGCCGTCCTGGTGATCCGCGGCTGGATCGACTGGAACCGCGCCGCGAAGCAGACCACCAAGCGCGTCGAGGCGGCCACCGCGTAACGACCCGGCGCAGCCACCTCCTGACGACCGCCTAACGACCCTCGGCTGCCCTCTGGAGGTCGTCCGCGAGTTGGTCCAGCGACTGGCCGACGGAGCCCGGGTTGTCCAGCACGTGGTGCAGGCTCTCCTGCATCACGCCGGTCAGCTCGTCGTAGTGCGGCGACGGGCGCCGGATCCGGGCGGCGAGCAGGCTGTCCCGCAGCTCGCGCGGCACCAGGCCCGGCTCGTCGTACAGCGCCCGGGAGGTGGGCGCCCACCCGGCGAGCTCGGCCATGCGCCGCTGGTTGTCGTCGCGGGTGATGAACTTGATGAACTCGCGCGCGGTCTTCTGGTTCGCCGAGCACCGCGACACGGCCAGGTTCCACCCGCCCAGCGCGCTGGGCCACGGCAGCGCGACCATGCCCCACTTGCCGGCCACCTCCGACCCGTCGCCGTTGAGCACCGGCCCGGCGAACGGCCAGTTGCGCATGAACAGCGCCCGACCGGACCCGAACGCCTCCAGCGAGCCGAGCTCGTCGTGGTCGCGGGCCTCGTCCGGGATCCAGCCCTGCGCGAAGCCGTCGGCGACGGCGCGCACGCCCGCCTTCGTCTCGGCGGCGCCCAGGCTCTCCAGGTCGCCGCCGTGCGCCCAGACCGCCTCGGCCATGTTCACGACCAGGCCCTCGTAGCGCCGGAACTGGCCGACGAAGCCGTGCAGGCCGTGGCGCGGCGCGATCTCGCTCGCCTGCCGCCGCAGCTCCTCCCAGGAGGTCGGCGGCTCCACCCGTTCCTGCTCGAGCACGTCCTTGCGGTAGTAGAGCAGCCCGGCGTCGGCGCGCCACGGGATCGCCCACAGCTTGCCCCCGTCCGGCGACCTCGCCGCGTTCGCCGCCTCCGGCAGCATCCGGTCCACGCGGAACTCGCCCGGGTCCAGCGGCTCCAGGTGCCCCGCCGCGGCGAACGGCACCGTCCACACCATGTCCACGGCCATCACGTCGTAGCACTCCGGGCTGTCGCGCACGCCCTCCAGGTCCTGCGCCCGCGCGGTCAGCTGGGCCCGGTGGGCGTCGGTCGAGGTCGGCATCTCGACGAACTTCACCTGCTCGCGCCTGCTGGCCTGCTCGTTCCAGCGGTCGACCAGCTCGTGCACCTGCCCGTTCGCGGTGGTGTCGCGGCCGTCGACGAAGGTGATCGGCCCGACGCCGTCCCTCTCGTCGTCCCGGACCGGAGCCGTGCAGGCGGCCAGGAGCGCCACCAGCGGCAGCAGGACACGGATCACGTCACCCTCCCCACGCGGCGCGCGCCACGGCGTCCAGAGCGTCTTCCTGGCGCTGAGTCGCCCCGGAGCCGTTCCGGTCGACGATCTCCTGGCACTTTCCCCCGTGGGCCGTCGCGGCCTCGTAGAGAGGCGCTGAGACCGCGCACGCGCCCTCCGCGAACCCGACGGCCACCACCCGGACGGGACCGCGGACGGTCTTGGGGATCGACGGGACCGCCGTCGCCGACACCAGCACCACGACGTGCGCGTGCTGCTCGGCGCCCGCGTCGAACACGCCTTCGGTCAACGGCAGGGGCACGACCCGGTCACGCGGGCCGGCCAGCGCCGCCACGCGGGACGCGAACAGGTCCGCCGCCGCCGAGCCGTCGCCCGCCACCCCGATCACCCGCGGCCTGCTCGCGGCCTGCCACGCCTCCCGCACCGCGCTCGGGTGCGGTTGGGGTGCCAGCGCCTGCGGCCGGTCGGGCCGCACGCCCGAACCCGGCCGCGCGATCACGTTCCAGTCCAGGTCGCGGAAACCCGCGCGCTTGAACTGGTCCTGGGCGGAGGGCGATCGCAGGTGCTCCAGCAGCCGGTGCACGATCCGCTGCCGCCGCGGGTTCGGCCGCTGCGGCCGTGCGACCTCCACGAACGGGTGGTCCAGCACCAGCGCGCCGTCGCGGGGGTAGAGCACCCGGCAGCCGTCGGTGTCCGCCACCGCCTGCTCCGACCCGACCAGCGCCACGTCGCCGACGCACGGCGTGCCGGTGCTCGTCCGCCGGGTGATGTCGTGCAGCACCCGCGCCGCGCGGGGCGAGTCCAGGTCCGGGCCGAGCTCCGCCTGCGCCAGCGCGGTGGCGGCCAGCAGGCCCACGCCCGAGGACGTGTCCACCGCCGCGGGCCGCGTCACGTGCCGCCACTCGAACCCGTCGTCCGGCGCGATCCGCGCGGCCAGGTCCTCCGACGCGCCCAGCACCACCGGCGACAGCGCCACCCCCGCCCGGACGTGCAGCTCCACGTCCGGGCGCCGGCTCAGGGCTTCCTCGATGGCCCGCACCTCGGCGGTGCTGTCCGGCAGCCACACGTGCGGCTCGGGGCCCTCCTTCGTCAGGTCGCCCGGCTGCCAGCCGCGACCCAGCGCCTCGGCCGCGCCCTGGTCGGACGACTTGCCCGTGAACACGAGCACGTTGAACTCCTTGCAGCCCGCGGAGTCGTTCTCCAGCTCCAGCGCGAGCGAGCGGACCACCGCCTCCTTCTCGGCCGACACCAGCACGTTCAACTGGACCGGGGGAGGGCAGGGCGGCACGACGGGCGGTCGCGCGCCGAAGGCGTCCACCGCGCCCGCCCCGACCAGCAGCACGGTCAGCCCGAGACGCGCCCACGGCGGCTTGCGGCGCGGGCGTGGCGCCCTCTCCGGCTTCGGGGCCCGCGCCGGCCCGGAACGGTCCGGCACGTGCAGCCACGCGCGCCCGTGGACCTCCTTGACGTCCACGCTCACGCGTCGGAACGACTCGGGGTCCAGCGCCGGGTCGGGCCGCACCACGTCGTCGTAGAACCGGTCGGAGACGATCAGCGCGAACACCGCCGTCGAGCGGTCCAGCGCCTCACGCAGCGGCTTGGAGTCGAGCAGCCGGAACGCCAGCGTCACCTCGTCGCCGACCACGCCGTGCTCGTCGTGCTGCACCTCGCCCGCCGTGATCGCCATCCGCAGCCGGATGCGGGCGTCCTCGTTGCGGGTCGCGTTGTACCGGCGCAGCTCGCCGAGCAACGCGTGCGGCACGCCGTCGACCACCCGGCTCTTGGGCACGTCGGGCGGCACGAGCACGAACACGCCGTCGCCGCGGTCCTCGTGGTGCGTCGCCGACCAGTCCAACCCGTTGTCGTCGAACGCCGCCTCCAGCGCCGCGTACAGGCCGCGCCTGATCTCCTCCTGCGGCACGCGCAACCGCCGGCTGAACGCGGACACGTCGACGACCACGACCGTGCGGTGCAACGCGTGCTGCGGCTGCGTCCCCACCCCGACCCCTCGTTGGAACGCCGGTTTGTGGGGCAAGTCTATGGGGCGGATCACATCCCGCAGCGGCAAAGCGGATTCTTCCGCTGGTCGGCCGCAGTACTGCGGAAACGCCTCGGGGGCGGCACCCGCGTCACCGCGCGTGCCGCCCCCGGGGTGACGATCAGGCCAGACCGGCGTCCGAGGTGGACGGGCCCGCCGCGCTCACGTCGTCGATCTTGTACTTCCGGGCCGCCTGCACGACCAGCGACTGCTGGATCTCGCCGCGCTTGGCCAGCGCCGCGAGCGTGGCCACCACGATCGACTCGGTGTCGACCAGGAAGTGTCGCCGCGCCGCCGGCCGGGTGTCGGAGAAGCCGAACCCGTCGGTGCCCAGCGTGGTCATGTCGGTCGGCACGTACGGCCGGATCAGGTCCGGCACCGCGCTCATCCAGTCCGACACCGCCACCACGGGACCCGCCACGTCCGCCAGCGCCTGCGTGACGTACGGCACGCGGGGCTCCTGGTCGGGGTGCAGCAGGTTGTGCCGGTCGACCTCGACCGCTTCACGCCGCAGCTCCGAGTACGACGTCGCCGACCACACGTCGGCCTGCACGCCCCACTCCTCGGCCAGCACCTGCTGCGCCTTGACCGCCCACGGCATCGCCACGCCCGAGGCCAGCAGCTGGGCCCGCGGACCGGACTGCGCCGGCGCCACCTGGTACCGGTACAGGCCCTTGAGCAGGCCGTCCACGTCCAGGCCCTCGGGCTCGGCCGGCTGCTGGTACGGCTCGTTGTAGACGGTCATGTAGTAGAAGATGTTCTCGGCGTTCTCGCCGTACATCCGCCGCAGGCCGTCCTTGACGATGTGCGCCACCTCGAACGACCACGCCGGGTCGTACGCCACCACGGCCGGGTTGGTGTGCGCCAGCAGCAGCGAGTGCCCGTCGGCGTGCTGGAGCCCCTCGCCGGTCAGCGTCGTGCGACCGGCCGTGGCGCCGAGCACGAAACCGCGCGCCATCTGGTCCGCCGCCGCCCACAGGCCGTCACCGGTCCGCTGGAACCCGAACATCGAGTAGAAGATGTAGATCGGGATCATCGGCTCGCCGTGCGTGGCGTAGGACGTGCCCGCCGCGGTGAACGACGAGGTCGAACCGGCCTCGTTGATGCCCTCGTGCAGGATCTGGCCCTGCTCGCTCTCCTTGTACGCCAGCATCAGCTGGGCGTCCACGGAGGTGTACATCTGCCCGTTCGGGTTGTAGATCTTCTGCGCCGGGAACATCGAGTCCATGCCGAACGTGCGCGCCTCGTCCGGGATGATCGGCACGATCCGGCCGCCGATCTCCGGGTCCTTGGCCAGGTCGCGGACCAGCCGGACGAACGCCATCGTGGTGGCGACCTCCTGCTTGCCCGAGCCCCGCTTGATCACGTCGTAGACCTTGTCGCCGGGCAGCACCAGCGCCTTGGACTTGGTCCGCCGCTCCGGCACGAACCCGCCGAGCTGCTTGCGCCGCTCCAGCAGGTACTGGATCTCCGGGGAGTCCTTGCCGGGGTGGTAGTACGGCGGCAGGTACGGGTCCAGGTCCTTGTCCTCGATCGGGATGCGCAGGCTGTCCCGGAAGAGCTTCAGGTCCTCGTGGGTCATCTTCTTCATCTGGTGCGTGGCGTTGCGCGCCGCGAAGTGCGGGCCCAGGCCGTAGCCCTTGATGGTCTTGGCGAGGATGACCGTCGGCTGGCCGTGGTGCTCCACCGCCGCCTTGTACGCCGCGTAGACCTTGCGGTAGTCGTGCCCGCCGCGCTTGAGGTTCCACACCTCGTCGTCGGACATCGGCGCGACCAGCTCCTTCGTGCGCGGATCGCGCCCGAAGAAGTGCTCCTTGACGTAGGCGCCGTCGTTGGCCTTGTACGTCTGGTAGTCGCCGTCCGGCGTCGTGTTCATCAGGTTGACCAGCGCGCCGTCGCGGTCGGCGTGCAGCAGCGAGTCCCACTCGCGGCCCCAGATGACCTTGATGACGTTCCAGCCCGCGCCGCGGAAGAACGCCTCCAGCTCCTGGATGATCTTGCCGTTGCCGCGGACCGGGCCGTCGAGGCGCTGCAGGTTGCAGTTCACCACGAAGGTCAGGTTGTCCAGCTGCTCGTTCGCCGCGACCTGGAGCAGGCCGCGCGACTCCGGCTCGTCCATCTCGCCGTCGCCGAGGAACGCCCAGACGTGCTGGTCGGACGTGTCCTTGATACCGCGGTCGCGCAGGTAGCGGTTGAACCGCGCCTGGTAGATCGCGTTCATCGGGCCGAGGCCCATGGACACAGTGGGGAACTCCCAGAAGTCCGGCATCAGCCGCGGGTGCGGGTACGACGGCAGGCCGCCGCCCGGTCCCGCGTGCGAGAACTCCTGGCGGAAGCCGTCGAGCTGCTCGGCGGACAGCCGGCCTTCGAGGAACGCTCGGGCGTACACGCCGGGAGAGGCGTGGCCCTGCACGAACACGTGGTCACCGCCGCCGGGGTGGTCCTTGCCCCGGAAGAAGTGGTTGAAGCCGACTTCGTAGAGGCTCGCCGACGACGCGTAGGTCGAGATGTGACCGCCGACGCCGACGCCGGGCCGCTGCGCGCGGTGCACGGTCATCGCCGCGTTCCACCGGATCCAGGCCCGGTAGCGGCGCTCCACCTCCTCGTCGCCCGGGAACCACGGCTCGCGCTCGGTGGGGATGGTGTTCACGTAATCCGTGCTGGTCAGCGACGGGACGCCGACGTGGCTCTCCCTGGCCCGCTCGAGCAGCCGCAGCATCAGGTAGCGGGCGCGCTGCTGCCCGCCGCCCTTGAGCGCGGCGTCGAACGACTCCAGCCACTCCGCGGTCTCCTCCGGGTCGATGTCGGGGAGGTGGGCGGCCAGACCGTCACGGATGACGCGTACCCGCTCGGGGGGGTTCTGCGGGGCCAAGGGATCTCCTCGTTCCGGTGTCTTCTCAACTCCATCGTCGCCCGACAGTCACGGTCCCGTCACCTCTACCGGTGAGTAACTCTGGATCGTTTCTCTCGCGCGCGCGAATAGGAGGTGTGCAGAGCGTGCCTCATGCCGTTCCGGCACCTCACTCGGGGGTACCCGATGCGGCGTGTCTTGGCCGTTACGGTTGCGCGTGGTGGGGCTGACAGTGTTCGCTAGCCGCGACTGGTAGTGACATCGCGCGGCAGTCGTACCCGACTGCCGCTCTTGTGTACTTGGAGGAGTGGAAGCCGTGGTCGCCGCGGAAGACGCCGGCAAGATCGGTGTCGCCGACAGGCTCGGGATCGAACCGGGCAGCGTGGTCCAGGAGATCGGCTGGGACGAGGACGTCGACGACGACCTCCGTGCCGCGATCGAGGAGCGGGTGGGCGGTGATCTGCTCGATGAGGACTCCGACGAGGTCATGGACGTGGTCCTGCTGTGGTGGCGCGAGGAGGACGGCGACCTCGCCGACGCCTTGATCAACGCCACCACCGCCCTGTCCGACGACGGCGTGATCTGGGTGTTGACGCCCAAGACAGGTCGTGCCGGTCACGTCGAGCCGAGTGACATCGCCGAGGCCGTGTCCACCGCGGGGCTCGCCCAGACCTCCAACATCCCGGCGAGCGGTGACTGGTCCGCGATCAGGCTCGTCGCGCCGAAGTCGGCCAAGACGAAGCGCTGACCGCGACCGGGCACGCCGACCGCCGGTCATGCCCTAGGCTCGACGGCGGGCTCCCCGATCGGGTGGAGCCCGTTCTTCGGGTTGCCCGGTTTCCGTGGAGGGTTGCATGGTCGAGGTCGGCGCGCAGGCACCTGACTTCACGCTCAACGACTACAACAAGCAGCCCGTGACGCTGTCCTCGTTCCGAGGCGAGCGCAACGTGCTGCTGGTGTTCTACCCGTTCGCGTTCAGCGGAATCTGCACCGGCGAGCTGTGCCAGGTGCGCGACGAGCTGGCCGCGTACGAGGACGAGAACGTGCAGGTCATCGGTGTGTCGGTGGACACGCCGTTCAGCTTGAAGGCGTGGGCGGCCCAAGAGGGCTACCAGTTCCCGCTGCTGTCGGACTTCTGGCCGCACGGGCAGGTGGCCCAGGCCTACGGCGTGTTCAACGAGCAGGCGGGCCTGGCGAACCGCGGCACGTTCCTCATCGACACCGCCGGCGTGGTCCGCTACGCCGAGGTGAACGCCCCCGGTGAGGCGCGCGACCAGGAGGCGTGGAAGAAGGCCGTGGCAGCCTTGTCCTGATACCGTCCGGCGCCGGCCGCGAGCCGGCCGGCGCTTCGGGGGCGCGTAGCTCAGCGGAAGAGCACTCGGTTTACACCCGAGCGGTCGCAGGTTCGAATCCTGCCGCGCCCACTGTGCCCCCTGGGGGTGCGATCCCCGGACCCCGCCCGGTGGGCCCCGCCCCCGGACCCCGCCGGGGCTCCTCGCCCCTGGTCCCCATGCCGGCGGGCTTCGCTTCAGCGACGGCGCGCCTTCGCTTCGCCCTGAGAGCCGCGCTGTGGTCAGGTCGCGTGCTTCGGCCCTCCGTCCAGCCGGACCACGTGCACCCGTCGTGCTCCGGCCGACTTCGAGCTGATCCCGGCGTGGACGAGGTCGGCCAGATCGTCGCCGACCATCAGCGCGTTGCCCGTCTCCTCCGGTGAGATCAGCGGCCTCGGATCGAGCACTCTCGCGTGATCGCTCAGCACTACCTAGGGCATCGACGGCCGAACGCGGAAGTAGGCGAGTGGCATTTTCGGGAAGACCGGCGTCGGCTTGGCGGCGGACCAGGAGTCGTCCGCCAGTGCCATCACCGCAAATAGGCCAACTGGCCAGATGGCAAGATCGCGACGGCGGCGACCGTCAACGGCGCACCCGATAGCGAACGTGAAGCACCCGGTTGCCCTGGATCACCACGTCAGGGTCTTCCAGCAGGTGCTGCGCGTCGACCGAGCCGAAGTAGCGCTTGCCGGATCCGAGCACGACGGGCGCGACGTCCATGCGCACCTCGTCGACCAGGCCCGCGGCAAGCGCCTGGCCACCGACGTCACCGGCGGCGATCTCGACGATGCGGTCGCCCGCGAGTTCCTGCGCCTTGGCCACGGCTGCCTCGACGCCGTCGACGAAGTGGAACGGCGCCTCGGGGTCCCAGCCCTCGGGCGGCGGCCGGTGCGTCACGACGACCACGTGGTCGATCCCGGCCGGGGGCTTCCCGTCCCAGCCGTCGGTCAGGTCGAAGACGTGGCGGCCGGCGATCGTCGTCCCGATCCGGTCCCAGTACGGCCGGGTGTAGTCGTAGGACGCCTGCGACACCTTCAAGAAGCCACTTTCGTCCAACGGGACGTCACCGTTGGTCAACCAGTCGAACAGCGGTCCGGGCTGGTCGTTCTCGTCCGAGATGAAACCGTCGACCGACACCGAGGCATACATCACTACCTTGCCCAATGGAGAGCTCCTCTGTTCGGGGTGCGGCCACGTTAACGTTCGGTGAGCTGTCGGTCTTGTAGGAAATCAATCGACCGGCAGCGGCCAGCCGTCCAGCGCGTGGCCGGGGTGTTCGCGCAGGAACCGCCGCCGTACTTCGACGTACCGGGTCGGCGTGAGCCCGGTGAACGCCCGGAACTCGTGGCCGAAGTGGGCCTGGTCGAAGTAGCCCGCGCCACCGGCGAGGTCGCCCCAGTCGATCGGTCCGGCGGGGTCGATCGCGAACACGGTGGCGGCGAAGCGGTAGGTGCGGGCCAGCCGCTTCGGCGTGACGCCGATGAGCTCCTTGAACCGCTGTGCCAGATGAGTGCCGCTGACACCGGCTGCCACGCTCAGGTCGCCGATCGCCACCGCCCCGCCGGCCGCCGCGATGACGCTGCTCGTGTGGCGGACCAGCCCCAGGCCGGTGGTCTCGCACAGCCGTCGCACCAGCTCTTCCTCGAGCAGCGTCAGCATCTCGTGCGGTCCGTCCGCCGCGGCCAGCCGGTCTCGCAGCTCGGCAACGGCGGGCCGGCCCCAGACCTGCTCCACCGTCACCGGCCGGTCGCGCAGCTCGGCCGCGGGCATCGGCAGGAACGGCGCCAGCCCCCACGGCTTGAGGTGCACGCCGACGGATCGGGTCGGGAGTGGGTAGCTGAACTCCACCGCGCGGGTGGGCGTGGTGACCACGCAGCCGTCGGCGTACTCCGTCGTCTCGATGTCGGTGCCGGCGCGGATGCGGAACGGCGCCCCGAGGTTGACGATGAGCAACGCCGCGGGCATCGGCGGCAACGTCAGCCGGGCGTACGGCGGCGTGCCCTCCAGGTAGTAGAGGTCGTCGATCAGCCCGTCCAGCGGCGGTCGCGGCACTCTGGACACGTACTCCACGCCCACAGCATCGCCGACGCCCGCCGGCATCGCGTGCCGGGATGGTCCGCCGAGCTGCCGCCGGCGCCGGTCACCGAGCGGCTCGAGGACGCGCCCGGCATCGGCCGTGTCGACTCCCACCTGACCACGAAGACCGGCAAGCGCGAGCCGTGACGCGGTCAGGCGTCGGTGAGGTGGGCGGTGTAGAAGTCGGCCAGCTTGTCGACGGCCGGGTCGATGTGCTGCTTCTGGTCGTACAGGTCGACGTGGCTCGCGCCCTCGATCCAGTAGAGCTCCTTGGGGCCCGTCGCACGCTGGTGGACCTCGACGGCCATCCAGGACGTGACGGCCCGGGTACCGACGATCTGGAGCAGTGGCCGAGGCGCGATGAGGGGCACGGCGTGGAAGGCGTCGAAGAAGGCGAGCTTGTCGACGCTGGGCCAGGTGAGGAACTTCGCGGAGCGCTCGTGCTCGCCGCGAGAGGTGCAGTAGTACTCGAAGCCCTCGATGCCGTGCTCGCCGCCGAGCGCGCCCGACTGTTCGGCGGTCTGCGGGAACATGGTCATCACGCCCGGGTCGTCGCCGCGCGCGGCAGTGGTCCGGGCTTGGGCGGCGGCCGAGAGCAGGCTCTGGAACACGGCCGGGTCCTGGGTGCCGTCGGCGCCGAGGCGGAACTGGCGTGCGACGTCGACGCCGCAGACGGTGGCGACGGCCTTGACGCGGTGGTCGCCCCCGGCGGCGGAGAGGGAGTAGCCGCCGGAGGCGCAGATGCCCAGCAGGCCGATGCGGTCGGCGTCGACGTCGGCGCGGGTGGTGAGGTAGGAGACGGCGGCCTTGAAGTCCTCCACGCGCTGGGCCGGGTCCTCCAGGCCGCGGGGCAGGCCACCGGACTCGCCCTGGTGGGCGGCGTCGAAGGCGAGCGTGACGAAACCGCGCTCCGCCATCAGCCTCGCGTACGTGCCGGAGGCCTGCTCCTTCACGCCGGTGCCGGGGTGGCCGACCACGAGCGCCGGCCGCGGGCCCGACGCCGGCGTGTCGGGGGTGTAGAGGTGACCGGCGAGCGGGATGCCGGCGCTGTCGAAGCTGACGGTGGTCCTGGCCATGGGTGAACTCTCCTGCGACGTGGCGGGGAATCGGAGCCCTGTCGGGCGCACGACCCACGTTGCCCCAGCTCACGCGATCGCGGGAGAGACAGGTTCCTGCCTGGGCAAGAACCTTCCCCCTCACGTCCCTCGATCGACCCGGCGGCACGACACTGGTGCCATGAGTTCCGCCCCCGACTCGAAGGCGCTGGGAGCCTTCCTCAAGGCCCGCCGGTCCCACCTGACGCCGGAGGTGTGCGGCCTCCCCGAGCCGGGGTCCGCCCGCAAGGTCACCGGACTGCGCCGCGAGGAGGTGGCCCGGCTCGCCGCCATCAGCGTGGACTACTACACCCGGCTGGAACAGGGCCGCGTCCGGGCCTCCGCGCCCGTGCTCGCCACCCTGGCCCGTGCCCTGCGCCTGGACGACGACCAGCAGAAGTACCTCTACGAGCTGGCCGGCCGGACCGATGCGCGTCCCCGCCGCCGACCACCCGTCCACCAGCCGCGGCCCGCCATGCGACGCCTGCTCGACCAGCTCACCCGGACACCGGCGCTCGTCCTCGGCGAACGCCTGGACGTCCTGGCCTGGAACCCCGCCGCGGCGGCGCTCTTCACCGACTTCGCCGCCATCCCGCCGGACCGGCGCAACTACCTGCGGCTGCTGTTCACCGACCCGGTGGTCCGCGAGCTGCACCGGGACTGGGCGCACGACGCGCGGGAAGCCGTCGCCGCGCTGCGCATGGAGGTCGCGTCCCACCCCGACGACCCCGAGCGCGCCCGGCTCGTCGGCGAGCTGTCCGTCGAGGACGCCGACTTCGGCGCCTGGTGGGCCGAGCACCACGTCAACGACGCGAGCTACGGCACCAAGCACTACCGGCACCGGCTGGTGGGTGACCTCACCCTGGACTGCGACACCTGGGCCAGCCCCGACGGCTCCGGGCAGCGCCTGATGGTGCTGACCGCCGAACCCGGCAGTCCTTCGCACGACGCGCTGCTCCTGCTCACCTCGCCGACCACTCGGCAACCGGTCGCGGACCAGGTCGAAGACGTGTCGGGGTGACGCCTCGGCGACCGCCGGTCAGGTCCTGCGGCGGGTGGTCTCGTGCCAACGGCCCTCGCGCAGGTGGTAGGTGTGCTCGCCGATCGCGGTCTCGAAGGTGATCCAGTGGTCCATCGGGATCGGTGCGGTGAGCAGCTGTTCGCGCTCGTGGTCGGCGCAGGGGATCAGGCGGGACTGCTTCAGCTCGTCGGTCCTGGCGAACTCGGGGATCCGGGCGAAGCGGGTGGTGATGGTGGTGACGTCCAGGGTCCGGTCGAGCGGGATCGGGCCGTAGCCGCCGACGTCGTTGGTGCGGAACGCGACCGTGGTGTCGGCTCTTCGCGCCGCCGCGGCGGGCCAGCGCAGGGCGAGGCGGCCGAATCGGGTGCTACCGCCCAGCGCGGCGGCCAGGCGACGTTCCAAGGCGGTCAGCAGGGTGCGATCTTCAACGCTGTTCACGGCAGTCCGAACTCCTTCGTGGCGGCGGAGGTGCATTGACCGTGACCCCTGGACGGGTGGAATGGGGAAGGCGATCGGCGAGCGGCAAGCGGTCTGAGTTCAGCGGTGGGACCGCTCGGCGCGGCCGATGAGGTGCGGAGATGCACCCGCAGGTGCGGGATTGGGCGTATTGGGTGGTGCCGGGGGAAAACAAGTCACTCGATGGTGTGATTATCGTTTTACGGCTGTGGTCGTGTGCTGAAGATTCGCTGAAAATATCCTCGTCGCGAATGGTTCGGCTGATCGGACCGGCGGCTCTCCGGACCGTTCGGCGCACGGAGGTATCCGCTCGCCCCGGGTAGGCCGGATGGCCCATTAGGGGCTGCTAACCAGGTCCCCCAATGTGGCATCCCCCTATGCGCGGACGTGGCGAAGACGTAACTTCTTCGCATGTCGCCCAGGGCCGTCACCGCGGTGGTCGGTGTTGCGTTCTTCCTGGCCGGGTTGCTGATCATGCTGCTGCCCCTGTCCACCGACTCGCCGTCCGGCCTCACCGTCGCCTGCGGCAACAGCGTGGGCATGGGGTTCGACCGGGTCGCGGTCGAGGCGGAGGGTGCGGCGTTCGTCGAGATCTGCGGGCGGTTGAGGTTGGAGCGGTTGGCGTGGGCCGCGCCCGTCTGCGTGGTGGGCGCGTTGCTGGTGGTCGGGAGCGTCGTGGTGCGCCGCCGGTCGTCGGCTTAGCTACCTGCGAGTAGCTTCTAGCGCATGACGTGGATGGTTTACGGCGCTTACGGGTTCACCGGCACGCTGGTCGCGGAACTGGCCGTGCGACGAGGGTTGCGGCCGGTGCTGGCCGGGCGTGACGCGGCGAAGGTGCGGCCCCTCGCCGAACGGCTGGGGCTGGAGCACCGGGTCTTCGACTTGCACGACGCGGCGGACGCGCTCCAGGACGTGGAGGCGGTCGCCCACTGCGCCGGGCCGTTCTCGTCGACCTCGGGGCCGATGGTGGACGCCTGCCTCGCAACGAAGACGCACTACGTCGACATCACCGGCGAGATCGACGTGTTCGAGGCCGTCAGCCGGCGTGACGAGGACGCGAAGCGGGCCGGCGTGGTGCTGCTGCCCGGCGCCGGGTTCGACGTCGTCCCCACCGACTGCCTCGCCGCGATGCTGCACGACGCCCTGCCCACGGCCACGCACCTCGACCTCGCGTTCGTGGTCCAGGGCGGCGCCAGCACGGGCACGGCCCTGACCGCCGTCGAAGGCTCGGGCGGTGGGGGACGGGCGCGGGTGGGCGGCGAGATCCGCGGCGTCCGGCTCGGCCACCGTCGCCGCACGGCGCACTTCCGCGACCGGCCGCGGGAGGTCGGCGCCATCCCGTGGGGCGACGTGAGCACGGCCTACCGGTCCACCGGCATCCCGAACATCACGACGTTCACCACGATCCCGGGCGTGCTGGGCAAGCTCCAGCCGCTCACCGCACCGCTGCTGCGCACCGACGTGGCCCAACGGCTCGGGAGGGCGCTGGCCAGGCGCATCGGCGGCCCGAGCGGCCCGACCAGGGCCAAGACCCGCTGCGAGGTGTTCGGCGAGGTCTGGGACGACGACGGCCACCGGGTCCGGGCCGCGCTCACCGGGCCGAACGCCTACGACCTCACCGCCGACTCGGTGATCAAGGCCGTCCAACGCCTCGCCGGCACGACCCCCGGCGCGCACACGCCGTCCAGCGCGTTCGGATCCGACTACGTCCGGGCGCTGGACGGCGTGGTGGTCAGCGAGCCGACAACAGTGAGGTGATCTCCTGCGCCGCGCCGCCTGCCTCGAGCAGGTGGCGCAGGTTCTCCGGCAGCACGTCGCCGCGCTTCTGCACGGCCTGCGCGTACAGCCGGCCGGCGCGGTAGGACGAGCGGACCAGGGGACCGGCCATGACACCGGAGAACCCGATGCCCTCGGCGGTCTCCTTGTGCGTCACGAACTCCTCCGGCTTCACCCACCGCTCCACGGGGTGGTGCCGGGGCGAGGGGCGCAGGTACTGCGTGATGGTGATGATCTCGCAGCCCGCGTCGTGCAGGTCGCTCAACGCCTCGGTGACCTCGTCCGGCGTCTCGCCCATGCCCAGGATCAGGTTGGACTTCGTCACCAGACCGGCCTCGCGGGCCGCGGTGATGACCTCGAGCGACCGCTCGTAGCGGAACGCGGGCCGGATGCGCTTGAAGATCCGCGGCACGGTCTCCAGGTTGTGCGCCAGCACCTCGGGCCGCGACGAGAACACCTCGGCCAGCTGCTCGGGCACCGCGTTGAAGTCCGGGATCAGCAGCTCGACGCCGGTGCCCGGGTTCATCTCGTGGATCTGGCGGACGGTCTCCGCGTACAGCCACGCGCCGCCGTCGGCCAGGTCGTCACGCGCCACGCCGGTCACGGTCGAGTAGCGCAGACCCATGGCCTGCACCGACTCCGCCACCCGCCGCGGTTCGTCGCGGTCGAGGTCGGCGGGCTTGCCGGTGTCGATTTGGCAGAAGTCGCAGCGACGGGTGCACTGCTCGCCACCGATCAGGAAGGTGGCCTCCCGGTCTTCCCAGCACTCGTAGATGTTGGGACAACCGGCCTCTTCGCACACCGTGTGCAGGCCCTCGCGTTTGACCAGGCCCTTGAGCTCCCGGTACTCGGGGCCCATCTTCGCCTTGGTCTTGATCCACGAGGGCTTCTTCTCGATGGGCGTTTGGCTGTTGCGGACTTCCAGCCGCAGCAGCTTCCGACCTTCAGGTACGACGGTCACGACTTCAACCCTACGTCACGAGGGGTCGGGCGCGACGCCCGTGAGCTCGGCCGTCAAGTCCCACAACCGGCTGGCCGCGAGGTCGTCGCGGGCGGCCGTCGTCGACCCCGCCGGCGCCGGGTGGCCGCGCATGCCCCGGAACCCGTCGGGCCCGTAGTAGCCGCCCGGCTCGACGTCCGGCGACGTCGCCGCGTAGAGCTGCGGCAACGCCCCCACCTCGACCGATTGCGAGAAGAAGTCGCTGATCTTGGCCCCGAGGCCGAGCAGCGGGTTGCCCTGGGCCCGCGCCATGTTGCCGCTCAGCTCGGTCGCGGTGATGCCGGGGTGGGCCGCGACGGACGTCACGTCCGCGCCCGCCGCCCGGGTGCGCCGGTCCAGCTCCCTGGTGAACAGCAGGTTCGCCAGCTTGGACTGCCCGTAGGCGCCCCACGACGTGTACCGGCGCACCTCGTAGTTCGGGTCGGCCAGGTCGAGCCGGCCCGCCTGGTGCGCCAGGCTGGACACGGTGACCACCCGCGCACCCGGCCGCGTGCGCAACGCGGGCATCAGCAGCCACGTCAGCGCGGCGTGGCCGAGGTGGTTGGTGCCGAACTGGCGCTCGAAGCCGTCGGCGGTGCGCCCCAGCGGCACCGCCATCACGCCCGCGTTGTTGACCAGCACGTCCAGCGCGTCACCGGTGCGCTCGCGCACCAGCGCCGCGGCCGTGCGGACCGAGGACAGGTCGGCCAGGTCCAACGGCACCAGCTCGGCCTTGCCGCCGGTGGCGAGCACGCGCTCCAGCGCCCGTCGCCCGCGTTCGGGCGACCGGCAGGCCAGCAGCACGTGCGCGCCCTTGCCCGCCAGCACCTCGGCGGTGCGCAGGCCGAGGCCCGAGTTGGCCCCGGTGACCAGCGCGGTGCGCCCGTCCTGGTCCGGGATGTCCGCGGTGTCCCACTTCCGGGCGATCCACTTCGGCATGCTCAACACCTACCAGGTCGTCAGGCGCTCTTGGCGAGCCTGCGGTGCCTGCCCGCCACGATGGCCGGTCGCGTGCGGACCAGGCTCGTGAACGCCGCGCCGACGCGGGCGATCTCCGCGCTCGGCTCGGACAGCTCCGCCAGGCCCGCGGTCAGGGCCAGCATCCGCTGCTCGCGCTCGATCGCCTCGGCGGACGTCAGGTGCGCGTCCAGCACCGCGCGCAGCACCGGCTGCTCGGCGGCCAGCGCGCGCCACGTGCGGGCGACGGTCTCGACCCGGTCGTCGTCGCTGTCCTCCAGCGCCGCGCCGAGCCGTCCGGTGAGCTGCTGCAGCCAGCGGTGGTGCAACGCCAGGAGCAGGTCGTCCTCGGTGGCGAACAGGTCGCGGTCGAACGCCAGGGGCGCCGCGGGATCCCCCGCCGCGGCGCGGAGCACGGCGTCCAGAGCGTCGCGTCGTCGGTAGAAGTCGGACCAACCCATGATCACGCCCTCCTCTCGTGGTGACCGGCGTCATACCTCAGGTCTGTCGCATACCGTCGGTATGGCCGATGAGGCGAACATACCACGAGTACGTACCGCCGGTATGTCGTACGGTTGTGAACGTGGTGACAGTGCGGTCGAGGCGGTTGGACTACTCCGAGTCGACGAGGCAGGCCCTCGTGGACAGTGCCGTGGAGCTGTTCACCAAACGTGGTTACGCAGGCACTTCGCTGGACGAGGTGGCGAAACGGGCACGCCTCACCAAGGGCGCGCTCTACCACCACTTCAGCGGCAAGCAGGCGTTGTTCGAGGCCGCGTTCGACTCGGTGGAGACCAAGTTCATCGAGAAGCTCGGCGAGATCGTCAGCGCTCCCGGCGACCCGTGGGAGACCGCCATCGCGGGCCTGCGCGCGTACGTCCGGGTCTGCCTGGAGCCCGCCTACCAGCGCATCGTGATCCACGAGGCGCCCGTGGTGATGGGCTGGGAGCGCTGGCGCGAGGCCGAGGAGCACTTCAGCTACGGCCTGCTGCGCTCCACGATCGAGGTCTTGGTCACGTCCGGCGAGCTGGAGCAGCTCCCGGTGGAAACCATGAGCCGCCTGCTCTTCGGCGCGCTCTCGGCCGGCGCCAGCACCATCGCCGGAGCCTCGGACCCGCGCAAGGCCAGCGCGGAGGTGGAACGCACCATCGTCCGCGTCGTCGAGGGGCTGCGCGTCCGGGAAGTGCCCGCGCCCGCTCCGGTCGAGGAGAAGCGATCACGGTCACGTCGCCGGTGAAGACGCTCGGATCGCGGCCCTCCGGCACGGCCGACTAGCGTCGACGGGGTGGAACTCCGCATCTTCACCGAGCCCCAGCAAGGCGCCTCCTACGACCAGCTGCTGGCGGTGGCGCGCACCGCCGAGGCCGCCGGCTACGGCGCGTTCTTCCGCTCCGACCACTACCTCAAGATGGGTGGCGTCGACGGCCTGCCCGGCCCGACCGACGCCTGGATCACGCTCGCCGGCCTCGCCCGCGAGACCAAGACGATCCGACTGGGCACGCTGGTGACCGCGGCCACCTTCCGCCACCCCGGCCCGCTGGCCATCTCCGTGGCGCAGGTGGACCAGATGTCCGGCGGCCGGATCGAGTTCGGCCTCGGGGCGGGCTGGTTCGAGGCCGAGCACACCGCGTACGGCCTGCCGTTCCCCGCCACCCGCGAGCGCTTCGAGCGGTACGAGGAGCAGCTGGAGATCATCACCGGCCTCTGGAACACGCCCGTCGGCCAGACCTACGACTTCGACGGCAAGCACTACACCCTGGCGGACTCGCCCGCGCTGCCCAAGCCCGTGGGCCGGATCCCGGTGCTGGTCGGCGGCACGGGCCGCAAGCGCACGCCCGCGCTCGCGGCGAAGTTCGCCGACGAGTTCAACCTGCCGTTCCAGCCCGTGGACAACGCCGTCGAGGTGCTGGCGCGCGTGGACGCGGCGTGCGCGGAGATCGGCCGCGACCCGGCGGAGATCACCCGTTCCGCGGCCCTGGTGGTGTGCGTGGGGCGTGACGAGGCCGAGGTCGCCCGCCGGGCCGCCGTCATCGGCCGCGACGTCGACGAACTGCGGCAGAACGGCCTGGCCGGCACGCCGGACGAGGTCGTCGACAAGCTCGGCGCGTGGCGCGAGAAGACCGGCGTCAGCCGGGCCTACCTCCAGGTCCTCGACCTGGACGACCTCGACCACGTGGAGTTGATCGCGGAGGCCGTCGCGCCTCAGCTGCGCAGCTGACCGGCGACGTCCGAGGCGGCGGTGAGCAGGACGAGCACGGGCACGACGGCGGCCGGCCGCAGCCGGTAGCTCCCGCGCTTGTCCTGCTCCACCACGCCGGACGCCGTCAACGCCTTCAAGTGGTGGTAGAGCTGCCCGGTCGACCCCAGCCCGGCCGCCTCCTGCAACGCCGTCGCGGGCCGGCCGCCGCGCGCGAGCAGGGCGCGCACGATCTCCACCCGCGCCGGGTGCGCCAACGCGGACAGCACCTCGATCCGGGGCCGGTCGGGCAGGGACAGCGCGCGCTCCGGCGTCACGTCGATCCGCCACGAGACCTGGCCGTCGCCCACCGCGACCTGCCCGCCGTAGCCGAACGCGCCGCCGTCCTCGTCCGGTGACGGGAGCGCCTGCCGCGCGTCGCCCTCCAACGCGGCCACGCGTCGTTCCAGCTCGGCAAGTCGCTGCACCAAGTCCATCGCGGTGATCCTACGAGAGGCTCACCTGGAATTCCCGCAGGACGTCGGGCTCCACCAGGGCCGTGCGGACCAACCGCACCAGCTCTCCCGACCGCGCGAACCAGGCCTCGTCGACCTCCCTGGTCAACACCGCCGCACTGCCGACGCGGCCGTCCTCCCACCGGACGCTGAAGCCGACCGTGACGATCCCCGGCAGCGACCCGCCCTTGAACCCGACGCCCACCACACCCGGCGGCACCGGGTTCCCGCGTTCGAGGTGCCCGCGGGCCAGCGGCACGGAGGCCGACGCCCGATGGGCCCGCTCGACCGCCGCCGCCGTGCCCGTCCACGTGCCCCTCGCCCAGGCACGTTGCGCCTCGTAGGTCTTCGGGACGTCCGGGAACTTCCCGAGCACCTCCAACCGCAGCCGCGGATCGCGCAGGTACTGCTGGACGCCCACCCGCCGGCCGAGCACGAAGTGCAGCCACTCGGCCAGGATCTCCGGCACCTCCAGCTTGGGCCACTGCGCCGCGGTGGCGCGGATCAGCCCTTCGCCCACCCGGTGGCGCACGACATCGGTGGCGGCGTTGTCGCTGTGCCGGATCATCGCCCCGACCAGCTCGTCGAGCCGCACGAACCGCTGCGGGTCGTCGGCCGTGACGCCGTTCGAGAACGGGATGTCCAACGCCCGCAGCGCCGCCTGGTGCGCGCCACCGTCCAAGCCCAGGTAGTACTGCTCCCAGTCCCCGACGCGCACCTTCTCGTCCGGCCTGACCAGCCCGCGCTCGACGCCCTTCGCGTACGCGGCCAGGTGCACGACCTTCACCGCCGACGCCAACGGCTGCCGCTCGTGGGCCCGGTGCGCGATCCGGCCACCGTTCCCGTCGTCCAGCGCCACGGCCACGTGCTGCCGGTTGGCGCGGAACCAGCCGAGCCAGTCGTCCGGGGCCGCGTTCGCGCCGGTCGTGGGCAGCAGCGTGGCGGCGCCGGCCACCCCGCACGCTCGGAACAGGTGTCGTCGAGTCAGGAGCACGACGAATCTCCCTCCGGTAGTCCGTAATTCCGGAATACTAGAGAGGAAGGCCCGCCCTGTCAGCCCGCCTGAACGGCGAACGTCACCCCGGCCGCCACCGGCTGCGCGCGGACCAACGTCCGATCGGTCACCGGCAGGTCGCCGTTCAACGCGTCGACGACCGCCTCACGCGCCAGCGGCAGCACCTCGGCCACCGTCACGTCCCGCCCCAGCTCCCGCGACAACGACGCCACCCCGGCGTCCCGGATGCCGCACGGGATGATGTCCCCGAACGCGGCCAGGTCCGCGTCGCAGTTGATCTCGAACCCGTGCATGGTGACGCCGCGCTGCACCCGGATCCCGATCGCCGCGACCTTGCGCTCCACACCCCTGTCATCGGCCGGGACCCACACACCGCTACGGCCCTCGACCCGACCCGTGCGCACGCCGAGCCGGTCGCACACGTGGATCAACGCCTGCTCCAACCGCCGGACGTACTGCACGACGTCCAACGGCTCGGCCAACCCCACGATCGGGTAGCCCACCAACTGGCCCGGCCCGTGCCACGTGATCTTCCCGCCCCGGTCCACGTCGATGACCGGGACGTCACCGCCCTCGGGTCGCTCCTCGGGCTCGGTGCGCCGCCCGCACGTGTAGACGGGTGGGTGCTCCAGCAGCAACATCGTGTCGCCGATCGCGCCGTTCGCGCGCGCCTCGGCGAGCTCCCGTTGCAGGTCCCACGCGGCCAGGTAGTCGATGGTGCCCAGCTCGCGCACCTCGATCGGGTCCGTCGAGGTGCGGCAGGAAAGGTCAGGACTGCTCACGTCTCGACATTACGCCCACGGGCACCAGCTTCAGGGCGTGGGCGACCACGAGACCCACCCCGACCACGGCCAGCACCGCGCCGACCGTGTCGGTGAACCAGTGCATCTCCAACACGACCCGACTGGCCGCCGTCAACGCCACGGCCGTGCACCCCAGCGCCACGGCCGGCTTCAAGTGCCGGCGGGCCAACCACGCGCACAGCACGACACCCGTGAACGCGACCGCCGTGACCGCCGTGACGTGCCCACTCGGGTAAGCCCACTTCGGGAACTCGATCGGCCGAACCCGCTGGTAGGCGTACCGGGCGAACAGCGTCGACCAGCACGCGGCCAGCAGCACCGCGCAGCGCGCCAACAACGGGTCCTTCGCCAGGAACGCCCGCAACCCCAACGAGATCAACGCGATCGTCGCCAACCCCGGGCTGAGCACGAAGCTGACCACCACCGACGCGTGCTCGAACCCCGGCCCCAGCCCCACCGCCGCCCGGTGCAGCCCTTCGTCCAACGCGGGCGGCTCCTCCCGGACGGTGACGCCCAGCACCATCGAGGCCAGTGCCAGCACGACGCCGATCAGCGCGCCCATCACCTCTCGACGGCCGCCGCCACGGCCGCACCGAGGGCGGGGTGCAGGAACCGGAACCCGCGCTGTTCCAGCACCCGCGGCACAGCCCTCTGACCGGCGAGCAGACCCTCTTCGGCGACCTCGCCCAGCACGGCCTTCAACGCGAACGCCGGCGCGACCCACGGCGTCGGCCGGCGCAGCGCGTGCCCCACCGTCCGGGTGAACTCCGCGTTCGTGACCGGACTGGGCGCGGTGATGTTCACCGGCCCCGAGACGTCGTGCTCGACCACGAACCGGATGGCCGCGACCGCGTCGTCCAACGAGATCCACGGCATGTACTGCCGCCCGTCACCGAGCCGCCCACCCAGGAAGAACGTGAACAACGGCTTGATCTTCCCGAACAGCCCGCCCGCCGGACTGATGACCAACCCGGTGCGCATCCTCACCACCCGCGCGTGCTCGTCCGCGGGCGCGGTCGCGGCCTCCCACTGCCGGCACAACCCCGCCAAGAACCCCGTGCCCGACGGGCAGGTCTCGTCGACGACCTCGTCACCGGTGTCGCCGTAGTACCCGATCGCACTGGAGTTGACCAGCACCGGAACCCCGTGCTCCGCCACCGCCGCCGCCAACACCTCGGTCGGCACCGTGCGGCTGTCCAGCAGCACCTGCTTGCGCGCGTCACTCCACCGCTTGTCCGCCACCCCCGCGCCGCACAGGTTGACCACCGCGTCCACGCCGTCCAACGCGCCACCGTCGATCCGCCCGGCAGGCGGGTCCCAACCGCGCTCGTCGGGCCCCGACGGCCGCCGCCGAACCAACCGCAGGACGTCGTGGCCGGCGCCGCGCAACGCGGCAACGAGACTGCTGCCGATCAAGCCCGACGATCCCGCGATGACAACACGCATGCCTTGATCGTCTCGCAGCCGGCCCCCGGTTGCACAGCGGCGAACGTGTCACCCCCGCCACGCCCTCGTCGCCGCCTTCGGCCGAAGTCCCCTGTCGCCCGGCCGCGAAATGTCATGCTGAACCCGTGGTGAGGCACGAGAACGCCGATTTCCCCGATTCCTGGGACTACTCCATCAGGATGCGCCGGAAGCACGTGCCCTTCCTCCGGGCGTTCTTCGGTGTCTTCACCATCCTCGGCGCAGCGGTGCTGTTGCTGCTCGGCGTGGGAGCGGCAGATCGCGCGAACGACCTCCGAGCCCAGGCCACGGTGGAATCGGAACTGCCCGGCGGCCACCGGAACTGCCACAGGTACCGGATGTCCTACTCGACACCGGAAGGGCGCTCGCGCTCGGTGGCGATGTGCTCGAAGCACGACCGGCTGGGGGTCGGCCAGTCCGTCACCGTCCGCTACTCGCCGGAGAGCCCGACCGGCGACATCGCCCTCGACGGCGAGGACTCGCTGACGCTCGTGCTGCTGGCCTCGGGCGCGGCGCTGGGTTTCGCCGTCGGGGTGACCGGCTCGTGGTTCGCCTGGCGTCGACCGGAGTCCCTGCTCAGGCTCGGCTTGCGGTTCTAGGGCAGCGCCGCGCGTCCGGCGAGGTCGTGCTCACGACGCACGCCGGAACAGGCCGAGGGCCGCTCCCGGTGAACGGGGAGCGGCCCTCGGCTTGATCCGGCGGGTGGTGCTACAGGCCCAGGTCGGCCTCGAACGAACCTTCTTCCAGCCGGTTCTTCACCGTCGTGAGGAACCGACCCGCGTCGGCGCCGTCGACCAGTCGGTGGTCGTACGTCAGCGCCAGGTACGCCATGGACCGGATGGCGATCGTGTCGTCGCCGTTCTCGTCCGTGATCACCACCGGGCGCTTCTTGACCACGCCGACACCCAGGATGCCGACCTGCGGCTGCTGGATGATCGGCGTGTCGAACAGCGCGCCGTTGCTGCCCAGGTTGGTCAGCGAGAACGTGCCGCCGGTCAGCTCGTCGGGCGTGAGCTTGTTGCCCCGCGCCCGCGCCGCCAGGTCGGCGATCTTGTGCGACAGGCCGGCCAGGTTCAGGTCGCCGGCGTTCGCGATGACCGCGTTCAGCAGGCCGCGCTCGGTGTCGATCGCGATACCCAGGTGCTCGGCACCGTGGTAGACGATCTCCTTCTTCTCCTCGTCGATCGACGCGTTCAGCACCGGGTGCTGCTTGAGCGCCTCGACCGCCGCCTTGGCGAAGAACGGCAGGAACGTCAGCTTCGTGCCCTCGCGCTGCTCGAACGCGGCCTTGGCCTTGTTCCGCAGCCGGGCGATCTTGGTGACGTCCACCTCGAACACCTGGGTCAGCTGCGCCGAGACCTGCAGCGACTCACGCGTGCGCTGGGCGACGATCTGCCGCAGCCGGGGCAGCTTCTGCACCGTGCCGCGCTTGCCGCTGGTGTCCGCCGGCGCGGAGGCGACCCGCTGGGCGGGGGCGGACGCGGCGGGCTTGGGCGCTTCCTGCTTCGGCGCCTTCTTGGCCTCGACCGCCGCCAGCACGTCCTGCTTGCGGATCCGGCCGCCGACGCCGGTGCCCTTGAGCGTGGCGAGGTCGATGCCGTTCTCCGACGCGAGCTTGCGCACCAGTGGCGTCACGTAGGGCGCGCCGTTGGCGGATTCCTCGGCCGGGGCTTCCTGCTTCGGAGCCGGTGCCTCCTGCTTGGGCGCGGGGGCCTCCTGCTTCGGGGCTTCCGGTTGGGGAGCCGGGGCCTCCTGCTTCGGCGCTTCCTGCTTCGGGGCCTCCTGAGCAGGCGCCGGAGCGGGCTTGGGCGCTTCCTGCGCGGCGGGCGAACCCGAGCCGACCACCGCGAGCTGACCGCCGACCTCGACGGTCTCGTCCTCGCCGGCGGTGATCTCCAGCAGGGTGCCCGCCACCGGCGACGGGATCTCGGTGTCGACCTTGTCCGTCGACACCTCCAGCAGCGGCTCGTCGACCTCGACCGAGTCGCCGACGGCCTTGAGCCAGCGGGTCACGGTGCCCTCGGTGACGCTCTCGCCCAACGCGGGCATGGTCACGGGGGTGCCCTCGGCCGAGCCACCGGACGACGCCGGTGCCGGTGTGGCCTCCTCCTGAGGCGCGGACTGAGGCTCGGGCTCGGGCGCGGACTGCGGCTCGGGCTGCGCCTCCTCGGCCGGCGCGGCGGCTTCACCGGCGGACGAGTCGGACGAGGACGAGGCCCCGGGCTCCGAGCCGTCGCCGATGACGGCGAGCTCGGCGCCGACCTCGACGGTCTCGTCCTCCTGGGCGACGATCTTCTGGAGCACACCCGCCGCGGGCGACGGGATCTCGGTGTCGACCTTGTCGGTCGACACCTCCAGCAAGGGCTCGTCGACCTCGACGCGGTCACCCTCCTGCTTCAACCAGCGGGTGACCGTGCCCTCGGTGACGCTCTCGCCGAGTGCGGGCATTTGGACGGAGAAGGCCATCGTTCGCTGACTCCTCGTGCGTGGGTCGGGGATCGGCTGACTGGGGTGCGACGGTCAGCCGTGCACGTGCAGCGGCTTGCCGGCCAAGGCGAGGAAAGCCTCGCCGAGGGCTTCTGTCTGGGTCGGGTGGGCGTGGATCAGCGGAGCCACGTCGTCGGGGTAGGCCTCCCAGCTGTAGATGAGCTGGGCCTCACCGATCAGCTCGCCGACCCGCTCACCGACCATGGTGACACCGACCACCGGGCCGTCGGGCGCCTTGACGAGCTTGACACCGCCGGCGGTCTTCAGGATCTGGCTCTTGCCGTTGCCCGCGAGGTCGTAGACGAACGTCTCGACGGAACCGTACTTCTCCTTGGCCGCCGCCTCGGAGAGGCCGACCGAGGCGACCTCGGGCTTGCAGTAGGTGACGCGCGGGATGCCCGCCTCGTCGATGACCTTGGGGTTCTGCCCGGCGATGTCCTCGGCGACGAAGATGCCCTGCTGGAAGCCGCGGTGCGCGAGCTGCAGGCCGGGCACGATGTCGCCGACGGCGTAGACGCCCGGCACGCTGGTGCGCAGCCGCTCGTCGGTGATCACGAAGCCGCGCTCGACCGTGACGCCGGCTTCCTCGTAACCGAGGCCCGCCGTGGTGGGGCCGCGGCCGACGGCCACCAGCAGCAGGTCGGCGTCCAGCACGTCGCCGGACTCGAGCGTGACCGACACGCCCGACTCGCTCTGGGTGGCGCCGGTGAACTTCACGCCGGTCTTGAACTTGATGCCGCGCCGGCGGAACGCGCGCTCCAGCTGCTTGGACGCGTACTCGTCCTCGGCCGGCACCAGGCGGGGCAGCGCCTCGACGATGGTCACGTCCGCGCCGAAGGAGGCCCACACGCTGGCGAACTCGACGCCGATCACGCCGCCGCCGAGCACGACGACCTTCTCCGGGATGAAGTCCAGGGTGAGCGCCTGGTCGCTGGTGATGACCCGGCCGCCGATCTCCAGACCGGGCAGGCTGCGCGCGTACGAACCAGTCGCCAGGACCACGTTCTTGCCGGTGTAGCGCTGACCGTCCACCTCGACGGTGTTCGGGCCGACGAACCTGCCCTCGCCCTCGACCATGGTCACCTTGTTGGCCTTGACCAGGCCCTGGAGACCTTTGTAGAGCCGGCTGACCACGCCGTCCTTGTAGGAGTTGACGCCCGCGATGTCGATGCCCTCCAGGGAGGACTTCACGCCGAACTGGTCACCCTCGCGCGCGTTGTCCGCGACCTCCGCCGCGTGCAGCAGCGCCTTGGTCGGGATGCAGCCGCGGTGCAGGCACGTGCCCCCCAGCTTGTCCTTCTCGACCAGGATGACGGACAGGCCGAGCTCGGCCGCGCGGAACGCGCAGGCGTAGCCGCCCGAGCCGCCACCGAGGATCACAAGGTCGGCGGACGTGTCGGTCACGGGTTCTCCCTGGAGAGCTTGATGCCTTACTCCGCGCGGGTGCGCGCGTGTAGTTGCCATCTTGTCACTACCGCGCGAACGCCCGCGACGCGGTGTCGGTCTTCGGGTGATTTGCCCCCACCTTCACACCGGCGCCGGCACCATGGTCGCCAGAGGTCCTTGCAGGAGGTGGCCCGGTGGGGCTGTTCGACCGTTTTCGCAGGAAGCAGCGCCCGGGGGTGCTGCGATCGGCCACGTCCACGGACACCGGCCACCTGGAGCAGTGGGCTGCCGCGCGCCGGGGCGTCGAGGCCTACGTCGAGCCGAAGACGACCGTGACGGAGACCACCGTCGTGCTCGTGGCGCACGACGGCGAGTGGACGCGGCGCCGGATCGACGGCACGGAAGGCGCCAAGCGGTTGGCCAAGAAGCTGGAGATCCCGATCTACGACGCGGGCATCGTCGGCTACCCGAAGCGGATGCGCGAGTACTCGCGGCGGAAGAACCAGGGGGCGTGACCGGTCGCGCCGGCCGTGACCAGTCGCCGTTCAGGCTTGGCCGATCCCGTCCCACAACGTCCTGACCAGCGCGTCCACGTCCACCGGGCGTTCGGAGAAGAACCCGAGGAACGCCTGGTAGTGGCACGCGCCCAGCAGCAGGTCCGCCGCTGAACCGGGGTCGACCCCCGCCGGCAACCGCCCCAGCGCGCGCTCCGCCGCCAAGTACCGGGCAAGCGTCTCCGGCACGGTCCCCGGCCCCACCCCGTGGGCCTTCAACGCCTCCCGGTGCGCCGCCAGCAACGCCGGCTCGGAGAAGATCGACGCGGCGATCGGGAACGTCTCGACGTAGAACGCGATCGCGGCCCGCGCGATGTCGCCCAACGCCTCCCGCACGTCGCCGCGCCCGGCCTCCAACCCGGCCAGCCGTCCGGCCAGGTCGCTCGGCGCGCGTTCCCGCAGCACGGCCAGGAACAGCTCGGTCTTGTCCGCGAAGTGCTTGTACAGCGCCGCTTCCGAGAATCCCGCCGCCTTGGCGATCTCCTTGGTGGTCGCCCGCGCGAGCCCCTTGGTGCGCATGACGTGGGCCGCCGCGTCGAGCATGCGGTCGCGTGTGGTCATGTGGTTATCCTAGAGGTTAGTGAGCACTCACCAACCACGCGAGGTGAAGCATGAGGATCACCGTTCTGGGAGCCAGTGGCGGCACCGGCACGAAGATCGTGGAGCTGGCCAGGGAGGCGGGCCACGAGGTCACCGCCATCGTGCGCACGCGCAACGGTCGCGACACCGTGGCCGCCGTGATGGACCCCGACTCGATCGGGCCGCACGTGGCCGGCGCGGACGCCGTCGTCTCGGCGATCGGCACGCGCGCGGTGCGCGAGCCGACGTCCGTGCAGACCGACAGCACCAAGTCGGTGATCACGGCGATGAGGATGCACGACGCGCGCCGGCTGCTCGTGGTCAGCAACAGCGGCATGGTGACCGACGGCGACGACCCGTTCAGCCGTTACCTGGTCAAGCCGATCCTGCGCCGCGTGCTCAAGCACCCGTGGGGTGACATGGCGCGGATGGAGGACGTCGTGCGCGCGAGCGGTCTGGAGTGGACGATCGTCCGCCCGCCGCAGCTGACCGACGGGCCGCGCACGGACGCGTTCCGGACCGCGGTGGACACGAACGTGCGCGGGGGCGTGCGGGTGTCCCGGGCCGACCTGGCATCGCTGGTGTTGCGGTGCCTGGCCGACCCGGGGACCGTGCGCAGAGCGATCAGCGTGGCGAACTGAGGAACGGTTCGGCGAGCTGAGGCGGGAGGGCCGGGACGGGAAGCGCCTACCCGTTCGCCGCGATGTCGGCCAGCACCGCCGCCATGGTGCGCACCGGGACGCCGGTGCCGCCCTTGGTGGTGTACCCGTACGGGCCGCCGGTGTGGAACGACGGACCGGCCACGTCGATGTGCGCCCAGGTCACGCCCTCGGCCACGAACTCGCGCAGGAACACGCCCGCGGCGAGCATGCCGCCGAACCGGTGCCCGGCCACGTTCGCGATGTCGGCCACCTTCGAGTCGAGGTCGCCGCGCAGCTCGTCCGGCAGCGGCATGGCCCACGCCTGCTCGCCGACCGCGCGCCCGATCGCGGCCACGCGGTCGCGGAAGTCCTCGGTGCCCATGACGCCGGCGGTCCGCTTGCCGAGCGACACGACCTGCGCGCCGGTCAGCGTGGACGTCTCGATCAGGTAGTCGGGCGCGTCCTCGCAGGCGCGCACGATCGCGTCGGACAGGATCAGCCTGCCCTCGGCGTCGGTGTTGAGCACCTCGACGGTCTTGCCGCCGTACATGGTCAGCACGTCGCCGGGCCGGTAGGCGGTGCCCGACGGCATGTTCTCGGCCATCGGCGCCCAGGCGGTGACCTCCAGCGGGTACTTCAGCTTCGCGGCCAGCACGACGGTGGCGATCACGGCCGCCGCGCCGCCCATGTCCGAGGTCATCTCGTCCATGCCGGCGGCGGGCTTGATCGAGATGCCGCCGGTGTCGAAGGTGATGCCCTTGCCGACCAGCGCGACCTTCTTGCCCGCCTTCGGGCCGCGGTAGGTGATGCGCACCAGGCGCGGGGGACGGCTGGAGCCGCCGCCGACGCCGAGGATGCCGCCGAAGCCCTGCTTGCGCAGCGCCTTCTCGTCGAGGACCTCGACCTCGAGCCCCTCGGCCTTGGCCAGGGCGGCGGCGCGGTCCGCGAACGACGCCGGGAACAGGTCGTTCGGCGGGGTGTTGACGAAGTCGCGGGTCGCGGTGACGGCCTCGGCGATCGCGGTGGACGCCTTGAGGGTCGCGCGGTGCGCCCGGATGTTGCCCTCGGCGGGCGCGACGAGGTCGACGCGCGCGACCGGGCCCTCGCCCTTGTTCGACTTGTACTCGGTGAACGAGTACGCGCCCATCACGGTGCCCTCGACCGCGGGGCCGAGGTGCAGGGAGGACAGCGTGGTGACGGCGCGCTTGCGGCCGGACAGCGCGCGGGCCGCGGCACCGGACGCGCGGCGCACCTGGTCCTCGGTGACCGAGCCGTCGTCGGCGGGCTTGCCCAGGCCGACGGCGAGCAGGACGCGGGCGGCGAGCTTGCCGAGCGTCGGCACGGTGACGACCTCGTCGGCCTTGCCGCTCGCGCCGACGGAGTCGAGCACGTCCAGCAGCGTGCCGTCGAACGCGGCGTTCACCGCCTCCGACCCGGCCGCGAGGGCGAGACCGTCCGGTCCCTGGACTGTGCCCACCACAACGGCGTCGGCGGTGGTGCTGCTCGGGTCACTGTCGGTGATGGCCAGCTTGGGCGCGGTCACTGCGGCTCCTTGACGGGGTCCTCCCGGCACTTTCTGGTCGTGCGGCGGGATGGGGTGGATCGGGACGAATGCTAAAGGTCCCGTTCACACTCATGAGCGCCGCACCTTCGATCGCAAGGAGTAACAATTAACACGAACGGGGGTCAGCCGTGCGGGCGTTAGTCGTCACCTGGTCGATATGGGACCGTGTACCGGTGACGATCACGCCCCGTGCCGGGGCCGTGGCGCTCGCTCTTGGCGCGACGCTGGGCGCCGGTGTCTTCACCGGTTTCGCCCCCGCCGCGGCCGTGGCGGGTCCGTGGTTCCTCCCCGGTCTTGTTTTAGCCGCGGTGACCGCGTTGTGCTGCGCGTTCTCGACCGCCGATCAGCACCGGGCGTATCCGGACGCACCCGGTGGGTACGCCTACATCCGCAACCAGCTCGGTCCTTGGCCGGCGCGCATCGGCGCCAGCGCGCACCTGGTCGGCAGAGCCGGGATGGCGGCGGCGTTGGCCGGGATGTTCGCCGAGTACGTGGTCCCGGAGCACCGGGTGGCGGCGGCCGTGGGGTTGATCGTGGTGACGGCCGCGCTGGGTGCGGCCGGGGTTCGGTGGAGCACCGGGTTGAGCGTGGCGGCGGTGGCGGTCGTGCTCGGCGTGCTGGTGCTGGTGGCGTTGGTGTGCTTCTCGGTCGCGCCGCCGGAGAACCCCTTCGGGCTCGGGGACGTGCCCGTCGCGGGCGGGTTCGACGGGGTGATGGGCGCGTCGCTGTTGTTGTTCGCGGTGTTCGTCGGGTTCGAGCGCGTCACCGCTCCCGGGCGCGGTGACCGGCAGTTCTCCGCGCGGGTGCTGCACTTCGCGGTGCCGGTGGCGATCGGTGTGGTGCTGCTGGTCGGCGGCGCGGTCGGCGCGGCGGTGCTGCGGCAGCTCGGGTCGGCGCGGTTGGCGTGGTCGCCCGCGCCGCTGCGGGACGCGTTGATCGTGGCCGACGGGCAGTGGCTGCTGCCCGTGCTCGCGGTCGGTGCGGCGGTGGCGGCGGTGTCGTCGCTGTTCTTCGTGCTGGGGTCGGCGCGGCGGACGCTGGTCGGGTTGACCGAGACGGGTGACCTGCCGGCGATCCGGGCGGGCTGGCCGTTGGACGTGGTGGGCGCGGCGCTCGCGGTCGGCGCGGTGGTGGCGTTGCCGCCGGCCACGGCGTTGGCGGTCGGCGCGTGCGGCACGGCGTTCTACTACGGCTTCACGAACGCGTCGGCGCGCGTGTTGCTGCAGGAGGACCGGACCTGGCCGATGCGCACGGCGTGCCTGGGGTTGGGGCTGTCGGTGCTGCTGGCGATGAGCGCGCCCGCCGGGGCGTTGGTGATCACCGGGGTGGGGCTCGCGCTGGGTACCGGGTTGCTCGCGCTGGGTCGCGTGCGGCAGGCGGTGGGTTGAGCACTTTTGGATGGTCGGATGTCCGAGCGTCGGGACAGCGATTTTCTGACGTAGAAGTGGCGGCTATCGTGCTGTCATGACGACCGCGTTGCCTTTCACCCGGACCCCCAACCCGCAGCCGGCGACCCCGGAGCGCGTTGCGGAGGTACTTGCCAAGCCGGGCTTCGGGCAGCACTTCACCGACCACATGGTGACGATCCGCTGGAACCAGGAGCAGGGCTGGCACGACGCCGTCGTCGAGCCCTACCACTCGCTGGAGCTGGACCCGGCGGCCATGGTGCTGCACTACGGCCAGGCGATCTTCGAAGGGCTCAAGGCGTACCGCCAGCCCGACGGGTCGATCGCGTCCTTCCGCCCCTCGGCCAACGCCGAGCGCTTCCGCGCGTCGGCCCGCCGGTTGGCGATGCCCGAGCTGCCCGACGAGCTGTTCCTGGAGTCGATCCGGGAGCTGCTGGCCGTGGACGAGCGGTGGGTGCCCGCGATCCCCGAGGAGTCGCTGTACCTGCGACCGTTCATGTTCTCGACGGAGAAGGGCCTGGGCGTGCGGCCGGCGACGGAGTACGTGTACGTGCTCATCGCGTCGCCCGCCGGGTCGTACTTCGCCGGTGGGCTGAAGCCGGTGACGGTGTGGTTGTCGACGGAGTACGTGCGCGCGGCGCCCGGCGGGACCGGTGCGGCCAAGTTCGCGGGCAACTACGCGGCGTCGTTGGTGGCGCAGGCGCAGGCCGCCGAGCAGGGGTGCGACCAGGTCGTGTGGCTCGACGCGGTGGAGCGGCGGTGGGTCGAGGAGATGGGCGGGATGAACCTGTTCTTCGTCCTCGGCGCGGGGGAGGGCGCGCGGGTGGTGACGCCGGAGCTGTCCGGTGCGTTGTTGCCCGGGATCACGCGCGACTCGTTGCTTCGGTTGGCCGCTGATTTCGGTCACGCGGTGGAGGAGCGGCGGATCTCCACCGAGGAGTGGGAGAAGAAGGCCGAGTCCGGTGAGTTGACCGAGGTGTTCGCGTGCGGGACGGCGGCGGTGATCACGCCGGTGGGGCACGTGAAGCACGCGGAGGGGGAGTTTTCGGTTTCCGGTGGTCGGACTGGTGATGTGACGATGAAGTTGCGCAACCACTTGACGGGGATTCAGCAGGGGCTGGTGGCTGATCCGCACGGGTGGATGGTGAAGATCAACTGAGGGCTGCGGTCGGGTGCGGGTCGAGTTGAGAGAGTGGCTCGATGGTTGAGGCCGGCTCGATTTGACATGGGGCCCCTTACGGGCACTCCAGGCAGGCCAAAGCCGGGCAGGCCTGGCGGGAAAAGCGTCCGCCAGGCCTGCCCGGCTTCGACCAGCCTAAAGCACCCGAACCCCATGTAAAATCGGGCCTCTGCGGGTATTCGGAGTCGGTTTGGTCAGTTGAGCGAGTTGACGGCGAGGACGGTTAGGGTGGCCGTTTCGCAGGCGGCGCCCAGGACGTCGCCGGTGATTCCGCCGAATCGCTTGCTGGTGTGGTGGATCAGTAGAGTGACCAGGGTGGCGGCGAGGGCGATGGAGAGCGGGCCTTGCCAGGGGTGGATGAAGTAGGCCGCGGCGGCGAGGGTGGTCCACCAGGTGACGGCCGTCCAGAGTGGTTGGGTGCCGGCTACCAGTGCGCCCAGGCCTTCGGGGCGTGCGGCGGGGATGCCGTGCCGGCAGCAGAGGATGAATGCGGCGCGGCCGGTGGTCAGGGCCAAGAGGACGGTTCCCCATTCGACGGTGGGGAAGGCGGCGGCTTGTGCGCCGAGCACGACGATCAGCGCCACTACCGCGAACGGGCCGGCGCCGCCGTCTTTCATGACGGCCAGGGCGCGTTCGGGCGGGCCGTAGCAGCCGAGGCCGTCGGCGGTGTCGGCCAGGCCGTCCAGGTGCATGCCGCGGGTGGCCAGGGCCAGGAAGCCGACGACCAGGAAGCCTGCGACGAGGTCGGGTAGCGGTAGGAGCAGGAGGGCGGTGGCCGCTCCGCCCAGCAGCAGGCCGACGAACGGGGCGAAGGCGATGGCACGCCGTGCCGCCCGCGCGTCGACCTCATTGGAGCCGACGCGGACGGGCAGGACGGTCAGCCACGACAGCGCCAGGCGCATCAGGCGGGTCCGGAGACGCCCGCGCTGTCGAACGTCGCCATCTCGGCCAGGATGCGGGTGGCCATCACGACCAGGGGGAGTGCGGCGACGGCGCCGGAGCCTTCGCCCAGGCGCATGTCGAACTCCAGCAACGGCTCCAGGCTGAGGTGGCCCAGGGCCAAGGCGTGCGCCGGTTCGACGGAGCGGTGGGCGGCGACCCACCAGTCACGGGCGCCGGGTGCGAGTTCCTCGGCGACCACGGCGGCTGCGCCGACCACCACGCCGTCGAGGATGACGGGGGTCTTGCGGACCGCGGCTTGGGCGAGGAAGCCCGCGATGGCGGCGATGTCCGCGCCGGAGGAGGCGGCGAGCAGGGCCACCGGGTCGTTGATCACCGGGCGGGCGCGGCGGAGGGCGTCCCGGATCGCGGCCGTCTTGCGCATCCAGCCTTGGTCGTCGATGCCGGTTCCCCGGCCCACCACGGCGACGGGTTCGGAGCCGGTGAGGGCGGCGATGAGGACGGCGGCGGGGGTGGTGTTGCCGATGCCCATGTCGCCGGCGATGAGCAGGTCCGCGCCGCCGTCGACCTCGTCGTCCACGAGCTTGCGGCCGATCTCGACGGCTCGCTCGGCCTCGTCGAGGGTCAGGGCGTCCTCGCGGTCGATGGAGCCGGAGCCGCGGCGGACCTTGAAGTCGCCGACGGCGGTCTCGGAGTCGACGGCCAGGTCGACCACGCGGACGGTCGCGCCCGCGACGTTGGCCAGGACGTTCACCGCCGCGCCGCCGGCCAGGAAGTTCGCGACCATCTGGCCGGTGACCTCGGGCGGGTAGGCCGAGACGCCGTGCCGCGCGATGCCGTGGTCGCCCGCGAAGACGACCACGCGGGGGCGGGTGAAGGGCTTGGGCGGGCATTCGCCCTGGCAGGCGGCCACCCAGGCGCCGAGCTCCTCCAGCCTGCCCAGCGAGCCGACGGGCTTGGTGAGCACGGCGTGCCTGGCCGACGCCTTGGTGCGCACGTCCGCGCTGGGCGGCTCGACGGACGGGAACTCGATGGTCACCGACTACCTCCGGGTTCGCGCAGTCGCAGTGGGATTCCGGCGACGACCAGCAGCACCTCGTCGCACACCTCGGCCAGCCGCGCGTTGAGCGAACCGAGGTGATCGCGGAAGAGCCTGCCAGAGTGCGTGCTGGGCACGACGCCGAGGCCGACCTCCGCCGAGACGAGGACCAAACGGGCGCGCGTGGTGGCGACGGCGTGGACCAGTGCCGAGCACTCCTGGTCGACCGTGCCCATGCCGTGGCCCTCCCAGGCGCCGGCGTCGTCCAGCACGCCGTTGAGCCAGGTGGCGACGTCGTCCACCAGGATCGGCGGGTCGGCCTCGCTGGTGGCCGTGAGCAGGGCGATCAGGTCGCTCGGCGCGGGCGCTTCCACCGTCGTCCACGTGGTGGGACGGCGGGCCACGTGCTGGGCGATCCGCAGCTCCCAGTCGGCGTCGTCGGGGTAGCGGCGGGCGGTGGCGACGTAGGTCACCACGTCCTCGGTGAGCAGGCCCTCGGCGTGCGCGGACTTGCCCGAACGCGCGCCGCCCAGCACCAGTGTCCGACGCGTCACACCGCACTCCAACCGTTACAGGAGGACATAGCCTGACCGGGAACGTTACCCGCACGGCTCATCGTGAGGAGGCCCGTCATGGAGTACCGGTGGCGGTACCAGGACGATCACGGACGCGAGATCGACGGCCCGGTGGTCGCCTTCCCCGACCAGAACGCCGCCGAGGACTGGTTCTCCACCGCGTGGGTCGAGCTGCGGGAGGCGGGTGTCGCCCAGGTGACGTTGCTGCGCAGCGAATCCGAGGTCTACGGCCCGATGTCCCTCGCCCCGGCCGAGTGACCGGCGTCCTGGTCGGGCTCATCGTTGCGGCCGGCCGTCGTGCCGCGGCGCACGGGGAAGCCCCGCCCGGGTGGTCCGAGCGGGGCTTCGCGGGGTGACGCGCGTCAGGGGGTGACGGTGAACCGCGGGTCGGACTCGACGACGCCCTCGAGCACGTCGTCGATCTTCTTCAGCAGCTCGTCCTCCAGCTTCACGCCGGCGGCCTTGACGTTCTCGTGCACCTGCTCCGGGCGGGACGCGCCGATGATCGCGCTGGCCACGTTCGGGTTCTGCAGGGTCCACGCGACGGCGAGCTGGGCCAGGGACAGGCCCGCCTCGTCGGCCAGCGGCTTGAGCTGCTGGACCTTGGTCAGCACCTCGTCGCGCAGGAAGCGCTGGATGAACTTCGACCCGTTCTCGTCGGTCGCCCGCGAGCCCTCCGGCACCGGCTGCCCCGGCAGGTACTTGCCGGTCAGCACGCCCTGGGCGATGGGCGACCACACGATCTGGCTGATGCCCTCGCGCTCCGAGGTCGGCACGACCTGCGACTCGATCACGCGCCACAGCATCGAGTACTGCGGCTGGTTCGAGATGAACGGCACGTTCAGCTCACGCGCGAGCGCCGCGCCGCGGGCGATCTGGTCGGCGTTCCACTCGGACACGCCGATGTAGAGGGCCTTGCCCGAGCGGACGACGTCCGCGAAGGCCAGCATCGTCTCCTCCAGCGGCACGGACTTGTCGTACCGGTGCGCCTGGTAGAGGTCGACGTAGTCGGTCTGCAACCGCTTCAGCGAGCCGTTGATCGACTCCATGATGTGCTTGCGGCCGAGGCCCTTGTCGTTCGGGCCGCCGGGGCCGGTCGGCCAGAAGACCTTGGTGAAGATCTCCAGCGACTCGCGGCGCTGACCGGTCAGCGCGCGGCCCAGCACCGACTCCGCCTTGGTGTTGGCGTAGACGTCGGCGGTGTCGAACGTGGTGATGCCCGCGTCGAGCGCGGCCCGGACGCAGGCCGTCGCCTGGTCCTCCTCGACCTGGGAACCGTGGGTGAGCCAGTTGCCGTACGAGATCTCGCTGATGTTCAGGCCACTGCGGCCGAGGCGTCGGAACTCCATGCGGCCAAGCCTAGTACCGGGTCGTTCGGGTTGCTAATGAACTCGGCGTGGAGAACGGCGACCGGCCCCCGCCGCGGGTCGTGGCGAGGGCCGGTGCGGTCTTCGGCGCAGGTCAAACCTTGTCGCCGGGGCTCACCCTCGGCTTGGGCACGCGCAGGCGCCGCAGCTGGCTGGCCCGGATGAACGAGTACCAGCCGATGGACAGGCCGCGGGTGGTGTCGTTGGGGAACTTCAGCCGCACCCGCCGGTTCACCATCCGGCCGAGCACGAAGCCCTCGACGATCATCGCCAGCAGCATGAACGTGGTCAGCAGCGTCGCGTACTGCTGGACGGCGGGCATCGGCACGAGCAGCGCGACGAACACCAGGATGGCCAGCGGCATGAACAGGCCCATGAGGTTGCGCCGCGAGTCGACCACGTCGCGGATGTAGGCCTTCACCGGGCCGCGGTCGCGGGGCAGGAGGTACTTGTCCTCGCCCGCCATCATCCGCTGCCGGCGCTCGGCCGCCGCCGCGCGGCGCTCCTCCTTGGACACCTTGTTCCCGCGCGCCCGCTTCAACGCCTCCCGCTGCGTGCGGGGCGGCGGCGGCACCGGACCGCGTCGCTTGCCCTCGGCCTCGCGTCGCTTCGGCGTGGGCCGCCCCTTGCCTGGCGTGCGCGACGGATCGGCCGGGTTCACCTCCGCGGGAGCGTCCTCGGTGGTGGTCTCGGCGGTTTCGTCGGCGTTGCGGCGCAGGAACCTCACCGCACCAGAGTAGGAGATGCCCCGATAAGTACTGTTCGCGAGGTGCGAGTTGTTATTGCGCCGGACTGCTTCGGCGGAACGCTGACCGCGCGTGAGGTCGCCGAGGCCGTGGCCGAGGGCTGGCGCCGCACCGCTCCCGACGACGAGCTCCACCTGCGCCCGCTGGCCGACGGCGGGCCCGGTTTCGTGGACGTCCTGCACGCCGCGCTGGGCGGCACGCTCCACACGACGACCGTCACCGGACCGCTCGGCGCGCCCGTCGAGGCGAGGTGGCTGGAGCACGACGGGACCGCGTACGTCGAGTCCGCCCAGGCCTGTGGCCTGCACCTCGTCCCCGTCGACGAGCGCGCGCGGGCCGCCGAGACCGCCACCACCAGGGAGGGGCGTCGGCGAGCTGGTCAACGCGGCCGGTGACGCCCTCGTGCACACGATCGTGGTCGGCCTCGGCGGCTCGGGGACGACCGACGGCGGCGCGGGGCTGCGCGAGACCGTCCGTGCCGTCACCGCCCGGCTGGTCGCCGCCGCCGACGTGGAAAACCCGCTGCTGGGCCCGCACGGCGCCGCGCGCACGTTCGGCCCGCAGAAGGGCGCGTCACCCGAAGCGGTGGCACGGCTCGAGGCGCGGCTGGCCGCGATGGACGAGCTGGCCGAGGTCCGCGACCGGCCCGGCGCGGGTGCGGCGGGTGGCCTCGGGGCCGCGCTGATGGCGCTCGGGGCCGAGGTGGCGTCCGGCGCGGGAATGGTCAGGGAACTCACCCGGTTGGATGAAGCGCTGGACCACGCCGACCTGGCCGTGACCGGTGAGGGGAGCTTCGACTGGCAGTCGCTGCGCGGGAAGCTGGTGACCGCCGTCGCCGGTGGCGCGGCCGAGCGCGGCGTGCCCTGCGTGGTGCTCGCGGGCCAGGTCACGGTGGGCAGGCGGGAGGCAGCGGCGGTGGGCGTGCAGGAGTCGTACGCGGTGGCCGAGCACGCCGGGTCGGTCCAGCGCAGCCTGGCGGACCCGCGCGGGACGCTGGCCGACCTCGCCGCCCGCGTGGCGAGGCAGTGGTCACACCCCCGGCCGTGACGTCTGTGCGACCATGGGGGTAGGAACAAAGCGGGTACTTCCCGTGTTGCCCGGAGATAGATGCCCGCAAAGGACCTCTGAGGGAGAGCCATGACGACCGCTCAGGACGCAGTCACCTCGACTCCTGACGCCCCGCCCACCCACGGCGTGACGCTGACCGACGCGGCTGCCGTGAAGGCGAAGGCGCTGCTGGACCAGGAGGGGCGCGACGACATGCACCTGCGCATCGCCGTCCAGCCCGGTGGTTGCGCGGGGCTGCGTTACCAGCTGTTCTTCGACGAGCGCACGCTCGACGGTGACGCGCTGCGCGACTTCGGCGGCATGAAGGTGGCCGTCGACCGCATGAGCGCGCCGTACGTCGAGGGTGCCGTGATCGACTTCGTCGACACGATCGAGAAGCAGGGTTTCACCATCGACAACCCGAACGCCGGCGGTTCGTGCGCCTGCGGCGACTCGTTCCACTGATCGACCCGCTGGACCGCGGTTCACGGAAGGGCCCTCGCCACGGCGGGGGCCTTTTCCGTTGCGCCGGGTGGGACGCTGGCGTTCATGACGGATACCGAGGTGCCGCATTTAGTCGGCTTGACCGTCCCGCAGGCCCGGAAGACCGGCCACGACGCGGGCGTGGTGGTGACCTCGCGTGACGTGGACGGCCCGCCGCTGGGCGCGCTGACCTGGCCGGGAACGTGGATCGTCACCGCGCAGGACCCGACCGCCGGTCACCGGGTGCGCCGCGGCACGCCGGTCGTGATCGATTTCGAGGAGTACCCGGACGCGGGCGGCGCGGGCGACCGCGAACCACGCCACCCGCTGCCCGGGCGTGACGAGTTCAAGGCCGACCCGATCGAGGACCGCGCCGGGCGGACGTCCGGACCGCGCGGGTCTCAGACGTAGGCGTCCAGGTCGGCGACCTGGGCGTAGTTGGCGTCGTCCACCCGCCACGGCGTCGCGGACCCGGGCTCGGGGTGGGGCCTGGCCTCCTCGCCGCGCAGCTCGCGCGGCAGCTCGGTGCAGTCCTCGATCAGCTCGGCCAACGTGTCCGCCTCGGTGTTCCTCACACCAGCGACCGTATGCGTGCCGAAGACTTGACAGAAGCCCTACCGGGCGGTAGTACCGCCCGGTAGGGCCGACTCACACGTGCGCGGCCAGTGGTGTGGTGGGCGTGGACGTTGCCGGGGCGGTCAGCTTGCCGACCACCAGGGCCACCCCCACGCCCAGGACGGTCGACACGCCGCCGACGGTCCCGACCCACCGCAGGCCGAGCCCGCTGGTCAGCACCACGCCGCCGAGCATCGGGCCGAGCGCCGCGGCCACGTTGAACGCGGAGATGTTCACCGAGGCGACCAGCCCGGCCGCCGAACCCGCCTGCCCCATCAGGTAGGTGTGGATCAGCGGACCCGCCGTGAACGCGCTCGCGCCCAGCACGAACACGCTCACCACGGCCGCCACCTTGCTCTCCAGCATCAGCCCCTGCGCCAGCAGCATCACGCCGAGCACGGCCAACGGGACCGGCAGCACGCGGGCGATCCGGTCCGGCGCCACCTTGCCCGCCAGCGTGCTGCCGACGAGCGTCCCCAGGCCGTACACGAGCAGCACGCCGGTCACCCAACCCGGCTCGAAACCGCTCACCTCGCGCAACGCCGGCGCGACGTACGTGAACGCCGTGATCAGGCCGGTGAACGACAGGATCGTGGTGGCCAGCCCCAGCAGCACGGTCCGCCTGCCGAACGCGAACAGGCTGGCGCGCACGCCGGGGTCCGGCTGGTGCGCGACCTTCGGCGTGCCGAGCACGACCCCGACGAGCCCGATCGCGGTCAACGCGCTGACCAGCACGAACGACGCCCGCCAGCCGTAGTTCTGCCCGATCAGCGTGCCGAGCGGGATGCCGAGGATGGTGGACAGCGCGACACCGTTGACGACCTTGGCGATGGCCGCGGTCTGCTTCTCCGGCGGCACGGCGGCGATGGCGATCTGCGACGCCACCGCGAAGAACAGGCCCTGCGCGAGCGCGGCCACCATGCGCGCCGCCATGAGCAGGGTGTAGTCGTCGGCCAGGGCGCTGCCGAGGGAAGCCACCAGGGCCAGCGCCATGACGGAGATCAGGAGCTTGCGACGCGCGATGCGCCCGGTGAGCACGGTGAGCACCGGACCGCCCAGGGCGACCGAGATGGCGTAGGCGGTCACCAGGAGGCCCGCGGTCGGCACGTCGACGCCGAGGTCGGCGGCCACCTCGGGCAGCACGCCGACGATGATGAACTCGGAGGTGCCCACCGCGAACGCGCTGAGCATCAGGATGAAGGCGATCACGGGAACGACGCTAAAGTGTGACACTGACGTCAGGGTCAAGGTTGCGTGATCAAGCGCTCTTCTGGACAGGGGTGGGAATAAGTGCTGATCGGCGAGCTCGCGGAGAAGACCGGCGCCACGGTGCGCATGCTGCGCTACTACGACCAACAGGGCCTGCTCACGCCCCAGCGCACGGATTCCCGCTACCGCGTCTACGACGAGTCCGACGTGGAACGCGTCCGCAGCGTCCGCTGCCTCATCAACTCCGGCCTGAACGTGCGCCTGGCCAAGCTGGTGCTCGCGCACGCGTTCGACCAGGACGTGCAGCTGCCCGAGGACGAGGCGGGCTGCGTGCCGCTGCTGCGCATGCTCAACGACGAGCTGGCGTCCGTCGAAGGCCGCATCGGGCAACTGGTCCGCACCAAGGAGCACCTGGCCAGGCTGGTCGACGACGTCACCCGGATCATGGCGGAGAAGACCGGCGCGACGTGCGAGTTCGAACCGGTGGAGAAGGCCGGCTGAGACCACGCGCGAAGGCCCCCGGCACACGCGCGCCGGGGGCCTTCACCGTGAGGGCTAGAGCTTGACGGGGTAGTGCGGCTCGGGGACGACCGGGCGGATCCGGCCCTCCACGAAGATCCCGTGCCAGATCATGAACACCAGCAGCGCCCAGATCCGCCTGCTGTGGTCCGCGACCCCCGACCGGTGCTCCTCGATGATCCGCAGCACCGCGCCCTTGTCGAGGTACTGGTCGGTCTGCGACTGGCGCACGGTCTCCACCGCCCAGTCGTGCATCTCGTCCTTCAGCCAGTGCCGGATCGGCACCGGGAAGCCCAGCTTGCGCCGGTTGAGCACGTGCGCGGGCACGATGTCGCGGATCGCCCGGCGCAACGCGTGCTTGGTCGTCTCCTTGGTCAGTTTCAGCTCCGACGGCACCTGCGACGCGATCCGGAACACCTCGGGGTCCAGGAACGGCACCCGCAGCTCGAGCGAGTTCGCCATCGTCATCTTGTCGGCCTTGACCAGGATGTCGCCGCGCAGCCACGTGAACAGGTCCACGTGCTGCATCCGCGTCACCGGGTCCCAGCCCTCCGACTCCCGGTACACGTGCGCCGTCACGTCCTTGTGCGACACGCCGGGGTCGTAGGTGCGCAGCACCTGCTGGATCTGGTCGTCCATGAAGATCCGCGCGTTGCCGTAGTAGCGCTCCTCCAACGTGAGCGCCCCGCGCCGCAGCAGGTCCTTGCCGCGCACGCCCTGCGGGATCTTCGTGGACACCTTGCCCATGGCCTTGCGCAACGCGCCCGGCACCTTCTCGAACGGCGCCAGCGACAGCGGCTCGCGGTAGATCGTGTAGCCGCCGAACAGCTCGTCCGCGCCCTCGCCCGACAGCACGACCTTCACGTGCTCGCGCGCCTCGCGGGCGATGAACCACAGCGGCACCAGCGCCGGGTCGGCCACCGGGTCGTCCAGGTACCACGTGATCAGCGGCAGGGCGTCCATCATCTCCTGCGCCGTCACCGCCCGGACCACGTGCTTGACCCCGATCGCGGCGGCCGACTCGGCGGCCACGTCGATCTCGGAGTAGCCCTGCCGCTCGAACCCCGTGGTGAACGTGATCAGGTCCGGGTTGTGCTCCTTGGCCAGCGCCGCGACCACGGTCGAGTCGATGCCGCCGGACAGGAACGAGCCGACCGTCACGTCCGCGCGCATGTGCTTGGCCACCGAGTCGCGCAACGCCTCGGTGATCTCGTCGTACAGCCGGTTCTCGTCCGCCTCTCCGCGCACCGCGCGCGGCCGGAACGTGGCCGGGAAGTACCGCTCGACCACGGGCTTGCCGCCCGGCGTGAGCGTGAACGACGTGCCGGACTCGATGCGGTGGACCTCGCTCTGCAGCGACTCCGGCTCCGGCACGTACTGCAGGATCAGGTAGTGCTGCAGCGCCTTCTCGTCCACCTTCGGGCGGATGCCGATCGTCGGCGCGAGCTCCAGCACCGACTTCTTCTCGCTGGAGAACGCCACGCCGCCCGGACCGGCCGCGTAGTACAGCGGCTTGATGCCGAACGGGTCGCGCGCGCCGAAGACCACCCGGCGCGCCTTGTCCCAGATCAGGAACGCGAACATGCCGCGCAGCCTGGCCACGGCGGCCGGGCCCCAGTAGTGGTAGGCGGCCACGATCGTCTCGGTGTCGCCGTCGGTGGCGAACACGGCGCCGAACTGCTTGGTCAGCTCCGCGCGCAGCTCCACGTAGTTGTAGATCTCGCCGTTGAACAGGATCGCGTACCGACCCTGCTGGTCGTGCGGACCCCAGTGCAGGGGTTGGTGCGAGTGCTCGATGTCGATGATGGACAGGCGGTTGAAGCCGAAGACGACCTCACCGCCCTGCCAGGTGGCGCTCTCGTCGGGGCCGCGGTGGCGCATGCAGCGCAGTGCCCCCGCCACCGCCGAGCGCGCCCGCTCGGCCTCGTTCTCGCCAGGGCAAACCAGTCCTACCAGGCCGCACACGCCGTAAACACCCTTCGTGTCGTGTGGAGAAGACTCCAGTATGCCGGGGGGCCGGTGTGTGACCGAAACTGCACTCCAAGGGGGCAGCCCCCGACGGGTGACGGCCCAGGTGCTGAGCTACGCTCCCGCATGATCCGGCATGGGCGTCATCACGCCCCTGCCTGCGAGCTTGTTGACGTTGAGGGCGACTGAGGAGGCGGCGAGCAGTGGGCCTGAAGGAGGGCACCAGGGCAGCCCGGCTGGCGAAGGTCGGCGGGCTGGTCGGCCTGGTCGGCGTCGGGGCCACGGGTTGCTCCACGGAAGAGGTGCTGCGCTTCGGCTGGCCGGTGGCCGTGACGCCGCAGGCCGAGGCGATGCGCGAGCTGTGGACCTGGTCGGTCGTCGCGGCTCTCGCGGTCGGCGTGATCGTGTGGGGCCTGATCCTCTGGTCGGTCGCGTTCCACCGCAAGAAGAGCGAGGAGCTGCCCCGCCAGGTCGCCTACAACCTGCCGCTGGAGCTCGTGCTGCTGGTCGTGCCGACGATCATCGTCGCGGTGCTGTTCTACTTCACGGCGGTGACGCAGAACTACGTCACCGACAAGTCCAAGACGCCCGACGTCACGGTCGACGTGATCGCGTTCCAGTGGAACTGGGAGTTCCAGTACCCCCAGTACAAGACCGAGTCCGCGGACCTGCCCGTGAGCACCGTCGGCACGTCCGGCGAGATCCCGCTCCTGGTGGTGCCGCAGGGCAAGTCGATCCGCTTCAACCTGCGGTCGACCGACGTCATCCACTCGTTCTACGTGCCGGAGTTCCACTTCAAGCGGGACGTCTTCCCCGAGCCGGAGAAGAACAACCAGGACAACGCGTTCCAGATCGACCAGATCGACCGGACCGGGTCGTTCGTCGGTCGCTGCGCCGAGCTGTGCGGCGTCTACCACGCCGTGATGAACTTCGAGGTCAGGGCGCTGGAGCCGGGCGACTTCGACCGGTACATGCAGCTGCGGCAGGAGACGAACCCGGACACCGGGCAGCCGTACGGCGCCGCCGAGGCGCTGACCGAGCTGAACTGCGGTGAGCTGTGCACGCCGTACGCCGTGACGACCAAGCCCTTCGACACCGACCGGACTGTCCGCGAGGCGTCCGACGGTGGGAAGTAGGAGGACGCTGCGATGAAGGTCGAAGCCCGCATTTTTGACTTGGTGATGGCGTTCTCGTTCCTGATGGCCGTCGTGTACGGCTACTGGACCTGGGCGGACACCGGTTTCGTCGAGCCGACCGGCACGGTGGCGCTCGCGCTGACCGGCGGGTTGGCGCTGATCGTCGGCACCTACTTCCGGTTCGTCGCCCGGCGCATCGAGGTGCGGCCCGAGGACAACGCGGACGCCGAGGTCAGCGACGGCGCCGGTGAGCTGGGCTTCTTCAGCCCCGGCAGCTACTGGCCGATCGGCCTCGCGGCGGCTGCCGCGACGGCGGGTGTCGCGCTCGCGTTCTGGCACATCTGGCTGCTGGTGATCGCCGTGGTGCTCGTGCTGATCGCCGTCGGCGGCCTGGTGTTCGAGTACCACACCGGTCCCAGCCACGACTGAGCCCGACGTCGACGAAGGGGCCCACCTCGCGAGGTGGGCCCCTTCGTCGTGTCCGGGCCGTCAGGCCGCGGCGTTCGAGCTCTGGTAGCTGTCCACGTACTCCTGTTCGGACAGTTCCAGGATGCGGTAGACGATCTCGTCGGTGATCGAGCGCAGCACCGGCAGCGACTCCTGCATGCCCGCGTAGCGGTCGAAGCGCAGCGGCTCGCCGAACCGGACGGTGATCGGTCGGACGCGGGGCAGCCTGCGGTCGACCGGCTGCACCTGGTCGGTGCCGATGATCCCGACCGGGACGACCGGCGCGCCGGACTCCAGCGCCATCCGGGCCACGCCGGTGCGACCGCGGTGCAGGCGGCCGTCCAGCGAGCGCGTGCCCTCGGGGTAGATGGCGAACGCGCCACCGTGGTCGAGGATGTCCTTGGCGGTGTCCAGCGACGCCCTGGCGGCCCGGCCGACGCCCCGGCGCACGGGCACGTGGCCGAGGGAGCCGAAGAAGTAGCGCGACAGGGCGCCCTTCACGCCCTTGCCCTCGAAGTACTCGGCCTTGGCGAGGAACGAGACGCGACGCGGCACCACCATCGGGATGACGACGCTGTCGATGAACGACAAGTGGTTCGGCGCGAGGATCACCGGACCGTCGGCGGGCACGTTCTCCAGCCCTTCGACCCTCGGCCGGTAGACCAGCCGCGCCGTGGGCGCCACCACTCGTTTCATCACCGTGTAGAGCATGTGGACAGCATGACCGGCCCCGGTTGCGCGGCGGTGAAAAGGTGGCCGCAATCTCTGGCGCGGCCGTTCACGCGGGGTGCTCGGCGCACAGGCAGCCGACGCCCTTCCCGATCCACTCGCGACCGACCCACTCCGGGTGCCGTTCGACCATCAGCGCCTCGACCTCCGCGGCGATCGCCTCTTCGCCCATCGCCGAACCGCGGCGCGCCCACGTCTCGTCGCGCAGCAGCGTGAGGTAGTCGCGGACGTCGGCGAGCAGCCGCGCATCGCCGACCTCGCCGTGACCGGGCACGACGGTGCGCGCGCCGGTCGCGGCGAGGCGTTCCACCACCGCGAGCCAGCGGGTGCCCGACACGTCGGTGTCGTGCGGGGGGAACCACGGGAAGATCGCGAACTGCCCCGCTTCCACCAGGTCGCCGGTGAACAGCACGTCCGCGTCCGGCACCCGGACGACCTGGTCGCCCCGGCTGTGCGCACGGCCCGTGGCGCGCAACTGCACCACCCGCCCACCGAGGTCGAGGGCGTGCTCCCGCTCGTAGACGACGTCGGGCCGCACGAGTTCGACGCCGACGAGCCGTCGGGCGACCGACTCGCCGAGACCGCGGAACATCTCCAGGTAGCCGGGGCCCTTCCGCGCCAGGTCGTCGGCCTGGTCGCGGTTGAGCAGGAAGGTCGCCTCGCCCGCGAAGGCCTGCGCGCCGAACGCGTGCTCAGGGTGGAAGTGGGTCGTGGTCAGGTACAGCCTGCGCCCGCGGGCGTGCTCGAGCGCGAACTCCAGCACGGCCTCCGCGTTGCGCACGCCCAACCCGGTCTCGACCACGAGCACGGAGTGCGAGCCGCCGATGACGCCGATGTTGGGCACGAGCGGCACGCCCCGGTCCGGGACCACCAGCAGGTCACGGGCGAGTTCACGGGCGTCGCCGACCCGCACGGCGGGGTCGGGCAGGAAGGTGGGTCCGGTCATGAGACCAGTCCACTCCGGACCGGGCGGAGGCGTCCAAGACCGATGCCGCACCCCCGATACCGCCCGGGTATCGTCGCCGGTGATGGACCTCCGCGAGCTGCGCTACTTCGTCGCCGTCGCCGAAGAACTCCACTTCGGACGGGCCGCCGCCCGGCTGCACATGACCCAGCCGCCGCTCAGCCGCGCCATCAAGCGGCTCGAAACCGACCTCGGCCACGTGCTGCTGCACCGCTCACCGGCAGGGGTCGCCCTCACCCCGGCGGGCGCGTCGCTCTACGACGAGGCGCGCACGCTGCTGGCGCGGGCCGACCAGGTCCGCACGAGGGTGGCCGCCGCGGCGGGCGCGGAGACCATCACGATCGGCACCCTCGCCGACAGCGCCGAGCAGGTGGGCGCCCGGCTGGCCGCCACCTACCGCGCGCACCACCCCGGGGTGCGCGTCCGGATCCGCGAGGCCGACTTCGCCGACCCGACCACGGGGCTGCGCGCGGGCTTGGCCGACGTCGCCCTCACCAGGGCGCCGTTCGACGACACGGGCATCGTCACGCACGTGCTGCGCAGCGATCCGATCGGCGTGGTCCTGCGCGTGGACGACCCCTTGGCCGGCCGCGGGAGCGTGCACTCCGACGAGTTGGCCGACCGGCGGTGGTTCCGCCTGCCGGAGGGCGCCGACCCGGTCTGGCAGGCGTACTGGAGCGGCGGGAAGCACCGCGAGGGACCGGTCGTGCGCACCGCGCACGAGTGCCTGCAAGCCGTGCTGTGGAACGGCTCGGTGGGGTTGGCGCCGATGGGCCACGCGCTGCCCGAGGGGCTCACGACGGTGCCGCTGGTCGACCTGCCGCCGAGCCGCCTCGTCGTGGCCTGGGTGGGCGCCGAACCAGGCCCGCTCGTCCGCTCGTTCGCCCGGATCGCCGCGGCCGCTTACGGTGCCCGAGCGTCGCAAGTGGACCGCTGACGAGGGCTCGGGCGTCACCCGACCGTTGGGTCACCCGTCGGCTCGAACGCGTCCACCCGCTAGCTCAGGTCATCCGTCCGAGAGGGACGTCTTCAGCTCCGACGACCGCGCCGCCCACCGCCGCAGCAGGTCCGCCGCCGCGCCGGAGTCGATCGCCGCCGCGGCCCGGCCCATCGCGCCGGAGAGGTCCGCGTGCAGGTCGCCCGAGAGCCCGCCGTGCGCGGCGAGCGCGCCCGCCGCGTTGAGCAGCACCGCGTCCCGCACCGCACCCGGCTTCCCGGCCAGCAGGTCGCGCACGACCTCGGCGTTCACCGAGGCGTCGCCGCCCTTGAGGTCGTCCGGCAGCGCGGGCGCGATGCCCAGCGCCGACGGGTCGATCCGGTCGGTCCGCACCTCGCCGCCGTCGGCCACCCACACCGACGTCGTGGTGGTCGTGGTGATCTCGTCCATCCCGTCGTCACCGCGCACGACCAGCACGGTGCTGCCCCGACGGGCGAAGACGCCCGCGATGAGCGGCGCGAAGGCCACCCGGGCGCACCCCACCAGGCCGACCTTCGGCTGCGCCGGGTTGGTCAGCGGGCCGAGCAGGTTGAACGACGTCGGGATGCCGATCTCGCGCCGCGGCGCGCCCGCGTGCCGGAAACCGGGGTGGAACACCGGCGCGAAGCAGAACCCGATGCCCAGCTCCTCCACCGTCTGCTGCACGCCGAGCGGCGGCAGGTCGATGGCCACGCCGAGCGCTTCGAGCACGTCCGCCGTGCCGCACTTGGACGACGCCGCGCGGTTGCCGTGCTTGACCACCGGCACGCCGGCGGCCGACGCGACGATCGCCGCCATGGTCGAGATGTTCACCGACCCGGAGTTGTCGCCGCCCGTGCCCACGATGTCCGCCGCGCGCACGTCCACGGTGAACCGGCGGGCGTGCCGGAGCATCATCGTGGCGATGCCGTCGACCTCTTCCGGGGTCTCGCCCTTGGCCCGCAGCGCCACCGCGAACGCGGCGATCTGCGCGGGCGTCGCGGCGCCGGACATCACCTGATCCATCGCCCACGCCGTGTCGCCCTGGGACAGGTCGACGCGGTCGACGAGCTGGTTCAGCAGTAACGGCCAGGTGCGCTCCACGGCGACCTCAGCCCCGGACGACGGGCAGCGCCGTCGAGCGCAGCACCTCGGCCACGGTCTCGGCGGCGGCCAGCGGGTCGAGCGGGTGCACCAGCACCGCGTCCGCCTGCGACCACGTCGCCAGCCACCGGTCGTCCTTGCGGCGCACCGCGACCACGATCGGCGGGCAGTCGGTGATCTCGTTCTTCAGCTGCCGGGACAGGCCCATGCCGCCGGTGGGCTGCGCCTCGCCGTCCAGGATCGCCAGGTCGACGCCGCCGTTGTCCATCTCGTACAGCACGTCGGCGATCTTGCCGACCTCGACGTACTCGACGCGGCCCAGGTCGGGCGCCGGTCGGCGGCCCACCGCAGTGATGATCGTCTCACGCACCTCGGGGCGGTGGCTGAACACCAGGATCCTGGTCGTCTGCGTGCTCATCGGCGCGATCCTCCGGCGGGTCGGGGTGCGAGGTGACCCAGATGTTATCCGGCTGACGGTGCGTGACTTGCAGTGCGTCCCACCCGATCCAGTCGCCGCCGAGCCGCTGGGCCAGGCTCGCCATCCGGGCCCGCTCCTGCGCGCAGCGCAACGCGTCCAGCCGCTGCACCCGCAACGCGTGCCAGCGATCTTCGCGGCGGAGCACCCACCCGTCCGGCGTGAGCAGCTCACGCGCGCGTTCTACCTGGTCAGGCGGCAGTTCGAGGTGGTGGCGCAGCACCGCGGGCTCGTCCGCGCGCCACCGCGGCGACCTGGCCAGCGCCGCCGAGTCGGCCTCCGCGACGTCGAACGCCTCCACCACCACGGCCAGACCGGGTGAATCGATCTCCAGTGGGGGTACACCCCGTCGCGCGCGTCGATCACGCCACCGGCTCAACAACCCCATGACCGTCCTCACCGTGCGTGTGACCCAGATGACCTGCATACGTGCCCCGGACCCGATGGGCGGGACGAAAACCTGCAAGCAATAATGCGTCGTGTGACAACGGCAGCGCCCTCAATCGGCCAGCGCGTGCACTCGCTGAACCGCCCGAACATGGTCAGCGTCGGCACGATCGTCTGGCTGTCCAGTGAGCTCATGTTCTTCGCCGGGCTCTTCGCCATGTTCTTCACGGTGAAGGCCCAGAACGAAGGGCACTGGCCACCAGCACCGACCCACTTGAACGTGCCTTACGCACTGTTCTTCACGATCATCCTGGTGGCGTCCTCGTTCACCTGCCAGTGGGGCGTGTTCGCCGCCGAGCGGGGTGACGTGTTCGGTCTGCGCCGCTGGTACATCGTGACGCTGATCATGGGCGCGATCTTCGTCGCCGGCCAGGCCGGTGAGTACGTCACCCTCGTGAGCGAGGGCACGACGATCCCGGCCTCGGCCTACGGCACCGTCTTCTACCTGACGACCGGCTTCCACGGCCTGCACGTGATCGGTGGCCTGATCGCGTTCGGCTACCTGCTGGTCCGCACGAAGCTGAGCAAGTTCACGCCCGCGCAGGCGACCTCCGCGATCGTCGTGTCGTACTACTGGCACTTCGTCGACGTCGTCTGGATCGGCTTGTTCGCCATCATCTACATCGTGCCCTGACCAGCTCGAACCCCGAACTCACACCAGCAAGGGTTGCCGCACACATGACCACCAACACCACACGGGCCCGGAAGCGCGGCACGAAGCTGCGCAGGCGGATCTCGGGCCTGCTCGCGCTGGGCTTCGCGCTGCTGGCCGCGGGCTTCCTGTTCAGCGCCCTCGCGCCGCAGCCGCAGACCGCGCAGGCGCAGGACGACCCGGCGCAGGTGCGACTGGGCGAGCAGCTCTACAACAACACCTGCATCACCTGCCACGGCGACAACCTCGACGGCGTCGAGGACCGCGGACCCAGCCTGATCGGCGTGGGCGAGGCGGCCGTGTACTTCCAGGTGTCCTCCGGTCGCATGCCGATGGCCCGCCAGGAGGCGCAGGCGCAGCGCAAGCCGGCCAAGTTCACGCCGGAGGAGGTGGACGCCATCGGCGCGTTCATCCAGTCCCGCGGCGGCGGCCCGCAGACCCCCGCTGAGCGCGGCGAGGCGCTGCGCGGCGACGACCCGGCCCGCGGCGGCGAGCTGTTCCGGCTCAACTGCTCGGCGTGCCACAACTTCACCGGCCGCGGCGGGGCGCTGTCGTCCGGCAAGTTCGCGCCCGAGCTCGACGGCGTGACCGAGGAGCAGCTGTACACCGCGATGCTCACGGGCCCGCAGAACATGCCGAAGTTCTCCGACCGGCAGCTCACGCCGGAGGAGAAGAAGGACATCATCGCTTACATCAAGTCGGTGACCGACGGGAACAACAACCCCGGCGGCGCCCCCCTCGGCGGCCTCGGGCCGGTATCGGAGGGTCTGATCGCGTTCATCGTGGGTATCGCCGCACTCATCGGCGTGACCCTCTGGATCGGAGCCAAGGCATGAGCGGCGTGAAGCCGAACGAGCTGCCCGACGAGGCGGAACTCGCCGGGATGAGCCGGGACGAGCTGGTCAAGCTCGGTGCGGCCATGGACGGTGTCGAGATCGTCCACTACGAGGACCGCTGGCCGGTCAAGGGCACGCGCGCGGAGAAGCGCGCCGAGCGACTGGTGGCCCTCTGGTTCACCATCGCCGCGCTCGCCGGCATCGCGTTCCTCGTGGCGTTCATCTGGTGGCCGTGGAAGTACGAGGCTCCGCACACGAACGACCACATCCTGTACAGCCTCTACACGCCGGTCATCGGTTTCACGCTGGGCCTGTCGATCCTCGGCCTCGGCGTCGGCGCGCTGCTGTACACGAAGAAGTTCATCCCCGAGGAGCTGTCCGTCCAGCGGCGCCACGACGGCGGGTCGCCCGAGGTGGACAAGGCCACGATCGTGGCCCAGCTGGCCGACGCCGGCGAGCGCTCCACGATCGGTCGCCGTTCGCTCATCAAGCGCACCGCGGGCCTCGGCGCCGGGGTGTTCGGCCTCGGCGTGCTGGCCGTGCCGCTCGGCGGTCTGATCAAGAACCCGTGGGCGCACAGCGACTCGAAGGACTCGCTCTGGCACACCGCGTGGAAGTCCGAGAACGGCGAGAAGGTCTACCTGCGCCGGCACACGGGCAACTTCCACGACGTCGCGCTGGTGCGTCCGGAAGACCTCGAAGCCGGTGGTTTCGAAACGGTGTTCCCGTTCCGCGAGTCGGAGCGCGACGACGAAGAAGCCCTGGTGCACGCGCTGAAGCGGGCCGACAGCCCGGTCATGCTCATCCGCCTGCGCCCCGGCCAGGCCGTGACCAAGCGCGCGGGCCAGGAGGACTTCAACTACGGCGACTTCTACGCGTACTCGAAGATCTGCACCCACCTCGGGTGCCCCACTTCGCTGTACGAGCAGCAGACCGGCCTGCTCCTGTGCCCCTGCCACCAGTCGCAGTTCGACGTCTTCCACTACGCCAAGCCCCGGTTCGGTCCGGCGACCCGTGCCCTGCCGCAGCTTCCGATCACGGTTGACGAGGACGGATACTTGATTGCCCGCGGCGACTTCATCGAGGCCGTGGGTCCGGCGTTCTGGGAGCGTAAGTCATGAGTGGCATCACCACGCCGACGAAGCGGCAGGGCGCGGGCGCCCGCGTGGCGGGTGGCGCCGCCAAGTGGGCCGATGACCGGTTCCACATGGCTTCCGGCATGCGGAAGCAGTTGAACAAGGTCTTCCCGACGCACTGGTCGTTCCTGCTCGGCGAGATCGCGCTGTACAGCTTCATCGTCCTGCTGCTGTCGGGCACCTACCTGGCGCTGTTCTTCGACCCCTCCATGGAGGAGGTCGTCTACAACGGCAGCTTCGTGAACCTCCAGGGCATCGAGATGTCCCGGGCGTTCGAATCGACCCTGCACATCTCGTTCGAGGTGCGCGGCGGTCTGTTCGTCCGCCAGGTCCACCACTGGGCCGCGCTGCTGTTCATGGGCGCGATCGTCGTGCACATGTTCCGGATCTTCTTCACCGGCGCGTTCCGCCGCCCGCGTGAGATCAACTGGGTCATCGGCATCGTGCTGTTCATGCTGGGCGCGATCGAGGGCTTCCTCGGCTACTCGCTGCCCGACGACCTGCTCTCCGGCACCGGCCTGCGGGTGATGGCGGCGCTGCTGATCTCGTTCCCGGTGGTCGGCACGTGGATCAACTGGCTGGCGTTCGGCGGCGAGTTCCCGGGCACGGAGATCATCCCGCGGCTCTACACGCTGCACATCCTGGTCATCCCGGGCATCATCCTGGCGCTGATCGCGGTGCACCTCGGCGTGGTCTGGTACCAGAAGCACACGCAGTTCCCGGGCGTGGGCCGCAAGGAGACCAACGTCGTCGGCGTGCGCATCATGCCGGTGTTCGCGGCCAAGGGCGGCGGGTTCTTCGCCGTGGTCGTGGCCGTCACGGCGATCATGGGCGGCATCTTCCAGATCAACCCGATCTGGAACTTCGGCCCGTACAACGCGGCTCAGGTGTCGGCGGGCGTGCAGCCCGACTGGTACATGGGCTGGACCGACGGCTTGATCCGCCTGTGGCCCGCGTGGGAGCTGTACCTGGGCAACTACACGGTGCCCGCGCCGTTCCTGCCGTTCATGCTCGGCCTGCCGCTGCTGACCGGTCTCGCGGCGGTGTACCCGTGGATCGAGCGCAAGATGACCAAGGACTACGCGCACCACAACCTGCTGCAGCGCCCGCGTGACGTGCCGGTCCGGACGTCGCTCGGCGTCATGGCGATCTCGTACTTCATGGTGCTGCTGCTCTCGGGCGGCAACGACATCATCGCGATGAAGTTCGACATCTCGCTGAACGCGATGACGTGGATGGGCCGCATCGGCATGCTCCTCGTCCCGCCGCTGGCGTACTTCATCACGTACCGCATCTGCATCGGCTTGCAGCGCGCGGACCGCGAGGTGCTGGAGCACGGTGTCGAGACGGGCATCATCAAGCGCCTGCCGCACGGCGAGTTCATCGAGGTCCACCAGCCGCTCGGCCCGGTCGACGACCACGGCCACCCCCTGCCGCTGGCCTACCAGGGCGCGTCGGTGCCGAAGAAGATGAACAAGCTGGGCTCGGCCGGTCACCCGGTGCCGGGCAGCTTCCTGACCCCGGACCCGCCGGAGGAGACCGCCGCCGTGGCCCGTGCGCGGGCCGAGCGCGGTGTCTCGGCGGACGCCCTGTCCGCCGAGAACAAGCCGGCGGGCGAACTGGCCGGGAAGCCGTCCCAGCCGGAGGACTGATCCACCCGGGGACTGGCCCGCGCATCGGCGCGAGCGCTCGTCCGAGGGGCTGATCGTGTGGAGAAAGGGTCCCGCACCTGTTCCGGTGCGGGACCCTTTCGCGTGCGGGGAGTTGTCCGGTGGCCGGTCCTGACCAGCGTCCTTTGCTCTTCCTCGACGTGGACGGGCCGCTGATCCCGTTCGGCGGTGGCGGGTACCCGACCTACGGGACGGTTGCCGCCGGCGCCAATCCGTTGCTGAGCCGGGTCGACCCCGGGCTCGGGCCCCGGTTGGCCGCGCTGCCGTGCGAGCTGGTGTGGGCGACGACGTGGATGGAAGACGCCAACGAGTCCGTCGCGCCTCGGCTCGGCTTGGGTCGGCTCGGCTTGGGTCGGCTCGCGGTGGTGGCGTGGCCGGAGCCGTCCGAGGTCGATGAGCTGGACGAGCGGGCCGGGCTGCACTGGAAGACGCGTGCGCTCGTCTCTTGGGCTGCGGGGCGGCCGTTCGCGTGGGTGGACGACGAGCTCACCGACGTGGACCGGGCGTGGGTCGCGGTGAACCACCCGAGTCGTGCCCTGTTGCACCGGGTCGATCCACGGCTGGGGCTGACGGATGCCGATTTCGGTGTGCTTGGTGGGTGGTTGGGGAGTAGTTCAAAAACTTAAGAGCTTAAAAGCATGTCCTCGCCGGACGGGCAGATCAGCAGGATGACCCCAACTACCGCTGGATGCTGCGGGTCCGTTGTTGGTCCGGGTTTCGTGTCATCCCACCGACCTCCCTCCGGGCTACCACACGCGTCAAGGGGGCGATTCCATCCCATCGTTCCTGTTGGGGTGGAAAGTGCCCCCTTGACACGTGCGGTAGGGCTTTGCCAGGTCGGCGGGATGACACGAAGCCCTTCTTTTCGGGAAGAACCTGTCAGTGGACGGGAGCGGCGGGCCCGGCGCGGGTGGTGTGGAGCGGCGTGGCTATGGGCTGGGTGCCGGCTTTCGCTTTCCCGAACGAGGGGTTCGTGTCATCCCGCCGACCTGGCTTTGCCCTACCGCGCGTGTCAAGGGGGGCGCTGTTCACCGATGCCTGTCGGCGTCCACTGTTGTCGCCCCCCTTGATACGTGTGGTAGCCCGGAGGGAGGTCGGTGGGATGACACGGAACCCGGACCAACGACGGACCCGGAGCATGACCGCATTCCCCGTCATCCTGCTGATCTGCCCGTCCGGCGAGGACATGCTTTTAAGGCTTTTAAGCCTTCAACGCCTTGATGTCGCAACGCCTTCGACGCTTGCGGACTTCGGGCCGATCAGGCGTCTTCGAGACCGATGGCGAACGCCGCGTCCGTGTCACGCTTCGAGTACGACCGGAACGAGATGTGGGTGTCCGTGTTCAGCACGCCGGGCACCTTGGAGATGTGGCCGGGCACCAGGTCGGCCAGGTCCTCGTGCCGGGCGACCTTGACCAGAGCGATCAGGTCGACGTCGCCGGCGCACGAGTAGACCTCGGTGACGCCCTCGATGTCGGCGATCGCCTGCGCCGCGTCCGGAATGGTCTCGGCGGCGGCCTGGATCAGCACGATCGCGGTGATCACAGCGGTCCTCCACAAGTCGTCGGGGTATCGACCGACCACATGCTAGTGGCCCGCCATCCGGTACTGGTCGCGACCGGCCTCGGCGCGTGCCACCCACTCCCGCCACGCGCCGGCTGCGAACGCGGGCGACGTCCACGGGCGCTCGCAGTAGACGAGCCGCGTCCCCGGCCGGTCGATCCACCGCAGGACCACGCCGACCTCCTCGGCCGGCGCGCCGAACAGCGGGCCCTCGCCCGGGATCACCGTCTCCGCCGACGCCACCAGCGCGTCGACCACCGGCATCGGCCGCGTGCCGCGCCGCGCCACCCCGGCCGACGCCAACCGCCCGTGCCGCACCACGGCGAACTCCCACCCGCCGGACCCGTCGGGCCGCGCGGCGACCACCTCCGGCAACGCCGCCAGCCCCGCGAGCCGCTGCGCCCGGTCCAACGAGCGCACCAACGACGACATCCGGTCACGGCGGGTGGCGGCGTCCTCGAACCGGTGCGCATGGGCGAGCGCGTCGATCTGCGCGGTCAGCTCCCGCAACGGCGTGACATCCGCCCCGCCGACCAGCCGGCGGAACGCCGTCGCGGCGGGGGAGTAGTCGTCCACCGACTGACGTCCCGCGCACGGCGCCTTGCACCGGCCCAGCTCGAACAGCGCGCACGGCGTGGCGGACGCGTTGCGCGCCGGGATCCGGATCGAGCACGCCCGCAGCGGCACGGCCTCCAGCACCGCCTCCATCGCAGTCTCGGCGAGCCGCCGGGACCGGAACGGGCCGAGCGCACCCTCACGCGGCGTGCGGACCACGGAGAGGCGCGGAAAAGCCTCGTCCGTCAGCACGAGCCACCACGCCTGCGCCTGGTTCTTGGAACGCCGGTTGTAAGCGGGCTTGTGCGCGGTCAGCAGCCGCAGCTCCCGCACCTCGGCCTCCAACGAGTGCGCGCACTCCACCGCGTCCACCCGCACGGCCAGCGACACCATCTCCCGCAGCCGCTTGCGCCCCTCGCTGGCGGTGAAGTACTGCCGCACCCGCCGCCGCAGGTCGGACGCCGTGCCGACGTACAGCACCTCCTCCGACGGCCCGCGGAACAGGTAGACGCCCGGGGTGGACGGCAGGTGGGACGCGAGCGTCCGCTTGCGCCGCTGCGCGGGCGTCACCTCGGGCAGGTAGGCGACCAGCTCCTCCAGCGAGTGCACGCCGACCGACCCGACCCGCTCCAGCAGGTGGTGCAGCACCTCGACGGTCGCGCGGGCGTCGACCAGCGCGCGGTGGTTCGGCTGCACGGACAGCCCGAACAGCTGGGCCAACGCCGACAGCCGGCAGCTCGGCGCCTCGTCCCGGCTGAGCACCCGGCGGGCCAGCTTCACCGTGCACACGACGGTCGGCTTGGGCCACGTGTACCCGTGCCGGGCGCAAGCGGCCTTGATGAACCCCACGTCGAAGCCGGAGTTGTGCGCGACCAGGACCGCCCCGGCGGCGAACTCGAGGAACGCGGGCAGCACCGTGGTCAGCTTCGGCGCGCCGGTCACCATCACCTGCGTGATCCCGGTCAGGGCCACGACCTGCGGCGGAATGCCCCGCTCGGGGTCGACGAGGGTGCCGAACTCGCCGATCACCCGCCCGCCGCGCACCTTCACCGCACCGATCTCGGTGATCGCGTCACCGTCCGCACGGCCGCCGGTGGTCTCCAGGTCGAACACGACGAACGTGGTCTCGCGCAGCGGTGTGCCCAGTTCGTCGAACGTGAGCTGAGTAGTCATCGCGGCGCACCGTAGCCGTACCCACCGACAGTGTTGATCGCCGCTGCTCGGCAGCCGACGGGCCACCGCGGCGACCACCGCCGGACAACCGGGCGCGGAGCGGCGGCGATCGTGCACAGCGGCGCAACACGACACAGCTAGCCTGTACGGGTGCAAGACCCGATCGAGCCGCCGGCAGGCGCGGACGACCTGGAACCGAACCAGGCCGTCGAGTCCACTGTGGACTGGTCCGCGCTGCCCGAGCCCCTGCGCGCGCGGCTCGCGGAGCTGAGCGCGGATGCGTTGGGGGACTTGGCGAAGGTCGACATCCCGCAGTCCCTGCGCGCGGTCGCCCGGTTCGCTCCGACCAAGCGGGCCCGGCTGGGCGCGCCGGTGCTCGTCGGCGGCCTGAAGTCGTCGGCGAACTTCCGGGCCGCCGTCGTCGAGTGGCTGCGGCGCAACCGGCCGGCGGCGCTGGAGGTGACGTCGCCCGACCCGGTGGCGGCCGGCGCGGCGGCGATCCTGCAGGGCGAGGAGGTCGCGTCCCACTTCATCGAGCTGGTCGGCAGGCGCGTGGCGGACGCGGCGCTGCGCTCCGAGCGCGACCTGGCCGTGCAGCGGGCCGAGCGGCTCGAAGTGGAGCTGGAGCGGCTCAAGGCGGAACGGGCCGAGGCGGGCGGCGCGGTCGACAAGATCCGCGAGGCGTCCGAGGCCGAGCTGGAACGGCTGCGCAAACGGTTGCGCGAGCAGGGCGTGCGGTTGCGCGAGGCCAAGGACCGGGCCGAATCGTCGTCGGCCGAGGCGGACCGGGTGCGCGCGGAGGCCGAGGCCGCGCTGCGCCGGTTGACCGCCGAACGGGACCGCGAACGCGAACGCGCCGAGCACGAGCGCGCCAAGGCCCAGCGGGCCGAGTCGGACGCGGAGGTGGCGCGCCAGTCGGCCAAGGAGGCCCGCCAGGCCGACGAGGTGCGGCTGGCCCTGCTGGTCGAGACGCTCGACGGCGCGGTGAACGGCCTGCGCCGGGAACTGGCCCTCGGCGGCGCGGGCCCGCGGCCGGCGGACCTCGTGCGCGGCGCCAGCGCGGCGCAGGGCGCGGTCGGCCGGGTGGAGGACCCGGCGGCGCTGGACCGGTTGCTGGCGCTGCCCGCCGTGCACTTGATCGTGGACGGCTACAACGTGACCAAGACGGGCTACCCGGAGCTGTCGCTGTCGGACCAGCGGGACCGGTTGGTGCACCAGCTGGCAGTGCTGGCGGCGCGCACCGGCGCGGAGGTGACGTTGGTGTTCGACGGCGCGGGTGTGGTGGCCGTGCCGACGTCCGCGCCGCGCGGGGTGCGGGTGCTGTTCAGCGATCCCGGTGTGCTGGCCGACGACGTGATCCGGGCGTTGGTGACCGCCGAGCCCGAGGGCCGTCCGGTGGTCGTGGTGACGTCCGACCGGGCGGTGGCTGATTCCGTCCGGCGGCGTGGCGCGCACCCGGTGCCGTCCGCCGTGTTGCTGGCGCGCCTGGGCCGGGTGTGACACAGATCGTGTTTTTAACACCACCAGCGGTCACACGACCAGGTCACAGCTAGGCCGTTTGGGAATAAAGGTGAACTCGACGTGATTTCCTTGCCCCGCTAGTGGACGCCGGACCTCACTTTTCGTAACCTAGCCGAGATCTCGCGGCGAGCAGTGGTCCATCCTGGGCCGCGACGCGGGTTCACCGCCGAATCGGCCTGTCGGGGAGCCGAGCCGGAGATCTCTCACCAGAGGTGCGTCGGGTTGCGCCATGCGCCCGGCCGGCAGGCGGGATCAGACGAAGGAGACACACGCGACTGTGGCGTCGCAACGACTCAAGCGCGGCCTGCGCGGGGCGATGGCGGCCACGGCGGTGGCCGCTGCCGCGGTGGGCGTCCTGCCCGTACCCGCCGGAGCCCAGCCGAACACCCCCGCGAACGCCTCCGAGGCGCTGAAGAAGTACAACGAGCTGGCCGAGCAGGCCACCAAGCTCAACGAAGAGCTCCTGCGCGCCGAAGAGCAGCGCAACGCCAACCAGGCCGAGCTGGACAAGGCCAACGCCGACCTGGCGCAGGCGACCCAGGCGGGCGAGCAGGCGCGGACGGACGAGGAGACCTTCCGGGTCCAGGTCGACAAGCTGACGGAGGCGTCGTTCGAGGGCGCCCGGTTCAACCAGCTGTCGGCGCTGCTGGTGTCCGACTCCCAGCAGGACTTCCTGAACCGCATGTCCGCGCTCGGCGTGCTCGCGTCGGACAACAACGAGTCCCTCGAACGGCTCTCCGGCGCGGTCGACGCGGCCGAGGACGCGCGGCAGAAGGCGGCGGACGCCCAGTCCCGCGCGCAGACCGCGACCGACGAGGCGGTCAAGATCGCCGACGACATCAAGAAGCGGCAGACCGACCTGCAGGGCCAGATCACCGTGGTCAAGGACCAGTTGGCCCGGCTGACCTCGCAGGAGCGCAGCACGCTGACCAACACGGGTCCGAGGGTCACCGCGACCAACGTGCCCGCGGGCGCGGCGGGTGTGGCGCTGCAGTTCGCGCTGGACCAGCAGGGCGACATGTACCGGTACGGCGCGACCGGCCCGGACCTCTGGGACTGCTCCGGCCTGACCTCGAAGGCGTACGCGTACGCCGGCGTGACGATCCCGCGCACCTCCGGTGGCCAGGCGGGCGCCGGGCGACCCGTCAGCCGCAGCGAGGTCCAGGCGGGCGACCTGATCATCTACAACGGCGGCAACCACGTGGGCATGGCGGTGGACAACGCGCGGGTCGTGCACGCGTCCACCGACGGCGTCCCGGTCAAGGTGGTGCCGCTGGAGAACCCCGGCAGCATCTACGCGATGCGGCGCATCGCGGGCTGACAGTCGTCGTCCGGCAGGGCCATCCTCGAGGGGGTGGCCCTGCCGTTGACTTTGGAGGCTCGTGAGCCGTTTTCGGGGTGTGCTGGCCGCGTTGGTGGCCGTGACGTTCCTCGCCGGACTGGTCACGGCCGTCCTCCCGGCGACCCCGTCCGCCCCGCCCGCGTCCGCCGCCACCTCGCGTGCGGACGCCGTGCGGGCGCTGCTCGAACGGCGCGCGCGGGCCGTGCTGGACCGGGACGAGACGGCGTTCACCGCGGACCTCGACCCCCTCGCCGACGCCGGGTTCCGGCAACGGCAGCGCGACCTGTTCCGCAACCTCTCCTCCGTGCCGTTGGCGGAGTGGGAGTACGTTGCCGACTTGGTATCCGACACCGAGGGCCAGGCTGATGTCACGGGCACCGACGTCACCACGCTCGACCTGCCCGCCGCCGACGAGGTGTGGGCGCCGGACGTGCGGCTGTCGTACCGGCTCCGCGGCGTGGACGTGGAGCCGAGCAGCCAGGGCATGGCGTACCTGTTCACCCGGCGCGACGGCCGCTGGTACCTCAACTCCGACACCGCGCTGGAGCCGCTGGGCAAGCGCACGTGGCGCGGGCCGTGGGACTTCGGGCCGAGCCACGTGCTCGCGGGTGCCGGCGGGTTAGTGTTGAGCCACCCCGGCGGCGAGGTGCTCGCCGCACGGGTGCTGGCGGAGCTGGACGGCGCCGTCACGGCCGTGACCGAGGTCTGGGGCCAGGCTTGGGCGCGTCAGGTGGCCGTGCTGATCCCGGCGAGCCCGGCGGAGATGGTCGCGCTGGTCGGACCCGGGTTCGCCACCGGCGCTATCGCGGGCGTCGCGGTGGCGGACCGGGTGGACCCGGACACGCACACCGCCCGCGGCCAACGGGTGGTGCTGAACCCGGACAGCGCGGGCGCGTTGTCGCCGTTGGCGCTGCGGGTGCTGCTGCGGCACGAGATCACGCACGTCGCCGCGCGCGGCGAGACCGTCGACGGGGCGCCGATGTGGGTGCTGGAGGGGTTCGCGGACTACGTCGGCTACCGGCGCAGCGACGTGCCGCCGGCCAAGGCCGCGCCGCTGCTGGCCGCGCGCGTGCGGCAGTCGTTGCCCTCCTCGCTGCCGTCGGACGCCGACTTCCGGGGTGACGGGATGGAGCTGGCCTACCAAGAGGCGTGGTCGCTGAACCTGTACCTGGCGTCGTCGCTCGGCGAGCCGGGGCTGGTGGCGCTGTACCGGAGGCTGGCGCGGGTTCGGGCGTCCGAAGTGGACGGCGTGCTGCTGGAGGTGACCGGTGGGGACACCTCGGCGCTGGTGCGCGGGTGGCAGGAGTTCCTGCGGCGGTCGTTCCCGTAACGTGGTCGCGTGCGTCGGACCCTGTTGGTGACCAATGACTTCCCGCCACGGCCCGGCGGAATCCAGGCCTACCTGCACGCGCTGGCCGTGCGGCTGCCCGAGCTGGTGGTGTACGCGCCGTCGTGGGAGTCGTCGTCCGGCTCGCACCCGGAGTTCGACGCGGCGCAGCCGTTCGAGGTGGTGCGGCATCCGGGGACGTTGATGCTGCCCACGCCGGACGTCGTGCGGCGGGCGTCGGACATCCTGCGCGGAGCGCGCTGTGACGCCGTGTGGTTCGGGGCGGCTGCGCCGTTGGCGCTGATGACGTCACGGCTGCGTGCCGCCGGCGCTTCTCGGGTGTTGGCGTCGACGCACGGGCACGAGGTCGGGTGGTCCATGCTGCCGGGCGCGCGGCAGGCGTTGCGGCGGATCGGGTCGGACGCGGACGTGGTGACGTTCGTGAGCAGGTACACGCGTTCGCGGTTCGCGGCGGCATTCGGTCCGATGGCGGCGTTGGAGCACCTGCCGTCGGGGGTGGACACGTCGGTGTTCGCGCCTTCGGCGGCGGCGCGGGCGGAGATGCGCGCCCGGTACGGGTTGGGCGACCGGCCGGTGGTGGTGTGCGTGTCGCGGCTCGTGCCGCGCAAGGGGCAGGACGTGCTGGTGCGGGCGTTGCCGGAGATCCGGCGGCAGGTGCCGGGCGCGGCGTTGCTGCTGGTGGGCGGTGGGCCGTACCGGGGGGCGTTGGAGCGGCTGGCGGCGTCGGTCGGCGTGTCGGAGCACGTGGTGCTGACCGGGTCGGTGCCGTGGGAGGAGCTGCCCGCGCACTACAACGCCGGTGACGTGTTCGCGATGCCGTGCCGTACGCGTGGGCGTGGGCTGGACGTCGAGGGCCTGGGGATCGTGTACCTGGAGGCGTCGGCCACCGGCCTGCCGGTCGTGGCGGGGCGTTCGGGCGGTGCGCCGGAGACCGTGCGCGACGGCGTGACGGGGCGGGTGGTCGACGGGCGTGAGGTGGCGGAGGTGGCCAACGCCGTCGCCGCGCTGCTGGCCGATCCGGGGACGGCCGCGAAGATGGGCGCGGCGGGCCGGGAGTGGGTCACCGGGAACTGGCGCTGGGACGACCTGGCCGACCGCCTGGTCCGCTTGATCGACGCCTGAGCGTTGAACTCGTGGGTCCTGAACGTAGGACTCTCGCGCCCTGGACGTAGGACACGCGCGGTTTGGACGTAGGACTCTCGTGCGGGTGGGGGTCAGGGGTGGCCGATTTGGTCCTGGAGGTCGGACGCCCGGGTCGTTTCGGTGGCGGCGGCGGTGTGCTCGCCCAGGGCGTCGTGGATGGTGGCGAGCTCGGTGCGGGCGGTGCGCTCCGTGATCCGCAGGCCGAGGCCCGCCGTCAGGGTGACGGCCTGGGCGGCCAGGGTCTTGGCCTCCGCGAGCTGGCCCAGCAGCCTGCGCACGGCCGCCAGGCCGATCAGGGCGCGCGCCTCGCCCGGCAGGTAGCCGATCCGCCGCGCCTTGGTCAGGGCCTGCTGGAACTGCTCGTCGGCCGTCCGCAGGGAACCCAGGCCCCGGTTCGCCGACGCCATCACCACGAGCACGTTCGTGGTGATCCGCTGGTCACCGCCCTCCCGCAGCTCGGCCAGCGCCCGGTCGGCCAGGTCCAGCGCCGCGGCGTGCTCGCCCAAGTCCAGCCGCACGGACGCGGTGCTCTCCAGCACCCGTGCGGCGGCCTCGCGGAATCCCGCCTCCACCGACAGGCGCAACGCCTCGGACAGGTGGGCGAGCGCGCGCTGTGGCTCGCCCATGAGCTGTGACGCCACGCCGAGGAGCGTCAACGCGGTGATCTCGCTGCCCCGCAACCCGTGCTCCACGCTGATCGCCAGCGCCTCGCCCAGCAGGTCCACCGCCTCGGCCAGCTCACCGGTCTCGATCGCGAGCACGCCCAACCCGGTCAGCACGCCCGTCTCGCCCGACCTCGGCTCGCCGGACTCGCGCTTCAGCGCCAGGCACATCTCCAGGTCGTCGCGGGCGCCCTCCAGGTCGCCCGCTTCCATCCGCACCACGCCGAGGTAGCTGCGCACGCCCGCCTCCGACGCGAGGTCGCCGGAGGCGCGGTGCAGCTCCACCGCCCGGGTGTAATGCGCGATGGACGTGGTGAAGTCGCCGAGCCGCCAGTGCAGCGTGGCCAGGTTCTGGTGCATCGCGGCCTCGCCCGCCACGTCCCGCTGCTCGTGCGCGGCGTCCAGCCCGTACTGCGCGGTCGTCAGCCACTCGGTGACGTGCTTGCCGATCCACAGGTAGCCGCGCAGCCCGTCGGCGAGCTGCCACGACATCGCGGCCGGGCCCCGTTCCGCCGCCGAGCGGATCGCCGCGGTCAGGTTCGGCCGCTCCGCGTCCAGCCACGCCCGCGCCTGCGCCGTCGTCTCGATCCGCGGCAGCCGCACCGCCCGCCCGGCGGGCGTCGGCAGCCGCATCAGGTCCGGGTACAGCAGCTCTGCGCAGTGGTCGACGGCACGCACGTAGAACTCCAGCAGCCGCACGCGCGCCGCGGCCACGTCCTCGTTCCCGGCCTCCGCCATCTCGGCCGCGAACCGCGCCAGCGCGTCGTGGAACGCGTACCGGCCGCGGTCGGCGCTCACCAGCCGCGCCCTGGTCAGCTGCCCGAGCAGGGCGGCGGCCTCCGGCACGGTCAGCTCTGCCGCGTTCGCCGCCGCCTCCGTCGTGAAGTCCGCTCCCGGCACCACGCTGAGCAGCGCGAACAGTCGCCGCGCGCCCGGCGTCAGGGCGGCGTGCGCGAGGTCGAGCGGACGGCGGTCGCCCAGCTTCTCCAGGTACCTCACCACCGAACCGCCCGCCACCGAGGCCGCCGCGATGTGCAGCGTCAGCGGTAGGTGCCCGCACCGCCGCGCCAGCTCCTCCGCCGCCGGCCCGGACCGGCGCAGCACGGCCAGCGACTTCTCCGGCGCGAGCACGTCCAGCCCGACCCGCCGGGCGCCGTCGACGGCGATCAGCCCGCGCAGGTCGTCACGGCTGGTCACCAGCACCGGGCAGCTCGCCGCGCCGGGCAGCAGCGGGCGCACCTGGTCCGGCGCGGCGGCGTTGTCCAGCACCAGCAGCATCCGCCGGCCCGTGAGCAGCGACCGGAACAGGGTGCTCTGCTCGTCGGAGTCCACCGGGATCTGCTCCGGCGGCACGCCGAGCGCGCGCAGGAACCGGGTCAGCACCTCCACCACCGGCGTGGCCGGCCCGGACGCGTACCCGCGCAGGTCGACGTACAGCCGACCGTCCGGGAACCGGTCGCGCAGCCGGTGCGCCACGTGCACCGCCAACGCCGTCTTGCCCACGCCGGGCACGCCGGTCAGCGTCACGATCGGCACCGCGGTGCGCGGGCCGTCCGGCGCGATCAGGCGGGAGATCCGGTCGACCAGCTCGGTCCGGCCGACGAAGTCCGGCACGTCCGGCGGCAGCTGGTCGGGCACGTCCGGGTCGACCCGCTCGGTGGGCGCGGCCAGGCTCGGGTCGCCGACCAGGATCGCCTGGTGCAGCTCGCGCAGCGCCGGACCGGGCTCGATGCCCAGCTGCTCGCCGAGCAGCCGGTCGACCAGCCGGAACGCCTCCAGCGCCTCGGCCTGCCTGCTGCCCCGGTACAGCGCCACCATCAGCTGCGCCCAGAACCGCTCGCGCAGCGGGTGGTCCGCGGTCAACGAGCGCAGCACGGGCACCAGCCGCTCGTGGTTGCCCAGCGCCAGCTCGACGTCGTTGCGCTCCTCGTGCACGACCAGCAGCCGCTCGGCCAGCCGCGGCACCTCGTCGTCGCGCAACGCCTCCGACGGCACGTCCGACAGCGCCGGCCCGCGCCACAGGCCGAGCGCCTCGGCGTACAGCTCGGCGGCGTCGGTCAGGTGCCCGGACTGCGCGGCCTGCCTCGCCAGCCCGGCCGTGGTGGTGAACCGGTGCACGTCCACCTGCTCCGGCGGCACCACCAACCGGTAGCCGTCCGAAGTGGTCCGGATCAGCGACGGGTCGCCGAGCAACTGCCGCAACCGCATGACGTAGGTCTGCAACGTGCCGCGCGTGCGGGCGGGCGGGTCGCCGCCCCACAGGAAGGAGACCAACTCGCCAATTGAGACGGCACGGCCCGCGCGCAGCGAGAGGGCGGCCAGCAGCGCCCGGTGCTTACCTGCCCGAACGGGCACCGGTCGACCCTGTATGCGCACCTCGAGCGGGCCGAGCAGGCCGAACCACGGCCCAGCGCCCATCCTTCGCGTCCCCTCGTTCCGCCTCGCTGTGCACAGCCTAGGGCGGGCGCTGACGGCACGAGTCATCGCCGCGTCAGCGATACGACAGCGCGCTGCGGCACGCTATGAAGCGTCCCGGTTGGGGGACCGGGACAACAGAACTTCTCGGGTCCGCGTCAGCGGATACGCGATCACTGGGGGTCGAGTGGCCCGCACTTCGGTGCGGGCCACTCGTCTGTGTCCAATTGCCGCTGCTCCGCAGATGGCAGGCGAGGTCGCGTCGGTGGTGAACGGTCGACGCGACCTCGCGGGACGGGTTTCAGCCTGCGTAGATCGACTCGATTTCCTGCTTGTAGGTCGTGGCGACCACCGAACGACGGAGCTTGAGGCTCGGGGTCATCTCGCCGCCCGCCTCGGTGAAGTCCACCGGCAGGATGCGGAACTTCTTGATCGCCTCCGCCTTGGACACCGCCTGGTTGGCCTCGTCCACCGCGGCCTGGATCACGCCGCGCAGCGTCTCGTCGTCGACCAGGTCGGCCACGGTCGCCGAGCCGGGCTTGCCGTTCTGCTCCTTCCAGGCCGGGAAGAACTCCGGGTCGATCGTGATCAGCGCGCCGATGAACGGCTGCGCGTCGCCGACCACCATGCACTGGCTGATCAGCGGGTGGGCGCGCAGGCGGTCCTCCAGCACGGCGGGCGAGACGTTCTTCCCGCCGGCCGTCACGATGATCTCCTTCTTGCGCCCGGTGATCTTCAGGAAGCCGTCGTCGTCCAGCTCGCCGATGTCACCGGTGTGGAACCAGCCGTCCTCCAGCGCCTCCGCCGTGGCCGTCGGGTTGTTCCAGTAGCTGCGGAACACGACGTCGCCCTTGATCAGGATCTCGCCGTCCTCGCCGATGCGGATCGACGTGCCGCTGACCGGCCGGCCCACCGTGCCGACCCGGAACGCCGACGCGGTGTTCAGGTTCGACGCGGCGCTGGTCTCGGTCAGGCCGTAGCCCTCGAACACCGGCACGCCGATGCCGCGGAAGAAGTGCGCCAGCCGCTCACCCAGCGGCGCGCCGCCGGAGACCGCGTTGGTGCACCGGCCGCCGAGCGCCGCGAGGAGCTTGCTGTAGACGAGCTTCGCGAACAGCGCGTGCTTGATCTTGAGCCCGAGGCCGGGGCCGTCCTTGTCGAGCGCCTCGCTGTAGGCCACCGCGGTCGCCTCGGCGGCGTCGAAGATCTTGCCCTTGCCCGCCGCGTGCGCCTTCTGCTTCGCGCCGTTGTAGACCTTCTCGAACACGCGCGGCACGGCCACCACGAACGTGGGTCGGAACGACTGGAGGTCCTGCACCAGGGTCTTCACGTCGGACGTGTGGCCCATGGTCACGCGCGTGTACACACCGCACAGGGCCAGCGCGCGGGCCAGGATGTGCGCCAGCGGCAGGAACACCAGCAGCGAGTTGCCGGCCTGCATGAGCTGCGGGAACGCGGTGATCCCGGCCCGCACCTCGGACAGCAGGTTGCGGTGGGTCAGCTCGCAGCCCTTGGGGCGGCCGGTGGTGCCGGAGGTGTAGACGATGGTCGCGGTGTCGTCCGCGCCGACCACCTTGCGCCGGGCCCGCGCGTCGTCGTCGGACACCGAGGCGCCCAGCGCGGTCAGCTCGTCGATCGCGCCCGCCGCGTCACCGGACGGTCCGTCGACCTGCCACACGTGCCGCACCTCGGGCAGGCCCGCCACCACCGAGTCCACTGTGGCGCGGTGCTCGGAGGTCTCCACGAACACGGCCTTGGCCGAGGAGTCGGACAGGATCCACTCGACCTGCTCGGCCGAGGAGGTCTCGTAGATCGGGACCACGACGCCGCCCGCGTGCCAGATGGCGAAGTCGAGGAGGGTCCACTCGTAGCGGGTCTTGGACATCAGGCCCACCCGCTCGCCTGGCTGCAACCCCGCCGCGACCAACCCCTTGGCGACCGCGAGGACCTGGGCGGCGAAGTCGCGGGCGGTGACGTCCACCCACGTGCCGTCCACGCGGCGGCGGAAGCTGACGGCGTTGCCGAAGCGCTCCGCGTTCGCCCACACCATGTCGGTGAGGTTCTCCTCGGCAGCCACAGTGGCGGTGGCGGGGACGCTGAACTCGCGCACGTCGACCTCCGGACGATTGTTTGTTACCGGTGGGGAAACTTAGCCTGTGATTCCGGCGATACACCAGGCCGGCCGGTGTTTCCGTAACCGTGTCGTGGCACTCTTCCCACCCGTGCCCAGTGTCGACGTCGTTGACGAGACGTTCCTCGCAGTGCCTCCGGCGGTGGTCGCCGCCGCTTTCGCGCCGCCCGACGCGTGGAGGCGGTTCTGGCCGGACCTGACCCTCGACGCGTACGCCGATCGGGGCACTCAGGGGTTGCGCTGGACGGTCGCCGGCGCGTTGGTCGGAACGATGGAGGTGTGGCTGGAGCCGGTCCTGGACGGCACCCTGCTGCACTACTTCCTGCGTGCCGACTTGCCGGGCGACGCGTCCGACCAGCGGATACGCCGCGAGGTGCGCAGCCGCCAGTTGGCCGCCAAGGAGGTGTCACTCGGCCTCAAGATGATCTTGGAGGCCGGTCGGCCGCCTGGTGAGCCGCCCGTGCTGCCGTAGATTTGGGTCTCGTGCGGGTTCACGTCGTCTCGGATGTCCACGGCAACGCGGAGGCGCTCGCGCGCGCCGGTGACGGGGCGGACGCGCTGGTCGTCCTCGGTGACCTGGTCGACTTCGTCGACTACTACGACCACGGCAAGGGCATCCTGGGCCGGGTCTTCGGCGCGGAGAAGGTCGAGGTGTTCGCCCGGCTGCGGCGCGGCCGGTTCGGCGCGGAGACGGTCCGCTACATGCGGTCGCTGTGGGAGAGCCTGGACAACGCCGCGGACGTCGTCCAAGAGGCGGTCATGGAGCAGTACGCCGCGATGTTCGCGGTGATGAGCGCGCCCACCTACGCCACGCCGGGCAACGTGGACAGCCCCGAGCTGTGGCCGCTGTTCGCCCACGACGGCGTGCACGTGCTGGACGGGCAGGTGGCCGAGATCGGCGGGCTGCGGTTCGGCTTCGCGGGCGGCGCGGTGCTGCACCCGGGTTTCGTGCCGAACCGGCGCGGACCGTGGCGGCCCTACCTGCGCACCGAGGAGGAGTTCGGCGCGGCCCTGGCCGGGCTGGGTGAGGTGGACGTGCTGTGCACGCACGTGCCGCCCGCCGTGGCCGAGCTGACCTACGACGTGGTGGCCCGCCGGCCGGAGCTCGGCTCGACCTCGTTGCTGAAGGTGATCGAGCGCGACCGGCCGCGGTGGTCGGTGTTCGGGCACGTGCACCAGCCCCTGGCGCGCCGGGTCCGGGTCGGCTGGACCGAGTGCGTCAACGTCGGCCACTTCCAGCGCACCGGCACGCCCCACGTCCTGCGTTGGTGAGCCGAACCACCGGGTAGCCTCCCCCGCATGGCCGACGAGTCCACCCAGTCCATCGTCATCGACGCGACGCCCGAGGAGATCGCGGCGGTCATCGCCGACTTCGACGCCTACCCCGAGTGGGCCAACGGGGTGAAGCGCGCCGAGGTGCTGGAGACCGGGGCGGACGGTCGCGCGGCGCAGGTCAGGTTCAACATCGACCAGGGCCCGATCAAGGATGAGTACGTGCTCGCCTACGACGAGTGGTCGCCGAGCCGCATCTCGTGGCACCTGGTCAAGGGTCAGATGCAGAAGTCGCAGGAGGGCAGCTACGCGCTGGCGCCCAAGGGCGGCTCGACCGAGGTCACCTACACCCTGTCGGTGCAGCTGGTCGTGCCCATGATCGGGCTGTTCCGGCGCAAGGCCGAGAAGATGATCATGGACACCGCGCTCAAGGAGCTCAAGCGCCGGGTGGAAAACCGGGTGGACAACGCTGGATGAGCGCCCGCCTGCTGCTCTTCACCGGTAAGGGCGGGGTCGGCAAGACGACCTTGGCCGCCGCCACCGCCACCGCGCTCGCCGCCGGTGGCCGCAAGGCGCTGGTCGTGTCCACCGATCCGGCCCACTCGCTCGGCGACGCGTTCGGCGTGCCGCTGTCCGGTGACGTCGCCGAGGTCGACGGCGGCCCGTCCGCCGCCTCGCTGCACGCGGCCCAGATCGACCCGCGCGCCTTGGTCGACGACGCGTGGCGCGACCTGCGCGGACACCTGCGGACCGTGCTCGCGGGCGCGGGCGTCGACGAGCTGGACGCCGAGGAGCTGACCGTCCTGCCCGGCGTCGAGGAGCTGCTGGCGCTCTCGGAGGTGCGGCGGCTGGCCGCCACCGGGCCGTGGGACGTGGTGGTCGTCGACTGCGGTCCGACCGCCGAGACGCTGCGCCTGCTGGCGCTGCCCGAGGCGTTCGCCTCCTACCTGGAACGGCTGTTCCCGACCCACCGCCGGGTGGTGCGCGGGCTGCTGGCCGGTGTCGCGGGCAGCGACGCGCTGGAGAAGTGGGACGCCACCGCCGACGCGCTCGGCAGGCTGGCGGAGGAGCTGGAGCAGCTACGCGGCCTGCTGACCTCGCCGACGACCAGCGTGCGGCTGGTGCTGACCCCTGAGCGGGTGGTCGCGGCGGAGACCAGGCGGACCGTGACGGCGCTCGCGCTGCAAGGCATCCGGGTCGACGGCGTGGTGGCCAACCGGGTCGTGCCGCACCCCGGCGCGGACCGCGGTCCGGCCGCCGAGTGGCTGCGCACCCGTCGTGCCGAGCAGGACGCGGTGCTCGCCGGGCTGGCCGACCTCGGATCGGTGCGCACCGTGGAGCACCGGGCCGCCGAACCGGTCGGCACGGCAGCGTTGCTGGACGTCGCCGAGGGCCTCTACCAGGGCGGCGACCCGCTCGACGGCGCCGACGCCGACCGGCAGCTGCTGACCGTGGAGCGGACCGGCGAGCTGGAGTACACGTTGCGCGTCGCGCTGCCGGTCGGCGACTCGTCGCTCGACCTCGCGCGGGTGGGCGACGACCTGGCCGTGACGGTGGACGGCAGGCGGCGGCTGGTCGCGCTGCCGTCGCTGCTCAAGCGCTGCCTGGTGACCGGCGCGGAGCTGGACGAGGCCGGGTTGGCGGTGCGGTTCGCACCCGACCCCGATCTGTGGATGCGGTGAGGCACGTGGACTCCAAACTCGCCGAAGAGCTGCGCCTGCTGCTCGACGCCGCCGCCGAGCGGGCGCAGCCGTGGCTGCACCGGGTGGCCGCCGAGGGCGAGCACGACCCGAGGACGTGCGGCTGGTGCCCGTTGTGCAACGCGGTGGCGCTGGCCCGCGGCGACCGGTCGGAGCTGGCCGCGAAGGCGGCCGAGCACGTGGCCGGGCTGATCGCGGTGCTGCGGGCGGCGTTGGCTGAGCCGTCGCCGCCGGTGCCGGAGGACGAGCCGGCGCGGCCGGAGAAGCCGCGGGTCCAGCACATCCCCGTGGTGCGGCGTGACCGGGGGGCGCAGTGCTGACTGTCGGCGTCGACGTCGGCGGCACGAGCGTGCGCGCGGGGGTGGTCGACGGCGACGGCGCGGTCCTCGACACGGCGCGCGCGGCCACGCCGAGCGGCGAGGAGGCGTTGGAGGAGGCGATCGGGCAGGCCGTCGCCGAGCTGGCGTCCCGGCACCGGATCTCGGGCGTCGGCCTGGCCGTGGCCGGGTTCGTGGCCTCCGACCTGCGGACCGTGAGGTTCGCGCCGCACCTCGCGTGGCGGCAGGCGCCGGTGGCGGACCGGATCTCGCGGCGGATCGGCATGCCGGTGGTGCTGGAGCACGACGCGAACGCCGCCGCGCTGGCCGAGCACCGGTTCGGGGCGGCGCGCGGGGCGAAGATCGCCGCGCTGGTCGCGATCGGCACCGGGATCGGCGGCGCGCTGCTGATCGATGGGCAGGTGTTCCGCGGCGCGCACGGCGTGGCGCCCGAACTGGGCCACCTGCGGCTCGTGCCGGACGGCCGGCCGTGCCCGTGCGGCAAGCACGGCTGCTGGGAGCGGTACTGCAGCGGCACGGCGTTGAGCACGACGGCGGTCGAGCTGCTGGCCCGCTACCCCGGCCAGTCGACCGTGCTGGCGCGGGAGGCGCTGGGCGACTCGCGGGCCGTCACCGGGCGTCGGGTGGCGGGCGCGGCGCGCGACGGCGACCCGTTGGCGCAACGGGCGATGGCGGACCTGGCGCGGTGGCTGGGTGAGGGGTTGGCGCTGGTCGCCGACGTGTACGACCCCGAGGTCGTGGTGATCGGCGGCGGTGTGTCGGAGTCCGCGCCGCTGTTCCTGGACGACGCGCGCGAGCGGTACGCGGCCGTGGTGACCGGCGCCGGGCACCGGCCGCTGGCCCGCATCCGGACCGCGCAGCTCGGTGACGACGCCGGGATCGTCGGCGTGGCCACGCTGGCGCGTGACGTGGCGGCGAGCACGGCCCGCAACGGCAGGCACCGCTGATCCCCGCATTCCGCGTAGCATCGCGGGATGCGGACCGCCGTCATGCGGGGACCGCGCGACCACCACGTCCGCGAGTCCCTCCTCGACCTCGTGGTGCGCCGATGAGGTCCGGTGCGGCGAGCGGGCACGTCGGCTACTTCCACGAGACCGCGTTCTACGGCAGCGACGACGACTACCGGTCGGTCGTCGTGCCGTTCGTGGACGAGGGCGTGGCGGCGTGCGAGCCGGTGCTGGTGGCGTGCCGCCCGGCCAACGAGCGGCTGGTCCGGGACGCGGTGGCCGACCCGTCCGGCGTGGTGTTCCTGCACGGCGGCGACCAGTACGACCGGCCGACCGAGGCGATCATGGCCTACCGGAAGCTGTTCGCGGAGTACGCGGGCGCGGCGCAGATCCGGGTGGTCGGCGACGTGCCGCACCCCGGCGTCGGCGCGGCGTGGGACTGGTGGTCGCGGTACGAGGCTGCGGTGAACGAGGTCTTCGCCGAGTACCCGCTGTGGGGCCTGTGCCCGTACGACCTGCGGACCACGCCGGCGCGGGTGCTGGCGGACGTGGTGCGCACCCACCCGCACGTGGCCGGCACGGACGGGTCGCACCTGCCGAACCCGCGGTACCGGTCGTCGTGGGCGTTGCCGCCGACCGGGCCGACGGCGTTCGAGGCGGGGCGGCCGCTGGTCGAGCTGACCGACCCGACGCCCGCGGAGGCCAGGCGTGCGGTGACGACGGCGTGCGTCGGCACCCGGCTGAGCCACGACGAGGTGGACGACATCGTGTACGCGGCGAGCGAGGCCGTGACCAACGCGCAGTCGCACGGCCGGCCGCCCGTGCGGCTGCGGGCGTGGGCGGGGCCGACGCACGTGCTGGTGGCCGTGACGGATCGGGGTGACGGGCCCGCGTCACCGCTGGCGGGCCTCGTGCCGACCGACCGGACCGCGACGGCGGGCGTCGGCCTGTGGCTGACGCACCGGACGTGCCGCGAAGTGAGCATGAGCCGAGACGCCGAGGGCTTCACCATCCGCCTGATCTCGGGCTCCTGACCCCCGCGCGTGTCGAACCTCCAGGTCCCGCGTGTCGAACGCTCGCGTCGCGCGTGTCGAACCTTCGCGTCCCGCGTGTCGAACGTTCAGGTACCCGAGTTCCACACTCAGGCACCGGCGCGGCAGACCGACGCCCGTCCTGAGCGTTGAACTCGGGGGTCCTGAGCGTTCGACACGCCGGTCCTGAAGGTTCGACACGCGGGCGCTGAAGGTTCGACACGCGCGAGGGTCAGAGGACGGCGCCGTCGTCCCAGCCCGAGTCCGGGGGGTCGGTGTTGCGCATGCGCAGGATCAGCCAGCCGGCGCCCGAGCACATCACGATCAGCGCCAGCGGGGTGCCGATCACGCCGGTCAGGCCGAACAGGCCCGGGAACAGGAGGACGACCACGCCCAGGGCGATCAGCAGCAGCGCCGCGACCGTGCCCGGCCGCAACGCGGGCAGCGGAGGCGGCTCCGGCGGCACGTAGTGGTCGTTCGGGTCGTCCGAGTCGGGGTCCGAGTCCGGGTACGCGTCGGGGTCGTCGTCGGCCGTGGCCACGGCGGGCTGGCCCTCGGGCCGCACCGACCGCGCCGGCTCGGCCTCGTCGCCCTCGTCCGGCTCGGCCTCGTCGGGGTAGGCCTGCCTGCCCACGCCTTCGCGTTCCAGACCCGCCACGATCTCGGCGAAGGTCGCGTCGACGTCCTCCGGGCCGTCGGTCGAGTCGCGTCGGGAGTTCATCGGCGTGCTCCAGCCCTCCGGGTCGTGAAGGCCAATCCTCTGCCAGGGTCCATCGTCCCACGAGCCCGTTGTGTCGCGGATTACGGCAGCCGGTGGCACTTGGACCGTACCGCCTCCGCGTGGGTGTTCGTTGTGTGTTTCGCCGTCGGCTCCGTAGGCTGGCGCCGGGGATCAAGCACGTCGAGGAGGCGCTCGCAGCGGTGCTGTACTGGTTGATGAAACACATCTTTCTCGGGCCGCTCCTGAAGCTGTTCTTCCGACCCCGGATCATCGAGGGCGCGGAGAACATCCCCAAGGACGGCGGCGCCATCCTCGCGAGCAACCACCTCGCGGTCTCCGACTCGTTCTTCCTCCCGCTGAAGCTGTCACGCCGGGTCACGTTCCCGGCCAAGATCGAGTACTTCACCGGCAAGGGGCTCAAGGGCCGGTTCCAGCGCTGGTTCTTCTACGGCGTCGGCCAGGTGCCGATCGACCGGTCCAGCGCGTCGGCCGCCCAGGGCGCGCTCGACACCGGCGTGCGGATCGTGCGCGAGGGCAAGCTGCTCGGCATCTACCCCGAGGGCACGCGGTCGCCCGACGGCCGGCTGTACAAGGGCAAGGTCGGCGTGGCCTGGATCGCGCTGGAGTCCGGCGCGCCGGTCATCCCGATCGCGATGTTCGGCACCGACAAGGCCAACCCCATCGGTTCGCGCATGTGGCGGCCGTACCCGATCCGGATCAAGATCGGCAAGCCGTTGGACTTCTCCCGCTACGAGGGCCTGTCCGGCGACCGGTTCGTGCTGCGGTCCATCACCGACGAGATCATGTACGCCCTGATGGAGCTGTCCGGCCAGGAGTACGTCGACGTGTACGCGGCCAAGGCCAAGGAGGGCCAGGGCGACGAGAAGCCCGCGAAAGCGGTCGATCGGCTGCCCGAGGCGAAGGCGGGCTGATCCGCACCCCTAGGCTGGCGGGGTGCGGTTCTTCTACGACTGTGAGTTCATCGAGGACGGGGTCACCATCGACCTCGTCTCCATCGGAGTGGTCGACGAGGAAGGCCGCGAGTTCTACGCCGTGTCGACCGAGTTCGACCCGGCCAAGGCCGGACCGTGGGTGCGCGCCAACGTGCTCAACCAGCTGCCGTCGCCCGCCGACCGGGCGTGGCGCAGCCGCGAGCGGATCCGGGCCGACCTCCTCGACTTCCTCGGCGGGCCCAAGGCCAACCGGGACGACATCGAGCTCTGGGCATGGTTCGCCGCCTACGACCACGTGGCGTTGGCGCAGCTCTGGGGCCCGATGCCGGCCTTGCCGCGCTGCCTGCCCCGGTTCACCCGCGACCTGCGCCAACGCTGGGAGGACGTGGGCAAACCCCACCTGCCGCCGGCGCCCGCGGACGCACACGACGCCCTGGCCGACGCACGGCACAACCTCGCGCGCTGGAAGGTGATCGAGAGCGAGCGCTTGCGGAAGGGTTTCACGGTCCGGTAGGTGGACCCTCGCTTGCTGCACCGATCCAGCGCGTGTCAGGCTTGGGTGACCAACGCCACGAGAAGAGATTGGCTAAGCAAATGCGCATTGGTGTGCTCACCGGCGGTGGCGACTGCCCCGGCCTCAACGCGGTCATCCGCGGCGTGGTCCGCAAGGGCATCGAGGCCCACGGCTGGGACGTCCTGGGGTTCCGCAACGGTTGGCAGGGTCCGGTCGAGAACCTGACCAAGCCGATCGGGCTCGATGACGTCGAGGACATCCTCACCAGGGGCGGCACCATCCTCGGCTCGTCGCGCACCAACCCGTACAAGATCGACGGCGGTGTCGACCGGATCCGCGAGACCCTCGCGGCGAACAAGGTCGACGCGCTGATCGCGATCGGCGGCGAGGACACCCTCGGCGTCGCGAAGCGGCTCACCGACGACGGCATCGGCGTCGTGGGCGTGCCGAAGACCATCGACAACGACCTGGGTGCGACCGACTACACGTTCGGCTTCGACACCGCCGTGCACATCGCCACCGAGGCGATCGACCGGCTGCGCACGACGGCCGAGTCGCACCACCGCGCGCTGGTGGTCGAGGTCATGGGCCGCCACGCGGGCTGGATCGCGCTGCACTCCGGCCTGGCCGGCGGCGCGAACGTGATCCTGGTGCCGGAGCGGCAGTTCAGCGTCGACAAGGTGGTCGAGTGGGTGGAGCGGCGCTTCGAGCGCCAGTTCGCCCCGATCATCGTGGTCGCCGAGGGCGCGATGCCCGAGGGCGGCGCCGAGGTGCTGCACTCCGGTGAGAAGGACGCGTTCGGCCACGTCCGGCTGGGCGGCGTCGGCACCTGGCTGGCCGAGGAGATCGCCGAGCGGACCGGCAAGGAGTCCCGCGCGGTCGTGCTGGGCCACGTCCAGCGCGGCGGCATCCCCACCGCCTACGACCGCGTGCTCGCCACCCGGTTCGGCCTGCACGCGGTGGACGCGGTCGCCGAGGGCGACTTCGGCGTCATGGTCGCGCTGCGCGGCACGGAGATCGTCCGGGTGAAGCTGGCGGAGGCGACGGCGGAGCTGAAGACCGTTCCGGTGCACCGCTACGCCGAGGCCGAGGTCTTCTTCGGCTGAGCCGCCCGCCGTCCGCGGAGCAGCGGCGATCCAACACGACGACGAGCGCCCTCGGACTCCGCGTCCGAGGGCGCTCTCGGTTTCGCGGGCCCCTCACTTCTTCGCGTAGTCGCGCAGACCCGTGAAGTCGACCATCACGCACGGCTCGTCACCGACGACCCAGGCGTCGTGCCCCGGCTCCACCACGACCGCGTCGCCCGGTCCGGCGTCGCCTTCCGCGCCGTCGTCCATGACGACGTGCATCCGGCCGGACAGGATGTAGCCGGTGTGCGAAGCCTGGCAGGTGTCGGTGCCCGCGATCGGCTTGACGTCCTGCGTCCACCGCCAGCCCGGCTCGAACTCGGCTCTGCCGACCGTCGTGTCGCCGACGGTGACCAGGTCCACGTGACCGTGCGGGAACTCCCGCACCTCTTCCGGTTCGGTGAAGCTCTTCGACGCCAGCACGTACATCTCCATCACCTTCCTCGTTCTCTCAGCCCTGCACCACGGGGTAGATCTCGTCCGCCACCAAGCCGTGCGCCTCGCGGTGGACCCGGTGCGCCGTCTCCGCGTCCGGCGCGTCGACCAGGCAGAAGACCTTCCCGTCCTGCTCGTCGACCCAGTAGTTGAGGTACTGGACGCCGTACTGCTCCTGGGTGCGGAGGTCGGCGGCGTGCGCCTCGGCCACGTCCTGGGGACCAGCGCCTTCCGGCAGGTGGTTGTGCACGTCCATGAACAACATGGGTGTCCTCCCGACTCGGAGTGGATCGGGACACGCTAGGCCTCGCGGCGTTCCCAAACCGTTCCCACGGCGGTCCCGCCGGGCCGGACGTAGGGTGCCGCCATGCCGTCCACCTGCCAGGTGCGCGTGCTGGGCAGGTTCGCCGTCACCGTCGACGGCCGACCCGTCCCCGGTGACGTGTGGCGCAACCGGCGCGCGGCCGACGTGGTGAAGCTGCTGGCCGTGGCGCCCGACCACAGGCTGCACCGCGAGCAGGTGATGGACCGGCTGTGGCCCGACCTGCCCGCCGACGCGGCCGGGGCGAACCTGCGCAAGGCGGTGTACTACGCGCGGCGCGCGCTGGGACGTGCCGACGCCGTCCGCTGCGAGGGACGGCTGCTGACGTTGTGGCCAGGTGGTGTCGTCGACGTGGACCTCGACCGGTTCGAGCGGGCCGCCGACGCCGCGCTGGCCTCGGGGGACCCCGACCGGTGCGCGCTCGTCGCCGCCGAGTACCGCGGTGGCCTGCTCGTCGACGACCGCTACGAGGGCTGGGTCTCGGAGCCGCACGAGAAGGTCGAGGGCCGGTACGTCGCGTTGCTCAGGGCCGCAGGCGACTGGGAACGGCTGCTCGAACTCGACGAGACCGACGAGCAGGCGCACCGCGCGGTGATGCGCCGGCACCTGGCCGCCGGTCGCCGCGGTGAGGCGTTGCGCCAGTTCGACCGGCTGCGCCGCACGCTGCGCGAGCGGATCGGGGTCGGGCCGGACGCGGAGACCGTCGCGCTGTACGAGTCGGCGCTCAGCCAGGACGCGGCCGAGCCGCCGTCACCGGCGCAGCGGGCGGCGGTCGCGCTGGCCAACGGCCTGGTCGCGTTCGGGCGGCGCCGCCTCGCCGAAGCCGAACGGCTGGCCAGGCAGGCGCGGGTGCTGGCGCTGGACGCCGACCTGGGGCACGAGCTGGGCGAGGCCTCGACCCTGCTCGCCCTCGTCGCGCACGCCCGCGGCACGTGGCACCGGCTGTTCCGGGAGGAGTTCGCCGACGCGGTGCGGCAGCCGCCCCGTCCCGAGGTCTACGACGCCCACCTGTGCTTGCAGGAGTTCTACCTGTACGGGGCGGAGGGGCACGACGGCGCGGAGTCGTTCGGCCGCGACCTGCTCGCCATCGCGTCACGGGCGGGTTCGGCCGGTGGCCGGGCGTTGGCGCACCTGCTGCTGGGCGAGTTCGCGCTGCTGTCCGGGCGCCTCGACGACGCGGTGGACACGCTGGGCGAGTCCCTGGCCGAGGCCGGACGCGCGGGCTGCGTGTCCGCCCAGTCCCTGGCGCTGGAACGGCGGGCCGAGGCCGAGACCCGGCGCGGCGACCGTGCGGCGGCCCGCGCCGACCTCGACCGGGCGCTGCCGCTGGCCCGCTCGTCACGCATACCGTCGCACCTGGTCATCCGGGTGCACGGGGTCCGCGTGCTCGCCGCGGGCACCATCGGCGGCGCGCTCGGCGCGATCCGCGAGGCGGAACGGTGGCTCACCGAGGCGCCGCACGTGTGCGACCCGTGCTCGATCGGCTTCCGGATCGCCGCGGCGACGGCGTGCGCGAACGCGGGCAGCCCGAGCCGCGCCGGGCCGCACCTGGCGGAGGCGGAGCGGATCAGCGGCCTCTGGCAGGGCGGCCCGTGGACGGCGGCGCTGTGGGAGGTGCGCGCCGAGCTGCGGCGCGCCCAAGGGCACCGCACGCAGGCGTCGGCGTTGTTCCTGGAGGCGGCCGAGCGGTTCGCGGCGATGCGCCGGCCGCTGGAAGAGCGCCGGTGCCGGGACGCCGCCGCGTCCCTCACCGATCCGTGAACGCGCCGACGTCCAGGTAGGCGGCGAACGTGCCCAGCCAGTGCTCGGCGTAGTAGCCGTGCCCGAACACCAGCCCCAGACCGGTCTCCCGGTGCGCCCCGGCCGCCGTGCGGGCCAGGTCGGCGTACCGGTGCCCCGGCGGCAGCGCGTCCGCGACGGCCTGCCACTGCCACGCCCGCGACAGCGCCAGCCCGACCAGGTGCGAGCCGTGCGGGTCAGCCGGGTCGTCCACCGGCACGGGCTCGCGCAGCACCTTCCAGCGCGAGTCGTCCAGGTGCGGCAGGAACGCCTCGAACCACGCGGTGAACTCGTCGGCGGGCAGCACGCGCCGCATGAGGTCCGCCTCGGTCAGGGCGGGCGAGAGGAAGTCGGCCGCGTCCGGCTCGAACCCGCCGTACCCGACGTCCTCCCGGTGCCACCGCAACGCCGCCTCCGCGCACGCCGAGGCCAGCTCGTCGTCACCGACCGCGCGCGCCGCGTCCAGCACCAGCCCGGTCGCGAACGCCGTGTTGCCGTGCGTGCCGGTCCGCACGGGCAGCCGCGCGCCGGCCACCTTGACGAGATACCGGTCACGCAGCACCGCGCTCAACGGCCGCAGCGCCGCCGCCAGCGGCGAGCCCCAGGTGCGCAGCTCGGCGTCGAGCACGAGCAGCCACCCCCACCCGTAGGGACGCTCCCAGAACCCGCCGCTCGGTCCGTCGAAGAACGCCGCCTCGACCTCCGCGTGCTCCACCGTGATCAGCGAGTCCAGCACCCGGCGGGCCTTCGCCGCACCCTCGATCCCGGGCCGCAGCCGCAGCAGCCGGACCGCCAACCAGGTCTGATGCACGCACGAGTGCCAGTCGAACGACCCGGCGAAGATCGGGTGCAGCACGCGCTGCGGCACCAGGTCGCCGTCACCGGTGACGACGTGCGACCAGTGCGCCGGGTAGTCCCGCTGGACGTTCTCCACCGCGGTCGACAGCAGCCTCGCCGCCGTGTTGTCATCCGATCGGGTGTCCGACATGGTCCACATAATGCACAGGTCGGACCCGCGTCCGTCTCTCGATGTGGACAGCTATCTTTAACGTGTGAACTGGACCGTGGACGTGCCCGTGGACACGCTTCCCGAGCTTCCGCCCCTCCCGCCCGAGCTGCGCGACCGGCTCGACGACGCGCTGGGCCGGCCTGCCGCCCAGCAGCCGGAGTGGCCGGACGCCGAGCAGGTGCGCCGGGTGCGCGCCGTGCTGGAGAGCGTGCCACCGATCACCGTGCCGGCCGAGATCGACCGGCTGCGCGACAACCTGGCCGAGGTCGCCCGCGGCGAGGCGTTCCTGCTGCAGGGCGGCGACTGCGCGGAGACGTTCGCGGACAACACCGAGCCGCACATCCGCGCGAACGTCCGGACCCTGCTGCAGATGGCCGTCGTGCTCACCTACGGGGCGAGCCTGCCGGTGGTGAAGATCGGCCGCATCGCCGGCCAGTACGCCAAGCCGCGCTCGTCGAACATCGACGCGCTGGGCCTGCCGTCCTACCGCGGCGACATCGTGAACTCGCTGGTCGCCACGCCCGAGGCGCGCGTGCCGGACCCGTCCAGGATGATCCGCGCCTACGCCAACGCGGGCGCGGCGATGAACCTGCTGCGCGCCATGACCACCGCCGGCATGGCCGACCTGCACCGGCTGCACGACTGGAACAAGGACTTCGTCCGCCAGTCGCCCGCCGGTGAGCGGTACGAGGCCCTGGCCGGCGAGATCGACCGCGGCCTGCGGTTCATGTCGGCGTGCGGCGTGAACGACTCGTCGCTGCACACCACCGAGATCTTCGCCTCGCACGAGGCGCTGCTGCTGGACTACGAGCGGGCGTTGCTGCGCCTGGACACCAACGGTGAGCAGCCGCGGCTGTACGACCTGTCGTCGCACTTCCTGTGGATCGGGGAGCGGACCAGGCAGCTGGACGGCGCGCACATCGCGTTCGCCGAGCTGCTGTCCAACCCGATCGGGTTGAAGATCGGCCCGTCGACCACGCCGGAGATGGCCGTCGAGTACGTCGAGCGGCTCGACCCGCACAACCAGCCCGGCCGGCTGACCCTGATCAGCCGCATGGGCAACGGCAAGGTGCGCGACGTGCTCGGCCCGATCGTGGAGAAGGTCACCGCCTCCGGCCACCAGGTCATCTGGCAGTGCGACCCGATGCACGGCAACACGCACGAGGCGTCCACCGGCTACAAGACCCGGCACTTCGACCGGATCGTCGACGAGGTGCAGGGCTTCTTCGAGGTGCACCGGCGCCTGGGCACCCACCCCGGCGGCATCCACATCGAGCTGACCGGCGAGGACGTCACCGAGTGCCTCGGCGGCGCGCAGGAGATCTCCGACCTGGACCTGGCCGGCCGCTACGAGACCGCCTGCGACCCGCGCCTGAACACGCAGCAGTCGCTGGAGCTGGCCTTCCTGGTCGCGGAAATGCTCCGCAGCTAGACCGACGCACCCGAAACGCCCGGTGGCCCCCGACTCCGCGAGTCGGGGGCCACCGCCGTCTTACAGCTCCTGCTCCGGGGCTCGCCCATACCCGACCACCACGCGAGGTCGCGTCGATCGTTCGCGTCCTCATTCTCCGGCGATCACGCTTTTCGATCGTCGGAGAATCAGGGCGCGAACGGTCGACTTCCAGGCGACCTCGCCCGCGACGCCGGAGGCGGCGCAGTTCTACACAGCGATGATCGTGATCCTGGTGTCCTTCGGGACGCGCTCACCGGCCCGCACGGACTGGTTGACCACACGTGCCCGGTCGCGGTCGTTGAACTGGACGTCGACCTTGAGGCCGGCCTCTTCCAGGATCTTCTTCGCTTCCTTGACCGTCTTGCCCTCGACCTGCGGCACGGTCACCGTGTCCGCGGACAGCACGACCGTCACCCGCCGGTTGCCCGGGGGCATGTTCGTGCCCGCCGGCGGGTCGGTGCGGATCACCTTGCCGCCGTCGACCTTGTCGGAGAACTCCGTCGGGCCTTCGACCGGCTCGAACCCGGCCGCGCTCAGCTCGGCGAACGCCTCGTCCTTCGTCTTGCCCGTGACGCTCGGCACCGGCTTGGGCTCCGAGCCCTTGCTCAGCACGATCGTCACCGTCGAGCCGATCGGCACCGGTGTGCCCGGCGCCGGCTTCAACGTCACGACCTTGCCCTTGGGCACGCGGTCGCTGAACTCGTCCTCGGCGGGGTCGAGCTGCGCTTTCAGCCCGACCGACGTGATCTCCCGCTCGGCCGCGGCGACCTCGACGCCCCCGTTGACCTGCGGCACCACCGGCTTGCCCGCGGACACCACGAGCCGCACCAGGTCGCCCTGGTTGGCCTTGGTCCCGGCGGGCGGGTCGGTGCTGATCACCTGCCCGCTCGGCACCGTGTCGCTGTTCTCCCGGCGCACCGTCTTCTTCAGCGACGCCTCGTCCAGCAGCGCGGTGGCGACGGTCTCGTCCTGGCCGACCAGGTTCGGCACGGTCGCGACCCGGCCGATGGCCAGCCACCAGACGGTGACGCCGATCAGGATCGCGGCCACCACGACGACGCTGAGCCACGTGATGAACTGCCGCTTGCCGCGCGCCCGCATCTCCTCGTACAGCTGCTCGGGCGTCTTCTTCTTCGGAGGTCTCTTGGGACGCGGTCGGGCCGGGGGAGTCGGCCCGACGGGCTTGGGCTCGGGCGGCGCGAGCAGCTCGGCCCGGGAGATCGCCCTGGTGCCCTGCGGACCGCCCGCCGGCGGCACGAGCGGGTTCGGCCGGCGCACCGGCACGGTCGGCTCGGCGAACGGCGCGCCCGCGCCCACCCGCACCGGCTCCACCCGCAACGTCTGCTCGGCCGGGCTCACCGGCGCCGGCACGTGCTCCGTGGCCTCTTCGGCGGCCGTCGCCGCGACGGGCACCGGCACGTCCACGGCGGCGATGCCGAGCTTCGCCCGCGCGGTCTCCACCTCGGACAGGAACGACTCGGCGTCCGCGGGCCGCAGGAACGGCTCCTTGCGGGTCGCCCGGCGCACCAGCTCCGCCACCTCGGCGGGCACGTCCGGCACCGGCGGCACCTCGTCGTTCACATGCCGGTAGGCCACCGAGATGGCGTTGTCGCCCACGTACGGCGGCGCGCCGGTCAGCATCTCGTACAGCAGCACGCCCGCCGAGTACACGTCGCTGCGCGCGTCCGTGGTGCCGGTGGTGACCTGTTCGGGTGACAGGTAGGCGACTGTGCCCAGGATCATGGTGTCGCTGGTCACGCCCACCGTGGATACCGCGCGGACCAGGCCGAAATCGGCGACCTTCACCGTGCCGCCGGGCCCGATCAGCACGTTCTCCGGCTTCACGTCGCGGTGCACGAGGTCGGCGCGGTGGGCGGCGGCCAGCGGCGAGAGGATCTTCTCGATGACGGTGAGCGCCAGCGGCACGTCCAGCCTGCCGCGCGCGGTGAGCAGGTCGCGCAGCGTGCCGCCGTCGACCAGTTCCATGACCAGGTACACCCGGTCCTCGTCCACGCCCTGGTCGTGCACCTGCACCACGCCGGGGTGGTGCAACTTCGCCGCGGCCCGCGCCTCGCGCTCGAACCGCGCCACGAACTGCGGGTCGGCGGAGAACCGGGGATCCATGACCTTGATGGCCACGGTCCGCTCCAAGCGCGTGTCCACACCTCGGTACACGGTGGACATGCCGCCCCGCGCGACCAGGGCGCCTACCCGGTAGCGTTGTTCGAGCAGCCCGCCGATCACGTTCGTCGCCGACCTTTCCACAGCCGTGGATCGTACGGTGGGTGGTGCCGACCGAGTGCTGTGCGCTGGAGCATCCCACGCGCGCTTGTGGGATCCGCGTCAAAGTCGGGTGAAACAGGGGGTAGCCGCAACCCGACCCTCGGGTGTATCGCCACCACCCGGTTGGCGCAGGGCGTCGTCCACGTCGTTGTGGCATCGTGACGCACGTGAGTGCGATTCCTGCCGCTGCGGATGTGCTGGCTCCCGACCTGGAGGTCCTGCCCCTCCCCGAGGTCGCCGAGCGTCTTGACCTGCCCATCAACCGAGTCCACCAGTTGCTGCGCGACGGTCAGCTGATCGCCGAGCGGCGCAACGGCGTCCTCGTCGTCCCCGCGCAGTTCCTCGCCGCCGGAGGCGTGGTGAAGGGCCTGCCCGGCACCATCACGGTGCTGCGGGACTCCGGCTTCTCGACCGAAGAGATCCTCCGGTGGCTGTTCACCGAGGACGAGACCCTGCCCGGCACGCCCGTCGAGGCGTTGCGCGGCGACCGCGGCCGTGAGGTGAAGCGCCGGGCACAGGCCTTGGCTTTCTGACGAGCACCGCACCACCCCAGACGACCGACCACGTCCGGGCGGCCACCCAGGCCGCCCGGACGTCGTGTTCTAGTGCCCGGTGAGCCTCGCCAGGAGCGCCCGCGCGAACCCGGGCACGGCCACCGCCAGCCGTCGCCGGTTCGGCACCACCACCCGCCGGTCCAGCACCTGGTAGTCGGCCGCCGCGATCTCGTCCAGGATTTCCCGGTACAGGGTGAGCGCGGTCCGCACGCACGGCCGCGACACGGGCCGCAGCATCGGCACACCCGCCTCGGCCTCCCGGTACTCCGCCAACGTGCGTGAGACCAAGTGCTGCGTCACCCGCCGCACCCGCTGGTCGGCCCTCCCCGTCCGCCGGCACCACACCAGCAGCTCCCGGTCGACGCCGTACGCCGCCAGCACGTCCCGCGGCAGGTACAGCCGGCCCCGGTCGAGGTCTTCGCCGACGTCGCGCAGGAAGTTCGTCAGCTGGAACGCGCGGCCCATCGCGGCGGCGGGCGGCTCGGCCTCCGCGCGCGGCACGACCGTCCCGAACACCGGCAGCAGCTGCAGCCCGATCACCGCCGCCGAGCCGTGCATGTAGCGCTCCAACGCCGGGAAGTCCGGGTAGGACGTGACGGTCAGGTCCATCCGCATCGACGTCAGGAACGCGGTGAACAGCTCCGGGTCGATGGAGTATCGGCGCACGGTGTCCACCAGCGCGACGAGCACGGGGTGACCGGTCCGACGTCCCGCCAGCTCGTCGGCCAGCTGGGCGGCCAGCAGTTCGAGGTCACCGGCCGGATCGGTCGACTCACCGCTGTCCACGATCTCGTCCGCCCACCGCGCGAAGCCGTACAGGGCGTGCACGGCGGGCCGCTGCGCGGGCGTGAGCAGGCGGGTGGCGAGGAAGAACGTGCGGCCGTGCCGGGCGTTCAGCTCGCGGCAACGGGCGTACGCCGCGGCCAGGTCGGTCACCGCCGCTCCGCCACCCGGGTAGCCGACGACCGCACCGGCTCGACAGGTGCGGCGCTCGATCGGGGCAAGGACGTGGTCGCGGCCATCGTGCCGACATCGTCGCACGTGACAGCCTCGTCACCCGCGCGTGGTCCGGTGCGCCCGCCGCGCCTGCGCGGGCCGCCGCGACCTCGCGCCCACCGACCCCGTGATCCGCTGGGCGGCCAGCTTGCCGGAGATCAGCACCGGCGGCACGCCGACGCCCGGCGTGGTGCCGCACCCGGCCAGCACCGCGTTGTCCAGCACGAGGTTGCGTGGCCGGAACGGCCCGGTCTGGGCGAACGTGTGCGCGGCCGAGAACGGGGTGCCCGCGGCCAGACCCATCGCCTCCCAGTCCGCCGGCGTGACCAGGTGCTCGACCTCGATCGCGTCGCCGAACCCGGTGAGCCCGCGCGCCTCCAGCACGCCGACCAGCTCGTCGCGGTAGGCCGGGCCGACGCGGTCCCAGTCGACCGGGCCGACGCGCAGGTTCGGCGCGGGCGCCAGCACGAACATCCCCTGCCCGGGCGGCGCCGTGACCAGCAACGACGGGTCGCTCATCAACGTGCCCCGGCGGGTCAGCTCGTCGAACGTCCGGTCCCACTCCCGGCCGAAGAACAGCGTGTGGTGCGCCAGCTCCGGCCACGTCCGGTCCACGCCCGCGTGCAGCACGACCGCCGACGGCGACCACGTGATCGGCACGGGGCGGCGCGGCCGGTGGCCGAGCAGGCGGTACGCCATGGGCAGGTCCGGCGTGAGCACGACCGCGTCGCACGGGATGCGCTCGCCGTGCGTGGTGCGCACCGCGGTGACCCGGCCGCCGATGCGCTCCAGCCACGCCACCGGCGTCTGGAACCGCAGGTCCGCGCCCGCGTCCCGGGCCGCCGCCGCCAACGCGTCCGGCAACGCCCGCATCCCGCCCTCGGGGTAGTGCACGCCCGCGATGGTGTCCATGTAGGCGATGACGGCGTACGCGGCGAGGGCCTTGCGCGGCGCCACGCCCGCGTACAGCGACTGGAACGAGAACACCCGCTGCAACCGCTCGTCGTGCAGGAACCGCGCTACCGACGGCCCGAGCCTGGCGAACCCGCGCACCGCGGCCAACCTCGCCAACTGGGGCGTGAGCAGGGACAACGGCGAGTCGAAGTTCGCACCGATGAACTGCTCGCGCTCCACCCGGTACAGCTCGGTCAGCCAGCGGCGCAGCGCCCGGTACCCCGCGGCCTCGCGCGGACCGGCGAACCGGCGCACCTCCGCCTCCATCGCCTCGCCGTCGGAGTGCACGTCCAGCGTGCTGCCGTCGGCGAAGCGGGCCCGGTAGGCGGGGTGCAGTGGCCGCAGGTCCAGCCGGTCGGCCAGCGAGTCGCCGACCGCGTTCAGCGCCTCGTCCACCAGCTCCGGCATGGTCAGCACGGTCGGCCCGGTGTCGAACCGGTAGCCGCCCAGGTCCAGCCGGCCCGCCCGGCCGCCGGGCACGGCGTCGCGCTCGACCACGGTGACCCGGCGACCGGCGCCGAGCAGGTGCAACGCGGCGGACAGCCCCGCCAGCCCCGCGCCGACCACGACGACGTGGTCCGTGCGGCCGGTGACCGTGCGCATCGTCAGGAGGTCCTCTTGGTGGCGCTGATCGCGAGCTCCGCCAACCGCGCACCGGCCGGTTCGGCGATCGGCGACCGGTCCAGGGCCCGCAGCGCGGACCCGGTCAGCTCGGCGATCCGCTCCTCGACGGCGTCCACCGCGCCGACCTCGCGCAGCCGCGCGCGCACCTCGTCCACCGTGGCCACGTCCAGGTCGGGCTTGCCCAGCGCCTCGTGCAGCACGTCCGCGCCGAACTCCATGCCCAGCGCGACCAGCAGCGTCCGCTTGCCCTCGCGCAGGTCGTCGCCCGCGGGCTTGCCGGTGACCGCCGGGTCGCCGAACACGCCGAGCAGGTCGTCGCGCAGCTGGAACGCCACGCCGATGTCCGTGCCGAACGAGCGCAGGCCGTCCACCAGCTCCGGCGACGCCCCGCCGATCGCCGCGCCCATGTGCAGCGGCCGTTCCACGGTGTAGGCGGCGGTCTTGAGCCGGTCGATGCGCAGCGCCGCGTCCGGCGAGCTGTCGCCGCGCGCCTGCGTGAGCACGTCGAGGTACTGGCCGGCCAGCATCTCGGTGCGCATGTCCCGCCACGGCAGGCTCAGCCGCTGCAACGCGTCGGTCGGCAGACCCGCGGCGAACAGCATGTCGTCCGCCCAGGCCAGCGCCACGTCCCCGATCAGCACGGACGCGGCCAGCCCGAACCGCTCGGGCTCGCCGAGCCAGCCCTCGTCGCGGTGCTTGCGGGCGAACCGGACGTGCACGGTCGGCATGCCGCGGCGGGTCTCGGAGGCGTCCATCAGGTCGTCGTGCACCAGCGCGCAGGCCTGGATCAGCTCCAGAGAGCTGACCGCCGTGAGCACGGCCTCGGCCAGCTCGCCCTCCGGGTCGCCGCCCGCCGCCCGCCAGCCCCACCAGGCGAACGTGGGCCGGATCCGCTTGCCGCCGCCGAGGACGAAGTCGGCCAGCGCGTCGACCGCGCTCGTGAAGTTCTCCTCCATGCGCGCACCCAGTGCCCGGCGGTCGGCCAGATAAGCGGCCAGCGCTTCGTCGACGTGCTTGGGCAGTTCGAGGTCCAACGGGTGGGGCGGCACCCGTCTATGGTCACCTCTGCGACTTCGGGGTGCCCAACCGGGGGGCTCGTCCCATCCAGTGACAGCCTGCTTCCACGCCTCGGGCGAACCTCTAGGCTGTGCGGCATGACGTCGGTGGTCGAACGCCTGCACAGGGGAACCCCTGTGTTCTCCGTCGAGTTCTTCCCCCCGCGCGACGCGAACGAGGAGACCATCCTCTGGCGGGCGATCCGCGAGCTGGAAGCGTTCGACCCGGCTTTCGTGTCCATCACCTACGGCGCGGGCGGCTCGCAGCGCGACCGGACGATCCGCACCACCAGCCGGGTGGCGCAGGAGACGACCCTGCTGCCGATGGCGCACCTCACGCTGGTCGACCACTCGGTGGCCGAGCTGCGCAACGTCATCGGCTGGTACGCGGCCGTCGGCGTGCGCAACATCCTCGCCGTGCGCGGCGATCCCCCCGGCGATCCGAACGGCGAGTGGGTGGCGCACCCGGAGGGCCTGACCTACGCCGAGGAGCTCGTCCGGCTGTGCCGTGAGCTGGGCGACTTCTGCGTCGGCGTGGCGGCCTCGCCCTACGGCCACCCCCGGTCGACCGACCTGGACTCCGACACCGAGTACCTGGTGCGCAAGCTGCGCGCCGGCGCCGACTTCGCCATCGCGCAGCTGTTCTTCGAGCCGGAGGACTTCCTGCGCCTGCGCGACCGGGTCGCCGCACGCGGCTGCGACACCGTGCTGATCCCCGGCGTCATGCCGTTGACGACGCCGCGGACGCTGGCCAAGACGGTGGAGCTGTCGGGCGCGCCCGTGCCGGACTCGGTGGCGCGCCGCCTCGACCCGTACGCCGACGACCCGGCGGGCTTCCGCGCGGCCGGCATCGACCTGGTGACCGAGGTGGGGGAGCGGCTGCTCGCCGAGGGCGTCCCGTGCCTGCACTTCTACACCTTCAACCGGTCGAAGGCGACCCGGGAGATCGTCAGCCGCCTGGGCCTTGTCCCAGCCCGCGCTCTGTAGGATTGCGCCGCCTCCGGCGTCGCGGGCGAGGTCGCGGTGTGTAACCGGTGACGGCCTCGGGCAACGTCGGGCGTAACCGAAGGTCGGATGCCGACCCCCGACCTCGGGCTCAGGCGACCTGGCGGGGCCGTCACCGGAACCGGATCTGCGGTTAGGCGACTTGGTGGCGGCGGTGGGCGACGATCGCGAGGATCAGCACGATGAGCGCCGCACCACCGGTCAATCCGGCCACCAGCATGGTCCAGCCGACGTACGACACCGAGTTGGCGCCGGCGTAGCGGACCGTCGCGCTCAACATCGAGGCCTGGCCGGGCTTCGGGGACCACGCGATGGTCGCGTTGTCCTCCTCTCGCCCGTTCGTGTCGATGATTTCACCCGGAAAGCTGATCTTCACCTGGATGTCGGCGCGCTCCGGCGGCACCTGCGTCAAGTCGACCGACCCCGACAGCGTGACCAGGTCGCCGGACCGCCGGAACGTCAGCTGGTAGCGGCTCGACGACGCGCTCGTCGCCACCGACAGCGCCCGAACCTCGTCGAACGACAGCCCGTTGAACGACAGCTGCGTGCCGACGTAGTCGTCCACCTTGTACGGCTTGGTGCTGACGCGGCTGGCCAGCTCGTTCGGCACCTTCAACTGCGGGCCGGGGTCGTTGTCCTTGGTCGGCGGTGTGGCGGCGATGATCTCGCCGGACACGCGGTCGTCGGTGGACAACGCCATGGCGGCGTGCAGCCGCACGCACCCCGTCAGCGCGAACAGCGCGAGGAGGAGAACCGGCAGGAGGAGCGCGGAGGCCCTGGGCACCCGGCCATCCTGCCGGCCACGGTCAAAAGTTGACCGACGACACACGATCGTGAGCGTGGCTAATTACCTGTTGGAGGGACACGGCCCGGAGGTAACGTGCGGCGCATGTCAACCTCCTCCGCCGGCGTGCACGGCATCAGCAACCAGTTCGTAGCCGATTACGCGGCCGCGGACCCGTTGACCGCGACGTTCATCGGCAAGCCCGGCCACGACGACCGGCTCACCGACTACTCGCCGGAGGGGCACGCCGCCCGCAACGAGCTGTCGCGCAACGCGCTCGCCGCGATCACCGCCGCCGAGCCCGCCGACAAGTCCGAGGCGGACGCGAAGGCCGTGTTCCTGGAGCGGGTCGGCCTCGACGTCGAGCTCTACGAGGCCGGGCAGATGGAGGGCCACCTCAACGTCATCGCGAGCCCCGTGCAGTCGCTGCGCGAGGTGTTCGACCAGATGCCCACCGAGACCGCCGACGACTGGGCCGTGATCGCCAAGCGGCTCACCGCCGTGCCGGAGGCCGTGGCGAACCTGCGCGCGGGACTGGCCTACGCCGCCGACAAGGGCCACGTCTCGGCGTTGCGGCAGGTCAGCAAGGTCGCCGAGCAGTGCGACACCTGGGCGGGCCGCACCGGTGGCAAGTCGTTCTTCGCCACCCTGATCGCCGACGCCCCCGCGGACGGCGCGCTGCGCACCGAGCTCGAAGCCGGCGCGAAGGCCGCCGCGGAGTCCTACGGCGACCTGGCCGCGTTCCTGCGCGACGACCTCGCGCCCAAGGCGCCGAAGAAGGACGCCGTCGGCGAGGACGTCTACCGGCTCCAGTCCCGCTACTTCACCGGCTCCCGTCTCGACCTGGCCGAGGCCTACGAGTGGGGCTGGGAGGAGTTCACCCGCCTCGAGACCGAGATGAAGCAGGTCGCGAACCGGATCAAGCCGGGCGCCACCCTCGCCGAGGCCGCCGCCGCGCTGGACGCCGATTCCCGCTACCTGGTGCACGGCAAGGACGGCCTGCGGTCGTGGATGCAGGAGCTGTCGGACAAGGCGTTGCAGGACGTGCGCGGCGTGCACTTCGACCTGCCGGACGAGCTGATGAAGCTGGAGTGCCGCATCGCGCCGCCCGGCGGCGGTGTCGGCGCGTACTACAGCGGCCCCACGCCGGACTTCTCCCGTCCCGGCCGCATGTGGTGGTCCGTGCCGGACGACAAGGAGACGTTCTCCACCTGGCGCGAGGTCACGACCGTCTACCACGAGGGCGTGCCCGGCCACCACCTCCAGGTCGCCACGGCCGTCTACCAGGCGGGGAAGCTGAACGAGTTCCAGAGCCTCCTGTGCTGGGTGTCGGGCCACGGCGAGGGCTGGGCGCTGTACGCGGAGCGGCTGATGCGCGAGCTCGGCTACCTGGAGGACGACGGCGACCTGCTCGGCATGCTCGACGCGCACCTGTTCCGCGCGGCCCGCGTGATCATCGACATCGGCATGCACCTGGAGCTGGAGATCCCCAAGGGCACCGGCTTCCACGAGGGCGAGCGGTGGACCCCGGACCTCGGCCTGGAGTTCATGCTCACCCGCACCATCACCGACCCGGCGCACGTGCGCGACGAGATCGACCGCTACCTGGGCTGGCCGGGCCAGGCCCCGTCGTACAAGCTGGGCGAGCGGCTGTGGCTGGCGGCCCGCGACGACGCCCGCGCCCGGCACGGTGACGCGTTCGACCTGAAGACGTTCCACCGGCAGGCCTTGGAGATGGGGGCCATGGGGTTGGACACTCTTCGTGAGCGGCTCACGGAACTCTGATCCGACCCGGTGACCTCGGCCTCACGCCGAGGTCACCGGATCAGGTGTTTGATGTCGTGGGCGGAACGACCGAGGGGGACGACCTGATGACCGGACGTGCGATGCGTGCCGCACTCGGCGTGGTACTGGCCGGCGCGCTGCTGGTCGCCGGGTCGCCCGCACTCGGCCAAGCCCAACCGCTGGGCGACCAGGCCGAGTGGCGCATCAGGCAGGAGATCGTCGACCACGCCCTGCGCCAGGTCGGCCAACGCGAGGGCAACGGCAACTACTACCCGCCGCAGTACCAGGTGGCGGGCCAGGGCGTGCTTCGCCCGGCCGAGTGGTGCGGCGTCTTCGTGAACTGGGCCTGGACCACCGCCGGCGTGCCGGACAGGCCGTCGATGCGCCCGGCACCCGGCGCCTCCGTCCTGGACCAGGGCCACTGGGCGACCTACTGGCAGAAGTGGGGCAAGGCCAACGGCCGGTGGAAGGACATCTCCGAGCGCGACGTGGCACCCGGCGACGCCGTCGTCTACGGCAACTACCCGGACATGCACGCCCACGTGGGCCTCGTCGTAGAAGTCAAGTACGACCGGACGGGCCGCAAGGCCACCCACGTCCGCACCGTCGAGGGCAACTTCGGCGAACGCGTCGTCTACTCGAAGCTGCGCAAGATCGAAGGCCTGAACGCCGGCAAGTACCTCCAAGCCTCCGGCTTCGTCTCCCCCTTCTAGCCAACCCCCGGCCCTCACCTCGTCCACTGGCACGCCTTCGCCCTCCCAATGGGAGGGCTTCGTGTCATCCCGCCGACCTGGCTCCGCCCTACCGCGCGTGTCAAGGGGGGCGCTGTCTCACCGATACCTGTCGGCGTTCACCTATGCCGCCCCCCTTGACACGTGTGGTAGCCCGTAGGGAGGTCGGTGGGATGACACGAAACCCGGACCGACAACGGACCCGGCACATCCCCACCCACCGGCCGTCATCCTGCTGATCTGCCCGTCCGGCGAGGACTCTTTCAATCTTTGAAGCTTCACCCTCACCCGAGCAGCTTCACCCGAGCGGCAAAACCCGCCCCAACACCGCAAACGGCCGCGGATCGCCGGTGAACTGGTAGTGCCGCAGCACGTCCACGAACCCCACCCGCCGGTACAACCGCCACGCCTTGCTGGGCCCTTCCGGCGTCGACAACAGCACCCGCGAGCTGGGCACACCGTCCACCAGGTTCCGCAGCAACTGCTCGCCGACCCCTCGCCCCTGCGCCCGCGGCAGCACGTGCAGCTCGGTCAGCTCGAAGTAGTCGTGCATCCACTCCTCGACCGCCCTCGGCCCGGACACCAGCGTCAACCCGTGCCGCACCTGCTCGTGCCACCACTGGCCGACCGAGCCCCGGTACCCGTACCCGATCCCGATCAGCTCGTCCTGCTCGCCCAGCGCCACCACGCACCGCCACCCGTCGCGCAGCATGTGCGCCAACCACATGGGTGCGCGCTGCTCGGCCGTGCCGGGCGGGTACTCCATCGCGCTGACGTAGAGCGCGAGCGCCTCGTCCAGCCGGACGTTCAACTCCCGCGCGGACAGCGCGACGACCCGCTGGGACGGCGCGGCGGTCACTGCGCGACCTCGGCGGACGTGCCACCGGTCAGGTCGAGCAGGCCCGCGTACGTCGTCGGGTACACCGCGTGCGGGTGCCCGGCCGCTGCCCACACCACCTCGTACTGCTCCAGCGCGACGTCCACGAACGTGCGGATCGGCGCCGGGTGCCCCACCGGGGAGACGCCGCCGATCACCTGCCCGGTGTGCTCGCGCACGAACGCGGGCGTGGCCCGTTCGATCGCGTCCACGCCCGCCAGCACGGCGAGCTTCGCGGTGTCCGCGCGGTGCGCGCCGGAGGTGAGCACGAGCAACGGCGTGGCGACGCCGTCGCGGACCGCGGCGAAGATCAGGCTGTTGGCGATCGCGCCGACCGGCACGCCCACCGCCTCGGCCGCCGCGGCGGCGGTGCGGACGGCGTCGGCCAACACGCGGATCCCGTTCGCCGCTTCATGATGGCCCGCCTCGGACAGTGCGGCGGCCACCTTGCGGATGCCGGGGTGGTCGAGTGCGCTCACCTGTTCATGAGACCACGGGCGGTCGGCTTGAGGAGTTCCGGGCCGGCAGGATAGTCTGGTCTGGCTCGAACGTTTGTTCGAGCAATGCCTTGGTGGTGGGGCGGGGGAAGCGCCCCACCACCAAGTGCCGCCGTCTCCCCGCGGCGGTCGTCGCTGTCCCGACGCCGCGAGGAGGCCGCGAGATGACTCAGACCTTCCCCCGCCGCATTCCCCTCCCGCTACCACCGGCGTCGGCGGTGACCCTGCTCGGACAGGCCCGCGAGTGCCTGGCCGAGGCCGAACGCGACCCGAACCCGCCCACCCGCTTCGCCACGGCCTACCTGGCCGCGATGAGGGCGGCGGCGGCCGTGCTGGCGGCCAGGGGCCGACCCCACCGGGGCCGGGCCAAACCGACCAGCGTGTGGGTCCTGCTGCCCTCCCTCGCGCCGGAGTTGCGCGAGTGGGCCGCGTTCTTCGCCGAGTGCTCGGCGACGCGCGCGGCCGTGCTGGCGGGCATCACGAGGCAGGTCACCCAGCGCGCAGCCGACGACCTGGTGCGCCAAGCGGCGCAGTTCACCGAGCTGGTCGACGAGATCATGTACGAGGACGGACTGTGAGCAGGGGACTGGTCGCCTACGACCGCCTGATCGACGTAGTGGAGGCCGAAGCCGAGCGCCTGGCGGCGTCGGCCGAGGGACAGCGCCCGGAACGCCAGGTGCCCGCGTGCCCCGGGCTCAACCTCGGGGAGACCGCGCGACACGTGGGCAGCACGTACCGGATGGTGGCGACGTGGCTGAGGGAAGGCAGCCAACCCCTGGTGTGGCAACAGGACCCCGAGCCGGGGCAGGAGTTGCCGGAGTACGTGCGCGCGGGCGTGCGGCCCCTCGTGCGCGCGTTGCGGCCGCACGAGCCGGACGACCCGTGCGAGACGTGGTGGCCCGCCGAGCGCAACCACAACTTCTGGGCACGGCGGCTGGCGCACGAGTCGACCGTGCACCGGATGGACGTGCAGGCGGCGGCGGGGTTGCCGATCGACCCGGTGGACGACGACGTGGCCGAGGACGGCGTGGACGAGATCCTCACGCTCTGGCTGGGTCACCGGCTGGACATCCTCGGCGTGCGCGGCACCCGCAAGGGAACCGTGGCGATCCGCACGGGCGACAAGGTGTGGCTGGCCACCACGGGCCCCGACCCGGCGGTGGCGAGGATCGTGACCGAGGAGGAGGCGGCCGCGGCCAACGGCGAGGTCACCGGCCCGCCGATGCAGGTGTACCGCTGGCTGTGGGGCCGCATCCCGGACCGCGACCTGCCGCCGACGACCGGCGACCACGACGCGATCGCGCAGCTGTGGGCCTTGTTGAGGCTGGCCACCAAGTAGCCGCGAGTCCGCCGCCGGCACCCACCCGTCGGCGGCGGACCCGCCGTTCTCGAGCGCGCTCGCACCCGGGGTCAGAGCGTCAGCGCGGTGACTTCCTCCAACCCCTCATCCGTCGCCGTCTCCAGACGGAAGCGCGCCGCACGACCGTCGATCTCCAGCACGCCCACCGAGTTGCCGAAGTGCGGTCCGCTGAGCTTCTGCCACGCCACCGGGTCCGGCGAGATGCCGCGCCGGTCGGCCCACCACCGCAGCACGCGCGCGATCGGCTTCGACCACGACAACCGGAACGCGGGCCGGAACACCCACGGCGGCTCGTTGTGCACCGGCGAGCACACGAGCTGGTACACCTTCGCCCTCACCGACCCCGCCGCCCCGGCCGACGAGGCGAACGTCGCCCGCGCCGCGTAGCTGTGGTGCACGTCACCCGACAGCACGCACACCGTGCCCGGCGCGCCCTCGCCCCCCGAGATCCGCTCCAGCAGCCGGGCCATCCGCTCGAACGACGCCCGGAACGCGGGCCAGTGCTCCAGGTCCGCGACCTGCCGCACCTTCTCGCCCACCCGGCCCCGCCACCCCGGCAGACCGGCCATCCGCTCGTTCAACGACTGGAAGTGGCTCAACGCGTGCGGCATCAGCCACGGCAGCGACGAGCCGACCAGCAGGTGGTCGAAGTCGCCCCGCGCGTTCTCCTCGATCCAGGCGAACTCCCCGTCGCCCACCATCAGCCGCCGCGGCCCGGCCAGGATGCGCCCGCTGCGCGTGTCGATCACCAGCAGCCGCACCCGGCCGAAGTCGCGCCGGTAGCTCCACCGCGTCGACTTGCCGCCGTCGACCTCCCGGTCCGCCCGCTCGGCGAAGTCCTCCAGCAACTCCTGCACGTCACCACCGGTGGACCGCACCTTGGCGTACAGCTCGTCGGTCGCCAACTCGTCCGGGCTGAGGTTGCCCAGGTGCTGGTAGACCCAGTACGACGCGAGCCCCGCCCGGATGCGCTCCGGCCACCAGCGCTTGGTCGCCATCTGCTCGCGCCACGTGTGCGAGGTGTTCCAATCGTCGCGCACGTCGTGGTCGTCGAAGATCATCGACGTCGGCACGACGGACATCAGCCAGCGGATCTCGGGATCGGCCCACGACTCGTGGTACAGCTCGGCGTACTCGCGGAACGACACCACCTCGCCCGCCGGCTCCGGTCTGCGCTCGGCCAGCCACCGCTTGACCCGCGGCGTCGGCTCGTCGGCGTAGACCTGGTCGCCGAGCAGCACCAGCGCCTCCGGCCACCGCTCCTGCGGCTCGTCCTTCATCCGCAACGCGTACGCGTCCAGCGCGTCCGGTCCGAGCTTGTCCGGCGTGCCCTCGCCCTTGGCCGCGCGGCACGACCCGAACAGCAGCCGCCGCACCGGCGTGGTGCGGATGCTCGGGGCCGGGAACGGCGAGTCCGGCGGCGGCCAGACCACGTCACCGTCCAGCCGCACGTCGTAGGGCGTGGTCGTGCCCGGCTCCAGCCCTTCGACCACCACCAGGGCGAAGTGCTGCTCGCCGACCTGGAACGTTTCGGCGCGGTGGCCGGCGATGGCGACCTCGCAGGCCGCGTCGGTCTCGACCCACACCGTGGCCGAGGAGAGGTCGACGTGCCGCAGCACCGGACCGAGAACCAGCTGAGCCATTGCGCAGACGTTACCTTCGGACCATGGCGACGAGGTGGTGCGATGTGGTGGTCGATTCGGCCGATCCCGCCGCGCTCGGCCGGTTCTGGTCGGCGCTGCTCGGTCGACCGATCACCGGTGAGAGCGACGACGAGGTCGACGTGGCGCTCAGCGCCGGGCAGGAGCTGGTGTTCGGGCTCGTGCCGGACGTGAAGGAGGTGAAGAACCGGGTGCACCTCGACCTGGCGTCGACGTCGCCGGAGGACCAGGCGGCGATCGTGGCGCGGGCCGTCGGGCTGGGCGCGAAGCCGATCGACATCGGCCAGGGCGACGTGCCGTGGGTGGTCCTGGCGGACCCGGAGGGCAACGAGTTCTGCGTGCTGGAGCAGCGTGACGAGTACGCGCACACCGGTCCGGTGGCGGCGGTCGTGGTGGACGCGTCCGACCCGCCCGCGCTGGCCGCGTTCTGGGCCGGTCCGACCGGGCTGCCCGTGACGCGCGCGGCGGCCGACTTCGCGTCGTTGACGCAGGAGGCCGGACCGTCGCTGGAGTTCGTGCGGGTGGCCGAGCCGAAGCTGGTGAAGAACCGGCTGCACCTCGACCTCGCGCCGTTCGCGGACGGCGACCTGCCGACCGAGGTGGCCCGGCTGGAGGCGTGGGGCGCGGTGCGGGTGGACGTGGGGCAGCTCGACGTGCCGTGGGTCGTGCTGGCCGACCCGGAGGGCAACGAGTTCTGCGTGCTCACCCCTCGCTGACCGTTCGCGCCGCGACACCTCCCATTGACCCGTCGGCGCTCACCGCAGGGTGAGCGCGGTCTCGGCCCCGACCCGGGTCAGCTTCTCCGGGTTGCGGACGTAGTAGAGGCCGGTGATGCGGGCGTTCTCGACCCGGATCGCCATGACGCCGTCGATCTCGCCGTCGAAGCGCACGACGAGCGCCGGGTTCCCGTTGACCACCACGGGATCGCCGGTGAACGTGCTCTCGAGCCGCCCCAGGCCGCCGAGGACCATCCGGATCACCCGGTCGGCGCCGGTGACCGGCCGCGGCACGGCCCGCTTGACGCCGCCGCCGTCGCTGACCAGCACGACGTCAGGGGCCAGCACGGCGAGGAGGCCCTGCACGTCCTCGGCTTCGAGCGCGCGCCGCAACGACTCCAGCGTCGCCCGTGCCTCGTCCGGCGAGACCGCCTCACGAGGACGGCGGGCGTCGACGTGCCGGCGGGCGCGGTGCGCGATCTGGCGGACGGCCGCGGGGGTCTTGTCGACGGCGGCGGCGATCTCGTCGTAGCCGACGGCGAAGGCCTCGCGCAGCACGAAGACGGCGCGCTCGGTCGGCGACAGCGTCTCCAGGACGAGCATCAGCGCCATCGACACGCTCTCGGCGAGCTCGACGTCCTGGGCCACGTCCGGTGCGGTGAGCATGGGCTCGGGCAGCCAGGAGCCGATGTACGCCTCCTTCCGGCGCTGCATCGTGCGCAGCCGGTTGAGCGACTGCCTGGTCGTGATCCGGACCAGGTAGGCGCGCTGGTCGCGCACCTGCGCCAGGTCGACCTCCACCCACCGCAGCCAGACCTCTTGCAGGACGTCCTCGGCGTCGGCGGCCGAGCCGAGCATCTCGTACGCGACCGTGAAGAGCAGGTTGCGGTGGGCGACGAACGCCGCGGTCGCCGCGTCGGTGGTGTGCTCGGCCATCAGCCGGTCCACGCGGTCTCGAGCTGCGCCATGGTGTCTCCTTCGTTCCCGGGGCGGTCACAAGACACCGCGTGGTCGGGAGTTGTGACAGGCGCGTGGTGCGGATCACGCCGCGCGTTGGCTAGGCTGAACCATGGTTCGGTTGCTGGACAACGAGTCGCTGGAGAGGTCGTCGGTCGTGGCGAACCGCGCCATGAACCGGGAACGCGGGCTCACCGGTTCCAACGGCTACGGCCGCGAACTCGGCATCGACGTCGTCGACCTGATCACCGACCGGTTGGCGCGGGGCGGCGAGCCGTTCCACTGGCTCGACCTGTGCTGCGGCACCGGCACGGCACTGCTGGAATGCGCCCGGCTGGTGGACGACCCGGGGCTGCGGATCACCGGTGTCGACCTCGTCGACTTCTTCGCCGGACCACCGCATGCGGGGGTGGAGTTCGTCACGGGCCCGGTGGAGTCCTTCGTCCCGCGACGTTCCTTCGACCTGGTGACCTGCGTCCACGGCCTGCACTACGTCGGCGACAAGCTCGGCGTCCTCGCCCGTGCGGCGTCCTGGCTGACGGCGGACGGCGTCCTGGTGGCGAACCTCGACCTCGCCGCGGTCGTGTCGGCGGAGGGTCGTCCGTGGGGCCGCCGGCTGACCGGGCCGCTGCGGGCGGCGGGGTTCGACTACGACTCGCGACGACGCCGCGTCAGGTGCGTCGGGCGCAGGCAGGTCGACCTCCCGTTCCACTACCTCGGCGCGGACGACCAGGCCGGCCCCAACTACACCGGCCAGCCCGCGGTGAACTCGCACTACGCCGACGCGACCCGACCGGTCGGATAGCCCTTGAGCCCCGGCCCAACGGGCCGCCGTCCGCTCCACCCGCCTTCCGCCCTACCCCGTCGGCTCCAACCCGCAGTGCGCTACACCCGCTGGCCGGTCTTGCCGGTGGTCGCACGACTTCTGGTGATCTTGGCGGTGACCGTCTACAGTGCGCCGGTATGCAATATATTAGCCGCGCCTTGTACCGCGACCAGGCGTTGGTCGCGATCCGCGAGGCGATCCTGGGCGGCGACCTGGCGCCCGGCGTGCCGATCAAGGACGTGGAGCTGGCCGAACGGCTGGGGCTGTCCCGGACGCCGGTGCGCGAGGCGTTGGCGCGGCTGACCGACGAAGGCCTGGTCGAGAGCAAGCCGCACAGCTACACGCGGGTCACGCCGCTGGACGCGGCGGCGGTGCGGGATGCGCACGTCGTCGTCCAGGCCATGCACGCGCTCGCCGCCCGGCTGGCCGCGCCACGCCTGGTCGAGGCGGACCTGGACGCGATGCGTGCCGCGAACACGGTGTTCGCCCACGCCCTGGCCTCCGGCGACGTGCCGGCCGCGCTCGCCGCCGACGACGAGTTCCACGCGGTGGCCGTGCGGAGTGGTGGCAACTTCGCCCTCACGGCCACCATCGAGCGCTACACGCCCCTGGTGCGCAGACTGGAACGGCTGCGGTTCGCCGCGCCGACCGGCCGCCACTCGGTGGCGATGCACGACGAGATCATCACCGCCTTCGCCGCGGCCGACGCCGACCTCGCGGCACGGCTGGTCGAGCGGAACTGGGCGACGTTGGCAGACCTGTTCCCGGTTGAGGAGAACTGACATGGCGCTGGGCGATTTCGAGCGTTTCCCGCTGACCTTCGGCCCGTCCCCGGTGCACCCGTTGGAGCGGCTGACCAGGCACCTCGGCGGCGCGCGGGTGTGGGCCAAGCGGGAGGACTGCAACTCCGGGCTGGCCTACGGCGGCAACAAGACCCGCAAGCTGGAGTACCTGGTGGCGGAGGCGTTGGCGACGGGCTGCGACACGTTGGTGTCGATCGGTGGCGTGCAGTCCAACCACACGCGCCAGGTCGCCGCGGCGGCGGCGCGGGCCGGGCTGAAGTGCGTGCTGGTGCAGGAGAGCTGGGTCGACTGGCCGGACGCGGTGTACGACCGGGTGGGCAACATCCTGCTCAGCCGGCTGATGGGCGCCGAGGTGCGGTTGGTCGAGGCGGGCTTCGGCATCGGCGTGAAACCCGCGTGGGAGCAGGCGATCGAGGACGTGCGGGCGGCCGGTGGCAAGCCGTACGCCATCCCGGCGGGCGCGTCGGACCACCCGCTCGGCGGGCTCGGGTTCGCCGGGTGGGCGGCCGAGGTCGAGCAGCAGGAGGTCGAGTTGGGGGTGCGGTTCGACACGATCGTCGTGTGCTCGGTGACCGGCAGCACGCAGGCGGGCATGGTCGCCGGGTTCGCGGGCAGCGGCCGGCGGGTGATCGGCATCGACGCCTCCGCCGAGCCGTGCGACACCCGTGCGCAGATCACGCGCATCGCCAAGAACACGGCCGACCTGCTGGGCGTGAAGGTGACCGACGAAGATGTCATCCTCGACGACCGGTTCCACGAAGGCATCTACGGCGTGCCGGGTGAGTCCACTGTGGACGCCATGAAGCTCGGCGCCCGCCTGGAGGGCATGATCACCGACCCGGTGTACGAGGGCAAGTCGTTGGCGGGCCTGGTGGAACTGGTCTCCACCGGCGAAATCCCGCGCGACTCCGACGTCCTCTACGCCCACCTGGGCGGCCAACCCGCGCTCAACGCCTACAGCGCGTTGTTCCGCTGAGCGCCCCCGGTCGCTTGGTCACGTGATTTCCCGGCCGCCGATTTCCCGGCGGCCTGGCCGCGTGAGTTTCCCCGGCCGCCCGGGTCGCGCTCAGTGGCGGTGGCAGGGTGGCGTGGCGGTGGCCAGGTGGCGGAGGCAGACGTCGGCGGAGGTGAGGCGCGAGGCGAGGCGAGACGAGGCGAGGTGCGAGGCGAGGTGCGGTGGGTGCAGTGCTGCGTCGTACAGCCCCGTCTCGCGAGCTGCCTCGTCCAAGTGCCGTCGGAACGCCAGGGGCAGTTCGTGCTCGTCGAGCTCGTGGGCGAACTCGACCAGGCCGTCGAAGGCCAGTCCAGTGGCCGATGAGGCAGGCTGCGTGTGGTCTGCCGCGTGTGGTCTGCCGCGTGTGGTCTGCCGCGTGTGGTCTGCCGCGTGTGGTCTGCCGCGTGTGGTCTGCCGCGTGTGGTCTGCCGCGTGTGGTCGGTGGTGTCAGCGGCGTGTGCTCGGTGGCGGAGGCAGGTCGCGTGAGGTCGGTGGTTGGTAGTTGGTCGCGTGAGGCCACTTGGTTGGTCGCGTGAGACCGGTCGCCGTGCGCCGCCGCCTCCTTTCCATCCCGGCAACGTCAATGGTGTGCCGAAAGTTTCCGGTTCGCTTCCCCTTTCGGGTGATCTCGGTGGATGTCACGCGCGCAGCCTCAATCCCTTGGGGGTGGCGCGGAAGCCTGCGTCCTGGAGGATGACCGCCAGGCGGGAGCCCAGCGCAACCTCGCCGTCCGCGCGCTGCACCGCCAGTTGCCCCAGCCAGCCGTCGCGCACGACTCGGCTCAGGGCTTGCGCCGCGGCGCGCAACGGCGCCTCCTCCTCGGTGAACGACAGCAGCGAACGGCCGCCCCGCTCCACGTAGAGCGTGGCCAGCCCGTCCACCAGCACGACCAAGGCTCCGGACTTGCGGCCCGGCCGGTGCTTGCCCTCGCCCGACGGCTCCGGCCAGGCCAGCGCCGCGCCGTAGGGCTGCGCCGGGTCGGCGGCGGCCAGCACGACGGCGTCCGGCGTGCCCGCGTGCTCCTGCCCCGGCGATCTCGACGACGCCCGCAGCCGGTCCACCGCGCCCCGGGCCGCGAACTGCGCCGCGCCGAGCCCCTCGACCACGTACCCGCGCACGACCTGCCCGGACTCCTCCATCGCGCGCAGCACCCGGTACACGCCGCTGAACCCGCCGGTCACCCGCTCGGTGTCCAGCGCGCCACGCGTCAGCACGCCGTGCCGCTCCAGGAACGCCTCGGCCCGCGCGTGCGCCCGCCGCGTCGCGTCCACGGCGGGCACCACGGCCAGCGACCACCGGCCCGCCACCGTCGGCGGCCCGGTTCGGCTGGGCATGTCCGGTCTGCCGGCCCGCATCCGCGCGTACCGGCCACGTGGCGCGGCCCGCCGGGGCTTGTGCGCCGTGCCGCCGCCCGCGACCAGCGCCCGCAACGGCGCCAACGTGTCGTTCGTGACCACGCCCGCCCACACCAGGTCCCACAGCGCGCCGACGACCTCGCCGTCCGTCGTCGGACCCTGCAACGACACCCGGTCGACCACCTGCCGGAAGAACAACGCGCCGCCGCCCAACGCCTCCACCACGGCGGTGTGCAGCGACGAGTCCGGCATCGCCTCCGGCACCAGGTCCGGCAGCAGCAGGTCGGCCACGTCCGCCGGCGCCAGCGCGATCCAGCCGTCACCGCCGGCCAGCGAGCCGCACCCGGTCCACGTCACCTCGCCGGACGCGGTCAGCTCGTCCAGCAGCGCGGGGCTGTAGCCGGGCAGCCGCGAGGGCAGCACCAGCGACTCCACCGCGCTCGCGGGCAGCGGCGCGCCCGCCAGCTGCTCGACCACCGAGTACACGTCGTCCACGGTCGGCGCGGACCGCAGCCGCCGACCCACGCCGTGCCAGCCCGGCAGGAACCGGCCCAGCGCCGCGGGCTCCACCGGCTCGACCTCGGCCCGCAGCCGGGCCAACGACGCCCGCCGCAACCGCCGCAGCACGTCGGCGTCGCAGTACTCGGTGTGCGTCCCACCGGGTCTGAGCTCACCGCGCACCAGCCGACCGGTCGCCGCCATCCGCTCCAGCACCCCGGTCACCACGGCCACACCGAGCCCGAACCGCTCCGCCACCTCCACGGCCGGGAACGGCCCGTGCGTGCGCGCGTACCGCCCCAGCAGGTCGCCCAACGGGTCGGCCACCGGCTCGGTGAACACCTCCGGCACGCCCACCGGCAGCGCCACGCCCAACGCGTCGCGCACCCGCCCCGCGTCCTCGATCCCGATCACCCGGTCCTCGCCCGCGATGCGCACCCGGATCGCCCGCCGCTGCGCCACCAGGTCCGCCAGCCACTCCGGCCGCACGCCCCGCTCCGCGGCTTCCGCCTCGGACAGGTCGCCGAGGAACCGCAGCAGGTCCGCCGCACCCTCCGCGTCACGCGCGTGCCGGTCCGGCGCCAGGCGCTGGAGGTTGCGCTCGACCTCCTCCACGACCTCCGGGTCGAGCAGCTCCCGGATCGCCTCCGAGCCCAGCAGCTCCGCCAGCAGCGCCGAGTCCAGCGACAACGCCGCCGCCCGCCGCTCGGCCAGCGGCGCGTCCGCCTCGTACAGGAACATCCCGACGTACCCGAACAGCAGGCTGCGCGCGAACGGCGAGGGCGACGGCGTCTCCACCTCCACGACGCGCACCCGCCGTGCCCTGATGTCGGTCATCAGCTCACGCAGGCCGGGCACGTCGTACACGTCCTGCAAGACCTCGCGCATCGCCTCCAGCACCACGGGGAAGCTCTCGTACTTCGCCGCCACCGACAGCAGCTGCGCCGCCCGCTGCCGCTGCTGCCACAACGGCGAGCGCTTGCGCGGGTCTCGCCGGGGCAGCAGCAGCGACCGCGCCGCGCACTCCCGGAACCGGGCCGCGAACAGCGCCGAGCCGCCCACCTCGGCCACCACGACCTGCTCGACCTCCTCCGGGTCCAGCAGCACGTCGTCGGCACCCGCCACGACCTGCGCGCCGTCCAGGTCGACCGCGTCGGGCAGCCGGATCACGATCCCGTCGTCGGAGTGCGCCGCCTGCACCTCGATGCCGCGCCGCTCCCGCAGCCGGGCCGCGATCGCCAACGCCCACGGCGCGTTGACCTGCGCCCCGAACGGCGAGTGCACCACCAGCCGCCAGTCGCCCAGCTCGTCGCGGAACCGCTCGACCAGCACGACCCGGTCGTTGGGCACGTGCCTGGTCGCCTCACGCTGCTCGCCCAGGTAGGCCAGCAGGTTCGACGTCGCCCACGCGTCCAGCCCGGCCGACGCCGTCCGCTCGGAAGCCTTCGCGTCGTCCATCGTGGACACCTCGCGCAGGAACTTCCCCAACGCCCGCCCCAGCTCCAGCGGACGGCCCGGCGCGTCGCCCTTCCAGAACGGCATCCGCGCGGGCTGACCCGGCGCGGGTACCACGATCACCCGGTCGTGGGTGATGTCCTCGACCCGCCACGACGACGTGCCCAGCAGGAACGTGTCGCCCACCCGCGACTCGTAGACCATCTCCTCGTCCAGCTCGCCGACCCGCGAGCCGGGGCCGCGCTCGGACGGCGGCGTCATCACCGCGAACAGGCCCCGGTCCGGGATCGTGCCGCCCGAGGTCACCGCCAGCCGCTGCGAACCCGGCCTGCCGCGCAGCTCGCCCGTGATCCGGTCCCACGTGATCCGGGGCCGCAGCTCGCCGAACTCCTCGCTCGGGTAGCGGCCCGCGAGCATGTCGAGCACGGCCTGCAGGGCCGATTCCGGCAGCGCGGCGAACGGCGCGGCCCGCCGCACCAGCCCGGACAGCGCCTCGACCGTCCACGTCTCCATCGCCACCATGGCCACGACGTGCTGCGCCAGCACGTCCAGCGGGTTGCGCGGGTACCGCACGGCCTCGATCGCGCCGTCCCGCATCCGCTCCGCCACCACCGCGCACGACACCAGGTCGCCGCGGAACTTCGGGAACATCACCCCGCGCGACACCGCGCCAACCTGGTGCCCGGCCCGGCCGACGCGCTGCAACCCGGACGCCACCGTGGGCGGCGCCTCCACCTGCACCACCAGGTCGACCGCGCCCATGTCGATGCCGAGCTCCAACGACGACGTCGCCACCACGCACGGCAGCCGCCCCGACTTCAGCTCCTCCTCGACCACCACCCGCTGCTCGCGCGACATGGAGCCGTGGTGGGCGCGGGCGATCGCGGCCGAGCGCTGGGTCGTGACGCCGGACTGGGCGGGCGCCTCGGCGGGGAACCGCTCCAGCTCGAAGGCCTCCTCGGCGAGCTCGTTGAGCCGCGCGGTGAGCCGTTCGGCCAACCGCCGCGAGTTGGCGAACACGATGGTCGACCGGTGCTCCCGGACCAGCTCCAGGATCCGCTGCTCCACCGACGGCCAGATCGACGCGCGCTGCTCCGCTCCCGCCGCCGAGCCCGACACCTCGCCGGTCGGCTCGCCGAGCACCGACATGTCCTCGACCGGCACCTCGACCTGGACCTCGATCGTCTTGGCCGTCTTCGGCTGCACGACCCGCACCGGCCGCCCGCCCGCGAGGAACGCGCTCACCTCCTCGACCGGCCGGACCGTCGCGGACAGCCCGATCCGCTGCGCGGGCCGTTCCAGCAGCGCGTCCAGCCGTTCGAGGGACAGGGCGAGGTGCGCGCCGCGCTTGGTGCCGGCCACCGCGTGCACCTCGTCGACGATCACCGTCTCGACGCCGCGCAACGACTCCCGCGCGGCCGACGTGAGCACCAGGAACAGCGACTCCGGCGTGGTGACCAGCACGTCCGGCGGTGTCCGGGCGAACGCACGCCGCGCGTCCGCCGGTGTGTCGCCGGTCCGCATGCCGACGGTCACGTCCGGTTCGGGCAGCGACAGCCGGTGGGAGGCCTGCCGGATGCCCGCCAGCGGCGCCCTGAGGTTGCGCTCCACGTCCACCGCCAGCGCCTTCAGCGGCGAGATGTACAGCACCCGGCACCGCCGCTTCGGCTCGTCGGGCTTCGGCGTGGACGCCAGCCGGTCGAGCGCCCAGAGGAACGCGGCCAGCGTCTTGCCGGACCCCGTCGGCGCGATGACCAGCGCGTGCTCACCGGCCGCCGCCGCCTCCCACGCGCCCGCCTGCGCCGGCGTGGGCGCGGCGAAGGCCCCGGCGAACCACTGCCGGGTCGCGGGGGAGAACGCGGCCAGAACATCCACCCCCACATCTTGAACCAGCGGTCCGACAATTTCGGATTGCGCCGCCTCCGGCGTCGCGGGCGAGGTCGCCCGGAAGTCGGTCGTTCGCGCCTGATTCTCCGACGATCGAAAAGCGTGATCGCCGGAAAATGAGTCACGAACGACCGACGCGACCTCGCGCGGTGGTCGGCCTGTGGCACGATCACCCACGGCTTGAACCTGAGGGGTGTATCCATCGTGCGCGTCCTGTCCGTCGACCTGGGCACTTCCAACACCGTCGCGGTGCTCGCGGCGCACGGACGGCCGCCCAGGGTCGTGGAGGTGGACGGCTCGGCCACCATGCCGTCGGCCGTCTACTGCGAAGAGGACGGCACGCTGGTCGTCGGCCGTGACGCCGAGCGCCGCGCCCGCCTCGACCCCGCCCGCTTCGAGCCCAACCCCAAGCGCCGGGTGGACGACGGCGTGCTGCTGCTGGGCGACAACGTGGTGCCGGTCACCGACGCGCTGGCCGCCGTGCTGCGCCGCGTGCTCGACGAGACCACCCGCCAGCTGGGCGGCGAGCCGCTGGACGAGGTCCGCCTCACCCACCCCGCGCAGTGGGGCCCGACGCGCCGCAACGTGCTGCTGTCCGCGGCCCGCCTCGCGGGCGTGACCGGCGAGATCGTGCTGGTGCCCGAGCCGGTCGCCGCTGCCTCCCACTACGCCTCGCTGGCCGTCGGCCAGGCGCTCGCGGTGTACGACCTCGGCGCGGGCACGTTCGACGTGGCCATCGTCGGCGCCACCCAGAGCGGCTTCACCGTGCTCGCCGAGGACGGCTTGCCGGACCTGGGCGGCCTCGACGTCGACCAGGCGCTGCTCGAGCACGTCGGCCGGCAGGTCTCGCACCGCGACCCGGCCGCCTGGCAGCGGCTGCTGCGCCCGGAGTCGACGGCCGACCGCCGGGCCCGCCGCACGTTGCAGGAGGACGTGCGCGCGGCCAAGGAGTCGCTGTCGCGGCACGCGCACACCGAGGTGCCGATGCCGGAGCCGTTCGAGGACGTGCTGGTCAACCGGTCCGACCTGGAAGCGCTGGTCCGGCCGAGCATGATGCGCAGCGTGGAGCTGCTGGAGTCCACGATCCGCTCCACCGGCATGGCGCCCAACCAGCTCGCGGGCATCTACCTGGTCGGCGGCGCCAGCCGGATCCCGCTGGTGGCGACCATGATCGCCGAGCAGGTGCGGATCGTGCCGACGAGCCTGGACCAGCCCGAGACCTCGGTCGCCCTCGGCGCGCACCACGTGCCCAAGAACGGCGTCACGCCGCGGTCCCAGGAGCCTGCCAGGCCAATGGAGCCCGACACGGTCGTCACCAAGCCGGTGACCCCGCCGTCCGGCGCGTTCCAGCAGCCGAACCCGGCGGTCAGCGGCGCGCACCCGGTGAACCCGAGCGCGAGCGGCGCGTACCAGGTGAACCCCAGCGCGAGCGGCGCGTACCAGGTCAACCCCAGTGCCAGCGGCGCCTACCAGGTGAACCCGAACGCCAGCGGCGCGTACCAGGTCTACCCGCAGACCGGGCCGCAGCAGTTCAACTTCCCGACCGTCGCACCCCGCGCGCAGACCAAGCCGGAGCGGAAGAAGCCCAACCGGACCGTGCTGATCTCGGCGGGCGCGGCCGTGGTGCTCGTGCTGGCCGTGGTCGGCGGCATCTTCGCGCTCAACGGACCCGGCGTGCCCAGCGCGCAGGAGTGCAAGAACGACACCCAGCAGGACGACAAGGGCTTCACCGAGTGCCTGCGCCTGCTCGCGGGCACGATCCCGGACACCAGCACGTGCAAGGCGGGCGGCACGCCCGGCGTGGGCGGCGTCGACGGCATCAAGGGCACCGTGGTCAGCTGCGCGGTGAAGGACGACTACTCGGTGCAGTACGTGCTCACCGAGACGGTCGTCGGCGCGCAGCACGGCGCGGAGGCCGTCGTGCGGTCGCTCAAGACCGACATGGTCGAGGCGCAGTGGGCCGGCAACGGCCTCACCGGCAAGTACCGGGCCGCCGCGGACGGCGGGCTCGGGCTGCTCGTGTTCACCGCGAACGACCTGCCGCTGCTCGGCATCGTGACCAAGAGCGGTGGCGAGGAGCTGACCGCCGACCAGGTCGCGGACTTCTTCGAGGCCGCGGTCCAACCCGGCACCTGAGACCCGGACGGTGGCTGGTAGGGCTCGTTCCGCCCTGGCACCCTCAAGATCATGACTGTGGTCGACGCCGTGCAGCGCAGGGTCCTGCGGGTGCTGGCGGTGACCCAGGTCCTCGGTGCGGCGGGCGTCGCCATCGGCATGGCGGTCGGCACGCTCATCGCGGCCGTGCTCGCCGACTCCGACGCGGTCGGCGGGATGGCGCAGACGGCCGCGGTGCTGGGCGCGGCGGTGTTCGCGCTGCCCGCGGCCCGGTTGGCGGCCCGGAGCGGACGCCGTCCGGCGCTGGTCCTGGGCTACGGCGCGGGCGCGGTGGGCGCGGCGGTGGCGGCGTGCGCGGTCGTGCTCGGCTCGTGGCACGTGCTGCTGGTCGCGCTCGTGCTGTTCGGCGCGGCGGCCGGCGCGAACCTCTCCGCCCGGTACGTGGGCGCGGACCTGGCCCACCCGCACCACAGAGCGCGCTCGGTGGCGTTGGTGGTGTGGGCGGCGACGGTGGGCGCGGTGGTCGGGCCGAACCTGGCCGACCCGGCGGGGCAGGTGGCCGTGCGGCTGGGGTTGCCGGTGGGCGCCGGACCGTACCTGCTGTCGGCGGTGCTGTTCGGCCTGGCCGCGCTCGTCGTCCTGCGGTTCCTGCGGCCCGATCCGCTCACGGTGGCGAAAGCGGCCGTCGCGCCCGCGGCCGGCACCAAGCGGTCGGTGGCGGTGTGGCGGTCGCTGCCCGCCGCCGGGAAGCTCGCGCTGGGCGGCCTGGCGCTGTGCCACACGGCGATGGTCGGCCTGATGTCGATGACGCCCGTGCACATGGAGCACGGGGGCTCGTCGTTGCGCGTCGTGGGCGTGGTGGTCAGCCTGCACGTCGCCGCGATGTACGCGGCCGGCCCGCTGTTCGGGTGGATGGCCGACCGGCTCGGCCGGGTGCCGGTGCTGGCGATCGGCGCGGCGCTCGTGGTCGCCGCGTCCGGCATCGCGGGCATGGCCCCGTCGCACGACGCGCCGCAGCTCGCCGCGGGGATGGCGCTGCTGGCGTTCGGCTGGTCGGCGGGCGTGGTGGCGGGATCGGCGCTGCTCACGGAGTCGGTCGACGTGGTGGACCGGCCGGCCGCGCAGGGCCTGTCGGACCTGTGCATGAACGTCGGCGGCGCGCTCGGCGGCGTCGTGGCGGGCGTCGTGGTGACCGCGTGGTCCTACGCCGCGCTGGGCCTGGTCGTCGGGTTCACCGCGCTGCCGCTGCTGATGACGTGCCTGTTCGCGTCGTCGCAGCGGGTGTGGTGATCAGCGCTTGCGGTTGTACCAGAGCGCGCGCAGGCCGACCACGATCGCCGCGACGAGACCGGCGATCACCGCGATCGTGGCGATCGGCGACGACATGCCCGTGGGGTCTTCCTGCAACAACAGCACCCGTCGAGGTTAGCGCGCCGCCGCCGCGAACTCGCGCACGCGGACCGTTTCGCCCGCCGTGCGCCAGACCATGCCCCAGGCCAGGCGCGGCGCGCCCACCAGCGGCAGGAACGCGATCTTCGGGCGGGCGAAGTAGCCGACCGCGTGCGCGCCCAGCGGGCAGACGCCCTCGCCGTCGGCGATCGCGGTGAGCAGTTCCTGGAACGTCGTGACGTCCCGACCGCGCTTGATCGGCGCGCCCTTCGGCGTCGTGTCGCGCCAGTAGGCGGCGCGGAAGACCGTGTCGCGGGCCAGGTCTTCCAGGGTCACGGACTCCTGCCGCGTGAACGGGTGGGTGTCGGACACGGCGAGCACCAAGGGCTCTTCGTGCACGACCGGCCCGGACGTCAGGTCCGGCTCGCGGACCGGGAACAACGTCACCAGCACGTCCACCTCGTCGGCCCTGAGCAGCGAGAACGGGTCGGTGAACGGCGCCTCCCGCACGCGCACCCGGCTGTCGGGGTGGCGGGCGCGGAACGTGTCGAGGACGTCGGAGACGAGATCGGCGAGGGCAGGCGCCTCGAACCCGACGCGCAGCAGGGACGTGCCGCGGGCGGCCTCCACAGCGCGCGCTATGCCGTCCACGATCTGCTTGTGGGCCGGCGCCAGGTCGTCACGCAGGCGGCGGCCGATGGGCGTGAGCGCGACCCTTCGACTGGTCCGCTCGAACAACGGCGCGCCGATGCGGCGTTCCAACTGCTTGACGGACTGGCTGACCCGCGCCTGGGAGACGTGCAGCCGCTCGGCGGTGCGGCCGAAGTGCAGCTCCTCCGCCAGCGCCAGGAAAACCTCCAGGTCACGTCGTTCCATAACCCTCAGGTTATCGTTCCATTCGATCGTCGTCGTTGTTCGGCGCCTGCGCCGCGACGAGTCTCGACCTCATGGAAAACACCCTGCTCGTCCGCGCCGACCAGGCCGAGAAGCTCGACGCCGACCCCGCCGCCGTGGTCACCCTCCTCGCCGACCTCGACGGCCTGACCAGCAACCGGTCCACCTTCCGCGACGGCGCCGACGGCGCGCCGCCGCACTTCCACACCCGCGCCTCGGAGCTGTTCTTCGTGCTCGACGGCACGCTCCAGGTGCTGCTGGACCAGGACGTGGTGACCCTGGAGCGCGGCGACTTCCTCGTGGTGCCGCCACGCGTGCCGCACGCGTTCGGCGCGCTCAAGGGCGCCGACGCGGACGTCCTGTACGTCTTCACGCCGGGCGTGGGTCGGTTCGACTACTACCGCCTACTCGACCGCGTGCAGCGCGGCGAGGCGAGCCCGCAGGAGATCCGCGACTCGCAGGACCGGTTCGACAACCACTACGTCGACAGCCCGGCCTGGACGGCGGCGCGCTGACCGGGCCCGTTGTTACCGTGGCGCATGACCAGCGAATCCCCTGCGGTCCGACCGCGTCGGCGCGAGCAGCTCCGCGACTTCCTGCGGACCTGCCGGGCGCGGCTCACGCCTGCGGACGTCGGCGTGGTGGCGGTGGGCAGGCGTCGGACGCCGGGGTTGCGGCGCGAGGAGGTCGCCGCGCTGGCCGGGGTCGGGGTGTCCTGGTACACGTGGCTGGAGCAGGGCCGTGACATCACGGTCTCGTCGGAGGTGCTCGACGCGGTCAGCCGGGCGCTGCGCCTGACCGACCTCGAACGCGCGCACCTGTACCTGCTGGCCGGGCTCAACCCGCCGCGGGTCGGTGGCGCGCGAGGTGACGAGGTCAGCCCGGAGCTGCGGCGCCTGCTCGACGCGTGGCTGCCGCGGCCCGCGATCCTCCGGGACCGGTACTGGAACCTGCTCGCGATCAACGACGCGACCCGGACGGTGTTCGGCTACGACGACACCGACCACAACTGCCTGGTCACGTTCTTCACCAATGCCCGGTACCGCGACATGCACGTCCACTGGGCGTCGGTCGCGCCGGTCGTCGTCGCCGCCTTCCGGGCCGACGCGGCGCACGCGCCCGGCGACCCCGGGTTCGACCGGGTGGTCGACGAGCTCGGCGCCGTGAGCGCCGAGTTCGCCGAGCTGTGGGCGCGCCACGAGGTGGGCGCGCAGGTGCAGGCGGTGAAGGCGATCCGCCACCCGGAGGCCGGTGACCTGGTCTTCGACGTGACGACCCTGGCGGTGGCCGACGGCTCGGACCGGTACCTGGAGCTGTGCAACCCGCGGCCCGGCACCGGGACGGAGGAACAACTCGAACGCTTGGCGCACGCGGCCGTCCCGGTCTGATCGGCGCGCGAAGGTGGTGGTGGCACTCCCGGGTTGAGCGCGCACTGCCTGCCCTCGACGCCGGTCGGCACGCTGGGTGCCATGACGCACAGCACTTCCCGGTTCAAGGACAAGATCGCGCTCGTCACCGGCGGCACGAGCGGCATGGGGCTGGCCGTCGCGCGGAGGTTGCTCGCCGAGGGCGCGCGGGTGGTCGTCACCGGCCGCGACCAGGCCCGGCTGGACGCCGCGGTCGAAGAGCTGGAAGGCGGTGACTCCGTCCTCGCGGTGCGCGGCGACGTGGCGAGCCTCACCGACCTCGACGCGCTGGCGGACGCGATCCGGGACCGGCACGGGCGGCTGGACGTGGTCTTCGCGAACGCGGGCGTCGCGTCGTTCCAGCCGAGCGGCGACGTCACCGAGGCCGAGTTCGACCGCCTCGTGGACATCAACTTCAAAGGTGTGTTCTTCACCGTCCAGAAGACCCTCCCGCTGCTGTCCGACCACGCCTCGATCGTGATCAACGCGTCGTGGACGCTGCACCGCGGTCTGCCCGGCGCGTCCCTCTACGCGGCGACCAAAGCGGCCGTGCACAACCTGGCGCACACCCTGGCGGCCGAACTGGCGCCCAGGGGAGTGCGGGTGAACTCGGTCAGCCCCGGCTACATCGAGACCCCGATGTTCCACGACAACGTCTCCGCCGAGGCGGGAGCCGCCGTCGTCGCCGCGGTCGCTGCCGGTCGGATCGGCACCGCCGAGGACGTCGCCGCCGCGGTCGCGTTCCTCGCCTCCGGTGAGGCGTCCTACGTCAACGGGCAGGACCTGGTCGTCGACGGTGGCCTGGTCGCCGCCGCTCTGAGTTGACCGGTTCCGCTCGACGACGTCGGCGGTCCGGTCCGGGTGGCCGCGCGTTAGGCTGGACCCGATGCGCATCACGATGTTCCGCAAGCTGATGGCCAGGGAGTTCGGCCAGGTCAGGGCGGAGATGGTGGCCCGGGACCACGTGCTGTCCGCCCTCGGCGGTCGGACTCCCGACCAGGCGTTGGAGGCGGGTCTGTCGGCCAAGGAGATCTGGCTGGCCGTCTGCGACGCCTTCGACGTGCCGGAACAGCGGCGGTGACCCGGCGTGTCGACCAAGTGGTCGAACACCTGTTCGGCTACACTCCCCGACACGACCGGGTGACAGCACCCCGCGGGTGACCTGGTCCCCACCGGAAAATGTCGGACCCCACCCGTAACGTCGGCCCCGACATCGCACCGCGAACCCAAGACACTCCGAGGTGGACTTCCAGATGGCACCCCAGGCACCCGACCGGGACAAGGCCCTCGAACTGGCCCTGGCCCAGATCGACAAGCAGTACGGCAAGGGCTCGGTCATGCGGCTCGGCGACGAGGTCCGCGCCCCGCTCCAGGTGATCCCCACCGGTGCGATCGCGCTCGACGTCGCGCTCGGCATCGGCGGCCTGCCCCGCGGCCGCGTGGTCGAGATCTACGGCCCCGAGTCCTCGGGCAAGACGACGGTGGCGCTGCACGCCGTGGCCAACGCCCAGCGGGCCGGCGGCATCGCGGCGTTCATCGACGCCGAGCACGCGCTCGACCCGGAGTACGCGAAGAAGCTGGGCGTCGACACCGACGCGCTGCTGGTCTCCCAGCCCGACACGGGCGAGCAGGCGCTGGAGATCGCGGACATGCTGGTCCGCTCCGGCGCGCTCGACATCCTGGTCATCGACTCGGTGGCGGCCCTGGTGCCCCGCGCCGAGATCGAGGGCGAGATGGGCGACAACCACGTGGGTCTGCAGGCCCGGTTGATGAGCCAGGCGCTGCGCAAGATCACCGGCGCGCTCAGCAACTCCAACACCACCGCGATCTTCATCAACCAGCTGCGCGAGAAGATCGGCGTGATGTTCGGCTCGCCCGAGACCACGACCGGTGGCAAGGCGCTGAAGTTCTACGCGTCGGTGCGGCTGGACGTGCGGCGCATCGAGACCCTGAAGGACGGCGGCGAGCCGGTCGGCAACCGCACCAGGGTCAAGATCGTGAAGAACAAGGTGGCCCCGCCGTTCAAGCAGGCCGAGTTCGACATCCTCTACGGCCAGGGCATCAGCCGTGAGGGTTCGCTCATCGACATGGGTGTCGACCAGGGCATCCTGCGCAAGTCCGGCGCCTGGTACACCTACGAGGGCGACCAGCTGGGCCAGGGCAAGGAGAACGCGCGGAAGTTCCTGCGCGACAACCCGGACGTGGCGAACGAGATCGAGAAGCGGATCAAGGACAAGCTGGGCATCGGTGCCACCCTCGACGCCGAGGAGCCCGCCGCGGCGCCGGTCGAGTTCTAAGCCGGCGTGGCGGGACGAGGTGGCCGTGGTCGCGGGCTGTCCCGCGACCCTTCGGCCGACGACGCCGAGCCGCGCCCGGTCGACCCGGCGAAGGAGCAGCGCAAGGCGACGGACATCTGCTACGCGCTGCTCACCGCCCGGGCCCGGACCCGCGTCGAGCTGAAGGACGCCCTGCTGCGCAAGGGCATCAGCGAGCAGACGGCCGAGCTGGTGCTGGCCAAGTTCGACCGGGCGGGCCTGATCGACGACGCCGCGTTCGCCGAGGTCTGGGTCCGCTCGCGGCACGCGCACCAGGGCCTGGCCCGCCGTGCCCTGGCCGTGGAACTGCGGCGCAAGGGTGTGGCGGACGAGGTGGCGGCCGAGGCCGTCGCCGCGGTGGACGACGAGGCCGAGGAAGACCGGGCGCGCGACCTCGTGCGCAAGAAGCTGCGCACCATGGCGGGCCTGGACGACACCACCAAGATCCGCCGCCTGGTCGCCGCCCTGGCCCGCAAGGGCTACGGGGAAGGCCTGGCCTACCGCGTGGTCCGCGAGGAACTGCGCCGGGCGGGCGAGGACACCACGACGTTGGACGACCTGGCTCAGGACTGAAGGGCGGACCGCCGCCGGGATCGGGTGCGGCGACCGGTCATCGCGGGCCGAGGCGGGGCTCGAGGGCGAACAGGTTGTCGGTCGGGTCGACCACCGCGTCGAAGCGGGCGCCCACCCGGTGGTCCGGCCGGTGCCGGCCGCGGTAGGTCGCGTCGAACGGCGGCACGTCGTCACCGCCGATGCGCAGGCTCAGCACCGAGGTGTCAGGCCCTTCCTCTTGGTGGACCACCTCCAACCCGACGACCTCGGCGATCGCGGGCCGACCGGCTTGCCGCAGCCGCGCGGTGTCCGCCTCGGCCCGGTTCGCCGTCGCCCACATGTCACCGCCGAGGGCCGCCAGGACCACCATCGCGATGACCACGCCGACCAGCGCCCACCACGGCCAGTCGAGGTCTTCGAGGTACCACACCGCGAGTGGGATCAGAGCGCACAGCCAGCACAACACCGCGCTGACCCTGAGCCACAACCGCCCGCCCGCGCCGTCGGTCTCCGCCTGCCTGGCGTTCCCGCCCCCGCCGGTGATCACCCCGTGAGCGTATGCGCACTCACGGCAGCGTTCGGGTCAGCCGCCAGTACTGGCGCTTCTTCTCCTCGCGCACGACGACGCCGAGCCGGCTCAGCTCCTCCCGCAGCTCGGCCGCGTCCTCCTTGTCCTCCTTGCGCAACGCCTCGGCCCGCACCTTCAGCAGCGCGTTCGCGCCGGGCGGCAGGTCCGGCGTGCCGTCGACCCACCGCCGGTAGTCCTCCCGGTACGGGTCGCCGTCCAACCACTGGTAGCCGTGCGTCTGGAACGCCTCGGCCAGCGCCTCCGGCTTCAGGTCGTGACCCTCCCGGGCCAGCTCGCCGGTGTCCACGCCGAGCAGCACGAGCTTCTTGCCGTCCAGGAACACCCCGGACACCAGCGTCCGGTCGAAGCTGCGGTGCCTGCCGCCCCGGAGCAGCTCGACCCCCTCGTTGAACACCTCGACCACCAGCCGCTCGTGCGCCGCGATCCCGGCCACCACGAGCCCGAGCAACGCGCCGACCGCGACCGAACCGATCGTCGCCCACGGCTCCGGCACGGACGCCACCAACCGGAACGGTCCCTGCATCGGGGCCCACGACAGGTCGGCCACCCACCCGGCGATCGACTTCAAGCCCCACACCACGAGCGCGCCCAGCACCGGGAACCCGACCGACACCAGCGCCACCTGCCCGCGTGGCTCGGCGACCACCGTGGTTCGTCGCGCGTCCATCCCCCACTACCTCCCCAGAAGTGAGCACTCAACCTATCGCCGTAGCCTGTTCGAGTGAGGATCAGGGCCGACCACGTCGTCTGGGACTGGAACGGCACCTTGTTCGCCGACAACGACGCCGTGCTCGCCGCGGTCAACCGGGTCTGCGCCGACTTCGGCCACGCGGCCATCACGCTGGAGCACTGGCGCGAGGTGTTCAGCCGCCCGATCAAGGACTGCTACGAGCGGATGTTCGGCCGTCCGCTGACGGCGGCGGACTGGGCTCGCATCGACACCGTCTACCACGCCGAGTACCGCGCGTTGATGGACCGCTGCGGCCTGGCCGCCGGCGTGCCCGACCACCTGCGGGCGCTGCGCCACAGCCAGTCGCTGCTGTCGATGTGGTTCCACGACGAGCTGGTGCCGCTGGTCACCCGCTTCGGCCTCGGCGAGCTGTTCAGCCGGGTCGACGGCCTCAAGTCCGCGGGCGACGGCGGCTCGAAGGCCGAGCACCTCGCCGAGCACCTGGCGGCCCTGCGGCTGTCCCCGCGCGATGTCGTGCTCATCGGCGACGTGGCCGACGACGCCGAAGCCGCCCGGCACGTCGGCGCGCAGGTCGTCCTGGTCGCCACCGGCACCAGCTCGCGCCAGGTGCTCGAACGCACCGGCGCACCGGTCGCCGACTCGATCCCGGAAGCCCTCGCCTACCTGACCTGACGAAGGGCGCCTCCCCGGCACGGGAAGACGCCCTCCGTCGAGATCAGAGCACAGTGATCAGAGGGCCGACGCGGCCCGCGCCAGCTCTTCGATCCGAGCCCAGTCGCCGGACACCAGCGCGTCCTTGGGCGCGAGCCACGACCCGCCGACGCACCCGACGTTCGGCAGCGCCAGGTAGTTCGGCGCGGTCGCCGGCGTGATGCCGCCGGTCGGGCAGAACCGCAGGCCGGGCAGCGGGCCGCCGATGGACTTCAGGTAGTCCACCCCGCCCGCGGCCTCGGCCGGGAAGAACTTCAGCGACGTCAACCCGCGCTCGGCCAGCCGCATCGCCTCCGACACGGTCGCCGCGCCCGGCAGGAACGGCAGCCCGGTGTCCTCGGCCGCGTCCAGCACCCGGTCGGTCGACCCCGGCGTGACGAGGAACGCAGCACCGGCCTTGGCCGCCTGCTCGGCGTGCTCCGGCGCGGTCACGGTGCCGGCGCCGATCACGATGCCCGGCACCTCCGCCGCCACCCGCTCGATCGCGGCCAGCGCCGCCGGCGTGCGCAGCGTCAGCTCGATCACGCGCACACCGCCGCGCAGCAACGCCTCCGCCAGCGGCACGGCGTGCTCGGCGTCGTCCACGACGACGACCGGGATGACGGGGGACAGCGCCAGCAGATCCGCCGCCGTCGCGTGAGCCGGGGCGTTGGTCACCGGGACACCTCCTGGTTGAGCTGGCCTTCGAAGTGCGAGGCCGCGATCGGTCCGAACACGCTCGCGCCCCGGTCGGCGGGCCCGATCGCCCGGCGCAGCGCGGCGAACAGCTCCCGGCCCGTGCCGGTCCACGCCTGCGCGTCCGGCGGGAAGTCCACCAGATCGCGCGCGGCCAGCTCCGCCGGGTCCACGAACGCCTCCAGCGTGCCGGTCTCGGCGTCCAGCCGCAGCACGTCGCCGTCACGCACGCGCGCCAGCGGACCGCCCACGGCCGCCTCCGGCGTGACCTGGATGGCCGCCGGGATCTTGCCCGACGCGCCGGACATCCGCCCGTCGGTGACCAGCGCGACCTTGAAGCCCCGGTCCATCAGCACGCCCAGCGCGGGCGTCAGCTTGTGCAGCTCGGGCATCCCGTTGGCCTGCGGACCCTGCTGCCGCACCACCACGACCACGTCCCGCTCCAGCTCACCGGCCTGGAACGCGGCGCTGAACGCCTCCTGCGAGGTGAACACCCTGGCGGGCGCCTCCACGACCCGGTCCTCCGGCTTGACCGCCGACACCTTGATCACCGCACGCCCGAGGTTGCCCGACAGCATGCGCAGGCCACCGTCGGCCGCGAAGGGCTCGGACGCGGGCCGCAGCACGTCGGTGTCGAGCGAGCGCGGCGGGCCCGGTCGCCACATCAGCACGCCCTCGACCAGCACCGGCTCCTGCCGGTAGCGGTCGAGCCCGGCGCCGGCCACGGTCTTCACGTCGGCGTGCAGCAGGCCCGCGTCCAGCAGCGTCGAGACGAGGAACGACACGCCGCCGGCCGCCTGGAAGTGGTTGATGTCCGCCGACCCGTTCGGGTAAACGCGGGCCAGCAGCGGCACCACCGAGGACAGCTCGGCGAAGTCGTCCCAGCTCAGCTCGATGCCGGCGGCCGACGCGATGGCGACCAGGTGCATGGTGTGGTTGGTCGACCCGCCGGTGGCCAGCAGCGCGATCACGCCGTTGACCACGGACTTCACGTCCACCACGTGCCCGATCGGGGTGTAGTCCTCGCCCCGGCTGATCTCCACCGCGCGCCGCGCGGCCTCCTCGGTCAGCGCCTTGCGCAGCTTGGTGCCCGGCGGCACGAAGCTCGCGCCGGGCAGGTGCAGGCCCATGACCTCGACCACGAGCTGGTTGGAGTTCGCCGTGCCGTAGAACGTGCAGGTCCCGGGGCTGTGGTAGGACTGCGCCTCGGCTTCGAGCAGGTCCTCGCGGGTCGCCTTGTTCTCCGCGAACAGCTGCCGCACGCGGGCCTTCTCCGAGTTCGGCAGGCCGGAGCTCATGGGGCCCGCGGGCACCAGGATCGCGGGCAGGTGCCCGAACGACAGCGCGCCGATCAGCAGGCCGGGCGTGATCTTGTCGCACACGCCGAGCAGCAGCGCCGAGTCGAACATCTCGTGCGACAGGGCGATGCCGGTGGCCATCGCGATGACCTCGCGGCTGAACAGCGAGAGCTCCATGCCCGCGCGGCCCTGGGTGATGCCGTCGCACATGGCGGGCACGCCGCCCGCGAACTGCGCCACGCCGCCGACGGCCCGCGCCGCGTCCTTGATCCACGCGGGGTACTCGTGCATCGGCTGGTGGGCGGACAGCATGTCGTTGTACGCGGACACGATCGCCACGTTCGGGCGACGCAATGCCCGGAGGAGGTCTTTGTCACCGCCCGTGATCCCGGCGAAGCCGTGGGCCAGGTTGCTGCACGCCATGTCGCGGCGGGCGGGGCCGTCTTGCTGGGCTTGGGCGATTCGTTCCAGGTAGGCGGACCGGCCGGCGGCGCTGCGGGCGGCGATTCGAGCCGTCACTTCGGCGACGACGGGATGCACGCTCATGGTTCGCTGTCTCCGGTGGTGATCACGGGCCGTGGTGGGCCCGGTGGGACGACAGCGCTGGCGTCGCACGGACGGACGTGACAGCAAGCACAGTATGTCACGACACATGATCGTGACAAAAACGATTCAGATCCTGGGACGCGACTCGGGACACACTGTGGTTCTTGTCACAAGGGCTTCCACTTGGCAGAGTCGGCACACGGATCGACCCGAGGGAGGTGCTGACCATGACGTCCTCCGAGATCGTGGAGCTGCGCCGGGCGCTTGGCCAACTGCGCCACTGCGTCGGCGGCCTGCGCGCGCGGTACGGCGACGTGGCCGCGGTGCAGAGGCTGGCCAACGACGTCGAGCGCATGGACATCGACGCGACCGAGCTGGCGGACTTGGACACCACGCCGCGGCCGCGTGAAGCGCCTCGGGTCGAGAGGGAGGTCGTCGTCGTGCCGGACACGCCGTACGACCCGAAGCTGTGGCACGACGCCGACGACGAAGGACTCGGCGGCTACCGCAGTCATCGAACCTGAGCTGAGGAGAGGACCGGCCCCCGCGTGCGAACGCGGGGGCCGCTCCCGTTTCAGGGCCGGTGATGTGTCCCAAACCACAATGTGTCCCGCACCACAACGACGTGGAACGAGGTGAGGTATGAGGGCGCAGATCGCCCAGCGCACGTTGCGCACAGACCGGTGGTGGCTACCGCCGCTGGCGACGTTCGCGGGCCTGCTCCTGATTTCGATCTACGCGGCCGTGCGGACCTTCATGGGCGACTACTACTGGGTGGACGAGTACCGCTACCTGACGCCCATGTACTCGCCGTGCCTGACCGAGGAGTGCCTGCCGAACGCGGCGCACTTCGGCCGCCTGCTGCCCGAGCTGCCGGGGTTCCTCACCCCGCCGGTGATCATCATCCCGTTCCTGCTCGGCTTCCGGGTGACCTGCTACTACTACCGCAAGGCGTACTACCGGGCGGCGTGGATGTCCCCGCCCGCGTGCGCGGTGGCCGAGCCCCACGCCAAGTACACCGGTGAGACCCGCTTCCCGCTCATCGCGCAGAACCTGCACCGGTACTTCTTCTACGCGGCGTCGCTCCTGCTGCTGATCAACATCTACGACGCGGTCTTCGCGTTCAGCACCGGCATCGGCCTCGGCAACATCGTGCTGCTGGTCAACGTCGGCCTGCTCGGCGCGTACACGCTGTCGTGCCACTCGTGCCGCCACATCGCGGGCGGGCGGTTGAAGCACTTCTCCAAGCACCCGGTCCGGTACTGGGCGTGGACGCAGATCTCCAAGCTCAACGCGAAGCACATGCAGCTGGCGTGGGCCTCGCTCATCTTCGTCTGCGTCACGGACCTCTACGTCGCGCTGGTCGCCTCCGGGACGATCGCCGACCTCCGATTCGTCAACTGAGGAGTGGTTTTGCCCGAGCTGGAACGGCATTCGTTCGACGTGCTCGTGATCGGTGCCGGCGGTGCGGGGTTGCGCGCCGCGATCGAGGCCCGCGAACACGGGATGCGCACGGCGGTGCTGTGCAAGTCGTTGTTCGGCAAGGCCCACACGGTGATGGCCGAGGGCGGCATCGCCGCGGCCATGGGCAACGTGAACTCGAACGACAACTGGCAGGTGCACTTCCGCGACACCATGCGCGGCGGGAAGTTCCTGAACAACTGGCGGATGGCCGAGCTGCACGCCAAGGAGGCGCCCGACCGGGTCTGGGAGCTGGAGACCTACGGCGCCCTGTTCGACCGCACCAAGGACGGTCGGATCAGCCAGCGCAACTTCGGCGGCCACGAGTACCCGCGCCTGGCGCACGTCGGCGACCGCACGGGGCTCGAGCTGATCCGCAGCCTCCAGCAGAAGGTGGTGTCGCTGCAGCAGGACGACCACGCCGAGACCGGCGACTACGAGTCGCGGCTGAAGGTGTTCCAGGAGTTCACCGTCACCGACCTGGTGCTGGACGGCGGTCGGGTGGCCGGCGCGTTCGGCTACTGGCGCGAGTCGGGCCGGTTCGTGCTGTTCGAGGCGCCCGCCGTGGTGCTCGCGACCGGCGGCATCGGCAAGTCGTTCAAGGTGACGTCGAACTCGTGGGAGTACACCGGCGACGGTCACGCGCTGGCCCTGCGCGCGGGCGCGTCCCTGATCAACATGGAGTTCGTGCAGTTCCACCCGACCGGCATGGTCTGGCCGCCGTCGGTGAAGGGGATCCTGGTCACCGAGTCGGTCCGCGGTGACGGCGGCGTGCTGCGCAACTCCGACGGCAAGCGGTTCATGTTCGACTACATCCCCGAGGTGTTCAAGGACAAGTACGCCGACAACGAGGCCGAGGCCGACCGCTGGTACGCCGACCCCGGCAAGAACCGGCGGCCACCGGAGCTGCTGCCGCGCGACGAGGTGGCGCGTGCCATCAACTCCGAGGTCAAGGCCGGTCGCGGGTCCGAGCACGGCGGCGTGTTCCTGGACGTCTCGACGCGCCTGCCCGCCGAGGAGATCATGCGGCGGCTGCCGTCGATGCACCACCAGTTCAAGGAGCTGGCGGACGTCGACATCACCGCGCAGCCGATGGAGGTCGGGCCGACCTGCCACTACGTGATGGGCGGCGTGCAGGTCGACCCGGACACGGGCGCGTCGTCGGTGCCGGGGTTGTTCGCGGCGGGTGAGGTGTCCGGCGGGATGCACGGCTCGAACCGGCTCGGCGGCAACTCGTTGTCCGACCTGCTGGTGTTCGGTCGCCGTGCGGGCGCGGGCGCGTCGGACTACGTGGCCGGGCTCGCGGCTCGGCCGGTGTGCTCGGACGAGGCCGTCGCCGAGGCGGAGCGGACGGCCGTGGCGCCGTTCTCCGGTTCCGACGAGGGTGGCGAGAACCCGTACACGCTGCACATGGAGTTGCAGCAGGCGATGAACGACCTGGTCGGCATCATCCGGAAGGCCGACGAGATGGACCAGGCGATCAAGCGCCTGGAGGAGCTGAAGCGGCGGGCCGCGACCCTGGTGGTCGAGGGGCACCGGCAGTTCAACCCGGGCTGGCACCTGGCGCTGGACCTGCGGAACATGCTCGTGGTCAGCGAGTGCGTGGCGCGGGCCGCGCTGCTGCGGACGGAGAGCCGCGGCGGGCACACGCGGGACGACTTCCCGGGCATGGACGCCGACTGGCGGCGCAAGCTGCTGGTGTGCACGCTGTCGGGCTCCTCGGTCGAGGTGGTGGAGGAGCCGCAGATCCCGATCCGGGCGGACCTGCTGGCGTTGTTCGAGCACAGCGAGCTGCAGAAGTACCTGACCGCCGACGAGCTGGAGGGCTGACATGGGGTACCAGGGGCACTTCCGGGTGTGGCGCGGTTCGGACGAGGGCGGTGGTCTGGAGGACTTCACCGTCGAGGTCAACGAGGGTGAGGTCGTGCTCGACGTCATCCACCGGTTGCAGGCGACGCAGACGCCCGACCTGGCCGTGCGGTGGAACTGCAAGGCGGGCAAGTGCGGGTCGTGCTCGGCGGAGATCAACGGCAAGCCGAGGCTGCTGTGCATGACGCGGATGTCGGTGTTCGCGGAGGACGAGACGGTGACCGTGACGCCGATGCGCACGTTCCCCGTGATCCGCGACCTCGTCACGGACGTGTCGTACAACTACCAGAAGGCGCGTGAGGTCCCCGCGTTCAAGCCGCCGGCCGGCGTGGCGCCGGGGGAGTACCGGATGCAGCAGGTCGACGTGGAGCGCTCGCAGGAGTTCCGCAAGTGCATCGAGTGCTTCCTGTGCAACAACACGTGCCACGTGATCCGCGACCACGAGGAGAACAAGGAGTCGTTCGCCGGGCCGCGGTTCCTGATGCGGGTGGCCGAGCTGGAGATGCACCCGCTCGACGAGGCCGACCGGGTGCAGGAGGCGCAGTCGTCGCACGGTCTGGGTCTGTGCAACATCACGAAGTGCTGCACGGAGGTGTGCCCGGAGCACATCAAGATCACCGACAACGCGTTGATCCCGATGAAGGAACGGGTGGCCGACCGGCGTTACGACCCGATCGTCTGGCTGGGCAACAAGCTGTTCCGCAACAAGGCCTGACACCGGACCCGCGTCGCGTCACACGACGGTGGCGCGACGCGGGTCCCGGCCATCAGACGACGCGGACCCGCTCGCTGAGCAGCGGCCGGTAGTGGTCGGTCAGGCCGGGGTAGCGGGCGCGCCACGCGCCGGAGGGCTGGTTCGGCACCGTGGCCGAGAACGCGTGCTCGCCGGAGCTCGCGTACTCGGCGTTCGGCACGGTCGCCACCGTGGTCCACGTGTCGGTGCCCGCGGCGCGGAACTGGATCTCGACCGGGATCGGGTAGGGCGTGCTGCCGCCGTCGAACCGCAGCCGGCCGCTCGCGGTGACCGCGCCGGACGTGTCACGGACCGCGGTGAAGGCGGTGAACGCCGCCGGCTGGTAGACCACGATGTCCCTGGTCGTGGTGCCGGTGGCGATGAAGATGTCCTCGAACGGGGCGAACAGCTCGAACTTGCCGGTCGCCGGCGGCGTCGTGGGAAGGTGGAAGCGGCCGTCGGCGTCAGTGGTCGCGGTGCCCACGAACGTTTGGCAGACGGTCTGGTACGAGTAGCAGAACCAGACGTGCACGGGTTGGCCCGCCGCCGGCTGCCGCCCGCCGGGCGCCTCCCAGGTCACCCGCCCGGACAGCACGGCCTCCTCGCCGCGGTCGATCCGCCGCGGCTCGACGCGGGTCGTGATGGTGGAGGGCGAGCGCGTCAGGGTCACGTCGATCGCGTGGGTGCCCGCGCCCAGCATGCCGTCCCTGCTGTGGAACGTGGCCTGCACGAACCCTTGGTCCTCGTAGAACGCGTCCTGGTCCATCGGCAGGGTGGCGCGGTAGGACCCGTCGGCCGCGGTGATCGCGTCGACGTAGTGGCCGCCGTACCCGTTGCTCAGGTCGACGGCGGCGTTCGCGATGGGCTTGACCTCGCGCGTGGCGGGCCAGCGGCCGGTCAGCACGCCGTGCACGTCGACCGACCGGCGCGCGTAGGTGGCGGTGGGGTCGTCAGAGAGGAACGTGAGCGTCGTGTCGACGTAGTAGGACAGCGAGCCCTCCTGGGCACGCGGGGTGCTGACGCCGGCCGCGTCGGTGGCCTCCACGTCGACGCGGTAGCCGCCGAGCTGGTCCAGTTGCAACGGCGCGGGTGTGCGCCAGACGCCGTCGACGGCCGTGCCGGAGTGCAGCACGAACTCGTCGACGACGGCCACGTCCTGACCGGTCGCGTACGACACGACGTAGGCGCGCAGCGAGGCGATGCCGGCGTCGGCGGACGCGGAGACCTCCAGCGTGCCGAGGTCGCCGGTGGCGCTGTGCGCCCACCGCACGCTCGGTCCGGCGGCGGCGTGGGCGGTGGTGGTGACGGGCAGCGCGGCCAGCGCGAGCACGGCGACGGCCAAGGCGGATCTTCGCATGGTCGATCTCCCCCACTTCTCGGTGCGGCCTCCCACAGCCGCCTGGCGGGACTCTAGGACGCGCGCCCGCGTCCGCCGTGCACTTCGGCAGGAGTGGGTCCGTCCGGCGCAAGGGCCTTGTCCGACGTCCGCGCCGTGGTCCACCGCCGCACGTCGGGGACCAGGGTGACGAGGCCGAGCACCGCGAGCACCGCGCCCAGCCACAACGGCGCGCGCAGGCCGTGGTCGGCGATGAGCAGGCCGCCCAGCCACGACCCGATGATGATGCCGGACGTGATGAACGACCCGTGCACGGTGTTGACCAGCGCGCCTGTGTTGCCCGTGCGCTGCACGCGGGTCACCAGCGCGGGGTTCATCGTGACGCCGACCAGGCCGATGCCGAGCAGGCTCACCACCGCGGGCGCCTTCTCGTCGGCGAACAGGGCGAAGGCGGTGAGGAAGAGGGCGTTGAGCCCGAGTCCCGCGAGCAGGGCGGGCAGGGCGTGGCGGTCGGCCAGCCGGCCGACCACGTGGTTCCCGACGAGCGTGGCCGCGCCGTAGGCGATGAGCAGCAGCGGGACCGTTCCCGTGGCGAAGCCGGTGACCTCGGTCAGGATCGGGTTGGCGTAGCTGAACGCGGCGAACGTCGCGCCGATGACGCACGTGCTGGTGGACAGCACGAGCCACAGCCTCGGCCGGGCGACGGCGCGCAGTTCGGCGCGCACGGTCGTGTCGCCGCCGGCTCGGTCCAGCCGCGGCACGCCCGCGACCGTGCTGGCGGCGGCCACGACGGTGAGCGCGGCGATGCCCCAGAACGCCGCGCGCCAGCCGAGGTGCGCGCCGACGAACGTGGCCAGCGGCAGGCCGAGGAGCGTGCCGAGCATCAGTCCGTTGAGGACGGTCGCGGTGGCGCGCCCGCGCAGGTGCTCCGCGACCAGGGCGGAGGTCACCGACAGCGCCACGCCGAAGAACGCCTGCGCCGCGGCGCCCGTGATGACTCGGGCGACCAGCATGACGCCGTAGTCGGTGGCCGTGGCGGCGAGGACGTTGCCGGCGAGGAAGACGGCGAACAGCGCCATCAGCGCGGGCTTGGGCCGGAGTCGGAGCATGAGCACGCCGAGCAGCGGGCCGCCGACGGCCATCGCGGCGGCGAACGCGGTGATCAGGTAGCCGATCTCGGGGATGGTGACGTGCAGGCCGGCGGCCATCTGCGGCATCAGGCCGGCGACGACGAACTCGCTGGTGACCATGGCGAAGATGCCGAGGGCGAGCAGGTGGACGACACGGGGCATTCCGGGTGCTCCTGTTTTGTATTGATCTGTCTAAAATGAGGGCGTGCTCGATCCAGCGGTGACCCTCCGGAGTCCTAGAGGGCGTCCAGGGCGGTGGACGCGATGGCCTTCAGCGTCGGGATGTCCGCGCCGCCCTGACCGGCGACCCGGATGCCCGCGATGACCGCGTTGACGAACCGCGCCAGCTCCGCGGGCTGCTGCTTCGACGTGAACCGGCCGTCGCGTTGGCCGGCGGCGATGACCGCTTCCAGCGCGTCGAGCCTGCGTCGCTGGTCGCGGTCGACCAGTTCGGCGGCCTCGCGGTCCCGCCCGGCCAGCTCCACGGTGGTGTTCACGGTCAGGCAACCGATACCGCGATCGTCCCGCCGGTGCTCCACCTCGCCCGCGATGATCGCGTCGAACAGGTCGCGCAGGCGTTGTCCGGGCGACCGCGTCTCGTCTTCGAGCAGTGCGATCTGGCCGGCGGTCATCAGCTCGGTGTAGCGGACGAGGGCGCGCTTGAAGAGCTCGTGCTTGCTGGTGAACGTGTTGTAGATGCTGCTGCGGCCGAGACCGGTGGCGCGGCACAGGTCTTCGGTGGACGTGGCCTCGTAACCGTTCGCCCAGAACGTCCGCATGGCCGCGTCGAGCGCCTGCTCCTCGTCGAACTCCTTGGGTCGGGGCACGGGGGAGACGGTAGCAGGTTTTGGAACGGACTGTACAAAATTCGAGGAGTCAGTCACCCGGAAGCCCGTGCAACAAGCAGTGCCGCCGCCCACCATCGTCGCCGTACGTGGCCGCGACCTAATCGCACGGCCGGAATGCTGTTCTGCGTGGTCGAATACGACCCGTTGCCAACTCGTACGCGGCCTCGGCGGTGAAACGCTCGCACAACCGGCGTTGCTTCTGTGGTTGAAGGGGTGGCGCAAGCGCCACCCCTTCAACATCGTGCACCACGAAGGTGGTGCGTGTCGGCTGTGATCAGCTCGACATCGTCGTCACTTCGACTCCTTGACAGTCGTCGAAGGGTGGGACTTGCCGTACTTTTTGGTGACGTAGCGCCCCGTCTTGGCGCTGCGGTACTTCGCGGCCATCCTTCTCACCTCCTCTCGTGCATCTAGATCAACTTGTTTGTTGAGCGAGAGCACGAGAGGATCCGTCGGCGACAACGAGGGCTCAAGTGCTCTCACTCTTAACTGGGCCCCGGCGCGCCAACGCCGGGGCCCAGTTGTCTGTCAGCTGCAGCCCGAGGTGGAGCCGCAGCCCTCGCACAGGTAGCACGAGCCGGCCGGGCGCATCTTCGTGCCGCACGTCATGCAGAGCGGCGCGTCGGCGGCCTTGCCCAGGTGCAGTTCGAGCAGTTCCGTCGAGCTGCCGACCCTGACGTCCTGCGGCTTGGACTTCTTCTCCTCCGGCGCCGGGGTGGTCGACGTGGCCGGAGCCGCGTCGACCGACGTGCGCAGACCCTCCAGGTCCACGTCGCCGTTGCCGTAGTCGGACGAGACCTGCGCGGTGCGCTCGTCGGCGGTGAAGATGCCGAGCTGCGCCCGCTTCTCGAACGGCAGGTAGTCCAGCGCCAGGCGGCGGAACAGGTAGTCCAGGACGCTCGTCGCGATGCGGACGTCCGGGTCGTCCGTCATGCCCGCCGGCTCGAAGCGCAGGTTCTGGAACTTCGAGACGTAGAACTCCAGCGGGATGCCGTACTGCAGACCCACCGAGATGGACATGGAGAACGCGTCCATCACGCCGGCCAGCGTCGAGCCCTGCTTGCCCAGCTTGACGAAGATCTCGCCGAGGCCGTCGTCCGGGTACGAGCCGGCGTGCAGGTAGCCCTCCGCGCCGCCGACCGTGAACGACACCGTCTGCGACGGGCGCTTCTTCGGCAGCCGCTTGCGCACCGGGCGGTACTCCACGACGGTCTCGGGCTTGGCCTCCGACGACGCGACCGCCGACGACTTGGCCGACTTGCCCGCCGACAGCGGCTGGCCGACCTTGCAGTTGTCGCGGTAGATCGCCAGCGCCTTGAGACCGAGCTTCCAGCCCTGGTAGTAGATCTCCTCGACCTCCTCGACGGTCGCCGTCTCCGGCATGTTCACCGTCTTGGAGATCGCGCCCGAGATGAACGGCTGCACCGCGGCCATCATCCGCACGTGGCCCATCGGCGCGATCGAGCGGTCGCCCATGGCGCAGTCGAACACCTCGTAGTGCTCGGTCTTGAGGCCCGGCGCGTCCACCACGTGGCCGTGCTCGCCGATGTACTCGACGATCGCCTCGATCTGCTCCTGCTGGTAGCCGAGGACCTTCAGCGCCCGCGGCACGGTCTGGTTGACGATCTGCATCGAGCCGCCGCCGACCAGCTTCTTGAACTTCACCAGCGCCAGGTCCGGCTCGATGCCGGTGGTGTCGCAGTCCATCATCAGGCCGATGGTGCCGGTGGGCGCGAGCACGCTGGCCTGCGCGTTGCGCCAGCCGTTGCGGGCGCCGATGCGCTGGCACTCCTGCCACGCCCTGGTCGCGACCTTCTGCACCGCGCCGTCGTTCGCGTGGTACGTGCGCAGCATGTCGTTGGCGGCCGAGTGCTTGCGGATGACCCGCTGGTGCCCCTCGGCGTTGCGGGCATAGCCCTCGTACGGGCCGACGATGCCCGCCAGTTCGGCGGACCGCTTGTACGCCACGGCCTGCATCAGGGACGTGATTGCGGCGGCCAGCGCGCGGCCACCCTCGGAGTCGTACGCGTGACCGGTCGCCATGAGCAGCGCGCCCAGGTTCGCGTAGCCGATGCCCAGCTGGCGGAACGCGCGGGTCGTCTCGCCGATCGCGGGCGTCGGGAAGTCCGCGAAGCAGATCGAGATGTCCATCGCGGTGATGATCAGCTCGACCGACTTGGCGAACAGCTCCGCGTTGAACGTGCCGTCGTCGGAGAGGAACTTCATCAGGTTCAACGACGCCAGGTTGCAGCTGGAGTTGTCCAGGTGCATGTACTCCGAGCACGGGTTCGAGGCCGTGATGCGGCCCGACTCCGGCGTGGTGTGCCAGTCGTTGATCGTGCCGTCGTACTGGATGCCCGGGTCGGCGCACTCCCACGCGGCCTGCGCCAGCTTGCGGAACAGGTCCTTCGCGTCGATGTGCTCGATGACCTCGCCGGTCTGGCGGGCGCGCAGGCCGAACTGCCCGCCGTTCTCGTAGGCGTGCATGAACTCGTCCGACACGCGGATCGAGTTGTTCGCGTTCTGGTACTGCACGGACACGATGTCCTTGCCGCCCAGGTCCATGTCGAACCCGGCGTCGCGCAGCGCGCGGACCTTGTCCTCTTCCCGCGCCTTGGTCTGGATGAACTCCTCGACGTCCGGGTGGTCGACGTCCAGCACGACCATCTTCGCCGCACGGCGGGTCGCGCCGCCGGACTTGATGGTGCCCGCGGACGCGTCGGCGCCGCGCATGAACGACACCGGGCCGGACGCCGTGCCGCCGGAGGACAGCAGCTCCTTGGACGACCGGATGCGCGAGAGGTTCAGGCCCGCGCCGGAGCCGCCCTTGAAGATCAGGCCCTCCTCGCGGTACCAGTTCAGGATCGACTCCATCGTGTCGTCGACCGACAGGATGAAGCAGGCGCTGACCTGCTGCGGCGAGCTGGTGCCCACGTTGAACCAGACCGGCGAGTTGAAGCTGAACACCTGGTGCAGCAGCATCCAGGTCAGCTCGTGCTCGTAGATCTCGGCGTCCTCGGCGGTGGTGAAGTAGCCGTGCTTGACGCCCGCCTCGACGTAGGTCTTCACCACGCGGTCGATGAGCTGGCGCAGGCTGTGCTCGCGCTGCGGCGTGCCCACCGCGCCGCGGAAGTACTTGCTGGTGACGATGTTGGTGGCGTTGACCGACCAGAAGTCGGGGAACTCGACGCCCCGCTGCTCGAAGTTCACCGAGCCGTCGCGCCAGTTCGTCATGACGACGTCGCGGTGCTCCCAGGTGACCTCGTCATAGGGGTGCGTGCCCGCGGTGGTGTAGACGCGCTCCACCTTCAGCTTGGCGTTCTTGTCCCCCGCACCGTTGCGGGTGGCCGTCTTCTTGCTGGAGCCACCGACGGTCTCCGTCATTCCGACTTCCTCATTCCGTTTCACGAGTTCTCGACGTCCGATGCGCGACCCACGTCCGGGCTCCCCCCGTCCGAGCCGGTCAGGCGCAGTTGTCTTGCGTCGCGTCCGCTCAGTCGTCCGTGCGCTGGGCGGTGCGAAGATCGGAGATCTCCTTCTCGAAGTCCTCGACGGACGAGAAGGAGCGGTAGACGGAGGCGAACCGCAGGTAGGCCACCTCGTCCAGGTCGCGCAGGGGGCCGAGGATGGCCAGGCCCACCTCGTGGCTCGGGATCTCGGCGTTGCCGCCCGAGCGGATGGACTCCTCGACGCGGTGCGCGAGCTGTTGCAGGGCGTCCTCGTCGACCGGGCGGCCCTGGCAGGCGCGGCGCACGCCGTTGACGACCTTGTCGCGGCTGAACGGCTCGGTGACGCCGGAGCGCTTGACCACCGCGAGCACGGCTTCCTCCACGGTGGTGAACCGGCGACCGCAGCTCGAGCAGGAGCGCCTGCGACGGATCACCTGACCCTCGTCGACCTCGCGCGAGTCGACGACGCGGCTGTCGGCGTTGCGGCAGAACGGGCATCGCACGGCTGGTCTCCCCTCCTCCGCGCAGCATCCATCGCGTTAGCCCCCATGGCGGGGAATACCCCAACCTGTGGACTAACTACGTTGGTGTAACCACTAGATGTAGGGGTCAACCTATGCCCGCGCCCTACTCGTCTGCAAGTCGGACACACCGGCCGGCGTTCACTCGATGGGATGCCAGCGCTGCGCGACGCACCGGTCACGGACCGCCCCCCGGGCCCGTCGCAGGTCACCGCCGATTCGCAAACACAAACGCGCGTGTCGAACGCTCGCGCCCACCGTGTCGAACGCTCAGGACCCCCGAGTTCAACGTTCCGGACGTTGAACTCGGGGGTCCTGGAGGTTCGACACGCGGGACCTGGAGGTTCGACACGCGCGAGTGCGTGGGGAGGTCAGGGGGTGCCGTTGGGGACGACCAGGGACTGGCCGGGGACGACGTCGGAGTCCGGGAGGGAGTTCAGCTCGCGGATGCGGGACACGACGGCGTCCGGGTCGCTGGCGGGTGCGCTGCGCTCGGCCACGTCCCACAGCGACTCGCCCACCTGGACGTGCACGACGCTGGTCCGTTCGGGCACGGTGGTGGCGCCGGATGTGTACAGGAAGAGCAGGCTCAGCAGTCCGGCGAAGACGGCCGCGACCGCTGAGTACGCGACGAACTGGACGGCCGGGTGGCGCTGCGGCCGGACCTCGCAGGCGACCGGCTCGGGCGCGGTCCGGCGCACGGCGAGCGGGCGGGGGCGCGTCGACGGGCGGCGGTTGTCCTTATCGTGTACGTCGAACCGGCGGAGGACCCGTGGTCCGGGTCGCAATCCCGCACCGCGGGCGACGTCCTCGGCACCGGCGCCGTCGACCAGTTCGAAGCTGTTACGGGTGCCAATGACCACCGCCATGATGTCCTCCAACGCAGGTCATCCGATCATGATCGAACCTGTGTTCGATCGAACGTCCGTGCGAATGTCTACCACTTCGCCGGGCGAAATCGCTAGGACACGCCGAGGTTTACTTCGAACAGGTGTTTGATCTGGACACGGAACGCGACTACCGTCCACAAGTGAAGATCGTCGGAGAAGCCGGCCTGGGCAATCGGGACCGGTGAGGAGGAAGCACCGTGGCACGCAAGACCAGTGAAGACCTGCGCACCGCCGATGTGCCCTCCGCGCCCGAACCGGCGGACATCGCGGGCAACGCCGGGCTCACCCTGCGCCAGCGCAAGGTGCTCGACGTGATCCGCGACTGGCTCGACCGGTTCGGCTACCCGCCCAGCGTGCGTGAGATCGGGGAGGCGGTCGGCCTGACCTCCACCTCCTCGGTCGCCCACCAGCTGCGCGCGCTGGAGCGGAAGGGGTACCTGCGCCGCGACCCGAACCGGCCGCGCGCGGTGGGCGTGCTGCCCGCGGAGATCGTGACCGGCCTCGACCCGGCGTCCAAGCCGACGCCCGCGTACGTGCCCATGCTGGGTCGCATCGCGGCCGGTGGGCCGATCCTGGCGGAAGAGGCCATCGAGGACGTGTTCCCGCTGCCCCGCGAGATCGTCGGCGAGGGCGACGTGTTCCTGCTGAAGGTCGTCGGCGACTCGATGGTGGACGCCGCCATCACCGACGGCGACTGGGTGGTCGTCCGCCAGCAGCCGACGGCGGACAACGGCGAGGTGGTGGCCGCGATGATCGACGGCGAGGCCACCGTGAAGACGTTCAAGCGCAAGGAGGACGGGCACGTGTGGCTGATGCCGCACAACGAGGCCTACCAGCCCATCCCCGGCGACGACGCGTCGATCCTGGGCAAGGTCGTCGCCGTCCTGCGCAGGCTCTAGTGCCGTGACCGGCGGCCTTTGCCCCGTAATCCGGTGATCGGACGGGTGGATCGCGGTGCCGGCCCCGCGTCCTCATCCTGGTTGGCTGTGGGCGTGGGGTCGGTGCCGCGAGGCGCCCTGCCGAGCGCCGGAAGACGCGGCGAAGGTTGCCGGTCACGGCACTAGGGCACCGGTGGCCGCCGCTCACGCCCGACGTCGGCGTGAGCGGCGCACCAGTGCGCCGACCAGCACCAACGCGACCGCGCCACCACCCACCACGGGCCACGGCGACGACGGCGGGTCGGTGGCCGGGGGAGCAGCGGTGGTCCCGTCATCGGTCACGGGGGCGTCCGTCGTGGTCGTCGGCGCGGGCGGCACGGCCGACGCCGCCGCACCCGCCACCGCGCGCACGGTCGACGAGGCGCCCGCGCTGCCGAACTCGGACGCCGACAGCAGCGTGCCGTCCGGGTCGAACGCGATGGCCTCGCCCTGCGGCTCGCCGGCCAGCGGCACCCGCACCGGGTCGGACTCCAGCGCCTTGGCCAGGTCACCGTCCGGCACCGGGAACAGGTACGCGTCGGTGTAGGTCCGCAACGCCGCCACCCGGCCGTCCCGGGACATCGCGCCGCCCGTGACCACGCGCGTCACCACGGAGTTCTGGAACGGCCCGCCCGCGGTGTCCGTGGTGCTGATCGACACCCGCGCCACCTGCTCCAGCGGCGTCGGCGCGCCCTCGCTCAGCCCGGACGCCGGCCGGTACACCAACGCCGATCCGATCGTTTCCTTCGTGACGATGTGCGGAATGCCGGAACCGTCGAGCAACAATGCCTCGGCGTCGTGCTTTCCGTCAGGATACGTGAGTCGGTGCAAACGGGTGCTGCCGTCCGGTGAAACGGCATGCAATGCCACGGTTTCGCGCGACTTCCCGTTGTCGCCGGTATCCGCCGCCCACAGGGTTCCGTCAGGGGCCAAGGCGAGATCCTCGACGTCGAACGGGTTCGTCGGCGCGGTGATCGTGCGCGTGATCGCACAGGATCGGTCGAGCACCTGGACCTGCAACCGGCCGTTGTCGCTGTCGTTCACCGCGAACCACTGACCGCCGTCGGACGCCAGCCCGGACAGCTCCTCCAGCCGCGGGTCGGTCACCGCGCACACGTCGGCGACGGCCGGCTCCGCCGAAGCGGAACCGGCCGTCATCACCAGCCCTAGAACCACCAGCAGCGCTCGCAAGGGGTTAGGCGCGGCTTCCGTTCACGGCGAACTTCTCCAGGACGTCGGCCAGGTCCGGTCGGACCCGGGCGGACAGCTCGGTGCCCTCCTCGGTGTGCCGCTCCTTGAGGACCTCGCCCTCGCGGTGCACGCGTGCGACCAGCTCGCCCCTCGCGTACGGCACGAGCGCCTCGACCACGACCTCCGGCCGCGGCGTCATGGCCGCGATGCGCTCGCGCAGCTCGGCGATGCCCTCGCCGGTGTGCGCGGACACGAAAACCGCTGTCGGGAACAGGTGCCGCAGCCGGGCCATGCCCAGCTCGCCCACCGCGTCGACCTTGTTCACCACGAGCAGCTCGGTCGGCATCGGGTCGTCGCGCCGCGACGAGATCTCGGTGATCACCTCGCGCACGGCCTTGACCTGCTTCTCCGGCATGGCGTCGGAGCCGTCGACCACGTGGACCAGCAGGTCCGCGTCGGCGACCTCCTCCAACGTCGACCGGAACGCCTCGACCAGCTGGTGCGGCAGGTGCCGCACGAAGCCGACCGTGTCGGTCAACGTGTAGGCCAGGCCCTCGGGCGTCTCGGTGCGCCGCGTGGTCGGGTCGAGGGTCGCGAACAGGGCGTCCTGCACCAGCACCCCCGCGCCGGTCAGCGCGTTGAGCAGGCTGGACTTGCCCGCGTTCGTGTAACCCGCGATGGCCACGTTCGGCACCGAGTTGGCCACGCGGCGGTGCCGCTTGGTCTCCCGCGTCACGCTCATCGCGGCGATCTCGCGGCGCAGCTTGGAGATGCGCGCGCGGATGCGCCTGCGGTCGGTCTCGAGCTTGGTCTCACCGGGACCGCGCAGACCCACGCCGCCGTTGGCGCCACCGGCACGACCACCGGCCTGCCGGGACAGCGACTCACCCCAACCGCGCAGGCGCGGCAGCAGGTACTGGAGCTGGGCCATCTCGACCTGGGCCTTGCCCTCGCGCGTGGACGCGTGCTGGGCGAAGATGTCGAGGATCAGCGCCGTGCGGTCGACGACCTTGACCTTGAGCTTCTCCTCCAGCTGCCGCAGCTGGCCGGGTGAGAGCTCGCCGTCGCAGATCACCGTGTCCGCGCCGGTGGCGATCACGATGTCGCGCAGTTCGTGGACCTTGCCGGAACCGATGTAGGTGGCCGGGTCTGGCCGGTCGCGCCGCTGCACGAGGCCTTCCAGCACCTCGGAGCCCGCGGTCTCGGCGAGCAGGGCCAGTTCCGCCAGGGACGCGTCCGAATCGGCCGCCGTGCCCTCGGTCCACACGCCGACCAGCACGACCCGCTCCAGCCGGAGCTGGCGGTACTCGACCTCGGTGACGTCCTCGAGCTCGGTGGACAACCCGGCTACGCGGCGTAGCGCGGTGCGCTCTTCGAGCGCGAGGTCGCCGGTGGACAGCTCGTCCTCGTGGTCGAGCCAGTCGTTGCTGCTGTACGTGTTTTCCGTCATTTGCCCTTCATCGTCCCACGGCACCCCTGCCGGGACGAGTGGTTAATCGCCTGGGTAGAGCGCCAGGTAGATCGCCACGCGTTCCCCGTCGGGGTGGGCCGGCTCGGCTGCCAGCTCATCCAACAACGTCTGGAGGCGCCGTTTTAGTTCCGCGCGGTCGACCCGGGCGACCAGTCGGAACTGGTTCATCGCGGCCGGGCCCACCTCCGCGACCTCGCTCAGGAACGCCTGGAACACCGCCTCGCTGGTCTCCTCGGGGTACGGGCTGCTGCCCTTGTGGAGCTGCCAGGACAGGCCTGTCGAGCGGTACGGGATCTCCCGCGCGCCCCGGTTGCCCGTGCGCTCCTCCTGCGCCTCCAGGAAGCCCGCGGCGACGAGTTTGCGCACGTGGTGGAGGGTGGTGGCGGGGTCCTTGCCGAGCCGTTCGGCGATCTCCTTGTTGGTCATCGCGCGGTCGTAGGTGAGGCGGATGATGCGCAGCCGCACGGCCGAGGCCAGCGCGGCGGCCTCGGCGTCGGTCGCCGGACGTCGTTGCACCCGCACAGCCTAGACCGCCGTGACACAAGTGATTGACAGTTTCCAATCACTCCCGCGACACTTCCGCCGTGTCCCTCTGGTCTCATCGCGACTTCCGCCTGCTGTGGGCAGGCGACACCGTCAGCCAGTTCGGCTCCACGATCGGCCGCACGGTGTTGCCGCTGCTCGCGGTGGGCGCGCTGGCCGCCACGCCGTTCGAGATGGGCGTGCTCTCGGCGGCGGGCACGGCCGCGTTCCTGCTGATCGGGCTGCCCGCCGGGGTCTGGGTGGACCGGCTGAGCCGCCGCCCGGTGATGCTCGTGGCCGACTTCACCCGCGCGTTGCTGCTGCTCTCGGTGCCGGTGGCGTGGTGGCTCGGCGCGCTCACGCTCGCCCACCTCGTCGTGGTCGCACTGCTGGTCGGTGCGGCCACGGTCATGTTCGACATCGCCTACCAGTCGTACCTGCCCGCGCTGGTCGGCCGGGAGCAGCTGGTGGAGGGCAACTCGAAGCTGGAGGCCAGCCGGGCCGTGGCGGAGGTGTCGGGCCCGGCCGCCGCCGGCGGGGTGGCGCAGGTGGTCGGCGCGGCCGTCGGCGTGCTGGCCACCGCGGTCGGCTACCTGGTCTCGGCGTTGTTCCTGCTGCGCATCCGCACGGCGGAACCACCGCCCCGGCGCGCGGACAAGCCCGGGCTGGTCCACGAGATCGCCGAGGGCCTGCGGTTCGTCTTCGGGCACCGGTCGCTGCGCGCGATCGTGGGCTGCACGGGCACCGCCAACTTCTTCGGCGGCATGGCGGCGGCGGTGCTGGTGCTGTTCCTGGTGCGCGAGCTGGGCCTGTCGGAGGGCGTGGTCGGCCTGGTGCTCAGCGCGGCGGGCATCGGCGGCGTACTGGGCGCGCTGACCGTGAACCGGTGGAACGCCCGCTTCGGCCAGACCACGGTGATCTGGCTGTCCGGCCTGGTCACGTGGCCGTTCGGGGCGCTCGTCCCGCTCGGCGCGGCGGACTGGCGGATCGTGTTCGTGGTCCTCGGTGAGGCGGCGGTGGCGTACGGGGCGACGGTCTACAACATCGCTCAGGTCAGCTACCGGCAGTCGATCTGCCCCGACCACCTGCTGGGCCGGATGAACGCCAGCATCCGGTTCGTGGTGTGGGGCGCGATGCCGCTGGGCGGCCTGGTGGGCGGTGTGCTCGGCGGCGGCATCGGGGTGACGGCGACGTTGGCCGTGGGCATGGGGTGCCAGGCCCTGGCGGTGCTGTGGGTGGTGCTGTCGCCGCTGCGGAGCCGTGATGCCGTTACCGCGTGACTTCCGGCTGTTCTGGGGCAGTGACGCGGTCAACCAGTTCGGCGCGGCCATGTACGCGTTCCTGCTGCCGGTCGTGGCGATCGAGGCCTTGGACGCGTCGGAGTTCCAGGTCGGCGCGCTGACCGCCGCCGGCACGGCCGCGTTCCTGGTCATCGGGCTGCCCGTGGGCGTCTACGTGGACCGGGTGCGCAAACGGCCCCTGCTGGCGTGGAGCACGGTCGGTCGGGCGCTGGTGCTCGCCACGGTGCCGGTCGCGGCGTGGCTGGGCGGCCTCACGTTCACCCACCTGCTGCTCGCGGCGCTGGTGGCGGGCGTGCTGACGGTGTTCTTCGAGGTGGCGTCCCAGGCGTACCTGCCGACGCTGGTGCCCCGTGACGAGCTGGCGGTCGCGAACGGCAGGCTGGTGTCGACGCAGCAGGTCGCCCGGCTGTCCGGCCGGCCGCTGAGCGGCCTGTTGGTGCTGCTGGGCAGCGCGAACGCCGTACTGGCGATCACGTTCTCGTTCCTGACCTCGGCGGCGCTGCTGGGCGGCGTCCGCACGGCCGAACCGTTGCCGGAGCCGCGCGAGCGGGCGCTCTGGGCGGACATGGCCGAAGGGCTGCGGTTCGTGTTCGGGCACCCGTTGCTGCGGCCGATCGCGCTGTGCACCACGTGGTTCAACCTGACCAACGGCATGTGGGGCGCGGTCAACGTGCTCTTCCTGGTGCGCGATCTCGGGCTGTCCGCCCCGGCCGCCGCGGTGCTGCTGGGGATCGGCAGCGTGGGCGGGGCGCTCGCGGGCCTGGTCACGGGCCGGTTGGCGCGGTGGGGCCGGGTGCGGCTGGTGTGGTTGTCGCTGGCGGTCACGCAGCCCGCGTGGCTGCTGGTCCCGCTGGCGCAGCCGGGGTGGCGGCTGGCGTTGTTCGCGGTCGGCACCCTGGTCACGTCCGCCGGCGTGATCGTCTACAACGTGTCGCAGGTCAGCCTGCGGCAGGCGTTGTGCCCGGACCGGCTGCTCGGCCGGATGAACGCCAGCGTGCGGTTCCTGAGCTGGGGCGTGATGCCGGTGGGTGCGCTGGCGGGCGGCGCGCTGGCCGAGTGGGTCGGCACGCGGGACGCGCTGTGGGTCGCGTCGGCCGGGATGATCCTGTCCGTCATCTGGGTGGTCCTGTCACCGCTGCGGTCGATGCGCGACCTGCCGGTGATCACTAGCGTCGAACGGCATGGCTGACACCACCGTGCTGCGCGAAGGTCTCCGGTTCGGCGAGGGTCCGCGACAGGGGCCGGACGGCCGGCTGTTCTACTCGGACTTCTACGACCACCAGGTCCGCGCCCTCGACCTGGCCTCGGGCGAGGAGGAGGTCGTCTGCGAGGTGCCGGAGCAGCCGTCGGGGCTGGGCTGGCTGCCGGACGGGCGGCTGCTCGTGGTGTCGATGCGGGACCGCAAGGTGCTGCGGCTGGAGCCCGACGGCCTGGTGGAGCACGCCGACCTCGGCGACATCGCCACCTTCCACGCCAACGACATGCTGGTCGACGCGAAGGGCCGCGCGTACGTGGGCAACTTCGGCTTCGACCTGCACGCCGTCCTCGCGTGGGGCGGCGACGCGCCGCTGCTCGAACCGGACTGGGTCGCGCCCGGCACGCCGCTGGCGCTCGTCGAGCCCGACGGCAAGGTCAGCGTGGCCGTCGAGGACATGAAGTTCCCCAACGGCACCGGCTTGCTGCCCGACGGCAGGCTCGTCGTCGCCGAGACGCTGGCGTTCGGCCTGACCGCGTTCACCGTGGCCGACGACGGCTCGCTGTCCGACCGGCACGTCTTCGCGTCGCTGCGCGAGCACTACATCGCGCCGGACGGCATCGCGGTGGACGCCGACGGGGGCGTGTGGGTCGCGCCCGCGATCCAGCCGTTCGCCTTCCGGGTCGAGGAGGGCGGCGAGATCACCCGGAAGGTGGAGACCAGCCAGCTCTGCTTCGCCGTCGCGATCGTCGAGGACAAGCTGGTCTGCTGCACCGCGCCCAGCTCGCAGCCCGAGGTGGTCGCCGAGGCGCGGCTGGGCAAGCTGGAGGTGTTCGACCTCTAGGCGGCCCACGCCACGTGGCCGTCCGGCCGGATCAGCGCGGTCCGCACCGCCGCCCACGCGGGTCGGTCGCCCGTCAACGCCACCGGACGCCCGGCGAGGTCACCGCCGGTGGAGTCGAGCAGCACGGGCCGACCGGGGTGCAGCAGGGTGAACAGGTCACCGTCGGTGAACTGCAGGTTCGGCGCGCGGGTGCCGGTCAACGGGTGCTCGTCCGGGCCCGCCGGGTAGGCCACGGCCAGCGCGGACAGCGATTCGGCCAACGCGCGCCCGAACTCGGGCACGTCGGCGATCCGGGCGCTGATCACCTCCCGCAGCGCCTGTCCCTCGACGGTGTGCGCCGTCATCAGGGCGGTCTGCGCCCGCGTGCCGCGCAGCAGGTCGACGCCGACGGGGTGGCGCTCGGCGTGGTAGGTGTCCAGCAGGTTGGCCGCCGCCGTGCCGAGGACGGTCGCGGCCGGCTTCCAGCCCAGGTTGGCCGCGTCCTGGATGCCGACGTTGAGCCCGACGCCGCCGGTGGGGAAGTGCTGGTGGGCCGCGTCACCGGCGAGGAAGGCCTGGACGCGGTGTCCACCCGCGCCATCGCCACGCGGTTGGGAGTGCGGATGAACACCGTGCTCTGGCACGTCAAGAGCAAGGCCCGGCTGCGGGAGCTGATGGCCGACGCGATCGTCGGCGAGGTCGACCTGGCCGGGTTGCCCGACGACTGGCGGTCACGGGCCGCCGAGCTGGCCAGGAGGCTGCGGCGGGCGATGCTGGCGCACCGGGACGGCGCGAACGTCGTCGTGGGCGTCTACGCGGCCGAGCCCGGCACGCTGCGGTTCGCCGAAGCGCTGGCGGCGGCGCTGGTCGCGGGCGGCGACCCCAGGGCGGGCTGGACGCTGTGGACGCTCGTCCACCTCACCGTCGGCCTGGTCCAGGAGGAGCAGGCCGCGCCGGGGACAGCCCGCTGGGCGGCGCGTTGGGCGACTACCCGGCCTTGCGGGTGGTCGCGGCCGAGCTGGAGCCGATCGCGTTCGCCGAGCGGCTCGACCACGGCGTGGCCCTCGTGCTGCGGTCGGTCTGACCGGCTAGAGCGCGTCCCACCAGCCCTGGTCGAGCTCGCCGCGCGCCAGCAGCACGGCCGGGCCGGTCAGCGTGGAGCTCTCCTCCTCGATCACCACGGACACCTGTCCACCCAGGACGTCCACAGTGGCCTTGCCGGTGCGCCGACCGGCCCCGTACAGCCACGACGCCACCGCGGCCACCGTGCCCGTGCCGCACGACCGGGTCTCGCCGACGCCGCGCTCGTGCACCCGCATCCGGAGGGCGCCGTCGTCCAGCACGTTGATGAACTCGACGTTCACCCCGTGCGGGAACTGCACCGGGTCGTGGCCGGGCGGCAGCGCCAGGTCGAGCTCCGCCACCGGCACCTCGGTCACGCACGCCAGGTGCGGGTTGCCGACGTCCACCGCGACACCGCCGAACGCGCTGCCGCCGACCGTGGCCGTGCCCGTGCCGGTGACCAGCACGCGCCCCATGTCGGAGGTCACCGCGCCGTCGTCGTGCACGACGACGTGCCGCTCGCCGGCCCGCGTGCCGATGGTGAACTCGCCCGCCGGCACCAGCTCGGCCTCGACCAGGTACTTCGAGAACACGCGCACCCCGTTGCCGCACATCTCGGCGATCGAGCCGTCGGCGTTGCGGTAGTCCATGAACCACGGGCCGAAGTCGGGCCGGACGACCCGCAGCACGCCGTCCGCGCCCAGCCCGCGCCGCCGGTCGCACAGCGCGCGCACGCGTGACTCGGTCAGGTCCAGCACGCCGTCCGGATCGGGCAGCACGACGAAGTCGTTCTCGGTGCCGTGGCCCTTCAGAAACTCGACTCCCACGCCCACCAGGCTACGGTGCGACCAGCTTGAGCACGTCCTCGGCCAGCCCGGGCTCGCCCGCGTCGAACCACGTCACCCGCCGGTCGCGGCGGAACCAGGACCGCTGCTTGCGGACGAACCGCCGGGTGGCCTGCGCGGTGGTGGCGGCGGCCTCCTCGATCGAGCACTCGCCGTCGAACGCGGCCAGCACCTGCTGGTAGCCCAGCGCGCGGGACGCCGTGCGGCCGTCGCGCAGGCCGCGGGCCTCCAGCGCGCGCACCTCGTCCACCAGGCCCGACCCGAACATCCGCGCCACCCGCGCGTCGACCCGCTCGTCCAGTTCGGACACGTCGCGGTCCAGCCCGACGACCACCGTGCCGTAGCGGGCCGGTCCGGGCTTGGGCAGGGTGGCCGAGAACGGCTGCCCGGTCAGCTCGATGACCTCCAGCGCGCGCACCACCCGGCGGCCGTTGCTCGGCAGGATCGCCAGCGCGGCGGCCGGGTCGAGCTGCGCCAGCCGACCGTGCAGCGTCTCCGACCCGAACACGGCCAGCTCCTGCTCCAGCTGGGTGCGGATCTTCTCGTCCGTGCCGGGGAACACCAGGTCGTCCAGGACCGCCTGCACGTACAGGCCCGAGCCGCCGACCAGCACCGGCGTGCGGCCGGCGGCGAGCAGCCGTTCCACCACGGCCCGCGCCTCGCGCTGGTAGGCGGCGACGGACGCGGTCTCGGTCACGTCGAGCACGTCGAGCAGGTGGTGCGGCACGCCCTGCCGCTCGGCGTCGGTGATCTTGGCCGTGCCGATGTCCATGCCCCGGTACAGCTGCATCGCGTCGGCGTTGACCACCTCGCCGCCCAGTTCGACGGCCAGCCGCACGGCCAGGTCCGACTTCCCGGTGGCGGTGGGCCCGACGACGGCGATGGGGGTGTGCACGCGCTCAAGCCTCCCAGACCGCCACGTGGTAGCCGACGCCGAAGGGCGCCAGGAACTCCGACCGGGCGCACCGCCAGGCGCCCGGCACCCCCGCGGCCACCTGCCACGCCGCCCGGCCGTGCGCGCCCAACTCGGCCGCCAGCGCCGGGTCGAGCGCGCGCAACGCCGCGGTGTCCGCCGTGGCCAGCGCCTTGCGCACGTCCTCGTCGAACGGCTCGGCCCGCTCGTCGGGCCGCCCGACGGCCCGCTCGCCGTGCCGGTGCGACCCGTCGCCGAGCACCAGCAGCGCGGGCGAGCCCGCCAGCCGCTCACCCAGGGCGACGCACTCGGCGGTGGACAGGTCCGGCGGCACGAGGTGCACCCGCACGGACCGCGCGCCGACGCGGTCCCGCAGCCAGGCCGCGACCAGCGCGGGCAGCGGCAGCTCCTCCTCCACAGAGGACGCGTCGTCGGACAGCGACACCCGCACGTCCACCCCGAAGCCGCGGAACGTCCCCGTCACCCCCTCGACCACCCGCGGCCCGGACGGGTCGACGCCGACGGCCACCCAGTCCGGCGCGTGCGCGGCCAGGTCCCGTGCGGCGGCCAGGCACGCCGAGCGCACCGGTTCGGTGTCCCGCGCGGCGTCGGAGACCAGTTCGGGCACCAGCAGCGGAGGGTGCGGCACGACCACCAGGCGCGAGATCATGGCAGTCCACGCTACTCATCGGCCACCACCGGTACCGATGCGAGCCTTGACCTGTTTGAATGCGCGCGAGGTACTGGGCACTCTTAAGGGGCGTCGCGGTACTCGGGTGCTGGGCCCCGTCGTAGGCGGGGCGCCCGTGGTCGGCACGGGCACCACGAAGTGGGCAGGCGAGGAGGAAGCCGGCGATGACGGAGCACGAGACGACACCGGGAACCACTGGCGACAGTGGTGCGGGGGCGGTGGTCGAGGAGACCAGGGTGGAAGCGACGCCGGTTGCGGCGGCACCGCCGGTCCCCGTGGCGTCGGACCACCCTGACCGCTGGGGGCGCGTGGACGCGGACGGCACCGTCTACGTCAAGACGGCCGACGGCGAGCGGGTCGTCGGTTCCTGGCAGGCGGGCGAACCCGCCGAGGGCCTGGCGCACTTCGCGCGCCGGTTCGACGACATCCGCACCGAGGTCGAGCTGCTGGTGACGCGGCTGTCCTCCGGCGCGGGCGACCCCAAGCACGCGCTGACCAGCGCGAAGCACGTCCAGGAGAGCCTGGCCGACGCGGCGGTGGTCGGTGACCTCGCCGCCCTGGCCGCACGGGTCGAGCACGTGCTGGTCCTGGCGGAGAAGGGCCTGGAGGCCGCGAAGGCGGCCAAGGACGAGGCCCGGGCCGCTGCGGGCGCGCGCAAGCAGGAGCTGGTCGAGGAGGCCGAGGCGCTGGCCAACGAGTCCACGCAGTGGAAGGCGGCGGGCGACCGGCTGCGGCAGATCCTGGACGAGTGGAAGACGATCCGGGGCGTCGACCGCAAGACCGACGAGCAGCTGTGGCGGCGCTTCTCCAAGGCGCGTGACGCGTTCAACCGCAGGCGCGGGTCGCACTTCGCCGACCTCGACCGGCAGCGCGGCGTGGCCAAGAACCGCAAGCAGGAGCTGGTCGAGGAGGCCGAGAAGCTCGTCGAGTCCGACGACTGGGGCCCCACGGCCGGTCGGTACAAGGACCTGATGGTCGAGTGGAAGGCCGCGGGGCGTGCGCCCAAGGAGGCCGACGACGCGTTGTGGCAGCGGTTCCGGGCCGCGCAGGACGCGTTCTTCGCCAAGCGCTCCGAGGCGTTCAGCGAGCGTGACGCCGAGTTCGCGGCCAACGCGAAGCTGAAGGAGGAGCTGCTCGCCGAGGCCGAGCGGATCGACCCGTCGCTGGACCTGGAGGCCGCCCGCCAGCAGCTGTACAAGATCCAGGAGCGGTGGGACGCGATCGGCAAGGTGCCGCGCGAGCGGGTCCGCGAGCTGGAGGGCAAGCTCCGCGCGATCGAGGAGCGGGTCCGGGGCGCGGTCGACGCGCAGTGGCGCAAGTCCGACCCGGAGGCCGAGGCCCGCGTCGCGCAGTTCCGCGAGCGCGTGGAGCAGTTCGAGGCCCAGGCCGCGAAGGCGCGCACGGCCGGCGACAAGCGCCGTGCCGAGCAGGCCGAGGCGCAGGCCAAGCAGTGGCGCGAGTGGCTGGCCGCCGCCGAGCAGGCGGTCGCGAGCCGGTAGTGCCGTGACCGGCGACCTCCGCCGCGCCTTCCGGCGCTCGGCGGGGCGCCTCGCGGCACCGGGCACGGCACTAGCGGGCGAAGGGCCCCTTCACCGGCGGTGAGGGGGCCCAGCCCGCGGCGAACAGCAGGTCGGGCCCGTCCTCGCCGGGGCGGTCCAGGTGGTCGGCGCGGGTCAGCCCGGCGTTGACCGCCACCCGCTGCGACGCGGTGTTGGCGGGCCGGACCCTGGCCACGACCGGCAACGCGGGCAGGGTCGCGCGGGCCCACCGCACGACCTCGCGGGCCGCCTCGGAGGCGATGCCCCGCCCCCAGGCGGCCGGGTCGAACCGGTAGAACAGGTTGAGCCCGCGCCGGCCGTCGATGTCGGTGAGCTTCACGCCGCAGAACCCCAGCGTTCGCCCCGCGTCGCGCGGGCGGACCACCCAGTAGCCGAAGCCGAAGCCGCGCCAGTGCTCCAGCCACCGCTCCAGCAGGCCGGCGGCCTCTTCGGGGGTGCGCAGGGCGTCGGACGGGTTGTGCGCGCAGGCCAGCGGGTCGCGGTGGATCTCGTGCACCGCGACCACGTCGTCCGCCACGGGCCGCCGCAACGTGAGCCGCTCGGTGCGCAGCTCCGCGTTGTCGAACCCGGTGATCACTGCATCGGCGGCCGGGACGCGGCCAGCTTGAGCCACTTCACCAGCAGCACGACCACCGCCACCACGGCCAGGACCAGGCCGAAGCCGGGCCCCGGGCCGGGGTGGTGGCCGGTCGTCGTCTGCGTGGTCCAGATCGACAGCACGCCCGCCACCGACGCGGCGAACGACGCCAGCGCGCACGCCCACGCCAACGCCCACCGCCGCAGGGCCAGCGTCAGCGCGGGCAGCAGCACGCCGACGACCACCGCCAGGTAGGCGAACACCTCCGGCAGCCCCTCGGCAGAGCCGAACAGGACGCTCAGGCCCTGCACGCCGTCCACCCAGGGCAGCGCCAGCGACACCAGGATCGCCAGCGCCGCGACGGCGATCGTCAACGCGCCGGCGCCGGGGTCGAACCGCCTGGCCGCCGTGCGGCCGACGCTGTCGATCTCCTCGCGGAGCCCGGCCAGGTCGTCCCGGTCGTTCTCGCTCATCGGCACGTCCTCACGGGGTCGAGCACCCGCCGACCGCGGCGGGCAGCGGAGCGGGCTTGCCGAACGACGGCAGGCCCAGCGTCACGCCCGGCGTCTTCGGCTTCACCCCGGCCTCGGACCGGTCACCCGCCTTGGTCCGGCGGTGCGACAGCAGGGGGCCGTCCGCGATCAGGTTGTGCGGCGCGCCGTAGGTCACCACGGTCTCCACCACGTCGCCTGGCCGCACGTGCGCGTCACCGGGCGTGAAGTGCACCAGGCGGCCGTCGCGGGCGCGGCCGGTCATCCGGTGCGTCTCGGCGTCCTTGCGGCCCTCGCCGGACGCGACCAGCAGCTCGACCCTGCGGCCGACCTGCTCGCGGTTCAGCTCGTGCGCGATGTCGTTGACCAGCGTGACCAGCCGGTCGTACCGCTCCTGCACGACCTGCTTGGGCAGCTGGTCCGGCAGTTCGGCGGCGGGCGTGCCCGGCCGCTTGGAGTACTGGAACGTGAACGCCGACGAGAACCGCGCCTCGCGGACGACGTCCAGGGTCGCCTGGAAGTCCTCCTCGGTCTCACCGGGGAAGCCGACGATGATGTCGGTGGTGATGGCCGCGTCCGGCATGGCCGCGCGCACGTCGTCCAGGATGGACAGGTACTTCGCGGTCCGGTACGAGCGGCGCATCTCCTTGAGCACGCGGTCCGAGCCCGACTGCAGCGGCATGTGCAGCGAGTGGCACACCGCGGGCGTCTCGGCCATCGCGGCGATCACGTCGCCGGTGAAGTCCTTCGGGTGCGGCGAGGTGAACCGGACCCGCTCCAGGCCCTCGATGCCGCCGGTCGCGCGCAGCAGCTTGCCGAACGCGTAGCGGTCGCCGAACTCGACGCCGTAGGAGTTGACGTTCTGCCCGAGCAGCGTCACCTCCAGCACGCCCTCGTCGACCAGCGCCTGCACCTCGGCCAGCACCTCGCCGGGACGGCGGTCCTTCTCCTTGCCCCGCAGCGACGGGACGATGCAGAACGTGCACGTGTTGTTGCAGCCGACGGACACCGAGACCCAGCCGGAGTAGGCCGAGTCGCGGCGGGCGGGCAGCGTCGAGGGGAAGGTCTCCAGCGAGTCCAGGATCTCGACCTGGGCCTCGCGGTTGTGCCGCGCGCGTTCCAGCAGCACGGGCAGCGAGCCGATGTTGTGCGTGCCGAAGACCACGTCCACCCACGGCGCGCGCTTGACGATCTCGCCCTGGTCCTTCTGCGCGAGGCAGCCGCCGACGGCGATCTGCATATCGGGGTTCGCGGACTTGGCGGGGGCGAGGTGGCCGAGCGTGCCGTAGAGCTTGTTGTCGGCGTTCTCCCGCACGGCGCAGGTGTTGAACACCACGACGTCCGGCGCGACGTCGCCTTCGGCGGGCGTGTAGCCCGCGTCCTCCAACATGCCGGCCAGGCGCTCGGAGTCGTGCACGTTCATCTGGCAGCCGAACGTGCGGATCTGGTAACTGCGAGTCACTGCACCTAGTCCTTCCGTCGGGTCCAGCGTAGAGCGTGGACGTGCGACGATGCGCGGGTGTCGGGAACGCTCCTGCGGTTGCACGCGGTCGGGGCCGCATTGGCGCTGGCCACCCTGTCGTTGGCGGCGTGCGGCGACGACCTGGACCAGGTCAAGCTCACCATGGCGGCCGGCAGCCCCGGCGGGGTGTACCACGCCCTGGGCACGGCGCTGGCCGACGCGTGGACCCGCGACCCCGGCATCCCGCGCCCGCAGGTGGCGACCACGGCCGGCTCCGTGGACAACCTCGACCGGTTGCGGGCCAACCAGGCGCAGGTCGGGTTCTCGGCGGCCGACGCGGCGGAGAGGAAGCAGCAGGGCGACGGGGGGCACAAGCTGTACGCGCTGGCCCGGATGCACGACGACTACCTCCAGCTGATCGTGCGGGACGACGTGCCGGCCACGAGGCTGGCCGACCTGAAGGGCCTGCGGGTGAGCGTGGGCGCCCGCGACTCCGGCGTGTGGCTGATCGCGCAGCGGCTGCTCACGGCGGCCGACATGTCGCCCAGCGACCTCAAGGTCCAGTACATGGACCTGCGGACCAGCACGACCGCGATGCTCGACGGTCAGCTGGACGCGTTCTTCTGGTCCGGCGGCGTGCCGACGGACGCGGTCACCAACCTGGCCACGACGCTGAAGCTGCGCATGCTCGACCTGAGCGACGTCCTGCCGAAGCTGCGCCAGACCTACCCGGTGTACGGCTCGGCGACCCTGCCCGCGTCGGCGTACGAGCAGATCGGGGGCGGCCCCGTCGTCACCCTGGTGGTGCGCAACTTCCTCCTCGTCAACGACACGATGTCCGAAGAGGTGGCGGAAGCGCTGGTCAGGGGCCTGTTCCAGGCCCAGCCGGCCTTGGTCGCGGCCAGTCCGGTGGCGAGGTCCATAGAGGTCCGCTCGGCGATCGAGACGACGCCGATCGAATTGCACCCCGGCGCGATGAGGTATTACCGCGATGTAAAAGTTTAGTGCATGTTCCTCATTTCTATGGTGTTAAGCGCCGTGCGTGAACGCTCGCCCAAGTCGGGGTCAAGTGCGCGCCTGCTCGGCGTTTTCCGGCACTAGGCCGTTAGGGTGGCGGCAAGCGCGAGACCAGGGACGGCTCGTGCGGGAACCCCACGCCGATACGGAGAGCTCATGTCCGTTGATTCGGTACGCGCGCGTTTTCACGCAGCGTATTCTTCATTCCTTACCCGACCGCGATTCCCTCGTTGGGTAGTCGCGGTCGCGGTGCTCGCCGTGGTGGCCGGCACCGGTTTCGACGCCTCACCTAGATGGCCGACCCGCATTCAGGTGTTCGTGGCCAACAGCGGCTCCGACAACGTCACCGTGTACGACACGCGCCTGGGCAAGGTGACGGCCACGATCGGGGTCGGCGACTACCCCGCCGGTGTCGGCGCGCACCCGTCCGGTCACCGCGTCTACATCACCAACGAGTCGTCCAACACCGTCTCCGTGATCGACACCCGGTCCCTCGCCGTGATCGCCACCGTGCCCGTCGGGGCCAACCCCTTCGGCGTCGCGGCCACGCCCACCCACGCCTACGTGACCAACTTCGGCTCCCACGACGTCACGGTCATCGACACGGCGACGAACGCGCCGGTGAAGACCATCCCGGTGGGGCGGTTCCCGCACAGCGCGGTCGCCCACCCCGACGGCTCCCGCGTGTACGTGACCAACAACGGCGGCGACAGCGTCACGGTCATCGACACCGGCTCGCAGACGGCCGTCGGCACCATCCCGGTCGGCGTCTTCCCGTCGGGCATCGCCATCGCGTTCGACGGCTCGCGGCTCTACGTGGCCAACACCGGCGACGACACGGTGACCGTCATCGACACCGCCGGGAACAACCCCGTCAGGACCACCAAGGTCGGGAACGCGCCCCTCGGCGTCTCCGTCACCCCCGGTGGCCGGGTCCACGTCGCCAACACCGGCTCCAACACGGTCAGCATCCTCGGGCCCACCGGCGCACCCCTCGACGAGGTCAAGGTCCAACGCATGCCCGAGGGCTCCGCGGCGGCGCCCGACGACAGCTTCGTCTACATCACCAACACCGGATCGGACACCGTGTCGGTCATCAACGCCAAGACCGGCAAGCCCGCAACACCGTTCGCCGTGGGCAAGCGGCCCGAGGGCGTGGCGGTCACGTCCTGACCGTGCTCAGGCGGCGGGGAACTCGACGGTCACCCGCAGGCCACCGCCCTCCGGCGACTCCAACCGCACGGACCCGTCCACCCGTTCCACGATCTGCCTCACCAGCGCCAGCCCGAGGCCGGAGCCCTGCACGTTCTGGTGCGCCGGGCTGCGCCAGAACCGGTCCGTGGCGCGATCCAGCTCCTCCGGCGCGAGGCCCGGGCCCTCGTCCTGCACCGACAGCCGCACCACGCCGCCCTGCCGGCGCACGTCGACGCGCACCAGGGTGCCGTCGGAGGTGAACTTCAGCGCGTTGTCCAGCAGCGCGTCCAGCACGGTCTCCACGCCGCGCGGCGGCACGAGGGCCCGGCCGCCCGGCTCGCCGTCGAGAACCAGATGCACCTCGCGCGCCGCGGCGGCGGGCTGCCACGCCGACAGCCGCCCGGCCACCGCCCGGTCGACGTCCACCGGCACGGGGTCGACCGACTGCGCGCCCGCCCGCGCCATGGACAGCAGCTCGTCCAGGATCCGGTTGAGCCGGTTGGCCTCGTCCAACGCCGCCGCCTGGTGCGCGGCGCCCTCGCCGACCACGTGGTCCTCCAAATTGGACAGACGCAGCTTCAACGCGGTCAACGGGTTGCGCAGCTGGTGCGAGGCGTCCGCGACGAACGCGCGCTGCGCCGCCAGCACGTCGCTCACGTTCGCCGCCATCTGGTCGAACGACCGCGACAGCTGCCGCAGCTCCGGCGGGCCGTCCGACGAGCCGACCGGCTGCACGGGCTGCCCGGACACCACCGCCGCGAGCAGCCGCCCGGTCGCGTCGTCCAACCTCCGCACGGGCCGCAACGTCCACCGGACCAGCGGCAACGCCACGAACACGCCGAGCACGAGGACCAGCGTGCTCCCGCCGAGCAGCACCGACCACCACAGCAGGACCTCGCCCCGCGTCTTCGACGTCGGCGAGAACGTCACCACCGCGCCGCGGACCTCGCCCGCCTCCAGCACCGGCTCCGCGAGCACCAGCTCGGTCGACTCCCAGGGCATGACCAGCTCCGGCGCGCTCGGCTGGCGGCCGGCCAGCGCGGCGTGCACCAGGTCCGCCACCTCGGGCGCGGACACGTCCACGTCGTCCGAGGACGCCGCCACCACCTGCCCGTCCCGCCCGAGCAGGGCCACCCGGATGCCGTACAGCTCGTGGTAGCGGCGCAGCTCGGGCTTGAGCACCTCGGGCTGGTCGTCGATGAACGGCCGCTGCGCCACGGACGCGAACCGGGTGGTGTCGGTGAGCCGGTCCAGGAACATCTCCTGCTGCTCGGCCTGCGCCATGCCGCGGCCCAGGGGGACGCCCAGACCGAGGAGCACCAGCACGACCAGCGTCAACACGATGCCCAGCAGCCGCGACCGCACTCAGCCCCCGCTCAACCGGTACCCGACACCGCGCACCGTCTCCAACAACGAAGGACGCCCGAGCTTGGTCCGCAACGTCGCCACGTGCACGTCCAGGGTCCGGTTGGCCCCCGCCCAGGTGCGTCCCCACACCTCGGCCAGGATGCGCTCCCGGGTGCAGACCGCGCCACCCGCCGCCACCACCAGAGCCAACACCTGGAACTCCTTGCGCGACAGCGCCACGGGTTCACCCGCCACGGTGACCTCGTGCCGACCGAGGTCGACCCGCACGTCGGCGACCTCGAACACCTCGGTGCCGGTGCCGCCGACGCCGACCGGGTCGCCGCGCCGCCGCCGCACCGCGTGCACGCGGGCCACCAGCTCACCCACGTCGTAGGGCTTGACCAGGTAGTCGTCCGCCCCGGCGTGCAGGCCGAGGATCCGGTCGTCGATCTCGCCGCGGGCCGACACCACGATGATCGCGACGTCACTCGCCGCACGGATGTGCCGGCAGAGCGTGACACCGTCCACATCGGGCAGGCCGAGGTCGAGCAGCACCACGTCGACGCCAGTCAGCCGATCGAGTGTCCCCCGACCGGTGGCCTGCCGGTCTACCGTGAAACCGCGTCGGGTCAGCGCCGGCACCAGCGCTTCCGCCACGCGGTCGTCGTCCTCGACCAACAGCACCCGCACCGTGGAGCCTCCCCGATAAGTGTCGCCACCCTGTGACAGAGTTGAGACCCTAAGTCTTGCTCAACCGCCTGGACTGGTGTGGTGATTCACACCTAGGTTTCCGCCATCGCTCAGGAACCCCCTACTGGAGGACTGATGACCGCCGCCACTCCTGCACCGCCGATGATCCGGATGGCGGGCGTGGACAAGTTCTTCGGACCTCTGCACGTCCTCAAGGGCGTCACGCTGGAGGTGCCGAAGGGGCAGGTCGTCGTCGTGCTCGGGCCCTCGGGCTCGGGCAAGTCCACGCTGTGCCGCACGATCAACCGGCTCGAGCCGATCGAGTCCGGCGTGATCGAGGTGGACGGCCAGGCGCTGCCCGCAGAGGGCAAGGAACTCGCCCGGTTGCGCGCCGATGTCGGCATGGTGTTCCAGTCGTTCAACCTGTTCGCCCACAAGAGCATCGTCGACAACGTGATGCTCGCGCCGGTGAAGGTCCGCAAGACCCCGGCGGCCGAGGCCCGCAAGACGGCCATGGAGCTGCTGGAGCGGGTCGGCATCGCGAACCAGGCGGAGAAGTACCCCGCCCAGCTCTCGGGCGGGCAGCAGCAGCGCGCGGCGATCGCCCGCGCCCTGGCGATGCGGCCCAAGGTGATGCTGTTCGACGAGCCGACCTCCGCGCTGGACCCCGAGATGGTCCAGGAGGTGCTGGACGTGATGACGACGCTGGCCAAGGAGGGCATGACCATGCTCGTGGTGACCCACGAGATGGGCTTCGCCCGCAAGGCCGCGGACCGCGTCATCTTCATGTCCGACGGCGAGGTCGTCGAGGACTCGACGCCGGAGTCGTTCTTCTCCGCGCCGAAGTCCAACCGCGCGAAGGACTTCCTTGGCAAGATCCTGACCCACTGAAGTCCCACGAACGCGGCGCTGAGCCTGGCGCCGCACTACCGAAGAAGAGCAGGAGAAGGACGATGAGGGTTCGCACCCTTGCGGTGGCGCTGCTGGCCGGCGGCCTCGCCCTGACCGCATGCGGCAAGGAGGGTGGCCCCGGCGACACGGGCACGGCCCCCTCCCAGAAGGTCGCCGCCGACGTGAAGGTCGACGGCTCGCCGACCTTCGACAAGATCAAGGCCCGTGGCCGCGTCATCGTCGGCGTCAAGGAGGACCAGCCCGGTCTCGGTTACAAGGACCCGACCAGCGGCAAGTTCACCGGCTTCGACATCGAGATCGCGAAGCTGGTCGCCGCCAAGCTCGGCTACGGCGACGACAAGATCGACTACAAGGCCATCCCGTCGGCCGGTCGCGAGCAGGCGCTGATCAACGGTGACGTGGACTACTACGTCGGCACCTACACGATCAACGCCAAGCGCAAGGAGCAGGTCGGGTTCGCCGGCCCGTACTTCACCGCCGGGCAGGACCTGCTGGTGAAGAAGGACGACAACACGATCACCGGCCCCGAGACGCTCAAGGGCAAGAAGGTCTGCTCGGTGACCGGCTCCACGCCGATCCAGAAGGTCAAGTCCGAGGGCCTGACCGAGCCGGAGAACATCGTCGAGCTCCAGACCTACTCGCTGTGCGTCGAGCAGCTGGAGCAGGGCGCGGTCGACGCCGTCACCACCGACGACGCGATCCTCAAGGGCTACGCCTCGCAGTCGCCGACCACGCTGAAGGTCGTCGGCAAGACCTTCTCGAACGAGCCGTACGGCATCGGCATCCCCAAGGAGGACAAGGCCCTGCGCACCAAGGTCAACGACATCCTGGACGAGGCCATCAACGGCGGCGCCTGGCAGGCGGCCTACGACGCCACCCTGGGCCAGTCGGGCTCGTCGGCCGACAAGCCCGTGATCGAACGCTACTGATCTCGTTCCCGCGGCCGGTCGTCGGAGTTCCGGCGACCGGCCGCACCACACCCACCTAGCCGAGGAAGCCGATGGACGTCCTGCTCGACAACCTCGACCTGTACGGGCCCGGGTTCCTCAACACCGTCGAGCTGTTCCTGATCTCCGCGGTCGGGTCGCTGGTGTTGGGGACGATCCTGGCGATGCTGCGGGTCGCGCCGGTCCCCGTGCTGCGGGCCATCGGCACCGCCTACGTGACGATCGTCCGCAACACCCCGCTCACGCTGGTGTTCTTCTTCTTCGCCTTCGCGTTCCCGCTGCTCAAGATCGTGACCGCGGACACGTTCGGCGGTTCGGCGGCCAGCTTCTACTTCAGCGCCGCCCTCACCGCGCTGATCCTCTACACGGCGGCGTTCGTGTGCGAGGTCGTGCGGGCCGGCATCAACACCGTCCCGGTCGGCCAGGCGGAGGCCTCGCGCGCGCTCGGCCTGACGTTCGGCCAGATGCTCGGGTCCGTGGTGCTGCCGCAGGCGACCCGCGCGGTCGTGCCGCCGATGATGAGCACGATGATCGCCCTGCTGAAGAACACCACCATCGCGGCGGGCTTCTCGGTGTTCCAGGCGGGCTCCATCAGCGCCAACCTGTCCGAGCGCGGCGAGAACCAGCTGTTCGGCCTGCTCTGGGTCGCCGGGTTCTTCGTGGTGCTCGTGATCCCCATGACCCTGCTGCAACGCAGCCTTGAGAAGCGGTGGAGCATCGCCCGATGAGCTCGGTCCTGTTCGACGTCCCCGGGCCGCGGGCCCGGCTGCGCCACCGCCTCTACGCGGTGATCGGCACGCTCGTGCTGGTCGCGGGCATCGGCTTCGTGATCTACCGGTTCGCCGAGAGCGGCCAGTTCGAAGGCCGGAAGTGGTCCTGGCTGGAGTACAAGAACATCCAGCTGACCCTGGTCGACGCGTTGCTGAACACGCTCAAGGCGTTCGGCCTCGGCGCGGTGTTCGCCCTCGTCTTCGGCGCGATCTTCGCCGCCGGCCAGCTCTCCGACCACAAGGTCATCCGCGTGCCGTCGATGCTGATCGTCGAGCTGTTCCGCGCGGTGCCGCTGGTCGTGCTGATCTTCGTCTTCCACTACGGCGTGTCCCTCGGCCCGCCGCTGTACTCGGTCGTGCTCGGTCTGACGCTCTACAACGGCTCGGTGCTGGCCGAGGTGTTCCGCGCGGGCGTGCTGTCGCTGCCGCGCGGGCAGAGCGAGGCGGCCTACGCGGTGGGCATGCGCAAGACGCAGGTGATGAGGCACGTGCTGCTGCCGCAGGCCGTGCGGGCGATGCTGCCGGCGATCATCAGCCAGCTGGTCGTGCTGCTCAAGGACACCGCGCTCGGCTTCCTCATCACCTACGACGAGCTGCTGGACTTCGCGCGCGACATCGGCAGCCAGTTCCAGTTCGGCCGGCCGCTGGTGCCCGTCACGATCATCGTGGCCGCGATCTACATCTCCATGTGCCTGCTGCTCACGTGGCTGGCGACGTACCTGGAGAAGCGCAGCCGGCGTGACAAGAAGGTCATCGAGCTGGAGAAGAAGCCGGCCGAGGACGTCGTCGCGGCGGCGGTCTGAGCGTGGCCGCACTCGCGGCGTCCGGCGCGTTGTTCCTCGACGAGCTGGGCCGGGTCCTCGTGGTCGAACCGACCTACAAGGACCACTGGGAGATCCCGGGCGGTGTGGTCGAGCCGGGCGAGACGCCGCGCGAGGCGTGCGCCCGGGAGGTGCTGGAGGAGCTGGGCCTGGCCGTGGAGCCGGGCCCGCTGCTCGTCGTGGACTGGGCGCCGTCGGGTGAGCAGGACCGGGTCCTGTTCATCTTCGACGGCGGCTCGCTCGGTTCCGCCACCATCCGGCTGCAAGCCTCGGAGCTGCGCTCCTACCGGTACGTCGAGCCCGGCGAGGTGCCGGACGCGCTGATCCCCCGGCTGGCCAGGCGGGTGTCCGCCGCGCTCGACGCACGTGAGCGCGGCGTCACCCTCTACCTCGAACACGGGTTAGTAACGGAGTAGCGCGCCTACGCCCTCCCGGAGGCCGGCGGAGTCGGTGACGACCACCTGCGCGCCGGTGGCCGCCGCGGCGGTGCCCAGCGCCTCGTCGGCCCGCTGCTCGCCGACGTGCTCGACGCCGAGGCCGCGCAGGTCCTTCTCCCGCAGCGCGAGCTGCGCCGGGTCGTCGCCGGAGAACACGGTGCGGTCGCCGAGCGCCGGGTCGGACACCAGCAGCGCGGCCACCTTCGCCTCGCGCAGCGCCTCCACCACGGGCGCCAGGCCCTGCACCGCGCGTCCGTCGGGGCGGCCGGCCTCGGCGGTGAACTCCTCCACCACGTCGTTGTCCAGGTCGAACTGGTACTGGGCCACGAGCGACTGCACGGCGTGGTCGAACGCGGCGTCGTCACCGCCCTCGGCCAGGGTCGCCCCCTCGACCTCGATCAGCACGTCGCGGCACCGCGGGCTCAGCTCCTCGCGCACGTCCGCACGCGCCTGCACCTCGCCGCCCAGGACCAGCAGCCGGGCGTCCAGGTCCGTCACCAGCCGGTCGACCTCGGCGGCCACCAGCGCGGCGTTGCGCTTGGTCGTCTCCTCGACGGCCTTCTGCAGCCGCCGGTGCGACCAGCCGCCGCCGGGGACCTTGTGCAACGGGTGCTGCTCGCCGCGCACCTGGTCGTGCACCTCGCCCGCCCGCTCGCCGCGCCCGTCGTACCCGTGCAGGTCCGCGCCCGCCCGGTCGACCGTGACGACGACGTGCGCCACAGCGGGTTCCGTCCAGGTGGCCAGCGGCAGCAGGTGCGGCCGGTCAGACCAGCGGGCGGTCTCCACCGCGGGCGGGCGTGGCAGCACCCGGTCCAGCAGCAGCGCGCCCTGCGCCGCGACGAGCGCCCGGCCGGACTTGCCCGGCACCGGCGTGAGCACCGCTTGCTGCATCGCGTCCAGCGTCGCGTCGTCCGCGCCCTGCCGGGCCAGTTCCTCGCGCACCCCGCGCCAGCGCAGCTCCATGGCCTTGGCCGCGTCCTCGGTGTCGTGCGAGGCGTCCAGGTAGACCGACGCGAACGGGCCGCGTTGCCTGACCAGCTCTCCCAACGAAGACATGTCCATTGGCCTCGGCTACCCGATCGTGCGCCGCGTAACCTCGGGGGCATGGTGGACGAACCGGGTGCGATCACCAGGGTGCAGCAGAACGCCGTCGAGCACCTGCTCAAGGTGGGGATCAGCGGCTTCGGGCCGTTCAAGGGCGCCCGGCAGATGGCCGTCGAGGCGCTGGACAAGGGGTTGACGCCGGAGGAGGCGATCAAGCACCTGATCCGGACGCACGTGGCGGCGGCGGGCGTCCAGGGCTTCGCGACCAACGTCGGCGGCCTGATCACGCTGCCGGTCGCCCTGCCCGCGAACCTGACCGCCTCCTACCTGGTGCAGACGCACCTGATCGCGTCGATCGCCGCCGTGCACGGGCACGACCTGGAAAGCGACGAGGTGCAGACGGCGATCCTGGTGTGCCTGCTGGGCAACGCGGGGACCGAGCTGCTGAAGAAGGCGGGCATCAAGGTGGGCTCCCGGCTCACCATGAACCTGATCGAGCGCATTCCCGCCCAGCTCATCCGCGAGGTCAACAAGCGCGTCGGCTTCACCCTCCTGGCCAAGTACGGCACCAGCAAGGCGACCGTGACCCTGGCCAAGGGCGTGCCGCTGGTGGGCGGTGTCATCGGCGGCACGTTCGACGCCGTCACGACCCGCGCCGTGGGCGCCTTCGCGTCCCGCTTCTTCACCGAGCGCGAAGAACCACCGGCGGTCGTGGACGGCACCGTGATCGACGGCGAGATCGTCTCGATCGTCGAGAACCACGAGTAGCGGGCCCTGGGCTTCGTCGATTGGCCCAACGAACCGGCCTGGAGTTGGCCCTTAGGTTGGGCCAATCGGGCACCTAGCGTGACGTGCCATGGGGACGACGAAGGTGCTCGCGGTCGCGCAGGCGGCCAACTCGGTGGGTGACGGGGCGTTCTACGTCTGTTCCGCGCTCTACTTCACCCGGATCGTCGGCTTGTCGGCCGCGCAAGTCGGGGTGGCGTTGACGGTCGCCTGGGCGGTCGGGGCGGTGGTCGGGGTCGGGTTCGGGCACCTCGCCGACCGGGTCGGGCCGCGGCGGGTGGCGGTCGGGTTGGCGGTGGTCACGGCGGGGGCGCTGGCGTCGTTCCTGGTGGTCCGCTTGTTCTGGGCGTTCGTGGTGGCCGCGTGCGTCTACACGTGCGGTCAGTGCGGGTTGGCCGCCGCACGGCAGGCGTTGCTGGCGGGGCTGGTCGGGCCGGAGCGGCGGACGCGGGTGCGGGCCGTGCTGCAGTCCGTGGTCAACGGTGGGCTGGCGGTCGGCGCGGGGCTCGGCGGGGTGGCGCTGCACGTCGACGCGGCGGCGGCCTACCTCGCGGTGTTCGCGGTGGACGCGGTGGGGTTCGTGGTCGCGGCGGTGGTCCTGCGCGGGGTGCCCGAGGTGGTGGCGGTCGCCCGGACGGGACGGCTCGGCGTGCTGCGGGACCGGCCGTACGCGCTGGTGGCGTTGCTGAACTCGGTCCTGCTGCTCTACCTGCCGATGCTGAGCCTGGTGGTGCCGCTGTGGGTCGTCGAACGCACCTCCGCGCCGAAGTGGGTGGTCGGCCTGCTCTTCGTGCTCAACACGGCCGCCGTGGTGGTGGGGCAGGTGCGGCTGGCGCGTGGTGTCACCGACTTGCGCACGGCGGCACGGTCGGTGCGGCAGGGCGGGGTGTTGCTGCTCGCGTCGTGCGTCGTGTTCGCGTTGTCCGCGGAAGTACCCGATCGGGTGGCGGTGGCCGTGCTCGTCGGCGCGGCAGGCCTCCAGGTCGTCGGCGAGATGCTGCACGGCGCGGGGTCGTGGGAGATCGGCTTCGGCCTCGCGCCGGCCGACAAGCAGGGCCAGTACCAGGGGTTCTACGGCACCGGCACGGCGGTCGCGCGCACCGTCGGCCCGCTGCTGCTGACCACCCTGGTGCTGGGCGGGGGAGTGGTGGGCTGGCTCGTGCTCGGCGCGCTCTTCCTGTCCGCCGCACTGGCCATGACGCCTGCGGTGACGTGGTCCGAGCGGTCGCGGCGGAAAATGATTGGCGTCGCGGCGTGAACCAGGCTACGGTCATGACCATGTTCTTCCAGATCTACCTCTGAGGACTTCTTCCTCCAGCGCCGCACCGGCCTCGGGCCGTGCCGCGCTCTTCTCCTGGTGGCCCCAGCGGCTCTTCTCACGACCGTGTCGAACCACGGGTCGTAGCCCTTTGCACGCCTCGAACCTCGAGGAGGCGAACGCATGCCCACCATGCGCAACGAACCGCCACACGACGACCAGCCGACCAACCGCGCCGCACGCCGCGGCGCCCGCTCGAACGGCGCGGTGCACCCGCGCTTCGCGGGCGGCCGAGCTGTCGTCACCCCGCGCCAGTACGCCATGCGGCGTCGCTGACCAGCGACATCGCCACACCCAGGAGGCACACATGACCGATCAGGACGTTCCGCAGGTCGACGACGGCGAGCAGGACCAGCCGGAGCAGCCCGCCGTTCCGCTCAACCGCGCGGCCCGCCGCGGTCACGCCCAGAAGAACGACGGCGTGAACAAGGCCCCGGGTCGCCCGCACCAGAACACGTTCGTCGGACGACGCGTGTTCCGGCGCACGAGCGGCGGCTGAGCGACGAGCACCACCGGCACGCGACCGCTCGACTAGTCTCCGGTGCGCGATGAGCGCACACCTGGTGAGCCCGGAGCTGGTCGGGCGGTCGGCCGAACTCGGGCACCTCGCGGGCGCGTTCGACCACGCGCCCGCGACGGTGCTCCTCGGCGGTGAGGCGGGGGTCGGGAAGTCCCGGCTCGTCGACGACTTCACCGCGCGGCTCGACGCCACCGTGTTGCTCGGCGGCTGCGTCGAGCTGGACGGGCTGCCGTTCGCGCCGTTCGTCGCGGCCCTGCGCGGTGTCGAGCTCGCGGACCGGGAACGCGCCGACCTCGCGCCGCTGCTGCCCTCGGGCGAGGCGACGGGCGACGAGGCGCGACCGAGGCTGTTCGAGGGCGTGTTGTCGTTGCTGGTCAGGCTTTCCGAGCAGCGGCCGGTGGTCCTCGTGGTCGAGGACGCGCACTGGCTCGACCGCTCCAGCCGCGACCTGCTCGACTTCCTGGTGCGCAACCAGCGCGCGGTGCCGCGGTCGTCGGTCGTGGTGACCTACCGGTCGGACGAACTCGGCGGACCGGTGCGGCCGTTGCTGGCCGAGCTGAGCCGGGTGCCGTGGGTGCGCCGGTTCGAGCTGCCCCGATTGTCCGCCCGCGACGTGCGGGCCCAGCTGCGCGGGATCCTCGGCGCGGAACCGGATCCGGTGTCCGCGCACGCCGTGTTCCGGCGCAGCGAGGGCAACCCGCTGTTCGTCGAGGCGCTGGTGGACGGCGCGGCGGAGCTGTCGCTGGAGGAGTTGCTGCTCAGCCGGGTCGATCGGCTGGAGCCGGACGCCGTCGCAGTCGTGCGCGCCGCCGCCGTCGGTGGTCGACGTGTGTCCCACGAGATCCTCGTTCAGGTCCACGACGTCACGTCGATGCGGTCCGTTGTGGACGGCGGCGTGATGGTCGTGGACGGTGACGGCTACGCGTTCCGGCACGCGTTGATCCGCGACGCCGTCTACCGGCGGCTGCTCCCCGGTGAACGGGTCGAGCTGCACGCGCGGTACGCCGCCGTGCTGCCGAGGTCCGCCGCCGCCGAGCTGGCGCACCACCGGTACGCGGCCGGTGACCTCACGGGCGCGGTGTCGGCCGCGTGGGAAGCCGCCGGCGTCGCCCGCCGAGCCCTGGCCTACGCCGAGCAGCTGGCCATGCTCGACCGCGTGCTGTCGTTGTGGGACAACGCTTCCCACCTCGGCGTCGACCGGCTCACCGTGCTGGAGGCGGCCGGTGAGGCGGCGAGCCGCGCGGGCGAGCACGAGCGCGGCGAGGAGCTGACCACCGAGCTGCTGGCGGGCCTGGACCCGGAGGCCGAGCGGATCCGGTACGCGGCCGTGGTGGAGCAACGCGGTCGGCTGCGCGCCCAGCTCGGGCGGCGGGGTGCGCTCGAAGACCACCGCGAGGCCGTGCGGCTCGCGCCCGAGGGGCACCCGATCCGCGGTTACCTGCTCAACTCGCTGGCCGCCCGGCTGATGGCCGTCCCGCTCCCGGACGAGGCGCGTGAGGTGGCGGAAGAGGCGTTGGGCGCGGCCCACCACGCCGGCGACGACCCGTCCGAGGCCGCCGCCCTGATCACGCTGGCCGTGCTGGACGTGCGGCTCGGCGACCTGGACGCGCAGCTGCCCCGGCTCCGCCGCGCGCGGGCCATCGCCGAGCACGTCGCCGCGCACCGCGTGCGGCTGCGCGCGCTGCACTGCGAGTCGTCGTTGTCCGAGGCGTACGGGCGGCTCGCGGAGGCGGAGGAGCTGGCCCGGCTGGGCCTCCGGACCGCCCGCGAGCTCGGGTTGGCCCGGTCCGCCGGCGCGTCGCACGCCGTGGACCTGGCCAGGGCGTTGATCGCGGCGGGCCGGTGGGACGAGGCGCTGGAGTGCGTCGACCACGCGCTGGACCACGCGCCGCCCGCCGTCCACCACGCGCACCTGCTGTGCCTGGCGGGGTTCGTGGACGTGCGGCGCGGCGAGGTCGACCGGGCCGAGTGGGCGTTGACCAGGGCGCGGCAGCTGACCGACGCGCCGTTCATCCAGGACCCGCTGCAACTGCACCGGCTGGAGGCCGAGGTGCGGTGGGCGCGGGGCCGGCCGGACGAGGCGGCGGCCGTGGTGCGGGCGGCGTTCGACCTGCCGCACGCGCGGATCGCGTCCCGGTTCTCCTGGCCGCTGGCCGCGGTGGGCGCACGGCTCGGGGTGGCCGTGCCGGACCTGCCGGTGGCCGGGCCGGTCCAGGCCGCGTGGGCGTTGACGTGCCGGGGCGAGTGGCGGGCCGCGGTCGACGCGTGGGAGGCGTTGGGACAGCCGCTGTGGCACGCCGAGGCGTTGTTCGGGCTGGCTTCCGAGACTCGGGACGCCGACGCGTTGCGACGGGCGGCGGAGCTGGCCGACGGGCTGGGCGCGACGCCGTTGCGCGACCGGGTCGCCGAGCTGGCGCGACGGGCGCGGGTGACGTTGACGGGCGAGGGCGACTCGCACCGGGCCGGGTTCGGGCTCACCGCGGGCGAGGTGGAGATCCTGCGGCTGGTCACGGACGGCCTGGCCAACCGGGAGATCGCCGAACGGCTCTTCATCTCGGTGAAGACGGCGAGCGTGCACGTGTCGAACATCCTCGGCAAGCTCGGCGTGGCCAACCGGGTCGAGGCGGCGGCGACGGCGCACCGGCTGAGGCTGTTCGAATAGGGCTCGTGCCCGATGCCGCGCGGGGCGCCTTAGACCGACCGTTGACGGCATGGAGATCCTGGGAATCGCGGGGAGCGTCCGCGCGCAGTCGTTCAACCGGAGGTTGCTGGCCGCGGCACGGCACGAGCTGCCGGACGGCGCGCGGTTGGTGCCGTGGGACGGGCTGGCGTCCGTGCCGCCGTTCGACGAGGACGCCGAGGACGGGCCGGTGCCGCCGGCGGTCGCGGCGCTGCGGGAGGCCATCGGGTCGGCCACGGCGTTGCTGATCGCGACGCCGGAGTACAACGGGTCGGTCCCGGGGCAGTTGAAGAACGCGCTGGACTGGGCGTCCCGCCCGTACGGCGCGGGGGTGCTGACGGGCAAGCCGGTCGCCGTGGTCGGCGCGAGCCCGGGCCCGCGCGGCGCGGCGGCGGCGCAGGAGGACCTGCGGCGGGTGCTGACCACGGCCGGCGCGGCGGTGATCGGCGCGCCGCTGGCGGTCGGGCAGGCGTTCCGCCGGTTCGACGAGCACGACCGCCTGCTGGACCACGAGCTGCGCGCGGGGCTGGCCGGTGTCCTGGCGGAGCTGACCGGTCGGGTGGCCGCGTGACCGCGGTCCTGGAGCGGACGCGGTGGGGCGCGGTGCCGGCGGTGTCCTCGGGCGTCGTGCTGGCGGCGCTCGACCTCACGGCCGTCGCGGTCGCGTTGCCCGTGCTCGGCGCGGACCTGGGTGCCGGGCCCGCGGTCACGCAGTGGGTCCTGCTGGCCTACAACATCCCGCTGATCGCGTTGAGCCTCCCGGCCGGGCGCTGGCTGGACCGGGCCGGTCACCTGCCCGCGTTCCTGCTGTCGGTGGGCGGGTTCGGGGTGGCGAGCCTGCTGATCGCGATCGCGCCGAACGCCGGGGTGGTGTTGGCGGGTCGGGCGTTGCAAGGGGTGTTCGGCGCGTTGATCGGCGCGGTCACGATGCCGATCATCGCGGCCAACGTGCGTCCGGAGCACCGAGCGCGCGCTATGGGGATCGTGCTCACGTTGATCCCGTTGAGCGGGGTGGCCGGGCCGGCGGTGGGCGGGGTGCTGACCGACCTGTTCGGCTGGCGGTCGGTGTTCCTGGTGAACCTGCCGGTGGTCGTGGTCGCGGTGCTGGTGGGCCGGCGGGGGATCGCGGCCGACGGGCGCGGCCTGCCGTGGCCGGGACGGCGGCTGCTGGTCGAGTCGGTGGTGCACGGCGTACGCGTGCTGCGGCGGCCGTCGTTGGCGTTGCCGCTGGCCGCCCTGCCGCTGATCGTGGCCGGTGTCGGCGCGCTGAACTTCGTGGTGCCCTACGTGCTGGTGGGCCAGCCGTCGCGGACGGTGGGCCTGGTGCTGCTGGCGCTGTCGGCGGGCATGGCGGTGCTGTCGCCGATCGCGGGGGTGGTCGCGGACCGGTACGGGTACCGGGAGGTCGCTCTCGTCGGCGCGGTCGTGATCTTGATCGGTACGGTGCTGTTGCTCCGTGCGGGTGACGATCCGTGGGACCTGGCGTGGCGGCTGGCGGTGATCGGCGTCGGCCACGGGCTGTTCGCCGGACCCCACGCGGCGGTGCTGCTGGAGCGGACGCCGCCGGAGCTGATGGGCACGTCCGGAGGCGTGACGACGCTGGTCCGCACGGTGGGGTTCTCGGTGGGGCCGGTGCTGGGCGCGGCCCTGGGCGGGTTCGGGCAGACCGTCCCGGTGCTCGTCGCGATCACCGTGCTGGGCGTGCTGCTGACGGCCGCGCAGCTGAAGGTGCGCTGACGCGGGTCGTGCTCTGTTCAGGCAGGTGATCTGCCGATCACGTCCTCGGCGAACTAGCCTGAGCTGGGTAGCAACCGGGTCCGGCGGAGATCGGGAGGCGCCCATGAGGATCGCTGACGTGTTGCGCAACAAGGGTTCGGCCGTGGCCACGGTCGAGTCGAGAGCGTCGGTGGCGGAGCTCGTCGCCGCGCTGGCCGAGCACAACGTGGGCGCGATGGTGGTGCTCGGGCCCGAGGGCATCGCCGGGATCGTGTCCGAGCGCGACGTCGTGCGGAAGCTGCACGACCGGGGCGGCGAGCTGCTGGCCGCGCCGGTGGCGGAGATCATGACCAGCGAGGTGTTCACCTGCACGCCGCGGGACTCGGTCGACAGCCTCACGGTGTTGATGACCGAGCGCCGCATCCGGCACGTGCCGGTGGTTGACGGCGGTGAGCTGGTCGGCATCGTCAGCATCGGCGACGTCGTGAAGAGCAGGATCAGCCAGTTGCAGGAGGACCAGAACCAGTTGACCGCGTACATAGTGCAGGGCTAGCGACCGACCGCGCGGGCGCCTCCGGGTGTCCGCGCGGCCGTGCGGTCAGCTGTCGCGCCCGCGGTGGTAGTGCCGGCTGACCCTGGCCCGGTTGCCGCACGACGGCTTGCACCACTCCTGCCGGGGGTGCGCCTTGACGAAGTACCGGATGCACCGGGGCCCGGGGCAGGCGCGCAGGTCCGCCCGCGTGCCGCCGGCCAGGAACTCGATGGCCGCGGTCGCCACCGTGGCCAGCAGGCGGTCGCCGTCGTCGGCCGAGTCCACGTAGCGCAGCGTCGGCTGCTCGTCCCACTCCAACCGCGCTGCCCGCGGCGCCCGGGCGGCGGCGTCGTTGACGATCTCCAGCGCGCGTCCGACATCCATCAGGTGCGGCGCGTCCAGGCGTTCGCGGGCCTGCGCGGCGTGCGCGAACAGCGACCGCACGGCCCAGCGCAGCTCGACCGCCCGCCGCCGCAGCGCCTCGTCCGCCGGCACACCGGCCCACGTGGCGAAGCCGTCGGGCGTGGCCAGGTCGTCCACGAGCCCGCCGTGCCCGTCGTGCCGGACCGTGCCCGCGAACTCCAACGCCAGTGCCACCCCGGCGAGTCTAGTGATAGGTTCCCTAACGCACTTGGGCAGATCAACCATTAGGGGGAGCTGTGACGATCCAGGCGAAGGCGTTGGACGCCCACCGCAGGCTGGCCGCCGCGATCGAGGACCTCACCGACGAGCAGGTCGCGCAGCCGTCGGCGCTGCCCGGCTGGACGCGCGGACACGTGCTGGCCCACCTGGCCAAGGGCACCGTCGCGCTCGCGGGCCAGGCCGAGCACGAGGGCACGAAGGTCGAGCCCTACCCCGGCGGCCGGGCCGCGCGCGACGCCGCGATCGAAGCCGACGCGGGGTGTTCCGCGGCGGAGCACCGGGCCGCGATCGCCGCCGCCGTCGACCGGCTCGTCAAGGCCTGGGACGGGGTCCGGGACTGGGACACCCCCGTCTACTACCGCGACGGCACGCTCACCGGCACCGCCTACGGGGTCTGGCGCGAGGCCGAGATCCACCTCCGGGACCTCGACCTCGGCCCCGTCACCTGGTCGCCCGAGTTCTGCGAGCACGCGATCGACTTCCTGGCCGTGCGCGTGCCCGACGGCGTCCGGCTCACGCTCCAGGCCCCGCAACGCCGGTGGACCATCGGCGAGGGCGAGGACGTCACCCTGACCGGCTCGCTCACCGACCTGACCGCGTGGCTGGCGGGTCGCGAGCCGGCCGGGACGATCACCGGCGAGGCGCCCGAGCTCAAGCCATGGCCGTAGCCCGGTCGGGCACCTCCAGGCCGAACTCCTCGCGCAGCACCCTCGCCCGCTCCCCGGGTGTCAGCGTGCGCTTGACGACCGAGCCGTCGGGCCGCGTCTCGGTCAGCTCGAAGTCCTTGAGGTTGTGGCGGGCGTGGTCGTCGGTGCGCTGCGCCAGCAGCGGGCCGACGAACGAGGACGCCGGGTTGGTGGACATGTAGTAGTTGAGGATCCGGTAGTCCGCGGGCCCGCGCGGGTCCTCGGTGAAGTCGTACAGCGCGAACCAGTCGCCGGCCTGGAACGACCGGAGCGTCCACACGCCGTCGGCGTGGTCGAGCCGGAACGTCCAGTCGCCCTGCCGCGCCACCGCGCCGACCTCCAGCGGCAACGGCTCCAGCAGCCCGCCGCCGCCGAAGCCGACGTCGACCAGCCAGCGCCGGTCCACGCGCAGCACGGCGTGCGTGCGGGGGATGTCGCCGGTGCGGCCGAGCAGCACGCGGCCGGTGAGCCCGGTCACCTCGTAGCCGAGCCGGTCGAGCACGGCGGCGAACAGCAGGTTCTGCTCGAAGCAGTACCCGCCGCGCCGCCGTGCGACCAGCTTGTCCTGCAACGACGGCACGTCCAGCGCGATCGGCACGCCGTCGTGCACGTCGGCGTTCTCGAAGCTGATGGCCGCCAGGTGCGCGCGGTGCAGGCCGCGCAGGGTGGTCACCCGGTCGGCGGCGGGGTCGATGGTGAAGGCGACGCGGTCGAGGTACGCGTCGAGGTCGAGGAGTTCGCCATTCCACACCAGGCCAGAATGTCAGCCGTGGCGTCGATCGGTTCTGTCACGCTTCGGCCGCGCGCATCGTCCGACGGGCATGAGCTTCCTCCGGATCGGACTGTGGTTCCTGGCCGTCGTGCAGGCGGGCGTCGGCGGCTGGGCGTTGATCTCGCCGCAGGGCTTCTACGACGGCTTCCCGGCGCCCGGCCACCACTGGGTGGCGATGTTCCCGCCGTTCAACGAGCACCTGCTGCGCGACTTCGGCAGCCTCAACCTGGCGCTCGCGGTCGCGTTGGCGTTCGCCGCGACCAACCTGCTGCCGGCCCGCCCCGTCCTGGTGTCGTACCTGGTGTTCGCCGTGCCGCACCTGGTGTTCCACCTGGGGCACCTCGACCACATGCCGGTGGTCGACCAGGTCGGCAACGTGGTGACGCTGGCGCTCGCGGTGGTCCTGCCGATCGTCCTGCTGGTCGTCGACGCCCGACGCCCGGCCGCTGCTCAGCGACGGCCGGGCGGCTAAGTTCGAGTGATGCTGCGCGAGATCGCCGAAGCCACCAGGGGCTTGCTGGACCTGCTCGACGACGGGCAGCGGACGGCGGCGGTGCGGGACGTGGCCGACGACGAGCTGCGCACGCGATGGGCGTACACGCCGGGTCCGCGGCCGGGCCTCGGCTACGGCGAGCTGAGCCGTGACCAGCGCAAAGCCGTGCACCGGATGCTGTCGTGCGTGCTCAGCCCGCACGCCTACGCGCAGACCACCGCGATCATGGCGCTGGAGGACGTGCTGGACGACCGCGAAGGCGGCGCCCGCGACCGGCACCAGGGTGACTACTGGACCGTGCTGCTCGGCGAGCCCGGCGACGAGCCGTGGGGCTGGCGGGTCGAGGGCCACCACCTGTCGGTGAGCGTGGTCGTGGCCGAAGGGCGCGTGTCGGCGACGCCGTTCTTCCTCGGCGCGCACCCGGCCCGCACCACCTACCGGGGCCGCACGGTGCTCCAACCGCTGCGACTGGAAGAGGAGCTGGCGCGCGAGCTGCTGGACCGGATGGGTCGCACGGCACGCGGCCTGGCCGTGGTCTCCACCACGCCGCCGCCGGACCTGAAGACCGGCAACGCGCGCCGGATGGGCGACCTCGACCCCGTCGGCGTCACGCCCGCGCAGCTCGACCGGCCCGCACGCGGGCTGCTCGTCGGGCTGGTGCGGTACTACCTGGACCGGCTCACCGGCGACCTGGCCGACGAGGAGTTCGACGCGCTGGACCTCGACCGGCTGCACTTCTCGTGGGAGGGGTCGGACAAGCGCGGCGAAGGGCACTACTACCGCATCCAGGGGCCGGACCTGCTGATCGAGTACGACAACACCGACAACGACGCCAACCACGCGCACACGGTGTGGCGACGGCGGTCCGGTGACTTCGGCGAGGACCTGCTCGCCGCGCACCGCGCCTCGGTGAGGCACCGGTGACCCCCGAGGAGGCGATCGCCGAGCAGGAACGGCTGCGGCCGTCGGTGTCGACGGTGACCGATCCCGGGCTGGTGGTGCGGCACGTCGCCGGGCTCGACGTGTCCTACGGCGACGACGAGCGGCTGGCCGCGGCGATCGTGGTGCTGGACGCGGAGTCGTTGCGGACCGTGGACTCCGTCGTGGTGACGGGCAAGGCGGACTTCCCGTACGTGCCGGGGCTGTTCGCGTTCCGGGAGCTGCCGTCGTTGCTGGAGGCGATGGGGAAGCTGACCGTGCCGCCGGACCTGCTGGTGTGCGACGGGCAGGGATTGGCGCACCCCCGGCGGTTCGGGCTGGCGTGCCACCTCGGGGTGGTGACCGACCTGCCGAGCGTCGGCGTGGCCAAGACGCCGATGGGCCGGTTCGAGATGCCGGACGACGCGCGCGGCGCGCACACCGACCTCGTGGACGACGGCGAGGTCGTGGGACGGGCGTTGCGGACGCGGGAAGGGGTGAAGCCGGTGTTCGTGTCGGTGGGTCACCGCATCGACCTCGACCGGGCGTGCGCGGAGGTGCTGCGGCTGTGCGTGACGCGCCTGCCGGAGACGACCCGCCGTTCCGACGCGTTGGGCCGGGCTCAGCTCAGGTAGGCCAGCTCCGGGTGCCGCCGCACGTAGGTGTCCAGCAGGCTCCGCGCGGTGGCGACCGAGTCGACCAGCGGGTGCAGGGCGAACGCCTTGAGCGCGGCCGGGCGCGTGCCCTCCATGATCAGCCGGTCCACGGCCTTGACCGACGTGACGAGACCCGCGGCGTGGTCGGGCAGCGGGCTCACCGGCAGCGGACGCGCGCCGGTGGCGTCCACTTCGCACGGCACCTCGACGATCGCGGCATCGTCCACAGTGGACAGTGTGCCGTTGTTGGGCACGTTGAGGATCAGCGTCGCGGTCTCGTTGTCCGCGATGGCCCGCATGAGCGCCATGGCCACGTGTTCGTAGCCGCCGCCTTCTAGGCTGTCGCGTTCACGTTCTTGGGCCATGTACGTCGCTTCACGCTCCAGCCGCGTGGTCTCCCAGTCCACGTCGCCGTCGTAGAAGCGTCGTTGTTGGTCGAGCAGGAAAGCACCCCGGTTGTCGCCCAACGCCTCACGCGTCGAGTAGTAGTAGTGCAGGTACTCGTTGGGGATCACGCCCAACGCGCGCAACCACTCCGCGCCGAACAACCGGCCTTCCTCGAAACCGGTCAACGCCCGGTCGTCGGCCAGCAGGGTGGGCAGCAGGTTCTCCGTGCCCAGGTAGACGCCCTGCAGCCAGCCGAGGTGGTTCAGGCCCGCGTAGTCGAACGTCGGGTTCTCCAGGTCGAGCGCCTTGGCGACGCGGCGGCACAGGCCCAGCGGCGAGTCGCAGATGCCGATCACGCGCTCGCCGAGGTGGCGGGCCATGGTCTCGGTGATCAGCCCGGCCGGGTTGGTGAAGTTGACGACCCACGCGTGCGGCGCGAGTTCGGCGATGCGCCGGGCGATGGCGTCCACCACCGGCACGGTGCGCAGGCCGTACGCGATCCCGCCCGCGCCGACGGTCTCCTGCCCGAGCACGCCGTGCGCGTGCGCCACCTCCTCGTCGATCGCGCGCCCCGCCAGGCCGCCCACCCGGATCGCGGAGAACACGAAGTCCGCGCCGCGCAGCGCCTCGTCCAGGTCCGTGGTGGCGGTGACCGGCGGGCCGTCGCGCAGCACGGGGCGGATCGCGGCCAACCGGTCCGCGTCCACGTCGTGCAGCACGAGTTCGGTGATGTGCTCGTCCAGCGCCTTGTGCACGAGCGGCACGCGGAAGCCGCCGCCGCCCAGGATGACCAGCCTCATGCGTCCCATCCTGCCCCGGCGAGCAACGCCACGAAGGCCGAGGCGAGTGGATCGGGCGTCTTGTGCCCGTAGGCGACCAGCGTCCGCCGCACCGGGGGATCGGTGCGCAGGACCGTGCCGTCGAACGTCTCCGGCACGATGTTGCGCGGCACGAGCGCGGGCCCGAGCCCGGACGCGGCCAGCACGGGCGCCGCCGCGGTCTGCTCGGTGCGCACGGCCGCGCCCGGCTGGAAGCCGCGGTCCGCGCACGCTGCGTCGACCAGGTCGGCCAGGCCGTTGCCCGGCGCGTAGTGCACCCACCCGACGTCGGCGAGCTCACGCAGGTCGATCGGCTCCCGGTGGTGCGTGTCGGGTGGCAGGACGATCACGAACTCCTCCACGCCGAGCCGCTGGGTGAAGCCGACCCAGTTCACCGGCTCGGGGCCGAGGGCGATGTCGGCCTGCCCGTCGGCCATCGCTTCCCGCAGCTCGTCGGCGTGGCGGTGCTCGAACAGGCGGATCCGCACGTCGGGGTGCTCGGCGCGCCACCGCCGGAGCACGGCCGGCAGCACGCCCAGGGTCAGCGAGTAGAGCGTGGCCACGCGCAGTTCACCGCACTCCACGCCGGCCGTGCGTCGTGCGGCGGTGAGCGCACGCTCCGCCTCGTCCAGGGCGGCACGGGCGTGGGGGAGCCAGGCGCGGCCGGCGGGCGTGAGGCGGACGGCGCGGGGGAGCCGGTCGAGCAGCCGTGCGCCCACGGCCCGTTCCAAGGCCAGGATCTGGTGCGAGAGGGCGGGCTGGGTGACGTGCAGCACCTCGGCGGCGCGGGTGAAGGAGCCCTCGTCCACGACCGTGATCAGGTACTCGAACTGCCGCAAGGTCATGACCTCAGCTTATGTCTTCCAGAAAGAACATGCCTTGGACTTATGTGTGAGGAACATCCGATGATCGGTCCATGGCATTGACCGAACAGGCCCGCGCGGTGCTGGACAAGCTCGCGGGCGCGCCCCCGCTGGAGGAGCTGACCGTCTCCGAGGCACGCCGGGCGCAGTGGGGTTTCGTGGCGTTCCAGGGTCCGCCGGAGCCGGTGGCGCGCGTGGCGCACCTCTTCGTGCCCGGTCCGACGGCCGACCTGCCCGCGCGGATCTACTACCCCGAGGGCGACGGGCCGTTCCCGGCGATCGTGTTCCTGCACGGCAGCGGCTGGGTGACGTGCAACCTCGACATCTACGACGTGGCGCTGCGCGCGTTGGCCAACGCCACCGGGCACGCGGTGTTCGCGGTGAACTACCAGAAGGCGCCGGAGCACCCGTTCCCCGTGCCGCTGGACGATTCCTACGCGGCCACGGAGTGGCTGTTCGAGCACGCGGCGTCGGTGGACGTGGACCCGGCGCGGATCGGGGTCATGGGCGACAGCGCGGGCGGCAACCTCGCCGCCGCCGTGGCGCTGAAGGCCCGCGGCGCGCTCGACCTCGCGTTCCAGGTGCTGGTGGTGCCGGCGCTGGACGTCGACTTCACCACCCGGTCCTACGTCGACCACGCGACCGGTTTCGGGCTGTCGACCGGGACGATGCGGTGGTTCTGGTCGCACTACCTCGGTTCGACCCCCGTCTCGGAGCTCGCCGCGCCGTTGCGCGCGTCGGTCGCCGGGCTGGCGCCCGCGTTCGTGGCCATCGCCGGGCACGACCCCGTGCGCGACGACGGCGAGCGGTACGCGGCCCGGCTGGCGGAGGCCGGTGTGCCGGTGAGATTGCGGGAGTTCGAGGGCACGATTCACCCGTTCGTGCTGATGGACGGCGCGCTCGACGAGTACCGCGTGCTGCTGGGCGAACTGCGGACCTGGCTCGGTGCCCGGTGATGCCGCCCGCGTTGCTCGCGCTGGCCGTCGGCGCGTTCGGCATCGGGACCACGGAGTTCGTGATCGTCGGCCTGTTGCCGCAGGTCGCGGGCGATCTCGAGGTCTCGATCCCGTCCGCCGGGCTGCTCGTCTCCGGCTACGCGCTGAGCGTCGTGGTCGGCGCGCCGCTGATCACGGCGGGAGGGTCGCGGCTGCCGCGCAAGCAGTTGCTGGTCGGGCTGATGGCGTTGTTCATCGTGGGCAACCTGGTGTGCGCGGTGGCCGACGACTACGCGGTGCTGATGGCGGGCCGGGTCGTCGCCGCGCTGTGCCACGGCGCGTTCTTCGGCGTCGGGTCGGTGGTCGCGGCCGGGTTGGTCGCGCCGGACCGGCGGGCGCGGGCGATCGCGATGATGTTCACCGGGCTGACCGCGGCGAACGTGCTCGGCGTGCCCGCGGGCACGGCGCTGGGGCAGGAGCTCGGGTGGCGGTCGACGTTCTGGGCGGTGACCGCGCTGGGCGTGGTCGGGCTGGTGGGGATCGTGGCGCTGGTGCCGCCGCAGCCCGCGTCGACCGGCCTGCGCGGCGAGCTGGCGGTGTTCCGGCGGCCGGGTGTGTGGCTGGCCCTGGTGACGACGGCGCTCGGGTTCGGCGCGGTGTTCGCGTCGTTCACCTACGTCGCGCCGATGATGACGGAGGTGGCCGGGTTCTCCCCGGGCGCGGTGACGTGGCTGCTGGTGCTGTTCGGGGTCGGGCTGTTCGTGGGCAACGTGGTGGGCGGGCGTGCGGCGGACCGTCGCCTGATGCCCAGCCTGTACGCGTTCCTGGGCGCGTTGGTGGTGGTGCTGGCGGTGTTCGCGTTCACCGCGCAGTGGGCCGTGCCGGCGGCGATCACGATCGCGGTGTTCGGCGTGTTCGGGTTCGCCACCGTGGCGCCGTTGCAGGCCAGGGTGCTGGAGCAGGCGTCGGGCGCGCCCGCGCTGGCGTCGGCGGCGAACATCGCCGCGTTCAACCTCGGCAACGCGGCGGGCGCGTGGCTGGGCGGCGCGGCGATCGACGCCGGGTTCGGCTACACCGCGCCCAACTGGGTGGGCGCGGTCATGGCGCTGGCCGCGCTCGGCGTGGCGGTGGCGAGTGGCGTCAGTGACCGAGCGCGTCGATCTCGGCCAGCAGTGACCGTTTGAGGTCTTCGGAGGCGAAGCTGGCCCGTACGCCGGTGCGGGCCAGCTCGGCGAGCTCCGCCTTGCCCAGGCCGAACACCTCGTGGCACAGCAGGTACTCGCGGTCCAGGTCGGTGTGGAACATGCCGGGGTCGTCCGTGGCCAGGGTCACCGGCACGCCCGCGTCGAGCAGCTTCGGCAACGGGTGGTCCTTCAGGTCCTTGACGGCGCCCGTGCGGAGGTTCGAGGTCGGGCAGACCTCCAGGGTGATCCGCTCGGCGGCGAGCCGACGCAGCAGCCCGGGGTCGGCCACCGCGTTGACGCCGTGGCCGATCCGTTCGGCGTGCAGCTCGTCCAGCGCCTCCCGGACCTGGTCCGGACCGGTGGTCTCGCCCGCGTGCGGCACGCAGTGCAGGCCCGCGTCCCGGGCGACGGTGAACGCCTCCCGGAACGCCCGCCGGGGCGCGTCCGCCTCGAACCCGCCGAGCCCGAAGCCGACGGTGCCCGGCGGCCGGTGCGTGACGGCGTACTCCGCGCTGGTCAGGCCGAAGTCCCGGTCCCACAGGCCGGGGATGTCGAACACCCACGCCAGCTCGACGCCGTGCTCGGCCAACGCCCGCTCGCGGCTCGTGGTGAGGGCCTCGTCCAGCTCCTCCGGCGCGATGCCCGCGCGCAGGTGGCTGGTCGCGCTCACGGTCACCTCGGCGTAGCGGACGTTGCGCCGCGCCTGCTCCTCGGCCAGGCCCAGCACCAGCGCGGCGACGTCGTCACCCGTGGTGACCAGGTCGTTCACCGCCGCGTAGACGTCGATGAAGTGGCCGAAGTCGGTGAACTCGTAGAACCGGAGCAGCTCCGGCTCGTCGGTCGGGACGCCGTGCCCGGCGTGCCGGCGGGCGAGGGTGAGGACGGTGGCGGGGGAGGCTGACCCGACGAGGTGGACGTGCAACTCCACTTTGGGCAGCGCGGCGATGAAGTCAAGCATGGCCCGGGGGAGTCTGCACAGGTCTCCGCCGCTGGTCAAGGGGCCGTTCGTCGGGTCTTCGACTGCTGTCCACTGTGGACTTTGGGAACGCTTGACAGGGGTTGGGGCGCGGGGGAGGGTCACCCGCAAACCTGTCCTACACATGATGGGGGTTCGGTCGTGAAGGGTGCACGGAGAGCCGCGGTGCTCGCCGCCCTGGTGACGTTGCCGCTGGGGCTGACGCCCGCGGTGGCGGGCGCCGTCGCGGAAGGCCCGGTGTTCGTCGGTGGCGAGGCGCAACCCGTCTTCGACCCGAAGGACGTGGTCCGCGAGAGCGTGTGGGTGCGCGCGCCGGTCGACAGCGACCGCGACGGGCACGACGACGAGGTCTACACCGAGGTGGTGCGCCAGAAGGCCACCGACCGCGGGCTGAAGGTGCCGGTGGTGTTCTTCAACAGCCCGTACTTCTCCGGCGGCAACGACGTGGCCAACCACGACGTCGACGTGGAGTTGTACGTGCCGAACCGGCGCGGCGGGTACGACAAGCGGGACGGTTCGCTGCTCAAGGCGGAGGCGGACGAGCGCATCGCCGCCGCCGTCGGGCCCAACCCGGCCCCGATCCGGTCCGGCCGCTACGAGGACTACTTCGTCTCCCGCGGCTTCGCCATGGTCTACGCCGAGTCGCTCGGCACCGGCAAGTCGTCCGGCTGCCCCACCTCGGGCGGCCACAACGAGACCGTCGGCTCGAAGTCCGTGGTCGACTGGCTGAACGGCCGCGCCACCGCGCGTGACGCGGCGGGCGCGCCGGTCACGGCGGGCTGGACCACCGGCAAGGTCGCGATGATGGGCGTGTCCTACAACGGCACCCTGCCCAACGCCGTCGCCGCCACCGGGGTCGAGGGCCTCGAGGCCATCGTGCCCATCGCGGCCATCTCCAGCTGGTACGACTACTACCGGGCCGACGGCGCGGTGGTCGCGCCCGGCACGTTCCAGGGCGAGGACCTCGACGTGCTGGCGGAGTACGTCTACACGCGCGAGGACCGGGAGGTCTGCAAGCCCGTGATCGCCGACCTGGCGGCCCGCCAGGACCGCGTGACCGGCGACTACAGCGAGTTCTGGGACGAGCGCAACTACGTCAAGGACGCTTCGAAGGTGCGGGCCGCGGTCCTGGCCGTGCACGGGTTGAGCGACTGGAACGTCAAGGTCAAGCACGTCGCGCAGTGGTACGACGCGCTGCGGCGGCAGGGCGTGGAGCACAAGATCTGGCTGCACCAGGCCGGGCACACCGACCCGGACACGCTGCGGTCGGTCGAGTGGCGGCGCACGATCAACCGCTGGTTCAGCCACTACCTGTACGGCGTCGACAACGGCATCGAGCGCGAGCCCAAGGCGACGATCCAGCGCGAGGACAGGACCACGTGGGTGGACGAGGCCGACTGGCCCGCTCCCGGCACGTCGACCGCCCGGGTGTACCCGTGGGCGGGCGGCACGGCCAAGGGCGCGCTGCGGTTCGCGTCCGTGCCCGGCAACGCGGTGGTCGAGACGTTGCACGACGACTCGTCCAAGCTCGCCGAGGACCTGATCGACCTGCCCACCTCCGGCAACCGGCTGGCGTACACGACGGGGCCGACCGTCTCGCCGCTGCGGTTCTCCGGCGTGGCCCGGGTCGACCTGGCGATCTCGTTCGACCGGCCGGCGGCCAACGTGACCGCGCTGCTGGTGGACCGGGCGCCGGACGGCACGTCGCACGTGATCACGCGCGGGTGGACCGACCCGCAGAACCGGGTGTCGCCGTCGCGGACCAAGCCGATCGAGCCGGGCAAGCAGTACCGGGTCGAGGTGGAGCTGGAGCCGAACGACTACGTGGTCCCGTCTGGTCACCGCGTCGAGTTCGTGCTGATCTCTTCTGACCACGACTACACGCTGCGGCCGGATCCGGGCGCGGGGCTGTCGGTCGACCTGACGTCGACGGTCGTGGAGCTCCCCGTGGTCGGGGGCCTCGCCGCGTTGCGCCTATCGGTTGGTTAGAAAGTAATTCACGAAGCGTCTATCTCGAAAGTCTTCCACTAACGGGTGCGGCTGTGGTCGGATCGGCGCCACAGTCGTCAAGGAGGTGGCAGATGAGCCGAACCCGGCGCGCTTGGGCCACGGCACTGGTGGCGCCGCTGGTCGGCCTCGTCCTCACGCAGGGCGAGGCCGCCGCGGCGCCCGGGTTCCAGATGCCGTTCCCGTGCAACCAGGTCTGGTCGGGTCAGACCCGGACCAGCCACAGCCCGGCCAACGCCGTGGACTTCAATCGCACCGACGATGTCGGCGATCCCGTGGTGGCGTCGGCGGCGGGCACGGTGACGCGGGTGGAGAACGAGGGCGGCACCAGCTACGGCCGGTGGATCGAGATCGGTCACGGCGGTGGGTGGCGCACCCGGTACGCGCACCTGTCCGTGCAGCGGGTGAGCGTCGGCCAGACCGTCTCGCGGGGGCAGCGCATCGGCGACGTCGGCACGACCGGCGGGTCGACCGGGCCGCACCTGCACTTCGAGCAGCGGCTCGACGGCGTGGCGCAGAGGATCGTGTTCAACGGCTCGCAGATCCTCTACTGGGGCACGCGCAACTACACCAGCCGCAACTGCTGAGTGGGCGATTTGTTGCTGCTCCGTTCGGTTGGTTAGGAACTAATTCACCAACTCAACACATGGTAAGTCTTCCACTTAGACGGTCGGGCGTGGTCGGATGATCACCCTTAGTCGTCAAGGAGGTGGCAGATGAGCCGACGTGTGTTCGTCACGGCCTTGGTGGCGCCGCTGATCGGCCTCGTCCTCACGCAGGGCGAGGCCGCGGCGGCGCCGACCTTCCAGATGCCGTTCCCGTGCAACCAGGTGTGGGAGGGCCAGACCCGCACCAACCACAGCCCCGCGAACTCGGTCGACTTCAACCGGGCGAACGACGACGGCGACCCGGTCGTCGCGTCGGCGGCGGGCAGCGTCACGAGGGTCGCGAACGAGGGCAGCACGAGCTACGGGCGGTGGGTCGAGATCGACCACGGCGGTGGCTGGCGCACCCGGTACGCGCACCTGTCCGCGCAGAGCGTGTCCGTCGGGCAGTCCGTGCGGATCGGCCAGCGGATCGGCAGCGTGGGCACGACCGGCGGGTCGACCGGGCCGCACCTGCACTACGAGCAGAGGCTCAACGGCGTCGACCAGAAGATCAAGTTCAACGGGACGCAGATCTACTACTGGGGCACGCGCAGCTACACCAGCCGCAACTCGTGCGGCACCAGCGGGGTGACCGGCACGGTCGGCACCGACAGCGGCGCGTCGGTGACCATCAGGTCCGGTCCCGGCACCCAGTACGCGGCCGTCGGCTCGGTCGCGAACGGCGCGACGGTGACGATCAGCTGCCAGGCGCAGGGCGAGACGATCACCGGCAAGTACGGCACCACCAACCTGTGGGACAAGATCGGGTCCGGTTACATCTCCGATGCCTACGTGTACACAGGTTCGGACGGTCTGGTAGCACGGTGGTGGTTTGTTCCCTCTGGGGGCGGGGCGGCTCCCTGTTGGGTGGGAGCGGCCTTCCGCGAGTTGTCCACAGTTCGACGATCGCCGCCGGCCACCCGCGCCCTCCTCGGCCAGGGTCGGACCCATGACGAAGCCGCTGCCCCCGACCCGACTGCGCGACCCGGGCGACCTGATCGCCGCCGTGCCGCACCTGCTGGGCTTCCACCCGTCCGACTCGGTCGTCGTCCTGGTGGTGCGCGACCACGACGTGACCATGACCTTGCGCGCCGACCTGCCGTCGTCCGGCGTGCCGCGCCGCGTGGCCGAGCGGCTCACCGCGCCGCTGGCCGGGTGCCGGGGCGACGACGCGGTGGTCGTCGTGATCGGCGGCGGTTCGGGCGACCCGCCCGAGGACCTGCCGCACGACGCGGTGGTGGACGAGCTGGACGACGCCCTCCACGCCGCCGACGTCCCGCTCCTGCTCGCCGTGTGGACGCGTGCGACGGCGAAGGGCGAGCGCTGGTTCGACTACCACGACGTGGGCACCTCGGGCACCGTGCCGGACCCGTCGAGCACGGCGTTCGCCGCGGCGTCGGCGGCGGAGGGCCACGTCACCTACGCCAGTCGTGAGGCGATGGGCGACGTCCTGACCCCCGACCCACCGGACGCCCTGTCCCGCCGATCCACCCTCCTCAACCGCCTGGCCGCCGACCACCCGCCACCGGACGACGAGACGGTGCCCCGCCGCGACCGCGAGCTGATCCACGCCGAGGTGCTGCGCGCGGCCACCCGCAAACGCCTGTTGACCGATGAAGAGGTGGCCGACCTCGCCCACGCCCTGTCGAACCCGCTGACGAGGGACGCGAGCCTGGCCTACTGCGTCGGCGAGCACGCCGGGAGCGCCGAAGCCCTGTGGACCGAGCTGACCAGGGCGAGCCCCGCCCCGGAACGGGCGGAAGCGGCCACCCTCCTGGCCTTCTCGGCCTACATCAGGGGCAACGGCACCCTGGCCCTTCTCGCCCTGGACCGCGCCGAAGAAGCCAACCCCGACCACCGCCTGACCGAACTGCTCCGCGCGGCCCTGAACGGAGGCCTCCCCCCAACCCAAATCCGCCACCTGGCCGAACGAGTGGCCGCCACCGACTGGGCCACCCCACCCACCAACCTGACCGAGCCCCGGCCCCGCCCCACCTGACCAACCCTGCCACCGACAACCCCTCACGACCGGCCGCCCGGCACGGGCCCGCCACCGCCACCACCGCCTCGGCTACCACCCGCACCGGCACCGGCAACTCGGCCAGCCACGCGCTGGTCTTGCACACCTCGGCCTTGGTCGTGGGCCGTTGTGGAGCCGGGTCCGGTCCGCGTGCCGGACGCAGCGCGCCCACATCGCCGCTGGCGCCGGCTGCTCGGCCACGCACGCGTTGGTCTTGCGTGGTTCGAGCCTGGTGGTGGGTCGTTGTGGAGCCGGGTCCGGTCGGCGTGCCCGGCGCGCCGCACCGGCACACTGGCTGCTTGTTCGGCTACGTGTTGGTCTCGTGCGCCTCTGCCTTGGTGGCGGGTCGTCGCGGATCCAGAACGGGGCCTGGTCGGCCTGCCCGGCGCGGCGCGTGCGCACAACCGCTGGTGCCGGCTGATCGGCTGGGCGCGTGTTGGTCTTGCGTGGTTCGGGCCTGGTGGTGGGTCGTTGTGGAGCCGGGTCCGGTCGGCGTGCCCGGCGCGCCGCACCGGCACACTGGCTGCTTGTTCGGCTACGTGTTGGTCTCGCACACCTCGGCTTTGGTGGTGGGTCGTTGCGGAACCGGGTCCGGTCCGCGTGCCGGACGCGGCGCGCCCGCATCGCCGCTGGTGCCGGCTGGTCGGCCACGCACGCGTTGGTCTTGCGCGGTTCGGCCCTGGTGGCGGGTCGTTGTGGAGCCGGGTCCGGACTGGCCGGCCGGCCCCGCGCGCCGCGCCCGCACCGCCGCTGGCGTCGAACGCACCGAACTGCTGACCGAATCCCCGGTCAGCCCGCCTGCAAAGCCCGCAGACTCGGAGGAAAAGGAGGATCAAGGAGACGAACCGCAACCACGACACAGGAGAGCCGCGGGCCATTCACGGCTGGAAGTACTCCGCCATCAGGTGGCTGACCCAGTCCGGCTGCTCGACGTCCGCCGGGAGGAACTCCACCATCGTCGGCTTCAGGTCGATGACCGGGGTGCCGGAGACCGCGTCGAGCCCGACCACCGTCAGCTCACGGCCGCGCACGGACTCGATGGCGCAGCACGTCACCCCGATGCGGTTCGGCCTGCGCGGCCCGCGGCCCGCGAAGACACCGACGGGCGGGAGGTCCGGGCGCCCGCGGTAGGGGCGGGGTTCGCGGAAGTCGTCGCTCTCCGGGAACTGGTCGAAGACGAAGAGCACCTCCACGTGGGAGAAGCCCTCCAACCCTTGGAGGCACGCCTCGCCGAAGCGCTCGTCGACGGTGATCGTGCTGCGGACGGCGCCCCAGTTGTCCGTGTGCTGAACGTCCGTCCGGTCGTTGCGGACCGTGCCGATCGGGGTGATTTCGAAGCTCTGCATGGGAGGAGGTGCTCTCTTCGCCGGCGTTGTGCCTGGATAAACGTGACTGCGAGCTGTGACGCGCGGCCGGGTGGGTGCCGGCGGGTTCGGCGCACCACGCGGCCAAGCCGCGCCACCGCTCCCGTGCCTCCACGGACCCACCTCGGGCCGGCCGCGGACCTGCGCGCACTGCAGCCGTCCGCGGAACCCGGCTGCGGAGGACCACCCGCACCGGAGCCAGCCGCGAAACCACAGGCACCGGAGCCGTCCGCGGACCCCGGCCGGTGCCCGCGCGCACCGGGGACCTGCCCGCTGACCGCCTAGACGAGTTCCGGCCGTTCCCAAGGCTCGCCGAGCACGTGCTCCGCCAAGAACGCGAAGACCGTCTCGTACCAGACCTTGGCGTTGCCGGGCGTCAGGATCCAGTGGTTCTCGCTCGGGAAGTACAGGAACTTCGCCGGCACACCGTGCCGCACGAGGTCGAAGTACAGCCGTTGCCCCTCGCCGATCGGCACCCGGTAGTCCTTGTCGCCGTGGATCACCAGCACCGGTGTCTTGACGTCCGCCACCCGCAGGTGCGGCGAGTTCGCCCGCACGGTGTCCTGCTGCCGCAGCGGGTCGCCCATCTCGCGGATCCAGTAGTACGAGTCGTCGGTGGTCCCGGTGAACGCGTCCAAGTGCCACAACGACGCGTGCGTCACGATCGCCTTGAACCGGTCGGTCTGCGTGGCGATCCAGTTCGCCATGTAGCCGCCGAAGGACCCACCCATGGCGGCCGTCCGCGAGTCGTCGACGTCGTCCCGCCGCACCGCCACGTCGGTGATCGCCATCAAGTCCGTGTACGGCTTGTCGCCCCACGAAGCCCACCCGGCGCGCACGAAGTCGTGCCCGTACCCGGTCGACAGCGCCGGGTCCGGCAGCAGCACCGCGTAGCCCCGCGCCGCCATCAACCACGGGTTCCAGCGCCAGCTCCACCCGCTCCAGCTCATCACCGGACCGCCGTGCACCCACAGCAGCAACGGCGCCGGCTGCGACGCCGACGCGCCACGAGGCAGCACCAGCCAAGCCCGCACGGTCCGGCCGTCCTCGACCACCGTCTCGACCTCGGTCAACGTCCCCGGCACCGACTCCACCGCACCGGGCGCGGGCAGCGGCACGGCCACCTGGTCCACACCGGACGCGGACAGCCGCACGGGCTGCGGCGGGTGGTCCCACGCGCTGCGCAACGCGTACACCGACGCACCGTCGGGACTGACCCGCACATCGGTGTAAGCACCGGACGCGGTCAGCTTCACCACCGAGCCGGACGCCAGGTCCAGCTTCCAGATCGGCTGGTGACCCCGGTGGCTGCTGATGAAGTACACCGCGTCACCGGTCGGGCTCACGACCGGGTGGTCGGGCTCCTCGGCGAAGTCCGCCGCCAATTCCTCGACCGACCCCGACTCCAGGTCGATGCGCACCAGCGTGTTCGTCCACGGGCGGTCCGCCGTGGAGTCGAGCGCGCGCACCGCGATCACGCCCGACGAGTCCGGCAGGAACACCGGCTGCAGGAACGAGTGCCCGTCGACGTCGGCCAGCACCCGGTCGACCGCACCGTCGGTCGACGTCAGCCGCAGCCGCACCCGCTTGCCGTACGACGCGCTCACCGCGACGCCCTCGGTGCGCACGACCCACCGGCCGTCCGGGCTGATCGCGGGCGAGTCGTCCAGCCGCGCCGCGGCGTTGGGCGTCAGGTCCACCAGGTCCGACGACTGGTCGATCCGCTCGCGGTCCACCTCGACCGGCGACGTGGTCGCCAGCAGCCGGGGGAAGCTCGGCCCGAGGTCGGAGTCCCAGTACCGCACCGGGTACGACTCGTGCAGGATCGCGGTCACCCCGGCGTCCTCGCGGGCCTTGCGGTGCTGCTCGTCCTGCTCGCCGAAGTCCACGGTCGGGTGCGCGCCGGCCGTGAGCAGCACGGTGCCCGCCTCCCGCGCCACCGCGAACTCCGACACCCCGCCGGCCGGGCGGTACAGCTCGCGCGCCTCGCCGACGGGCGGCAGCAGCCACAGCGCCGCCTTGTCCTTCTTGTCGCGGTCGGCCGGCTTGGCCTCCTGGTCGGGCCGCGCCGAGAGGAACAGCAGCGTGCCGTCCGGCGTGAACGCAGGCGCCGACTCGCCCTTCGCGCCGCGGGTCAACCGCCGCGCGGGACGCTCACCGGCCGGATCGACCTCCCACAGCGAGCCCTGCCACGCCTTGCCGTCCGCCGAGAGCGTCGCCACCACGGTGACCAGCCGCGTGCCGTCCGGTGACAGCGCGAGCGAGGAGAGCCGCGGCATCTCCGTGAACGAGGTCAGGTCTCCGAACCCGGCCTCGGTGATCTTGCCTGCCATCACGCCCCCTGTTGTGACCGGGTGAAGTCCCACGCGTCGCGCACGATGCCGGCCAGGTCCACCCGTTCGGGCTTCCAGCCCAGCTCGGTGCGGGCCTTCTCGCTGGAGGCCACGAGCACCGCCGGGTCACCCGCCCGGCGCGGCGCCACGTCGGCGGGGATCGGGTGGCCCGTCACCTCGCGGCAGGCGTCGATGACCTGCTTGACCGAGAAGCCCAACCCGTTGCCCAGGTTGTAGATGCGGTGCTCGCCCGCCGCCGCGTGCTCCAACGCCCGCAGGTGCGCGTCGGCCAGGTCCACGACGTGGATGTAGTCGCGCACGCACGTGCCGTCGTCGGTGGGCCAGTCGTCGCCGTAGACCTGCACCCGCTCACGGCGGCCGGACGCGACCTGGAGCACGATCGGGATCAGGTGCGTCTCCACGCCGTGCCGCTCGCCGAACCGCCCGTACGCGCCCGCGACGTTGAAGTAGCGCAGCGACACGGCGGCCAGGCCGTGCGCGGCGGCGTAGGAGGTGATCGCGTGGTCGATCGCGAGCTTCGTCGCGCCGTAGGTGTTGGTGGGACGCGTCGGCGCGGTCTCCGCGATCGGCACCTGCTCCGGCTCGCCGTAGGTCGCGGCCGTGGAGGAGAACACCAGCCGGGGCGTGCCGTGCTCGCGCATCGCGTCCAGCAGCCGCAGCGACGTCACCACGTTGCCCTGCCAGTACTTCGCCGGGTCCAGCATGGACTCGCCGACCAGCGACTTGGCGGCGAAGTGCAGCACACCGTCGAAACCCTCGGCGAGCAGGTCACCGATCGCGTCGTCGATGCCCGCCTCGACCAGCCGCACGCCGTCCGGCGCCGCGTCCGCGTGCCCGGTGGACAGGTCGTCCAGCACGACCACCTCGTGCCCGGACTCCACCAACCTGGCCGCGCAGACGCTGCCCACGTACCCGGCACCGCCCGTGACGAGCAACTTCACCCTGCATCCCCGCTTTCGACCAGTCCGTCAGTGATCCCGGCCGGCGCCCGCCGAGGGCACGGCCGTGAAAGTCCTCGGTGTCGTCCAACCACGTCCGGCGAACGCGGCCAGCACCCGCCGCACCACCTCGTCGTGCCGCTCGACGGGCACCAGCGCGATCGCCGACCCGCCGAACCCGCCGCCGGTCATCCGCGCGCCCAACGCGCCCGCCGCCTTCGCCGCGTCGACCGCGACGTCCAGCTCGGGCGCGGACACCTTGTAGTCGTCCCGCAACGACGCGTGGGAGCCGTCCAGCAGCGGACCCAGCTCCGCCAACCGGCCGGCGCGCAGCAGTTCCACCGCCGCGAGCACCCGCTCGTTCTCGGTCACCACGTGGCGCGCCAGCGGGCGCAGCTCCTCGGGCAACCGGGCCAGCGCGTCGTCCAGCTCGCTCACGTCCACGTCCCGCAGTGCGGGGACCCCCAGGATCGACGCGGCCTTCTCGCAGCCCGCGCGCCGCGCGCCGTAGCCGCCGTCGGTGTGGGAATGGCTGGCCCGAGTGTCGATGACCAGCACTTCCAGGCCGTGCTCGGCGGCGTCGAACGGCACCTGCTCGGCCTTGAACGACCGCACGTCCAGGAACAGCACGTGCGCCTCGGCGCAGCACAGCGACGCGGTCTGGTCGAGCAGACCGGTGGGCGCGCCGACGAAGTCGTTCTCCGCGCGCTGCACCCAGCGTGCGATCCGCGGCAGGTCGTCGGCGGGGCGCTCGGCCAGCCCGAGCAGCGCCAACGCCACCGCGCACTCCAGCGCGTGCGACGACGACAGGCCCGCGCCCGCCGGCACGTCACCCGCGATCACCAGGTTCGCCCCGCCGGTCAGGCCCTGCTCGCGCAGCACCCACGCCACCCCCGCCGGGTACGCCGCCCAGCCGCCGACCGCGCCGGGCTCCAGGTCGGCGACCCGCACCGGCGCGGCCTGCTGCACCACGCCGTCGTCACCCACCGTGGCCACGTGCAACTGCCCGTCGTCCCGCGTCGACGCGGCCACCGCGGTCCGGTGGGGCAACGCGAACGGCAGCACGAAGCCGTCGTTGTAGTCGGTGTGCTCCCCGATCAGGTTCACCCGGCCGGGCGCCGACCAGACACCGCTCGGCGCGTCGCCGTGCAGCCGGGTGAACGCGGCGATCGCGCGCCGCGCCGGGCTCACCGGGCCTGCACCAGGACCGCGTGCGCCACCGCGGGGTCCAACTCGGCGACCGTGCCGTTGCCGCGGACCTGGATGACCTTCGCGCCGCCGAGGGAGTCGACCTCGACCGTGCCGCCCGGCACCACGCCGGCGGCCTTCAGCTCGGCCATCAGGTCCTCGTCGAGCTGCACGTGCTCGGCGATCCGGCGCACCTCGACGCGACCGCCGCCGCGCCGGGCCACCTCGTCCACCCGCACCAGGTCCGCCTCGGCGGGCGGGGCCGGCTCGCCGTCGCCCAGCTTGTCCAGCCCGGGGATGGGGTTGCCGTAGGGCGAGGTGGTGGGGTTGCCGAGGAGCTTGACCAGCTTGCGCTCGACGGCCTCGCTCATGACGTGCTCCCAGCGGCACGCCTCGCTGTGCACGTGCTCCCACTCCAGGCCGATGATGTCGACCAGGAGGCGCTCGGCGAGCCGGTGCTTGCGCATGACCGCGATGGCCAGGTTGCGACCCTGCTCGGTCAGCTCGAGGTGGCGGTCGTCCGCCACGATGACGAGACCGTCGCGCTCCATCCGCCCGACCGTCTGGCTGACCGTCGGACCGCTCTGCGCCAGCCGCTCGGCGATCCGCGCGCGCAGAGGCACTACGCCCTCTTCTTCGAGCTCGTAGATCGTGCGGAGGTACATCTCGGTAGTGTCGATGAGCTCGTTCACACCCGCTCCCCTTCGTATGGCGTCAATGCTAGTCGGCCGGTCACGGGTGCAGGATGGTGCCGTGCATCCACTGATCAGCACCGAAGCCCTGGCCGCCGCGCTGGACGGGGCCGAACCACCGGTCGTGCTCGACGTCCGCTGGCGACTGGGCGGACCGCCGGGACGTCAAGACTACGAGGTCGGGCACGTTCCCGGCGCCGTCTACGTCGACCTCGACACCGAGCTGTCCTCGCCGCCCGGCGTCGGTGGCCGCCACCCCCTGCCGGACCCGGCGGCGCTGCGAGCCGTGCTGCGCGCGGCCGGCGTGCGCCGACATCACCCGGTCGTGGCGTACGACGGTGGTGACGGGTCCGTCGCCGCGCGCGCCTGGTGGCTGCTGCGGTGGGCCGGTCACCAGGAGGTGGCGGTCCTGGACGGCGGCTTCGCGGCGTGGACCGCCGAGGGCCGTCCCGTCGACGCGAACACGCCGACGCCCGTTCCCGGCGACATCGAGGTGCGGCCCGGCGGCATGCCCGTGCTGGACGCCGACGGGGCCGCCGCGTTCACCGGGGCGGGCGTGCTGCTCGACGCCCGCGCCCCCGAGCGCTACCGGGGCGAGACCGAGCCGGTCGACCCCCGCGCCGGGCACATCCCGGGCGCGCTGAACGCGCCGACCTCGGGCCACACCTCCGCCGGCCGCTGGTTGCCCGCCGCGGCGCTGGCCGAGCGCTTCGAGGCCATCGGCGTCGCACCCGACCGCCCGGTCGCGGCCTACTGCGGGTCCGGCGTCACGGCGTCCTCCGTGGTCCTGGCCCTGGAGGTGGCCGGCATCACGAAGCCGGACGCGCCCGCCCCGCTCTACGCGGGCTCCTGGTCACAGTGGTCGTCGGACCCATCCCGACCGGCTGCGACGGGCCCGGAAGCGGGCTGAACCGCGAGGTCGCGTCGGTCGTTCGCGTCCTCATTCCCGGCGATCACGCTTTTCGATCGTCGGGAATCAGGGCGCGAACGACCGACTTCCAGGCGACCGAGCCGCCGTCTGCGGAGCAGCGGCAATCAAGCGTTGGGGATCTTCTCGAAGGCCTTGGTGGCGAGCTTCAGCGCGATCTCGCACGGGTCGATCTCGTCGATCGGCGTCACGGTCGCCTGGAACGCCGGGGTGATCTCCTCCGGGTCGTCGGTCAGCATGACCAGCACCGTGCAGTCGCCGCCCTTCTCCTTCACCTCGTACGCGGTGTTGCCGCCGACCTCGATGGTCCGCGCCTCACCCTCGTACTCGGCGAACGTGACCATGAACAGCACGACGGAGAACGGGTCCTCCGTGCTCTGCACGCAGCCCTTCTCGCCGCCCTTCGACGCGCCGACGGCGGCGGCCACGTCCTCGGGCGTGAGGATGTCGCAGTCCTCGTAGCCCTCGGTCTTCTTCTTCGTCGTGATCTTCACGTCGCCGGACGGCTTGTCGGCCTCGGTGGTCTTCGGCGAGCCCGCCTTGCTGGACGTCTTGGGCGAGGACTCCTTGGTCGACGACGGCTTGCCGGACGCGCTCTTCTCGCCGGTCGACCCGCCCGCGGCGGCGACCGGGCTGCCCGCGACCGTGGTGGCGCAGGCCGACAGCCCGAGCGTGAGCGTCAAGGCCAGCACGGCGGTCAGGGCGGCAGGGACTCGTCGCAGGTGCATGTCTTCTCTGACCCCGTTCCGACGTGCGGGGTTCCATCCTCGATGGCCGCAATCCTGGCCCGCGTCGTCTCGGCAGACTCTAAGTCCACCCCGGTGGTCCGCACGCCCGGGGCGACCAACCTGTGATCACACCATCGCGCGCCCGGTGGGTTAGGTTGCCGACATGGGTAAGGGAGCCGCCGTTGTCTGGGACGAGTCCTTCCTCGGCTACGACCTGGGCGGGGACCACCCGCTCAACCCCGTCCGGCTCGACCTGACCGTCCGGCTGGCGACCGCGCTCGGCGTGCTGGACGGCGTGGGGCTCGTCAAGCCCGACCCGGCCACCGACGACGAGATCGAACGCGTGCACGAGCCGTCCTACCTCAACGCCGTGCAGGCCGCGCCGATGGCCGGCTGGGACGTCGGCCACGGCCTCGGCACCGCGGACAACCCGGTGTTCGCCCGCATGCACGAGGCGTCCGCGCTGGTCGTGGGCGGTTCGCTGGCCGCCGCGCGGAGGATCGCCTCGGGCGAGGCGGACCGGGCGGTGAACATCGCGGGCGGGCTGCACCACGCCATGCGCGACCACGCGGCCGGGTTCTGCGTCTACAACGACTGCGCCGTGGCCATCTCGTGGCTGCTGGACAACGGCTTCGACCGGATCGCCTACATCGACACCGACGTGCACCACGGCGACGGCGTGCAGGCCGCCTTCTACGACGACCCGCGCGTGCTCACCGTCTCGATCCACCAGCACCCCATGAGCCTCTGGCCAGGCACGGGACGGCCGGCGGAGGTGGGCGGCGTGGGTGCGGAGGGTGCCAGCGTGAACCTGGCCCTGCCGCCCGGCACCGGCGACCAGGGCTGGCTGCGCGCGTTCGAGGCCACCGTCCCGTCGCTGCTCGCGGCGTTCAGGCCGCAGCTGCTGGTCACGCAGTGCGGCGTGGACACGCACCGCGAGGACCCGCTGGCCGACCTCGCGCTCACCGTCGACGGTCACCGAGCCGTCTACCGCCGCCTGCGCGAGCTGGCCGAGCAGACCGCGAACGGCCGCTGGCTCGCGCTGGGCGGCGGCGGGTACGAGCTGCTGCGCGTCGTGCCGCGCAGCTGGACGCACCTGCTGGCCACCGTGCTGGACCGGGACGTCGACCCGGACACCCCGCTGCCCGCCGACTGGGTCGCCCACGCCTCGACCCTGGCGCCGAACTGGCCGCTGCCGTCCTCCATGACCGACGGCTCCGACACCGCGTTCGAGCGGTGGGGCGGTGAGCTCGACTCCCCGGTCGACCTGGCGGTCATGGAGACGCGGCGCGCGGTGTTCCCGCTGCACGGCCTGGACCCCGACGACCCGAGGGACTGACCGCCGTGGACCCGTTCGACTACCCGAGGCACTGGGAGGCCGACGTCGTGCTCAGCGACGGCGGCACGGTCCACCTGCGCCCGATCACGCCCGACGACGCCGAGAAGCTGCTCGCGTTCCACGGCAGGCTGTCCGAGCGGACCCGCTACTACCGCTACTTCGGCCCCTACCCGCGCATGCCCAAGCGCGACCTCGAACGCTTCAGCACGGTCGACCACGCCGACCGGGTCGCGTTCACCGCGCTGCTCGGCGACGACATCGTGGCCGTCGGCCGCTACGACCGGCTCGGCGGCACCGGCAGCGCCGAGGTCGCGTTCGTGGTCGAGGACGCCCACCAGGGCCGCGGCCTCGGCTCGATCCTGCTCGAACACCTCGCCGCCGCCGCGCGGGAACGCGGGCTGAGCCGGTTCACCGCCGAGGTGCTGGCGGAGAACGGCCAGATGGTGCGGATCTTCCGGGACGCGGGCTACGGCGTGAGCCGCGCGTTCGAGGAGGGCGTGGTGCACCTGGAGTTCGACATCGACCCGACCGAGGAGTCGGTGGAGGTGGCCCGCGCCCGCGAGCAGGCCGCCGAGGCGCGCAGCGTGCACAACCTGCTGCACCCGAAGTCGATCGCGGTGATCGGCGCGTCCACCGACCGGACCAAGATCGGTCACGCGGTGCTGACCCACCTGCTCACCGCCGATTTCGCCGGACCGGTCTACCCGGTGAACGCCGAGCATCGGTCGGTGCGCGGGGTGCGCGCCTACCCCTCGGTGCTGGAGATCCCCGACGACGTGGACCTCGCCGTCGTCGCGGTGCCGGCCGCAGGCGTGGACGAGGTGATGGACGCTTGCCTGGCCAAGGGCGTGAAAGCGCTGGTCGTGGTCACGTCCGGGTTCGGCGAGACGGGGCCGGGCGGGTTGAGCGCCGAGCGCAGGCTCGCCGCCGAGGCCCGCGCGCACGGCATGCGGGTGGTCGGTCCGAACGCGCTGGGCGTGCTGAACACCGACGCGGGCGTGCGCCTCAACGCGACCCTGGCGCCGGCGCTGCCGGCCCGCGGTCGCACGGGCTTCTTCTGCCAGTCCGGCGCGCTGGGCACCGCGATCCTGGCCACCGCCGCCGATCGGGGCCTGGGCCTGTCCACGTTCGTCTCCGCGGGCAACCGCTCGGACGTCTCCGGCAACGACCTGCTCCAGTACTGGGAGACCGACCCGGCCACCGACGTGGTGCTGCTGTACCTGGAGTCGTTCGGCAACCCCCGCAAGTTCGCCCGGCTGGCCCGCAGGCTCGGCCGCACCAAGCCGATCGTCGCGGTGAAGTCGGGCCGACACGCGGTGACGCCCGCGTTGGCGGCGACCTCGGTGCCGGTGGACGAGTCGAGCGTGCAGGCGCTGTTCGAGCAGGCCGGCGTGATCCGGGTGGAGTCGCTGGCGCAGCTGTTCGACACCGCGTTGCTGCTCGCGCACCAGCCACTGCCCGCCGGGCCGCGCGTCGCCGTGGTCGGCAACTCGACCGCGATCGGCCTGCTGGCCGCGGACACGGCGCTGGCACAGGGCCTGGAGCTGGCCGGCGAGCCGGTGGACGTCGGTGCGCAGGCCGGGCCGGAGGCGTTCGCCGCGGCGGTGCGGTCGGCGTTGGAGAACCCGGACGCGGACGCGCTGGTGGTCGTGTTCGTGCCGCCGCTGGCGGTGCCCGGCACGACGTTCGCCCGCGCGTTGCGCGAGGTCGTGGAGCAGGGCGGGCACGCCAAGCCGATCGCGTCGACGTTCCTGGCCGTGGAGGGCGTGCCGGCCGAGTTGGCGGTACCCGGTCCCGGTGGCGCGCCCGGACGGGGTTCCGTGCCGTCATACCCCAGTCCGGAGCGCGCTGTGCTCGCGTTGGCGCGTGTGACACGGTACGCGCGGTGGCGGGCCGCGCCGCAGGGCACGTTCGTCCGGCCCGAGGGCATCGACCCCGTCGCGGCGCAGGCCATCGTGGCGGCGCAGGCCGTCCACGGTGAACTGCCGCTCGACGACGACACGACCGTGCGGCTGCTCGCGTGCTACGGGGTGCGGGTCGTGCCGTTCCGAGTGGTGACCTCGGCCGACGAGGCGGTGCGGGCGGCGGGGGAGTTGGGCTACCCGGTGGCGATGAAGTCCACCGACGACCGGCTGCGGCACCGCACCGACCTGGTGGGCGTGCGGCTCGACCTGTCCGGCGAGGAGGCCGTGCGCACGGCGTACGGGATGCTGGCCGGGATGTCCGAGCGGCCGGACGTGTACGTGCAGCGCATGGCGCCCAAGGGGATCTCGTGCGTGCTGGGCCTCCAGGACGACCCGTCGTTCGGCACGCTGGTGTCGTTCGGGCTGTCGGGACTGGTCAGCGACCTGCTGGGGGACCGGGCCTACCGCGCGGTGCCGCTGACCGACGCGGACGCGGCGGCGCTGGTGCGCGCACCCAAGGCCGCGCCGCTGCTGGCGGGCTACCGGGGCGACGAGCCGGCGGACCTGGCCGCGTTGCAGGACCTGGTGCTGCGGCTCGCCGCGCTCGCCGAGGACCTGCCCGAGGTGCGGGAGCTGTCGTTGGAGCCCGTGCTGGCCAGTTCGGCGGGCGCCTACGTGAGCAGCGCCCGGGTGACGCTGGGCCCGCCGCCGTCGCGGCACGACACCGGTCCCAGGCGGCTGCGCTCACCCGGCGGCGCGCGTTAGCACGGTCACGGTCTCGATACCCAACCGTCACCCTTGACCGATCAGGTGTCCCCTATCTTCTCCTTGGCTATGGACCAAGTCCCTTGGGGCGCTTAGGTTTCCGGCAACCCGAGGAACCTCCCGAAAAGGGGAAGAATGGCTCTGGCACCGTTGCGCGCCCTGCTGGTGGCGTGTTCCGCCGCGCTTGTCCTCGCGTCGTGCTCCACCGGTGACGACACGACCGTCGCCGGCAAGGCGGACAGCTCCGACAAGCTGACCATCGCCGTGGCGTACGACCAACCGGGGCTCGGTGTGCGCCGTTTGGACGGCACCTACCGCGGCTTCGACATCGACGTGGCCCGTTACGTGGCGAAGGAGTTGGGGGTCGAGGAATCCGGCATCACGTTCACCGAGGCGACTCCCTCGGAACGGGAGAAGCTGCTCACCGAGGGCGCCGCGGACCTCGTCGTGTCCAGCTACTCGATCACCGACAAGCGCAAGGAGGTCATCGACTTCGTCGGACCGTACTTCGTGGCCGGGCAGGACCTGCTGGTCCGGTTGACCGATGATCGGATCACCGGACCGGAATCGCTCAACTCCGGCAACCTGAAGCTGTGCTCGGTGGCCAACACCACGTCGGCGCAGTACGTGAAAGACCGGTTCGCGCAGTCCGTGCAACTCGAGGAATATCCCAATTTCAGCGACTGCGTCACGGCGCTGCTGGCCGAGCAGGTGGACGCCATGACGACCGATGACGTGATCCTCGCCGGGTACGCCGCGCAGAACCCCGAGCTGCTGCGCGTGGTCAACCAGCCGTTCAGCAAGGAGGAGTACGGCATCGGCCTGCGCCGAGGCGACCCGACCAGCAAGGCGAAGGTGACCGCGGCCGTTCGGAAGATGATCGACTCCGGCGAGTGGCGCAAGTCGTTGGAGGCCAACGTGGGTGCTTCCGGTTACGCCATCCCGGATCCGCCGACGCTCGTCCCGTGATCTGCGACCCACCCCGTCAGCGGTCTGACCGGCCCGGATCGCACCGTAGGCTCGGCTGTGTGCATGCCTCGCATTACGTGCCCCAGTACCGCGCGGACGGGCCGGTCCGGGCCGGTATCCCCGAACACGGCCGCATCCCCCGCTACTACGCGGTGAAGACCGAACTGCTGTGGCTCGTCGACGCCCTCGGCGAGGGCACCGCGCTGCCGTCGGAGCGGGAGCTGGCCGAGCGGTTCTCGGTGTCGCGGGTGACGCTGCGCCAAGCCGTCGGGGAACTGGTGCTGGAGGGCAAGCTGCAACGACGGCAGGGCAGCGGCACGTACGTCGCGCCGCCCAAGCTGGTGCAGCCGCTGTCGCTGCTCAGCTACACCGAGGGCATGCGGCGGCAGGGCGTCGACGCGACGCGCAGCGTGATCACCGTCGAGCACCTGCCCGCGGACGAGGTGCTGGCGCGGGACCTGCGGATCGGGCGTGGCGACGAGGTGATCCACCTGGAGCGCGTGCTGCTGGCCGACGGCGAGCGGGTCGGCCTGGAGTCGACCTACCTGTCCGCGGCGCGGTTCCCGACGCTGCTGGAGGTGCTGGACCCGACCACGTCGCTGTACGCGTGCCTCAGTGACCGGCTGGGCGTGGTGTTCGCCGAGGCCGAGGAACGGGTGGAGACGGTCCTGGCGACGCCGCGCGAGGCGTTGCTCATCGGCACGAACCCGGCGCTGCCGATGCTGCTGCTGCACCGCGTGTCCCACGACGACGGCGGCGGGCCGATCGAGCGGGTCCGGTCGCTCTTCCGGGGCGACCGGTTCAGCTTCGTGGCGCGTTTGCGCGCGGAGTGAAGGTCACGTGACGGTAACCGTGGCGCCGACGGCTGGTCGGTCCACTTAGGACATAACAGTGGAATCGCGGACGTTCGCCGCCGGTCGGCGCGGACCGTTAGCGAATCTTTCCCGGAAACCGCCCATTGGCAGCAAGTTCTGCGTGCCTCTGCGGATGTACCGTTGTTGCCCTTGTATGTGAGTCCTCCTCACCCGCACGGTAGCGGGGGAAGCGGGGGTGGCGCCGTGACGTTCAAAGAGGAGTTCCTGACGGAGCTCGAGGACTGCCTGCGCGGGTACGGCGCGGTGCCGGTGATCAACCCGGACGCGCTGGCCCGGTTCATCGACTACGTCCGCCGACTGCCGGACGACGATTCGCGGCTGCGCTGCCTCGAAGGCGTCGACCAGGGCTCCGGCTCGTTCTGGAACAACCCGGCGGTGTGGTGGGAGCAGGTGCCCCGGTTCGGCATCGGGTCGTCGGACTGCTCCGAGCTGCTCGACCGGATGCTGGACGAGGCGATCAGCGACGAGATCGACGTGCTGGAGATGGAGATCCGGGAACTGCCCGGCTGAGGCGGGGCAGTTCCCGGGGGACGACGTGAAACACCCGTTGTGCACCTGGGTCGCCAGACGCACAACGGGGAGTCTTCACTCGTCGGCGGTCACACGGACAGCAAGCGGTCGAAGAACGCGCGGTAGCGCTTGAGGGCCTGCCGCAGTTCCTCGGTCTGCACCTGCTCGCCCTGCTGCCACTGCTCTTCCAAGGCGTGCTTGTGGTCGTTGAACGTGGTGGCCAGGGACTGCATCACCTGGGCGACCAGCTCGTCGGCCCGCTGCACGGCCTCGCGTGGGTCGTCCACGAAATCGGCCTGGAGTGCCCGCCACTCGGCCTGGTAGTCGGCCGCGTCGTCCGGGGTGAACAGCGGGGAGTCGCCGGGCGTCGTGTCGACCGCGGACGGCTCGACCGGCTCCTCGCGCCAGGCGGCCTGCTGGTCGGTGGCCGGCTCGACGTGCTCGCTCGCCTCGTCGCGCGCTGCCTCGTGCGTCGGCGAGCCGTAGGTGCTCCGGTCCTGTGTCGCCGAGTCGTACGTGGCCGAGTCGTCCGTCGCCGAGTCGTACGTGGCCGAATCGTCCGTCGGCGAGCCGTGCGCAGGCTGCGCGTTGTGCGGCACAGGCTCCCGGTCGAAGCGCTCCTGGTCGGTCAGGTTCGGCTCCGCGACGTCGCGGTCATCCGGGGTCTGCTCGACCGGCGTGCGCTCGGCGAAGTCCTCGGTGGTGAGGTGCTGACGTTGGTCGGTCATGACCGTGCCCCTTCCCGGTGGTCGCCCAGCAGGTCCTCGAACACGGTGCGGTAGTGGACCATCGCGGTGCGCAGGTCCTCGGTCGTCGCCTCGCCGCGCTCCTGGCGCTCGGTGATCGAGTGCGCGTTCCGGTAGTGCTCGAGGGTGCGGGAGTGCTCGACGGACAACAGCTTCTCGCGGCGCTCGTACCCCTCGGTGGGGTAGCCGCGTTCGGCCATCAGGTCGGTGACCAGGCGGTCCGCCTGGCCGACGGCCTCAGTGGGCTCGTCGACGAACCGCTCCTGGACCTGGGTCCAGTTGCGGGTGTAGTTGTCGCGCGTCGCCGGGTCCAACGTGCGCAGCTCGAGCTTCGAGTGCTCCCGTTCCCGCTCGGTGAGCTCGCGCTCCGCCGCCATGCGGCTACCGTTGTGCTCCAGCGCGCGCTCGTACTCCGGGCCGAACTTCGAACGCAACCTCTTGCGCTGCATGAGGAACTTCAGCAGCACCGCGATCGCGGCCAGTACGACCAGCACGACGACGATCACGCCGATGGTGGTACCGGTGGACATCTGCGCCTCCTCGGGCTCTCTTGTCCACCGGCTACCCCCCGTGCGGTCGATCTGAAACCTGTTCGGCTCTTGACAAACCCACGTCCGGCCGCTTGGCCTAGCGGGACACCGCCTTCCGGTACTGCCGGATCGCCAGCGGGACGAAGATCAGCAGGAACACGACCACCCAGATCAACGTCATCAGCACCGGGTGCTGCAACGGCCACGCCTTCGGCTCGGACGCCATCGGGTTGGTGTTGCCGAACAGCTCGCGGGCCGCCGCCGTCACCGCCGACACCGGGTTCCACTCGGCGAACGTCTTCAGCGGTCCGGGCAGGTTGTTCTCCTGCACGAACGTGTTCGCGACGAACGTCAGCGGGAAGATGGCGATGAACGAGGCGTTGTTGAACACCTCGGGGCTGCGCACCATGAGGCCGACGATCGCCATGCCCCACGACACCGCGTAGGCGAACAGCAGCAGCAGGGCGAACCCGGCCAGCGCCTCCAGCGGCGACGAGTGGATCCGCCAGCCGACGATCAGCCCGGTCACCGACATCACCAGGATGACGATGACGTTGTTCACCAGGTCGCTGGTGGTCCGCCCGATCAGCACCGCCGACCGCGCCATGGGCAGCGACCGGAACCGGTCGATCACGCCCTTCTGGATGTCCTCGGCCAGCCCGGCGCCGGTGATGGTCGCGCCGAACACCACGGTCTGCGCGAAGATCCCGGCCATCAGGAACTCGCGGTAGTCCATGCCCGGGATGGCGATCGAGCCGCCGAACACGTACGCGAACAACAGCACGAACATGATCGGCGACAACGTCGAGAACACGATCAGGTCCGGGACCCGCTTGATCTTGATCAGGTTGCGCTTGGCGACCACCGCGCCGTCGCCCAACGCCTGCGTGAACGCGCTCATGCTGACTGCTCCCCCTGCTTCTCGTCGGTGTCGGTCCCGCTCGCCGCGTGCCCGGTCAGCGTGAGGAACACGTCGTCCAGCGTCGGCCTGCGCAGGCCGATGTCGAGCACCTTGACCGACTCGGCGTCCAGCCTGCGCACACCGTCGACCAGCACGTCGGCGCCGCCCGACACCGGCACGGTCAGCCGGTGCCCGCGGTCGTCCACGGTGATCTCCGAGATCGCCAACGGCGTCAGCGCCGCCTTCGCCGTCTCCGCGTCCCGGGCCGAGCCGACGGTCAGCTCCAGCCGTTCGCCGCCCACCTGCGCCTTCAGCTCGTCCGCGGTGCCCAGCGCGATGACCCGGCCGTGGTCGATGACCGCGATCTCGTCCGCGAGCCGGTCGGCCTCCTCCAGGTACTGCGTGGTGAGCAGCAGCGTGGTGCCGCCCGCCACGAGTTCCGCGATGACGTCCCACATGCCGAGCCGGCTGCGGGGGTCCAGGCCCGTGGTCGGCTCGTCGAGGAACAGCACCCTCGGCTTGGCCACCAGCGCACCCGCCAGGTCGAGCCGCCGGCGCATGCCGCCCGAGTAGCCCTTCACCGGCCGGTCGGCCGCGTCCACCAGGTCGAACCGCTCCAGGAGCTCGCGCGCCCGTGCCCGGCTGGGCCGCTTGCCCAGGTGGTAGAGGCGGCCGACCATGTCGAGGTTCTCGAACCCGGTCAGGTTCTCGTCGACGGCCGCGTACTGGCCGGACAGCCCGATCCGGCGGCGCAGCTCCTTGGCGTCGGCGACGACGTCGAGGCCGGTGACCGTCGCCGTGCCCTCGTCGTGCTCCAGCAGCGTGGTGAGCACGCGCACCGTCGTCGTCTTGCCCGCGCCGTTCGGCCCGAGCAGGCCCATGACGGTCCCTTCCGGCACCACGAGGTCGAGGCCGTCGAGGGCGACCACCGACCCGTAGCGCTTGACCAGTCCTTCGGCCACGATTGCGTCTGCCATGCGGGCCATGATGGACCCGGGGTCCGACAATTTCAGGTCGATTTCGCGGACCGCGCTCGGAAGTCCCGTCGGAAGTGAGCTCTGTGGACGGTGCGGCCAGGGCATCCGGTCACGCGAGCAGCTGCGCGCGCAGTTCGTCGTCCCGCAGCACGGCCAGGGCCCACGGCGTGTCCTCGAAGACCCGCTCCGCACCGGGTGAGAGCGCCAGCCGCAGCATCGCCTGGCACACGTCGGCGAACGGCTGCCCCTGGACGGTCAGCACGGCCTCGCGCATCTCGGCCGCCGTGCCCAGCGCGCGCCCGGCCGTCCAGCGCGACAGGCACATCAGCACCACCCGCCTCGCGTGCACCCTGCCCTGGGTCAGGACAGGTCGGTTGAGCCCGCAAACATCTATGGTGGCCGCGCCCTTCTCCGTGCGCGCCACGTACACGCCCAGTGACAGCGTGAGCAGCAAGTGGTCGAACGGGTCCTCCGTCGTGGGGTCGACCAGCAGCGGCGTGCCGTCGTCCGCCACCGGGAACCGGTCACGCTTGAGGTTGCTGTTGCACGTCGAGCAGGCCAGCAGGTGGTTGAGCCAGTCGAACGTGCGCAGCGGGTTGAGCGACAGCGGCTCGAAGTGGTCGATGTCCGTGCCCTGGCTGTCACCGCAGTACATGCACCGCTGGTAGCCCGGCGCCATGCCCTCCAGCAGCCTCCGCAACGGCGCGTGCACGTTCCGCCGCACCACGGCGCGCTTCCACAGCGCGCGTGCCGTGCGGGTGGGGTGCGCGGCGTCCCCGATCTCCGCGGTCAGGTCGGGCAGCCGGTCGGCCAGCTCGGCGGGCAGCGCGGGCCGGACGAGCCGGATCACGTGCCGTCGCGTTCCAGCCGCGCGGACACCTCGCGCGTGCGCGCCACGGGCGAGCTGGTCAGCAGCGCCCGCAGCACCTCGTAGCGGCGCACCGCGTCGGCGTCGGCCGTGCCGCCGATCACCGCCACCTCCAGCTCCACCAGCTCGGCGCGCAGCTCCTGCGCGCGTTCGGAGTAGGGCGTGTCGAGGCCGAACAGCTCCGAGAGCACCGCGTCGTCGCCGCTGCCGTAGACGATCCGCTCGTGGAGGTCCTGGTCGACCACCCGCGGCGGTTCCTGCTGGTCCGGTCCGGGCAGCCGGATCAGCCCGCCGGGGTCGGCGGCCTGGCACAGGTACGGGCTGTGCGTGGTGACGACGAACTGGATGTTCGGGAAGTGCTCCTTGAGCCAGCCGCCGATCCGCTTCTGCCAGGACACGTGCAGGTGCGCGTCCACCTCGTCGATGATCACCACGCCGGGCGCGGTCAGCGCCAGGCCGTGCGCGGTGGGCGCGGTCTTCAGGTCGCCGTACGACTCGTGGATCTGCTTGATCAGGTCGACCACGAGCGCGGCGACGGTCCGGTAGCCGTCGCTCATCTCCCGCAGCGGGAACCGGTGCCCGCCGCTGACCACCCACAAGCCGTCGGAGTCGACGCCCTCGATCCGGTAGTCGTCGGGCAGCAGGCCGTCCGACAGCACGCCGAGCGCGACCGTCTTCAGCTCCTCCGCGCCCGGCCTGCGCTCCAGCGACCTCAGGTGCTGCTCGATCAGCCAGCCGACGCCCTCGGCCAGCGACGCGTCCTCGTGGAAGAGGCTCGCCAGCCGCGACACCGGGCCGTGGCTGAGCATCAGCCGCTGCGCCTCGCCCGCGCCGCCGACGAGCCGCCGGAACGGGCCGTACGCTGCGCAGAACCACCCGGTCGGATTGTCCTGCCAGGGTCCGCGCAGGGCGGCGGTCTTGCTGCCCTCCAGCTTCTCCTTCAGCGACGGCTGCAGGCCGCGGTGCGTCGGCCGGCTCTCCTCGTCCGGCATCGTCCAGCCGAGCCCGGCCCAGAGCCTGCCCTCCGGCGGGCGGCCCTTGCCGAACCGCTCGACCCGCCGGTCGTGGGTGAACTGGACCTGGACGACGCCCTCCCGCTGGCCGGCGGTGACCCAGTTCTCGAAGTCGGGCACCAGGTTGCGGGCCACCGCCGGACCGCTCACGGCCAGCGCGATCGCCCTGAGCAGCGAGGTCTTGCCGGACCCGTTGCGGCCCGCGATCACCGTCCAGCCGGGCGCGGTGAGCTTGAGATCCACTTCGCGGGCGCCGTGGAACCCCTTGACGTTCCGCAGCCGGACCTGCGAGATGTACATGTGGCCAGACTTTAGTCCGCGCCGATCACTCGTCCAGTTCGCCGGGCACGTCCTGCGACGTGCCCGGCGGGCGCCGGGGCCGCCACCGACGGCGAGTGACGGCAAGGGTGAATATGTACCTGTTAGACGCTCGATCGAGTGAACGCGAGCGGGCTGCGGAACAGCACTAGGGTGTTCGCAGTTCTTTTCCAGCGAGGAGCGATCCGCATGGCAGCCGTCCAAACCCGACGCAAGCGCAAGCTGGGGCAGTTCCTCAACGCCTTGCGCAAGCGGGCGGGCAAGACCGAGATCGACTACCACGCGTTGACCAGGAAGACGCAGTCGACGCTGTCGCGGATGGAGAACGGTTACATCAGTCCGAGTTGGACCGAACTGGGCGCGCTGCTCGGGCTCTACGGGGCGACCGATGCCGAACGGCGCGAGGCGGAAGCGCTGTGGGAGGACGCGAAGCAGGACGGCACGCGCCTGGTGTACGCCGCTGCCTTCACCCCGGAGGCGCGGACCTACGCCCGGCAGGAGGCCGATGCCACGGAGGTGCGCACCATCGAGATGATCGTCATCCCGGGGCTGCTCCAGACGCCCGCCTACGCGGCGGCGATCAGGCTCGCGGGGCAGCGGTTCATGGACTCGTCGGTGTCCGCGGAACAGGTGGCCGCGGCACTGGCGAACAGGCAGCGCCGGCTGCCCGGGTTAAGGCTGCACGCGGTGATCGACGAGGCCGCCCTGCACCGGATCGTCGGCGGTTACGCCGTCATGCGCGAGCAGTTGTCGCATTTGCTCGAGAAGGGGAAGCAGGACAACATCACCATCCAAGTGGTTCCGTTCGGCGCCGGTGCCCACGGAACCATGTCGGGTGGTGGCGCGACCGCTCTCCGCTTCGAGGACAGTGATCCTTCGGCCGTGTACCTGGAGTACGCGGGTGGTGGCAAATGGGTGGACAATCGCGCCGACGTGCAGAAGTACCTGTTGCACTTCGAGGAAATCGTGAGCGAGGTCGCCCTGTCGCCCAAGGAGTCGGCGTCGCTGATCAGAAAACTGGCAACCGCACTGAAGGACACATGAACAACGACAGAGCATGGCGCAAGAGCACTTACTCCGGCGCGGGCAACAACTGCGTCGAGCTGGCCGTGGGACGGAGCACGACCAGCGTCAGGGACAGCAAACGGCCAGGACCCAGGTTGACCTTTGCGGAGCGTCCATTCCGGGCGTTCCTCACGGCTCTTCGGGAAACCTGACCGCAACCGCCAACCCGCCGTCCGCCCCCGGTGTCGCGGTCACCGTCGCACCGTGGGCGGCGGCGATGGCACGGACGATCGACAGCCCCAGGCCCAGGCCTCGATCGCCCGTCGTGGTCTCGTCCCGGTCGAGTCTGCGGAACGGCCGGAACAGCCCTTCCACCTCGTACGGCTCGATCCTCGGGCCGGTGTTCGCCACCCTCAGGACGCCCGGTCCGGCGTTCACGTCGACCCACCCGTCCCGGTGGTTGTGCCTGATCGCGTTGTCGACCAGGTTGCGCACCAGGCGCTCCAGCAGCACCGGGTCGCCGACGACCTCGCACGGCGACATCTCGTGGTGCAGGTCGACGCCGGCCCGTTCGGCGACGGCCCTCGACTGCCACAGCACGTGCTCGGCGATGTCGGAGACGGACGTGCGGGTGCGCTCGGTGAGCTCGTTCTCGCTGTCGGCCAACGTGAGCAGGCCGTCGATGAGCCGTTCGTGGCGGGCGTTCACCTTTAGCAACTCCGCGCCCAGTTGCTTGGCGTCCGCCGAGGCACCCGGTCGGGTGATCGAGACCTCGATGAGGGCCCGTTTCACGGCCAGCGGGGTGCGCATCTCGTGGGACGCGTCGGCGACGAACCGGCGTTGCCCGTCGAACGCGCGGTCCAGGCGTTCCAGCATCGAGTTGAACGTTTCAGCCAGCTCGGCGACCTCGTCGCGCGGCCCGGTCGGCGGTATCCGCTCGTGCAGGCCGTGGCCCGCCGCGATCCGCCGGGCGGCCTCGGTGATGCGGTGCACCGGCTGCAACGCGCTGCGCGCCAGCAGCCACCCGAAGGCCACCGCGATCGCCGCCACGCACAGCAATGCGAGGCCTCCTCGGGTGAGCAGCGATTGCAGCACCTCGTCGCGGTAGCGGACCTGGGCGGTGCGGATGGCCTCGATCACCTGGTCGGAGGATGCGTTGCGCAGTTCGCGCAGGCTCGCGCCGTCACTGAACGGTTGCAACCGGCCGTTGAGGCTCTGCCACACCAGGAAGTAGGTGACCGCGAGCAGGGCGGCGCCGGCGAGCAGGAACAGCCCGCCGTACAGCGCCGTCAGCCGGCCGCGGATGCTCCACCGGCCGATCACGGGATCCGGTATCCCACACCGGGCACGGTCTCGATCAGCGGCGGTTCACCGAGCTTGCGCCGCAGTTTCACTATGGTCACCCGCACCGCGTTGGTGAACGGGTCGATGTGCTCGTCCCACACCTTCTCCAGCAGGTGCTCGGAGGTGACCACCGCGCCCTCCGCCCGGACCAGTTCCGTCAACAGGGCGAACTCCTTGTTGGCCAACGGAATGAACTCACCCGCACGGGTGACTTGGCGACGGGCCGGATCGACCCTCAGGCCCGCCCGTTCGAGCACCGGCGGGTTCGGCGGGCGGACCCGGCGCAGCAGCGCGTGCACCCGGGCGGACAGCTCCACGAAGGCGAACGGCTTGGGCAGGTAGTCGTCCGCGCCGAGGGCCAGCCCGGCCACCCGGTCGCGCACCGCGGCGGCGGCCGTGAGCATGAGGATGCGCGTCTCGGCGCCCGAGTCGGCGACCCGGCGGCACACTTCGTCGCCGTGCACGCGCGGTATGTCGCGGTCGAGGACGAGCACGTCGTAGGCGTTGACCGACAGGCGTTCCAGCGCGGAGTCGCCGTCGTGCGCCACGTCGACCGCGAACGCCTCGCGGCGCAGCCACTCGGCGATGGCCGCCGCCAGCGTCGCTTCGTCTTCGACCACGAGGATGCGCATGGGTCCATCGTGCGCCGGGGGCCATAACGTCCGCATAACCAGATTAGGTAACGCGCTGGTTATAGCCCCCCTGGTCGACTGTCCCCACCGATCGAGGAGGGGACATGCGAAGCAGCATCGTGCCGGCCGCGCTGGCGCTGGTACTGACGGCGTGCGGCTCGGGCGGGGCGGAGGTGGGTTCTTCGTCGTCGTCGAGCGCGGCGATGAGCCAGGAGGACCGGTCGCGGGAGTTCGCGAAGTGCATGCGCGACAACGGCGTGGACGTGCCCGACCCGGAGCCGGGGGGAAAGCCGGGCGGCTTCGGCAAAGTCGACCGCACCGATCCGGACTTCGAGCGCGCCAGGGAGGCCTGCCGCGAGTACCTGCCGGGCGGCGGCGACCTGTCCAAGGTGGACCCGGACAAGCTGGAGCAGCTGAGAGCGTTCTCGCAGTGCATGCGGGACAACGGCATCGACCTCCCGGACCCGGACCCGAACGGCGGCAAGCTGAGCGGTCTGGGCCGGATCGACCGCGACAGCCCAGCCTTCCGCTCGGCTCTGGACGCGTGCCGCGACGAGCTGCCGGAGCTGGGCCGATGACCGGGCCGGTGTCGCCAACCCCGGATCCCAGCCCGGCATCGGACCGTGTGCCGCCCCGAACCACCGGCGCCGATCCGATGACGGTGCGTGTGCCGGTCGTGCGCGGAGTGGGCGCGCCGGCGCCCCGTTGTGTCGTCGGTTTCGGTCCGCGGGGGCGGAGATCGGAGCGGCGGCAGGCCGAGCTGTCCGAGGCAGCTCCACGACAGCTCAGCGTTCCGCTCGCCTTCGACCGTGTGCCACGACGAGTTGCCGAAGCCAGTCCGACGAGCGGGCCGGTGTCGACCACGGCGGCCTTGGGCTCGGGTTGGCGGCCAGGCGTGTGCCGACAGGATCCGCTGGAACCGAGCCCGCTGGGCAGACGCGCGGCCCGCAGGTGCGTCGGCCGCGTTCGGTCGGTGGGACGTCGGTGTAGCGGGCTGCTTGGACCGGGATCTGGTTGGGGCAAGCCGACTGGTCTTGGTCGGCTCGTCGACGAGCCCGGTGTCCTGTCCGGCTCTGGTCGTGTGTCGGAGCGACTTGGCGACGCTGCGCCGATGAGTGGACGGATGCGGACCACGGCAGCTTGGGGTTCCGGTTGGCGTCGGGATGTGCGCCGGCACGAGCCGTTAGAGCTGGGCCTGTTGGGCGGACGCGTGGCGAGCACGTGCGACGCCTGGGTTCGGTCGGGGAGATGTCGGCGTAGCGGGCTGCTTGGACCGGGATCTGGATGGGGCAAGCCGAGTGGTCTTGGCCGGCTCAACGACGAGCCGGGTGCTCTGTTCGGCCCCGGTCGTGCGTCGGACCGACCTGACCAATCCGGGCCGGCGAGCTGGACTCGTGGGATCGCGTTGCGGGCGAACGCGCCGGTCGTGCAAGACACAGGTGTCGAAGCTGCGAGCCCTCGGGTAGCGGCCGACACCGGACGTGTGCGGTGCCGAGCTGCCGCAGTCGAAGCGATCAGAAGGCGCGCGAGGACCGCGTCGAGTGCGAGTGCGCTGGTCGTCCTCGGGGTCGTCGCCACCGCGGCTGCGGACGTGAGTGAGGTGGGAGGTGTTGGCGTGGTGAGCCGCAGGGAACCGAACGAGGGAGAGCTCGACCAGTGCGACCGCGACAACCGGGCGTTCCGGCCGGCCTGGGACCTGCGCCGGACCGAGCCGACGGAGTTGGGCCGATGAGCAGGCGTGCGCGGCTGGCGTGGGGAGCCGGCGCGTTGGTGGTGTTGGGGGCAGGCGGTGTTGCGGCAGTTGGCCTCGGTGGTGCGGAACCCGTGTCCGTGAGTGCGGCGAACCTGCCACCGGCCACGGCGAAGGTGTCGGCGACGACGTTGACCCGTACCGAACGGGTGACCGGCACGTTGACCCACGGCACGGCCACGCCCGTGCCAGTCGGCGCGCAGGGCACCGTCACCTGGCTGCCCGAGCCCGGCACCGTCATCGGACGTGGCCAAGCGCTGTACGAGGTGGACGACCGGCCCGTCCCGCTCCTGTTCGGCGCCACCCCGGCGTACCGGTCGCTGGCCCCCGGCGCGGTCGGCGGCGATGTCCGCCAATTGGAGGAGAACCTGCTGGCACTCGGCTACGGAGGGTTCACGGTGGACGAGTCCTACACCGCCGGCACCGCGACGGCGGTCCGCGCGTGGCAGCAGGCGCTGGGCGTGCCGGAGACGGGGACGGTCCAGCCGACGGACGTCGTGGTCACCGGCGGCGACGTGCGGGTGGCCGAGCTGAAAGCCCAGCCGGGCAGCCGCGCGACCGGTCCGGTCCTCACCCACACCGGCACCACCCGGGTCGTGGTCGTGCCGCTCGACGTCGGCAAGCAGCACCTGGTGGCCGAGGGCGTGGCGGCGACCGTCGGCCTGCCGGACGGCAAGTCGGTCGAGGGCACCGTCAAGTCGGTCGGCACCGTCGCCACCAGCAGCCCCGCCCAGGCGGGCTCGACCCCGACCACCACGGTCGACGTCGTGGTCTCAATCGCCGACCAGGGCGCGCTGGGTCGCCTCGACTCGGCGCCGGTGGACGTCCTGCTCGTCTCCGAGCGCAAGGAGGGCGTGCTGGCGGTGCCGGTAGGAGCCCTGGTGTCCCTCGGCGAGGGCAAGTACGGCGTGCAGGTGGTCGAGAACGGCGCGACGCGGCACGTGCCGGTGGAGACGGGCCTGTTCGCCGCCGGCCAGGTCGAGGTCGCCGGCGACGGCATCGCCGAGGGCGTCGAAGTGGGGGTGCCGCGATGACCCCGGTCGTGCGGTTGCGCGGTGTCGGTCGCGAGTACCAGGGGGTGGTCGCCTTGCGGGACGTGTCGCTCACCGTCGAGCGCGGCGAGTTGGTGGGCATCGTCGGCCCGTCCGGGTCCGGCAAGTCGACGATGCTCAACCTCATCGGCACCCTCGACCGGCCGACGCACGGCGAGGTGCGCATCGACGGGCACGCCGTCCGCGAGCTGTCGGACCGCGCCCTGTCCGCGCTGCGGGCGAGCGTGATCGGGTTCGTGTTCCAACAGTTCCACCTGGCCATCGGCGTGTCCACAGTGGACAACGTCGCCGACGGCCTGCTGTACGCGGGCGTCGGCCTGAGGCAACGCCGTCGGCGCGCCGCAGAGGTACTGGAGGCGGTCGGTCTCGGCCACCGGCTCACCCACCGCCCGCACGAGCTGTCCGGCGGCGAGCGGCAACGCGTGGCGATCGCCCGCGCCGTGGTCGGGCGGCCCGCGCTCCTGCTCGCCGACGAACCCACCGGGAACCTCGACTCGACGTCCGGCGAGGCCGTCCTGGGGCTGCTGCGCTCCCTCAACGACGCGGGCACGACCGTCCTCGTCATCACGCACGACCAGGAAGTCGCCGCGACCCTCCCGCGACGGGTGGACGTGCGCGACGGTCGGGTGGTGCGCGATGCCTGACCTGCGACCGGTCCGCCTCTCACCGGCCGACGTGCTGCGGGTGGGCGGCGCGGGCCTGCGCGCCAGGCCCGCCCGGGTGGTGCTGTCGGCGTTGGGCATCGCGATCGGCATCGCGGCGATGATCTCGGTGGTCGGCATCTCGACCTCCAGCCGCGAAGACCTCAACCGCCGCCTCGCCGCGCTCGGCACCAACCTGCTGACCGTCGGCCCGGGCCAGACCCTGTTCGGCGAGCAGACCCACCTGCCGACCGAGTCGGTGGGCATGATCGGCCGGATGGAGGCGGTCACCTCCACCACCGCGACGGGAAAGGTGGTGGACGCCCACGTCTACCGCAACGACCACATCCCCGAGACCCAATCCGGCGGCATCGCCGTCCTCGCCACGAGGACCGATCTCCTGGACACCGTCGGCGCGACGGTCGCCAAAGGCGTCTTCCTCAACGACGCCACCGCCGACTACCCGGCCGTCGTCCTGGGCCCCAAGGCCGCCGAACGCCTGGGCGTCGCCGCCCCGAACGAACCCGTCCACTTGGGCGGCGAGTGGTTCACCGTGGTGGGCGTCCTGCACCCGACACCCCTCGCGCCCGAACTCGACACCGCCGCCCTGATCGGCTGGCCGGCAGCCCGGGAACACCTGGGCTTCGACGGCTACCCGACCACGGTCTACGCCAGGACCAGGGAGGACGCCGTGCACAGCGTCCAAGCGAACCTGGCCGCCACCGCCAACCCCGAGCACCCGGACGAAGTGGAGGTGTCCAGACCCTCGGACGCCCTGGCGGCCAAGCAGGCCACCGACGAGACCCTCAACGCCCTGCTCCTGGGCCTGGGCGCGGTGGCCCTGCTGGTCGGCGGCGTCGGCGTGGCCAACACCATGGTCATCTCGGTCCTCGAACGCCGGGCCGAGATAGGCCTCCGAAGATCGCTGGGCGCCACCAGGTCCCAGATCCGCACCCAGTTCCTGACCGAATCGCTCCTCCTCTCCGCGCTGGGCGGCGCGGCGGGCGCGGTCTTGGGCGTCTTGGTCACCACGGCTTACGCCAGTTACCAGGGGTGGCCGTCCCTGGTGCCTGCCTGGGCAACGCTGGGCGGGATCGCCGCCACCGCCGTCATCGGCGCCCTCGCTGGCCTCTACCCGGCGGTCAGGGCCGGCCGCCTGTCACCGACGGAGGCCCTGGCGACCCCGTGACTCCGCACAAAGCGGGCGCCGCTCACCGAAGGGGGTGATATAGCTCGACCGTGGCAGGCATCCAGCGGGCGGAGGCGACGTTCGGTGGCACCGTCGAACAGGCCTTGCGCGACATCAACCACACGACCAACCACTACTACGGCGACCGCCCGACACCGATCACCCCGGGCACGTCGGTGGCGCCGCCGTTGGGCCGGCTCACCCACAAGGTGCGCGGCAGGTCCGAGCTGGTCGCCGCGCTGACCGACGACGTGGGCGGCTCGATCGCCGTCCTGGCCGCGGGCGGCGGCTTCGGCAAGACCACCGTCGCCCTCGACGTGGCCCGGACCCTGCCGAGGGTGTGGTGGGTGGACGCGTCGTCGCGGGACAGCCTGCTGGCGGGCTTGGCGGAGGTGGCGTTGCAGGCCGGCGCCGACTCGCACGAGGTGCGGGAGGCGTGGGCGGGTCGGGGCGGCTCGGCGATCGAGCTGCTGTGGCGCAACCTCGACCACCAGTCCGAACCGTGGGCGTTGGTCTTCGACAACGCCGACGACCCGGACGTCCTGGCGGCGACGAACCACCGCGTGGCCGACGGCAACGGCTGGCTGAGGACGCCGAAGCCGACCGGCTCGATCCTGGTCACCAGTCGCACCGGCACCGGCTGGCCGACCGCCGCACGGGTCCACCAGGTGCGCCAACTCGACCCCGACGACGGCGCGCAAGTGCTGCTCGACCTGGTCGACGCGGGCGATCGCCGGGACGCCGCGGCCCTGGCCCGACGCCTGGGCGGCCTCCCGCTGGCCCTGCGCCTGGCCGGCCGCTACCTGGCCGTGGCCCAGGACGCGCCGGCCCTGCCGGGCCTGGAGCCGCCGACCACGTTCATGGCCTACCTGGAGCGCTGGGACGAGAGGTTCACCGAGCTGACCGAGGGCGAGTCCGCTTCCCCGAGGGAGTCCTTGAGCCGCACGTGGGAGATGTCTATGGACCTGCTGGCCGAGCGCGGCCAACCGCAGACCCGGCAACTCCTGCGCCTGATCTCGACCTTCGCCGAGGCGCCTGTCCCGACGTTCGCCCTCGACGCCGCCGTCATGGCCGCCTCGGAACTCCTGCGCGGCCTCACGGCGCACCAGTTGTCCTTGCTGCTCAGGGCGCTCCAGGACGTCGGCCTGCTGGACGTGGTCGAATCGAGCGTCGTCGTCCACCCGGTGATCCGCGACGCCAACCGCCACCAACCGGACTTCGAGCAGAACCGGCAGGCCTACGCGGACCTGGTCGCCCGCCTGCTGCGCGACGCCACCAAGGAGCACTGGGGACGGGACCCGGAGGCCTGGCCGCGATGGCGGTCGGTGGTGCCGCACTTGGACGTCCTCGGCGAGATCGACGACCCCGAGCTCGAAGAAGCGACGGCGACCGTGCTGTACCACGGCGCGGAGTACACCAGGGCGGTCGGCCTCTACGCGGTGTCGGAGGCGCTCTACGACCGGTCACTGGCCGCGTGCCTGCGGGTGACGGGACCCGACAGCGAGAGCACGCTCGCGGTCCGGCACTCCCGGGCGGACCTTCGGCGGAGCCAGGGCGACCTGGCCCTCGCCGAGACCGAGCACCGTGCCCTGCGGCACGACCTCGAGAGGACGGCCGCGGACGCATCGCGCATCCTCGACATCCGCGCCTGCCTGGCCGAGATCCTGCACGAGCTCGGCCGGTCGGAGGAAGCGGAAGCCGAACTCGACGACGTGGTGGCCGAACGCGGCCGGGTGCTCGGGCCCACGGCGCTGGACACGCTCGAAGCGAAGCACAGGTTCGGACACCTGCTGTGGGACAGGGGCCGGCTGACCCAGGCGGCGGACGAGCACCGGGAGGTGTTGGCGGCCAGCGTCGCGCACCGGGGTGACGAGGACGTGTACACCCAGATCGTCCGGGTCTGCCACGCCCGCGTCCTCCAACAGCTCGGCCGGGTGGACGAGGCGGAAGCGGAGCTGCGGAGGGCGTGTTCGGCCCCCGAGAGCCCGCTGAACGCCCGGTGGTTCCTCTCCGGCCTGCTGCGCTCACGACTGCGGTTCGAGGAGGCCGAGGTCGAGCACCGCGGTGCGCTGGACGAGTTCGTGCGGGTGCTCGGCGACGAGCATCCGCAGACGTTGGCGCTCCGGCACGACTTCGGCCACCTGCTCGAGGAGAAGGGCAGCCTCCCGGCCGCGGAGGCCGAGCACCGGCAGGTGGTCGAGGCGCAGGTCCGACTGTTGGGCGCCACGCACCCGAACACGCTGAAGACGCGGCACTGCCGGGCCCGCATCCTGCGCAAGCAGGAGCGGTTCGACGACGCGGAGGCCGAGTTCCGGGCCGTCCTGGTGGCCCGCGAGGGCGCACTCGGCCCCGACCACCACCTGGTCCTAAGCGTCCGGCACCAGCTGGGCCACCTCAGCGAGCAACGCGGCGACCTGGCCGGGGCGGAGGACCACCACCGCGTGGTGATCGTCGGGTTGACGCGGGCGCTCGGCGCACGGCACCCGGACACGCTGGACAGCCGCCTGTGCCTCGGCACGCTGCTGCACCGACAGGGACGGCACGCGGAGGCGGAGGCCGAGTTCCGCGCGGTGTCGGGGCTGTCGGCGCGGGTGCACGGCGCCGCGCACGTCAACACCCTGTCCAGCCGCTACCACCTGGCCGCGGCCCTGTCCGAGCAGCGGCGCTGGGGCGAGGCCGAGCTCGAACTGCGGGCGGTGCTGGCGCTCGCGGTCCGCACGCTGGACGAGGAGCACCCGTTCGTGGCCGCGGTCCGCGACGGGTTGGCCGCGCTGTCGGGGTGACCGGCGTCCGGCGGACGCGGGCCACCCCGGCAGGACTCAGGAGCCGACCAGCCTGGCCGCCGCCAACGCCACCGGGTCGAGCGACTCCGGGGACGTGACGACGTGGTGTTGCAGGTCGGTGCGCATCCGGGGGTCCCAGAAGCGCTCGATGTGGCCGGCGACGGCGGTCGCGGCGGTCGCCGGTGGTTGGTGGTGGAACTGGCGGGCGATCTCGTTCGCCAGGCGGACCGTCGGTGGGATCGTGCCGCTCATGGGTGCTCCTGTGGAAGTCAGTCGACCACCGCGCGCTCACGCGTGCCCGGGACCGCCGCCGCCTCCGCGCCCTCGGCGCGCAGGGCCACCTGGACCGCGGTGACCTTGTACTCCGGGCAGTTGGTCGCCCAGTCGGAGTTCTCCGTGGTCACCACGTTCGCCCCGGTCACGGGGTGGTGGAACGTCGTGTACACGACACCGACCGGCATGCGGTCGGAGATGACCGCGTGCAGCGACGTCGCCCCGACCCGGCTCGCGAGCGTGACCGAGTCGCCGTCGCCGATCCCGCGCACCTCGGCGTCGTGCGGGTGGATCTCCAGCACGTCCTCCGGGTGCCAGGCGATGTTCGCCGTCCGCCTGGTCTGCGCGCCCACGTTGTACTGGCTCAGGATCCGCCCCGTGGTCAGGATCAACGGGAACTTGCGGGTCGTGCGCTCGCTCGTCGGCACGAACGACGTCGGCACGAACCTGCCCTTGCCGCGGGTGAACGAGTCCACGTGCATGGTCGGCGTGCCGGCCGGCGCGTCCTCGTCGCACGGCCACTGGATGCTGCCCAGCCGGTCGAGCGCGGCGAAGGACACCCCCGCGAACGTCGGCGTCAGCGCCGCGATCTCGTCCATGATCTCGCGCGGGTGCGTGTAGGGCATGTCGTAGCCCAGCGCCGCCGCCAGCTCGCACACGATCTGCCACTCGTGCTTGCCGGTCTTCGGCGCCATCACCGGTCGCACCCGATTGATCCGCCGCTCGGCGTTGGTGAACGTGCCGTCCTTCTCCAGGAACGACGTGCCGGGCAGGAACACGTGCGCGAACTTCGACGTCTCGTTCAGGAACAGGTCTTGCACCACGACGAGGTCCATCGCGCTCAGCGCCGCCGTCACGTGCGCGAGGTTCGGGTCGGACTGCGCGATGTCCTCACCCTGCACGAACAGCCCGCGGAACGTGCCCGCGATCGCCGAGTCGAACATGTTCGGGATGCGCAGGCCGGGCGTCGGCAGGATGCTGCGCCCCCACACCCGCTCGAACACCGTCCGCACCGCGTCGTCCGACACGTGCCGGTAGCCCGGCAGCTCGTGCGGGAACGACCCCATGTCGCACGACCCCTGCACGTTGTTCTGCCCGCGCAACGGGTTCACGCCGACACCGTCCCGGCCGACGTTGCCGGTGGCCATCGCCAGGTTCGCCATGCCCATCACCATCGTGGACCCCTGGCTGTGCTCGGTCACGCCCAGCCCGTAGTAGATCGCGGCGTTCCCGCCCGTCGCGTACAGCCGGGCCGCCGCACGGATCTCCGCGGCCGGCACCCCCGTGATCGACTCGACCACCTCCGGGCTGTTCTCCGGCCGCGCGATGAACTCCGCCCACTCCTCGTACCCCTCGCACCGCGACGCCACGAAGTCGGCGTCCACCAGCCCCTCGGTCACGACGACGTGCGCGAACGCGTTCACCACGGCCACGTTCGTGCCGGGCTGCAACTGCAGGTGGTGGGTCGCCTGGACGTGCGGCGAGCGCACCAGGTCGATCCGGCGCGGGTCGATCACGACGAGCTTCGCGCCCTCCCGCAGCCGCCGCTTCATCCGCGACGCGAACACCGGGTGCCCGTCGGTCGGGTTGGCGCCGATCACCACGATCACGTCCGCCGCCGCCACCGACCGGAAGTCCTGGGTGCCCGCGGACTCGCCGAACGTCTGCTTCAGCCCGTAGCCGGTGGGGGAGTGGCACACCCGCGCGCACGTGTCGACGTTGTTGTTCCCGAACGCCGCCCGCACGAGCTTCTGCACCACGTACACCTCTTCGTTGGTGCACCGCGACGACGTGATGCCGCCGATCGCGCCGACCCCGTGCGAGGCCTGGATCTCCCGCATCCGCGACGCGGTGTAGCCGATCGCCTCCTCCCACGACACCTCGCGCCACGGATCGGTGATCTTCTCCCGCACCATCGGCGACGTCACCCGGTCCGGGTGCGTGGCGTAGCCGAACGCGAACCGACCCTTCACGCACGAGTGGCCCTCGTTCGCGCCACCGTCCTTGTACGGCACCATCCGCACCAGCTCGTCACCGCGCAGCTCGGCCTTGAACGAGCACCCGACACCGCAGTACGCGCACGTGGTCAGCACCGTCCGGCTGGGCATGCCCAGCTGTACCACGGACTTCTCCTGCAACGTCGCCGTCGGGCACGCCTGCACGCACGCGCCGCACGACACGCACTCCGACTCCATGAACGGCACGCCGCCCGCGGACACCTGCGACTCGAACCCCCGACCCTCGATGGTCAGCGCGAACGTGCCCTGCACCTCGCCGCACGCCCGCACGCACCGCGAGCACGAGATGCACTTGGACGGCTCGAAGTCGAAGTACGGGTTGCTGGTGTCCTTCGCCGCCGACAGGTGGTTCTCGCCTTCGTACCCGTACCGCACCTGCCGCAACCCGACCGCGCCCGTCATGTCCTGCAACTCGCAGTCGCCGTTGGCCGAGCAGGTCAGGCAGTCCAACGGGTGGTCGGAGATGTACAGCTCCATCACGCCCTGCCGCAGCTTCGCCAGCTTCGGCGTCTGGGTGCGCACCTTCATCCCGTCGGCGACCGGCGTGGTGCACGACGCGGGCGTGCCGCGCCTCCCGTCGATCTCCACCAGGCACAGCCGGCACGACCCGAACGCCTCCAGGCTGTCCGTCGCGCACAGCTTGGGGATGTCGATGCCGCTGGTCGCGGCGGCGCGCATGACCGACGTGCCGGCGGGCACGGTCACCGGGATGCCGTCGACCTCCACCGTCACCGAGGTCGAGGACGTCACGGCCGGTGTGCCGAAGTCCGGTTCCTTCAAGATCGTCACGGGGTGGCCCTCCTTGGGGTGAAGTCGTCGGCGAAGTGCTGCAGCGCGCTCCGCACCGGGTTGGGCGTGAGGCCGCCCATCGCGCACAGCGACCCGTCGGCCATCAGCTCGCAGAGGTCGCCCAGCAGGGCGAGGTTGTCGTCGACGTCCTCGCCGCCGACGATCCGGTCGATCACCTCGACCCCGCGCACCGCGCCGACCCGGCACGGCGTGCACTTGCCGCAGGACTCCTCCGCGCAGAACGAGAACGCGAACCGCGCCATCGACGCCATGTCCACGGTGTCGTCGAACACCACGATGCCGCCGTGGCCGAGCATCGCGCCCGCCTCGGCGAACGCCTCGTAGTCCATCGCCAGGTCCAGCCCGGACGCCGGCAGGTACGCCCCGAGCGGCCCGCCCACCTGCACCGCGCGCACCGGCCGGCCGGAGAGCGTGCCGCCGCCGTGCACTTCGACCAGGTCGCGCAGCGAGACGCCGAACGCCGACTCGAACACGCCGCCGCGCGCGATGTTCCCGGCGAGCTGGAACACCTGCGTGCCCCGCGACCGCTGCACGCCCAACGCCTGGTAGGACGCGCCGCCGTCGGCCAGGATCGCGGGCACGGACGCCAGCGTGAGCACGTTGTTCACCACGGTCGGCTTGCCGAACAGGCCGGTGATCGCGGGGATCGGCGGTTTCGCCCGCACCACGCCCCGCTTGCCCTCCAGGCTCTCCAGCATGGAGGTCTCCTCGCCGCAGATGTACGCGCCCGCGCCGACGCGCACCATCAGGTCGAACTTCAGCGCGGAACCGAGCACGTCGTCCCCGAGCCAACCCCGCGCGTACGCGATGTCGATCGCCCGGCGGAACGTCCGCACCGCTTCGGGGTACTCCGACCGTATGTAGATGTAGCCCTCGGTGGCGCCGACCGCGAAAGCCGCGATGGCCATTCCCTCGATCAGGCAGAACGGGTCGCCCTCGATGAGCATCCGGTCGGCGAACGTGCCGCTGTCGCCCTCGTCGGCGTTGCAGCACACGAACTTCAGCTCGCCGGGCGTGTCCGCGACGGTCTTCCACTTGATGCCCGCCGGGAACCCCGCGCCGCCACGTCCGCGCAACCCGGAGTCGGTCACCTCGGCGACCGTCGCCGCCGGTCCGATCGCCAACGCCCGCCGCAGACCCGTCATCCCGCCGTGCGCGAGGTAGTCGTCGGGCGACAACGGGTCGGTGACGCCGACGCGCGCGAAGCACAGCCGGTGCTGCGCGCGGAACCACGGCAGCTCCTCGACCACCCCGACCCGCAACCCGTGCTCCGCGCCGTCCAACATCCCGGCGGCGACCAACGCGGGCACGGCCTCGGCGGTCACCGGCCCGTACCCGACCCGGCCCGCGTCGGTGGCCACCTCGACCAGCGTCTCCAGCCACAGCATGCCGCGCGAGCCGTTGCGCACGACCCGGACGGCCCGGCCCGTGAGCGCGGCTTCCCGGGTGATCGCGGCGGCGACGGCGTCCGCGCCGACCGAGAGCGCGGCGGCGTCGCGCGGGACGTAGACGGTGGTGGTCATCGCAGCTCCATCTCCGCGTCGACCAGCCCGTCCAGCCGGGCCGGGTCGAGCCGTCCGTGCAGCCGCCCGTTGACCCGGGCGGCGGGTCCGAGGGCGCAGTTGCCCAGGCAGAACACCTGGTCGAGGGTGACCGCCGCGTCCGCGCCGGTCTGGCCCACCTGCACGCCGTACGCGGCCTCGGCGTGCGCGACCAAGCGCTCGGACCCGACCGACTGGCACGCCTCGGCGCGGCACAGCTGCACGGTGACGCGGCCAGCGGGCTCGCTGCGGAAGTCGCTGTAGAAGGTGACGACGCCGTGCACGTCCGCCCGCGACAGGTTCAGCTCCTTGGCCACCAACGGGATCACCGACTGGTCGACGTAGCCGAACTCGGCCTGGATGCCGTGCAGGATCGGGAGCAGCGCGCCCCGGTCGCCGCGATGCGCCTCGATCACGGCGAGCACCCGTTCCACCACGCTCATGTGGCCTCCACTGTCGCCCGCAGACTGTATACCGTATTCAAACTGTACGCCTCTGCTCCCGCTGGCGACAGGCAGCGCCTCGACCTCGCCACCGCCGAACCCGGGGCAGCTCTCGTCGACCCGCCGGACGTGTCGACCCGGCCCCACGTCGCCCATCACTCACGCGTCCGCGACCTCGGCGTGTTCCACGGCAGCACGGCGTCTGCACCGCACGGCAGGGGCGCGCCGGTCGCGATCTCGACCGCGTGGCCGCTGTGCAGCGAACCCGCCATGTCACCCGCCCGCGCCCGGCCACGATCCACGGTCCGCACCCCGCCACCGCGTATCCGTCCATCGCCGAGTTGCCGAACGACGGCACGGCCACCAGTGCGCGCAACGGCGACGCCAACACCACGTCCAACGGCTTCCCCGCCTGTCGGGCCGCCTGCCTCGCCTCGGTCCAGGGGGTGCGCAGGGGGTCCGCTTGAGGGGTGTTCAGGAATGCATACAGGCGCTAGGCTACTCAATACTGTATACAATCTGCAAGGAGGGTGATCCTCATGCAGGTGCGTGAAGTCCTCGACGTCTACGGCCGCCGCTACCGCATCGGTGAGTCGGACCACGAGCTGCTGGGCCGTCCACGCGGCCGGATCGCCTGGCTCAGCGGCATCGCCATGCTCGTCACCGGCACCGCCCAGTACGGGTTCGGCGCTCTGGTGCCGGTGTTGGCGCAGCGGTGGAGCCTGGTCGAGCTGTGCTGGGCGTTCGCGCTCTGGACGGCGTGCCAGGCGGGCATCGCGTTCCCGGCCGCGTGGTTGCGCGATCGCGGCCTGCTGCCACCGCGCGCCGCCGTCGTCCTCGGCGCCGTGCTCGGCGCGATCGGCCTGCTCACCCTCGGCTCCGCCGACCACCTGCTCGTCGTCCACCTCGGCTACTCGCTGGTCGGCGGCGTCGGCACCGGTCTCGTCTACGCGACGTGCGTCGGCACTGTCATCCGCTGGTTCCCCGACCGGGTCACCGGCCGGATCTCCCTGATCACCGGCGCGTTCGCGCTCGGCGGCGTGCCGTTCGCGCTGGCGGCCGGCCTCTGGTTCGACGCGGGCAGCCGGACCGCGTTCCTGTCCGTCGCGGCACTGGTCGTGCTGGTGGTCGTGACCGCGTGCGGCCTGCCGTTGCGCGACCCGCCACCGAACTGGTGGCCCGCCGACGTCGACCCTCGCCACCGGGAACGGCGCACGCACCGCAGCAACCGCCCCGCCATCCGCCACTTCAAGCCGGGGGAGGCGCTGCGCAGCGGTGTCCTCGTGCCGATGTACGTGACGGTGGTGTTCGCGGCGGCGGTGTCGTTGTTCGACCTGGTGTTCCTGGCCGCCTTCGCCGACGGGACGGTGTTCGCGGCGGTGGCCCTGGCGGTGCTGGCCGCGTCGGCGGGGGCGGGGCGGATCCTCGCGGGCCGGATCTCCGAGGCCATCGGCAGGCGGCTCACGCTGCGGCTGGCGATGGCGACCGGCGGCCTCGCCCAGCTCGTGCTGCTGTTCGGCGGTCAGCGGCAGGACGCCGTCGCCCTGCTGGTCGGCGCGGGCGTGGCCGGTCTCGGCACGAGCTGCTGCTACTCGCTGCTGGTCGGACTCGTGCGCGAGTACTTCGGCGAGGACACCGCGCCGCTCAACTTCGCCGTCATCTACAGCGCCAAGGCCCTCGGCGGCGTCCTCGGCGTCGGCTTGGCGTCCCTGGTCGTCGTGTCGCACGGCTACGCCAGCCCGTTCCTCACCGCCGCCGTGCTCGGCGTGGCCGGCGCGGCGCTGGGCGGGCGGTTCAGCCGGCCGGGACGCCCCCGCCAGCTGCTGCCGCACCCGCGTGAGGCGTCGTGACCACCCGGCTGCCCCGGTTGGCGCCGGGGCGGCACGTCACCCCGGCGCACGGCTGCTGCCTGCTGGAACTGGTGTCCGCGCTGGCGGACGAGGAGTGGACCGACCGGCCGGCGACCGTGCACCCGGTCCTGGGCGCCGTCGCCCGCCGCGTGAACGACCTCAGCACGCCGGACGGCCGCCGTGCGCTGCTGGTCTTCGCGGTGCCGTTGATCGGCACCTCCACCGCCCGCTGCGCGGACGCCCTGGTCGAGCACTGCCTCCGCGCGGCGGGTCGCCCCCGTGCCCGGTGGACGAGGTGGTGGCCCGCGCTGGCGGTCCACCGCGCGACCAAGGAGGTGGCGCTCGCGGCGGGGGAGCACCGCGACGAAGCCCTGCGCCGCCTGCTGGCCGAGTGCGCCGAGCTGTGCCGAGCTGTGCCGAGACGAGGAGTGTCCACATGGGACGAGTGACGAGCAGGCGACGGGTAGTGCGCGTGGTGGACGGCGTGGCCGACGCCCGCGCGGACACCCTCACCGTCGAGGAGCCGCTGGAGATCCGCGTCGCCGGCAAACCGCTGTCCGTGACCATGCGCACGCCGGGTGACGACTTCGACCTGGCGGCGGGTTTCCTGGTCAGCGAAGGCGTGGTCCGCGCCGCGGAGCACATCACCTCGATCCGCTACTGCGCGGGCGCGACCACCGACGGCGGCAACACCTACAACGTGCTGGACGTCGTGCTGGCGGCGGGCGTGCCACCGCCCGACCCGTCGATCGAGCGCAACTTCTACATGACGTCGTCCTGCGGCCTGTGCGGCAAGGCGAGCCTCGACGCCGTGCGCACCAGCGCCACCTGGCCGGTGGCCGACGACCCGCTCACCATCGACGCCGAGACCCTCGCCGTGCTGCCGGACGAACTGCGCGCCGCCCAACGGGTCTTCGACCGCACGGGCGGCCTGCACGCGGCCGGCCTGTTCGACGCGGAGGGCGAGCTGTTGTGCCTGCGGGAGGACGTCGGCAGGCACAACGCGGTGGACAAGGTCCACGGCTGGGGCCTGAAGCACCGCGGCCTGCCCCTCACCTCCACCGTCCTGATGGTGAGCGGCCGGGCGTCGTTCGAGCTGGTGCAGAAGGCGGCGATGGCCGGCATCCCCGTGCTCGCCGCCGTCTCCGCGCCGTCGTCGCTGGCCGTCGACCTGGCCGCGGACGTCGGCATGACCCTGGTCGGCTTCCTGCGCGGCACGTCGATGAACGTCTACGCGGGCCGCCACCGCCTGGTCGAGCGGTAGGCGTCGCCGTTGACCGGACCGAGGCCGCGCACCTCGGCGGTCGTCCGGACCCGACTCGTGCCGCAACGCCGTCGCCACCACCGCACCCGCAGTATCGACTGACCAGGTCCGGCAAGGCGTCGAACACCGACCTGCGCCGGGGTGACCCACGCCACAGCCGAAACCTGTCAGGGATCGAGGCGCTGTCCCGTTCAGAGGACGAGCGAACCCGACAGGAGCGTGAACATGAAGCACCGCATCATCGTCCTGGGAGCCGGCTACGCCGGGGGCTACGCCGCCGGACAACTCGCCCGCCGCCTGCACGCCGACGACGTCGAGATCACCGTCGTCAACGCCGAGCCCGACTTCGTCGAGCGGATGCGCCTGCACCAGCTCGCCGCGGGCCAGGACCTGCGCCGCTACGACCTGGCGGAGCTCTTCGCGGGCACCGGCATCCGCCTGCGACTGGCGCGGGTCACCGCCGTCGACGCCGAGCGGCGGACGGTCACCGTGGCGGACGGCGACCGACTCGACTACGACACCCTCCTCTACGCGCTCGGCAGCACGGCCGCCGACCACGGCGTCCTGGGCGTGGCCGAGCACGCCTTCCCCATCGCCGCCCGGCCCGCGGCCCTGCGCCTGCGGCAGCGCCTGGACGAGCTGGGCGGCACCGGGACGGTGCTGGTCGTCGGCGGCAACCTGACCGCGATCGAGGCCGCCACCGAGATCGCCGAATCCCGGCCCGAACTCGCCGTCACCCTCGCCACCAGCGGTGAGCTGGGCGGCTGGCTCGGCCCGAAGGCCCGCCGCCACCTGCTGCGCGCGTTCGACCGGTTCGGCATCACCGTCCACGAGCACACCACCGTCGAGCGCGTCGAGGCAGCACGCGCCATCACCGCCGACGGCACCGCCCTCGCCGCCGACGCCACCGTGTGGGCGGCCGGTTTCGCCGTCCACCCCATCGCCGCCGCCAGCGGCCTGGAGGTCACCGACAACGGTCAGATCCTGGTCGACCGCATGATGCGGTCGGTCTCGCACCCCGATGTCTACGCCATCGGCGACAGCGTCCACGTCATCGGGGAGAACGGCCGGCCGCTGCCGATGTCCTGCGCCTCGGCCGGGTACACCGCCAAGCAGGCGGTGGCCGCGATCGTCGGCGACCTGACCGGTCGCGAGATCCCGAAGACCTCGCTGGTCTACGTCGGCAACCACATCAGCCTCGGCCGGAAGGACGCGATCTTCCAAGTGGTCGACGGCGACGCCCGGTCGAAGACCTGGGCCCTGCGCGGTCGCCCGGCCGCGCGCCTCAAGGCGGCCGTCCTCCGTGGCGCGGCCTTCGGCATGGCCCACCCGACCTTCGGGATGCCGACGCGCAGGCACCGCGTCACCGCCGCGCCCGACCGCGCCGCCGAGGCTGTCATCGCCTAGCGTGACGCTCATGGACAGCGCGACCGTGGCGCGTTTCGAGGCCAGCCGGGACCGGCTGGCCTCGTTGGCCTACCGCCTGCTCGGCTCGGCCGCCGACGCCGAGGACGCCGTGCAGGACGCGTTCCTGCGCTGGCAGGCCGCCGATCGCGACCACATCGACGTGCCAGAGGCGTGGCTGACCAAGGTGGTCACGAACCTGTCACTCGACCGCCTCCGCTCGGCGAAGACGCGGCGCGAACGCGCGGTGGGCACCTGGCTGCCCGAACCGCTGCTGGACGGCGACCCGATGCTTGGCCCGGCCGACACCGCCGAGCAGCGAGAATCGGTGACCCTGGCGGTGCTGACGCTGATGGAACGCCTGCCGCCGGTCGAACGCGCCGTCTACGTCCTGCGCGAGGCCTTCTCCTACACCCACGCCGAGATCGCCGAGATCCTCGACATCACCGAGTCCGCGAGCCAACAACACGCCCACCGCGCCCGCCGCCACGTCGCCGCCGAGCGCCACACCACCGAGGTCGACCGCGCCACCGCACGCCGGATCGTGGAGGCGTTCATCGCCGCCGCGTCCTCCGGCCAGACCGAACGCCTGGTGGCCCTGCTGACCGCCGACGCGACCGCCATCTCCGACGGCGCCGGCTTGGCCGAGAAGCTGCTGCGGTACTCGGGCCCCGAGCGCGTCGCCATAGCCATGCGCGCCGGCTTCAAACCGACCCCGGCGAAGCGGAAGCTGGTCGGCGGGAACCTGGCGATCCACGCCGGCCTCGTCAACGGCTGCCCAGCCGTGATCGCCGTGGTGGACGACCGCGTGGTGGGCGTCGGCGTCCTGGAGGTCCGTGACGGCAAGGTCGCGACCATGCGCGGCATGGCCTCACCAACCCGGCTCGGCCGCGTGGCCGAACAATGGCGACGGCACGAGCACGACGCCCCACTCGTCGACTCCTGGTGATCACCATCGGCCGAACTCCGCGGGAGGTCCCGGGCCGCCGGCCGCGCGCCAAATCCCCCCAACCCGCGCCCCCACTAGTCTTTACCCCAACAACTCCCGCAACAACTGCGCCGTCTCACTGGGCGTCCTCCCAACCCGAACCCCCACCGCCTCCAACGCCTCCTTCTTCGCCTGCGCGGTCCCGGCCGACCCGGACACGATCGCCCCCGCGTGCCCCATCGTCCGGCCCTCCGGCGCCGTGAACCCCGCCACGTACGCCACCACCGGCTTCGTCACGAACGACCGGATGTACTCGGCCGCCCGCTCCTCCGCATCCCCACCGATCTCACCGATCATCACGATCGCCGACGTCTCCGGATCCGCCTCGAACGCCGCCAGCACATCGATGTGCGTGGTCCCGATCACCGGATCACCACCGATCCCCACCGCCGTCGTGAACCCGACATCCCGCAGCTCGTACATCAACTGGTACGTCAACGTCCCCGACTTCGACACCAACCCGATCGGCCCGGGCCCGCAGATGTCATCCGGGATGATCCCGGCGTTCGACTTGCCCGGACTGATCACCCCGGGGCAGTTCGGCCCGATGATCCGCGTCCGACCGCCCGACGCGACCGCGTGCGCCCAGAACGCCGCCGTGTCGTGCACCGGCACGCCTTCCGTGATCACGACCGCCAACCCGATCCCGGCGTCGATCGCCTCGACCACCGCGTCCTTCGTGAACGCCGGCGGCACGAACACCACCGTCACGTCCGCGCCCGTCGCCTCCATGGCCTCCGCCACGCCACCGAACACCGGCAGCACGTGACCGTCGAAGTCGACGACCTCGCCGGCCTTGCGCGGGTTCACCCCGCCGACGACCCGGGTGCCCGCCTTGAGCATCCGCCTGGTGTGCTTCGCGCCCTCCGCCCCGGTCATGCCCTGGACGATCACGCGACTTCCCGACGTGATGAAGACGGCCATCTCACACCCCCACGGCAGCGAGTTCGGCGGCCTGGTCGGCCGCGTCGTCCATCGTGTCCACCACGGTCACCAACGGGTGCGCGGCCTCGGCGAGGATCCGCCTGCCCTGCTCCACGTTGTTGCCGTCCAACCGCACCACCAACGGCTTGGTGGCCGCGTCGCCGAGCATCCCCAGCGCCGTCACGATCCCGTCCGCGACCGCGTCGCACGCCGTGATGCCGCCGAAAACGTTCACGAACACCGACCGCACGTCCGGGTCGTTCAGGACGATGTCCAGCCCGTCGGCCATGACCTGCGCGGACGCTCCACCTCCGATATCCAGGAAGTTCGCCGGCCTCACGCCACCACGCCGCTCACCCGCACGGGCAACGACATCCAAAGTGGACATCACCAACCCCGCCCCGTTCCCGATCACCCCCACCTGACCGTCCAGCTTCACGTAGTTCAACCCACGCCCTCGCGCCGCCGCCTCCAACGGATCTCCGGCCGACGAATCCGCCAACCCCTCGTGCTCCGGATGCCGGAACCCGGCGTTCGCGTCCAACGTGATCTTCCCGTCCACCGCCACGACCTCACCCGAGCGCGTCCGCACCAACGGGTTCACCTCGACCAACGTGGCGTCCTCCGCCACGAACGCCTCCCACAGCCGCACGACCACGTCGGCGACCCGGTCCGCCACCTCCGGCGGGAACTTGGCCGCCGTCACGATCTCGTGCGCGACGGTCAGGTCCACCGACGTCACCGGCACCCGCGCCACCGCGTCCGACCGCCGCGCCGCCACCTCCTCGATGTCCACGCCGCCCTCGACCGAGGCCAGCGCGAGGAACGTCCGGTTCGCCCGGTCCAGCAGGAACGAGAAGTAGTACTCCTCCGCGATCTCGCTCGCCTCGACCACGAGCACCTCGCGCACCACGTGCCCCTTGATCTCCATCCCGAGCACGGCGGACGCGACCTCCCGCGCCTCCTCCGGCGTCCGGGCGAGCTTCACGCCGCCCGCCTTGCCCCGGCCACCGGTCTTCACCTGCGCCTTCACCACGACGGTCCCGCCGATCGACGTCGCCGCGGCGTGCGCCTCGTCCGGCGTCACGGCGAGCAGGCCGTGCGGCACCGGGACGGCGTGCGCCGCGAACAGCTCCCTGGCTTGGTGTTCGTGCAGATCCACGGCAGAAAGTCCTCTCCGCGCGGTGGGGCGCCGATGGCGGGCGCTGAAGGCCCGATCGTCCCGACCTCTGGACATCGGCGCGAACAAGGCGTAACTATATGGGCTACCCCATACGGTATGCAATCTACAACCGGGCCGGTTCCAGGGTCGGGACCCCACCTCTCAGAGACGGGCCGACCGCGATCGAAGGAGTTGACCAGCACATGGCGCGGACAGCGACCGACACGGGCAACAACGCAGGACCGACCGGTGAGGTCGCCACCAACGCAGGGCCGACCGGCGGAACCACCGCGACCGGCGAAACCGGCGCGACCCCGACCGGGGACACGGACCCGGGCCCGGAACTGATCTCCGGCGGTCACCTGGTCGCCAAGGCCCTCAAGGCCGAGGGCATCGACACGATCTTCACCCTGTGCGGCGGCCACATCATCGACATCTACGACGGCTGCGTCGACGAGGGCATCGCGGTGATCGACGTGCGGCACGAGCAGGTGGCCGCGCACGCCGCGGACGCCTACGCCCGCGTCACGGGCAAGCCGGGCTGCGCCGTCGTGACCGCGGGTCCGGGCACCACCGACGCGGTCACCGGCGTGGCGAACGCGTTCCGGGCGGAGAGCCCGATGCTGCTGATCGGCGGCCAGGGCGCGTTGAGCCAGCACAAGATGGGCTCACTGCAGGACCTGCCGCACGTCGACATGATGACCCCGATCACGAAGTTCGCCGCGACCGTGCCGTCCACCGCGCGCATCGCCGACCTGGTGTCGATGGCGTTCCGCGAGGCGTTCAACGGCGCGCCGGGCCCGTCGTTCCTGGAGATCCCGCGCGACGTGCTGGACGCGTCGGTGCGCGTGGACCAGGCGCGGATCCCGGAGGCCGGGCGCTACCGCGCGTCCACCCGCAACGCGGGCGACCCGGCGTCGGTCGAACGGCTGGCCGACCTGCTGGTGCACGCGAAGAAGCCGGTCGTCCTGTTCGGCAGCCAGGTCTGGACGACCCGCGCCACCGCTTCGGCGATCGAGCTCGTCCGCGCGCTCGACATCCCCGCCTACATGAACGGCGCGGGCCGCGGCACGCTGCCGCCCGGCGACCCCCACCACTTCCAGCTCTCCCGCCGGTACGCGTTCGACAACGCCGACGTGATCGTCATCGTCGGCACGCCGTTCGACTTCCGGATGGGCTACGGCCGCCGCCTGTCCGCCAAGGCCACCGTCGTCCAGATCGACCTCGACTACCGCACCGTCGGCAAGAACCGCGACATCGACCTGGGCATCGTGGGCGACGCGAACCTGGTCCTCGCCGCGGTCACGCAAGCGGCCTCGGGCCGCGCGGACAACGGCGCGGTGGCCCGCAAGCCCTGGCTGGAGGAACTCCGGGCCGTGGAGGAGAAGGCGCGCGAGAAGCGGCTGCCGCAGCTGCGCTCCGACGCGACCCCGATCCACCCCTACCGCCTGGTGCACGAGATCAACGAGTTCCTGACCGAGGACTCGATCTACATCGGCGACGGCGGCGACATCGTCACGTTCTCCGGCCAGGTCGTGCAGCCCAAGTCGCCCGGGCACTGGATGGACCCCGGGCCGCTGGGCACGCTCGGCGTCGGCGTGCCGTTCGTGCTGGCCACCAAGCTGGCCCGGCCGGACAAGGAAGTGGTGGCGCTGTTCGGCGACGGCGCGTTCAGCCTCACCGGCTGGGACTTCGAGACGCTGGTGCGCTACGACCTGCCGTTCGTCGGCATCGTCGGCAACAACTCGTCGATGAACCAGATCCGGTACGGCCAGGCGCAGAAGTACGGCGTGGCCCGCGAACGGGTCGGCAACACCCTCGGCGACGTCCGCTACGACGAGTTCGCCCGGATGCTCGGCGGTCACGGCGAAGAGGTCCGCGACCCCGAGGACATCGCGCCCGCCCTGCAACGCGCCCGCGAGTCCGGCCTGCCGTCGTTGATCAACGTCTGGGTGGACCCCGACGCGTACGCGCCGGGAACCGTGAACCAGACGATGTACAAGTAACGCTCTCGTTATACGCCAAGGAGTTCCCTTGATCCCAGCGAGACAGAAGACCGCACACAAGGAGGACGTGCCATGGGCAAGGCTCTCGACGGCGTCCGGGTCCTGGACCTGACGCATGTCCAATCCGGACCGTCGGCGACGCAGATCCTCGCGTGGCTGGGCGCGGACGTGATCAAGGTGGAGGCGCCGGGCCGGGGCGACATCACCCGCGGCCAGCTGCGCGACCTGCCCGGTGTGGACAGCCTGTACTTCACCATGTTGAACGCGAACAAGCGCAGCATCACCTTGAACATGAAGAGCGACGAGGGCAAGGCCGTGTTCGGTCAGCTCGTCACCACCGCGGACGTGCTGGTGGAGAACTTCGGCCCCGGCGTGGTCGACCGGTTCGGGTTCACCTGGGACCGGCTGCGGGAACTCAACCCCGGCCTGGTGTACGCGTCGATCAAGGGCTTCGGCGCGGGCCGGTACGCGCACTTCAAGGCCTACGAGGTCATCGCGCAGGCCATGGGCGGCTCGATGAGCACCACCGGGTTCGAGGACGGCCCGCCGCTGGCCACCGGCGCCCAGATCGGCGACTCGGGCACCGGCATCCACCTGGTCGCGGGCATCCTCGCCGCGCTCTACCAGCGCACGTCCACCGGCCGCGGCCAGCGCGTGCAGGTGGCCATGCAGGACGCGGTGCTCAACCTGTGCCGGGTGAAGCTCCGCGACCAGCAGCGGCTCGCGCACGGCCCGCTCGGCGAGTACCCGAACGAGACGTTCGCCGACGAGGTGCCGCGCTCGGGCAACGCCTCCGGCGGCGGGCAGCCGGGCTGGGCGGTGCGCTGCGCGCCCGGCGGTCCCAACGACTACATCTACGTGATCATCCAGCCGGTCGGCTGGAAGCCGATCACCGAGCTGATCGGCAAGCCCGAGCTCGCCGACGACCCGGCGTGGGCCACGCCGGAGGCCCGGCTGGACAAGCTGGACAAGGCGTTCGCGCTGATCGAGGAGTGGGCCGAGCGGCACACCAAGTGGGAGGTCATGGACGCGCTCAACGCCCACGACATCCCGTGCGGCCCGATCCTGTCCACCCGGGAGCTGATCGAGGACGAGACGCTGGCCGACCTCGGCGCCGTGGTCGAGGTCGAGCACCCCGAGCGGGGCGCCTACAAGACCGTGGGCAGCCCGCTGAAGCTGTCCGACTCGCCGGTCGACGTCCAGCGCTCACCGCTGCTCGGCGAGCACAACGGCGAGGTGCTGGCCGAACTGGGCTACCTGCCCGAGCAGCTGACCAAGCTCAAGTCCATCGGCGCGATCTGAGGTCGAGCCCCACCGACCCACCGCGAGCACACGACCCAAGGACCCAAGGAGACGTCATGCCGGACTACGACCGGGCAGCGGTCGAACGGATCATCGCGGCGGTCACCGCCGAGGGGCGCGCCTCGCTGACCGCGCCCGAGGGCAGGCTGGTGTGCGAGGCCTACGGGATCACGACCCCGGCCGAGGGCTTGGCCGCGTCGCGGGACGAGGCGGTCGCGCTGGCCGCCGACATCGGCCTGCCGGTCGTGCTCAAGATCGTCTCGCCGGACATCCTGCACAAGACCGAGGCGGGCGGCGTGCTGGTCGGCCTGACCACGCCCGAGGAGGTGGCGGCGGGCTTCGACACGATCATCGCCAACGCCGTCGCCTACCAGGCCGACGCGGACGTCGTCGGCGTGCAGGTGCAGCGGCTGATGACCTCCGGCCACGAGGTCATCGTCGGCGCGACCACCGACGAGACCTTCGGCAAGGTCGTCGCCTTCGGCCTGGGCGGCGTGCTGGTCGAGGTGCTCAAGGACGTCACCTTCCGCCTCGCGCCGACCAGCACCGCCGAGGCGATGTCCATGGTGGACGGCATCGCCGCCGCCGAGATCCTGCGCGGTGTGCGCGGCACGGCGCCGGCCGACCGGGACGCGCTCGCCGACCTGATCCGCCGGGTCGGCGACCTGGTCACGGACTTCCCGGAGCTCGCCGAGGTGGACCTCAACCCGGTGCTGGCCACACCGGACGGCGCCACGGCCGTCGACGTGCGGATCCTCGTCGACCAAGACGCCGCGCGCGAACCGGTGCGGTTCAGCCAGGAGGACATCCTGGCCTCGATGAACAGGATCATGAAACCGGCCGCGGTCGCCGTCATCGGCGCGTCCAACGAGACCGGCAAGATCGGCAATTCGGTGATGCGCAACCTGGTCGACGGCGGCTACCGGGGCGAGATCTACCCGATCAACCCCAAAGCGGACGAAATCCTCGACCGCAAGGCCTACCGCAGCATCACCGACGTGCCCGGCGACGTGGACGTGGCGGTGTTCGCGATCCCGGCGAAGTTCGTGCCCGCCGCGCTCGAAGAAGTCGGCGCGAAGGGCGTGGCGGGCGCGATCCTCATCCCGTCCGGCTTCGGCGAGACCGGTAACCACGAGTTGCAGGACGAGGTCGTGGCCATCGCGCGCAAGCACGGGGTGCGCGTCCTCGGCCCGAACATCTACGGCTACTACTACACACCCGAAAGTCTTTCAGCTACGTTCTGCACCCCGTACGACGTGAAGGGCGGGGTCGCCCTGTCCTCGCAGAGCGGGGGCATCGGCATGGCGATCCTCGGGTTCAGCCGCTCCGCCCGGATGGGCGTGTCCTCCATCGTCGGCGTCGGCAACAAGGCGGACATCGACGAGGACGACCTGCTCACGTTCTTCGAGCAGGACGACAACACCCAGCTCATCGCCATGCACCTGGAAGACCTCAAGGACGGCCGCGCGTTCGCCGAGACCGCCAAGCGCGTGTCGGCGCACAAACCCGTCGTGGTCCTCAAAGCCGGCCGCACCGCCCAAGGCGCGAAAGCCGCCAGTTCGCACACCGGCGCACTGGCCGGCAACGACAAGGTCTACGACGACATCCTGCGGCAGAGCGGCGTCATCCGCGCCCCCGGTCTCAACGACATGCTGGAGTACGCGCGCGGCGTGCCCCTGCTGCCCACGCCCAAGGGCGAGAACGTCGTCATCATCACCGGCGCGGGCGGCTCCGGCGTGCTGCTGTCCGACGCGTGCGTCGACAACGGACTCTCCCTCATGGAGATCCCGGCCGACCTGGACGCGGCGTTCCGGCGGTTCATCCCGCCGTTCGGCGCGGCGGGCAACCCCGTCGACATCACCGGCGGCGAACCGCCCTCCACCTACCGCGACACCATCGCGCTCGGCCTGGAGGACGAGCGCGTGCACGCCCTGATCCTCGGCTACTGGCACACCATCGTCACGCCGCCGATGGTGTTCGCCGAACTCGTCGTCGAGGTCGTCCGGCACTACCGGGACCAGGGGATCCACAAGCCCGTCGTCGCCTCTCTCTCCGGCGACGTGGAAGTCGAAGAAGCCAGTGAACACCTGTACCGGCACGGCGTCGTCGCCTACCCGTACACCACGGAGAAGCCGGTCGCCGTGCTCGGCGCCAAGTACCGCTGGGCCCGCTCCGCCGGGCTGCTGTGAAGGGGGAGCCCCGCCTTCAAAAGCTGTAACTCACCGGGAGGTCCGTTGTGGATACACCCAACTCACCCGCCGAACCGCGGTCGGGCGCGGACGTCACCACGCCTCCGCCGGAGGAACGCGTGTGGCGGGCGGGGCGGCTGGAAGCGATGCCCATCAGGAAGCTGCCCGACGCCCCGCCCTCCATCCACATCCTGGGCCCGACGGTGTTCCTCGTCGCGCTCGGCGTCGGCATGGGCGAGTCCTACATGTGGCCGCGGCTGGTGCTGCTGTTCGGCCCGGAGATCCGATGGCTGTTCCTCATCGGCGTGACGCTGCAGGCCGTGGTCATGCTGGAGATGGCCCGCTACGCGATGGCCACCGGTGAGAGCATCTTCTTCGGCGCGGCCCGCGTGTTCAAACCGATCATGTGGTTCTTCTTCACCGTCGCGATCCTGGTCTACATCTGGCCCGGGCACCTCTCCGCCGGCGCCGCCGCCCTGGAGGAGCTCACCGGCATACCGTGGACCGTGTCGGCGTGCGTGGGCCTGATCCTCGTCGGCGTCCTGTTCAGCATGGCCAAGGTGATCTACAACCTGCTGGAGAACGTGCTGTCCCTGCTCATCGGGCTGCTCGTCGTCGGCACGGCCGTGGTGGCCGCGATGGTGGGCACCTGGTCGGACGTGGTGTCCACGGTCACCGGCATGTTCCACTTCGGCTACCTGCCGCCGGAGGCGCTCAGCGCGGCCTGGTTCCCGATCATCGTCGGCTCCATCGCGTTCGCCGGACCGTCGGGCATGCAGCAGATGTGGTACACGCTGCACCTGCGCGACAGCGGCGCCGGGATGGGCTCCCACATCCCCCGCATCCGCGGCCTGCGCCACGCCGGCGAGGAAGAGGCCATGCCCGCGCGGGGGTTCATGTTCGACACCGACGACCCCGCCGAGATGGCGAAGTGGCGCGGCTGGCGGCGCTGGGTCACGTTCGACGCGCTGCTGCTGTTCTGGGGCGTCACGATGCTGGTCACCGTGTCGTTCACGGTGTTGGCGCAGGCCGCCAGCCGCACCAGCCCCGACGTCAAGGAGCTGCTGCACGCGGGGGAGCGGGAAGCCGCGCTCAACGCCATGTCCGACTCCTTCGCCGCGGCGGGCGGACCCGTCCTCGGTGGCGTGTTCCTCGGGTTCATCGCGCTCATCGGCCTCAACGCCACGCTCGGCCTGTTCGACTCGTTCTCCCGCGGCCAGGCGGACATGACCTACCACTTCGTGCCCGGCGCGAAGCGGTTCCGCATGTCCTACCTCTATGCCGGCTTCCTGTGGGGCGTCATCGCGTTCGGCATCGTCATCCTGCTGTTCGGACCCGCCGACGGACCCGGCGCGATCCTCGACGTCCTCGCGTTCCTGTCCACGTTCGCCATGGGCGCCTACTGCGTCGTCCTGCTGCTGGTGAACAACCGGATGCTGCCCAAACCCATCCGGCCCGGACTGCTCACCAACCTGATCATCGGGTTCGGCGCGGTGTTCTACCTCGGCATGCTGGTCTACAGCCTGCTCCGGTTCGGCGTGGTGGTGGGCTGATGCGCGACCGGGTGGAGTTGGCGGTCCCCGGCGCCGTCGTCGGCGCGGTCGGCGGCCTGATCGCCGGGGCGCTGTCGGCGTTCGTCGGCCACCCCGCCGCGTGGGCGGCGGCCACCGCGCTGGCCATGGCCGTGCCGCTCGGGCTGCTCGGCGGCGGCTTCGGCCTGCTCGTCGGCGGCGGGCGGTTCCGGCTCGGCGTGTTCGCACCGGCCGCCCTGTACTGGCTGGTGGGTTTCCCGATGGCCAGGCTGGTGGCGGAGACCTCGACGGGTGTCCTGCTCGGCGGCGGGTTCACCCCGCCCGACGACGTGCTCGGGTTCCTGGCCTACCAGGGCATCGTCAGCTTCGGCTGGGCGATCGGCTTCCTGTGGCTGCACGAGCGGATCGCGCCGCACTGGCTCGACAAGGTGCGTGCGCGCAACCCGTTGGCGCAGCGGTGGTACGAGCGCTACGTGACGCACGCCCGCGTGCTGCGGGAGTCGTCGGCACGCGCCCGACGGAGGCGCGCCGCCCGGGAGACGACGGCACGGACGAAGTGACCGCCTAGCGAAGGGCTCGCACAGATGGTTCTCCCCACCTGGGTCTGGATCGCGACGTTGATCGGGATCGCCACGGTGATCGCGTTCGACTTCTACCTCGTGGCGCGCAACCCGCGCGACCCGTCGTTCTCCGAATCGCTGGTGTCGGTCTCGGTGTACGTCGGGCTGGCCGTGCTGTTCGGGCTCGGCGTGCTCGCGTTCGCGGGTCCTCGGTACGGCGGCGAGTTCTTCGCCGGGTGGATCACCGAGTACTCGCTCAGCGTGGACAACCTGTTCGTGTTCGTGCTGATCATGGGTCGGTTCGCGGTGCCGCGCGAGTACCGGCAGAAGGTCCTGGTCGTGGGCGTGGTGCTGGCCCTGCTGCTGCGCGCGGTGTTCATCGCGCTCGGCGCCGGGGCGATCGCCCGGTTCGACTGGCTGTTCTACGTCTTCGGCGCGTTCCTGATCTTCACCGCCTGGAAGCTGCTGAAGGAGGGGCCGGGCGACGACGAGGGCGAGTTCCACGAGAACGCGGCGCTGCGCGCGGTGCGCCGCGTGCTGCCGACGTCCCCGCGGTACGACGGCGCGGCGTTGACCACCCGCGTGGACGGGCGGCGGGTGGTCACGCCGATGCTCATCGTGATGGTCGCCGTCGGCACCACGGACCTGCTGTTCGCGGTGGACTCGATCCCGGCGATCTTCGGCCTGACCAAGGAGCCCTACCTGGTGCTCACCGCCAACGCGTTCGCGCTGATGGGGTTGCGCCAGCTGTTCTTCCTGGTCGGCGGTCTGCTCGACCGGTTGGTCCACCTCGGCAAGGGTCTCGCGGTGATCCTCGCGTTCATCGGGGTGAAGCTGATCCTCGAAGCACTGCACCACCACGGCGTCGACTGGGCGCCGGAGATCCCGATCCTGCTGTCCCTCGGGGTCATCGTCGTGGTGCTGCTGATCACGACCGCGGCGAGCCTGCTGGCGTCGCGCCAGGCCCGGGTGCGGGCCGAGCGGGACGTGCGGCGGGAGGGCGCGACCGGGTCGTGAGCCGGGGAGCCGGGCGTCGCTGCGGGCTTCGTCCGGCTCCCTCGTCGGGCCTGATCACGGCCGTCAGGAGACGGTGGTGGTCTCTTCGCCCTTGCTGCGCCGGTCGTTCGCGTACTGCTCGATGTCCGCGACGGCGTGGTCGGTCTCCCGGCGCTGGGCGTCCATCGCGGTGTCCAGGCCGAGGCCGATGCGCCTGCCGTCGGCGGAGAACCCGGCGGGACGGGTCAGGGCGTTCTTGAGCTGCTGCCACCCGGGCATGCCTGTGCTCATGTGGTTCGCGTCCTTCCTTGCTCATTCTCGGGTTGAGCGTTCCTCGGAGCCCGCCCGCGCCATCGCGGAGCGGCTCCGCGATCCAGTAGACCGCACGTGCACCAGGGGTACCGACCGGAGGTGCTACATCCAGAATACAGACTATCGTATACAAAACACGCGAAGGGTGAGGCCCGTCACCTGTGCTCGATTCAGGTGGCTTGACCAGGGACTGGGTGCTCCGAATCGGGGCCCGGGGTGGTGGGCCCCGTCACCCTCAGCGGCCCTCGGTGCCTTCGATGTGGGCGCGATAGGCCGTCCGGGTGCGCTCGGTGTGCTGGTTCATCACCCGGCCGGCGGCCTCGGGGTCGCCCTCGGCGATCGCCTTGATCAGCTCGGCGTGCTCGTTCCACGCGTCCTTGCCGCGGGTCAGCGCCAGCGGTGCGTAGTACCAGCGGACCCGCCGGTCGACCGTGGCGATCATCTCCGCCAGCACGGCGTTGCCGGACAACCGGGTGATGCGCGCGTGCAGGGCGGCGTTGGCCGCGACGACCCGTTCCACGTCCTTCTGCTTCAGCGCCTCGACGCCCTCGCGCTGCAACGCCTTGAGCTCGGCCACGTCCTCGGCCGTGGCGTGCTCGGCGGCGAGCTTCGCGGAGTGCGTCTCCAGGACGTTGCGCACGGAGAGGAGCTGGTCGGCCTCTTCGTCGGTCGGCGTGTGCACGAACGCGCCCTGTGCCGGGCGCAGGTCGACCCAGCCCTCGGTCTGCAGGCGCTGCAACGCCTCGCGCACCGGCTGGCGGCTCACGCCCAGGTGCTCGGCCAGCTCGATCTCGACGAGGTGCTGACCGGGCTTGAGGGTACGGTTGACGATCAGGTCGAGCAGGGCCTCGTAGACGGCCTGGCGCAACGGGGCGGGCCGCTCGACCTTGCGGGAAGCGGCACTGCTCAGCGATTCGCGGGCCGCGCGACGGGTGGTTCCCGCGCCGATCAGCGGCGCGTCGGGCTGGCTCACGGTCGCCTCCTCGGGCAGGTGTCGGGAATGCCCGATCTTCAGCATACAGATTTTCGTATGCAAAAAGCAATCTGAAGTCACCCGGCCGAGTGGCCGTCACCTCGTGGCACATCGGCCGCCCGGTTGGGCTATCGCTCCGGTACTTCATACAACATACTGTATACAATCATCGCGAAGGCGAGGGACGTCATGAAAGTCGCAGTTCTCGGGGCCGGGGCCATCGGCGCTTATGTCGGCGCGGCGCTGCACCGCGCCGGGGTGGAGGTGCACCTCGTCGCACGGGGAGCGCACCTGGAAGCCATGCGCCGCCACGGTGTCCGGGTCCACAGCCCTCGCGGCGACTTCACCGCCGCGCCGCACGCCACCGACGACCCGGCCGAGATCGGCCACGTCGACTACGTGTTCCTCGGGCTCAAAGCGCACCAGTACGCCGCGTGCGGCCCGCTCATCACACCCCTGCTCGGCCCGGACACCGCCGTCGTGGCCGCGCAGAACGGCATCCCCTGGTGGTACTTCCACGGGCTCGCCGGCCACCCCCTCGAAGGCGCCCGCGTCGAGGCCGTCGACCCGGGCGGCAGCGTCAGCGCCGTCCTCGACACCCGGCGCGCGATCGGGTGCGTCGTCTACTGCTCCACCGAGATCGAGGCGCCGGGCGTCATCCGGCACGTCGAGGGCACCCGCTTCGCCCTCGGCGAACCCGACCGCACCGCGTCCCAGCGCTGCGCGGACCTCAGCGAAGCGATGGTCGCCGGCGGCCTCAAAGCGCCCATCGAACCCGACCTGCGCGACGACATCTGGGTCAAGCTGATGGGCAACGTCGCGTTCAACCCGCTCAGCGCGCTCACCCGCGCCACCATGGCCGAGATGTGCGAGCACCGCGACACCCGCGAACTCGTCGCCCTCATGATGGCCGAGACCATCGCGGTCGCCCGCGCCGTCGGCTGCCACCCCCGCGTCTCGATCGAGAAGCGCATCGCCGGCGCCCACCGCGTCGGCCACCACAAGACGTCGATGCTCCAAGACCTCGAAGCGGGCAAGGCGCTGGAGACCGACGCGATCATCGGCGCGGTCGTCGAGATCGCCCGGCTCACCGGCGTCGCCGCGCCCACCCTGCGCAGCGTGTACGCCGCGATCGACCTGTTGGGGCGCAAGGCACCCACCGCCGCTAGCTGAGAGGACCGACATGTCCCCGATCCTCAAGCCGGGCACCTCGTGGCCCGAGCTGTACGACCGCTGCGCCAAGGCCGCGCCCGAGGCGTTCCACCGCGACCGGCTGCTCAACCTCGTCGACGGCACGTGGCAGCGCATCGGCACGCCCGGCCCGGCCACGTCGCCCGTGGACGGCTCCACCATCGCCGGACCACCCCGCCTCGACGCCGCCCAGGCTTCGCGCGCCGTCGCGGCGACCGGCGCGCAGCACCGCGCGTGGGCCGCCGTGCCGTTGACGGAGCGCAAGGCCCGCACGCTCGCGGCGCTGGCCGACCTGCACGCCCACCGCGACCTGCTCGCGTTGCTGCTGGTGTGGGAGATCGGCAAGCCGTGGCGGCTGGCGACCGCCGACGTCGACCGGTGCCTCGAAGGCGTCGAGTGGTACGTCGAGCAGATCGACCCCATGCTCCACGGCCGCACGCCGCTGCACGGCCCGGTCAGCAACATCGCCAGCTGGAACTACCCGATGAGCGTGCTGATGCACGCGATGCTCGTGCAGGCGCTGGCGGGCAACGCGGTCATCGCCAAGGTGCCCACCGACGGCGGCGTCAGCTGCCTGACCCTGGCGTGCGCCCTCGCCGTCCGGCACGGCCTGCCGCTCACCCTGGTCAGCGGCGGCGGGCGCGAGTTGTCGCCGGCGCTGGTCGGCTCGCCGGACATCGGCTGCCTGTCGTTCGTCGGCGGGCGCGGGGCCGGCGGCGAGATCGTCACCGGCCTCGACGCCACCCAGCGGCACGTCCTGGAACAGGAAGGGCTGAACTGCTGGGGCGTCTGGGAGTTCAGCGACTGGGAGGCGTTGCGCCCGCAGCTGCGCAAGTCGTTCGACTACGCCAAGCAGCGCTGCACCGCCTACCCCCGGTACGTGGTGCAGCGGTCGTTGTTCGACTCGTTCCTCTCGGTGTACCTGGAAGCGGTCCGCGAGATCACCTTCGGCCACCCGCTGGCCGTCGCGTCACCCGACGACGACCTGCCGGACCTCGACTTCGGCCCGCTGATCACCGACGCCAAGGCCAAGGAACTGGCCGACGTCGTCGACGAGGCGATCGCCAAGGGCGGCGTGCCGCTGCACCGGGGCTCGGTGGACGCCGGCCGGTTCCTGCCCGACCAGCAGACGTCGGCGTACTTCGCGCCGGTCGCGATCCTGGCCCCGCCGCCGTCCTCGCCGCTGCACCACGCCGAGCCGTTCGGACCGGTGGACACGATCGTGCTGGTCGACACGGAAGCCGAGCTGCTGGCCGCGATGAACGCGAGCAACGGCGCGCTGGTGGCGTCGCTGTCGTGCGACGACGAGGCGGTCGCCCGTCGGCTGGCCGGTGGGGTGAACGCGTTCAAGTTCGGCCACAACAAGGCGCGGTCCCGCGGCGACCGCGCCGAGGTGTTCGGCGGACGTGGTGCGTCGTGGCGGGGCGCGTTCGTCGGCGGCTCGTTGCTGGTGCACGCCGTCACCGAAGGCCCGCCCGGCGAACGGCTCTACGGCAACTTCCCGTCGTACTCCCTGTACCCGCCCACCTGAGTCGGAGGCTCGCATGTCTGTCGGCCTGGACCGGATCGTCCGCGACGTGGTCGCGCCCGCCGCCTCGTCCGTCGACCGCGACGGTGCCTTCCCCAGGGCGTCGGTCACCGCGTTGGGCGGGCTGCTCGGCCTGACGATGTCCCGTGCGGTCGGTGGGCGCGGGTGTGGGTTGGCCGAGGCGTCGGACGTGGTCGAGCGGGTCGCGGCGGCGTGCGGCAGCACGGGTGCGGTGCTGCGTTCGCACTTCGCGGCGGTGGCGGCGGTGGATCGCCTGGGCGGTCGGGCGTCGCGGGCGGCGGTCGCGGCCGGCGGGCACCTGAGCACGGTGGCGGTCTTCACGCCGGGGTCGCACTTCCTGCTGCCGTCGGGCACGGCTTCGCGTCGTGGCGACGTGGTGGACCTGCGTGATCGCAAGAGCGGTGTCGTGGCGGCGGGGGAGGCCGACAGCTACGTCTGGTCGAGCACGCCCCTCGCCGCCCACGGCACCACCACGTTGTGGCACGTTCCGGCGAACGCCCCGGGCTTGTTCGTCCCGGCGAACCTCCCCGGCATTGGGCTAAGGGGCACTTCCACCACCACTGTCCGGGCGGATCCCGCCCACGTGCCCGCGGACTGCCTACTGGGTCCGGACGGTCGATCCTTCGACACCGTCGTGCACCACGTGCTGCCTTGGTACGTCGTGCTGGGCGCGTCGGTGGCGTTGGGCGTCATGTGCGGAGCCATCGACGCCGTCGCGTCGCACATCGGCGCTTCCGACCTGATCCGCCTGCGGCTGCGCGCGGACGCCGTGCGGGTGCTGCACGCCGACGCGCTCGCCGCCGTCGACTGGGAGCCGGACAGGGCGAGACGCAAGCTGTGCCAGCTGGCCGTGCACGCCGCCGAAGCCCTGTCCACCGTCACCGACCAGGCCCTGAAGGCCTCCGCCGACATCCCGCCACCGACCCGTTCGGCAGTCGAACGCCGCTTCCGCGAGGCGACGTCCCTCAACACCCAACCCCCAACCGCCGATCACCTCACCACCTTCACCGCCCGCGCCGAGCCTGCTCACCCCAAAGCCACCCGACTGGGTGTCTGACCAGCGAACTTCCAACTGGCAGCCCTACCGGATCACCCTTATCCTGACCAAGCCCGCCATGATCATCCGATCCACGATCGGGTGAATCCAAAAAATCCCATCAAACAAAACGCCGTTTTCCAACCCCTGAAACGTCGGTTGAAACGAAGAGGAGGCCCGACCAACCCCCCGTCCGACCATCCACCCCAACCCCCGCGCTTCCGCCCCTCGCGACCCGACCCGACCCGACCCGCCACCGCCAAACCCACCGCCAAACCCGCCGCCCGCACCAAAGCCGCGGTCCCCAGGGAAACATCCCCAGGGACCGCTACCGCTCAGCGAGCGAACCGGATGGACCGGGCGCAGGCGCGAGAACCAGGTGGACCCGGCCCGAGCGAACCAGGCAGACCAAGCGGCCGAACGCAGCGGACCCGAGCCGGCTCAGTGGACCCCGAGGACCCCGTCCACCCGCCGGGGGATGCCCAACGGGTTGCCCTCACGCAGCTCGGCGGGCAGCAGGGCGTCCGGCCAGGACTGGTAGGTCACCGGTGCCACCCAGCGTCTGATCGAGGTGGCCCCGACGGACGTGTGGAGCGGGTTGGTGGTGGCCGGCCACGGCCCGCCGTGGTGCATGCCCCAGGCCACGGCGACGCCGGTCGGCCAGGCGTTGAAGATCAGCCGACCCACCACCGGCCGCAGCGCCTCGGCGACGCGCCCCGCGTCCTCGTGCTCGGACTCGGCGGCGTGCACGGTGCCGGTGAGCGTGCCCGCCAGCCGGGGGAGGACCGGCTCCAGCTCGGCCGGATCGGTGTAGGTCACCACGACCGCCGCCGGGCCGAAGTGCTCCTCGGTCAGCTTCTCGAGGTTGTCCGCGAACGTCGCCAGCGGCACCTGGAAGAGACGCGGTTCGACGCTCCAGCCCTCCGTGGGCGCGGTGCCCTCGGCGACCAGGTCGACCAGGCCGGAAGCGGCGAGGCCGTCGGTGCCGGACCGGTACGAGTCGCGCATCCGCTCGTTCAGCATGGGCCCGCCCGCGGCGGCCGAGACGGCGTCCGCCAAGGCGGGGACGAGGGAGGCCGGGGCGAAGAGCAGGCCCGGGTTGGTGCAGAACTGGCCCACGCCCATGGTCAGGGAGCCGACGAACTCGGCCGCGAAGCCCTCGGGCCGCGCGGCGGCGGCGTCGGGCAGGACCACGGTCGGGTTGACGCTGCCCAGCTCGCCGTAGAACGGGATCGGGTCGGGGCGCGCGCCGGCCAGGTCGTACAGGGCGCGACCGCCCGCGGTGGAGCCGGTGAAGCCGACCGCCTTGATCGCGGGGTGCTTGACCAGCGCCACGCCGGCCTGCTGGCCGTGCACGATCCCGAAAACCCCGGCCGGCACGACGGAGGCCACGATCCGCGCCGTCTCCCGCGACGTGCCGGGGTGCGACGGGTGCGCCTTCACGATCACCGGGCAGCCCGCGGCCAGCGCGGACGCCGTGTCGCCGCCCGCCACCGAGAACGCGAACGGGAAGTTCGACGCCGCGAACACGCCCACCGTCCCCAGTGGACGGAGCATGCGCCGCAGCACGGGCCGCGGCGGGATGATGCCCGGGTCCGCCGAATCCAGCGTCGCCTCGACGTAGCTGCCCTCGCGCAGCACCTCGCCGAACAGCCGCAGCTGGTTCGTCGTCCGCTTCAACTCCCCCGTCAACCGCGGCACGCCCAGCGCCGTCTCCGCGTCCGCGAGCTCCACCAGCGCGTCAGCCGAAGCGTCCAGCGCATCGGCCACGGCGTCGAGCACCGAAGCCCGCTCCACCGCCGGCAACGACGACCAAGCCGGGAACGCCGCCGCACCCGCCCGGGCCAGCGCGTCCACCTCGCGGTCCGACGTCTCCGGCACCGCCTCGCCCACCGGCTCACCGGTCCGCGGGTTGTAACCCTGCACGCTCATCGGCCCGCCTCCTTCACCGCGGTGTCGAACTCGGGCGTGCACCACACGCCGCCCAAGTACGTCATGGCCGGCGAATCGGGATCCGGCGAGCCCGCCGCCAGGACCTCCTCCGCGAACACCTCGGAGTCGTCGGCGGACTTGTACCCCAACGCCTCCGCCTCGCTCAGCGAGAACCACCGCCGCGCGTTGTCCGATACGCCCCACACCACCCGGAACCCGGGCGACGGCGCCGACAGGCACGCCTCGAACAGCCGCGCGCCGTCGTCCGGCGACAACCACGTCGACAACATCCGAGCGTCACGCGGCTTCTCGAAGCACGACCCGATCCGGACCGCGATCACGTCCATCCCGTACCGCGACGCGTACAGGCTGCCCAACGCCTCCAACGCCACCTTGCTCACGCCGTAGTACGTGTCCGGCTGCGGGAACAGGTAGTCGCCCGCCTCACCCGACGCGCGCTCGTAGTACCCGACCGCGTGGTTGGAGCTGGCCAGCACCACCCGGGACACCCCGGCCCGCCGCGCCGCCTCCAGCACCACGTGCGTGCCGTTGATGTTGACGTCCAGGATCTCCGCCCACGGCCGCTCCAGGCTGTGCCCACCGAGGTGGATCACCGCGTCGACGCCCGCGGACGCCTCCTCCATCGCGGCCTGGTCGGTCACCGACGCCGTGACCAGCTCGACCCGTTCACCGTCGGCGGCGGCCGGCAGCGGCGCGATGTCGAGCAGGCGCAAGGTCCGGTCCGGCGCGGCCAGTCGGGTGCGCATGAGCGTGCCGACTATGCCGGCGGCGCCGGTGATGAGGATTCGCTCGGTCACGTCGAGCCCTTTCGGAATCGGAACAGGAATCAGCGGCCGAACTGGCGCAGCAGTTCGGTGATGGTGCGGGCCGCGTGCAGCAGCGCTTCGACGACCTGGCGCTCGTGGTCCGGGTCGAGCCTGCCCAGCGGCACCGAGCAGCTCATCGCGTCGAGCACCGGGTTGCGGTAGGGCAGGGCGACGGCGAAGCAGCCGAGGCCGGGCGTGTTCTCCTCGCGCTCGTGCGCGTACCCGACCGCGCGGAACCCCGCGAGCTGGGCGTGCAGCGCCGGCCGTTCGATGATCGTGTTCGGCGTCAACGGCGTCAGCCGCGCGGGCAGGATCGCGTCGACCTCGGCGGGCGTGCGGGCGGCGAGGAGAGCCTTGCCCAGCGACGTGGAGTGCGCGGGCAGCCGCCGTCCGACGCGGGACACCACGCGCAGGTGGTGCTCGGACTCGCGGCTGGCGAGGTAGACCACGTCGGCACCGTCGAGTCGGGCCAGGTGGACCGTCTCGTTGATCTCCCGGCGCACCTGCTCCATGACGCGGATGGCGACCTGCACCACCGGGTCGTGGTCGAGGTACGACGTGCCGACGAGCAGGGCGCGCACGCCGATGCCGTACGTGCCGCGGGTGGGGTCGAGCTCCACCCACCCCCTGGCGACGAGCGTCTGCAACAGCATGTAGAGGCTCGACTTCGGGTAGCTCAGCTCGCGGTGCAGTTCGGTCAGGGTCAGCGGGCGGTCCGACGCCGACAGCACTTCGAGCAGTTCCACAGTCCGATCGGCCGACTTGACCGCGTTCGGCCGAGCGGGTGACGCGGGTCCAGTCACCAAGTCCTCCACGGGAAACGTTCCGGCAACACGCTCTTGACACGTCGCTGCGCCGATTCTTACAGTCCGCCCAACACGTTCACAAGTACGACCCCGATTCATATATATGAACGGTACGGCCGTGAACAGGAGTCGCCGTCCATGACACTCTCCCGCCGGTGCGCCACGGCCGTCGCTGTAGTGACCGTTGCGGGTCCGATCACGCACCCGACCTGCGGCTACCGGCCGTCCGACGGAGCGGCGCGCCGCCAAGCGCCGCCCTCGGCCCGAACGCGCCGCGCGCCGAGCTCGCCCGAGGTCCGCACCCAGTCTCCCGGCGCGCGGCTCCGCGTCGAGGCAGACCCCACCGGGACGACGGCCTCCGCCGAACCGGTGAATTCCCGCGAACGGCCCGGGTTGCGCAAGTCCTGGACTCGGGCCGTCCATTCGCTCAGGGTGTCCCGGTGACACCGGTCGACACCGCCTTGGACGTGGGGGCGACGGCCAGTGGCGGCGGTGCCGTCGCGGCCCACCCCGTGGGGCGATCCCGCCATCGGGGTCGCCCCACGGAACCACACCCGAACCATTGTCACGTCGGCGGGGACTCGCTCATCAGCGCCGATGGTGCCCCTGCTGCTCCACTTCGCCGTCAGCGCGCTCGCCGCCTGCGCGCTGCCGCGCGAGGAAACGCACAAGTCCTTCCTGCGTGGGATCACCACGGGAGCGATCAAGGGATGAAGGTCTGGGTATGCAACTGGATGGGGTGCTGTTCTTCCCGGTGACGCCGTTCGACGCGGACGGCGCGCTCGCGGAGGACGTGCTGGCCGAGCACGTCGAACGAGGGGTGGCGGCGGGCGCGGGCGGCGTGTTCATCGCGTGCGGCACGGGCGAGTTCCACGCGTTGGAGCCGTCGGAGGTCGAGCGGGCGGTGGCGGTCGCGGTCGAGGCGACCGCCGGGCGGGTGCCGGTGTTCGCGGGTGTCGGCGGCCCGCTGCCGACGGCCAAGCGGATCGCGCGGGCCGCCGAACGAGTTGGTGCGGACGGTTTGCTGCTGCTGCCGCCGTACCTGGTGACCAACCCGCCGAAGGGGCTGGTCAGGTACGTGACGGAGGTGGCGGGCGCGTCGGGGCTGGCGCTGATCGTCTACCAGCGCAACAACGCGATCTTCACGCCGGAGACGGCGGTGGAGGTCGCGTCGCTGCCGACCGTGGTCGGGTTCAAGGACGGGCTCGGCGACATCGACCTGCTGCACCGCATCGTGCTCGCGGTGCGCTCGGCGGTCGACAAGCCGTTCCAGTTCTTCAACGGCCTCCCGACCGCGGAGCTGACGGTGCCCGCGTACCGGGGGATCGGCGTGGACCTGTACTCGTCAGCGGTGTTCTGCTTCGCGCCGGAGATCTCGCTCGGCTTCTACCACGCCGTGCGCGACGGTGACGACGCGTTGGTCAACCGGTACCTGGTGGAGTTCTACAAGCCACTGGTCGAGTTGCGGGACAAGGTGCCCGGCTACGCGGTGTCACTGGTTAAGGCGGCCGTGCGGGCCACCGGGCTCGACGTCGGCGGCGTCCGCGCGCCGCTGCTCGACCCGACGCCCGAGCACGTGGCGGAGCTGGAGAAGGTCGTCGCGGCCGGTCGGAGCCTGTCCGCATGAAGATCACCGACATCACCATCACCCCCGTCGCCTTCCGCGACCCGCCGCTGCTGAACTCGGTCGGCGTGCACGAGCCGTGGGCGCTGCGCACCATCGTGGAGGTGCACACCGACGAGGGGATCTCCGGGCTCGGCGAGAGCTACGGCGACATCGGCCACCTCACCCGGATGCGTGCGGCCGCGCCGGGTTTGATCGGCCTGGACGTGCACGCGCTGAACGAGATGCACACCCGGATCGCGACGGCGCTCGGCGGCGAGGCGGGGTCCGACCGGCACGGCCTGACCGGGCCGCTGACCGTCGAGTCCACTGTGGACCGGGTGTTCTCGCCGTTCGAGGTGGCGTGCTGGGACATCCGGGGCAAGGCCCTCGGCCGCCCGGTGAGCGACCTGCTCGGCGGCGCCGTGCGGGACGCCGTGCCGTACAGCGCGTACCTGTTCTACAAGTGGGCCGGTCACCCCGGCGCGGAGCCGGACGAGTTCGGCGAGGCGCTCGACCCGGCGGGCATCGTGGCGCAGGCCCGGCTGCTCATCGAGCGGCACGGGTTCGGCTCGATCAAGCTCAAGGGCGGCGTGTACCCGCCCGACCAGGAGATCGAGGCGATCCACGCGCTGCGCGAGGCGTTCCCCGACCACCCGCTGCGGCTGGACCCCAACGCGGCGTGGACGCCGGAGACGTCGTTGAAGGTCGCCGAGGAGCTCGACGGCGTGGTCGAGTACCTGGAGGACCCCGCGCCGGAGATCGACGGGATGGCGGAGGTCGCGGCACGCGCGCCGATGCCGTTGGCGACGAACATGTGCGTGATCGCGTTCGAGCACATCGCCCGATCGGTGGAGGTGGACGCGGTGCAGGTCATCCTGTCCGACCACCACTACTGGGGCGGCCTGTCGCGGTCGAAGGAGCTGGCCGGGATCTGCCGGACGTTCGGCATCGGCCTGTCCATGCACTCCAACTCGCACCTGGGCATCAGCCTGGCCGCGATGACGCACCTCGCCGCGTCCACGCCGAACCTGAACTACGCGTGCGACACGCACTACCCGTGGAACGTCGCGGACGACGTGATCACCACGCCGTTCACGTTCGTGGACGGCGCCATCCCGGTGCCGACCACGCCCGGGCTGGGCGTCGAGCTGGACCGCGACGCGTTGGCGCGGCTGGCGGAGAACTACCGGACGTGCGGCCTCGTGCAGCGCGACGACACCGGTTACATGCAGAAGCACGATCCGTCCTACGAGAGGAAGCGCCCCCGGTGGTGACCACCGTTGCGCACGTGTACCCCTGGGATGTCGTAGGCGACCCGTCCGCTGTCGAACGGGTCGCGTCGTTGGGTGTGGACGCGGTGGCCCTCGCCGCGTCCTACCACACGGTGCGGGCCGCGACGCCGTTGCACCCGTCGCACCGGATGGTGGACGCGCGGCACGCGGCGTTCTACCTGCCGGTGAGGGAGGAGGCGTGGCGGGGCAAGCGGTTGGTGCCGGCTTCGCCGTCCTGGATGGAGGGCGACGACTCCTACGGCTCGGCGGCCGAGGCTCTGCGGGCGGCCGGGTTGCCGGTGTACGCGTGGACCGTGCTGACGCACAGCAGTCGGCTGGGCGACGCTCATCCGGACGTGGCGGTGCGTAACGCTTTCGGTGACCTGTACCCGTACGCGCTGTGCCCGTCGAACGACGAAGTGGTCGAGTACGCCCGGACCTTGGTGTCCGAGGTGCTCTCGCTCGGGCGGCCGGACGGGATCGTGCTGGAGGCGTGCGGGCCGCTGGGGTTCTTCCACGGCGGGCACCACGAGAAGACCGACGGCGCGGACTGGTCGGCCGTGCAGCAGAAGCTGCTGTCGTTGTGCTTCTGCGGGGCTTGCGTGGGGCGTTATGACGACCCCGACGGGTTGCGCGCGCTGGTTCGCGCGGGGGTCGACAACGCTGTCAGCAGCGTGGAGGAGGCTCTCGGCGACCGTGCTGCCTCGGTCCGCGAGGTGCGCACGGGGCTGTCCCGTTCGCTGCGGCGCGAGCTCGTGGGGTTGATCAGGTCGACGTCGCCGGGCACGCGCATCGCCGCGCACGCGACGGCCGACCCGTGGGGCACCGGGCCGTTCGCCACGGTGGCCGGGGGAGTCGACGCCGACGTCGACGTGCTGACGGTGACCTGCTGGCCGGGCGTGGACGCGTCGCTGCCCGCGATCCGCGCCTTGCGCGCGGAAGCCGACGTGCGCACTGCCGCGTACGTGCTGGCCCTGCCGCCGAAGCCGGTGGACGGCGACGAGCTGCTGAAGGAGTGGCTGGCCTACGCGGAGGCCGGCGTCCAGGAGTTCCACCTGTACCACGCGGGCCTGGCCTCCGAACCCCGCCTGGCCGCCCTCCGCCACGCCATCAAGGGCCTGAACCAAGCCCTCCGCTAACCCGCGTGTCGAACCTTCAGCGCCCGCGTGTCGAACGTTCAGGTACCCCGAGTGCAACATTCACGTCGCTCACCACGTGCGCTGAGCGTTGAATTCAGGGGTCCTGAACGTTCGACACGCGGGACCCGAACGTTCGACACGCGCGGGTTCACTGGATTGGGTAACTGTGAAGAAGGGTGGGCAACCGGGAGGGGTGGTCGGTCCGTCCTGGGGATATGAGAAGCCTTGGAACCGCTATCGGCGCGGGTGTGCTGCTGGTCGTGCTCGCCGCCTGCGCAACGTCCACGCCCGTCGGTCCGGGCAACAGCGGACCGACGTTGACCACCTCGGCCGAACCGACCTCGACCGGCGTCGAGGAGCCGGAGTTCGAGAGCCCCGTGCCGCCGGGCGGCAAGGAAGTGCCCGAGAACCGGATCGACGCGGCGGCCGTCCCCGAGGGCAACCCCACCACCACGTGGACCGAGGGTGACGGCAGCGTGCTCGGCGTCATCGCCCAGGAAGCCGGCTGCGGCAAGGCGAGCGTCGAGATCGCCGAGCAGAACGCCCAGGTGGTGAAGGTGGTGCTGGTCGAGACCACGCCGCTGGACCAGCCGGTCTGCACGATGGACATCCGCTACCCGCCGCTGACCGCGAAGCTCGACGCGCCGCTCGGTGACCGCACGGTCGTCCTGAGCACCCGACAGGACCAGAAGTAATCCCCTCCGGTGCCCGGTCGGCCTGCCCCCGGTCGGCCGGGCATCGCCCACCCTGCAACCTCACGACCCCGAGTACCGTCCTCCAGCTATGAGGAACGTCAAGGTCGCCGTCGCCTTCGCCCTGCTCGCGCTCGCGGGGTGCAGCACCACCACCGACAGCGCCCCGCCCGGCGAGTCGTCCACCGCAGTCACCACGACAGGTTCGTCGGCTGCCCCGACAACGTTGTCATCCCTCGGTGACGCCCAACCGACCGCACCGCCGCCGCAGACCAGCGCCGCGCCGCTGGCCGGCGGGTCGACCGAGGTGTCGGCCGCCCAGGTCGACGGCGGCACGCTGCCCGACCACTACAAACGACAGGCGTGGACCTCGGCGGACGGCCGCACGATCCAGGTGGTCGGCATCGCGGGCGGCTGCCGGAGGGCGAGCGCCGAGGTGACCGCCCAGTCCGGCGACCAGGTGTCGATCACCCTCGTCACGACCTACTACCCGCCGCCCACGGGCGTCCAGTGCACGCAGGAACTGCGCGACGTGCCGCTGAACGTCACCCTCGACGCGCCCCTCGGCTCGCGCCGCCTCGTCCTGGAGGCCCGCCAGGACCGGGCCTGAGCGGTGGGCGGGCAGCGGGCCGTCCGGGTGAATACCTGAGGAACTTTCGCGTCACGGCTTCCGGTGGGGCAGCGGGAACCGCCAGACTCCGATGACGTGAGACGACCTCTCGGCCTGGTGCTCGCCGTCGTGCTCGCGGCGACCGCCACCACCGCGCTGACCGCCACCACCGCGCTGACCGCCACTCCCGCGTCCGCCGACACCGTCGCGTCCGCCGACACCAACGGGCAGTTCTCCGTGCTGACGTACAACGTCGCCGGGCTCCCCGAACCGCTCTCCGGGTCGAACCCCGCGGAGAACACGCCGCTCATCGGCGCACGCATCCGCGACTACTCGGTGGTCAACGTCCAAGAGGACTTCAACTACCACGCCGCCCTGTACGCCGCCGACAACCACCCGCACCGCACGCCGACCAGCGGGGGAGTGCCGTTCGGCGACGGCCTGAACACCCTCTCGGCCTACCCGTACAGCGACTTCACGCGGGTGAAGTGGAACCAGTGCAACGGCACGGACTGCCTCACGCCCAAGGGCTTCACCTACGCCCGACTTCGCCTGGCCGAAGGCGTCCACGTCGACCTCTACAACGTCCACGCCAACGCCGGCAGCACGGACGCCGATCTGGCCGCCCGCCGCGCGAACATCACCCAGCTGTCGCAGTACGTCACCCGGAACTCCGCCGGCAACGCGGTGATCATCATGGGCGACACCAACACCCGCTACACCCGCACCGGCGACAACATCCGCGACCTGGTCCGCGCCAACGGCCTCACCGACGCCTGGGTGGAGCGCGTCCGGGGAGGCGTCGAACCCGCCCTCGGCGCACCCGCGCTGGTGTGCGACCCGGCGAACGTCACCGACACGTGCGAGGTCGTCGACAAGGTCTTCTACCGCGACAACGCCCACGTCGACCTCACCGCCGCCTCCTACCGCAACGACCACACCTCCTTCCTCGACCCGGACGGCGAACCGCTGTCCGACCACTACCCGCACGCCGTCGGCTTCTCCTGGCGGCTCGCCGACCACCTGCGCCTGAGCGAGGAGTTCGGCGGCCCGCACGGCACACCGTTCACCGACGTCGACGCCATCCACCCCGGCGCGACGGTGCGCGACGTGACCCTGAGCGGCGGCGCCCGCCTCGACCGCGTCGGGATCACGCTCGCGGACGGCACCGCGCTCGCACACGGCGGCACCGGCGGCACCCCGACCACGCTCACCCTCCAGCCCGGTGAGCGCCTGACGGCAGCCACGCTCACCCGAGGCCAACGCGACGGCCGCACCCGGATCTTCTCCGTCCGCATCACCACCACCCTCGGTCGAACCGTCGCCGCCGGCACGCCCACCGCCGACCAGGTCACCTTCACCGCGCCCGCGGGCCGGCACATCGCCGGCTTCACGGGCCGGGCCGGCGCCGAGGTCGACCGGCTCGGCGTGATCTACACCCGCTGAACCCTCACTCCGCGGTCGCGAAGGACGCCACCCCGTCCCACGCCAGCCACAGGTCCGCGTCGACCTGGTCCTCGTCCGCCGCGATCGTGCCCGTCTCCCCGACGTAGAGCCCCAGGTCGCACCGGTGCGCCAGCAGCACCCGGGTCATCCACGCGTGCAGGTCCTCCTCCTCGTCCACGAGCTCCCGCGCGACCGTCCGGAAGTACACCCCGGTCCCGGACGTCTCGATCAAGCTCACCTGGTGGAAACGCGACCCCATTCGCACTCACTCCCCGCATGTGGCTGTATACTCTCTGAATTCGGGACGACTATCTCGTACGTACAGGATGTGCACAAGTCCCGATCGGGTGAGATCGAGGAGAGCGATGACCAGCCCACACCGCAGCGCCGCCCGCATCCAGATCGGCACCACGCTGCGCCGCATGCGCGAAGAGGCGGGCGTGCCCCGGGAGAAGGTGGGCGAGGTCCTGCACTGCACGATGACCAAGATCAGCAACATCGAGAACGCGATCAGCGGCGTCAAGCAGGCCGAGCTGGAGAAGCTGCTGGACCTCTACGGGGCCGACGAGGCGACCCGCGAGGACCTGCTCGCGCTCAACTCCGAGGCGCACCGCCGCCGGCCGAAGAGCAAGATCGGCGGCACGATCCAGCCCTGGCTGCGCCGCATCCTCGACGTCGAGGCCATCGCCACCGAGGCCCTCTACTCGTCGTTCGAGCTGCTCCCGGCCGTGCTCCAGACCGAGGAGTACGCCCGCACCCTGATGACCGGCGTCGGCCTCGGCGGCGAGGCCCTGGAGAAGAACCTCCAGCTGCGCCTGGAACGACGGGCGCTGCTGACCGACCGCGAACCGCCGCTGCGGTTGTGGGCGGTGATCGCGGAGCCGGCGTTCCGGGCCAACGTCGGCGGCCCCGAGGTCATGCGCGACCAGCTCAAGCACGTGCTCGCCCTGACCGAGCTGGAGAACGTCGTGGTGCAGGTGATGCCGCAAGGGGCCGGGGCCCACGCGTTGTCCGGTACTACGCTGACCTTGTTCCGGCTGCCCGAGAAGCTGCCATCGCTGGTCAGCGTCGACACCCCGTTCGGAGACCACTTCGAGGACGGGGCCAACCACGTGGAGAAGACGAGCCGCTGGTTCGACCACACGCGTGCGAAGGCGTTGGGGGTGGAGGAAAGCCGCGAACTCCTGACCCGGATCACGGAGGAGACCACATGACCCTGAAGCCCGGCGAGTGGACGAAGTTCAGCGGCGGCGGCTCGAACTGCGTCGAGGTCATGCGCACGGCCGACGAGGTGCTCGTCCGCAACAGCAACCGGCCTGAAGAAGTCCCACAGCGCTTCACCCACAGCGAGTGGGACTTCTTCACGCGCGGCGCCAAGCTCGGCGTCTTCGACCTGTAGAGCGGCTACTTCCGGAACGAGATCTGGAGGGTCGGGGCGGAGGTCTCGGCGAAGAAGTCGTTGCCCTTGTCGTCCACCACGACGAACGCCGGGAAGTCCTCCACCTCGATCTTCCAGACCGCTTCCATGCCCAGCTCGGCGTACTCCAGCACGTCGACCTTGCGGATGCAGTCCTGGGCCAGCCGCGCCGCCGGTCCGCCGATCGAGCCCAGGTAGAACCCGCCGTGCGTCCGGCAGGCGTCCGTGACCTGACGCGACCGGTTGCCCTTGGCCAGCATCACCAGGGACCCGCCGGCGGCCTGGAACTGCTCGACGTAGGAGTCCATCCGACCGGCCGTCGTCGGCCCGAACGACCCGGAGGCGTAACCCTCGGGCGTCTTGGCCGGTCCGGCGTAGTACACCGGGTGGTCCTTCAGGTACTGCGGCATCGGCTCGCCCGCGTCCAGCCGCTCCTTGATCTTGGCGTGCGCGATGTCCCGCGCCACCACCAACGGGCCGGTCAGCGACACCCGCGTCTTCACCGGCAACGCCGACAGCGTTGCGCGGATCTCGGCCATGGGCCGGGTCAGGTCGATGTTCACGACCTCGTCGGACAGGTTCTCACCGGTCACGTCCGGCAGGAAGTGCGCCGGGTCGCGTTCGAGCTGCTCCAGGAAGATGCCCTCGGGGGTGATCTTCGCCTTGGCCTGCCGGTCCGCCGAGCACGACACCGCGATGCCGACCGGGCAGGACGCGCCGTGCCGGGGCAGCCGGATCACGCGCACGTCGTGGCAGAAGTACTTGCCGCCGAACTGGGCGCCGATGCCGAAGTTCCGGGTCAGCTCCAGCACCTGCTGCTCCAGGTCGACGTCCCGGAACGCGTGCCCCGCGGCGGAACCCTCGGTGGGCAAGCCGTCGAGGTAGCGGGCGGACGCGAGCTTGGCGACCTTCAGGTTCTGCTCGGCCGACAGACCGCCGACGACCACGGCGAGGTGGTACGGCGGGCACGCGGCCGTGCCGAGCGAGCGCAGCTTCTCGTCCAGGAACTTGGCCAGCCGCGACGGGTTCAGCAGCGCCTTCGTCTCCTGGTACAGGAACGTCTTGTTGGCCGAACCGCCGCCCTTGGCCATGAACAGGAACTCGTACTTCGGCTCCACGCCCGGCGCGGTGAACAGGTCGATCTGCGCGGGCAGGTTGGTGCCGGTGTTCTTCTCGTCCCAGAAGGTGACCGGCGCCATCTGCGAGTACCGGAGGTTCAGCTCCTGGTAGGCCTCGAAGATGCCGCGCGACAGGGCCTCCTCGTCGGTGCCGCCGGTGAGCACGGACTCGGTGCGCTTGCCCATCACGATCGCCGTGCCGGTGTCCTGGCACATGGGCAGCACGCCGCCTGCGGAGATGCACGCGTTGCGCAGCAGGTCCATCGCGACGAACCGGTCGTTGCCGCTGGCCTCGGGGTCGTCCACGATCGCGCGCAGCTGGGCCAGGTGCGAGGGGCGCAGCAGGTGCTGGATGTCCCGGATCGCCTCCTTGGCCAGCAGCGTCAACGCCGAGGGCTCGACCTGGAGGAACGTGCGGCCGGCGGCTTCGACGACCGACACGCCGTCCGGCGTCACGAGCCGGTAGTCGGTGTGGTTGTCCTTGGCCAGAGGCAGGACGTCGGTGTACTGGAACGTCGGTCCCAACAGGTTCGACGAGGTCACGTCGCGGGCTCCCTTGCGCGCTTCGGGTTCCGCCGAACTTATACCGATCGCGCCGCCGAGTCCGCACGACGTGGTGTGATTCGCGTCGTGGTCGACAGCCTCACCAAGCGCCGGCTCTCCGCCGCCGCCCTCGACGCGTTGGTCCGCCGTGCCCTGGGCGTTCCGCTCGCCGCGCACGTCGAGCTGACCGACGGCATGTTCAACACCGCGTACCGGCTCACCGCCGCCGACGGTCGCGAGACCGTGCTGAAGGTCGCGCCGCCGCCGGGCGTGCCGCTGCTCACTTACGAGCGGGACCTGATGCGCACGGAGGCGTTGGCGTTCGAGCTGATGGCGGCGCACGGCCTGCCCGTGCCGGAGGTGCTGCTCCACGAAGACGACTTCTTGCTGATGACGGCGCTGCGGGGCGAACCGTGGTCGGCCGCGCGTCCCCGGCTGACCGATGCCGAGCACGGTGCGCTGCGCCGTGAGCTGGGCACGATCGTCCGCGAGCTGCACACCATCCGGGGTGACGTGTTCGGCTACGTGCAGGGGCCGAACGCGGCGACGTGGCGCGAGGCGTTCACGGGGATGGTGGACGCGGTGCTGGCCGACGCGGACCGGTTCGGCGTGGAGCTGCCCGACGTGCGACCGGCCGTCGCGGCCCGCGGGCACCTGTTGGACGAGGTCACCGAGCCGGTGCTGGTGCACTTCGACCTCTGGGAGGCGAACGTCTTCCTCGCCGACGGCCACGTCGAGGGGATCATCGACCCGGAACGGGCGATGTTCGGCGACCCGTTGGCGGAGATCGCGACGGTGGCGTTGTTCACCGACCTGGACGACGACTACAAGGCCGGTTACGGGATCGAGGGGTTCACCGCGGCCGAGGAGACCCGGATCGCGCTCTACCGCGCGTACCTGTGCCTGGTGATGATCGTGGAGGGCGTGCCGCGCGGCTATGCCGGCGAGGAACGCGAGGCGCACGTGCGGTTCTTCCGCGAGAAGCTCGCGGAGTACCTGGAACTGTAGAGAAATGCGGAAGGCCGGGCCGGCCCCCGACCGCCCCGACCTTCCTCAGCGTGCGAGCACCTCCGCGCAATGGGGCGGAGGTGTCGCTTGGCTCGTGTAACGCACGACCGTGCCGTGACTGGCGTCACAAGTCAATCCCGCGCAGCGGTGACCGACCCCTGAATCGTCGCTGTATCGCGTCAGCTCAGCTCGCGTACGCCCGCAGCTTGGCGGCCCGCTCGCCCTGCCGCAGCTTCGACATGACCTCGCGCTCGATCTGCCGCACCCGCTCCCGCGACAGGCCGAACTGCTTGCCGATCTGGTCCAGCGTGCGCGGCTGGCCGTCCTCCAGGCCGTACCGCAGCCGGATGACCGCCTGCTCGCGCGGGTCCAACGTGGCCAGCACCCGGCGCAGGTCGTCCTGCAGCAGGCCGGAGATGACCGCGCTCTCCGCGTCCGTGGCGTCGGAGTCCTCGATGAAGTCGCCCAGCGGGGCGTCCTCCTCGGTGCCGACCGGCATGTCCAGGCTGACCGGGTCGCGGGCGTGGTCGAGCAGGTCCACCACCTTCTCCGGCGTCAGGCCCGACTCCTTGGCCAGCTCCTCGTTGGTCGCCTCACGGCCCAGCTGCTGGTGCAGGTCGCGCTTGATCCGGGCGAGCTTGTTGACCTGCTCCACGAGGTGGACGGGCAGCCGGATCGTGCGACCCTGGTCCGCCATTCCCCGCGTGATCGCCTGGCGGATCCACCAGGTCGCGTAGGTCGAGAACTTGAAGCCCTTGGTGTAGTCGAACTTCTCCACCGCGCGGATCAGGCCCAGGTTCCCTTCCTGGATCAGATCGAGCAGCGGCATTCCGCGACCGGTGTATCGCTTCGCAAGGGAAACGACCAACCGGAGATTCGCTTCGAGAAGGTGGTTCTTTGCCACGTGACCATCGCGGATCAAAGCGCGCAGTTCGCGCTGGCGGTCGTCCGGCAGCTCCGGGTGCGTCTCCAGCTTGTGCTGCGCGAAGACGCCCGCCTCGATCCGCTTGGCGAGCTCCACTTCGTCCGCCGCGGTCAGCAGCGCTGTCTTGCCGATCCCGTTCAGGTACACCCGAACCAGGTCTGCGGCGGGTCCCTGGGCGTCGAGGTCCAACTCGGCGCTCGTGGTGGTCGTCTCGTTCCCGACCTGACGGTCGAGGAGCTTCGGGACGGTCATGGAGCTCCCTCCCCCTTGTGTCGCGGGCTGGCAGTGCGGTCGTGTCGCACACTCCGCGCTGCGCTGCGCGGCACACCTTTCGGTGTCTGACACTGGTGGAAACGCGAACCGGGGCGAAATGGTTCCCGCTTCCCACGACCACAAGACGTCACTGCCGTCACAGCGGTTGCGCAGCGAATCCTGAGGATTGGCTGAGAAGGATCTAGAGTTCCACCAACACGGTGAACGGACCGTCGTTCACACTCCGCACCGACATCATCGCGCCGAACCGTCCCGTTTGTACTCGGGCGCCCTTCCGGCGCAGTTCCGAGACCACCTCCGCGACCAACGGCTCGGCGTGCGCGGGCCGTGCGGCGGCGGTCCACGACGGCCGCCGCCCCTTCCGCGTCTCTCCGTAAAGTGTGAACTGGCTCACCACGAGCAGGGGCGCACCGGTCGTGGCGCACGACTCCTCGTCCCTCAGGACGCGCAACTCGTAGAGCTTTCGGGCCATCACGTGCGCCTTATCGGCGTCGTCGTCCACGTGGACGCCCAGCAGCACCAACAGGCCCGGTTCGTCGATCGCGCCCACGACCTCCTCCTCCACGGTGACCGACGCCTCTGTGACGCGTGCCACAACCGCTCTCACGCGGGCACCACCATGCCGTGCCGGACGAGGTCGCGGACGATCGGGAGGGCGGACTCGGCGAGCGCGTCGGCGTCCAGGTCGTGCGCGTAGGCCAGCAGGGTGACGAGGTCCTCCAGCGGCAGCGCGCCCCGGAAGCCCGCGAGCAGCTTCGCCGCGGTCTCGTCCAGCTCGTGCTGCCAGCCGGGCCCGTCCACGCGGTGCAGGCGGCGCACGACCGGCTCCCAGCCCTCGTCGGTGGGGGAGGAGACCTCCTCCAGCAGGACGGTCTCGGGCACGGTGAACCGGGTGGTCAGGAGCTGAGCGTTGTCGGTGGCGCGCAGCCAGGCGACCCGGTCCAGCCAGGCGGCCGACTCCGGGCCCAGCGGGTCGTCGAAGGCGTGGCGGAGGTCTTCGCACACGACCTCGGCGTGCTCGGTGTCCGTGCGGCGGAGGGTGACGAAGCCGAACCCGATGCCCTCGACGTCGTTCTCGGCGAACCAGTCCAGCCAGGCGGAGGCCTTGGCGCGGCCTTCGGCGCTGCGCGGGTCGACGCCCGCGTCACGCAGCCAAGTGCCGACGTAGAGGGCGGGGTCGGCGACGTCGCGCTGCACGAACCAGGCGTCCACGCCGCCGCGCGGCAGCCACGTGGAGACGCGGTCGGCCCAGTCCTCGCCCTTGCGGTGCAGCCAGGAGGCCAGGAGCTGACCCACGCCGCCCTCGTTGAGGAACGACGGCATCTGGCGCACGACCAGGGCGCTGGCGTCGTCGCCGGCGAGGCCGGAGTCGCGGTAGGTGTAGTCGACCCGGGGCGGGCCCACGACGAACGGCGGGTTGCAGACGACCTGGTCGAACCGCCGGCCGCGCAGGGGGCCGAACCACTCGCCCTGGCGGAGTTCGACGTCGACCTCGTTGAGCCGGAACGTGCCCGCGGCCAGGGCGAGCGCGCGCTCCGACAGGTCCGTGGCGGTGATCCTGCGCGCGTGCCTGCTCGCGTGCAGGGCCTGGACGCCGCAGCCGGTGCCCAGGTCGAGCAGGGTGTCGACCTGGCGGCGTGACGTGGCGCGGGCGAGGCTGATGGACGCGTGGCCGACGCCGAGCACGTGGTCGGCCGGGACGGGCCCGCCGCGCTGGTCGGCGTCCTGGTCGGCGATGACCCACCAGGAGCCCTCGTCGTCGCCATAAGGGCGGATGTCCAGCCCGGCCCGCAGCCCGTCGCCGTCACCGCGCAGCACCTCGGCCTTGACGGCGGTGTCCAGGTCGACGTCGGGGAGCGCGGCCCGCACGGCGGCCTCGGACTCGGTGTCGCCGAGCAGGAACAGGCGGACCAGGGTGCCGAGGGCGCCCGCGTCCCGGGTGGCGCGCCGGGCGGCCTCCGGTTCGCCGCGGCCGAGCGCGGCGTGGGCCTGGGGCCCGAGCACGTCGACCACCCCGTCCGCGTCGTAGTCGGCGGCTCGGAACGCCTCGCGCAGCCTTGTGGTCAGGTCGGCAGAAAGATCGGGGAGCACGCGGTCATGGTCTCGCGCCCCACCGTCGGCCGCCTGACCAGCCCACCCGAACGTTCAACTCACCCGTTCCGAACGTAGGACACTCGCGATCCGAACGTAGGACTCACGCGCGTGTCCTACGTTCAGCGCCCGCGTGTCGAACGCTCAGGACCCCCGAATTCACCGTTCAGGTTCGCGACGAACGCGGTGAAGTTGCGCTCGGTCTGCGCGCGGTAGCCGACGAACAGGCGGTTGGCCAGCGGCACGGCCCACCGGCCCCGCCGGGCGACGTTGCGGACGCGGTGGGTCAGCCGCGCGCCGTCGGCGGTCGCGTCCACCTGGTACTCGCCGCGGTACCACCAGCCACCCTGCACCGCGACCGTCCGCCGCTCGCGGTCCACCTCGACCCGGCCGCCACCCGCGTCACGGATCGCCGCCTCCACCCTGGCCAGCACGACGTCCGGCGGCGCGGCGACGGCCGCGGTCAGCTCGATCATCGGCGCGAATCGAACGGTGTTCGTCATGCGAACGATGTTCCGGACGAACGGTGTTCGTGTCAAGTACGGTGTTCGCATGACGCAGGACCCGCCCTGGCGCACGCCGCCCGTCAAGCCGGTCGCCAAGCCCCGCCTGTCCCAGGAGCTGATCGTCCGCACCGGGCTGGACGTGCTGCTCCGGGAAGGTCTCGACGCCGTGAGCATGCGGCGGGTCGCGCAAGCCCTCGGCACGGGACCGGCGTCGCTCTACGCCCACGTCGCGACCAAGGACGAGCTGCTCGAGCTGATGCTGGACCAGGTCCTGGAAGAGGTGCCGCTACCCGCGCCCGACCCGCACCGGTGGCAGGACCAGATCAGGGACCTGCTGCGCGACCAGGTCGACGCCATGCTGGCCCACCCGGGCATCGCCAAGGTCGCGTGGCAGGTGATGATCCCGGTCGGCCCGAACGCCCTGCGCCACGCCGAAGCGCTGCTCAGCCTCCTGCGCGCGGGCGGCCTGTCGCTCACCCGCGCCGCGTACGCCGCCGACGCGCTCGCGCTCTACACGAAGGCCTTCGCGTACGAGGGCAGCACCTGGCGCGCGGTCGACCAGACCGAGATCGCGGCCCGCGGTCGGCAGATGGGGGAGTACCTCAACTCCCTGCCGCCGGACGCGTTCGCCAACATGCTGGCCACCGGGCACCTGTTCACCGCCGAGACCGCCGCCGAGCGGTTCGAGTTCGGCCTGGACATGCTGCTCGGCGGGCTCAGGGCGTGATCGCCAGCGCGATGGCCATGGCCAGCCGCTGCTCGGGGTCGTCCAACGGCAGCGACGTCACCGCCGCCATCCGCTGCATCCGGTAGCGCAGCGTGTTCGGGTGCACCGACAGCACCCGTGCGGCTTCCCGGGAGTCGCCCTGGGCCGCCAACCACGCCCGCAACGTCAGCGCGTACTGCGTGCCGTGCTCGGCGTCGTGCCGCACGAGGTCCGCCACCGGCCCGCGTGACGGCAACCGCCCGGCCTCCGCCACCGCCGCCAACCGCCGCAACAACACGCGCGCCCACGCCTGGTCGTAGACCACGGGCTCGTCCTCGGCCAGGGCCAGGCACTCGTCGGCCTCGCCGCGGGACGCGGGCAGCGACCCGGCGTCCGCCCTGCCGCCCACGCCGGCCAGCACGACGGCCTCCGCGGGCAGCTCACGCCCCAGCGCGCGCACCCAGTCCACCGCCACCGCCGGATCGTCCCCGCACGGCAGCACGGTGTAGAGCACGTTGCCGAACAACGCCGACCGGCCGGGCCGAGACCAGCCGAAACCCGCCGTCGCCCGGGAGAACGCCAGCAGCGCCGCCCCGTGCTCGCCCTCACCGGCGTGCGCCTGCACGGCGATCACCCGCAGGTCGGTCGACGGCAACCCCAGCCGGGCCAGGTTCGCGGGCGACCCCGAGTCCAGCGCCTCGATCACCAGGTCCGCCTCGGCCTGGCGCTCCAGGTCCGCCGACGCCCGCGCCCGCAGCAGGTGCAACGCCGCCGTCCGCGCACCGTCCACCAGCGCCGCCGCCCGCACCGCGTCCACCGGGTCGTCCACCTCGACCCACACCGAACCGAGCAGCTCGCGCCCGGCCCGCACCGCCACCACCAGCCGCCCGCCGAGCTGGTCGGTCAGCTTCGGCACGAACAGCGGCTCGTCGGACCGGGCCAGGTGGGTGAACACGCCGTACGCGTCCAGGGCCTGCCAGGCCTCCTCCGGCACCCGCCTGCCCAGGATCGTCTGCACCCGCACCGGGTCGACGCCCTGCTGCCGGTACGAGTACGCCAGCACCCGGGACTGCTGGTCCTCGATCGTCACGGGCCCGCCGACCACCGCCGCGATCACGTCCGCCACCGCGAACAGGTCGCCGGACCCCTGTCCGCCGAGCACGAGGGTCTGCGCGACGTTCGCCAACTGCCCCCACGGCACCGACGGGTCCACCAGCAGCACCGCCGCGCCGGACCGCTTCGCGGCGGCCAGCACCCGTTCGTCCAACGGCGGCGAACCGTGCAGCACGACCGCCGCCGCCGACGTGCCGCCGACCAACCGCGCCGCCGCGGCGGGGGAGGGCACGCCCAGCCCGAGCAGCACGTCGTCCGCCGCCGCCGCGGTGTGCTCCGCCGGGTCGTGCAACGCCACCCCGCGCAACTCCACGTCCCGCCCGCGCGGCGCGCAGCTCAGGTGCGTGCCGAGGCTCCCGAGCACGTCCACCAGGCGATCAAGGGCGACCACAACGGGATCCTAAGGTCACCGGCACGCCCGCGCGGCCGATCGATTTCCAGGCGACATCGCCGCCGTCTGCGGAGCGGCGGCCATGAACACAGCAATCAAAAACACACAGGGCAGGTATCCGCCGGGCCCGCGCAGGGGGATGATGGACGCATGGTCAGTCCCGAGCGCGACGGCACACCGGTGCTCATCACCGAGGCGGCGCCCTCCTACGAGGAGCAGCACGCCGCGCGCAAGCGCAAGTACGCGATCATGATGGGCGCCCGCATCCCGTGCCTGATCCTGGCGATGGTCTTCTACCAGACCTGGTGGCTGGCCCTGGCCCTGATCGTGCTGTCCGTGCCGCTGCCGTGGATGGCCGTGCTGATCGCGAACGACCGGCCTCCCCGCAAGGCGGAGAAGGCCAGCCGGTTCGTCAAGGAGCACCGCGCCATCGAGGCGCGCCCGCATCACATCATCGAAGGCTGACGCGCTCCCACGGGCTGCGCCCCGACCGCGGACACCGCCCGTGCCGCCGCGCGCACCCCGCCGAGCAGCGCGTCCACCCGTGACCCGCCGGACAGCCACGCCGCCAGCAGCCCCGCGTCGAACGCGTCGCCGGCGCCCGTCGAGTCCACGCACTCGACGTCCTCGGCCGGCACGGACACCACGCCGTCGGAGTCCACCCAGCTCGCGCCCTCCGCGCCGGACGTCAACGCCACCGCGCCCACCACGTCCAGCAGCGCCGCGGCCGACGACGGCTCAGCCGACCCGGTGAGCGCCACCAGCTCCTCGGTGTTGGGCAGCAGCAGGTCGACGCCGCGGATGTCGTCCAGGAACCCGTCGTAGATCAACGCCGACGACTGCGGGTCGACCGACGTGGTCAGCCCCGCCTCCCGGGCCGCGCGCAGCACCGCCAACCCCGCCGGCCGCGACGACGCGTCCAGCAGCACGTACCCGGACAGGTGCAGGTGCGAGGCGTCCCGCAGCAACCCCTCGTCCAGGTCACCGGGCGAGAAGCGGGCGTTCGCGCCCCGGTCGGGCAGCATGCTGCGCTGACCGGTCTCGTCCACCAGCACCACCACGCAGCACGTCGACGCCTCCAGGTCCACGGCGAACGCGCACCGCACCCCGGCCGACGTCAGCTCGGCGTGCACCTGACGTCCGGCCGAGTCCGCGCCGACCCGCGCCACCAGCACCGGCGACGCGCCGCACGCGGCCAGCCACACCGCCGTGTTGGCCCCCGCGCCGCCGGGCTCGATGGTCACCGCCGCCCGCGAGTCGCCGCCGTGCACGATCGGTCCCGCGTGCCGGGCCACCACGTCCAACCCGGCGTCGCCGACGACGACGATCCCGGTCACGCCGCCAGCTCCACGGCCACCGCCGCGGCCAGGGTGGCGTTCGACACGACCAGCGCCTCGTTGGCGTCCAGGCTCACCCCGCCGCTCGCGGTGTGGAAGTGCTCCAGCAGCACGGGCGTGACCTCCTTGCCGTGCACGTTCCGGGTGCGCAGCAGGTCGAGGCCCTCCGACAGCAGCCGCTCGTGCAGGTCGGCGTCCATCTCGAACTCGACCGGGATCGGGTTGGCCAGCAGCACGCCCGCCGCACCGGGCACCCCGCGGTGCGCCGCGACCACGGCGGCGGCGTCGGCGGCCGAATCGACCCGCCACGGCACGCCGAACTCCGATTCCCGCCGGTAGAACGCGGGGAAGCGGTCCGTGCCGAAGCCGATCACCGGCACCGAACGGGTCTCCAGCAGCTCCAGCGTCGCGCCCATGTCCAGGATCGACTTCACGCCCGAGCACACCACCAGCACCGGCGTCGTGGCCAGCACGTCCAGGTCGGCGGACACGTCCCACGTCTCGCGCGCGCCCCGGTGCACGCCGCCCAGGCCGCCGGTGGCGAACACCCCGATGCCCGCGGCGTGCGCCAGCGCGGCCGTGCTCGCGACCGTCGTCGCGCCGTCGCGCTTCAACGCGTACGCCGCGCCCAGGTCCCGCCGCGACAGCTTGACCAGGTCGCCGGCCGGGTCGCAGACGTGGTCCAGCTCGGCGGGGGTCAACCCGATCTTGGGCACGCCGCCGAGCACGGCGATCGTGGCGGGCACCGCGCCCGCGGCGCGCACCACGCCTTCGAGCCGTTCGGCGACCTCGCGGTTGCGGCCGGGCGGTAGCCCGTGGGACAGGATCGTGCTCTCCAACGCGACCACCGGCCGGTTCTCGGCCAGGGCGGATCGGACCTCTTCGGTGACGCTCGGCTTGCTCACGAGGGGCCATCATCCCAGGTACGCTGTGCGCGTGAGCACGCAGACTCTGCCCGAGGTGGAGACCCGGCCGGAAGGCACGGACCACACCGGGGACGACACCCCGAAGATGTTCCACTACGTGCGCAAGGCCAAGATCGCGGAGAGCGCGGTGATGGGCACGCACGTGGTGGCGTTGTGCGGCGAGGTGTTCCCGGTGACGAAGTCGCCCAAGCCGGGCTCTCCCGTCTGCCCCGAGTGCAAGAAGATCTACGACGGCCTGCCCAAGGGCGGCGGCGAGTAGGACCCGCTAGGACGGCCCCGGCGTCGAACCGCCGGGGCCTGACCCGTGCCCGCTGACGGGCGTCTCGCGCGCCGTTCGGCGTTCCACCGGCAACGGCACGGTGTGGTTGGTGTCCGCGGGCGACGACGCGGTGTGGTTCAGGTCCGGCCTGGCTCCCGACGCGGGCGGCGGGCCGGGCGACACCTGCCTGCCCTCGTCCGACCGGATCCGCTCGGCGGCCCGCTCCAGCTCCAGCCGCTGCCACCGCCGCCGCTGGCGCCTGGTCATCCTCGCCGGCCACATCTCCTGCAACGCGCTGTTGAAGTACGCGCCCAGCGTGATCGCCAGCCCGATCAGGTAGGCGAACAGCAGGAACGCGATCGGCGTCGCCAACGCCCCGTACGTGTACCCGGTCGTCGTGATCCACCGGATGTACAGCCGCAGCCCGATGGACGACAGCAGGAACACGGCCATCGCCAGCACGGCCCCCGGCACGAGCCGGTGCCACGGCAGCTTGTTCGGCAGCGACAGCTTGTAGAGCGTCGCCAGCGCCAGCACCAGCAGCACGGCCATGCCCGGGTAGTAGAACGCGCTCAGCCACGACTCGATCGTCGGCTGCCACGAGTCCGGGAACACCTGCGGCAGCAGGTCCGGACCCAGCGCCACGACCGGCAGGCCGATGATCAGCAGCACCAGGCTCGCCATGTACAGCAGCAGCGCGAAGATCCGCTGCCACACCTCGTTGCGCACGCCGTACTGGTCGTGCGCGGCGGTGATCGCGTCCACGAACGACGACATCGCCGACGACCCGGCCCACAGCGAGATCAGGAACCCGACCGAGACGATCTCGCCCTTGCCCGTGGTGAGGATCTGGTCGACGGTGGGCACGATCACCCCGTTGACCACGTCCGGGCTGAAGATCGTCCGGCACGTGGAGATGATCCGGTCCTTGACCGCGCTCACGACCTCGGGCCCGAACCAGTCGCCGAGGTACCCGAGGCTGCCCAGCAGGCCCAGCAGCAGCGGCGGGAACGACAGGACCTGCCAGAACGCCGCCTCGGCCGCCTCGGAGAAGATGCTGCCGTCCCAGGCCTTGGACAACGTGCGCGCCAACAGGCGCAGGGGTCCCTTGCGACCCGCGCTGCGTGCTGTGTCGTCCCTCGGCGAACCCATCGCAACATCAAGCATGGTGCATGGCGGGTGATTTCGCGGCATCGGTGACCGTGCGTCGCGGACCGAGCGGGTAGGCTGTCGATGCCCTCGACGGTCACCCGCACCGAGGGCATTTGCGTGTCCACCGCCGCAACACCGCCGCACGACCGCGCGGCACAGCCGCTGATCAGCGCAGAAGGGGTTCGAGGTTGTCGCAACCGCAAGTCGTCGCGACCCGACCGCTGCGCGCCTGGCAGCGCCGCGCGCTGACCAAGTACCTGGCCGCCCGGCCCAAGGACTTCCTGGCCGTCGCCACGCCCGGCGCGGGCAAGACGACGTTCGGCCTGCGCGTCGCCGCCGAGCTGCTGGCCGACCGCACGGTCGAGGCCGTCACGGTCGTCACGCCCACCGAGCACCTCAAGCACCAGTGGGCGCGGGCGGCGGCCGAGGCGGGCATCGCGATCGACTCGAACTTCCGCAACACCAACGCGATGACCTCCCGCGACTACCACGGCGTCGCGCTGACCTACGCCCAGGTCGCCGCCCACCCGATGCTGCACCGGGTGCGCACGGAGAACCGCAAGACGCTCGTGCTGCTCGACGAGATCCACCACGGCGGCGACGCCAAGTCGTGGGGTGACGCGATCCGCGAGGCGTTCACGCCGGCCGTGCGGCGGATGTGCCTGACCGGAACGCCGTTCCGCTCGGACGACTCGCCGATCCCGTTCGTCAGCTACGAGCCGGGCCCCGACGGCGTGCAGCGCAGCCGCGCGGACCACTCCTACGGCTACTCCGACGCGTTGCGCGACGGCGTCGTCCGGCCGGTGATCTTCCTCGCCTACTCGGGCGAGGCGCAGTGGCGCACGAGCGCGGGCGAGGAGTTCTCCGCCCGGCTCGGCGAGCCGCTGACGCAGGAGCAGACGGCGCGGGCGTGGCGGGTGGCGCTGGACCCGACGGGCGAGTGGATGCCGTCGGTGCTCAAGGCCGCCGACATGCGCCTGACCCAGCTGCGCCAGGGCGGCATGCCCGACGCGGGCGGCCTGGTGATCGCCACCGACCAGACCGTGGCCAAGGCCTACGCCGAGATCCTCAAGCGCACCACGGGCCACGACGCGACCCTCGTGCTGTCCGACGACCCGAAGGCGTCCGGCCGGATCGCCGAGTTCGCCGCGTCGCAGGACCGCTGGCTGATCGCGGTCCGCATGGTGTCGGAAGGCGTGGACGTGCCCCGGCTGGCCGTCGGCGTGTACGCCACCAGCGCCTCGACGCCCCTGTTCTTCGCCCAGGCCGTCGGTCGGTTCGTGCGGCAGCGCGCCAAGGGCGAGACGGCCAGCGTGTTCCTGCCCAGCGTGCCGGTCCTGCTCGGGCTGGCCAGCGAGCTGGAGCAGCAGCGCGACCACGTGCTCGGCAAGCCGCACCGGGAGAAGGACGGCTGGGACGACGAGCTGCTGGCCCAGGCCAACCAGGCCAAGGACGAGCCGGGCGAGGAGGAGAAGGCGTTCACCGCGCTGGGCGCCTCCGCCGAGCTCGACCAGGTGATCTACGACGGCTCGTCGTTCGGCACGGCCGCGTTCGCGGGCAGCGACGAGGAGCAGGAGTACCTGGGGCTGCCGGGCCTGCTGGAGCCCGACCAGGTGCGCGCCCTGCTGCGGCAGCGGCAGGAGAAGCAGCTGGTCGAGGCCAGCAAGCGCCAGGTCGCCGCGCCGGCGCCGCCACCCGCCGCGACGCGCCCCGCGGGCGTGCAGGAACGGCTGGCGCAGCTGCGCAAGGAGCTCAACACCCTGGTGGCCATGCACCACCACCGCACGAAGAAGCCGCACGGCAAGATCCACAACCAGCTGCGCGAGTACTGCGGGGGCCCGCCGACGGCGATGGCCAGCATCGAGCAGCTCGAGGAGCGGATCGCCACGCTGCGCTCGTGGTGACCTTTGTTGTGACCTGCCGTAACCGGTTACTGCATTAGACGTAGTCAGATGTCCGTTCGGTTACCTCGTCGTTAGCGCATCGTGCCTACTTGACCGGTCAAGTGTGCTTCCGGTCACCGCCTGTCCCGGCATACGTTGTGCGCCACAACATTTACGCTCCTGCGTGAAAGGGATGGCGGATGCGCAGCAAGAGCCTCGCTCTCATCGCCCTTGGCACCGGCCTTGCCGTTGCCATGACGGCATGTGGCGCCAACACGTCCGGCGGCAACACACCGGCGTCGGACACCAACACGAACAGCGGCTCGGGCGGCGCGAAGGTCGGCGTCATCCTCCCCGAGACCGCCAGCTCCGCGCGCTGGGAGGGCTTCGACAAGCCGCTCCTGAAGAAGGCGCTGGAGGCCGAGGGCCTCCAAGCGGACATCCAGAACGCCCAGGGCGACGTCCAGAAGTTCTCGACGCTCGCGGACGGCATGATCAACGCCGGCGTCAAGGTCCTGATCATCGCCACGCCGAACAGCGAGATCGGCGCGACGGTCGCGAAGAAGGCCGAGGCGCAGGGCATCCCGGTCATCGACTACGACCGGCTGAACCTGGGCGGCAGCTCGAAGTACTACGTCTCGTTCGACAACGAGAAGGTCGGCGAGCTGCAGGGCCAGGGCCTCGTCGAGGGCCTCGCCGCGCTGGCGCCGGGCAAGAAGCCGGCCGAGATCATCGAGATCGAGGGCGCGCCGACGGACAACAACGCGACGCTGTTCTACAACGGCCAGCAGAAGGTCCTCAAGCCCAAGTACGAGGCCGGCGACCTGAAGCTCGTCCAGTCGAAGCCGATCGACAAGTGGGACAACCAGGTCGGTGGCACCACCTTCGAGCAGATCCTGACCGGCAACGGCCAGAAGGTGGACGGCGTGGTCGCCGCCAACGACGGCCTCGCGGGCGCGATCATCACCGTGCTGAAGAAGTACGGCCTCAACGGCAAGGTCCCGGTCACCGGCCAGGACGCCACCCCGGAGGGCCTGCAGGCCATCCTGCGCGGCGACCAGTTCATGACCGTGTTCAAGCCGATCAACGAGCAGGCCGAGGCCACCGCCAAGCTGGCCGGCGCGCTGGCCAAGGGCGACACGGCCGCCGCCGACAAGATGGCGACCGGCGTCACCAAGGACACCACGGGCAACCGCGACGTCAAGTCGGTCCTGCTGCCCGCGCAGCTGATCACCAAGGACAAGGTCAAGGTCGTCGTGGACGCCGGCTTCGTCAAGGCGACGGAGGTCTGCGTCGCCGACCTGGCCGCCGTCTGCACCGAGCTCGGCATCAAGTAAGTCAAGGCTCGCGCCGGGGCGGGGTGTGCCAGACGCACCCCGTTCCGGCGCGCCCACCCACGTGTGGGGCTGCACCCGAGAACGGGTTGGACCCCTTCAGACGGGTTAGACGGAGGAATTTCCAGTGAGCGAGCCGATCCTCGAGCTGCGCGGCATCAACAAGAGCTTCGGTCCCGTGCACGTCCTGCACGACATCGACTTCGACGTGCACCCCGGCCAGGTCACCGCCCTCGTCGGCGACAACGGCGCGGGCAAGTCGACGTTGGTCAAGTGCATCGCGGGCATCCACCCCACCGACTCCGGCCAGGTCCTGTTCAACGGCGAGGAAGTCCACATCCACGGCCCGCGTGACGCCGCGCACCTGGGCATCGAGGTCGTCTACCAGGACCTCGCGCTGTGCGACAACCTCGACATCGTGCAGAACATGTTCCTCGGCCGGGAACGCGGCAAGCTGGGCATGCTCGACGAGGCCGACATGGAGCAGGCCGCCCGCAAGACGCTGACCTCGCTGTCGGTGCGCACGGTCAAGTCGGTGCGCACGCAGGTCGCGTCCCTGTCCGGCGGCCAGCGGCAGACCGTGGCCATCGCCAAGGCCGTGCTGTGGAACAGCAAGGTCGTGCTGCTGGACGAGCCGACCGCGGCGCTGGGCGTCGCGCAGACCCGCCAGGTCCTCGACCTGGTGCGCAGGCTCGCCGAGCAGGGCCTGGGCGTCGTGCTGATCAGCCACAACATGAACGACGTGTTCGAGGTCGCGGACCGCATCGCCTGCCTGTACCTGGGCCGGATGGCGGCCGAGGTCAACACCAAGGACGTCACCCACGGCCAAGTGGTCGAGCTGATCACCGCCGGCCGGTCCGGCGACCTGGGCATCGCCCGTCCCGAGACCGCCACCATCTGATGCCGCCGCGCAAGGCACCCACGACGAGGAACGCAGCATGACCAACACCACCAGCGAGACGTCCCCGGACGCCCCCCAGGGCGCGATCTCCGACTTCGGCATCGACACCACGTCCCAGTCCACCGGCGAGGCGGTGCGCGACTACGTCGCCCGGCTGCGTGGCGGCGAACTCGGCTCCCTGCCCGCGCTGCTCGGCGTGGTCGTGCTGCTGATCGTGTTCAGCTCCCTCGCCGACACCTTCCTGACCCTGGGCAACATCGCCAACCTCCTCGCGCAGGGCGCGAGCGTCGTGATCATCGCCATGGGGCTGGTGTTCGTCCTGCTCCTGGGCGAGATCGACCTGTCCGCGGGCACCGCGTCCGGCGTCACCGCCTCCGTGATGGCGCTGCACCTGGTCAAGGGCGGCAACCTGCTGGGCGGCATGGGCGACACCGTCTTCTACCTGTTCTGCGCCCTGCTGGCGCTGGGCGCCGTGCTCGCCGCGCTCATGCGCATCTGGGCGGGCACCGCGATGTCGCTGGTGGCGCTGGGCATCGCCGCGTTCGGCGTGCCGGCCAACCCGTGGGTCGAGATGCTGCTCGCCGTCTGCGTCGGCACCGCCATCGGCTGCATCACCGGCTTCCTCGTCGCCCGCGTCGGCATCCCGTCGTTCGTGGTGACGCTGGCGCTGTTCCTGGCCTGGGGCGGCGTCATCCTCCAGTTCATCGGCGAGGGCGGCACGCTCGGCCTGCGCGACGACGTGATCTTCAACGTCGCCAACGGCAACCTGAGCACCGCCGGCTCGTGGGCGCTGTTCGTCATCGCCGCAGGCGGGTACGCGGCGGTCGTGCTCGGCCGCCACTTCAGCAGGCTGCGCCGCGGCCTGGTCGCGTCGCCGACCCCGATCGTGCTGATCAAGGTCGGCATCGTCCTGGTGCTGGGCGCGGTGGCCACCTACGCCTTGACGCTCAACCGCTCGAAGAGCGACCTCGTGGTGATCACCGGTGTGCCGTTCGTGGTGCCGATCGTCCTCGTGCTGCTGGTCATCGGCACGTTCGTGCTCGAACGCACCCGCTACGGCCGGCACGTCTACGCCGTCGGCGGCAACCAGGAAGCCGCCCGCCGCGCCGGCATCAACGTGGCGCAGATCCGGATGAGCGTGTTCGTGATCGCCTCCACCATGGCGGCCATCGGCGCGATCGTCTACTCCTCGAAGGTCGGCTCGGTCGACCCGAACGCCGGTGGCGGCAACACGCTGCTGATGGCGGTCGGCGCGGCCGTGATCGGCGGCACGTCGCTGTTCGGCGGCAAGGGCAAGCTGCGCGACGCGGTGATCGGTGGCGCGGTGCTCGCGATCATCCAGAACGGCATGGGCCTGCTCGACCAGCCCGCCGCCGTGGTGTTCATCGTGACCGGCCTCGTGCTGCTCCTGGCCGCGAGCGTCGACGCGCTGTCCCGCCGCCGGGCGGCGTCCGCCGTCCGCTGACGTGAGCACACCGACCGCGGGAGCCCGACCCGACGAGGTACGCAGGCACAACAGGACGGCGCTGCTGCGCCGACTCCATGTGGACGGGCCCTCCACCAGGGCCTCGCTCGCGGCTGAGCTGGGCCTCAACCGCAGCACGATCAAAGCCCTGGTGGACGGCCTGGCCGAGTCCGGCGTGGTCGCCGAACGCGTGCCGGCGCAGCGCTCCGGCGCCGGCCGGCCGTCCCTGCTCGTGCTGCCGCAGCCGCACGCGGCCGTGGTGATGGCCATCGACATCCGCGTCGAGCAGGTGGCGATGGCCATGGTCGGCCTCGGCGGCGACATCCTCGGCCGGGACTCGTGGAACCTGCACCACCGGTCCCGCGACCCCGGCGAGGTGATCACGCACATCGCCGACTCGGCCAAGCTCCTGGCCGACGAGCTCGACGTGCAGGCGGTCGGCGTCGGCGTCTCCGTGCCCGGTGTGGTGCGCCGTGCCGACGGTCTCGTGCACGAGGCGCCGAACCTGCACTGGACCGACGTGGCGCTGGGCGAACGGCTGTCGTCGGTGCTCAAGGTCCCCGTCCAGGTCGGCAACGACGCCGAGCTGGGCGCGCTGGCCGAACACGTGCGCGGCGCGGCCCGCGGTTCGTCGGACATGGTCTACATCTCCGCCGACGTCGGCATCGGCGGCGGCGTGATCTCCAGCGGCCGCCCGCTGCGCGGCACCGGCGGGTACGTCGGCGAACTGGGGCACATGGTCGTGCGCCCCGGTGGCCGCCGGTGCTACTGCGGCTGCCAGGGCTGCTGGGAGACCGAGGTCGGCGAGGCGGCGCTGTGCCGTGCGCTGGCCCTGCCCGAGGACGCGCCGCGCGGCACGGTGGTGGCGGAGCTGCGGTCGTTGGCCGGTTCGCCGGACAGCGTCGCGCACCGGTTGGGGGAGTTCACCGAGTGGCTGGCCATGGGGCTGATCACGGTGGTCAACATGCTCGGGCCGGAACTGGTGGTGCTGGGCGACTTGTTCACGGCGCTGCCGGAGTCGTTGGTGGACCAGCTGCGGCGCGCCGTGCAGAAGCGGTCGCTGGTGTCACGCGCGGTCGGCGGCACCAGGATCGTCTCCTCGCCCCTCGGTCGTGACGCCAAGCTCATCGGCGCCGCCGAGCTGGCCTTCGAGCCCGTCCTGGGCGAGGTCTGACCACTCCCGGACCGCTCGTCCGATGATCACCGTGTCGGGGTGGTCGGGCCCGAGCACCCTGACGTGGTCGGCGAGCAGTTCCCGCGTTTCGACCAACGCGGTCGCGAGGTCCCCGGACTTCAAGCGGGCGAGCGCGAGGTTGAACCGGGTCATGAGGGTGTCGGGGTGGTCGACGCCCAGGACGCGCCCGCGATCGACGACGAGCCGGCCGAACTCGCCGACGACCCGACCGTGCTCGCCCGCCATCCCGCGCCACGCGGCCAGGTTGTAGCGGGCGGTGAGGGTCTGCGGGTGGTCGGGCCCGAGCGCGCGGACGTGGTCGGCCACCACCCGTTCGAACTCGGCGATCGCCCCCGCGTGGTCACCCGCCGCGGCTCGCCACCCGGCCAGGTTGTGCCGGGTGCCGAGGGTGTGCTGGTGGTCGGGGCCCAGGACCTCGATCCGGTGGGAGAGGATCCGTTCGAGCTCCGCGATCGCACCCGCCTGATCGCCGGCCTCGGCGCGCCAGTGCGCGCGGTTGCTGCGCGCGGCGAGGGTGTTCACGTCGTCGGGGCCCAGGACCCGGGTCGTGTCGGCCACCAACCGCTCGTCCTCGGCGACGGCCTCGTCGTGCCGCCCCGCCCGGCCGCTCCAGGTGGCGATCTCGTTGCGCGCGTTCAAGCTGTCCTCGTGGTCGGGCCCGAGGTGGTGCTCCGCCTGTCGTCGCAGCTCGCGGAAGTAGTCGATGGCGTCGGTGTACAGGCCCGCCTCGCCCGTGGACCTGCCCGCGTGGATCAGGATCGCGTGTCCCCTGGGCTCCCAGAGCGCCGGTGCGGTGTTCCTGTGGAGGGCTGCCGCCGCCGACCGCAAGCTGCCGGCCAGCGCGCTGTTCGCCTCGTACCCCGGCCAGGTCAGCAGAAGGGCGTCCGCGGCGAGGTGGGCCAGGGGAGTGATGCGTGACGGCCCGATGGTGTCGCGGACGGCGCGTTGGAGCAGCGCGTGCGCCTGGATCGTGCCGGTGTCGAGCGTGATGAGGCTCAGCCGGTGCAGGCACCCGAGAGCGTCGTGGACGTCGTCGGCGTCGACGACCAGGGACGCCAGGACGTTGCCGGCCGTGAGCACGGCGACCGGGGTGCCCGCCGGGTCGAGCAGGCTGATGATCTCCAGCAGTGGCCGCGCGAGTCCTTCCGGGCGCAGCGCGTCGGCGCGTTCGATCGACAACGACCAGGTCGCCGCGACCGTGGCCCGGTGCTCGTCGGGCAGTTCGCCTTCCGTCGGCAGCACCTGGGCCAGGGAACGGCGGTCGGCCAAGCGCTTGCGGTAGTCGGCGACGGTGAGCAGCGGCTTGTCCGCGATGAACGCCGCCGCCTGAGCCAAGGCCAGCGGCAGGTGGCCCAGGTCGTCCGCCAGGGCCGGGAGCTGGTCGTGACCGGGGAGCTTCGCGGTCAGGTAGGCCAGCGACTCGGCCTCGGTGAACACGCCCACCTCGACCAACCGGCGATCATCGCGGGACAGCGCGGCGTCACGGCGCCGGGTCGTCACGACCACTTGGCCGGTCGGGCTGCTCGGCGGCCACAGGCCCTTGAGGTCGGCGGGGTCCTGCACGTCGTCCAGGACGACCAGCCACCGCCGGTCGGTCGAGCTGAGCCACGTCTGGAAGGCGGCCGCCGCGTCCTCGGGCGTGCCACCGGCGTCGCGCAGGACCCGACCGGCCGCGTCCGCGTAGGCGCTGATCACGGCGACCCGCGTCACGGCGGCGATCCACACCACCAGGTCGACCGACTCGTCCCGCCACACCGCGTGCGCGTGACGCGCCGCCAACTGGGACTTGCCGACACCGCCCAGACCGGACAGCACCGCGGACTTTCCGGACAGCTCGGCCTCGGCTGCCCGGTGCTGGTACCGGTCCGCGACCGGCGGCAGCACGCCGACCCGCACGGGCCACGTCACCGGGGCTGCCGGGGGCAGCTGGAGGTACTGCGTGTTCCCGTCACCGACCTGCACGCCGACGTTGTCGTGGACTTCCACGGCGGAGCTACTTGTCGCCGAAGTTCAGCGTCATCGTGTTGCCGTCGCCGACCTGCACGCCCTGGTTGTCGTGCACGTCGACGCGGTACTTGGCCGCGCCTTCCGGGTCCGCCAGCGCCAGCACCTCGCGCGCCGCCGCGACCAGTTCGACGTCCGACCCGGCGCCCGCGGCCGTCAGAGCGGCCTTCAACTCCTCGGGGTCGGTCGGCTCCTCGGCCACCCCACCCCGGCGCAACGCGCGCCGTGTCAGCGACTTCAGGCCCTGGTAAGCGTCTTTCACGGCGGCCGAGGCCGTGTCCGTCACGCCCGCCGCCGCACCGGCGGCCAACGCCGCCACCACGAGGTCAACCGACTCGATCACCACGCACCAACTCCCGTCCGCACCCGTCACCAGGAGTATCGGCGGAACCACGGCGAGCGTGACGCCGAAAATGAGGGGGGCGGGGATCCTCTCGGATCCCCGCCCCGGACGGCTAGGGTGCTACGAGCCCCGTGCGGGGACTCGTGGTGTTCAGCCCTGCTGCAACTCGGCAGCGAGCTCACGCAGCTTGGTGCTGTGCTCACGGGCGTGGTGCCCGCAGAACAGCAACTCGCCCCCGGAGGGGAGCACGGCGCGAACCTGGGCAGCAGCCCCGCAGCGGTCGCAGCGGTCGGCAGCGGTCAACGCGGGGCGGGTGAGCGTCGTAGTCATGGAAATCTCCCTCCGTCCCGGCACCGGGGATCGGTGCCCTCACACCTAGCTGCGACCACTTCGCATCTGGCGGGTGCGCCGTGTTCGCTGCCTTCACTCTTGCAGACGTTCGGGCGGAAGTCAGTGTTCCCCTGACCGTGGCGACCCGCGTCACTCCTCATTTACCCGGCGCCCGGGTGGTCGGAACCTGCCGTTTCCACCGGTTCGATCCGCCCGTGCTCACGTTCCGCTGTCGTGCCAACGGATTTCCGACCTGCGGATACGGCGTTCGACGCACCCTTGATGCTCCAGAAGGGCGGTCCTCGGACCTCGCCGGTGTGACGGGTAACACTTTGGTCAGCCCAGAGCGAACACGGCCCCGCGTTCCACGATCCGGACATGATCCGTCCGGTTCACGGGCCGTTCCACCGCCCGTTCAGATGGTCAGGCGGAGCCCGTCGAACCGGGTCAGGCCGAACGACGCGTCCTCGTGGTTGACCCGGACGTGCTCCCGCGGGATCCCGATGCCGACCGCCTCGCCCAGGAGCACGGACTCGGTGAAGTCGGTCCGCCAGTGCACGCCCGCCATGTTCCGGGCGGTCGCGATGTTCGCCGCCACCTTGTCCAGCTCGCCGCCGGTGTAGGGGACGAGGGCCGTGCCGTCGGCGTTGGCCACGACCGGGTCGGGCAGCACCCAGGACTCGTCGAACCACGCCTTCAGCACCGTGACGCACGTCCCGGCGACGGTCGCGTGACCCGAGCGGTACGACGGGTGCGTCGGCGAGCCCTCCGGGAACGCCTGCGGCAGCAGGTACGAGCCGTGCTTCTCGTAGGAGAGCTTGACCGCCTCCGAGTCCAGCACCTCGCGGTCGATCACGGAGTAGTCGCGCATCCCGGACAGGTGCGCGTGGACCCGACCGCCGAACGCCTCCGGCCGCAGCCTGCGGTGCACGTACCACTTCTAAAACCACATCGCCTTCAACGCCCGCGTCGCTTGATCGGCTTGGTGGTCGCGCCCTCCTGCACCGCGCGCCACGCGTCGAAGTCGGTCAGGAAGTCGCGGTCCGGCCGCACCGTGTCGTGCAGCTGCGGGATGCGCAGCGTGCCGTACTGGATGTCGCGCAGCAGGAACTGCGACAGGAACGGTCCCCGCAGGTCGCCGCGCGTGCCGCCGCGGAAGATCGTCGCGGGCGTCACGCGGCCGTCCACCTTCGGCGCCCGGTGGTCGCTCAACCGCGACAGCTCGTCGGCCGCCTGCGCGATCAAGGGTGCCGGTCGTACTGGTCGAACGGGACGTCCCTGGTCAGCGCCATCCAGTACAGCTCGACCGCCTCGGCGGAGTTGCGCGCGCTGTCGATGCGCGGCGCGGGCGGCAGGGCCAGCGACCGCGGGTCCGGGCCCTCCAGGTCGAACGCCAGGCCGGCCTGCGGGTTGGTGAGCTTGACGCCCCGACCGAGCGGGATGCGCTCGAAGTCCTCCGACCGACCCGTGGACAGGGCTCTGAGCAGCGTGTTGTACGCCTCGGGGCGCACCTCGCCCGCCTCGTCGTGCGGCAGGCCCTTGCTGTAGTTGGCGACGTGCGGGTAGTCGCCCTCCTCGCCGTTGTTGACGTGCTCCGGCCACGGCTGCCGGTCCAACGCCTCGGCCGACGCCAGGCGCGAAAGGCGTGCTTCAGTGCGACGTTCACTCATGGAGTTCCCCCTGCTTCGGAGCTCCCCGTGACCGCCCCCGGCGGCCGCGCCCCACCCGGGACACCACGGAGAGTGATCGATGGCAGCGGTCGTTCGAGTGAAGAAGCGCACAAAGACCAGGACCCCTCGACCGAACGGTCGAGGGGTCCTGGCTCAGCGTGATCTCCAGCCCGGGGTCAGTCCAGGTAGTCGCGCAACACCTGCGACCGCGACGGGTGCCGGAGCTTCGACATCGTCTTCGACTCGATCTGCCGGATCCGCTCGCGCGTCACGCCGTAGACCTGGCCGATCTCGTCCAGCGTGCGCGGCTGGCCGTCGGTGAGGCCGAACCGCAGCCGCACCACACCCGCCTCGCGCTCGGACAACGTCGCCAGCACCGACTGCAGCTGGTCCTGCAGCAGCGTGAACGACACCGCGTCCACCGCCACCACGGCCTCGGAGTCCTCGATGAAGTCACCGAGCTGGCTGTCGCCCTCGTCGCCGATCGTCTGGTCGAGCGAAATGGGCTCCCGGGCGTACTGCTGGATCTCCAGCACCTTCTCCGGGGTGATGTCCATTTCCTTGGCGAGCTCCTCCGGGGTGGGCTCGCGGCCCAGGTCCTGGAGCAGTTCGCGCTGGATGCGACCCAGCTTGTTGATGACCTCGACCATGTGCACCGGGATGCGGATGGTGCGGGCCTGGTCGGCCATCGCGCGGGTGATCGCCTGGCGGATCCACCACGTCGCGTACGTGGAGAACTTGTAGCCCTTGGTGTAGTCGAACTTCTCCACCGCGCGGATCAGGCCGAGGTTGCCCTCCTGGATCAGGTCCAGGAACGCCATGCCACGACCGGTGTAGCGCTTGGCCAGCGACACCACGAGCCGGAGGTTCGCCTCCAGCAGGTGGTTCTTGGCCCGCTCGCCGTCCCGCACGATCCACCGCAGGTCGCGGCGCATCTGCGGGGTCAGCTTCTCCTGCTCGTCCTCGGCGCGGCGCACCCGCTCGGCGGCGTAGAGGCCGGCCTCGATGCGCTTGGCGAGCTCGACCTCCTCCTCCGCGTTGAGCAGGGCGACCTTGCCGATCTGCTTGAGGTAGGCGCGGACCGAGTCGGCGGAGGCGGTGAGCTCGGCGTCCTTGCGGGCCTGCCGCAGGGCCTCCGACTCCTCCTCGTCCCAGACGAAGTCGCCCTCGCCGGGCTTGGCCTCCTCCTCGGCGGGCTCCTCCTCGACCGGCTCGTCGATCAACTCGACGTCGTCGACCAGGTCTTCGGCGTCTGGAGCGCCTTCCAGGTCCTCGGGTTCCTCGCCGTCCTTCTTCACCTTGCCAGGCGCGGCAGCGGCGGCCTTGGCGGCCGTCTTGCGCGGCGCCCGCGTGGCCGTCTTCCCCGCCGCGGCGGTCTTCGCCGCCGGCTTCTTCGCCGGGGCCTTCCTCGCCGAGGTGGCCTTGGGCGTCTCCTCGGCGTCAGCCTTAGCTGCCTGAGTCGTCTTCGCGGCTGCCACGTACGCCCTTTCGCGACTGTCGATCAAGGTCGACCGAAGGGCGCGAACCTCGGTCGCCTGAGTACGGGGGATCCCCCGCCGGATCGTTCGTCAGCGGGGCACCGTTCCATTGTAACGACGAGAATCGCGTGCCGTTGCCCCCCGGCGTCATCCGAGGTGGTCCGGCACGCGTTCTCGCAGGTGGAACGCTGCGGAAATCAGTGCCGGAGACCTTGCGCGGCGGCCACGGCGGCGCCCACGATGCCCGCGTCGTTCTTCAGCGCGGCGGCCACCACCTCGGTGCGCACCTCGAGCAGCGGGAGCCACTTCTCCGCCTTCTTGCTGACCCCGCCGCCCGCGATGACCAGGTCCGGCCAGATCAGGTCCTCCAGCACGTTGATGTACCGGGACACGCGGGGCGTCCACTCGGCCCACGTCAGGCCCTTGTCCTCCTTCACCGAGGCCGCGGCGCGCTTCTCCGCGTCGTGGCCGTCGACCTCGAGGTGGCCGAACTCGGTGTTGGGCACGAGCTTGCCGTCGAGGAACAGGGCGCTGCCGATGCCGGTGCCGAACGTCAGCAGGACCACCAGCCCGTCCCGGTCGACGCCGGAGCCGAACCGCATCTCGGCGATGCCGGCGGCGTCGGCGTCGTTGAGGACGACGACCTGGTCGGTCGGTCGGCCGAGCCGTTCGGCGAACAGCGCGGCGGCGTCCGTGCCGATCCACGCCTTGTCGACGTTCGCGGCGGAGTGCGCGACGCCGTGCTTCACCACGCACGGCAGGGTGACGCCGACGGGACCGTCCCAGTTGAACTTCTCGACGATCTCGGCGACCACGTCGGCGACCGCGTCCGGGGTCGACGGCTGGGGCGTGGTGATGCGCAGGCGCTCACCGTCCAGCGCCCCCGCTTCGAGGTCCACGAGCCCGCCCTTGATGCCGGAACCGCCGATGTCCACGCCGAACCCGCGGGTCATGCCCATCCCCGTGGCCCTTCCTACTCGATTCAGTAACCGTGGCCGCAGACATTAGCCTGCAGTTCTCCGATAGTCCCGTGAGAGTGACGCAGGAGGAACAGTTGCGTTTCGATCCGCGCTCATTGGTCGATGTCGCCGTGCTCGTGGCCCGCGAGGCGGGCGAGCTGGTGGTGACGACCCGCGATGCCGCCCTGACCGATGTCGACACCAAGAGCAGCGCCACCGACGTGGTGACCGCGGCCGACCACGCGTCCGAACAGCTCGTCCGGGCGCGGCTCGCCGAGTTGCGGCCGGGTGAGCCCGTGATCGGGGAGGAGGAGGGCGGCAGTGCCGCCGTCGAGGGCCTGACCTGGGTCGTCGACCCGATCGACGGCACCGTGAACTACCTCTACGGCATCCCCCAGTACGCCGTGTCGATCGCCGCGCAGGTCGACGGCGTGTCCGTGGCGGGGGCGGTGGTGGAGCCCGTCAGCGGTCGGGTGTGGACGGCGGCGCGGGGCGGCGGGGCCTGGTTGGACGGTCGGCGGCTCCGGGTCTCCGACGCCACCCGATTGGATCTGTCCCTTTTGGGTTACGGCTTCGCCTACCAGGCGGAGCGGCGGCAGCGGCAGGCGGACGCGTGGGCGGGCCTGGCGACCAGGGTGCGGGACATGCGGCGGGCCGGTGCGGCGTCGTTGGACCTGTGCGCGGTGGCGGCGGGCAGGCTGGACGCCTACGCCGAGCACGGCCTCGGTCGGTGGGACTGGGCGGCGGGCGCGCTGCTGGCCCGTGAGGCGGGCGCGGTCGTCCACCTCCCGGGTGAAGCTCCGGAGCTGGGCGGGGACGCCGTCTTCGCCGCCGCGCCGGGCATCGCGGACGCCCTGTTCACCGCTCTCGTGGAGTGCGGCTTCGGTAAGGTCTGACCGAACGCGCGTGTCGAACGCTCAGGTCCCGCGTGTCGAACGTCCGGAACGTTGAACTCGGGGGTCCTGAACGTTCGACACGCGGGCGCTGGAGGTTCGACACGCGCGGGGCGAAGCGGTCAGCAGGCGGTGTCGCGGGCGGCCTTGAGGTTGTCGGCGTTCAGCGCCAGCGGCGTCGAGCCCTCGGCCGCCTGGCCGCCCTGCTGCTCCGGCTGCTGCATCGCCCACTCGGCGAGCTGGTCGAGCACCTTGCGGGCGTCGCTGTTCGGCTTCACCTCGCTGAACTTCTGCCCGATCGCCACGTCCACCGTCGCGTCCTGGCGCTCGTCGCGCACCAGCTCGAGGCACGGCTCGACCAGGCTCAACGTCCGCGCCGCGCCCGCGCCGGGCGCACCGAACCGGATCTGGCCGCGGCAGTCCATGTCCTGCGCCGGGTACACCGGGTCGTTGCCCGGCTCGGCCGCCTGCTTCATGCCCAGCTCGGTCAACGTCGTCGCCACGAACCGCGCCTGGTTGCGCTGCGTGCTCGCGTTGAACACCCGGAACTGCACGCCGCCGACCGGCACCGGGTCGGTCCGGTCCAGGGCGTCGTGCGCCAGCACCGTCCCCAACGGCGGCGCGGGCTCGGCCGCGGGCGCGACGGGCGCGCCCGACGACGGCGCGGGCACACCGCCGGGCGGGTTGCACTTGATCGCCGCGTCCACGTCGCCCGCGTCCGTCAGCACGCGGTTCCACACCACGACGGCGGTCACGGCGAGCACCAGGAACAGGACGAGCGCCGGCAACGGTCGCCGCTTGCGGTACCGCGACGACCCGCCGCTCCCCGTACCGGGTCGTCCCACGTCCGTCGACCTCCCCTGGCGCAGTGTTGACAGTGATCAGGCTATGCCGCGCCCCGCCGCCCCGCGCCTCGGGCGGGGTTGTAGCGGGGTGCGATCACCCGGTCGCGGACGGTCAACGCCCTGGTCTGGCGGCGGAGCACGGGAGGACCGGGTGGGTGGTGCCCGTCCAAGCCTATCTGGCCAGCGTGTGAAGGGCCTGTCACCCGTCTGCTCAATTAGGGGGAACCCGCTGCGCGACCGCCCGATCGATGAGCTACCCTCTCGGCGCTCCGCGCACTGCCGGACACCTGGAAGCGTCGACGAACAGGGGGTTGGCGCCCGGCCGCGCGAGCGAGACCTCCGTCACTGGGGACGGAGGGCACAAATAGGGGCGCTGGTGCGTTAACCAGCGACACGAACAGTCTCCGTTGACCGCAGGGGTGAAAGAAGTATGGCGACCGACTACGACGCACCGCGTCGCAGCGAGGCGGACGAACTCGCTGAGGACTCCCTCGAGGAGCTGAAGGCGCGGCGCAATGAAACGCAGTCCGGGGTCGTCGACATCGACGAGGACGCGACCGCCGAGAACTTCGAGCTGCCGGGCGCCGACCTGTCCGGTGAGGAGCTCACGTTCAAGGTCCTGCCGAAGCAGGCGGACGAGTTCACGTGCTCGAAGTGCTTCCTGGTGCACCACCGCAGCAGGCTGGCCGAGGAAGTCAACGGCCAGTACATCTGCCGCGACTGCGCCTGAGGCACGTCCACCGGGCACGAACCCGCACGACCAGCACCACCGCAAGGCACCGCACGACCGGCACCCGGGCACGACCGAACACGCACCTACGACCAGACCTGGGCGCTCACCCCCACCGCCGGGGTGGCGCCCGGTCCCGTTGCCGATCCACGTCACCGATCGCGCAGCAGGACCGCCAGCTCCTCCGCCGAACGCACGCTGAACAGCCAGTACGGCGTCGGGTCCGCGGGGTCGCGCAGCTCGACCTTCACCATCGGCCCGACCCAACCCCGGTGGGTGACGAACGCCATCGGGTCCAGGTTCGGGCCCATCGCCTTCCGCTTGCTCTTCGAGTCGAACACCTCGACCTCGCCGAGCAGGTCCTGCGGCACGTGCGCCGAGGCGACCCGCAGCTCGCCGCCGGACACCTCGACCTTCGCCGAGCCCATCCGCACGATCAGCAGCACGGCCAGCGGCACCGTGATCACGTACGGCAGCCACGACCGCACGCCGGGGAACCCCATGTGGATCTCGGCGGCCAGCAGCACGGCCGCGGCCAGCGGCAGCGGCCAACCCCACCAGGGCACGTACAACCGCTCGCGGAACGCGATCGGGGCGGTCACAGCAGTCTCGCTCACGCCACCAGGGTAGTCTCGCGCGCCGTGCCCAGCGTCGAGGTCCTGTTGTCCCGGCTCGATCCCGCCGTGCCGCTCCCGGCCTACGCCCGACCGGGTGATGCCGGCGCCGACCTGGTGACCACCACCGACGTGGTGATCGAACCGGGGGAGCGGGCGGTGGTAGGCACTGGTGTCGCGATCGCGTTGCCGGAGGGGTACGCGGGGTTCGTGCACCCGCGTTCCGGCCTGGCCGCGCGCGTCGGCCTGAGCGTGGTCAACACCCCGGGCACGATCGACGCGGGCTACCGGGGCGAGATCAAGGTGTGCCTGGTGAACCACGACCTGCGCGAGCCCGTAGTGCTGACGCGCGGTGACCGGATCGCCCAGCTGGTGGTGCAGAAGGTGGAGCACGCGGTGTTCCGCGAAGTCGACGAGCTGCCCGACTCCGCACGGGGCGCGGGCGGCTACGGCTCTACAGGCGGGCACGACGTGCTCGCCCGGACGGAGGGGTGAAGGCGATGTTCGGAAAGCGCCGCAAGCGCGGTAGGCACTCCGCGAACCGGGGGACGGCGCAACCCGAGGTCGAGTTCGACGCCGCCGAGGAGGCCGAGGAGGGGCCGTTCGACTCGACGCGGGCCCCGGACGACGGCCTGAACCGGCTGGACCTCGGCTCGATCCGGCTGCCCGTGCCCGAGGGCGTGCAGCTGCAGGTGGAGATGGACCCGGCGGGCGCGGTGCGGGCGGTGCACCTGCTGACGACCGTCGGCCAGCTCACCGTGAGCGCGTTCGCCGCGCCGAAGCAGGACCGGCTGTGGCCGGACGTGAGCGGCGAGATGATCGCCCAGTTCAAGAGCGACGGCTTCCGGATCCTGCGGGAGAACGGCGAGTGGGGCGAGGAGATCACCGCCCGCAACAACGAGGTGCACCTGCGGGTGGTCGGCGTGGACGGGCCGCGCTGGATGCTGCGGGGCATCGCGGCGGCGCCGACCGAAGAGCAGAGCTTCAAGGCGACCGAGGCCCTCTACGCGTTGATGCGGGACACGGTCGTGGTGCGCGGCGAGCAGGCGATGCCGGTGCGCACGCCGTTGCCGATCGAGCTGCCCGAGGCCATCGCCCGGCACATCCAGGCACAGCAGCAGGGCTAACCCGCCACCGCCGCGCAGCGGTAGGCGTCGAGCGCGGCGCGGCCCAGGGACTCCCGGTCCGCGCCCAACGCCGCCAGCGTCGTCGTGCGCAGAGCGGCACGGGGGAGCGCTCCGACCCACGCCCGGGCGATTTCGAACGGGTGAACGGGGTCGTCGGTGCAGGCCGCGACCCCCACCGGCGCCGTGAGGCGGCCCAGCTCGGCCAACGTCGGCGCGGACGACCCGGCGGCCTCCCGCAGCACGTCGGCGAGCCGCGGGCCGAACCGGGGCCAGGCCCGCCGCAGCTCGTCGCCGAGCCACCCGTCGACGCCGGTCAACGCGGCCTCGACGCCCTCCGACTCCACCACCGAGGCGCTGGCCCGTGCCGCGGCCGCCGCGGGCGCGCCGTCCGCCGCGCCGTTCCAGGCGGGCAGCGCCACCAGCAGCCCGGCGCACCGCTCGGGGTGCCGCACCGCCCACGCCGCCGCCACGTGCGCGCCCAGCGACACCCCGCCCACGACCAGCGGCGTGCCGTCCCAGGCGGCGTCCAACGCCTCCACGTGCTCCTGGACGCCCCGTGACGGGGGTGCGACAAGCACCAACCCGGCCTCGGCCAGCGGGCGGGCGAACACCGAGGAGACGAACACCTCGTCGGACGCGGTGCCCGGCAGCAGAACGGCACGTGACGACCTCATGACGTCAGATCCTCCCCCAGTCGGATACCCGGTCGGGTGCACCCGGTTACGCTGGCTGTTGGACGGGCTTCGTCGTCGAGGCCCCGCGCATTCCAGGAGTCGGGGATGACTGGTACTGGGGGTGGCTACTGGCGCCGCCTCGTGCGTCGGCTGACCACCGACGTCAGCGAGTTGGACGCCGACGACCTGTCTCGAAAAGCCGAGGCCGTCGGGGCCATCCGAGCGTGCGACTGCAAGTCCGGGCAAGAGGTGACGGTGTTGGGCCGGTTGCGCAGCGTGGAGCTGTGCCCCCGTGACGCCGCGGCCACCCTGGAGGCGGAGTTGTACGACGGCACCGAGGGCGTGACGCTGGTCTGGCTGGGCCGTCGTCGGATCGCGGGCATCGAGCCGGGGCGCACCATCAAGGCCAGAGGCCGGATCGCGGTGCGCGACGGGCGCAAGGTGCTCTACAACCCCTACTACGAGTTGCAGAACGCTTCATGACACAAGCGAACGAGTCCGAGAAGCAGCCCACCCTCCTCGAGCAGATGGGCGGCGTGAGCGGCCTGCTGTTCTCCTCGTTGCCCGTCGTGGTGTTCGTGCTGGTCAACGCCTTCGCCGGGCTCATGCCCGCGATCTGGAGCGCGCTGGCGTTCTCGGTCGCGATCGGCATCGTGCTGGCCATGCGCAAGGGCTCGGTGCAGCCGGCCGTCTCGGCGGTCTTCGGCGTCGGCATCGCCGCTTTCATCGCCTACCGGACCGGGGACGCCAAGGGCTTCTTCCTGTTCGGCATCTGGCAGAGCCTCGTCTACGGCGGCGGGTTCATCCTGTCGATCCTGGTCAGGTGGCCTCTCGCGGGCGTGATCTGGTCGTTCCTCAACGGCCAGGGCCAGGCGTGGCGCAAGGACAAGGCGAGCGTCCGGGACTACGACATCGCCACCCTCGTGTGGGCGCTGGTCTTCCTGGCGCGGTTCGTGGTGCAGCGGTGGCTGTACGACGAGGCGTCGGTGGGCTGGCTGGCGGCCGCGCGCCTGGCCATGGGCTACCCGCTGATGGCGGTGGCGCTGATCGCCACGGTCTGGGCGGTGCGCCGTTCGGACAAGCGCCTGAAAGCCACCCTCGCCCGCGAGGAGGAGGAGAACCGGGCAGCCGAGGAACGCCTCCGCGCCAAGGCCGAGGCCGACGGCGAGCCGAACATCTACGACCAACTGCTCGACACGTCGACCGACCACCCCCACCCGGCACCCGCCCGGGCCGAGGACAGATAACCCCTCCGACCTGCACCCCACCGGTTCTGCGGCACGTCAGCAGGCCCGGTGGGGCAGGACCGATCCGCGCCGGTCGCTATCGTCGATGCGTTCACGCACGTCGTATGGCCAACCGTCTTCGGAGGGGTCGCGTGAAGTTCTTCGACAAGGAACCCACCACGGTCGACATCGCGCAGAACCTGCTGGACGCCGCACGCCAGTGGCCGCTCGGTTCGCAGGAGCGCGCCAACCTCTTGGCTGAGGCCCAGCTCATCGTGTCGGTGGACATCATGACGCGCGGCAAAACGGCATTCGGCGCGATCGACCGCCCGCGATGACGCCCGCCGTCCGGACGACGCCGTCAACGGCCTGACCTGCGGTAGCCACCGAGTGCTCCGCAGGGGTCCTCGCCAACGGGACCCCTGCTTTTATCCTGCCGGCCGGCGCTGACGGAAACGAGCTGCTCGCCGCCGCCTGTGGACAACCCGACCGCCTGTAGACAACCCAGCCGCCCGGGAACGAACCGAGCGTCAGTAACCCAGAGCCGAACGGATCTCCTGCTCCACGTCCGCCGCCGCCACGAAGAGCAGCTCGTCCCCACCCTCCAGGGTGTCGTCCGGCGTCGGCACGATGACCCGGCCGCCACGCAGGATGGTCACCAGCGCGGCATCCCGCGGCAGCGCCAGGCCGTTCACCGGGGACCCCGCCAACGGCGTGTCACCCGGAAGCGTGATTTCCACCAGGTTGGCCTGACCCTGGCGCAACGTCATCAGCCGCACCACGTCCCCGACCGTCACGGCCTCCTCCACCAGCGCGGACAGGATGCGCGGCGTCGACACGGCCACGTCCACCCCCCACGACTCGGTGAACAGCCACTCGTTCGCCGGGTCGTTCACCCGCGCCACCACGCGCCGCACCGCGAACTCGGTCTTCGCCAGCAACGACACCACCAGGTTGACCTTGTCGTCACCGGTCGCGGCGATCACCACGTCGCACAGCTGCATGCCGGCGTCCTCCAACGACGACAGCTCGCACGCGTCGGCCTGCACCCACTCGGCCTGCTCCACGGTGTGCGGCTCGAAGTGCGTGCGGTCACGTTCGATCAGCATCACCTGGTGCCCGTCGGACACCAGCTCGGCCGCGATGGAACGACCCACCGCGCCGGCACCCGCAATCGCGATACGCACTCAGCTCTCCTCGGGCGCGTGAGCCGCAGCCGCGGCCACGTCGGTCACGGTGCCGGACAGGGCGGCCACGTACACCTGGTCGTCCTCCTGCAGCACGGTCTTCGAGTCCGGCAGCACGCCCGTCCCGAACCGCATCACGAACGCCACCCGGCACCCGGTGGCCTCCTCCAGGTCGCGCACGGTGCGCCCGACCCAGTCCTCGTGCAGCTCCAGCGGCAGCACGGCCACCGTGCCCGACGGGTCGCGCCACGCGGTCGCGGTGCCCTCGGGCAGCAGCATCCGCAGGAACCGGTCGGTGGACCACGGCACGGTCGCCACGGTCGGGATGCCCAGCCGCTCGTACACCGCGGCGCGCTTCTCGTCGTAGATCCGCGCGACCACCGCCTCCACCCCGAACGTCTCCCGCGCCACCCGCGCCGAGATGATGTTGGAGTTGTCGCCGCTGGACACGGCCGCGAACGCGCCCGCCCGCTCGATGCCGGCTTCGATCAGCACCTTCTGGTCGAAGCCGTTGCCGACGACCTGCTGGCCGTGGAAGTCCGGGCCGAGCCTGCGGAAGGACTGCGAATCCTTGTCGATCACCGATACCTGGTGGTCGAGGCGCTCCAGCGCCTTGGCCAGGGACGAGCCCACCCGGCCGCAGCCCATGATCACCACGTGCACGAAAGCCTCCCCGAACGACGCTTACGGAGAACCTACCGCCCCTGATCAGTGAACGAGACCGGTGCGTCCCGGACCGGGCGGCCCCCGCACAGCCCAACGCCTCGAACACCTGAGCGAACAACTCGCCGGCCACGCACGTGACCACCCGTTCAAGCCGCCGCCCGGGCCCGCGACGCACGTCACAAGCGACCCGGTGCCGACCGGACGACCACGCCCGCCCGGTCACCACCCCTTACGCTCTCGACCCGTGTCCAAGCTCGCAACCGCGGCCAAGCGCCTCCTCGTCGGCAGGCCCTTCCGCAGCGATCGCCTAGCCCACACGCTGCTGCCCAAGCGCATCGCCCTGCCGGTGTTCGCCTCGGACGCGATGTCGAGCGTGGCCTACGCGCCCGAGGAGATCTTCCTCGTGCTGTCGGTGGCGGGCCTGTCGGCTTACGCGCTGGCCCCGTGGGTCGGCGTGGCGGTGGTCGTCGTGATGCTCACGGTGGTCGCGAGCTACCGGCAGAACGTGCACGCCTACCCGTCCGGCGGCGGCGACTACGAGGTCGCCACGGTCAACCTCGGCCGCAGAGCGGGCCTCACCGTGGCGAGCGCCCTGCTCGTCGACTACATCCTCACGGTCGCCGTCTCGATCTCGGCGGCGGCGGCGAACATCGGCTCGGCCATCCCGTTCGTCGCCACCCACAAGGCCGAGTTCGCGGTCGCCGCGATCGTCCTGCTCACCGCCGTCAACCTGCGCGGCATCCGCGAGTCCGGCAGCGCGTTCGCCATCCCGACCTACGCGTTCATGGTCGGTGTCCTGTTCATGATCGGCTACGGCCTGTTCCGCGGCCTCGTCCTGGGCGACGAGATGCGCGCCGAGAGCGCGGGCCTGGAGCTGCGGGCCGGGGACGACCACCTCATGGGCCTGGCGTTCGTGTTCCTCGTCCTGCGCGCCTTCTCGTCCGGCAGCGCGGCGCTCACGGGCGTGGAGGCGATCAGCAACGGCGTGCCGGCGTTCCGCAAGCCGAAGTCGCGCAACGCGGCGACCACGCTGCTCATGATGGGCCTGATCGCGGTCACGATGCTGATGGGCCTGATCGTGCTGGCCCAGCTCACCGGCGTGAAGATGGCCGGGGACCCGGCGCACCAGCTGGTCAACGCGCCCGAGGGCTACGAGCAGAAGACGATGGTCGCCCAGATCGCGGGCGCGGTGTTCGAGGGCTTCCCGGTCGGCTTCTTCTTCATCACCGCGGTCACCGCGCTGATCCTCGTCCTGGCCGCGAACACCGCGTTCAACGGCTTCCCGGTGCTCGGCTCGATCCTCGCCCAGGACCGCTACCTGCCACGCCAGCTGCACACCCGCGGCGACCGGCTCGCGTTCAGCAACGGCATCGTGTTCCTCGCCGGCGCGGCGATCGTGCTGGTCATCGCGTTCGACGCCGAGGTCACCAAGCTCATCCAGCTCTACATCGTGGGCGTGTTCGTGTCGTTCACGATGAGCCAGACCGGCATGGTCCGGCACTGGAACCGGCTGCTCGAGACCGAGACCGACCCGAACGCCCGCCGCCGGATGCGCCGGTCGCAGTCGATCAACGCCTTCGGCCTCGCGCTCACGGCCTCCGTGCTGGTCGTCGTGCTGATCACGAAGTTCACCCACGGCGCGTGGATCGCCATCGCCGCGATGGCCGCCCTCTACGCCCTGATGACGGCGATCCGCAGGCACTACGACCGGGTCGCCGAGGAACTGCGCCAGCAGGAGCGGCAGAAGCTGCTGCCCGCCCGCAACCACGCCATGGTGCTGGTCTCCAAGCTCCACATGCCGACCCTGCGGGCCCTGGCGTACGCGAAGGCGACCCGGCCCGACATGCTGGAGGCGGTCACCGTCAACGTGGACGACGGCGACACCCGCCGCCTGGTGCGGGAATGGGAGAAGGAGAACTTCAAGGTGCCGCTGAAGGTGATCGAGTCGCCCTACCGCGAGATCACCAAACCGGTCCTGGACTACGTCAAGCGGGTCCGCACGGACAACCCGCGCGACGTGGTCACCGTGTTCATCCCGGAGTACGTGGTGGGCCACTGGTGGGAGCAGTTCCTGCACAACCAGAGCGCGCTGCGGCTCAAGGGCAGGCTGCTGTTCCAGCCGGGCGTGATGGTGACGAGCGTGCCCTGGCAGCTGGCCTCATCCTCGAAGGTGACCGACAAGGACGACGTGGTCGCGCCCGGCGCGATCCGGCGCGGCCTCGACAAGCGCGGCCAAGACAAGGACGGCAAGTGACGGCGACCTGGAAGCAGCGGCTGATCGAGGTCGAGGTCGGCGCGGTCGCCCACGGCGGGCACTGCGTGGCCCGGCACGAGGGCCGCGTCGTGTTCGTCCGGCACGCACTGCCCGGCGAACGGGTGGTCGTGCGGATCACCGAGGACACCGGCGGCTCGTTCTGCCGCGGCGACGCCGTCGAGGTGCTGGAGGCCTCACCGGACCGCGTGCAGGCGCCGTGCCCGTTCGCCGGTCCCGGCCTCTGCGGCGGCTGCGACTGGCAGCACGCGTCGTGGCAGGCCCAGCGCGAGCTGAAGGCCGCCGTGGTCAGCGAGCAGCTGCACCGCCTGGCCAAGCTCGACTGGGAGGTCATCGTCGAGGACCTGCCCGGCGGCCCGGAGGACTGGCGCACCCGGATGCGCATGGCCGTCGGCCCGGACGGCCGCCCCGGCTTCCGCGCCCACCGCAGCCACCAGGTCGTCCCCGTGGACGACTGCGTGATCGCCGTCCCCGGCGCCCTGGACGACGTGGTCGACCGCACGTGGCCGCCGAAGTCCGAGCTGGTCGTCACCCGCGACGCGGGCGGCCGGACGCACGTCACCGAGATCGGTCCGCCGATCATCCGCCGGGGACGCCCCGTCCCCGGCCCCTCCCGCCTGCGGCAAGGCAGCGGCACGGCCACCGAACTGGCCGCCGGCCGCACGTGGAACCTCCGCGCGGACGGCTTCTGGCAGGTCCACCCGGCCGCCGCGGACACCTTCGCCAAGGTCGTCGGCGACTGGGCCGACTGCCGCCCCGGCGACCGCGCCTGGGACCTCTACGGCGGCGTCGGCCTGTTCGCCTCCGTGCTCGCCGAGCAGGTCGGCCACCGCGGCTCCGTCGCCGTGGTCGAGTCGTCGTACGGCGCCGTCGCCGACGGTCGGCTCAACCTCTCCGACCAGCCGCAGATCAGCTGGCACACGGGCCGCACCGAAGCCGTGCTCGAGACACCCGACTTCACCGACCAGCCGCCCGACGTCGTGGTCCTCGACCCGCCGCGCAAGGGCGCGGGCAAGGTCGTGGTGACCGCGATCGCCCGCAGCCGACCCGCTCGTGTGGTCTACGTCGCGTGCGACCCCGCAGCCCTGGCCCGCGACATCGCCGCGTTCGCCCAGCACGGCTACGAGTTGGCCCAGCTCAGGGCCTTCGACGCGTTCCCGATGACCCACCACGTGGAATGCATCGCCCTGCTGACGCCCGCACGCTGACAGGCGTCTCAGCCTGTGGTCCGTAGACTGACCGGACGAATCGGGGACCCGAACCACAGGGCGAGGTGGAGCGAGTGACGCTGCTGGAATCCGTGCACGGACCGGCGGAGCTGAAACGGCTGGGACCTGACGAGCTGCCCGTGCTCGCCGACGAGATCCGGCGTTTCCTGGTCGACAAAGTCTCCCGGACCGGCGGGCACCTCGGTCCGAACCTCGGTGTCGTCGAGCTGACCATGGCCGTGCACCGGGTCTTCGACTCACCGCACGACTCGGTGGTCTTCGACACCGGTCACCAGAGCTACGTCCACAAGATCCTCACCGGCCGCCGCGACGGCTTCGACACGCTCCGCCAGAAGGGCGGCCTGTCCGGCTACCCCTCCCGGGCCGAGAGCGAGCACGACGTCGAGGAGAACAGCCACGCCTCGACCGCCCTGTCCTACGCCGACGGCCTGGCCAAGGCCTACCAGCTCGGCGGCCAGCGGCGGCACGTCGTCGCGGTCGTCGGCGACGGCGCGCTCACCGGCGGCATGTGCTGGGAAGCCCTCAACAACATCGCCTCCGGCACGGACCGACCCGTCGTCATCGTGGTCAACGACAACGGCCGCTCCTACTCGCCCACCATCGGCGGACTGGCCGACCACCTCTCGTCGCTGCGCCTGCAGCCCGGCTACGAACGGGCCCTGGAGCGCGGCAAGAACGCCCTGCAGGGCACCCCGATCGTCGGCAAGCCCGTCTACGCCGCCCTGCACGCCGCCAAGCGCGGCATCAAGGACGCCCTCAGCCCGCAGGCCATGTTCGAAGACCTCGGCCTCAAGTACATCGGCCCCGTCGACGGCCACGACCACGCCGTGCTGGAATCGGCCCTGCGCCGCGCCAAGTCCTTCGGCGGCCCCGTGATCGTCCACACCGTCACCCGCAAGGGCAACGGCTTCGCGCCCGCCGAGAACCACGAAGCCGACCAGATGCACGCCACCGGCGTCATCGACCCGATCACCGGCGAGAACATCGGCCCGTCCAAGCGCACGTGGACCCACGTCTTCGCCGACGAAATGGCCACCCTCGGCGGCGAACGCCCCGACCTGGTCGCCATCACCGCCGCCATGCGCGGCCCGACAGGCCTGGACAAGTTCGCCGGCCTCTACCCGGAGCGCTGCTTCGACGTCGGCATCGCCGAACAGCACGCCATGACCTCCGCCGCCGGCCTCGCCATGGGCGGCATGCACCCGGTCGTCGCGATCTACGCCACGTTCCTCAACCGCGCGTTCGACCAGCTCCTGCTGGACGTCGCCATGCACAAGCAGGGCGTCACCGTCGTCCTCGACCGCGCCGGCATCACCGGCCCGGACGGCGCCTCCCACCACGGCATGTGGGACCTGTCCATCTGCGGCCTCATCCCCGGCATCCACGTGGCCGCCCCACGCGACGCCGCCACGCTGCGCGAAGAACTCCGCGAAGCCGTCCGCATCTCCGACGGACCCTCCGTCATCCGCTACCCGAAGGCCTCGGTGGGCCCCGACCTGCCGGCCCTCGAACGCATCGGCACGGTCGACGTCCTGCACCGCTCCGGCTCCGACGTCCTCCTGGTCACCGTGGGCGCGTTCGGCGAACTCGGCCTGGCCGCCGCCCAACGCCTCGCCGACCAGGGCATCGGCGTCACCGTCGTGGACCCCCGCTGGGTCTTCCCGGTCTCGGACGACCTGGTCGCCCTCGCCGCCGACCACCGCCTGGTCGTCACCGTCGAGGACAACGGCCGCCACGGCGGCTTCGGCTGGACGCTGGCCGCCGCCCTCCGCGACGCCTCCGTCGACACCCCGCTCCGGGACCTGGCCATCCCCCAGGCGTTCCAGGAGCACGGCGAACGCGCCGAGGTCCTCTCCGACATCGGCCTGACCGCCCAGGACGTCTCCCGCCGCATCACCGAGTGGGTCGTCGCCGGCGAGCCCGCGGAAATGGGCGCGACGGTCCGGAAGTAGCCCGGTTACCCTCCTCCCGCCCGGTCAGCGGCTCGGACGGCACTGCCGAACCCGAGTCCCGCGATCACAGCCGGGCGACCTTTCAGAGAGGCGCGTTGCCAACGCGGCGGGTTGCGACACCCAAGCCGCGACCCCGGCCGACCACGGGGCGCAGGGCCCTGCGAGCCCCGTGCTCCCGCCCACCGCCCCAAGGCCGGGGTCGCGGTCCGCGCAACGCAGGAGGAGGACCGGTGAAGCACACACTCATGCCGTGGGAACGCGGCGTGGTCTTCAGGCACGGCAAACTGGTCGAGGTCCTCGACCCGGGTCGCCACCGCCGCAGCTTCCGCCACCAGGTCCGCTACCTCGACGTCCGCCCCCGGTCCCAAACCCCCGGCTGGCAGGACATCCCGACCTCCGACGGCGTCCTGATCCGCGTCACGCTCGTCCTGGTGTGGGCAATCTCCGACCCCGCCCAGCACGTCCAGGCCGCCGCCACCCCCGAGGTCGAACTCCACCTCGCCACCCAGATCGCGCTGCGCACCGCCGTGCTGACCCGCGCCCACGACGAGGTCGACCCGGCACGCCAGGCCATCGCCGCCGAGATCCTCGCCGCCGTCGCCCCCCGCGCCGCCGACCTGGGCATCGACCTGCGCGAAGTGGCCGTCCGCGACGTCGTCATGCCCACCGAACTCCGCAAAGCCGCCCTGGCCGAACTCCTGGCCCGCTCGGAAGCCCGAGCGTCCCTCGAACGCGCCCGCGGCGAGACAGCGGCGCTGCGCACCCTCCTCAACGCCGCCCGCCTGGCCGAAGACCACCCCGCCCTGCTCCAACTACGCGCCCTGCAATCCGCCAACACCGTCGTCGTCGAACGCAACCGCTAACCCACCGGTCCACTGGCACGCCGTCGCCCTCCCAAAGGGAGGGCTTCGTGTCATCCCGCCGACCTGGCTCCGCCCTACCGCGCGTGTCAAGGGGGCTGTGCGTCCCCTACCCGGTCGTGCACTGATGACCGCCCCCTTGATACGTCTGGTAGCCCGTAGGGAGGTCGGTGGGATGACACGCAACCCGACCAACAACGGACCCGGCGCATAACCACCAACCCGGGGTCATCCTGCTGATCTGCCAGTCCGGCGAGGACTCTTCTGATCTTTCACCCGCGCCTCGTCCAACCGTCGACAGCACCTCAACAGCCGACCGACAGCTTCACGCTAAGCACCTTCTCAGGGATCTGTGGCACCTTTGTGGGGTGCGGATCCTGGTAGTCGAGGACGAGGTGCCGTTGGCCGACGCGATCGCGCGTGGCCTGCGGCGCGAAGGCATGGCGGTCGACGTCGCCTACGACGGCGAGACCGGCCATGAGAAGTCGACCGTGACCCGGTACGACGTGGTCGTGCTCGACCGCGACCTACCCGGCATGTCCGGCGACGAGCTTTGCAAGGAGATCCTCAGCTCAGGCGCCCTGACCAGGGTCATGATGCTCACCGCCAGCGCCGGCGTGGACGACCGCGTCGCGGGCCTGTCCCTCGGCGCCGACGACTACCTGGCCAAGCCGTTCGCCTTTCCCGAGCTGGTCGCCCGCGTCCGGGCCCTCGCCCGCCGCGCCACCCCGGCCACCCCGCCGCTGCTGACCGCTCGCGACGTCGAGCTCGACCCGGCCCGCCGCACGGTGCGGCGCGCCGGCCAGCCCGTCGACCTGACCCGCAAGGAGTTCGGCGTGCTGGAGGTGCTGCTGGCCGCCAAGGGCTCGGTGGTCTCCAGCGAGGAGCTGCTGGAACGCGTGTGGGATGAGAACGCCGACCCGTTCACCACGACCGTCCGCGTCACCGTGATGACGCTGCGCAAGAAGCTCGGCGAACCGGGCATCATCGACACGGTGGTCGGCTCGGGCTACCGCGTGCCCACGGCAGGTTCCGCTGAACTCTGAGCTGGCCCGCAGGCGCGGACCCGGGCTGCGGACGCGGCTCACCCTCCTCGCGACCGGACTGGTCGCGTTCGTCAGCGGCCTGCTGCTCCTGCTCGGCTGGCTGCTCGTCGGCCGGGTCATCGCCTCCTCGCCCCGCTTCGCCGAGGGCAGCACCGTGATCGTGGACGGCCGCGAAGTCGGCGCCGACGCGCTGATGGACCTGCTCGGCGAACAGGCACGGGACGACGTGCTGCGATCCGGCTCGATCGCCTTCCTCTGCGTGGTCGCCGCGGCGGCCCTGCTCGCGTGGACCATCACCGGCCGCGTGCTCCAGCCCGTGCACGACGTGACCGACGCGGCCCGTCGGCTGTCCGCCGAGTCCCTCGGCGAGCGGCTGCGCCTGGCCGGTCCTCGGGACGAGGTCGCCGAGCTGGCCGACACGTTCGACGAGATGCTCGACCGGCTCCAGGCGGCGTTCGAGTCGCAACGGCGGTTCGTCGCCAACGCCTCCCACGAGCTGCGCACACCGTTGGCCGTGATCCGGACCGAGCTCGACGTCACTCTCGCCGACCCGGACGCCGACGACGCGGAGCTGCGGCGCATGGCGGCGGTGGTGCGCGCCGCGACGGAACGCGCCGAGCAGTTGGTCAGCGCGTTGTTGCTGCTCGCGCGCACGGACGGGCTCGGGTTGGCGGTGCGCGAGCCGGTGGACCTCAACGCCGTGGTCGAGTCCGCGTGGCGTGCCGTGCGGGGGGAGGCGGAGGAGCGCCAGCTGCGGGTCTCGTTCGTGACGGCGCCGGCGCCCGCCGTGGGCGACCCGGCGTTGCTGGAGCGGATCGCGGGGAACTTGCTGGAGAACGCCGTGCGGCACAACCTGCCCGGTGGGTGGATCGAGGTGCGCACCGAAGGCGGGCCCGAGTGGACGTTGCTGCGGGTGTCGTCGTCCGGGCCCGTCATCGCTCCGGACCGGGTGGAGGAGCTGTTCGAGCCGTTCCGCCGGGGTGGCACCGACCGGACCGCCCGCACCGGCACCGGGCTCGGGCTGTCCATCGTGCGGGCCGCCGTCGCAGCTCACGAGGGTCAGGCGCACGCCATGGCGGTGCCCGGCGGAGGGCTGTCGGTGGCCGTGCACCTGCCGTCCACGCCGCATGGAAAACTGGTCTGAGTGGTCCCGATCACACGTGATCCGGTTTGAGGGTCGCCGTAGGGGGTACTACCTGCACAGACGTGCCTCCGGACCCCCGATTTGTCTCCGCGTTGGGCGGGGTGTAACTTTCTCTCTGCCAGCGCGGAACGGGCCGGAGAGAGACCGGAACGGAGCGCGGCGAACATCAGCCCCGGATCGAGTCGCCTCACGGCGGTGAGTTACGGTGAGCGCGTGTTCTTTGAGAACTCAACAGCGTGCCGAATAGCCAGTAAATTTATGAACCTCGTCAAGAGGTTTCCTTTGAGATTGTTACTGGACAACTGACATTACTTGTCAGTGTTGTTCGGAGCGATC